>NZ_JMKU01000008.1 GCF_000687165.1 Paracidovorax oryzae ATCC 19882 | reverse complement strand
AACTTGGCACTCGCCATCAAACGCCCACGCTTATCGGCTGTATATTTTTAAGGAACCAGAAGATCAGATTTCTCTTTTCTTCTTGACTCGCTGCAATCAGCGAAGCCTTGAATTCTAACAGAGTTTTTAAAGTCCTGTCAAACTTTGTGGTTATTCATCTTTCGACTTCCAACCACCCACCAACCTTAACCACCGCAATCTCTTGCAGCACTTCAGATCAGCGAAGCCTTGAATTCTACACCAGTTTTTAGCACCAGCGCAACTCTCAGCAAAACTTTTCTCTTCTACCGCCTTCGCCACCTGCTTCCACCGCAACCCCCTCAGGAATCACAGCAATCTCAGTAGCGAAGCCCGCTAGTATAGCAACAAAAATCGCCTTCAGCTCAATTCCAACTGTTTCTCCAGCGCATCGATAAACAGCGACGGGACGTCGCATCCGGTCTGGTCGAAGATCTCCTGGAAACAGGTGGGGCTCGTCACGTTGATTTCGGTGACGCAGTCGCCGATGACATCCACGCCTGCCAGGAGCATGCCCCGCTCCAGCAGTACGGGACCGAGCCGGCGGCCGATCTCGACATCGCGGGCAGTGAGCGCGCGCGCCACCCCCTTGCCGCCGGCAGCGAGATTGCCACGAACTTCCGATCCCTGGGGAATGCGTGCAAGGCAATAAGGTACAGGCTCGCCGCCGATGATGAGGACGCGCTTGTCCCCTTCGGATATCTCGGGAAGGAACTTCTGCACCATGACGGTCTGCGCGCCATCGTGGTTGAGGGTTTCGATGATGCTGCCCAGATTGAGTCCGTCGGCCTTGACCCGGAAGATGCCCATGCCGCCCATCCCGTCCAGCGGCTTGAGGATGATGTCCCCATGTTCCGCGTGGAAGCGCCGGATGTCGCCCGCGTCCCGCGTGACGAGCGTGGGCCCGATGAGGTCGGGAAACTCCATGATGGCCAGCTTCTCGGGATGGTCGCGCAACGCACGGGGCTTGTTGAAGACCCTCGCCCCCTCCCGCTCGGCCTGCTCGAGGAGATGGGTGGCATAGAAGTACTCGCTATCGAAGGGAGGATCCTTGCGCATGAGCACGGCGCCGAATCCGGAGAGCTCGGCCTCGCGCAGGCCTGCCACGGTGAACCAGGCCTGCGCGTCACCCGTGAGGTGGAGGTCGCGTACGCGCGCCGTTACCTTGCTTCCCTGCTCCCAGCGAATGTGGCCCGGCTCGCAAACGCTCACCATATGCCCCCGGCGCTGGGCCTCTCGCATCATCGAGAACGTGGTGTCCTTGTAGATCTTGAAGTGTTCGACCGGATCGGCAACGAAAAGAATGTTCATGATTTCGTCTGGGCTGGGAAGGTGGTATCAGGCGCCGCGGGGGCGGCGTCCGTACTGTTGCACAAATAGCGTGAGCACGCCGGCGACCACGCCCCAGAAGGCGGAGCCAACGCCAGCGATCACGACACCGCTCAAGGTGACGAGGAAGGTGATGAGTGCAGCTTCACGGTGTGAATCGTCGCGCAGCGCGGTGGACAGGCCGGAGCCGATGGTTCCGAGCAGTGCCAGGCCGGCGATGGCGACCACCAGCTCGCGCGGGAATGCAGTCAGCAGTCCGGTCACCACCGCACCGAACAGGCCGATGACGACATACAGCGCGCCACAGGCCACGGCAGCCGTGTATCGGCGCGACCGGTCTTCGTGCGCCTCCGGCCCCATGCACATGGCAGCAGTGATCGCGCTGAAGTTAAGGGCATAGGCACCGAAAGGCGCCAGCGCCAGGGTGGCCAGCCCGGTCATGGTCAGGAGACGGGACACCGGCAGAGGGTAGCCGGAGGCCCGGATGACAGCCACGCCCGGAAGATTCTGCGATGCCATGGTGACCACGAAAAGCGGCAGCGCCAGGCCGATGACTGCGGACGCGGTGAACTCCGGGGCCGTGAAGACCGGGACGGCCCAGGCGAGGTGGACGGTCGCCAGCGATATCTGGCCTTGAGCGGCCGTGAATGCGATGGCGGCAGCCAGCGTGAGCACGATGGCGTAGCGCGGCAACCAGCGGCGTGCGATGAGGTAGGTGAAAAGCATCAGCAGGACCAGCGGCAGCGCAGTCTGGGCGGCCACGAAAGCCTGCATGCCGAAGCGCGCGAGCACGCCGGCCAGCAGCGCGGAGGCGATCTCTGCCGGGATGCGGTGCATGGCGCGCTCGAACCAGCCCGTGGCGCCAGCAAGGGTGATGAGCACGGCGCACAGCATGAAGGCGCCTACCGCCTCGCCCATGGAATAGCCGCCTGCAAGGCCTGCCGACGCCAGCACCGCGGCACCGGGCGTGGACCAGGCGACCATCACCGGCTGGCGCAGGAGCAGTGAAGGAACCAGGGAGCACAGTCCCATGCCGAGCCCGAGGGCCCACATCCAGGAAGTGATCTGGGCGGGCGTGGCACCGAAGGCCTGGGCCGCCTGGAAGACGAGGGTGACTGAACTGGTGAATCCCACCAGCACCGCGACGAATCCCGCCGCCGTAGCGGAGAGGCTGATATCTCTGAGAAAGGAACGCATGAGGGGCAGGATTCTGTCAATCTGCGCGAACGCGCATCCCTCTGCACGAGGATGGCCCCGGGACACCCGGGGCTGCCCCGTCCTTTCAGATCTCGATCTTGGAGCCCAGCTCCACCACGGAATTGCTGGGCAGGTTGAGGAAGCCTGCGGCTCCGCTCGCGTTGTGGTGCATCTGTGCGAAGAGTTTCTCCCGCCAGGGTGCCATGCCGCTGCCGATCGTCGGGGTGACCACGTCCCGGGAGAGGAAGTAGCTGGTGGTCATCGACTCCAGTTCGCAACCGCGCCCGCGCATGAGCGCCAGCGCGCCCGGAAGGTCGGGGTCGTTCTTGAAGCCGTAGTGCACCATGACCTGCCAGCAGTCGCCCCCGAGGGCTTCGACCTGCAGGCGCTTGTCGAGACCGATCCAGGGGACTTCGTGGTTGCGGACGGTGACGAACAGGTTCTGCTGGTGCAGTACCTTGTTGTGCTTGAGGTTGTGGAGCAGCGCGTTCGGCACCGCGCCCGGCTCCGCCGTGAGAAAGACGGCCGTGCCATCCACGCGTGTCGGCGGACTGACGAATACGGCCGTGAGGAAATCCCTCAGGTCGATGGCGTCGGCGCGCAGCTTCTCGTTCAGGAGCTCGCGGCCGCGCTTCCAGGTCATCATGAGCATGAAGACGATGGAGCCGATCATCAGCGGGAACCAGCCGCCCTGGAGCAGCTTGAGCAGGTTGGAGCTGAAGAAGGCGAGATCCACGAGAAAGAAGAAGCCCGTGGCCCCGATGCACAGCGCCAGCGGATACCGCCAGCCGTAGCGAATGACGAAGAAGGTGAGCACGGTGGTGATGAGCATGTCCAGCGTGACGGCGATGCCATAGGCGGCCGCGAGGTTGCTGCTGGAACGGAACATGACCACGGCCAGCACGATGGCGAGGAACAGTGCCCAGTTGACGAACGGTATGTAGATCTGCCCGGTATCGCGCACGCTGGTGTGCAGGATGTTCAGCCGCGGCAGGTAGCCCAGCTGGATCACCTGCTTGGTCACGCTGAACGCTCCGGTGATCAGGGCCTGGGAGGCGATGACGGTGGCCACGGTGGCCATGATCACGAGCGGGATGAGGGCCCAGTCGGGGGCCATCATGTAGAAGGGGTTCTTGACGGCTTCCGGCTCGGCGAGCAGGAGGGCGCCCTGCCCGAAATAGTTGATGGTGAGGGCGGGCATCGCCACGCTGAACCATGCCAGGCGGATCGGCTTTTTTCCGAAGTGCCCGAGATCGGCGTAGAGGGCTTCGGCACCGGTCACGCAGAGGACCACGGCGCCGAGGATGATGAAGCTCGTTCCCGGATTGCGCCAGATGAAGCCGAGCGCGTGGTGCGGGCTCAGGGCCCCCAGGATTTCCGGGTGCCCCATGATGTGCGGCACGCCGAGGGCCGCGATGGAGGTGAACCACACCAGCGTCACCGGCCCGAAATAGCGCCCGATGCCACCGGTGCCGCGCTTTTGCACGGCGAACAGGCAGAACAGCACGACGAGCGTGAGGGGGATGACGGCCCGCCCGAAGTGCGGCGATACGACTTCCAGCCCTTCCACCGCCGACAGCACGGAGATGGCGGGCGTGATGACTCCGTCGCCGTAGAACAGGGATGTGCCGAAGACGCCTATGCCCAGCAGGGCGGAACGCAGCTTCGGCTTGTCCTTCACCGCCTGGGAGGCCAGGGCCAGCATGGCGATGAGCCCGCCTTCGCCGTTGTTGTCCGCCCGCAGGACAAGCACGACGTACTTCAGCGAGACGATGGTCGTGAGCGTCCAGAAAAGGATGGACAGCACGCCATAGACGTTCTGGGGCGTGAAGGCCACGTGGCCGGAGCCGAAGACTTCCTTGACGGCATACAGCACGCTGGTGCCGATGTCGCCATACACGACGCCGATGGCGCCGAGGGTGAGCGCCGCAAGCGAGGATTTGGAGCGTTGCACTGCAGGGCCCCTCCGGCACCGTGCCGGATGGGGTTCCGGTATTGGGGGACCGCTATTGTGACAAGGAGCGGGGAAAGCACTCCCACAGGCCGCTCCATGTTGCAGGGCAGCAACTAAGCGCCAGACGGGGAGTCTGCAGCGCTGCGCAGTGGCTTATTCGTAGATCTCGGCCTCGGGGTTGGTCGCCTCGAGTTCGTAGCTGGCCGCCAGCATGGCCAGCCGGGCGATCACGCCATACATGTAGAACCGGTTGGGCGCGCTGGCGCCGGGCCGGGCTCCGGGCTGGGGCAGGTGGGTGCTTTGCTCGAAGGCGAGCGGCACGAAGCTCGCCCCGGGCGCATTGAGGTTCTCGTCCACGCCCCGCTCGGCATGCATGCGGTAGAAGCCGCCGACCACGTAGCGGTCCATCATGTACACGACGGGCTCGGCCACGGCCTCGTGCACGCGCTCGCGGGTCAGGACGCCTTCCTGAAGGATGACGTCGGTCACCGGCTGGCCGTCCTTGACGATGGCCATCTTGTTGCGCGTCTTGCGGTTGAGCGCGTCGAGGTCCTTGGCATCGCGCACGGTCATGACGCCCATGCCGTAGGTGCCGTTGTCGGCCTTGACGATGACGAACGGCTTCTCATTGATGCCGTATTCCTTGTACTTGCGCCGGACCTTGGCCAGTTGGGCATCCAAGGCGGAGCGCAAGGCCTCCACGCCCGCACCTTCGCTGAAATCCAGCCCTTCGCAGTGGCTGAAGAGCGGATGGATGAGCCAGGGGTCGATGCCCAGGAGCTTGCCGAAGCGCTTGGACACCTCCTCGTAGCTCTGGAAATGGCGGCTCTTGCGGCGAACGGTCCAGCCGGCATGCAAGGGCGGCAGCAGGTACTGCTCGTGCAGATCCTCCAGGATGCCCGGAGGGCCGGCGGACAGGTCGTTGTTGAGCAGAATGGTGCAGGGATCGAAGTTCTTGAGCCCCAGGCGGCCCTTGTCGCGCACGACAGGCTCCAGCGTGACCGAGTCGCCGTTGGGCAGCGTGACGGTGGTGGGCTTCTTGATCTCGGGGCTGATGGAGCCCACGCGCACGTTGAGCCCGGCCATGTTGAAGATGCGCTGCAACTGGATCACGTTCGCGAGGTAGAACGTGTTGCGGCTGTGGTTCTCGGGGACGATGAGGAGGTTGCGCGCCTCGGGACAGATCTTCTCGATCGCGGCCATGGCGGCCTGCACGGCCAGCGGAAGCATCTCGGCCGTGAGGTTGTTCCAGCCTCCGGGGAAGAGGTTGGTGTCCACGGGCGCGAGCTTGAAGCCGGCATTGCGGATGTCCACCGAGGTGTAGAAGGGCGGTGTGTGCTCCATCCACTCGAGCCGGAACCAGCGCTCGATCGCAGGCATGGCGTCGAGGATGCGCTGTTCTAGCTCGTTGATCGGCCCCGTGAGGGCGGTGATGAGATGCGGAACCATGGGGTACCCTCGGAAATCAGGGAAGACGGCATTGCGCCGAAAGTGGAGTCGATTGTAGGGATTTGGGGGCGCGGGCCGGGTTCGCAAGCTTTTTCCGCCGCGAAGTGCCGTGGGATCAGCGCCGCCAGAAAGCGGGCGTGAGCAACGCCATGAAGCTGAGGATCTCCAGCCGGCCGAGCAGCATGGCAAGCGTGCAGACCCAGAGCTGGAAGTCGGTGAGCACGGCGTAATTGGCCGCGGGACCGATGAGGCCCAGGCCCGGGCCGGTGCAGTGGACGCTGGCGATCACGGCGCTGAAGGCGGTGACGACGTCCAGGTCGGTGAGCAGCAGGACCATGCTGAGCACCGTGATGGTGGCGGCATAGACCAGCATGTAGGCCAGCACGGCGAAGATCATCCGGTTCTCGACCACGGCGGAACCCAGGCGCACCGGCTGCACCGCGCGCGGATGCACGAGCCGCGTCATCTCGCGGCGCGCCTGCTGCAGCAGGATGAGCACCCGGACCATCTTGATGCCCCCGCCCGTGGAGCCGGCGCTGGTCGCCACGCCGGACAGCATGAGCAGGAAGACCGGGGCGAACACCGGCCACCCGAGGTAATCGGTGGTGGCGAAGCCGGTGGTGGTGGCCACGGACACGGTGTGGAACATGCCGTGCCGCAACGCGTCCAGGGGCGCGTAGATGCCTTTGAACCAGAGCAGCAGCGCCACGAAAAGGCCGCTGCCGAGCAGGGTGCACACGGTGGCTCGCAGTTCAGGATCGTGCCAGCAGGTACGCCAGTGCCCCTTGCGCAGGGCGACGAAATACAGCGCGAAGTTGCAGCTGGCCAGTACCATGAAGACGATGGCGATCGCCTCCAGCAGGGGCGAGTGGAAGTGGCCGAAGCTGGCGTCGTAAGGCGACAGCCCTCCGAGGCTCACCGTGGCGAACATGTGCATCAGCGCATCCGGGACCGCCATGCCGCCAGCCCAGAACGCGAGCGCGCAGGCCAGGGAGAACACGACATACACGCCCCAGAGGCCCTTGGCTGTCTGGGTCATGCGGGGAGTGAGCTTGGTGTCCTTGACGGGTCCCGCGGCTTCGGCCTTGAAGAGCTGGCTGCCACCCACGCCGAGCAGCGGCAGCACGGCGACGGCCAGGATGAGGATACCCATGCCGCCGATCCATTGCATGAAAGTGCGCCAGATGTTGACCGACAGGGGCAGCGAGTCGAGCCCGGACAGCACGGTCGCACCCGTGGTGGTGAGCCCGGAGACGGCCTCGAAGTAGGCGTGCGTGAAGCCGATGGAGCGACCGATGGCATGCAGCGCCACCATGAGCGGCAGGGATGCGAACAGCGGCAGCACCAGCCAGACCAGCGACACGAGCATGACGCCGTGGCGGGGTTGCAGCTCCCGCGCATGCCGGCGCAGGCCGAGCCAGAGTGCGCAGCCGCACGCGAAGGTGACTCCCAGGCTGCCGGCATAGACCGGCCAGAGGCCTTCTCCGGCCCACACGGACGCCCCCAGGGGAACGCCCAGGGCCCAGGAGAACATCGCGAGCAGCGCGCCGAACACGCGCAGCACCGGCAGCAGGTCCGGCAGGGCCTCGGAAAGCGCGGAAGGCACGGACATCGCGGTCAGAAAAACGTCGCGCTCACCCGGAAGGCCTTTTCCACCTCGCGCACCAGCCGCTTGTGCGGCAGGAAGAAAACCACATGGTCGCCGCTTTCGATGACCGTGTGGCTCTGCGGGATGATGACTTCCGGCTCGACGGCGGGGACGGACACGCCCTCGCCCGCATCGGCCGTGGCGTGCTCGCCAAGGCCGCGCACGATGAGCCCCATGTGCACGTCATGCGGCAGGTGGATTTCGCCGACGCGGCGGCCGACCACGCGCGAGCTTCTGCGGTCGCCGCGGGCGACGATCTCCAGCGCCTCGGCCACGCCGCGGCGCAGGCTGTGGACCGCCTGGACATCCCCGCGGCGCACGTAGGCAAGCAGTTCGCCCAGCATGGCCTGCGCCGGCGAGAGCGCGATGTCGATCTGCGTGCCGTGCATGAGGTCGGCATAGGAGCGGCGGTTGATCAGTGCAAGCACCCGGCTCGCGCCCATGCGCTTGGCGAGCAGGCAGGCCATGATGTTGTCTTCGTCATCGTCGGTGATGGCAAGGAACAGGTCCACCTCTTCGATGCATTCGTCGCCGAGCAGGTCTTCATCGGTGGCGTCCCCGTGCAGTACCAGCACCTCCGCGGGCAGCACCGAGGCCAGTTCCGTGCAGCGATCGGCGTTCGACTCCAGGATCTTGACGTGGAAGCCGCCCTGCTCCGCCAACTGGCGCGCGAGCCGCAGCCCCACACGGCCGCCGCCCGCGATCATGATGCGGCGCACCGGCCGCGGCGGCACACCGCCGCGCTGGTGCAGCGCCGCGAGCACCCGAGGGACCTGCTCACGGGCTGCGAGCACGAAGACTTCGTCGCCGGCCTCGATGCGGGTGGTGCCGTCGCAGGCCACGAAACGGTCGGGCTCTTCCGGAAAGCGGCGGTAGATCGCGACCACGCGCATGGCGACATCGGGAGCACTCGCACGCATGTCGGCGATGCGCATGCCCACGACCGGCGCGCCGGCCCGGGCACGGACGGAGGCCAGGCAGGCACGGCCGCCCGCGAATTCCCGCACCTGCAGGGCCTCGGGATATTGGACGAGCTTGCCGATGTAGCGCGTGAGAGACTCTTCCGGGCAGATGATGCGGTCCACCGCCAAGCCCTCCTTGCCGAGCAGCGCGCGGCCCCGCTCGTCGCCGGCGCCGAAGCCCGAGGAGCGGACGCGCGCGATGCGCGTGGGCACGTTGAAGATCAGCTGGGCGATCTTGCAGCAGACCAGGTTGGTCTCGTCGAGCGCGGCACAGGCGATGAGCAGGTCGGTATCCGCGGCTCCGGCCTCGGCCAGCACCTCAGGATCGATGCCGCTGCCGACGACGCCGCGCAGGTCGAAGCGCGACTCCAGGTCGCGCAGGCGCCGGGCATCGGTGTCGATGACGGTGATGTCGTTCTTCTCGGACACCAGGCTGTCGGCCACGCTCTCGCCCACGCGGCCCGCGCCCAGGATGATGATCTTCATGCGGCAGGAACGGAGGAAGGGGGGAGGAAGTCCGCCGGCAGCGGTCCGCTCATGCGCGGATGTCGCCCTCGCCGAGCACCACCCACTTGAGCGAGGTGAGGCCTTCGATGCCCACCGGGCCGCGGGCATGGAATTTGTCGGTGCTGATGCCGATCTCGGCGCCCAGGCCGTACTCGAAGCCGTCGGCGAAACGGGTGCTGGCATTCACCATCACGCTGGCCGAATCCACTTCGCGCAGGAAGCGCTGGGCATGCATGTGGTCCCGCGTGAGGATGGCGTCGGTGTGGTGGCTGCCGTAGCGGTTGATGTGGTGGATCGCCTCGTCCAGGCCGTCCACCACCTTGATGCTGATGATGGGCGCGAGGTATTCCTCGGACCAGTCCTGCTCGGTGGCGGGCACGAGCGTGGCGCCCGGCACGCCGGCCAGCAGGGCCAGGGCCTCCGGGCAGCCGCGCATTTCCACGCCCTTGGCCGCATAGACGACGCCGATCTGCGGCAGGAATTCGGCCGCCACGCCACGCGCGACGAGCAGCCCTTCGCTGGCATTGCAGGGACTGTACTTCTGCGTCTTGGCATTGTTGGCCACCTTCACGGCCATGGCGACATCGCAGGGGTCGTCCACGTAGGTGTGGCAGTTGCCGTCCAGGTGCTTGATGACGGGCACCTTGGCATCGCGGCTGATGCGCTCGATCAGGCCCTTGCCGCCGCGGGGAATGATGACGTCCACGTACTGTGGCATGGCGATGAGGTGTCCCACGGCTTCGCGGTCGGTGGTCTGCACGAGCTGCACGGCATCGCCGGGCAGGCCGGCCTCCTCGAGCGCCTCCTGCACGAGGCGCGCGAGGGCGCGATTGGAATCGATGGCCTCGGAACCGCCCCGCAGGATGCAGGCGTTGCCGCTCTTGATGCTCAGCGAGGCGGCCTCGATGGTCACGTTGGGGCGGCTTTCGTAGATCATGCCGAAGACGCCGATCGGCACGCGCATCTGGCCCACGCGGATGCCGCTGGGCTGCTGGCGCATGCCGGAGATCTCGCCGATCACGTCGCCCATGGCCGCGAGCTGTTCGCAGCCCAGGGCGCAGGTCTCCAGGACCCTGGGAGTGAGCTTGAGCCGGTCCACCATGGGCTCGGCGAGGCCGGCAGCCCGGGCGCGCTCGAGATCGCGGACATTGTCCGCCTGCAGGGCGGTGGTGTTGTCGCGCAGGCGGCGGGCCAGCGCCAGCAGTGCCCGGTTCTTGACGGCCGATGGCGCCCGCGCCATCAGCGCGGAGGCGGCCTTGGCCTGGGATCCGAGGGCGTGGAGGGTTTCGGCGATGTGCTGCGCGTTCATGGGCGTGATTTTGACGCATCGCTGCGCCGCCTGCCCGGCACGGGTTTCCCCGCCGGGCGGCACGCGCCGGTTTTGCTACCCTCGCCCGCCATGACGACCACCCCGACCACTGCGTTGCCAGCCGCCCAGCTCACCACCCTCGCCACGGCCGTGGAGGACCTTCGCGCCGCGCGCACGACGCCTCACGCCTTCAGCGAGGTGGCACGCGCACAAGCGGCGCTGCTGGAGGCACTGCCGCCGCGCTACGCCCAGGTGCTGGCGGATCTGCTGGACCGGCTCGAATCCTCGGCGCTGTTCTCGGAGGAAAGCTGCTCGTTCAGCCAGGGCGGCCTGATCGACAGCCTGCAGGCCTGGGTGGACAAGGCGCGGATCCAGGTCAACGCCCAATAGGCGACTCAGGGGTGTTCACCTGACAGCCTTGCACAGCTGCAGCGCCAGCCGGTGCAGTGCCTGCCAGCCATCGACCGGCCAGTCGGGCACCTTGAGGCCCTTGACGATACCGTCCACGATGTGGGCGGACTGCAGCAGGCGCGAAGCGGCGGCATCGGAAAAACGGGGCACGATGCGCTCGAAGAGCCGCTCTTTCGTCCCCCAGACGCGGTTTTCACGCAGGGCCATGGGCAGCGGCTTGCCGGCATTCACCGCATCCTTCACGCGCTTCAGGGAGCGGATGTCCTCGGCGAGGGTCCAGTGGACCAGTACCTCGGCCTCGCCTTCGGCCTGCAGGCCGTCGAGCATGCGCTGCATGCGCGCCACCTGGCCGGACAGCACGGCCTCCGAGAGCTTGAAGACGTCGTAGCGTGCCACATTGAGCACGGCAGCCTCGACCTGGCCCCAGGAGAGTTCGCCGGGCGGGTGCAGCAGGGCGAGCTTCTGGATTTCCTGGTGGGCAGCCAGCAGGTTGCCCTCCACGCGGTCGGCGAAGAACTGCAGCGTGCGCTGCCCCTCCTCCCCTGCAGCCACGCGCTGGCCCTGCACCGCCAGGCGTTGCGCGATCCACTGCGGCAGGACGCCGCGTTCCACCGGGTCGATCTGCACGCTCACGCCCTCGCGGTCCAGGGCCGAGAACCAGGCGCCGGTGCGCGTGGCCTTGTCCAGCCGCGGCAGCATCACGAGCGTCAACGTGCCCTCGTTGCCTGCGGCAGCCGCGGCGATCTGCTGCAGGGCCGCACCGCCATCCTTGCCCGGCTTGCCCGAGGGAATGCGGATTTCCACGACCTGCTTGTCCGCGAAAAGCGATAGCGAGCCGCCCGCCGCCAGCACCGCGCTCCAGTCGAAGTGCGCGCCCGCCACAGTGTGGCTGCTGCGCTCGGTGTAGCCCTGCTCTCGCGCGGCGGCACGGATGGCATCCGCGGCCTCCTGCTGCAGCAGCGGCTCATCACCGTGGATCACGTAGAGCGGACGCACCCCCTTCTGGAGGTGTGCGGCCAGCTGGTTCAGCGCGATCTGCATGGGTATGGACCACCCTTCCCGTGGGGAGCCGGCCAGGGCATTCTCATTGCAGGCGCGCCGCGGCCAGGCGCCGCAGCAGCTGCTGCACGAGGTCGGTCTGCATGTTGCGGTAGAGCAGCGCCTCTTCGGCCTCCTTGGCCAGGGCGATGCTTTCGTTGTAGCTCACGTCGCGCTGCTGCAGGAGTTCCGTCGGCGGGGTCAACTCCGTGCCCTGCTGGTTGCGCAGCCGAAAGCGGATGCGCAGGCGCAGTTGCAGTTCACGCACCTGGCCGGACGCGCTGTAGCCCACCACCACGCGCTCGCGCTGCTCGGACAGCAACTCGAACACCGCGTCGGCCTTGGGCAGGTCGGCGGGATCGCGCAGCACGGTGAGGTTGCCGCCCGAGCCCTTGAGGGTGCGCTCGAGTTCACGGCCGAGGGCCGAGCCCGCATCGGCCTGGATGTAGAGGGTGCGGAACTGGAACTCCGGCGCGCGGCGCAGATGGAAGCCGCAGGCAGTGAGGCCGGCGCCCAGCGGGGCTGCGGCCAGCAAGGTCAGGAACGAGCGTTTGCGCTGCAGCATGGTGCGGTCTCTCTGGTGCAATGGGTTCAAAACGGGCGGCAACGCGATCAGATCACCACGTTCACCAGCCGGCCCGGCACGACCACGACCTTCTTGGGCGCGGCGCCGGCAGCGTGCTTGTGGAAGTCCTCGCTCGCGAGGGCGATGCGCTCGATCTCCGCCTTGTCGGCACCGGCCGGCACGCGGATCGCGCCGCGCAGCTTGCCGTTGATCTGCAGCACCAGTTCGATCTCGTCCTGCACCAGTGCGCCGGCATCCACCTGGGGCCAGGGTGCGTCCAGCAGGTCGCCCAGCGCGTTCGCGTAGCCCAGCGAACTCCAGAGGCCGTGGGCGATGTGGGGCGTGGCGGGATAGAGCACGCGCAGCAGGATGCCGAAGCCTTCGATCAGCGCGACCAGGCCGCCGGGCGCGTCCGTGGACTTGAAGTCCTCCAGCGCGTTGAGCATCTTCATCGCACCGGAGACCACGGTGTTGTACTGCATGCGCTGGTAGTCGTAGTCCACCTGCTTGAGCACGGTATGGATCTCCAGGCGCAGCGCCTTGGCCTCCTTGCCGAATTGCACGTCCTTCAGGCTCTCGGCGCCCTGGATGGCGGCCTCGGTGGCCGCGGCATCGATGCCCGTGAGCTTCACGCCGAAATTCCACACGCGGCGCAGGAAGCGGTAGCTGCCCTCGACGGCGGCGTCGTTCCATTCCAGCGTGGCCTCGGGCGGCGCGGTGAACATGGTGTAGAGGCGCGCCGTATCGGCGCCGTACTTCTCGATCAGTTCCTGCGGATCGACGCCGTTGTTCTTGGACTTGGACATGGTGCCCACGCCCTCGTAGTCGATCGGCGTGCCGACGGGCAGGTCACCCACCGCGCTCTTCAGGCGGGCGCCAGTGATCTTGCCGGTCTCGTCCACGACGTGCTCGACATCGTGCGGCCAGAAGTATTCCTTGCCGCCCTTCTCGGTGCGGCGCGAATAGATGTGGTTGAGCACCATGCCCTGCGTGAGCAGCTTGGTGAAGGGCTCGTCCACCTTCACCAGGCCCAGGTCGCGCATGACCTTGGTCCAGAAGCGCGCATAGAGCAGGTGCAGGATGGCATGCTCGATGCCGCCGATGTACTGGTCCATGGGCATCCAGTAGTCGGCGCCGCCGGCCACCATGGCTTCGGCGTTCTTCGGGTCGCAGTAGCGCATGAAGTACCACGACGAATCCACGAACGTGTCCATGGTGTCGGTCTCGCGCCTCGCGGCCTTGCCGCAGACGGGGCATTTCACGCCGGCGTGGAAGCCCTCGTGCTTGTGCAGCGGATTGCCGGAGCCGTCCGGGATGCAGTCCTGTGGCAGCACCACGGGCAGGTCTTTCTCGGGCACCGGCACCGCACCATGCTCGTCGCAATGGATGATCGGGATCGGCGTGCCCCAGTAGCGCTGGCGGGAAACGCCCCAGTCGCGCAGGCGCCAGGTGGTCTTCTTCTCGCCCAGGCCCTTTTCCTGCAGCGCATGTGCCACGGCGGAGACAGCCTCCGGGTACGACAGGCCGCTGAAACTGTCGGAGTTGATGGTGACGCCGTTCTGCTTGTCGGCGTACCAGTCCTGCCAGCGGTGGTAGTCGAAGGTCTCGCCATCGACGAGCACGACCTGCTTGATCTCGATGCCGTACTTGAGCGCGAAGGCGAAGTCGCGCTCGTCGTGCGCGGGCACGCCCATGACGGCGCCGTCGCCGTACCCCATGAGCACGTAATTGCCCACCCAGACCTCGACCGGCTCTTGCGTGAGCGGGTGCGTGACGGTCAGGCCCGTGCGCACGCCCTTCTTCTCCTGCGTGGCCAGCTCGGCCTCGGTGGTGCCGCCGGTCTTGCATTCCTCGATGAACGCGGCGACCTCGGGGTTGGAGCGCGCGGCATGGGTGGCCAGCGGATGCTCCGGTGCCACGGCGCAGAAGGTGACGCCCATGATGGTGTCGGCACGCGTGGTGAACACGTACATGCGGCCACCGCCGATGGGCTGGCCGTCTTCCCCGCGGATGTCATGCGTGAAGGCGAAGCGCACGCCCTCGCTCTTGCCGATCCAGTTCTCCTGCATCAGCCGCACCTTGTCGGGCCAGCCGGTGAGCGTGGCATTCGGGTTGCCCACCTGCACGTGGTCGAGCAGTTCCTGCGCGTAGTCGGTGATCTTCAGGTAGTAGCCGGGGATCTCGCGCTTTTCCACGAGTGCGCCGGTGCGCCAGCCCCGGCCGTCGATGACCTGCTCGTTGGCGAGCACGGTCTGGTCCACCGGATCCCAGTTCACGACCTGGGTCTTGCGATAGGCGATGCCCTTTTCCAGCATCTTGAGGAACAGCCACTGGTTCCACTGGTAGTAAGCCGGATCACAGGTGGCGACTTCGCGCGACCAGTCGATGGCCAGCCCCATCGCCTGCATCTGCTTCTTCATGTAGGCGATGTTGTCGTAGGTCCACTGCGCGGGCGGCACGCCGTTCTTGAGCGCCGCGTTCTCGGCCGGCAGGCCGAAGGCGTCCCAGCCCATGGGCATCAGCACGTTGTGGCCGTTCATGCGCAGGTAGCGCGTGAGCATGTCGTTGATCGTGTAGTTGCGCACGTGCCCCATGTGCAGCTTGCCGCTGGGATAGGGCAGCATGGAGCAGGCATAGAACTTCTTCTTGCCGGCGTCTTCGGTCACGCGGTAGGCATCGCGGGCAGTCCAGTGGCTGTGCGCGGCGCGCTCGACCTCGGCGGGGGTGTATTTGTCTTGCATGGAAAAAAGGGGACCGGGCCGCACTGGCGGCCGCCGGCGTTTTCGCAGGAGGAGGGGTTCGCCGGATTTTAGGCGGGATGCGGACACCCTCGTCCGGGCGCCACGGCCGGAGGGCCGCGGGCGGCTTCAGATGGACTCGCTCTGCTTGAATACCAGCCGGCCGATGGGGATGCAGTCCGGCTCGGCCCAGGCCTTGCGCGGATAGCGGGCCTGGTCGGGGTTGTCGCACGAAAGCCACCAATGCCCGCCATCGCGCTGGACGCGCCTCAGCAGCACTTCGCCGAAGCCGTTGATGGCGAAGACCTGCCCGTCGCGCAACGTGGTGTCCGAGGTGTTCACGACCACGATGTCGCCTGCCTGGATGGAAGGCTCCATGCCGCAGCCGCGCACGCGGATGGCCAGCAGGCATTGGGGCATGTAGCCGCGACGCTCCAGCCAGTGGCGGTGGAAGGTGATGGGGGCGTCTTCATCGGTCTCGTCGGGCCAGATCGCGTAATCCGCGATGCCGGGCCGCAAATGCAGGGAGACCGGGAAGAGCTCGTACATCTCAGGCCCTGCGTCGAAGTCGTATGCGACGGAGGTTTCCCGGATGCCGGCCGGCGCCGGCGGCTGCGAGAACCAGGCGTGCATGCCGCGCAGGGACTCGATGTGGCGCACCGTCTTGTCCGACACGGCACGGTTGCCGCAGAGCATCTGGCGCACGAAGGCGCCGCCGCGGTAGCCCAGCAGGCGACCGAAAGCAGCCACGTTGCCCTCCGACAGACGGCGCACGGCATCGGCGAGCCGTGCCCGCCGCTGCTCCTGAATCCGACGCTCGTCCATCAAACCAAGTTAGCATGCCGGATGGAACCATTTGCTATGATGATTTCATACCAATTGCTGACAATAGTAGCCGATCCGCACGTACGACGGCACGACTCTCGTGGGAGGCGAGCGCAGCATGGAAGACATCGCAAAAATGGAATCCGCTGCCGTGCCGGTGGCACCGGCCCCCGGGAGCGAGGCCCGGCCCCCGCCGTGCCCTGATGCGCCCTGGCCGGCGCTGCTGTGCGGCATGGGCCACGGCGGGTGCGCGGTCTTCGCCCTGGATACCCGGGGCCGGTTCACCTGCGCCAGCGAGGGAACGGGCCAGTTGCTGGGGCGGCCAGCCGCATCCCTGCCCGGGCAACGCATGGCAGACCTCCTGGCACGCCCACCATCCGATCCCCGTCTGCACCAGCTGCTGCTCGGGGGCCCGTTGCCCGCGGCGGCCTCCGGTTACCGCTGCGAGACATTGCTGCACCCCGCGGACGGCACGCCGATCTGGGTGCAGGCGGCGCTTCTGCCGGCGGCCGGGCTGCTCACCGGCATGCTGACCGACATCACGGCCACGAAGGTGCGCGAACGGCTGCAGCACCGGGCGCTCGACGCGATGGCGCACGACCTGCCCCTGTCCGAAATCGCTGCCGGCCTGTGCGAGGACATCGAAGCCATGCTGCCGGGCATCGCCGTGTCGGTGCTGGAAGTGGACGGCCAGCGCCAGCTGAGGTGCCTGGCGGCCCCCCAGCTGGAAGATGTCATGGCCACGCACATCGACGGCCAGCCTGCCGGGCAGGACGGGGACGCCCGCGGCGCGGCCGCCTGGCGCTCGGCCTCTGCTGCCTGCACGGATATCGCGGCAGACCCGCGCTGGGCCCCGTGGCGGGAGCCGCTGGCGGCGCGGGGCTTCACGGCCTGCTGGTCCACCCCGATCCTGGGCCGCGATGGCCGGCTGCTGGGCTCCTTCACGCTGCACGGCCGGGGCGCCCTGGGCTGCGACGGGCTGCCCCTGCATGCCCTGGAGGCGGGAGCACGGCTGTGCGCACTGCTGCTGGAGCGGGAGCACACCCAGCAAAGCTTCCGCCGGCTGGCCTACCAGGATGCCGTCACCGGGCTGCCCAACCGGGCGTTCCTGCTGGAGGCCACGGAGCGCCTGATCCGCGAGGCGCGCCGGGAAGGCCATTCCCTGGCGATCGCGTTCATCGACCTGGACCGGTTCAAGCAGGTGAACGACCAGCTGGGCCACCGGGCCGGCGACGACCTGCTGCGCGAAGTGGCGCAGAGGTTGCAGGGCGCCTCGCGACGGGCCGACATCGTGGCCCGTATCGGGGGCGACGAATTCGCCGCGGTACTGCCCCACTGCGGCAGCCGCGAGGCAGCCGCGGCCGCTCGCAGGCTGCTGGCGGCCGCAGTGCGTCCCGTGCTGCTCCATGGCAGGTGCTGGAGCCTGGGCGCCAGCATCGGCATCGCCCAGTACCCCCGTGACGGTACGAACGCCGCCACGCTGCTGCACCACGCGGACCTGGCCATGTATGCCGCCAAGCGGGCAGGCGGCCAGCGCCTGAGCATCTTCCGGGGCAAGGCGCCGGGCGCACCGGTGGTGCGCGAGGCCCTGGACGGGTGATCGGCGGCGGCCGCCGGAGAGGAGCGCCCCGGCAGGCGGCTCAGGGGCGCGCGGCGGCGGCCGGGGCCGGCGGGGCGGCCCCGGGCTCGGCCACGAATCCGATGCGGTGCAGACCTGCGGCGTGGGCGGCGCCCATCACCTCGACCACCCGGCCATACGGCACGCCGGCATCGGCACGCAACTGCACCTCGGCTTGCGGATGCGCCTGCGCCACGCCGTGCAGCCGCTCGGCCAGGGCGGCGCCATCCACGGGCACGCCGCCGACGAAGACCTGGCCTGCGGCATCGATCGCGACTTCGACCGAATCGCCGGCGGCGCCCTGCGTGGTGCCCTCTGCCCGCGGCAGGTCGAGCCGGATGGCACTGGCCAGCAGCGGCGCGGCCAGGATGAAGATGACCACGAGCACCAGCATGACGTCCACCAGGGGCGTCATGTTGATGTCGCTCATCGGCTTGGGGGCGGATGTGCGTTCGAGGCGGCCGAATGCCATGTGTCGCGTGCGGGCTGGAGGCGGCAGGTCAATCGCCGCGGTACGGCGGTTCGTCCAGGAGCAGTTCGCGCAGGTCGAGGGCGAAGCCTTCGAGGTCGGCTTCCACGCGGCCGATCCACCGCCCGAACAGGTTGTAGGCCAGCACGGCAGGAATGGCCACTGCCAGGCCCGCCGCCGTCATCACCAGCGCCTCGCCGACCGGACCGGCGACGCGATCGATCGATACCGCCCCGCCCCCGGCCAGCGCCGTGAGCGCATGGTAGATGCCCCAGACCGTGCCGAGCAGGCCGACGAAAGGCGCCGTGGAGCCCACGGTGGCCAGCAGCACCTGCCCGAACTGCAGGCGCGCCAGGACCCGGTGAAGCGCATCGCGCAGGACACGCGTGAGCTGCTGGGCGCGCTGTCCGCTCGCGGCGAGCGAGCCGGCCTGGGCGTTGTCCGCCAAGCCGGCGGCAGCGTCCACCAGCGGCCGTACCAGGCCGTCCGGATCGGCCGGCACCAGACGCTGGCGCGCCGATTCCAGCGTGGGCGAACGCCAGAACTCCGCGGTGCACCGCTCCACGCCGGCCACGGCGCGCCGCAGCAGGCGCGCCTTCCAGAGGATGACCACCCAGCTTGCAATGGACATGGCCAGTAGCAGCAGTGCCGAGATGCGGGTGACCATGTCCCCCTGATGCCACCAGTGCCACGCGTTCATGGATACCCCACCAAGAGAAAGGAGAAGGGCTGGAAGGACGGGCGGGCGGAACTGCCGTTACCGGGCCGACCGTGCCGGTGGAAGGCGATCAGCCGTGCAGGCCGAGCACGTCGAACATGTCGAACAGGCCCGTGCGGTGCGCCGCCAGGAAGCGGGCCGCGCGCAGGCTGCCCTGGGCATAGCCCGAGCGGCTGGAGGACTTGTGGGAGATCTCGATGCGCTCGCCCGTGCCGGCGAACAGCACCGTATGGTCGCCCACGATGTCGCCGCCGCGCACCGCGGCGAAGCCGATGGTGGACGGATCGCGCTCGCCGGTCAGGCCTTCGCGGCCGTACACGGCACAGTCCTTGAGGTCGCGGCCCAGGGCCTGGGCAATGACCTCGCCCATCTTGAGCGCCGTGCCGGAGGGGGCATCCACCTTGTGGCGGTGGTGGGCCTCGATGATCTCGATGTCGTAGCCCGTGGACAGCGCCCGGGCCGCCATCTCCAGCAGCTTGAAGGTGACGTTCACGCCCACGCTCATGTTGGGCGCCATGACGATGGCGGTGCGTTGCGCGAAGGTTTCGATCTCGGCCTTCTGGGCGTCGGTGAAGCCGGTGGTTCCGATCACGGCCTTGACGCCATGCTCCGCGCATGCCGCCAGATGGGCCAGCGTGCCTTCCGGCCGGGTGAAATCGATCAGCACGTCGCAGCCGGCCAGGCCTTCGTTCAGGTCGGCCGTGATGGCCACGCCGCTGGCATGGCCCAGGAAGGCCGCGGCATCGGTGCCCAGGGCCGGGCTGCCCGGCACGTCCAGGGCACCCGCGAGGACCAGTTCGTCGCCGCTGCCGCGCAGCGCCTCGATCAGCATGCGGCCCATGCGGCCGGACGCCCCCGCGATGGCGACGCGTATCGGCGCCGGAGTGCCGGAGGAAGACGGGGTCGAAGCAGCGGATACGGTCATTGCGCGCGGAGGAAGGGTTCGAAGGGGCGGCTTTCGCCAGCCGCTCAGCGGGTGGTGGATTCGAGCGGAGGGTAGCTCGACGGCGGAGGCGGCACCGCGGAATCGGCCGGCTCCGGCAGCGTGGCGGTGGCGGCCTTGGGGTACTTGGCGAGCTGCTCCGGCGTGGCCTCGAGCTGCGGCACCTTGGGCTTGGTCTTGCGCGACGTGCCGAGCGTGGCGACGAATTCGGCCTCGGTGGGCATCTCGTCGCCCTCGACGCGCTCGAAGGCGTCGTTCTTGAAGAACACCGTCAGCTTGCGGGACTGGGCCTCGACCCCGGGCCGCTTGAGGGTGAAGACGTAGTCCCAGCGGTCGGCATGGAACAGGCTGGTCACCAGGGGCGTGCCGAGGATTTCCTTCACCTGCTGGCGCGACATGCCGGGCTGCAGCGCCTCGACCTGCTCGCGGGAGACGAAATTGCCCTGCACCACCTCGACCTTGTAGGGCGTGATCATGCTCGCGATGCGGTTGCTGGCGCTATCGAAGCTGCCGCAGGCCGAAAGGCCCGTGCCGAGCAACAGGATCAGGCCCATGCGGGCGCTGCGATGGGCGTGGACGGACATGGAAATAGGCATAGACGATATGATCGGACCATTGTAGCGGCTGGTCTTCCAGGCCTTGGCGCGCGCCCCTGGCACACCGAAGGACCCTGTCATGACGAACATCGACGAACTCAAGAGCACCGGGCTCAAGGCCACCCTGCCCCGCCTGAAGATCCTCGAGATCTTCCAGAAGGGCGCCCAGCGCCACATGACGGCCGAAGACGTGTTCCGCGTGCTGCTGGACGAGCGCTCCGACATCGGCCTGGCCACCGTCTATCGCGTGCTCACCCAGTTCGAGCAGGCGGGCATCCTGATCCGCAGCAATTTCGAGAGCGGCAAGGCGGTGTACGAGCTGAACGAAGGCCAGCACCACGACCACTTCATCTGCATGGTCTGCGGCAAGGTCGAGGAATTCTTCGATCCCGAGATCGAGAAACGCCAGCAGCTCGTGGCCAAGGCCAAGGGCTGGGTGGTGCAGGACCACTCCATGGCTCTCTATGGCCAGTGCGCCACCTGCGCGGCGAAGGCATCGTCCGGCTCCGGCCGCTGACCACCTGCATCGGCCACCGCCCCGCTTCGTGCCGGGCGGGCGGGCGGCGGCCTCCCTCAGGATCCGTCCCGCTGTTCCATGGCGCGCCGGTGGCGCTCTACGAATTCCTGGTAGGTATCGATGCCGCGCAGGTTGAGGATGGTGTTGCGCACCGCCGCCTCCACCAGCACGGCGATGTTGCGCCCCGCCACGACCTGGATCACCACCTTGAGCACGGGCACGCCCAGCACGTCCTGGGTGAGGGGCTCGTAGGGCAGGCGTTCGTACTCGCGCTCCAGCGTTTCCTTGCGCACGAGATGCACGATCAGGCGCAGGCGCATCTTCCGGCGCACCGCCGTCTCGCCGAAGATGGCCCGGATGTCCAGCAGGCCGATGCCGCGCACTTCCAGCAGGTTCTGCAGCAGGTCGGGACATTTGCCCTCGATGGTGGTCTGGTTGATGCGGAAGAAATCCACCGCGTCGTCCGCGACCAGCCCGTTGCCCCGGGAGATGAGCTCCAGCCCTAGCTCGCTCTTGCCCAGGCCGGACTCGCCCGTGATGAGCACGCCCAGCCCCAGGATGTCCATGAACACGCCGTGCATGGTGATCCGGTCGGCGAAGTGCTTGGACAGGTAGGCCCGGAGCACGTCGATGACGAAGGCCGACGATTCGTGCGTGGCGAACATCGGGATCTGCGCGCGCTCGCACATCGACAGCAACGCATCGGGCGCCATCTGGCTGTCGGCCAGCACGAGCACCGGCGGCTCCAGCGTGACGATGCGCGCGATGCGGCGCTTGCAGTCCTCGGGCGTGGCGTTGACGAGGTAGGCGATCTCGCGTTCGCCCAGTATCTGCACCCGGTAGGGATGGATGTAGTTCAGGTAGCCGACCAGATCGGCACCGGAGCGGGCGGACCGCACGGCGACCTCGTCGAAACGGCGCTCGGAGGCTCCGAGGCCGGCCACCCACTCCCACTTCAATGCAGAGCGGAAGGCCTCGAAGAGGACATCGGCGCTGACGACGTTGGGTTTCACGTGTTGCGCACCGTTGCAGCGGTGAAGGATGGGGTCACGCGGTGGCCTGTGCGGATTGCCAGCCGGCGATGAGACCGTGGAGCTCGGCCGCGTCGGTGGAGGCCTTGATGCGCTCGCGCAGCGGGCCGTCGCTCAGCAGCTCCGCGATCTCCGAAAGGATTTCGAGGTGCTTCTGCGTGGCGGCCTCCGGCACGAGCAGGAAGATGAGCAGGCCCACGGGCTGCTCGTCGGGTGCGTCGAAGCCGATGGGATGCGCCAGCTGGAAAACGGCCGCCATGGGGGCCTTCAGCCCCTTGATGCGTCCGTGGGGAATCGCAACACCGTGGCCCAGCCCGGTCGAACCCAGGCGCTCCCGGGCAAAGAGACTGTCGGTGATGAGTGCGCGAGAGAGGCCGTGCTGGCTCTCGAACAACAGCCCCGCCTCCTCGAAAGCACGCTTTTTGCTGGTGGCATCGACGCTCACGAGCACTTGAGCGGCCGGCAATATGGAAGCTAGACGGTTCATGGTGAAGGGTTGCGATTGCGATTATGCACCCCTTAGCATAAACCCTGAGCCCCCGAAAAGGGGCATGAAAAAGCCGCCTTTGTGGCGGCTTTGCGGGAGATACCGGGGGTGAAGGCCGGTCAATCCCGCCGAGTGGAATCCTTGACGTTCAATTCGTGTTCGCGGTCACGCCGGCTGTGCCCGCTTGATGGCGCAATGGTGGTCCTGCAGGCGGTCCTTGTGGCGCACGACCTGCCGGTCGAGCTTGTCCACCAGTTCATCCACCGCAGCGTAGAGGTCGGAGTGCGAACTCTCGGCGAACAGGTCGTTGCCCTTGACATGCACATTGCATTCAGCGCGCTGGCGCTTCTCCTTCTCCTTCTGCTTTTCGACGGTGAGAAGCACCTTCACGTCAACCACCTGGTCGAAGTGCCGGCTGATCCGGTCCAGCTTGCCCGTCACATAGCTGCGCAGGGCGGGGGTGACCTCAAGGTGGTGGCCGCTGATCGTCAGATTCATAAACAAGTCTCCTTGGCACGTTGAAGTAAACGCCGTCGCCTCGGCGACCGAGGTGGCGGCTCGACGGAAGGGAGCTCATGCATGCGCTGTCGAATCCACTATGCGCGCCACTGCCGGGAAATGCAATCCTGACCGCGGCACGGCCGGGGATACTGCTGTTACAGGTGACCGGGCTGCGGGACGGGCGCACAATGCACAGGCTGTACGGCAGGGCGCGCCCTAGAATCCGGGCAGTCCCGGCGCGCTTCTCGGCACGGGGCCGGATTACCGCTTGCAACCCTTTTCACACCATGACCCTGCCCAGCCCCTCCGCCCTGCATACCTCGTCCCTGGCCTCGCTGCCGCTGCTCGCACGCGGCAAGGTCCGCGACAACTACGCCGTGGGTGATGACCGGATCCTCATGGTGGCGAGCGACCGGATCTCGGCCTTCGACGTCATCATGGGCGAGCCGATCCCGGGCAAGGGCGAACTGCTGACGAAGATGGCGCTGTTCTGGTTCGACAAACTCGGCCATCTCTGCCCCAACCACCTGACGGGCGAAGCGCCGGAAAGCGTGGTGTCGTCCGAAGAAGCCGCGCAGGTGCGCGGCCGTTCCATGCTCGTGCAGCGGCTGCGCCCGATTCCCGTCGAGGCCGTGGTGCGCGGCTATCTCGCGGGCAGCGGCTGGAAGGAGTACCAGGCCAGCCGCTCGGTCTGCGGCGTGCAGTTGCCCGACGGGCTGACGAACGCTTCCCGCCTGCCGCAGCCCATCTACACGCCCGCCGCCAAGGCAGCCGTGGGCGAGCATGACGAGAACATCACCTTCGAGCGCACCGTGGAGATGGTGGGCATCGACCTGGCCACGAAGATCCGCGACACGAGCATTGCGCTGTACGAGGCCGCGGCCGCGATCGCCCTCGAAAAGGGCATGATCATTGCCGACACCAAGTTCGAGTTCGGCCTGGCTCCCGACGGCACTCTGGTGCTGATGGACGAGGTGCTCACCCCCGACAGCTCGCGCTACTGGCCCGTGGAAGGCTATGAGGCGGCCCTGGCCGCCGGGGAGAATCCGCCCAGCTACGACAAGCAGTTCGTGCGCGACTGGCTGGAGCAGGCCCAGGTGAACGGCGCCCCGTGGAACAAGTCCGCGCCCGCGCCGCGCCTGCCCCGCGAGGTGATTGAGAAGACGGCCGCGAAGTACCGCGAGGCCCTGGAGCGCCTGACCGGCGGTCAGTGACTGAGCCGGCTGCGTCCGCGTGCCCGCTGCGTCACTTCAGGCGCAGTTCGGGAGCCTCGAAGCGCAGCAGGATCTTTTCCTTGCCCGGCCCGCCCTCCCGGGCGAGCACGAGCTGCCGCCCCTCGATGCGGTAATGCTCCGCGGCGCGCAGCGCCTCCAGGTACAGCCCTTCGGCCAGCCCGGTATCGAAGCACAGCCGCAACCCCGAATCGATGGAACCGACGCGCAGCTCGGCTCCGGACATCTCGTAGGCGGCGATGAAGGGATTGCAGCCGCCGGATCCCGTGATCCGCCCTTCCTGTGGCTGCACAACCAGATGCGCCTGCGGCCGGCCGGCAGGGGCGGGCGGGACCGCCATTCCGTCCACTTCCGTGAGCTTCCAGTAGGTTTGCGCGAGCGGTACCGCGGCCTGTTCGGTACCAGCGTTGCGCGGCAGCGGCTGCAGCAGCACGTCCACGTGGCGGTAGGCGGGATCGCGCTGCAGCGGATTCACCCCTTCACTCGCCATCCAGGCAATGCCGTTCACCGAGACCATGGCACGGACGACGTACCGCCGGTCGGGCACCACCTGCGCGGAGCGGTAGGGAATGCGCAGCGTCACCGGCAGCCGCTCGAACTCTTCCAGGGTCTGGCGCCCGACGATGACAGGCGGTGCATCCGCATCGGTCACGTCCAGGACGTCCACCTCGAACACACCACCCGACGGGATGAAGATGCGCTGCCGGGCATAGGCAAGCCCCGTCACCACGGCATCGGGCGGCGGGGGCAGGATGCCGCAGCCCGTGGCGCACATCGCCAGCACGGCCATCGCGAGCCAACCCGCGCGGCGGGAATGCCGCCACATTCCGGCGCGGCGGTCATCGAGTGCGCGCGCGGTGCGCGCCATGCCCGTCACATCAGCTCAGCACCACGCTGGAGAGGCGGCGCCGGTAGGTGGCCACGACCGGATCCTCCGGGGGGATCTGCCCTTCTGCGACCTTCACGCGGGGGGGCTCGATGATCTCGAGGACGGCGACGTAGGTCTTGCGCGCAGCCTCGTCGTTCCAGGCCTTGTCGCGCATGAGGATTTCCAGCAGTTCGTCCATGGCGTCCGTCCAGCGCTGCCGGGCGATGAGCCACCGGGCGCGTTCGAAGCGCGCGTCGAAGTCCCGCTTGTTGGCGCTGATCCTCTGCGCGAAAGCGGCTTCCGCGGCGGCGGCGTCCGGGGCGCCTTCGGCGGCGTCGATCGCGTCCATCCACACCTTGAGCGCGCCGAGCCGGCGCGAGCCGGCGGCCTTGGCGATGACGGGCGCGAAGGCGACCTTGGCGTCGTCCACGCGTCCGAGCTGCAGCAGCAGCTTCACGTAGTCGAAGCGCGCGTCGTCGTTCGCGGGGTCGGTGGCGACGGCATGCTGGAGCTTTTCGAGGGCAGTGTCGGTGTCGCCATCCTCGAGCGCCTCCTGGGCGGCCTCTTCCTCGGCCTCGGCCAGCAGTTCATCGGCGCTGGGCACGTGCTTGTCGAGGAAGGCGCGGACCTGTCCCTCGGGCTGCGCGCCCATGAAACCGTCCACGGGCTGGCCGTTCATCACCAGCACGCAGGTGGGAATGCTGCGGATGCCGAACATGCCGGCGATCTGCTGCTCCTGGTCGGAATCGATCTTCACGAGCTTGAAACGGCCCGCGTACTCGGTTTCCAGCTTCTCGAGGATGGGGCCGAGCGACTTGCAGGGGCCGCACCATGGGGCCCAGAAGTCCACCAGGACGGGCACTTCCATCGAGGCGGCGATGACCTCGGCTTCGAAATTCTCTACGGTGACGTCGATCATTGTGTGCAGCAGGCGGGGCGCGCCAAAAGTAAAATCCCGGGTTCCACTCAGGCGGGTGCGCGCGGCGCGCAGCCCCACTCCACATGAAACCCATCCAGATCGGCGTGGTCATGGGCTCCAGCAGCGACTGGGAGACCATGCAACACGCAGTGCAGATTCTCCAGCAATTCGACATCGCCCACGAAGCACGCGTGGTCTCGGCACACCGGATGCCCGACGACATGTTCGCCTATGCCGAGTCGGCGGCGCAGCGTGGCCTGAAGGCGATCATCGCCGGCGCGGGGGGCGCGGCCCACCTGCCGGGCATGCTGGCGGCCAAGACCACCGTGCCCGTGCTGGGCGTGCCGGTGGCCAGCCGGCACCTGCAGGGCGTCGATTCGCTGCACAGCATCGTGCAGATGCCCAAGGGGATTCCGGTGGCCACCTTCGCGATCGGCACGGCCGGCGCCGCCAACGCGGCGCTTTTCGCCGTCGCCCTGCTGGCCAGCGAGAACCCGGCCCTGCGCGAGCGGCTGGAGGCATTCCGCCAGGAGCAGACCGCGGCGGCCCGCGCGATGGCGCTTCCGACCGAAGCGGCATGACGATGCCCGGCTCCACGCAGCACCCCATCCTTCCCGGCGCCACCCTCGGCGTGCTGGGCGGCGGCCAGCTGGGCCGCATGTTCGCGCATGCCGCCCAGGCCATGGGCTACTTCACGGCGGTCCTGGACCCCGACGCCGAAAGCCCTGCCGGCCGCATCAGCCACCACCACATCCGGACGGCCTACGAGGATCCGGACGGACTGGCGCGCCTGGCCGCCCTGTCGGATGCCGTCACCACGGAGTTCGAGAACGTGCCCGCGCAGGCGCTGCGCATGCTCGGTGCCGAGCGTCCCGTGGCGCCCGCGGCCGACGCCGTGGCGATTGCCCAGGACCGCGCGCGGGAGAAGGCGCATTTCGTGCAGTGCGGCGTGCCGTGCGCGCCCTACGCCGTGATTGAGACGCAGGGGCAGCTGGAAGACGTCCCTGCGGCGCTCCTGCCGGGCATCCTCAAGACCGCGCGCCTCGGCTACGACGGCAAGGGCCAGGCCAGGGTGGCCACCCGCGAGGAGCTCGCATCCGCGTGGGAAGCAATGGGCCGAGTACCCTGCGTGCTGGAAAAGCGCCTGCCGCTGGCCTTCGAGTGCTCGGTGATCGTGGCGCGCGGCCATGACGGCGCGTGTGTCCACCTGCCGGTGCAGCGCAACCTGCACCGCGACGGCATCCTGGCGGTGACCGAAGTGCATGCAGGCAACGTGCCGGAGCCGGTCGCACGGCAGGCCGTCGCGGCGGCCCGGTCCGTCGCTGAGGAGCTGGGCTACACGGGCGTGCTGTGCGTGGAATTCTTCGTCCTCGAAGACGGCTCCCTGGTGGTCAACGAGATCGCGCCGCGCCCCCACAACAGCGGCCACTACAGCCAGAACGCCTGCGATGTATCGCAATTCGAGCTGCAGGTGCGCGCCATGGCCCGGCTGCCATTGGTGCCGCCGCGCCAGCACAGCGCCGCCGTGATGCTGAACCTGCTGGGCGACCTCTGGTTCGCCCGCGGGGCGGCGGCCAGCACGCCCGACTGGGCCGCCGTGCTGGCACTGCCGGGCACGCACCTGCACCTGTACGGCAAGGCCGAGGCCAAGCCGGGCCGCAAGATGGGCCACCTGAACGTCACCGCGCCCACCGCTGAAGCCGCGCGCGCCACGGCGCTGCAGGCAGCCGCGCTGCTGGGCATCGCCGCGTTCCGAGGCCCGCCGACATGATCCTCGACGGCCGGCTCCCCTCCTCCATCGATGCGGCAGCCCGGGCGCTGCGGGCCGGCAAACTGCTGGGCCTGCCCACGGAGACCGTGTACGGACTGGCAGCGGATGCCGCCAGCGATGCGGCCGTGGCGCAGATTTTCGAAGCCAAGGGCCGCCCGAGCGATCATCCGCTGATCGTCCACGTGGCGGGACCCGAAGGCATACCGCACTTCGCCGCGTCCGTTCCGGCCTTCGCCGAGGCCCTGGTGCGGGCCTTCTGGCCCGGGCCCCTGACATTGATTCTTCCGCGCCTGCCGGACAGGGCCGCCGCGGCGGCCGGCGGCCAGGACAGCGTGGGCCTGCGCTGCCCGGCGCACCCGGTGGCTCAGGCCGTGCTCAAGGCCTGCGCATCGGACGACCCGGCCCTGGGCGGCCAGCCGGTGCATGGCGTGGCGGCGCCCAGCGCCAACCGCTTCGGCCGGGTGAGCCCCACCACCGCGCAGCATGTACAAGGCGAGTTCGGGGACGGCTTGCTGGTCCTCGACGGAGGACCGTGCACGGTGGGCATCGAATCGACCATCATCGACTGCACGCGCGGCGTGCCGGTGCTGCTGCGCCCGGGAGCGATCACCCGCGCCGAGATCGCCGCGGCCTGCGGACTCGCGCCCCTCTCGAAGGAAGAGCTGCCGTCGCACACGCCCCGGGCATCCGGCACGCTGGAAGCGCACTACGCGCCCAGCGCCAAGGTACGGCTCATGGACGCCAAGGCCCTGCGGGCCGGGCTGGAGCTGCTCGGTGCCGACGCGCGCCACCTGGCGGTGTACGCGCGCGCCCCTCTTCGCTCGCCATCGTCCGAAGTGGTGCTGCGCCGCATGCCGGAAGACGCCGCGGCCGCGGCCCAGGAACTTTTCGCGGCCCTGCGGGACTTCGATGACGCGGGTGTGAAACTCATCTGGGTGGAAACACCGCCGGAGACACCGGACTGGGAAGGCGTGCGGGACCGCCTGCAGCGGGCTGCCGCCGCCTGAACCGCATTCACCGCGACGCCTCGGCGACACGCCCGGTTGCAAAGCCTTACAGCGCCAGTCGTTACACTCTTGCTCAATTTTTCTGGAGAACAACATATGGCAGCAAATTGGATGCGCCGCTCCTTCCTGATCGCAGCCTGTGCATCGGCGGCGCTCGTGGCAGCCTGCGGTTCCAGCACCACGGAGTCGGCGCTCTCGCCCGATCGCATCATCACCTTCGGCGATGCCTTCACCGACGTCGGCCAGAACGGTGCCCTCTATACCGTGAACGACAGCTCCACCAACAACTGGACGCTGCAGATCGCCAACAATTACGGAGGCACGCTCAGGCCCTCCTCGGCGGGCGGCACGGCCTATGCCCAGGGCAACGCCCGGGTGACGGCCTCCACCGATGCCGCGGGTGGCTCGGCGCCTTCCATCACCCAGCAGATCACCACGTTCCTGGCATCCAATACGCTGGGCGACAGCAACCTCGTGCTCATGAACGGCGGCATCAGCGACCTCGTCGCCGGCATGACGGCCGTGAATGCCGGCACGATGACGAATGACCAGTTCCTCACGGCAGCGGCCACCGCCGGCAGCGATCTGGCCGCCCAGGTGCGCCGCCTGTCGAACGCCGGCGCCAAGCATGTCGTGGTGATCGGCACCTACGACCTCGGCAAGAGCCCCTGGGCCGTGGCTCTGGGCCAGCAGAGCCTGCTGAGCACCGCGAGCACGCGGTTCAACCAGTCCCTGCTCGTGAACATCGAGGACCTGGGCAAGACCGTGCTCTACGTGGACCTGGAGTACTACGGCAACCTGTTCACCGGCTCCCCGAGCGGATACAACTTCACCAACACCGACACCCCCGTGTGCACATCGGTCGCCTCGGGCAACGACATCGGCATCGGCACGGGCCAGGTGAGCTCCCTGCGCTGCAATGCGTCCACCCTGGTGAGCGGCGCGGACCAGAACCGCTACGTGTTCGCCGACAGCATCTACATGACGCCGTCCGCCCACCGCCAGTTCGGCACCTACGCCTACGACCGCCTGCGCGCCCGCTGGTGATTGGGGCGCCAAGGAAAAAGCCGACCCGAGGGTCGGCTTTTTCATGCACCATCGATTCGCGGTTCAGAACCGGTAGCCGATGCCCACGGCGAAGACGTTGGGATTCAGGCGGATGTCGATGGTCTGGCCGCTGGACAGGTGCGTCTTGGTCTTCAGGAAGCTCTTGTAGTAGGCCGCATCGACGAACCACTTGTCGTTGATGTTCCAGACGAAGCCGATCTGCGGCGTGATGCCCCACTTGTCGTCGATGGAGGCCGTGGTGGGGTTGGCAGGCGTGCCGCCCGTGAGGCCGTTCAGCGTGGCGGTGGTGCGTTCCTTGAAGAACTTGGCATAGGTCACGCCCAGCCCCACGTAGGGGCGGAAAGCGGACTTCGCCTCGCCGAAGCGGTACTGCGCGAACACGGTGGCGGGAAGCACCTTGGTCTCGCCGACCTTGCCCACGCCGTCGATCGCCCCGGCACCCCGGAATTCATGCTTGAACGGCATGCCGAACGGCACGTCCACCGCCCAGTTGTCGGTCACCATGTAATTGATGCCGCCCGTGAACGCGGTGTCCGAGCCCACGTCCACCTGGGTGTTGGGGAAGGCGGGAGCGGACAGGTTGCCGCTCTTGACCTGGGGCGAGATGTGCGTGGCACCCAGGCGCACGCTCCAGGTGCCCGCGACCTGCGCGGACGCACCGGAGCAGGCGAGCAGCGCCAGTGCGCCGGCGGCCAGCGCGGCAGAGGAACGGCGGGATGAGGGGAATCGAGCCATGGCGAATACTCCTGTCCGCTTCAGAGCCAGCCCGCCTGGGCGAGCGAACGTGCCACCAGCTGACCGATCAGCTGATGTCCGTAGGGGGTGGGATGGAAGCTGTCGGCGAAGCCGTAGCTCTTCCACCAGTCGGCGCCGCCGGTGGCACCCGCAGGCGGGGTGGTGGCCGAGAGGGCGGCCGCGGTGCAGGTGGGGAAGTCGTAGTCCGGCAGGCCGTCGTCGTCCGTGCCCGTGACGGGGCACACCGGGGTGGTGACGTTGGTCAACTGGTACTGCGCGGGATTGACGGCCTGGTCCTTGAAGTTGCTGTAGAAGTCCACCACCGTCACGCGGCTGTCGCCGCTCAGCGAGGCGCCGAGCTTGGCGTTGAATGCGTGCACCCAGCCGTCGAACACGGCGGCAGCCTGGGTGGCCGCGGCGGAGCCATTGGCAGCCGAGATGCCGGCCAGCACGAAGCGGAAGCGCGGCGTGAGCGTAACGCCCGGCGCATTGAGCACGGCGACCCGCTTGGCGCCCTTGTCCAGGACGTTGGAGCGGATGGTGGCCGCGAACTGCGTGGCCACTGCCTGCATGTACAGGCCGCCCGCCTGGGCGAGCCCGGCGGCGCCGCCCGCGAAGGCGCTGGAAACGGTGGCGGCATCAAGCTGCGTGAGCAGCAGCGTGCGGTAGGCGGCGCCACCGTCACGGGACACGCGCAGGTACGCGCCGATGATGTCCGCGGCGTCATTGCCGCCGCCGTCGATCAGGACGAGGTCGCCATCGGAAAACCCGGCCGAGCCGGCATCCTTGATCTGCTGGAGGATCGAGGTGGGCGCATTGGGCGCCGTGGCGTTGTTGATGCGGCCTCCGGCCACCGCATAGTTGGTGCAGCTGGCGCTGGTGTTGAAGGTGGTGCCGTTGAAGAGGTAGTGGGCACACAGCGTCTGGTTGTAGTTGGACGCGACGCGGTCGGGCCAGATCTGCGAGGAACCTGCACCCGTGGCTGCCGAGCCCTGCACGGTGAACTTGAAGCCGAAGGTGCCGCTGTCGGCCAGGCTGTCGCCCATGACCTTCACGGACGTCACCCGGGCCGCCGGCGTGGTGTCGGAACCGCCGCCGCCACAGGCCGCGAGCATGCATGCGGCGGCCACCACGGACCAGGACGCTCTGTTGTAGATGGTTTTAGAGATCACGTTTGCTCCGTCTGGATTGGAAAAAAAGCACGATCGTGCACTTTGCCGGAACCCATGGTAATCCCGCGCCCCCCACCTGGAGGGCAGGGGAACTACCAATACCGCCGCGCGTAACCGAAGAGGTCGGGCTCGACAATAGGGATGTTATCGCGTTCCACACTGCGGATTTAAGTTTCTTTGGTGCGTTCAGCGTTCCGATGCGGCCCAGTCCACCAGCGCCTCCATGGCCGGGCGGGCCGCCGCGGCGTTGGGATGGTTGGCCAGCGCCACGACCACGTAGCGTCGCCCCCCTGCTCCATGCACGATGCCCGCGAGCGCGGAGGCGTCGCGCAGCGTGCCGGTCTTGATGTGTGCGGCATGGGCAGCACGGCCCATCGCGGAGCGACGCAGGGTGCCGTCCGTTCCAGCGATGGGCAGGGAAGACAGCAGTTCCGGCATGACCGGCGAGGCCCATGCGGCCTGCAGCATGCGCGCGAGCGACGCTGCGCTCACGCGCGCTTCGCGGCTCAGGCCGGCGCCGTTGTCCAGCACGGGCGGTTCGGCCCCCGGCACGCGCTGGCGCCACCACTGGGCCACCGCGTTGCGCGCGCCGTCGAAGGTGGCCGTGCCGTTCTTCTGCAGCGCGATGGTCAGGAAGAGCTGCTGCGTCATCACGTTGTTGCTGTATTTGTTGATGGCACGCACCGTTTCGGCCAGGGGCGGGGACGACACGGTGAACGATGGCGCGAGCCCCGCCGGCACCCGCCCCTCCCGCACGCCGCCGGTGAGCTTGCCGCCCAGTTCGCGCCACATGCCTTCCACGGCACGGGCCGCGAAGCCCTGTGGTTCGGGCGGCGCCACGGACCAGACGCGCTCGCCACAGGCCGCAGGGAACACACCCTGGAAGGCGACGCCGCCCGCGGCATCGCCTGCCACCGCCTCCGGCCGCAGCGCCGCGCGCCAGTCGCCGCACTCCGTGCCCGGCGCCGCGAGCGGCACCGTGGAGGGCCAGGGCGCGCCGGCCATCGGCGGCTCGGCCACCACGCGCGCCAGCCCGGCCGCCACGTCGGGCACGAAGGTCAGCGTGACGGATTTGAAGTTGACCAGCAGCGCATCCGGCGAGGCGTTGTAGGGGCGCAGCGGCTCGCCGTCGAACAGCCCGGCGTCATGGCTCGGCAGGTCGAAGGCGGAGCGATCGAGCACGATGTCGCCGACGATGACCTGCACGCCCTGTGCCTGCAGGCGCCGCAGCATCAGCCAGAGCCGCTCCATCACCAGTTGCGGGTCGCCCACGCCCTTGATGTACACATTGCCGCGCAAGCTGCCGCCCTGCGGCCTGGCGTCCAGATAGACCGGGGTGTCCCAGGTGTAGGCCGGCCCCAGCAGTTCCAGCGCGGCGTAGGTGGTGACGAGCTTCATCACCGATGCCGGATTCATGGGCTCCTGCGCACGCCAGGACAGGCGTGGCGGCTGGCGGCCGTCGGCATCGGCCACCACGAAGGCAACGGCATCGGCGGGCACCCTGGCGCGCTGCAGGGCGGCCTCCACCGCGGCCGGCAGCGCGGTATCGGCCGCTCGGACCGCTGCTGCGGGACGCCCGGCGGCGGACTGAGGGGCTTTCTGCGGCTGGGCGAGCGCCGGAAGCGCAAAAATGCTCCAGCAGGCCATGCAGGCCCCCAGGGCCAGCAGGCGGCCCCGGAGAGCAGAGGAAGGTCGGCGGGGCGGAGAGAGGGTCTGTGCAGGCATGGTCAGGAAGTCTAGCGATCCCCCTGGCGGCCCCTCGCCCGGGGCGCAGCGCGGATAATCCCCCTCTTGCACGCTCCACCCGCCCGGCACCGCTGCCGCGGGTCCGCAGCCCCCCATCGCACCATGCACCTGCTCGCCTTCGACACCAGCACCGACACCCTGTCCATCGCCGTCCAGCGGACGGCGGCGGACGGTGGGCCGGCGCGCCTCTGGCAGCGCAGCGCCCCGGGCGGCGCCCATGCGTCGGCCGGCCTGCTGCCGGCGATCCGGGAGCTGCTGTCGGAGGCCGGACTGTCGTTCGACACGCTGGACGCCATCGTTTTCGGCCGCGGGCCCGGTTCCTTCACCGGATTGCGCACGGCCTGCGCCGTGGCCCAGGGCCTGGCATTCGGCGCCCGTGGCGGCGCGGGCGTGCCGGTGCTGCCGGTGGACACCCTGCTCGCGGTGGCCGAAGAAGCCCGCGCCGCCCACGGCTGCACGCAGGTGGTGGCAGTGCTCGACGCGCGGATGGACGAGGTCTATGCGGCACGCTACACATGGCATGCGCGAGGAGGATGGCAGGGAACGGACGGCGACGCCTTCGGCCTCTGCGCCCCGGAGGCCGTGCAGGTGCCGGAAGGCCATGCCGTGGCCGGCAATGCCCGCGCCGCCTACGGAGAGCGCCTCGCGCCCGGAACACCCGTCTCGGCGCATGTGGCCGCGCTGCCCACGGCCGCAGCCCTGTTGCGCCTGGCGCCCGGGCTGCTGGCCGCCGGCCAGGCGGTGCCGGCTGCGGGCGCGCTGCCGCGCTACGTCCGCGACAAGGTGGCGCAAACCACGGCCGAGCGAGCCGCTGCCCGCGAAGCGGCATCCGTTGCCGGCAACCCCTCCAGCGCCCCGGGCGCTAGCGCATCCCCGCAGCCATGAGCGCCCATCTCCCTGACCCGGACGAAGTCCGCTTCGAACCGCTCACGCCCGGACGCCTGGACGCGTTGCTGGAGATCGAGCGGCAGGCCTATTCGCACCCCTGGACGCGCGGCAATTTCACGGACGCACTGGCCGCAGGCTACGAAGCGCCCCTGCTGGTGGCCGGCAACGGGGAGCTGATCGGCTATTTCGTGGCCATGCGCGGCGTGGACGAAGTCCACCTGCTCAACCTCACCGTCGCGCCCGTCCACCAGCGCCAGGGCTGGGCACGCGTGCTGCTCGACGCGCTCGTGCTCTGGGCGCGTGGCCAGCGGGCCCAGTGGCTCTGGCTGGAAGTGCGCGTGAGCAACCAGCGCGCCCGCGACATTTACCTGGCCCACGGTTTCCGCACCGTGGGGGAACGCAAGCGCTACTACCCCGCGGCGGACGGGGGGCGCGAAGACGCCATCGTGATGAGCCGACCCCTATGAGCCTCGACCTCGACGCCCGCCAGCGCGCCATGCTGGCCGAAATGGGCATCACCGTATGGGCGCCTTCCCCCGTGGCACCCGCTGCGGTAGAGGCAGCTCCGGCTGCGCAGCCGGCCGCACCGGTCCGCGCAGCCGCAGTCCAGGCCGCGCCTGCTGCCGGGGATGCAGACGTCCGGCAGGCACCCACGCCAGCCGCGCCGCGGCCCGCTGCCCCCGCGACGCATCCCCCGGCAGCGCCCGCCGCCGGGGCGCGCATGCCGGAGGCCACCGGGCCCGTGCTGCGGCTCCATGCGCCGCTGCCCCTCTATCCGCAGGCAGACCCCGCCGCCACGCCCGCCGAACTCGGCAGCGGCTGGCTCGTGGTCGGCGAAAGCCTGTCGCCGGAGGCCCCGCTGTCCGGGGACACCGGCAAGCTGCTGGACAACATGCTGCGCGCGATGCGGCTGCACCGCCATCCGCGCACGCATTTTTCCGCCGTGGAACGGGCCGCCCCCGGGCCGGTGGACGGTCCGGAAGATGCCGCGGCGGCGCTGCAGGCCGCCATCGCCACGCTGCGGCCGGCGATGGTGCTGGTGCTGGGCCTGCCGGCCGCCCGCGCCGTGCTGGGCAGCCGCGAGCCGCTCGGCCGGCTGCGCGCCACGGCGCACCAGCTGCCGGACGGCACGCCCGCCGTCGTCACCTACGACCCGGCCTATCTGCTGCGCGCGCCCGAAGCCAAGGCCGCCGCCTGGGCCGACCTGTGCCGGGCGCTCGCCCACGTGCGGGCGGCATCGTCTCCCGCGGCCCCGATCTGACACACGGCCGTCACACGGCCACTCTTGCGCAATGCGATAATTCGCAGCTTGCTTTTTGGAGAAAGCTCCGTGGAAACCTACCCCAGTCGGTAGCTTTCAACTCCCGGCACGCCCAGGGCCTTCGGGGGGTTGAAAGCACCTCCCCCGCACCCCTTCGCCAACGGCGCCGCAGCGCCAACCCACCGGGAACGAGCCCATGCTCAACATCTTCACGCTCGCCAACGGCCGACTCGTCCAGGAAGAGATCGAATCCCTGGAAGACCTCGCACGCTTCCAGCCGATCTGGGTGGACCTGGAATCGCCCACGCTCGAGGAAAAGCGCTGGATCAAGCAGCACTACGGGCTGCAGATCCCCGCGGACGCGATGGACGAGGACATCGAGGAATCCGCCCGCTTCTACGAGGAAGACAACGGCGAGCTGCACATCCGCAGCGACTTCCTGATCGACGACGAGGACAACCCGCGCTCGGTGCGCGTGGCCTTCATCCTCAACCTGGTCAACGACACGCTCAAGAGCAAGGGCGTGCTGTTTTCCATCCACGACGAGGACCTGCCCGTCTTCCGGCTGCTGCGCATGCGCGCGCGCCGGGCCCCGGGCCTGATCGAGGATGCCAAGGAAGTGCTGCTCAAGCTGTTCGACCTGGACGCGGAATACTCCGCCGACACGCTCGAGGGCATCTACGACGAGTTGAAGGAAGTGAGCACCCAGGTGCTGGCGGGCGACGTGACGGATGCGCGCGCCGGCGAGGTGCTGGCCGCCATCGCCCGCCAGGAGGACCTGAACGGCCGCATCCGCCGCAACGTGATGGACACGCGCCGCGCCGTGAGCTTCATGATGCGCAGCAAGATGCTGAACGCCGAGCAGTTCGAGGACGCGCGGCAGATCCTGCGCGACATCGAGTCGCTGGACAACCACACGGCGTTCCTCTTCGACAAGATCAACTTCCTGATGGACGCCACGGTCGGCTTCATCAACATCAACCAGAACAAGATCATCAAGATCTTCTCGGTGGCGAGCGTCGCGCTGCTGCCGCCCACGCTCATCGCGAGCGTGTACGGGATGAACTTCCAGTTCATGCCGGAGCTGCAGTGGAGCTACGGCTACGCCTACGGCATCGCGCTGATGGTGGCGAGCGCGGTGGGGCCCATGTGGTACTTCCGCAAGCGCGGCTGGTTGAAGTGAATCCCCCCTGAGGCGCTGCGCGCCTTCCCCCCAGGGGGACGACGCCAGTGGCCCGGCGGAGCCGGTTCCTCTTGTTTAAAGCATTTGCAGCAAGCGGCGGGTGATGCGGTACGCATAGCGCGCGGCCACGGTCTCCACGAAGCGGGCGAAGTCCACGTGGGCGGTGTCGTCGGCGCGGTCGGAGATGGTGCGCATGGCGCCGAAGGGGACACGGTAATCCGCGCAGACCTGGGCGACCGCGGCGCCTTCCATCTCGACGGCCAGCACGTCGTGGTCCGCGGCGCGCAGGGCATCGCACAAGGCCCTGGCGCCCGTCGCGGTGGAGACGAACAGGTCACCGCTGGCAACGAGGCCGGTGTGGCGGCGGGGTACGCGCGCGGAGCCCTCCGTGTCGCCGGCCGGCGTGCCCAGGTCCGGATGCTGCAGGCAATCATCCACCGCCGCCGAGAGCAGGCCGGCCAGATGCGGGTCGCACGCCAGCCGGGCGCGGCCGTAGCCGGGCAGTTCCCAGCGAGGGAACAGGGGCGATGCGTCCATGTCGTGCTGCAGGTAGTCGTGCGCGACCACCACGTCGCCCACCTGCACGCCGTCCCCCATGCCGCCCGCCACGCCCGTGAACACGATGCGCGCGGCGCCGAAGCGTTCGACGAGCGCCGTGGCGGTGGTGGCCGCCGCCACCTTGCCGATGCCGGACAGGGCCAGCACCACGTCCTGCCCTTCGAGCGTGCCGCAGAAGAACGTCCTGCCGGCGTGCACGACGCGTTCAGGCGCCTGCAGGGCGGAGGAGAGTCCGGCCTGCTCTTCGGGCAGGGCGCTGAGGATGGCGGTTCGGGGCATGGCAAAAAAGCCGGCGGCACTGCGCCGCCGGCCGCTGGGCGAATGGCCCGTCAGGCCTTCTTGCTGTCGCGCAGTTCGCGGCGCAGGATCTTGCCCACGGGCGTCTTGGGCAGCGATTCGCGGAACTCGACCAGGCGCGGCTGCTTGTAGCCGGTGAGGTTGGACTTGCAGAACTCGCGCACCTGGGCTTCGGTCAGCTCCGGGTCCTTCCGGACGATGACGAGCTTCACGGCCTCGCCGGTCTTCTCGTCGGGCACGCCCACCACCGCGCATTCCATCACGCCCGGCAGCGCGGCCACCACATCCTCCACTTCGTTCGGGTAGACGTTGAAGCCGCTGACCAGCACCATGTCCTTCTTGCGGTCCACGATCTTGAAGAAGCCGCGCTCGTCCATGGTGCCGATGTCGCCGGTCTTGAAGTAGCCGTCCTCGGTCATGACCTTGGCCGTCTCGTCGGGCCGCTGCCAGTAGCCGGCCATGACCTGCGGGCCGTGGATGACGATCTCGCCGGCGCGGCCGGGCTCGGTCACCGTGCGGCCTTCGTCGTCGATGAGCTTCATGCGCGTGCTGGGAATGGGCACGCCGATGGTGCCGGTGTATTCCTTCGTGGTGACGGGATTGCAGCTCGCCGAGGGGCTGGTCTCCGACAGGCCGTAGCCCTCGCAGATGGGGCAGCCGGTCTTCTCGAGCCACAGGCGCGCCACCGCGCTCTGCACGGCCATGCCGCCGCCGACGGACACCTTGAGGTTCTTCCAGTCCACCGTGTTGAAGTCCGGGTGGTTGGCCAGGCCGTTGAAGAGCGTGTTCACGGCCGGGAAGCTGTGGAAGGTGTGTTTGGAGAGTTCCTTGAGCACCGCGGCGAGGTCGCGCGGGTTGGGGATCAGGATAGTCTTGGCGCCGGTGCGCATGGCCAGCATCATGTTCGCGGTGAACGCGAAGATATGGTAGAGCGGCAGCGCGCAGACGCTCGCGGGCTGCACGCCCGCCGGGATCTTGCGCATCGCGGGCTCGTTCCAGGCCTCCGACTGCAGCACGTTGGCGATCAGGTTGCGGTGCAGCAGCACGGCGCCCTTCGACACCCCGGTGGTGCCGCCGGTGTACTGCAGCAGCGCGACGTCGTCGGGCCGCAGGTCGGGCTTCTGCAGGGTGCCGCGCGCGCCCTTGGCGACCGCGTCGTTGAAGCGCACGGCGCCCGGCAGCGAGAAGGCCGGCACCAGCTTCTTGACCTTGCGGACCACGTAGTTCACGACCAGCCCCTTGAGCAGGCCCAGCTGGTCGCCCATGGCGCACAGCACCACGTGCTGCACCTGCGTCGCGCCGATGCAGGCCTGCAGCGTCGCGGCGAAGTTCTCGATGATGATGATCGCCTTCGCGCCCGAGTCCTTGAGCTGGTGCTCGAGTTCGCGCGGCGTGTAGAGCGGGTTCACGTTCACGGCCACGAACCCGGCGCGCAGGATGGCCGCGACGGCGACCGGGTACTGCGGCACGTTGGGCATCATGACCGCCACGCGGTCGCCGCGGGCGAGGCCCAGGCCCTGCAGGTAGGCGGCCAAGTGGCGACTTTGCACCTCGGTCTCGGCGAAGCTGATGTCCTTGCCCATGAAACTGTAGGCCGTGCGGTCCGCGTGCTGCCGGAAGGCCTCCTCCATCAGGGCGACGAGCGACGGGTACTGCGCCGGGTCGATGTCGGCCGGCACCCCTTCAGGATACGCGGCAAGCCACGGACGGTCGTTCATGCTGTATGTCTCCAGAACCTGCTGTTACAAAGAAACCCGCATTCTCGGGGTACCGGCCCCGGGTGCGTGTCTGGGCTTACCCTAGCGCCCGCTCCGCAGGAGCGGAGGCGCGGGACCACCCGGCCGTCACCGCGCGGGGGGAATGGCGGGAGGAACCTCGGGCGGAATGGGGAACGGCGGAAAGACCATCCGTCCATCCATCATCGACACGCTCAGGCGCGCCGCGTCGGCGAGCTTCTCGCTCCAGCGGAACGCGGGCCGCCCGGCCAGGAGGAACTCATCATTGGTGTGGGTGACGGGCCGCAGCAGGCTCTGGGCCGCGACCACGTCCACCGAGATGAAACCGCCGCCGTTGTTCGCGTAGCGGTACATCACGTGCGAATAGGGCACGCCGGGGGCCAGGCGCTGCTCCGCCATCCATCGGGACACGCCGGGGCGGCTGAGCGCAAGGTAGTTGCCCGTATCTGCGCGACGGCGGTAGCGCAGGCAGTCGGCACGGGCCGGGCTGCCGCGGGTGCGGTCCTCCACGAACACGCCGTCCTGCTGCGGGCAGGGCAGCGTCCACAGCGTGGTGTCGCGCGGGTAGTTGGTGGCGTTGGTCTGCACGAAGACCAGGGCCAGGAGCGGACGGTCCTTGCCAGGGCCGCGCAGGCCCATGACGGAGGTCTCCATCGGCAGGTCGTCGGCCGTGTCGTCGGGCAGCACGTCCACGACCGTCTGCTTGCCGCGCTGCAGCACCTCCCAGTCGCCCGGGGGCAGTTCGACCTGGGCCCGGCCGACGTGCGGCAGCGACGGCTGCACCGGAGCGCAGGCCGCGAGGGACAGCAGGACGGCACCGGCAAGTGGAAGGTACAGGCCCGCGCGCGCGGGCAGGAACGACAGGGGCGGCTTTTTCACGGAACTGGGCGCCTCGAAAGGAATGCGGAAGAACCCCGCGGACATCCGGGCGGTCGGCGGCGAAGGACGCGGCCCGGCCGGAAGGCGGGGTCCGAGCTTAACCCGAACCCGCCGCGCCGCTCCCGGTGCGTCAGTTCACCACCTGTGCCAGCGCGCCGGAGGCGTACAGGCCGGCCATCGCCTGCAGGGTGCGGCCCTTGATCTTCGCAGCCTGGCCCTCGCAGCCGAACTCGATGTAGCGCTGCTTGCAGATCTGCTTGGCAGCTTCGCGGGCGGGCTTGAGCCACTCGCGGGCGTCGAACTTGTCGGGATTCTCGGCGAGGAACTTGCGCACGGCGCCGGTCATCGCCAGGCGGATGTCGGTGTCGATGTTGATCTTGCGCACGCCGTACTTGATGGCTTCCTGGATTTCCTTCACGGGCACGCCGTAGGTTTCCTTCATCTTGCCGCCGTACTGGTTGATGATGGCCAGCAGTTCCTGCGGCACGGAGGACGAGCCGTGCATCACCAGGTGGGTGTTGGGGATGCGGGCGTGGATTTCCTTGACCCGGCTGATGGCCAGGATGTCGCCCGTGGGCGGGCGGCTGAACTTGTAGGCGCCGTGGCTGGTGCCGATGGCGATGGCCAGCGCGTCGAGCTGGGTGGCCTTCACGAACTGGGCGGCCTCTTCGGGATCGGTCAGCATCTGGCTGTGGTCCAGCTTGCCCTCGGCGCCGATGCCGTCTTCCTCGCCGGCATCGCCGGTTTCCAGGTTGCCGAGGCAGCCCAGTTCGCCTTCCACCGTCGCGCCGACCTTGTGGGCCATGGCCACGACCTTCTGCGTGACATCGACGTTGTAGTCGAACGAGGACGGCGTCTTGCCGTCGGACATCAGGGAGCCGTCCATCATCACCGAGCCGAAGCCCAGGTTCAGCGCGCCCTGGCACACCTCGGGGCTGGTGCCGTGGTCCTGGTGCATCACCAGGGGGATGTGGGGATACATCTCGGCGGCGGCCTGGATGAGGTGCTTGATGAAGGGCTCGCCAGCATATTTGCGGGCCCCGGCGCTTGCCTGGAGGATCACCGGGGCACCGACCTCGTCGGCCGCCGACATCACCGCCTGCACCTGCTCCAGGTTGTTGACGTTGAAGGCGGGAATGCCGTAGAGGTTTTCAGCGGCATGGTCGAGCATTTCGCGCATCGAGACGAGTGGCATGGGGTGGTTCCATTCAAGGGTGGGGATGGAGCGCCCGGACCGTGTGCAGGACACGGGCGGGGCCGGTGCATTGTCGGTGGCGCCCGGCGGCGGTAACCGCTTCGTAACCGGCACATTTTAGCCGGGGGTCCCCGCCCCCGGGGCAGTCCGCAGTTCCACCCGGTAACACGTGGTGAAAGGCGCGGGCGCGGGCTCCTCGCCGAAACGCCCTCCGTGCGCCTCGGCCACCCGGAAGATGATTTCGTGCCCGAGGTGCAGGCTGTCCACCGGCGCCCGCGCGGCCTGCCCCTCCGGCCCGCCCGGCAGCGCGCGCCGGCCGTCGTCGCACACCTGCAGCCACGCTCCGCCACTGCCCGCGGCGCCGGCCTGGATCTCCACCCGCGTCCCGGCGGGCGTGTGGCGCAGCGCGTTCTCCACGAGGTTGCGCACCGCCATCTCCAGCAGGACGGCATTGCCGCGCACCGCCACGGGGCCGTCCGCGGCCACGCCCAGGGCGGATCCGTGCTGCCAGGCCGCCTGGGCGTAATCCGCGGCCACGCTGCGCGCCAGTTCCGCCAGATCGACCTCGGCCTCCAGCTCATGCAGCCGGGTGCGGCTGGCCCGGGCCAGGGCGAGCAGCTGGTTGAGCACATGGCCGGCGCGCAGCGCGTCCTGGCCGATGCGGGCCAGCGCCTCGGCCTGGGCCGGGCCTTCCAGGCCGCCGTCCAGCGCACGGGCCTGCAGCACGATGGACGACAGGGGCGTGCGCAACTCGTGCGCCACTTCGTTGGCCAGGCGGCGCTCCCGCACAAGCGCGGCCTGCTGCCGGTCGAGCAGCGTGTTGATGGAAGCCACCACGGATTCGAATTCGCGCAGCGTGCCTCCGGTGGGCAGGCGCCCGGCGCCGGCCACGTCCAGCGCCGCCACGTCCTCCGACAGGGTGTAGAGCGGCCGCAGGCCGCGCCGCACCGCGAAACCCAGCACGAGCATCACGACGGGCAGCAGCCACAGGCCGGGCTGCACCATCTGCGCGGCGATGTCTTCGGCGAGATCGTCGCGCTCTTCCAGGTCGAGCAGCACGGCCACCTTGCGCGAGCGCGTGCCGTCCCACTGGGAGAAACTGCGCCACGGCGTGGATTGCTTGCCCAGGTGCAGGGTGGCGAACCCTTCGGGGACGTCGAAAGGCGGCAGCGGGGCGTCGCCGCTGTGCGAGAGGAGGCGGCCGGAAGCGTCCCACTGCACCACATTGAGCGATTGCTGGTAGTCGTGCGCCCGCAGCCACGGCGTCGGCGCGCGCCGCGTGGCCTCTTCGGGCGTGACCGTCTCGCCGGGCCGCAGGTTGAGCAGCAGGGCCGCCACGCTGGCCAGGTGGCCGTCGGTCAGTTCGTCGGCTTCCTCGATGCCCGTGAGATAGGCCATGCCGACGAAGGTGGCCCACACCACCAGGAGCACGCCCAGCGTCCAGAGCAGCAAGCGACGGGTGAGCGAGGGAATATGGGCGGAAGCCAGTGTCGCGGCAGCCATGGATGTCGTCACTCCCAGGGTACGAAATAGCCGACGCCGCGCATGGTCTGGATGCGCTCGCTGCCGAGCTTCTTGCGCAGGTGGTGGATGTGGACCTCGATGGCGTTGCTTTCCACTCCGCTCTGCCAGTTGTAGAGGCGCTCTTCGATCTGCTGGCGCGACAGCACGCGCCCGCGGGCGTCGAGCAGCACGAGCAGCACGGAGAACTCGCGGGGCGACATCTCCACCAGCTGGCCGGCGCGCCGCACGGTGCGTGCCGCCGGATCCAGTTCGATGTCGTGCACGCGGATCACCGGGGAGGCCCGGCCGGCGGCGCGGCGCAGCAGGGCCCGCAGGCGGGCCTCCAGTTCATCCACGTCGAAGGGCTTGGCGAGGTAGTCGTCCGCGCCCTGGTCCAGGCCCGCGATGCGCTGGTGGACCTGGTCGCGCGCCGTGAGGATCAGCACCGGGGTGGCCGGATCCGGCAACCGCAGCGGCTGGGCGCCCGGCGGCGCCTCGGGGGCGCCGCGCAGGCGGGTGAGCAGTTCCCCGCCATCGCCGTCGGGCAGCCCGAGGTCCAGCAGCACGGCGTCGAACCGCTCGAACCGCAGCGCGCTCCAGGCTGCGGCCACGCTGCTGCAGATGTCCACGGCATAGCCTCTCTGCTGCAGATTGTTCCGCAGGCCGGCGGCGATGCCGGCATCGTCTTCGACTACGAGGATTCTCATGCCGCCATTGTGGCGCCCCCGGGACACCGCGGCCGACCGGGGCGCGGGGTTATTAAGACGGCGTTAATGGGAGCCCCCTAACGTCGCGGCCCATGCATCCAACGACTTCCGCCGACTCCCTGCCGGCCATGGCCCCGCGGACCGGCTCCACCCCGGTCCGGTTCGCGGCCTCGCCTTTCTTCTGGACACTGGCCAGCCTGTGCCTGCTGGCCGCCTGGGACGCCACGCCGTTCGACATGGCGCTGGCGCATGTCTTCGGCAATGCCGGAGGGTTTCCCCTGCGCGACGACTGGGTCTTCGTCTCGGTGATGCACGAGGGTGCGCGGCGCGCGGGCTGGGTAATCATGGTGCTGCTGGCCGCGACGGTCTGGTGGCCCGTGGGCTGGCTGCGCCGGGTGCCCACCGCCGGCCGGCTGCAGATGGCGGTCAGCGCACTGCTCGCCCTGGCGGTGATCGCGGTATTCAAGCGGGCGAGCGCCACCAGCTGCCCCTGGGACCTGGCCGAGTTCGGCGGCGTGGCGCGGTATGTGTCGCACTGGTCGCACGGGCTCTTCGACGGCGGCAGTGGCCATTGCTTTCCCGCGGGCCACGCCGCGGCCGGCTTTGCCTTCCTGGGCGGCTATTTCGTGCTGCGCCGCCACCTGCCGCGCGCCGCGCGGTGGTGGCTGGCCGCATCGCTCGCCGCGGGCTTCGTGCTGGGCTTCGCGCAGCAGGCGCGTGGCGCGCATTTCATGAGCCACACGCTGTGGACCGGCTGGCTGTGCTGGACCACGGGATGGGCCTGCGACCTGGCCATGGCGGCGCTGCGCCGCCTCCACCCGCAGCCCGACAGCCTCCTGCCCACGGAAAGCACCGCGCCCCATGTCCCTCTTTGATGTCCCGCTCTTCCTGGCCCTGAACGCGACCCCCGCGACTCCGCAGGCCGTCATCGCCACGGCCCGCTGGCTATCGCAGGACCTGCCGGTGTTCGCGGGACTGATGCTGCTGCTCGAACTCGCGCGGGGGCTGCCTTCCACGCGGCGGGCCGTCGTCATGGCGCTGCTCTCGATGCTGATCGCCTGGTGCACCGTGCGCGGCTTCCGGTCCCTGGTGCCGATTCCGCGCCCGGCCGAACTGGGGCTGGGCATGCAGTGGATCGAGCAGGGCGCGCGCGCGGGTTTCCCCAGCATGCACGCGGCGGCGGCATTCGCCCTGGTGCGCGGGCTGATGGCGGGCCTGGGCCGCGGAACGCGTCCGGCCTGGCGCTGGCTGGCCTACGCCACCGCCACCGCGGTGGCCTGGAGCCGCGTCTGCCTGGGCGTGCACATGCCCTCGGACGTGGTCGCCGGCGCCCTGGTGGGCCTGGCCAGCGCATGGCTGGCCCGCCAGGTGCTGCGGACCTGGATCAGCCGGCGCGGCAGATCTTCAGCATATTGGTTCCGCCGGGTGCGCCCATCGGCTCTCCGCAGGTGATCACGTAGAGGTCGCCCTGCTGCACGATGTTGCGGCTCTTGAGGTGGCTCTCGGCCTGCTCCAGCGCGGTGTCGCGGTCCACGCTGGTATCCATGAGCAGGGGCCGCACGTTGCGGTACATGGCCATCTTGCGCTGCGTGGCGACCTTGGGCGTGAGCGCGTAGATCGGGATGTGGATGCGGTGGCGGCTCATCCAGAGCGCCGTGGAACCGCTGTCCGTCAGGGCCACGAGGGCCTTGGCGCCCAGGTGGTGGGCGGTGAAGAGCGCCCCCATGGCGATGGACTGGTCGATGCGCCCCAGCGTCTGGCCCGTGAAATCCGAATCGCGCTCGGGGTCCTCCGCGGCCTCGGCGGCGGCGCAGATCTTGGCCATTTCCTCCACCGTCTCCAGCGGATAGCGGCCGGCCGCCGTCTCGGCGCTGAGCATCACGGCGTCGGTGCCGTCGAGCACCGCGTTGGCCACGTCGCTCACCTCGGCACGCGTGGGCACCGGGTTGGTGATCATGCTCTCCATCATCTGCGTGGCGGTGATGACGACCTTGTCCATGTCGCGCGCCATGCGGATCATCTTCTTCTGCAGCGCGGGCACGGCGGCATTGCCCACCTCCACGGCCAGGTCGCCGCGGGCCACCATGATGCCGTCGGACACGCGCAGGATCTCTTCCAGCCTCGGCACGGCCTCGGCACGTTCGATCTTCGCGATCAGGCCCGGCTTGTGGCGGAACTCGGCGGCGGCCACGTTGCAGAGCTGGCGCGCCATTTCCATGTCGGTGGCGTTCTTGGGGAAGCTGACGGCCACGTAGTCGGCCTGGAAGCTCATGGCGGTCTTGATGTCCTCCATGTCCTTGGCCGTGAGGGCCGGCGCCGTGAGGCCCCCGCCCTGCTTGTTGATGCCCTTGTTGTTCGACAGCTCACCGCCCACCCGCACGGTGGTGTGGACCTGTTCGCCGCGCACCGCGTTCACGTTCAGCACGATGAGCCCGTCATTGAGCAGCAGGATGTCGCCGGGCTTCACGTCGCGCGGCAGTTCCTTGTAGTCCAGGCCCACGCCGGCCCCGTCGCCCAGCTCGGTACGCGACGCATCGAGCACGAAGGCCGCGCCGGGCTCCAGCCACACCTTGCCCTCGGCGAACCTGCCCACGCGGATCTTGGGGCCCTGCAGGTCCGCCATGATCGCGACTTCGCGGCCGGCACGCTGGGCCGCGGCCCGCACCTTCTCTGCCCGGTCGATGTGGTCCTGCGCAGTGCCGTGGCTGAAGTTGAGCCGTACCACGTTCACGCCCATGGCGATCATGCGCTCCAGCAGGACCGGATCGCTCGACGCGGGCCCCAGGGTGGCGACGATCTTGGTGGCTCGGCGGATGCGCATGGGGGTGGTCTCCTGTAGGAATGGGCGAACGGAATGTAATCGGGTTTCAATTTTGCATGAAAACCGGTTACAGCGCTTCGGTGGAGCCCCCGGGGGCCCGGCCGTCGCCCGCGGCGGATGCCGTCCGGGGCAGGACGAGGCGCGCGTCCAGTCCGCCTTCGGGCCGGTTGGCCAGCTCCAGCCGCCCGCCATGGGCGCGCGCCACCATGTCGGCGATCGACAGGCCGAGGCCGAACCCGCCCGACGCCGCATTGCGCGACCCCTCCGCGCGGTAGAAAGGCTCCAGCACGTGCGGCAGGTGCGCGGGGGCTATGCCCGGGCCGCCGTCGCGCACGGTGATGGTGAGCACCCGGGGCGTGTCCTCGATCTGCACCTGGGCGCTGCCGGCGTAGCGCAAGGCGTTCTCCAGCAGGTTCTGCAGGCAGCGGCGCAGGCTCTGCGCATAGCCCGCCAACGGCGCATGCGCCGTGCCATGCACCGGGATGGCCTGCCCCGTGGATTCGTGCAGATCCTGCACCAGGCTGCCCACCAGGGCATCGATGTCCACGCTCTGGAGCGGGCCCTGGGTGTCGGCGCCGCGCAGCACGTCGAGCGTGGCGGCCACCATGCTTTCCATCTCCTGCAGATCGGCGCGGAACTTCGCGCGCAGGGCGTCGGGCTCCAGCATCTCGGTGCGCAGGCGCAGCCGCGTGATCGGTGAGCGCAGATCGTGCGAGACGGCGGCCAGGAAGCGAGTGCGCTCGGCCACGCCGTCTGCGATGCGCCGCTGCATGGCGTTGAAGGCCTGCGCGGCCTGGCGCACTTCGCGCGGACCGCTGGTGTCGAGCGGCGGGTTTTGCAGATCGCACCCCAGCGCGTCGGCCGCGCGGGCCATGCGTGCCAGCGGCCGCATGGCGATGCGCACGGCCACCAGCGCCACGGCCACCACCACCGCGATGCGCAGCAGGTAGATGCGCAGCACGTAGTCCGCCAGCGCCGAGTAAGGCCGCACGGCGTAGCCCGATTCGCCTTCGCGCGCCCGCACCTGCAGCCACTGGCCGGCGCCCAGGCCGAGCAGCAGGTGCACGTGCGCCTCGGGCTCGCGCGCCGTCAGCAGCGCGCCGGTGCCGGTGCCCTGCCCGCCGTCGCCGCGCAGTTCCACCGACAACAGGCGCAGCGGCACCGGCGCACCCGCCCGCCGGTCCAGCACGTCGGCCACCATCCGGCGCGCGGTGGCGTCGGGGACGGCGTCCGGCGGCACCTGTGCGGCGGCCAGCAGGGCAGCGTCCCCGTCATCGACCAGCGAGATCCCGTAGTCCACCGAAGCCAGCGTGCGTGCCGCCGCCCCGCGCGCTTCCGGGGGCAGCGACGCCAGCAGCATGAACGCATCGGCCGCGCGCGCTGCCACCACGCGCAACGGTACCTCCAGCAGCTGGCCGCGCCGCATGTCCCACCAGATGGTGCCGGTGAGCGCCTGGGCGGCCAACATGCCTGCCACCAGGATCGCGACGATGCGCCCGGTGAGCGTCTGCGGCCAGAGTGCGCGGACCAGGCGCTGCCACAGGCGGCGCAACCGGCCCGCTTCCGGTGGGGATGGCGGGGTGGCCACGCCGCGATGGCCAGGGCTGCCGGGGCCGCCGCTCATGGCTGCGGCTGCGCCGCCACGTCGCAGGCCAGCTGGTAGCCCGCGTTGCGCACGGTGCGGATCAGGCGCGCCTGGCGCGGGTCGTCCTCCAGGTGCTGGCGCAGGCGGCTCACGCACACGTCCACGGCGCGGTCGAGCGCCGAGCGCTCCTTGCCGAAGGCATGCTCGGCCAGATAGTCGCGGCTGAGCGTGCGGCGGGGGTTCTGCGCGAGCGCCTGCATCACCCGGAAGTCCGACTGCGCCAGCGCCACCACCACGCCGGCAGGCGACACCAGCTGGCGCTCGCGCGCATCCAGGCACCAGCCGGCGAAGCGCAGCCTGGCCGCCATTTCGGGCTCGTGCAGGTGCGCGGGCACCTGGCGCGCGCGGCGCAGCACCACGTTGATGCGCGCCAGCAGCTCGCGCGGATCGAAGGGCTTGGGCAAATAGTCGTCGGCGCCCATCTCCAGGCCCAGGATGCGGTCCAGCAACGCACCGCGCGCCGTGAGCATGACCACCGGGATGTGCGTGCGCTCGCGCAGGGCGCGGCACAGCGCCAGGCCGTCGGTGCCGGGCAGCATCAGGTCGAGCACCACCAGGTCGGCCGTGTGACGTGCCAGCCACTGCCACATCGCTTCGCCCTCGGCCACCGCCGCGGGCCGCAGGCCGGCCGCCCGCAGGTAATCGCACAGCAGCTCGCGGATTTCGGGATCGTCGTCCACGACGAGGATGCGCGCACCCTCGGAGCCCGCCGGCGCGCTCATGCCGGCCCGCCCCGGGTGCGGATTTGTAATGGAATATGTTGGGCGCCCGCCCTGCAACATGGCATTGCATGCGGGCGCCGGGCCAAGGCCCGATCGGTCGATCGCCTCACTAGAGTGCACCGTTTTCAATAAGAACGATTTGCATTCTAAGTAAGCGACCCGCGCGACGCGGGCCATGCCATGACCTCTTCGTCCGTTCCCATCCCCTCTTCCCCACTCCTGCGCCGCGCTTTGCTGCGCGCGTGCACCGCAGCCGCATTCTGCGCCGCCCTGTGCCTTCCCGCCATCGCCGCGCCCGCGCGCACCGTGGTCGACATCGTCGGTCGCACGGTCGCGGTGCCCGACAAGGTCGAGCGCATCCTGCTGGGCGAAGGCCGCTTCCTGTACGCACTGGCGCTCATCGAAGGCGACCAGCCGCTGGCACGCATCGCCGGCTGGCAGGGTGAACTGCCCTTCGCGGATCCCAACGGCTATGCGGACTATCGCCAACGTTTCCCGGCCATCGACCGCATTCCGGTGATCGGGCGCACGTCCGAAGACAGCGTGAGTTCGGAGCAGAGCGTCTCCACCCGCCCCGACATCGCGATCTTCGGCCTGGGCGGCCACGGCCCCGGGCGCCAGAGCGGGCTGGTGAAGGAACTGGAGAAAGCCGGCGTGCCGGTGGTGTTCATCGACTTCCGCGCGCAGCCGGTGCAGCACACGCCGGCCAGCATGCGCATCCTGGGCCGGGCGATCCACCGCGAAGAGGCCGCCGAGGCCTACGCGCGCTTCTACGAAGAGCACCTGCAGCGCGTGCGATCGCGCGTGCAGTCCATTCCGTCCGCCCAGCGCCCGCGCGTCTTCGCAGAGCTGCTGGCCGGCGTGTGGGACGGCTGCTGCCACACGGTGGGCCAGGGCAACATGGCCGAATTCATCGACGCCGCGGGCGGCGTGAACGTGGCCGCCGGCAAGGTGCCCGGGGCCATCGGCGACCTGCACTTCGAAGCGCTGATCGCGGAGGACCCCGCGATCTACATCGCCACCGGCAGCCGCCCGCAGGGCAACCGGCTGATGCTCAAGGCCGGCGCCGGCGTCGCCCCGGCCGACCTGTCGGCCAGCCTGCAGGCACTCGCGGCGCGCCCGGGCTTCGAGGTGCTTTCGGCCGTGCGCCAGGGCCGTGCCCATGGCCTGTGGCACAACTTCTACGACGCGCCCACCAACATCCTGGCCATCGAAGCCATGGCCCGGTGGTTCCATCCCGATCGCTTCGCCGATGTCGATCCGCAGGCCACGCAGGACGAGATCAACCGCCGCTTCCTGAAGGCGCTGCCGCTGCACGGCGCCTACTGGGGCGATCTGCGGCCCGCCGCGGGAGGCGCGCCCCGATGAGCACCATTGCAGGCCTGCACGGGGCCACCACGCAGGTGCCGCCGCCCCTCCACGCCGCACGGCAGGCGCCGCTGCAGCAGGCCTACCGGCGGCTGGCCGGGCTGCGCCTGCTGGCGCTGGCGGCACTCGCCACCGGCATCGTGGCCGCGCTGCTGCTGGATTTCACGACCGGCCCGTCGGGGCTGTCCCTCGCGCAACTGGGCGCGACGCTGCTGGACGCAGCCCACGCGCCCCCGGCGCTGCGCGTGATCGTCTGGGACATCCGCATGCCGTATGCGCTGATGGCCGTGGCCGTGGGCCTGGCACTGGGCCTGGCCGGCGCCGAGATGCAGACCGTGCTCGCCAACCCCCTGGCCAGCCCGTTCACCCTGGGCCTGTCGTCGGCCGCGGCCTTCGGCGCCGCGCTGGCCATCGTGCTCGACTGGAGCCTTCCCGGCGTGCCCGCGGCGTGGGCCGTGCCCGCCAATGCCTTCCTGTTCGCGATGACGTCGGCGCTGCTGCTGGACCTCGTGGCGCGCTGGGGCGGCATGAGCGCCACCGGCGTGGTGCTGTTCGGCATCGCCCTGGTGTTCAGCTTCAACGCGCTGGTGTCGCTGCTGCAGTTCGTCGCCACGGCCGAGGCGCTGCAGGGACTGGTGTTCTGGACCATGGGCAGCCTCTCGCGTGCCACCTGGCCCAAGCTGGCGGTGCTGGCCGTGGCGCTGGCCGTGGTGGTGCCGTTCTCGCTGGCCAACGCCTGGCGCCTGACGGCCCTGCGGCTGGGCGAGGACCGTGCCGCGAGTTTCGGCGTCGATGTGCGCCGGCTGCGCCTCGGCGCGCTGCTGCGCATCAGCCTGCTGGCCGCGCTGTCGGTGGCGTTCGTGGGCAGCATCGGCTTCATCGGGCTGGTGGCGCCGCACATCGCGCGCCGGCTGGTGGGCGACGACCACCGCTTCTACCTGCCGGCCGCGGCCCTCACGGGCGCGCTGGTGCTGTCGCTGGCCTCCGTCGCCTCCAAGACGCTGATCGGCGGCGTGGTCATTCCCGTAGGCATTGTCACGTCGCTGGTAGGCATACCGTTCTTCCTGGCCATCGTGCTGCGCACGCGGGGGCGCGCATGAGCGCCGGGCTGCACATCGCGCGCCTGGGCGTGGCCTACGGGCGCCGCAGCGTGATCGATGGCCTCACCATGGCGGCGCTGCAGCCGGGCACGGTGACGGCCGTGCTGGGTCCCAACGGCAGCGGCAAGTCCACGCTGCTGCGGGCCCTGGCGGGACTGGTGCGCGCAGGCGGCAGCGTGGAACTGGATGGCGAGGCGCTCGAGCGTGCCAGCCTGGCCGAACGAGCGCGGCGCATCGTCTACCTGCCCCAGGCCCTGCCGGCGGCAGTGCACCTGCGCGTCATTGAATCGCTGCTGGCCGCGCGCAATGCCTCGCCGCACGACACGCGCGCGGGCGACGGGCTGCGTGCCGAGAGTGCCGTGCAGGAGGGCGCCGTGCTGCTGCAGCGCCTGGGCATCGACCACCTGGCCATGCGGCACCTGAACGAGCTCTCCGGCGGGCAGGCGCAACTGGCCGGCCTGGCCCAGGCGCTGATCCGCCAGCCGCGCGTGCTGCTGCTCGACGAGCCGCTCTCCGCGCTCGACCTGAACCACCAGTTCCACGTCATGTCGCTGGTGTGCGAGGAGACCGTGCGCCACCGCATGGTCACGCTGGTGGTACTGCACGACCTGGGCATCGCGCTGCGCCATGCCGATCGCGTGCTGGTACTGCGCGACGGCCGGTTGATGGCCGACGGGCCTCCCGCCGAAGCCATCGATCCGGCCCTGCTGGCTCGCGTGTACGACGTGCAGGCGCGCGTGGAGCCGTGCTCGCGCGGTCTGCCACAGGTCATCGTGGACGGGCTCGCTGCCGCCTGACAGGCGCACACGACCCTTCCCCATTCCTTTCCTTCACTTCTCAGGAGTCTTCATGCCCCATTCCTTTCCGGCCCGCCCTGTGCTGAGCGGCCTCGCACTTGCCGCCAGCGCCGCCTTCGCCGCGCTCGCACATGCCCAGCCCGCCCCACATGCCGGCCACCCGACTGCCGCAGCCAACGCCGGCACCGCCTGCGAAGCCTCTATCGAAGGTCGGCCCGGCAAGCGCTTCAGCACGCAGGAAATCCGCGTGAGCCGCCGCTGCGAGACCTTCACGGTGCATCTGGTGCATACCGGCAGGAAGCCCTGGCAGGAAGCCGGCCACAACTGGGTGCTGGCGCGCTCGGCGGACATCGATACCGTGATCGCCGACGGCCAGCGGGCCGGGCCGGAGCGCGCCTGGGTGCCGCGGGGCGATGCGCGCATCATCGCGGCCACGCAGATGCTGTCGGGGGGCGAACACGCCTCCGTCAGCTTCCCGGTGTCGCGCCTGCGCGCCGATGAACGCTACACCTACTACTGCTCGTTCCCCACGCACGCCGAACCCATGCGCGGCCAGCTCGTGCTGGTGGACTGACGGCAGCCGAGGAAGCGCTCCAGCGCCGGGCAGGCCGCGTTCAGCCGCGCATCAGCGCCTCGATCTCGCCCGCGTCCACCGGCACGTCGCGCGTGATCAGCTCGCAGCCTCCCTCGGTCACGATCGCGTCGTCCTCGATGCGGATGCCGATGTGGTGGAACGCCTCGGGCACCCCGGGCGCCGGCCGGATGTAGAGCCCTGGCTCGATGGTCAGCACCATGCCCGGGCGCAGGATGCGGCTGGGGCGGTTGGTGATGATCTCGCCCGACAGCGGATCCTTGCGCTCGCTGCTGTCGCCCACTTCCGACGGCTCCACATAGCTGCCGCAGTCGTGCACGTCCATGCCCAGCCAGTGGCCGGTGCGGTGCATGTAGAACGGGAAATACGCGCGCTGCTCGATCACGTCCTGCGCCGAGCCGAACTTGCTCTTGTCGAGCAACCCCAGGTCCAGCAGGCCCTGCGCCAGCACCGCCACGGTGGCATCGTGCGGGTCGTTGAAGCGCGCGCCCGCCTTGGTGGCGGCCACGGCCGCATGCTGGCTCGCGAGCACGAGGTCGTACACGTCGCGCTGCGGCCCCGTGAAGCGGCCGTCGGCCGGGAATGTGCGCGTGATGTCGCTGGCATAGCCGTCGAGTTCGCAACCCGCATCGATCAGCACCAGTTCGCCCGCGCGCACGGGCGCCGCGTCGGCGCGGTAGTGCAGCACGCAGGCATTGGCGCCGGCCGCGACGATGGAGTTGTATGCCACCGCCTGCGAGCCGTGGCGGCGGAACTCGTGCAGCAGCTCGGCATCGAGGTGGTACTCGCGCACGTCCTCGCCGGCACGCAGCATGCGCGCGCTGCACTGCATGGCGCGGACATGGGCGCCTGCGCTGATGCGGGCGGCCCGGCGCATGACATCCTGCTCGTGCGCGTCCTTCACGAGCCGCATCTCGTCGAGCAGCGTGCAGAGATCGCCCTGCTGCGCCGGGCACAGCGCGCCGAAACGCACGCGGGCGCGCACTTTCTGCAGCCAGCCATCCACCCGCGCCGCCAGGCCCTCGTGCGTGGCGAACGGGAACCACACCCGCTCGCGGTTCTCCAGCAGGCGCGGCAGCAGGGACTCCAGCTGCGCCGTCGAATGGGCGGCATCCACGCCCAGCGCCGCCACGGCCGCGTCGGGCCCCAGGCGGTAGCCGTCCCAAATCTCGCGCTCCAGGTCCTTGGGCTGGCAAAAGAGCGTGGAGCGCCCTTCCGCGGTAAGCACCAGCCAGGCCTGGGGTTCGGTGAATCCGGTGAGGTAGTAGAAGTAGCTGTCGTGCCGGTAGAGGTAATCGGTATCCCGGTTGCGCAGGTGCTCGGACGCGGTGGGGATGATGGCGATGCCGCCCTCGCCCAGCAGGGAGGCGAGGTGGGCGCGGCGGCGGGCGTAGGGGGAGGAAAGGGCGGTCATCGTTCGGTCTGCCTGGTTTTTGGATGCGGATCGGGAAATGCCGGCGGATCGGGGGTACCCCGCATGGCCTTCACACAGATCAGGTTCTACCACCGACGCGGCCGCCCCCGCCGCCGCGGGGCCATGGGCCAAGGCATTCAGGAGGTCCCCGGCCGCCCTCCGCGCGGCACGCGGGCCTCAGCGATTCAACACCGCCAGCCGCTCCGGCGTCCCCACGTCGGTCCACTGCCCGGTGTAGAGCGACGCCGTGACGCGCCCCTGCGCCATCGCCCGGCGCAGCAGCGGCGCGAGCGGCGCGGCCACGCCGCCGGGGTTGCCGGGGGGAATGCCGCACCAGGGTTCGGCGAAGAGTTCCGCCCGCAGCAGCGCGAGCGTGCTGTAGGTGTAGCGCGGACCAGGATCGTGCGCCGGCAGGTCGAGCGCGCGGCCATCGGGGCCAAGGCCGAAATCGCCGCGGGGATGGTGTGGCGGATTGGGCACGAGCCACAGGTGGGCCAGCGCATCGCCGGCCGTGAAGGCTGCCGCATCCTCCGCCGCGAACCGGAAATCGGGCGCGAACACGTCGCCCGCCGCCAGCCAGAAGACCTGACCGAGCTGCGGCAGGGCCCGGGCGATGCCGCCCGCCGTCTCGAGCGCTCCGCCGAAGTCACGGCCCTCGTGGGAATAGGCGATCGCCACCGCTCCGGTGCCCGCGGAACCCTCCCCTGCGGTGAACCGGGCACCGAACCGCTCGCCGATCTGATCGCCCAGCCAGGCCGTGTTGACCACGGCCGAGCGCACGCCAGCCGCGGCCAGGGCCTCCAGGTGCCACTGCAGCAGCGGGCGGCCACGCACGGCGAGCAGCGGCTTCGGGGTGGCGTCGGTCAGCGGGCGCATGCGCTCGCCCCGGCCGGCGGCCAGCAGCATGGCCGGGGGCTGGGCATGGGAAGTCGAGGGAAAGGAGCCTGTGGAGGTCGGGAAAGGCGTCATGCAGGAATCATGGAGCGGAAGTCCGGGCGCCATCGCCATCGTCGGCGACCCAACCGCGGTGCAGCGCATGCCGCTGCACCGTGGCGGGCTCGAACAGTGCGAGCAACGCGTCCAGCAGCGTCCGGGCCTGGGCGGAATGGTCGGCGCCGAAATTGCACACGTACACATCGAGCGTGACGGCGGCTTGCTCGGGCCAGGTATGGATGCACAGGTGCGACTCGGCCAGCAGCACGGTGGCGGTGACCCCTCCGGGCCCGTGCGCGGTCGCTGGGAAGGAATGGAACAGCCGGCCCACCGCCTGCAGGCCGGCGGCGCGCACGGCGTCCAGGCAGGCTTCGCCCAGCGCATCGGCATCGAGCAGCCAGCGCGGCGCGCAGCGGCAGCCATGGAGATCGGCAGTGAGGTGCAGGCCTTGCATGGCCCGCACTGTAGTGCAGGGCTCGGACTTCCCGTGGGCAAGGCCGGGGGTGGCCCGGTAAAATGCGCGGTTTTCCCCTCCCCAGCCCCTTCCGGAGCCGCCCCTGATGGCCAATTCTCAACAGATGGCGAATGCGATCCGCGCACTCGCAATGGATGCAGTTCAACAGGCCAATTCCGGCCATCCCGGCGCCCCGATGGGCATGGCCGACATGGCCGTCGCGCTGTGGTCCCGCCACCTGCGCCACAACCCGGCCAACCCGCAGTGGGCCGACCGCGACCGCTTCGTGCTCTCCAACGGCCACGGCTCCATGCTGCTGTACGCGCTGCTGCACCTCACGGGCTACGACCTGCCGATCGACGAGCTGAAGAACTTCCGCCAGCTGCACAGCAAGACGGCCGGCCATCCCGAATACGGCATCACCCCCGGCGTCGAGACGACCACCGGCCCGCTGGGCCAGGGCATCACCAATGCCGTGGGCTTCGCGCTGGCCGAGAAGCTGCTGGCCCGCGAGTTCAACCGCAAGAACGGCGACGTGGACCACACCATCGTGGACCACCACACCTACGTGTTCCTCGGCGACGGCTGCCTGATGGAAGGCATCAGCCAGGAGGCGATCTCGCTGGCCGGCGCCTGGAAGCTGGGCAAGCTGATCGCGCTCTACGACGACAACGGCATCTCCATCGACGGCCAGGTCGCGCCCTGGTTCGTGGACGATACCCCCGGCCGTTTCCGCGCCAGCGGCTGGAACGTGATCGGCCCGGTCGACGGCCATGACGTGGAGGCCGTGGCCGCCGCGGTGCAGAGCGCCAAGACCAGCATCGACAAGCCCACCCTGATCGTCTGCAAGACCGCCATCGGCAAGGGCTCGCCCAACCGCGCCGGCACCTCCAAGGCCCACGGCGAACCGCTGGGCGCCGACGAGATCACCCTGACGCGCAACGCCATCGGCTGGAGCCACGTGCCCTTCGAGATCCCGGCCGAGGTGTACGCCGACTGGAACGCCAAGGACGCCGGCGCACAGGCCGAGTCCGACTGGCAGCAGCGCTTCGACGCCTACGCCGCCGCGTACCCCGAACTGGCCGCCGAATTCCTGCGCCGCATGGCGGGCGACCTGCCCAGGCATTTCGCCCAGACCGCGGTGGACACGGTGGTGAACGCCCACACCAAGGCCGAGACCGTGGCCAGCCGCAAGGCCAGCCAGCTCGCGCTGGAAGCCTTCACGGCCGCGCTGCCCGAACTGCTCGGCGGCAGCGCCGACCTGACGGGCTCCAACCTCACCAACACCAAGAGCACGCCCGCGCTGCGCTTCGACGAGAACGGCGACGTGGTGCAGGTGGAAGTCAACACCGGCGGCGCGGAAACCGCCAAGCTGGGCGGCCGCCACATCAACTACGGCGTGCGCGAGTTCGGTATGGCCGCGATCATGAACGGCATCGCGCTGCACGGCGGCTTCATCCCCTACGGCGGCACCTTCCTCACGTTCAGCGACTACAGCCGCAACGCCATCCGCATGGCCGCGCTGATGAAGCTGCGCGTGGTGCACGTGTTCACGCACGACTCCATCGGCCTGGGCGAGGACGGCCCCACCCACCAGTCGATCGAGCATGCCGCCAGCCTGCGCCTGATCCCGGGCCTGGACGTCTGGCGCCCCGCCGACACGGCCGAGACCGCCGTGGCCTGGAGCGTGGCCCTGTCCAACCGCAACCGTCCCACCGCCCTGCTGCTGTCGCGCCAGAACCTCGCCTACGCCCCCAAGCGCGATCTGGGCGACATCTCGCGCGGCGCCTACGTGCTCTCCGAGCCGGCCGACGCCGGCATCAAGAAGAAGGCCCAGGCGGTCATCATCGCCACCGGCTCCGAAGTGCAGCTGGCCCTGGCCGCACAGAAGCTGCTGGCTGAGAAGAAGATCGCCGTGCGCGTGGTCTCCATGCCCAGCACCACCACCTTCGACCGTGAAGATGCGAAGTACAAGACCAGCGTGCTGCCGGCCGGCGTGCCGCGCATCGCCGTGGAAATGGGCGTGACCGACGGCTGGTGGAAGTACGGTTGCGCCGCCGTGGTCGGCATCGACACCTTCGGCGAGTCGGCACCGGCCCCGGTGCTGTTCAAGCACTTCGGATTCACGCCGGAGAACGTGGCCGATTCCGTCATGGTGGCGATCGGCGCTGCGCGGCTGAAGAAGCAGCCCGCCGCCAAGACGGCCCACTGAACCCCTTCCGCCCGCCGCGCCTGCACGCAGCGGGCGCGGCGTGGCAGTCCCCCGTTTTCGACTTTGCAACCTTGGAGAGACAAACCATGACCATCAAGATCGGTATCAACGGCTTCGGCCGCATCGGCCGCAACGTGCTGCGCTCGGCCGTGCAGAACTTCAGCGACATCGAAGTCGTGGGCATCAACGACCTGCTGGAGCCCGACTACCTGGCCTACATGCTGCAGTACGACTCGGTGCACGGCCGCTTCGAGGGCACCGTGTCGGTCGAGGGCAACACGCTGGTGGTGAACGGCAAGAAGATCCGCCTGACGCAGGAGCGCGATCCGGCCGCCCTGAAGTGGGGCGAGATCGGCGCCGAGGTGGTGATCGAGTCCACGGGCCTGTTCCTCGACAAGACGACGGCCCAGAAGCACCTGGACGCGGGCGCGAAGAAGGTCGTGCTGTCGGCGCCGTCGAAAGACGACACGCCGATGTTCGTCTATGGCGTGAACCACGACACGTACGCCGGCCAGGCCATCATCTCCAACGCCTCGTGCACCACGAACTGCCTGGCCCCCGTGGCCAAGGTGCTCAACGACAAGTGGGGCATCAAGCGCGGCCTGATGACCACGGTGCACGCCGCCACGGCCACGCAGAAGACGGTGGACGGCCCCTCCAACAAGGACTGGCGCGGCGGCCGCGGCATCCTGGAGAACATCATCCCCTCCTCCACCGGCGCCGCCAAGGCCGTGGGCGTGGTGATCCCCGCGCTGAACAAGAAGCTGACCGGCATGTCCTTCCGCGTGCCCACCTCCGACGTGTCGGTGGTGGACCTGACGGTGGAGCTGGAGAAGGCTGCCACGTACGAAGAGATCAAGGCCGAGATGAAGGCCCAGTCCGAAGGCGCCCTGAAGGGCGTGCTGGGCTACACGGAAGACAAGGTGGTGGCCACCGACTTCCGCGGCGACGCGCGCACCTCGATCTTCGACGCCGATGCCGGCATCGCGCTGGACGGCACCTTCGTGAAGGTCGTCTCCTGGTACGACAACGAGTGGGGCTACTCCAACAAGTGCCTGGAAATGGTGCGCGTGGTCGCGGGCAAGTAAGCCCGCTCCCGCCCGGGACGACAACCAAGCCAGAACCGCTTGCCGGTTCTGGCTTTTTTTGCGCGCGCCGCAGACCCAGCACAGGCGTTGCGCGACATTCCATGCGCGGCGGGCGGTGCACCATGGCGGCATGACCGATCCGAACGACGCCCCCGCCCCCCTGCCTCCGATCACCTGGGACGATTTCGCCCGGGTGGAACTGCGCGCCGGCCGCATCGTGGCCGCCGAGCCGTTTCCGCAGGCCCGCAAGCCCGCCTACATCCTGCATGTCGATTTCGGCCCCGCACTGGGCGTGCGCAAGTCGAGCGCCCAGATCACGGCGCGCTACACGCCCGAGACGCTGGTGGGCCGGCAGGTCGTCGCGGTACTGAACTTTCCGCCCAAGCAGATCGGCCCGATCCGGTCGGAATGCCTGGTCACCGGCTTTCCCGATGCCGACGGCCACGTGGTGCTGTGCACGCCGGCGCAGGAGGTGCCCCTGGGGGCTCGGCTGTTTTGAACGGGCCGCGGCGGCAGCGCGGGCCCTGCGCAACTACTCGACGCGCACGCCCGCCGCCTGCACGATCCGCCCGGCGGCCGTGGCGTCGTCCCGCAGCAGTTGCTGGAAGTCGGCCACGGGCAGGGTGCCGGCCTCCACGCCCACGCGTGCCAGGCGCTCCTGCACGACCGGATCGGCCAGCACCTTGCGCACGGCGGCGTTGATGCGCTCCACCTCGGCGGTCGGCGTGCCGGCCGGCGCCAGCAGGCCGAGCCAGGAGTCGAACGCATACCCCGGCAGGCCGGACTCGGCCACGGTGGGCAGGTCGGGCAGGAAGCGCGACCGGGCCGTGCCGGAATAGGCCAGCAGCTTCACGCGCGGATCGCCGCGCAGGGGCAGCATGCCGATGGTCGCACCCGTCACCACCTGCACGCGGCCGGCCAGCAGTTCGGTGGTGGCGTCGCCCGTGGACTTGAACGGAATATGCTGCAGCTGCACGCCCGCCTGCGCCACCAGCGATGCGGTGGCGAGGTGCGATGCGCTGCCATTGCCGGCCGATGCGTAGTTCAGTACGCCAGGCTGCGCCCGGGCTTTCGCGATCAGGTCCGCGATGGAGGTGATGCCCGAGGATGCCGGCACCCCCACCACGTAGCCGGTGCGGCCCAGGAACGACACGCCCGTGAAGTCCTTCACCGGATCGTAGGGCAGCCGCGCATAGAGATGGCTGGCCAGGTGGTGGCTCGCGGCCGCGAGCACCAGGGTGTTGCCGTCCGGCGCTGCCCGGGCGACCTGGGCCGTGCCCACGGTGCCGCCCGCGCCCGCGCGGTTGTCCACGATCACGGTGGCGCCGAGCGCCTGGCCCAGTTCGTTGCTGAAGGTGCGGGCCACCGTGTCCTGCGTGGCGCCGGCGCCGAAGGGCACGACGATGCGGATCACGCGCTCGGCGTGCACGGTGCCGCACAGGGCCGCCAGCACGGTGGCGGCGGTTGCCACGGCCAGCAGGCGGCGGCGTTGCGAAAGCGAAGGGGTGGCGGAATTCATGGCGTTCAGGACCGGTCGGGATGGAGCCACCGTTCGGCCAGCCGCACGAAGTAGCGGGCGCCGGTGGCGAGGATGCCGTCGTTGAAATCGAACGAGCGGTTGTGGATCAGGCACGGCCCGTCGCCATGCCCCGGCAGGCGGTGGTCGCCGGGGCCGTTGCCGATGAAGGCGTAGCAGCCGGGGCGCACGCGCAGCATGTGGGCGAAGTCCTCGGCGGCCAGCACGGGCGGGAACGCGTCGTCCACCGCGTCCGGCCCGGCGATCTCGCGCATCACCTCCGCAGCGAAGGCGGCCTCTGCCGGGTGGTTGACGAGCGGAGGCGAGGCACGCGTGAAGCGCACCTCGGCCGTGCAGCCGTGCGCCAGCGCCGTGTGCTCCGCCTGGCGGCGCAGCGCCGCCTCGATGCGGTCGAGCGCGTCGACCGAGAAAGTACGCACCGTGCCGCCGACCCAGGCCGTGTCGGGAATGACGTTGGGGGCATCGGAGCCCTGGATCTGCGTGACCGCGAGCAGCGCCCGGTCGCGCCCGTCCACGTGCCGCGCCACCAGGGTCTGCAGCTGCTGGGCGAGATCGATGGTGGCGGCCACCGGGTCGATGCCGGTGTGCGGCTGCGAGGCATGGGCCCCGCGCCCCGCGAGGGTGACGCGCCAGGTGTTGCTCGAAGCCATGAGCGCGCCGCCGTTGAGGGCGAACGCGCCCACGCGCTCGAGCGCGAAGTTGTGCAGCGCGAAGACGGCATCGCACGGAAAGCGCTCGAAGAGGCCTTCCTCGATCATGCGGCGCGCGCCGGCCTTGCCCATCTCCTCGGCAGGCTGGAAGACCAGGTGCACCGTGCCCGCGAAATCGCGCGTGCGGGCCAGGTGCCAGGCGGCCGCCAGCAACATGGTGGTGTGGCCGTCGTGCCCGCAGGCGTGCATGCGACCGGCATGGACCGAGCGGTGGGAGAAGCGGTTCTCCTCGTCGAGCGGCAGGGCATCCATGTCCGCGCGCAGCCCGATGGTGCGCGTGCCCGCGTGGCGGCCGCGCAGCACTCCCACCACGCCGGTGCCCGCGATGCCCTCGTGCACCTCGTCGGCGCCCCATTCGCGCAGCCGCGCGGCCACGACGGCCGCGGTGCGGTGCTCTTCGAAACCCAGTTCGGGATGGGCGTGCAGGTCGCGCCGCAAGGCCACGAACGCGGCCATGTCGGCAAAGCTTTCATCGAGGGGGGTCGGCAAGGTGGGCGTCTCCGGTTCGGGACATGCCGCCATGCAAAGGACCGGCTGCGCGCATGCGGCGCGGCAACCGCGCCGCGCAGGGTCGGGGTGTCGTCGGGAAGAACCCCCGATTCTGGAAAGACACGGATGTCCAGCCAAACGCGGAAATCGCATAAGCAAAAGCGTTTTCCGATCTCCCGCGGCAGACGCAACCGTAAGAAACGGCCCACGGCGCCTGCTGCGCTGCGCCTACGCGGCCGGCCGGGACCGGTGCCAACAATCGGAAACCTTCCTTACCGTCGCGCTCACCGCCTCCGGTATTCGCCCCCATTCAAAGGAGTTCCGCCATGCAGACTGCCACCCTTCTTCGCACCGCCACGGCCGTTCTGGCTTTGGGAGCGCTTGCGGCATGCTCGTCCACGCCGCCCCCGACCGACCAGATGGCCGTGACCCGCACGACGGTCAACCGCGTGGCCGGCGAGCCGCAGGTCGCGGCCAATGCACCCGTGGAACTGCAGCGGGCCCGTGACAAGCTAGTGGCGGCCGAGAAGGCCATGACCGACAAGCAGTACGACATGGCCCGCCGCTACGCCGCCGAGGCGGAAGCGGATGCCCGCGTCGCGGAGACCAAGGCGGACGCCGCCAACAACGCCGCCACGCTGCAGCAAGTGCGCACCAGCATTCAGTCGCTCCAGTCGGAAATCACGCGGCGCGATCCCGCACCCGCAGTCGCCCCTGGCGCCGCCGCCGTGCCTGCCCCGATGCCTGCGCCCATGCCGGCGCCTGCGATCGCGCCCCGGCCGGCCGCCAACCCCACCGCCGTGCCCGGCATGCCGGTGCCCCCCGCCCCGGCTCCCGCCCGTTGAGCCCCGACCGAATGACACCCGACAGGGAGAAACACACCATGCGCAATACCCTCCGCCGCTCCACCGCCCTCGCCGCCGTGCTCGTCTCCGCAGGCCTCCTGGCTGCCTGCGCGACGCGCGCCCCGCTCGATTCGGTCGAAACCGCCCGCATCGCCGTCAACCGTGCCGCCAATGACCCGGCCGTCGTGCAGAACGCCCCGCTGGAACTGAAGGCCGCGACCGACACGCTGGCCCGTGCGGACCGCGTCTGGAGCGACAAGAACGATGCAGCCGAAGCCAACCACCTCGCCTATCTCGCCACGCAGCGTGCCGACATCGCCTCCAACGTGGCCCGCTCGCGGGTGCTGGATGCGGACATCAAGAAGGCAGGTGCCGATGCCGAGCGCCTGCGCCTGACCAGCGAAGCCGACCGGGCCCGCATGCAGGCCGAGGCGAACGCCCGCAGCGCCCAGCAGGCGCAGTTGCAGGCCGCGAGCGCCGAACAGCGCGCCGCGGACAATGCTGCCCGCGTCCGCGCGCTGGAAGCGCAACTGCGCGACATCGAGGCGCAGCAGACCGAGCGCGGCCTGCTGGTGACGCTGGGCGACGTGCTGTTCGCCTTCAACAAGGCCGAACTGTCCGCCCAGGCCGGACCGCGGCTGGACAAGCTGGCGAACTTCCTGCGCCAGTTCCCCGACCGCAAGCTCATCATTGAAGGACACACGGACAGCGTGGGCGGCGACGCTTACAACCAGAGCCTGTCGGAGCGCCGTGCGCAGGCCGTGCAGAGCGCGCTGGTGCAGCGCGGCGTCGCACCGGACCGCATCACCGCCCGCGGATACGGCAAGACCTACCCGGTGGCCGACAACAGCTCGCCCGAGGGCCGCGCCATGAACCGGCGCGTGGAAATCGTCATCGCCGACGACAAGGGCAACCTGCGGGGCCGCTGATCCCCCGGCCTCGTCCAGGCCCTCCCGGCCCTGCCGGCGCATCCGCGCCGGCAGGGCTTTTTTGACTGCACGGCGCTGCCCGATACTGCACCCCATGAACGCCCACGACGTCCTGCATTTCTGGTTCGATGAATCCACGCCCGAGCAATGGTTCCGCAAGGACGAAGCCTTCGACGAAGCCGTCCGCGCGCGCTTCGCTACCCTGCACCGCCGGGCATCGCTGGGCGAACTGTGGGAATGGCGCACGGATGCCGCAGGGCGCCTCGCCGAGGTCATCGTGCTCGACCAGTTCTCGCGCAACCTGCTGCGCGGGCAGGCAGCGTCGTTCGCCCAGGACGGCATGGCCCTGGTGCTCGCGCAGGAGGCCATCGCGCAGGGCCTGGACACCGCACTGCCGCCGCTCCGGCGAGCGTTCCTGTACATGCCGTTCATGCACAGCGAGTCGGCGCGCATGCAGGCGGAATCCGTGCGGCTTTTCACCGCGTTGGGGCAGGAGAACAACCTGGACTTCGCGCTGCAGCACCAGGCAATCGTGGACCGGTTCGGGCGGTTTCCGCACCGCAACGCGGTGCTGGGCCGCGAGACCACGGCGGAAGAAGCGCTGTTCCTGCAGCAGCCCGGCAGCTCCTTCTGACGCACCGACCCTTTCCTCCACCGCGGTAAAGGCGCCCCCCCGGAATGGGCTTTCATCATTTCGGCGGCAGATACTGTAAATTAATACAGTGTCCACCTTATCCAAGCTCGCCATCCTCGCGGACGCCGCCAAATACGACGCATCGTGCGCCTCCAGCGGCACGTCGGCGCGCAACTCCGTGGGCGGCAAGGGCATCGGGTCGACGGAGGGCATGGGCATCTGCCACAGCTATGCGCCCGACGGGCGGTGCATCTCGCTGCTCAAGATCCTGCTCACCAACTACTGCCAGTACGACTGCCTCTATTGCGTGAACCGCGTCAGCAGCAACGTGCCACGCGCCCGCTTCTCGGTGCGGGAGGTGGTGGATCTCACGCTGGACTTCTATCGCCGCAACTGCATCGAAGGGCTGTTCCTCTCCAGCGGCATCATCCAGAACCCCGACTACACCATGGAGCGTGTGGTGGAAGTGGCCCGGGCGCTGCGCGAGGACCACGATTTCCGCGGCTACATCCACCTCAAGACGATCCCGGACGCCGCCCCCGAGTTGCTGGAGCGCGCGGGCCGCTACGCCGACCGGCTGAGCATCAACATCGAGTTGCCCACCTCCCAGGGACTGGCAGCGCTGGCGCCCGAGAAGGACGGCACAGCCATCCAGCGCTCCATGGGCCGCCTGGCGGTGCACATCGACGAAGCACGGCAGGCGCGGGCGCAGCAGCAGGGGCCGCGTGCCGGCACGGAGCGCATCGTCTCACTGCCCGGCCGCGCCCGGCGGGCCGAGGCGCCGCGCTTCGCGCCGGGCGGGCAAAGCACGCAGATGATCGTGGGCGCGGACGGCGCGGACGACCGCACCATCCTGGCCACGAGCGCACGGCTCTATGGAGGCTTCGGCCTGCGCCGCGTGTACTACTCCGCCTTCAGCCCCATTCCCGATGCCCCGCGCGCCCTGCCCCTGGCCGCGCCGCCACTGGTGCGCGAGCACCGGCTCTACCAAGCCGACTGGCTCATGCGCTTCTACGGTTTCACCCACGACGAGATCGTGCCGCCCGCGCCGCAGGGCGACGGGACGGGCGGCATGCTGTCGCTGGACATGGACCCCAAGCTCGCCTGGGCCGTGGCGCACCCGGAGCACTTCCCCGTGGACCTGAACACCGCGGCGCGCGAACGGCTGCTGCGCGTGCCCGGCCTGGGCGTGCGCACGGTGGAGCGCCTGCTGGCCGCCCGGCGCGTGCGCCGGCTGGGCCATGCCGACCTGGGCCGGCTGCACGTGCCCCTGTCCCGCGTGCTGCCCTTCGTCTGCGTGGCCGACCACCGCCCGGCCGAGCGGCTGCGCGATCCGGCACGCCTGCGCGCCTGGCTGTCGCCGCAGCCGTCGCAAGCCCGCCTGTTCGCATGACCGCCGACGGCACCGCGCACCGTACCGTCGTCCTGCAGCACCCTGCCGACTGGCAGGGTTTCCGGGCGGGCGCACGCGCCTGCCTGCATGCCGGATTGGTGCCGAAACAGGTGGTCTGGCAGGTCACCGGCGGGGCGGAAGACGATCTCTTCGGCGCTGCCGATGCCTGGCACGCGGCCGGCGGCACGCAGGGCGCCACGCCACCACCGGGCCCGGAAGGCGCAGGGGAGCCGGCTGGCACGCCCGTGCATGTGCCGCGGGCCTTCCTCGCGCTGTGCGAGAGCGCCTGCCTGCACCGCGACCCGGCCCGCTTCGCCTTGCTCTACCGCGCGCTCTGGCGCATGGCGCACGAACCGGCGCTGCGCCACGACCCGCTGGACGCGGACATCGCGCGCGTGCGGCAGATGGCCGCCGCCGTGCGGCGGGACATGCACAAGATGCGGGCCTTCGTGCGCTTCCGCCCGGTGGAGGATGGCGGCGCCGGCCCGCTGCACGTGGCCTGGTTCGAGCCGGACCATTTCATCGTGCGGACCAACGCCGCCTTCTTCGTACAACGCTTCACCCAGATGCGCTGGGCGCTGCTCACGCCCGAATGCAGCCTGCACTGGGACGGTGCCACGCTGCAGACCGGGCCGGGCGCCACGCGCGCCGATGCCCCGCCCCCCGATGCCGGCGAAGCGCTCTGGCTGACCTATTACCGGCACACCTTCAACCCCGCGCGCCTCAAGCTGGACATGATGCGGCGCGAGATGCCGGTGCGCTACTGGAAGAACCTGCCGGAGGCGGCGCTGATCGGCGAGCTGGCGCAGGGCGCGGCCGAGCGCAGCGGGCGGATGGTCGAGGCGCCGGCCACGGGGCCCCGCCGGCGCATCGCGCAAGGCCGCGCCGGACGCGGCGCCTGAAGCGCAGCGGGGGCCAACGCCCCGCAAGTCGCTGCGGCGGCGGACACGGCCGTGCCGGCCGCCCCCTCTTACTCCGCGACGGTGCGGATGGTTTCGCGGCCGTTCTTGTCCTTCAGCCGGCCCAGGTCGGTATCGATGGCACGGGCCAGCTTCTCCACGGCCGCCATGAAGGCATCTGCAACCTTGTCGGCATCGGCGTTCACGGCGATCGGCTGCCGCCCGGCGAGCCGCGCCTCGGCCACGCAGCGCTTGTCTCCTCCGCCGGACTTGCCGGCATCGAGGTCCGACAGATGCACTTCCACGCGGGTCAGATGGTCGCGGAAGCGCGCCAGCCGGCTGGCGGTTTCGGTCTGGACCCATTGGACGAGCGACTCGCCGCCCTGGATGTGTTCGTCGTGCTGGACCTGTACTTGCATGGATGCCTCCTCGGTGGGAACGAAAAAAGGTGCTGTCACCCCGAGAGTCGCGGCGGCTTCCGGAAATGCAAGAGGTGCCGGCCACGGCTGTGCTTCCAAAGGTGACGGAACGCGCAATCTCACGCACAACGGCACGCACGTTCGCCGCCCGCATGGGCCGGTGAAAGCAGGGCATGAAAGGCACGAGACCCCGGCGAGCGGGCGGCGGGTTCCTACAGCAGAGTCGCGCGGGATGGGCTAAAAATTCCCCATGCTTGATGTTCCCCCTTTCCGCGGCACGCCCCCCGCGCGGCGCGCCCCGGCACTTCCGGCCGCCCAGCGGCTCAAGATCGGGCTGTCGGCCTGCTTCTCGCATGCCGACCCCGCCCGGTCGCTGTTCACCAACAAGACGCTGCAGTACGTCGAACAATCCATCGCGCACTGGATCATGTCGGCCGGCGCGATGGTCGTCATGGTGCCCTGCCCGACCGGCGAAACGGCCCGCGGCGACGTGACCCTCGCCCACTACGCCGAATGGCTGGATGGCGTCGTGATGCATGGCGGCGCCGACGTGTGGCCCGGCAGCTATGGCGAGGTACCGCTGAAGGATGCCTGGCTCGGCGACCGCATCCGCGACCTGTACGACCTGGCCGTGGTGGAGGCCTTCGAGCAGGCAGGCAAGCCGATCTTCGGCGTGTGCCGGGGGCTGCAGCTCATCAACGTCGCCTTCGGCGGCACGCTCTACCAGGACATCGAGACCCAGCATCCCGGGGCCCAGCAGCACCGCAATGCGGTCACGTACGACCAGCACTTCCACGAGGTGGAGATCGTGCCCGGCACGCGGCTGTCGCAGCTGTATCCCCAGCAGCCGCGCATGGTGGTCAACAGCATCCACCACCAGGGCATCAAGAACCTGGCGCCCGGCTTCGAGATCGAGGCCTGGAGCCATCCCGACGGCGTGCCCGAGGCGATCCGCCGCAATGCCCATTCCGGACGCGGCTACATCGCCGCGACGCAGTGGCACCCGGAATTCTTCAAGCCCGGCGCCTCGCAGACCATGGACGACGCACCCATCCTGCATGATTTCCTCGCGGCCTGCATCCGCGCGAAATCGCGGCCTGCACCGGGGCACAGCCCCTTCCGGATCCGCGACCGCGCGGCCCGGCTGCTGCGCCAGGCCCTGCTGCGGCGCTAGCCGGCGCCGCGCCGAAGCAGCCCGGCAGTAACGCAGCCCGTCGGCGGCGGCCAACGCTTTCTCTGGAATTTCACCTATACGCAGGCATTCCCATCGCTCTTAACATGCAGTACAACGGTACATCAGAGGTGGCTTGATCCACCCGTGGCTTCCCGCAGGAAGCAGCTTTTCAGGGGGCAGGGGCAAAAACGCCACGGACGGCGGCGAGCGGCACGGGCCGCCGCTTCCGCACCGGTTTTTTTCTGTGGAGGAGAAAGCGATGGAAGCGATATCCACCCATCCGGCACCGCGGCGGTGCCGGATCGCCGGGCGCAGGGCCCGCACCCTGGCCGCCGCAGGCGTGCTGGCACTGGCCGCAGGCGCCGCGCCGCTCGGCGCCGCCACGCTGTCGGGAGTGCTCGGCGCGCGCATGATGCTCACATCCGGCTGCGTGATCAACGGCGGCCCGGGAACGGTGTCGGGCGCGGATTTCGGCACGCTGGACTTCGGATCCCGGCCCGCGACCTTCGTGGGCACGGCCACCGCGACGGCCAGCGGCGGCGAAGGCGGTGCAGGCGCCACGCAGATCGTGTGCTCGCCCGAGATCACCGCGTTCAGCATCACGATCGACAGCGGCACGCATGCCGGACAAGGCGCCGGCATCGGCACGGGCACGCGCGCGATGTCCAACGGCAGCGCCTTCCTGCCGTACGACGTGTACCGCGACCCGGGCCACACGGTGCCTTACACCGCATCCACAGCCGTGACGGGCATCGCCGTGCCTTCCGCGGGCAATCCGTTCACCCTGCCCATCTATGGCCTGGTGAACAAGACCAATGCGGTGGCGCTCCCCGCGGGCCTCTACACCGACCAGCTCCAGGTCACGCTGACCTTCTGAAATAAAGGGCCGCCGGTACCTCCGGCGGCGAGGGAGATCTTTCGATGCCACATGCCATCCGCGCCGCGGCGTGGCGCGGGCGGGCTGCCGGCCGGCCGGCAGTGCGGCCTTCTGCCGTGCCGCCGCTGTGCCTGGCCACGCTGCTGTCGCTGCCCGCGGTGCCCGCCACGATCCCGACCACGGCCACCCTGTCGGTGAACGCCACCATCGTGCGCGGCTGCCTGGTGTCGGGCGCTGCAGGGCAGGTCACGGGCGTGAATTTCGGCACGATCGATTTCGGCACGCACTCCGCCGTCCGCACCGGCAGCGAGACGCGGCTCTCCGGCTCCGGAGCCGGCGGGCAAGCACTGATCCAGTGCACCCCGGGCACGGCCGTGCAGGTGGCGGCGGATGCGGGGCAGAACGCCCAGGGCAGCCAGCGCAGGCTCTCCAACAACGCGGGCGCCTATGTGCCCTACGCACTGGCACTGGCCACGGCCCCCGCCACGGCGCTCGTCCCGAACGTGCCTGCCGGCCTCACGCTCGGCGGCAGTGCCGCCGCCCTGCCGTTCCAGGGCACGGCCACGTTCCCCGGATTCGGCCTGCCGGCAGGCGTCTATACCGATACGGTACAGGTGACGCTGTCGTGGTAGATACCGGTCCGCCGTCCCCCCCGCACAGCCCGGACCGCAGGGCCTGCCTGCGGATGATGGCCGCGGCACTGGCATGGGCGCTGTTGCCGGCCCTGCCGGGGACGGCGCAGGCGGCGGCCCCGCTGATGATCTGGCCGGTGGATCCCGTCATCGCGGGCGAGCAGCGGGCCGTCGCGCTCTGGGTGGAGAACCGGGGGACGGAGCCGGTGGCCATGCAGGCCCGGGTGTTCGCCTGGCGCCAGGAAGAGGGCGACGACCGCTTCACGCCCCAGCAGGCGGTGGTGGCGAGCCCGCCCATCAGCCAGATTCCGCCGGGGGCGCGGCAGATGGTGCGGCTCATCGCGACCCAACCCGTACCGCCCGGGCAGGAGCAGGCCTTCCGGGTGCTGCTCGACGAATTGCCGGCGCCGCCCGCCGCCCCGGGAGCCATGCAGGGTGCCTCGCGGGCAGCGTCCCCCGCCCAGTTCGGCGTGCGGCTGCAGATCCGCTATGCGATCCCGCTGTTCGTCTATGCCCCCGGCACGCTGGGCCCGCGCATGCCCGCCACCCACGCGGACCTGCTGTCCTCCATGGCCCCGGGCGACACGCTGGAGCCGGAGCTGCGCTGGAGCGTGGACCGCAGCCCGGACGGCAGGCAGCACCTCGTGGTCCGCAACACGGGCGCCGGCCATGCGCGGCTCACGGCCGTGCGCTGGCAGGCCCCGGGCCGGGACGGGCCAGTCGTCACCCCGGGGCTGCTCGGCTACGTGCTGCCGCACAGCCAGCGGCGCTGGGTGCTGGACCAGCCTCCCCCCGCGAAGCCGGAACTGCTTGCCACCATCAACGGGCGCGAGGCGCCCCTGCCCCGTGCCGAGCCATGACACCGCGGGCCACCGCGCTGCCCCGGCGCGTGCCCGCGGGCTGGCGGCGTTCCTGGCCTGCCTTCCCCAATGGCTGTGCGCAGGCGACCTTCCGCCGCCGCCCTCCGCCGCGGGCGCATCCACGGAGGCCACCGCCCTCTACCTGGAGGTGGAAGTGAACGGCCGGCCCGGGGAAGGGCTCGTCGCGGTCCGCCAGCGTGGATCGCATTTCGAGATCGATGCGGCCATGCTGCGGCGCCTGCATGTGCAGACCGACCAGCCCGACGGCACGCCAGTGGCCGTGGACACGCTGCCGGGCGTTTCCGTGGCCTATGACAGCCTCGCGCAGCGCCTGCGCATCGACGTGCCGGCGCAGTGGCTGCCCATGCAGCGGCTGGCCGGGGAATCCCCGGAGGATGTGGCCCTCTCCCGGGGCACCGGACTGCTGATGAACTACGAGTTCTACGCCACGCGCACCCAGGGCCGCACGGCCGCCTCGCTGTGGTCGGAGCAGCGCTTTTTCGGGCTGCACGGGGTGGTTTCCCACACGGGCGTCCTGCGCCGCGTGGACGGCGGCAGCGGCAACGGCTACCTGCGCTACGAAACCGCCTGGACGGATATCGACGCCGGCAGTGCCACGGCCTGGACTGCGGGGGACCTGATCACCGGCGCCCTGCCATGGACCACGCCCGTGCGCCTGGGCGGAGTGCAATGGGCGCGCAACTTCGCCGCACGGCCCGATCTGGTGACGTATCCGATGCCCGAGTTCGCCGGGCAGGCGGCCGTGCCGTCGGCGGTGGACGTCTTCGTCAACGGCTTCCGCGCCAGCCGGCACACCGTGCAGCCCGGACCGTTCACACTGGGCGAATTGCCGGCCGTGAACGGCGCCGGCATGGCGTCCGTGGTCACCACCGATGCCCTGGGCCGCCAGGTGGTGACGTCCGTGCCGTTCTACGTCAGCAGCCAGCTGTTGCGGCCCGGGTGGACCGACTATTCGGTTTCCGTGGGGGCGCTGCGGCGCGGCTACGGCCTGCGCAGCTTCGCCTACGGGCGGCCGCTCGCTGCAGGCGTGTTGCGGCGGGGCGTGACCGATGCCGTCACGGTCGAGGCCCAGGCCCAGGCCGCCCGGGGCCTGGGCGTGCTGGGCGCGGGCGGGCTCGTGCGCTGGGGCACCCTGGGCGTGTTCAACGCCTCGCTCACCTATGGCCGCGCGGTGCCCGGCGACACCGCGCTTCCGGACCGCAGCGGCGGCTGGCAGTGGAGCGCGGGCTACCAGTACAACACGCCGCGCGGCGGCATCTCGCTGCTGGAGACGCGCCGCCTGCACGGCTTCGGAGATGCCGCGGACTACGGCGGCAGCCTGCAGCCATCCCGCCTCAGCCGGCAGGTGAACGCGAGCCTGGTGGTCGGCTCCGCGTCGCTGGGCGCGGGATGGGTCGATCTGCGCGGCGCGGGCACGGAGCGCAGCCGGCTCGCTTACGCCAGCTACAGCACGCCCCTCGGGCGCGACGCCTTCTTTTCGCTGACTGCGGGCCGCACCGTCGAGACCGGGGAGACGCAGGTCCGCGCCCAGCTGACGTACCTGCTCGACCCACTGCTGACGGCGCAGGCCGCCGCGGCGCACACCGGCGGACGGACGCAGGGGGAACTGGGGCTGCAGCGCAGCCTGCCGAGCGACGGCGGCTTCGGCTGGCGCATCGCCCAGACCCGCGGCGGCGCCCCCGCCGGCGGCATGGGCGGCAACTACCGCCTCGCGAGTGCGCAGTACCAGGGCCGGCACGGCATGGTGCAGGGCGGACTTTTCGGCGCGGCCGCGGACACCACGCACTGGGCGGGCGCCTCCGGATCGCTGGGCGCCATGGATGGCTACGTGTTCGCGGCCAACCGCGTCACGGACGGCTTCGCGCTCGTATCGACGGACGGCGCGCCCGGCGTGCCGATCACGGTCAACCACCAGCCCGCGGGACGCACCGACGGGCGGGGCTACCTGCTGGTGCCCAACGTGCCGGCCTACTATCCCGCGCGCTATGCGATCGATCCGCTGTCGCTTCCGCCGGACGTGCACACGCCCGCGCTGGAACGCCGGGTGGCCGTGGCGCGGGGCACGGGCACGCTGGTGCGCATGCCGGTGCTGCGCATGCGCACGGCCACCCTCACGCTGGTGGACTCGGATGGCGTGCCGCTGCCGCCGGGCAGCGCCGTCGTGCACGAGCAGGGCCAGGTGCCCACGGTGGTGGGGTGGGACGGCGTGGTCTACCTGACCGCGCTGCACACGCGCAACACGCTCGCGGTGCGCACGCCCGACGGGCGGGAATGCCGGGCCGCCTTCGATGCCGCGGAGCACGCGACGCAACGCGACCTGCGCGTGGTCTGCCGCGAGGGCAGTGCACCGCCTTCTGCAGCCAGTGCCGCAGGGGACACGCTGTGACCGCCGCAATACGCCCTGCACGGCCGCCCCGGTGCGTCGCCCTGCCGCTGGTGGCCGCGGGCCTGCTGGCCGCACTTTGCCGCACGGCATCGGCCGATTGCGTGAACAGCGAGACCGGCGGCGACCTCGGCACGGTGCCTTCGCAGCGCGTGCTCTCCGGCCCCGCCGTCACCACCACGGCGCAGTTCACGCTGGGGTGCGGCGGCATCGTGCTGTCCACGCTGGGCACGCCGACGGTGCAGGCGAAATTCGTGAGCCCCACGACCGGGCTCACGCTCAAGGACGGAGCGAAGCCGGCCATCCCTTACCAGATCACCGACCTTGCGGGCGCCAGCTACACGCAGGGCCTGCTGGTGATCAATGCCAGCGGCGCGAACGTGATCGCGCTGCTGAGCAACAACACCGCATCGCTGCCGCTGCGCATCGCCACCGCAGTGGGCGCGAACGTGCCGGCCGGCACCTACACGGACACCGTCACCGTGAACTGGACCTACGCCAACATCTGCGAAGGCCTGCTCGGCGTGGGCGGCCTCTGCGTGGGCACGCCGCGCAATGGCAACGTGAACCGCCTGTTGACCGTGCAGCTGGTGGTCACGAACGACTGCACGCTGTCCGCGCCGAACGTGCAGTTCGGCTCCGCCCCGCTGCCCGCGGCCTTCGCGACGGTATCGGGCAATGTCTCGGTGGTCTGCACGCGCGGACTCTCCGTGACGGTGGGGCTCGGCCCGGGCACCTATCCATCGGCCGGCCGCAGGCAGATGGCCAGCGGCGCGAACCGGCTGGCCTATGACCTGTTCCGGGCGGACGGCAGCCCCTGGGGCACGGCCGCGGGCACGCGCACGGCCGGGATGGCGGTCACGGACGGCACCACGCCCATCGTGCTGCCCTACACGGCACGCATCTACGGCGACCAGGCACCGCCGCCGCCCGGGGTGTACCAGGACAACGTGGTGGTGGACGTGGAGTACTGAACCGTCTCAGTGGTGGTGGCCGTGTCCGCCATGCACATGGCGGTGGGCGACCTCGTCGGCCGTGGCGGGCCGCACCTCGGTCACCTTGCAGGAAAAGCGCAGGGCCTGGCCCGCCAGGGGGTGGTTGCCGTCCAGATGCACGACCGGGCCCTTGATCTTCACCACATTGAAGAGCTGCGGCTGGCCGTCGTCGCCGACGCCGCGCAGCTGGCCGCCCACTTTGACGCCGGGCGGGAATTCGGCCTTGGGAATGGTGCGCACCAGGCTCTCGTCGCGCTCGCCGAAGGCATCCGCCACCGCCAGCTCGACCGTGGTGGCGAAGCCGGGGGCCTGGCCGTCCAGCACCGCCTCGACCTTCGGGAACAGGTTCTCGTAGCCGCCGTGCAGGTAGGCCACGTGGCCCGAATCCAGCGGCTTGCCCTCGGGGCTGGTGATCTTGTAGCTCAGGGTGACGGCGGTGTCCTTGGAGATATTCATGGCGGCAGGGGCTGGCGGTACGGTGGAGTCGGAAGAAAAAGAACGTGCGCCGATTGTCCCGCATCGCCGGCCGGCAGCGCATGCCGCCGGCCCCGCGTCCGGTGCGGGATCAGGACGCGATCGCCTCGGGCACTTCGTCGGCAGGCTCGCCGGGCCGCCGCGCGAAGCGGCGCGGCTGCGGCCCGTGCACGGGCGCGCCGTCGCCCCAGGGCCAGCCGCCGAACTGCGTGCGTCGGTAGTCCGCCAGCGCCTGGTGGATCTGCGCCTCGGAGTTCATCACGAAGGGGCCGTACTGCACCACGGGCTCGCCCAGCGGACGGCCCTGCAGCAGCAGGAACTCGGCCGCCTGTTCAGTGCTGCCGTTGACCAGTTCCACCGCGGCGCCTGCGCGCAGCTCCAGCGCGGCATGGCCCACGGCCTCGCCAGCCACGCGCACGCCCTCGCCCGCGAAGTGGTAGAGCATGCGCCGCGTGCCCTCCCCCACCGCGGCAGGCAGGGTGTAGCGCGCGCCTGGCGCGAGCCGCAGCGTCCAGATGGCCACGTCCGAGGCATCGCGCGCCGCCCAGGAGTGCGGGGGCGGTGCGAGCGGCTCGGCGCCCGCGCCGGGCACCCGCCCGGCGATCACGGTGAGTTCGGTGCGGTGCCCGGCATCGTCGGTGGACACCAGGCGCGGGATGTCGCCGGCCCAGAACATGGTGAAGTGCGGCGGCACCATCTTGTCCGCCGCAGGCAGGTTGAGCCAGATCTGGAACAGCTCGAGCGGGTTGGGCTGCTGCGCGTCCAGGAGCGGGAACATTTCGGAATGCACGATGCCCTGGCCCGCGGTCAGCCACTGCACGTCGCCCTGCCCGAAGCGGGCGGCAGCGCCCAGCGAGTCGGCATGGTCGATGAGGCCGGTGCGCACGATGGTCACGGTCTCGAAGCCGCGGTGCGGATGGGGCGGGAAGCCGGGCACCTCGTCGCCGTGGTACATGCTCCAGCCGTCCTTGCGCGAGAAATCCTGCCCGATCTGCCGGCCCGCGAGCGGTGCGTCGGGCCCCAGGCGGCCATTGCCGCGCGGATAGGCATCGTCGTGGTGGGCACAGAAAAGGAACGGGTCCAGCGTGGGCCAGAGCGGGCCCAGGGGCTGGCTGCCGAGCAGAGGGGATGGTGTGGACATGGGTGGATTCTCCAGAAAACTCCAGAACACGTGGGGATGCCCGCGGCAGTCCCAAGGCCCGGTGCCTGCAACGCTCCGGCGCATGGATGGAACGATCGCCCCCGCCCACCGGGTGCGCCGCAGGCCGTCAATGCAGGCGCCGGCGCTTCGTGGCGAAGGGGTCCTGCAGCGGAAGCTCCAGCCCGCCCGACACGCCATCGATATCGCGGTGCAGGAAAACCGCCACCGCGGTGCCCTCCGGCGCATCGAACACCGCACACACCTCCGGATGCGCCAGGGCCTGCGGGTACCGCTGCACGTCGAAGGCCACCGCCTGCAGGCTGAACAGGCCCTGCATGCCGCTGCGGGCATCCGATTCGCTGTACAGCAGGTGGCGGCCGTATCCGTGCTCGCCGGCCGCGGAGGCCGTGTACACGGCGGGATCGAATCCCTGCGCCTTCAGCAGCGCGGGCAGTTCGCGGGCCAGGGCCGCGCGCAGGTCGCCGCCTTCCGAGCGGACCACGTCGGCGCCCTCGCCCGACAGCCAGGCCGCCAGGGCCGTATCCAGCGTCCGCTGGTGCTGCTGGTGCGCGGCATGGGCGGCCGGGCTGCCCGGTTGCGCATACACCGCCGGCAGCCGCGCTTCGGCCCGGCCGAGCCAGCCCTGGTGTCCATGCCACGTGCCGCGCGGCACGGCGGCACCCACCATGGCATCCAGCGACAGGCCGCCGTCCGCGGAGCGGCTGGACGTGGCGATGCGGTAGGCCTCGGCCAGCAGCGGATCGGGCGCATCGCCCGACGCTTCGAGCCGCTGCATGCCGGCCTTCCAGTAGTCGGCACTCGGCCCGCCGTAGTGCTTGCCATCGCGCACGAACCCGCCCTCGCCCGCGATGAAGAAGGCCAGCCGCCCGGCGGTCAATCCCGCCTCGTCGCCGAACGCGCGCCGCAACGACTTGGCGCCGTCGGGGTTGGTCTCGAACAGCAGTGCATGCACCGTGCTGCCGTCCTGCAGCGTGACGGGCCGCACCGCCGGCTGGTACATGAGGCTGGAGCGGGGCCGGCCCTGCGCATCGGGTGGCGCGCGCAGGTCCGCCTCCGCGCCGATCTCGCGCGTCAGCAGCACGGTGAGCAATTCCTCCGCGCGGTCGAAGGGCAGCTTCAAAAGCGTGCCGGGCACCTGCCCGCCAGGGGACGGCGCGATGGACGCCACGGCGCCGGGATGTTGCGGCCGGCCCCGGTACTCCGTGCTCGCCACGAAGTCCATGCCGTAGTCGCCGATACGCGCGGGGACCGTGTCACGGCCTTCCTGCACCTCGTCCTGGCTGGCCTTGCCCAGCTCCCGGTAGTTGTCGGTGCGCAGCGACCAGTGCCCGAACACGGGAATGAAATCCAGCCCTTCGGCCTCGACGTGGCTGCGCAGCGCATGCACCGCAGCCGCCAGCGCCTCCCGCTCCCGGGCATTCAGCCGCTGGCGCTGCGCGGGCGGCAGCATGGCGATGCGCTCCCAGGCCGCATCGGACAGGGCCGGGCGAGTCCCGGCGGCCACCTGGCCGGCAGCACCGATCACCGACGGCAACACGGCGGCACGCGGCCGCGGCGTGCCCGATGCCTGCGATGCGCTCAAGGGGGGAGACCGCCGTGGTACGCCGGACTCGGGCAGCACGCCGGAGCGGCCGGACGTTGCGGATGTGCCGGACGATGACGCCCTCCCGGCCCCGGCCGGTGCGTTGGTGGCGCGGGGGGATGAAGGAGGCGTGATGGAAGGAGAGGAAACCATGATCGGGGGAAGAGACGTGAAGATGGAGGAAACTGTGCGGTTCCCGTCCATGGAATCCCGATCACCGGCCGAAGCCAGGACATGCAGCCCGAAGCCACGCACGTGCCATGCGCTCCGGGATATGGCTGGCAACTCGAAAAACGGATATGCGGGCAGCCGTCCGCTCAGGCCTCGCATAAGGAGGCATTGCCGGGCCGCTCCGGGCCGCTTCAGTCCGCCAGCGGCTGGATCAGCTCCGTGCGCCAGCCGCCCGGGTCGCTGCCGGTTTCCGGCCCGGTGAGGTAGCGCTCCCACACATCCTCCGCCGGCCGTACGCCCTGGGCACCGATCCACCGATGGAACGTCTCCCACGCCTGCGGCAGGTCTTCATAGCGCCCGCGGTACTCTGTGCGCGCCACGCGCATGGCGGGCCACTCTCCGGGCTGCAGGCCGCCGTCCGGCCCGGGGCCGACGGGCTGGTCCACGGGCACGCCGAGATGGAACTCGAAGGTATCCGTCGGGCGGCGCAGGTGGTGGGTGAAGAGCGGCCCGGCAGGAGAGACGCCCTGCGCGGCGAGCGCGTCCATCAGGGCGCGCACGCTCCGGCCCATGACCTGCTGGATTTCCTCGCGCGTGCACGACACGGGCCACAGCGCGGCCGGCTGCGCCTCCATATGGACGATGCGGGGCGTTTCGATCATGGGGACACCTCCTGGGAAGAACCGCCGGCCTCCGGGACGTCGGCACGCGCGGGGGGAACCATCAGCACCTGGCGCACGGGCAGGCCGAACTGCACGCCCAGCGTACCCAGCTCGCGCAGGATCGCGAGATTGATGGCCTGCTGCACGTCCATGTAGGCGTTGTAGCCCGCGTCCAGCACGATATAGACCACCTCGTATTCGAGCGCATTGGCGCCGAAGCCCTTGAGGTGCGCGCGGTCGAAGCGCACCTTGTCCTGCGCCTCGATGATGCGCTGCACCGCCTGGGCGACGGCCTCGGCCTGCGCCGCGGTGGTGGCGTAGCTCACGGAGAAGGTGAAGACGATGCGCCGCTCCTGCAGGTAGCGGTAGTTGTTGATGGTCTGCTTGAGCAGGTCGGTGTTGGACATCACGACCTGCTCGCCGCCCAGGCTGCGGATGCGCGTGGTCTTCACGCCGATCTGCTGCACCGTGCCCGCCACGCTGCCCACCACGATGAAATCGCCCACCTCGAACGGCTTGTCCACGGCGATGGCGAGCGATGCGAAAAGGTCGCCCAGCACGTTCTGCACGGCCAGGGCGATGGCGATGCCACCCACGCCCAGGCTCGCCACGAAGGCCGTGATGTTGACCCCGAGGTTGGCGAGCATCGCCAGCACGATGGTGGCCCACAGCAAGGTGCGCAGCCCCCAGGACATCAGCGTTCCCGAGGCGCTCACCTGCACCGACGGTGTCCCCAGGTGCCGTGCCTCGTAGCGCCGGATGGCGATGCCGATCGCGCGCGTTCCCCACAGCGCCATCTGCAGTGCCAGTGCGATGAACCAGAGCTGCCCCACGCGGGCCTGCCAGCGCGGCGCCAGGTCCAGCATGCCCACGCCGACCAGCAGCGCCACGAGCAGGATCAGCAGGTGGCTGGTGCCGCCCAGCACTTCGGCGGCCACGGCCGCCACGCTGCCCGCCCCCTCCCGCCCCTGTGCCGCACGTGTCTCGGCGAGCCGGCGGGTGCGCCGCTGCGCCAGGCCCAGCAGCAGCGTGATGCCCAGGTACACGCCGAGCGCCGAGGCGACGGCCAGCGCGATGCTCGACAGAGAAAGTCCCCAGACGGTCTCGTCGCGGAACCAGGACAGGAGGGAGGCGGTGGAGGGGGCGTCGTTCAGCATGCAACTCCTTGCTCGATGGCCCGCCCCGCCTCCCGCGATGGGGAGGTGCCGGAGCGGCGTCGGTGGAAGAAAAAACGAAAGGAAAGAAAAGGAATGCGGCAGCAGCACGCGGCCTGTGCCGCCCGGCCACCCCGCTCAGGAGGGCGCCGGCACCCGGAGGTCCGGCCATGCCGGCGCCGCCGCGGCGGGCTCAGACATCGGCCGCGATGGCCGGCTCACCCTTGCCCAGGGCATCCAGGGTAACGTGGATCTGCGGAGCGTCGATGAGATCGGGCCGCTCGCCGCCCACGTCGGCCAGCGCGGTGAACTGGCCGTCGAGGAAGAGGAAGGTGATCGCACCCACGATGGAGGCCAGCGCATGTTCGGGCGATTCGAAACCGCCCGCGGCGATCTTCTCGTCGGCATCGAGCTGGTAGGCGTAGCCGGTGCCGTCGCGGTCCAGGCGGCCCAGGTCGACGAGCTTGTCCTTGACGTTGCTCGCATAGACGCGGCCGTTGGCTGCATAGAACGTGAAGGGCACGGCGGTGGGCGCGGCAGCGGCAGCGCGGACGCCGGCAGTGGGGGCGGAAGACTTCATGGCGTGTGTCCTGTGCTGGTGGTGCCGCGGCGCCGTGGAGCGTTCGGGGAAGCAGCCGGAACCGGCATGCGGCGGGGCGGGCCGCGCGGCAGCGGCTGGAGCCATCCTAGGCACGCATCGCGCCGATGGCTGTAGGAGGAGGCCCCACACGGCCACGCCCCCTGCCGCGCGATGGTCAGTGCGCGGCCGGCCCGGGCTGTGCCTGGGCGCGGGGCGCTTCGGCCAGGGCTGCCACTTCCGGTGGAAACCACCGGTAGCCCGCGCCAAGCACGTCGCGGTCGGCCCGATAGCCCTTCCAGTCGATGCGCAGCAGCTGCACCAGCGTATGGCCCGCCCAGTCCGCGCGCAGCGGGCGCCGCTCCAGCTCCTGCGGGGCCAGCGGCGCACGGCCGTTGTGCCACACGATGGCAGGGATGCGGTAGCCCGCGGGGGTGGAGGGGCTGTGCCCGGCCCAGTTGGCGCCATGGCCCACCTCCTGCCCATGGTCGGAGAGGTACATGAAGGACCGGTAGCCGCCCGGCGTGCCGCCTTCGCGGGTACGCCGCAGGATGGTGGAGACGATGCCGTCGTGGTAGAGCACCGCGGCGTCGTATTCCTCGCGCCGGTCCCGCAGCCAGGCCGGCCTGCCGGCGCGCGCCAGGCTGTCATCCACCGCATCCGGCCGGTCGTCGAAGGGATTGGCGCCCTCCGGGAAGCGCAGGTCGTAGTGCGGGTGCGCGCCCATGAGATGCAGCACGAGCAGCTTGCGCGGCGCGGGATCGGCCAGCGCTTTCTCCAGGTCATCGAGCACCTCGCCGTCGAGCGAGGCGCCGGAGCGGCCGGGCGTGCGGTTGTTCATTCCGGTGACGTCCGCCATGCGCGCATGCATCTGCTCGATGCCCACGTCGTCGTGGTTGCTCATCCACCAGACCTTGTAGCCGGCCGCGCGCGCGATGGCCAGCGCATGGTGGGGGTGTGCCGCATCGGGCTCGCCGAAGCGGAAGAAATTGCGCAGCGCGGGCAGCGTGGTCGCATCGACCGACCAGGCCTGGCGGAAGGCCGTGAACGCCTCGCCCAGCACCGCCTGCTGCGCCTGCAGCCCCGGCGTGGTGGGCCGGCCATAGCCGTAGAGCGACATGTTGTCGCGGTTCACGCTGTCGGAAATCACGAGCACCACGAGTGCGGGCCCGTCTTCCGCCATGGAGGGGGCATCGGCGCGCGCGCGTTCGAGCAGCGCCTGCCGCGCGCCCTGCTGACCGGCCCAGTCGGCGCGCACGTGCTCCACCTTGTCGCCCCACTGCGTCCAGAAAATCACCGGGTGCAGCCGCCGCCAGGGCTTGCTGGCATAGGCCGCGGCACCCGACAGCATCACCACGCCGCCCACCCCCCACAGGGCCGCGCGGCGCGCGCGCGACGGTGGCCGGGGCAACTCCCGGGCCGACGGCTCCGGACTGCGCAGCCCCCGCGACAGGCCGGCGGCCAGGACCGCCGCCACTGCCATCACGCCGCATGCCGCGAGCAGCGCGGCACGCCAGTGCATGCGCAGGTACTCGGAGCCCTCCCGCGCATTGGTGTTGGCCACGGCACCCAGCACCATCGCGCTGTCCGGCGCAGCCTGGTAAGCGTCCAGCAGGTGGGCGCGCGCCACGCCGTCGAGCGCGAACGCCATCGCCCAGGCCCACAGCAGCGCGGCCCGCAGGCGATGTACCCAGGCGCGGCGCACGGGCCAGAACAGCCACACGAAGGGGGGCGCGGCCAGCGCGACAAGCTGCGCCACGCGCTTGCCGTCGTGGCCCAGCATGATCAGGCCCAGGGCCAGCAGGCAAACCAGTACCAGGGGAAGCCACGGGCTGCGCAGCAGCGCACGCCCACGGGGTACGAACCAGGAGAGCGAAAACACCATGAAAGGGCGGTTTGTGGCGGGCCCAGGCACCGCCCGGATCCGCAAAACGCGGCATTGTGCCGCGCCCGCAAAGCCCCCTCGCCACGGTCGAGGTATTGATGAGCTGCCGCCGCCCGGTAGCAGACGGCGTGGTCAGCGGGTCAGCGCCGCTGGCGCCCGGCCCACCAGCCGTAGGCGATGCCCGCCACGCCCAGGGCCGCCACCAGCCCCAGCGCGCCGGCGCGGCGCTTGCGGTGTCCGCCGGCCACCGCCGTGCCCTGCGAGGGCGCGAAGAGGTTGCCGTCGCTTTCGGGCTCCGGGTGTGCCCGGGAGAGGCCCCAGTCGGACAGGCAGCGCATCCAGCGCGCCACGGTGTCGGGCGCCACCGCATGCGCCACCCGGCCAGGCAGCGCCCCGAGGCCCATCCAGGTCACGGAGCGCGGGCGCAGGGCCCTCGACAGCCCCACCACGGTGTCGGCGACCCGGTGTGGATCGACCATCGGCAGCGGCGGCCGGATGCGCCGGCCCGTGTAGTTGGCGCCATGCGAGAGGCCGGGCGAATCGACGAAGGTCGGCGCCACATCGCAGACATGCACGTGCGGCAGGTCGGACACCTCGGCGCGCAGGCTCTCGGACAGGCCCCGCAGGCCGAACTTGCTGGCGGTGTAGGCCGCCGCGTAGGGCGCCGGCACCCAGCCGCCCAGGGAGATGAGGTTGATGAGCCGGCCCGCGCCGCGCTCCCGGAAATGCGGCAGCACCGCGTGCGCGCCGTGCAGGTGCCCCAGCAGATTGGCCTCCAGCACCCGGCGGTGGGCCTCCACGGGCACCTCGTCGAAGCGGCCGATCGCGCCCACGCCCACGCCGTTCACCCAGACATCGATGCGCCCGAAATGCCGCAGCGCCTTCTGCGCGAGCACGCGCACCGCGGAGGCATCGGTGACGTCGGTGGGCACGCCGATGGCATGGCCGCCGGCCTTGCGGCAGGCCAGCGCCACGGGGGCCAGCGTATCGGGGTTGCGCGATGCCAGCACCAGGCAGGCCCCGCGGCGCGCGAAGGCCAGTGCGGTGGCATGGCCGATGCCGCTGGAGGCTCCCGTGATGACCACCACCGGATGCTCAGGCACATGGGCGGCGGCGCCCGCATCCCGGGCCTGCGCGTCCGCGTCGGCCGTCTCGGGATCGGAGGAAGAGGGATCTTCGCGCAGGGCGCGATCGGGATCGTCGGAAAGGGGCATGGAGATATCCTGCAAAAGCGATGCCCGGCCCTTGTGGCCGGGCTCTTGCCCCGGTTGTAGGCCATGCGGCGGCACGGCCGCGTAGGACGATGCCGGACGAGCCCCTGGTCCCGCCGGATCAGTAGCCGTTGTCCAGCGCCTCCTGGGCCGCCCTGCGCGCGGCATCGTCGGCGGCCCTGCGCTCGGCGGCGGTGGTCGGGATGCCGTCCATCAGGCCCATGCCGCCCATGCGGCGGATGGAGCGATCGGCATCGCGCACCATGGTATCGAGCGCGGCGTAGTTCTCGAAACCGCGCAGCACGGCTTCCAGTTCCTGGCGCGCCGCGGGCGGCAGCTGGTGCTGCTTCAAGGCCGTCCTGAGGGTCTCGGCCTTTGCGGCCAGGTCCCTGGCGGGGCCGAACTGCGCCTGCGCGCTGCGCAGGGCAGCGGCATTGCTGCGCAGAGCCTGGGCCTGGACGCGCAATTCGCCCGCATGGCGCAGGGAGCGCGGGTCCACCGGAGCAGGTGCACCGGAGAACCCGCGCAGCGCCTGCATCTGCCGGGCACCGTCGCGGTCGGCTCCGCTGAGGATGTTGTTCATCAGGATGATGGGTTCGCGCTCCCGCCTGAGCGCCTTGATGGCGTCGGCGGCGGCGTCGGCGGCGTCGTAGTCGCCGTCATCTTCGGCGTCATAGCGCGCCATGGTCAGGTCATTGATTTTTCTGGCCGAGATACTGAGCTGCTGCTGCAGCGCTTTCGTCGCGTCGGCCACCTGGGCCGCATGCGACTGCTCCGTCCGGCCCGGACGGGCTGCGGGCACCGCATGGCGGTGCAAGGCCGCCTCGCCGTGTCGTTCGGGCCGCGCTCCGGATGCGGAAGGCCTCGCACGGGCCGGCAGGGGGGTCGCGGCCGGCTCAGCCGCCATGGCAGCGACGTGCTGCAGGCCGATCGGCGGCCGGGCACCCGTTTCGTGCGGCGCCGGCCCTGGCATGCGCTGCATGCGGGCCGGGGAAGTGCCGGCAGCCGATGGTTTCTGCGGCGGTGTCTGGAAATGCTGCGCAGCCATGGGACGGAGCGACGTGCCGAAGGCGTGCGGAGCCGGCCGCATCGGGGGAGGCGTCGCACCCTGCGGCGAGGCGTATCCCGCGTTCCCGGGCCGCGAGGCGTTGCGCGGCGCCATCGGCGCGGATTGCGGGTTGTTGTGGCGGGCACTGAGGCCTTCGGGCTGTGCATGCTGCTTGCCCGAAGAGGGAAGCTTGGTATAGCCGCGGGCCATGGCGGACAGCTGGCTGAATCCGCCCTGGACTTTCTGGGCACCCTGGTTGAACAGGCGTGTGACTGATTTCATCGTTGCGCTCCGGATGCGAGGCACGGCGTGGCTGGCGATGCGCCAGCACTCCGCGGTGGATCGCGGTGACATGCCTTCCAGCATGCGCCCACCGCATCCTCCAGGAGCGGCACGCTCCGAAGCCATGCACTGCAGCACGAACGGCCGGATGCGGCACGGCGCCGTCAGGCCATCCAGACCAGCAGCCCCACGGCCAGCCCGGCCAGCGCCATCGCCCCGAGCATGAGCAACCCGTCGCGCACCATCACGGACAGGCCGAACATCGCCACCGCCGACATGGGCGCGGAACTGGCGAACGGCACCAGCTCCAGCGGCGGCACCGTGCAGGCCAGCGCGATGCAGCCCGCGGCCGCCACGCGGGTGAACACGCCACCCGTCAGCGCGCACAGCCGCCCATGGAACCAGCGGTCGGCGCGCTCCGCCCAGGGGCGCAGCACACGCACGGCACGCGACAGCCGCGCCGCGCCCAGGCTGCGCCGGGCCAGGAAACCGGGCACCCACACATGCCGGCGGCCCATGAGCATCTGCGCCGCGAACAGCACCACCACGCACGCGAGCGCCGTCGGCACCCCGGGCACCGCCCCGACCGGCGACAGCTCCAGCAGTGCCGGCACCACGAGCAGCGGACCATGGCTGCGGCGGCCGAACGCCGCCACCATGTCCTCCACGCGCACCGCGCCGGCCCGCCCGGCCAGCGCCGCCATCTGGTCGAGGATGTCCGCCAGGCTTTCGGCCTGCACCACGCGCGTCGGCATGGACGCGGTGCAGGCATGGGCAGAAGCCGCCGGGTCCGGGGTGGAGGAAAGGGTCGAGGGATCGATGCTGCGTTTCATGGGCGGGCACGCCGCCCGGCACGACGGCTGGCAGGCGCCTTTCCCACTGTGCAGCCCGCCCCGTCCCATGCGCTGCAGGACGGTTCCGCCCTGCCGCGCCAAACCGTGTGGCGGTGTCACACGACGCAGGCCGCTGGCGGATCAGGGCTGCGGAGCCACCACCATCCAGGGCACGCCGAAGCGGTCGGCCACCACGCCGAAGGCCGGCGAGAAGAATGCCGGCCCCAGCGGCACCTGCACCTGCCCTCCCTCGCCCAGGGCGGCAAAGACGCGCCGGGCATCGGCCGCATCGGCCGGCGTGAACGCCAGCGAGACGCCCTCGAAGCGGGCCTGCCCGCCGCACATGCCGTCCGAAGCCATCAAGTGGGTTTCGCCAATGCGGAACTCGGCATGCATCACCTTGTCGGGCGACGGAGCGGGCGCGCCCGGCGCGCCGCCGCAGGTGCCTTCCCGGGGTGGATCGGGGTTGTCCTGGAAACGCATCAGCGCCGTGACCTCGGCGCCCAGCGCCTTCTGGTAGAAGGCCAGCGCCTCCTCGCAACGGCCGTTGAAGAACAGGTACGGTTGGGCTTTCATGGGGGCTCCTCGGTTGGGGGTTCATCCATATGTGAACACCGTCCACAAAAGGTAGCAGAGACAATGGACACTGTCCACATCGCAAACGCCATGTCCGCTTCTGCACCGCCATCCGCCACCAGCCCGCGCGCCACCTACCGCCACGGCGACCTGCGCCGTGCCCTGCTCGATGCCGGGCTGGAACTGGCGCGCCAGGGCGGGCCGGACGCCGTCGTGCTGCGCGAGGCCACCCGGCGCGCGGGCGTGGCGCCCAACGCGGCCTATCGCCACTTCGCGAGCCGGCAGCACCTGCTGGATGCGGTGCGCTCCGCCGCCGTGGCCGCCATGGCCGTGTTCATGGAGGAGGAACTCGCCAGGGTGCCCGCGCACGCCCCGGCCACCGAGCGGGCCTACGGCAAGGTGCGCGCCGTCGGCCGGGGCTACCTGCGCTTCGCACAGTCGGAAACCGGGCTGTTCCGCATGGCGTTCGGGCAGCCCTTCACGGTGGAGAACGAACCCGATCCCGACAAAGGCGGCGCCAGCGGGCTCAACCCCTTCGAGCACCTGGGCGCGGCCCTCGACGACCTCGTGGCCGCCGGCGCCCTGCCCGCGGAACGCCGGCCCGGTGCGGAATACCTAGCGTGGTCCACCGTGCATGGCATGGCCTTCCTCGCCATCGACGGCCCCCTGCGCAGCGCCCCCGAAGCGCTGCGCGAGGTGCTGGCGCAGCGGCTGCTCGACATGGTGGAGCGGGGGCTGTAGGGGAGCGGACCGGGTGCGGTCGGGCTCAGGCGCGCCAGAACTGCCACCAGCGGCGGGCAGGTGGAGGTGCAGCAGCGGATTCCTGATGAGGCACGGGGTACCGGGCACGCAACTGCGCCACCGCCTCGGCACAGGAAAGCTGCGCGAGCGCCTGCGCGGCCGGGTGGTGTGCCGCGCAGAAATAGGCCAGTCCTTCGGGATGACCCAGGCCGGATGCCTCGGCGCCTGCGTAGTCGATGAACTGCACCCAGGCCCCTCGCGGACCTCCGCGGTCCGCCGCTTCGGCCCCCGAGGTACCGCACACCGGACAGACTGCAGGGTTCATCGTCCAGGCTCCGAGGCGATCACGCCAAGCACAGGAATGACAAGCCGTGGTGCCTCGTGGCCTACCGACTTGACGAACATGTTTCGAATGAGTGCTGCCTGGACGGGCACGATCGAGGTGGCTGCGTATAGCCGGCACAACTCGTCGGGATGCGAAACCACGCCCTTCAACCCATTGCCTACAGTCCGATCCATGTATCGGATTTGTCTGTAGATCGTGCGGAATGCATAGATGGCATGGCCACCGATGAGCTTGCTGCCGTTCATCACATGGACGGAAAGCATAACCACACTGCCATCGAACGGCACCATGCGCTCTGCCTCCCGGAAGGAAGAGATGCTCCTCACCGCCCCGACCTGAGCGCCCAGATGCCTCAAGTAGGACATGCCCGTAGCCAAATTGGGAATACGCCACAGAGCGTTCATATCCATGCCAAGCGCTCTGGCTACGTCCTCAACGCTCGCCAGCAACTTGCCGTTGAACTTCTGCCCGACCTGAGCGAACGCCTTTGCCGATGCAATCCAGAAGCAATTGGGACCGCCCGTATCAGCCACAACTCTCGCCATGGACAGCCCTTTGGCGGACTGGTAGAGGCTCGCGGCCTTGCCCACAGGAAACACCGCGACAAACCGCAGGGCGTCCTGTCCCGCCCCTCGGAGCGTCCCCTCCTTCATGCCGTCCCCGAGCCGCAGGATGTCCACGAATCCCGCACCGAAAGTCATAAGCGCTTTCGTCGACGCCGCGGTAATCATCGCTCCCTGGCTGTATTTGTTGGACTCCACCCAGTGATCCAGGATCTGTTCGGACTCTTGGCGCTGCCCGTCGAACCAGTCTGCTATTTGTGTGAATTTCCACATGGATCTTTTTCCTCCCATCCAAAACGACAGGATTCCAAGCGTACTTCACCGCATGCTGCCATGCCCTGCCAGTTCATCAAGGCATAGGCTTCTGCACGAAATCCACGCGCAGGCCACGCTCCGTCACCGTGATGGGCCCGGGCTGCATGCCCAACCCGTCGGCCAGCGCCAGGTCCTGCGGACGCAGGGTGTGCAGCACCACCTCGCCGAGCGACTGCGTGGCCAGTTGCTGTGCATAGGCGTTGAGCATCTCGGACGCAGACGACCGGAGCCCATCGATGCGCAGCGAATTGACGTGGATCTGCTGCGCGCGCAGCGTGCGGTCGGAGGGCTCGTAGCGCAGACCGAAATCCACGTCGAGCGAGCCGGAGGCATCGCGTGCGCCGTCCGACACCGCCAGCCCTGAAGCGACCACGGGCAGCACCGCGTTGATGCGGTTCTGCGCCGGCAGCAGGCGCAGCGCGGGCACCTGCACCTCCAGGTTCAGCAGTCCGCCGAGCCGGTAGCGGCGCGGCAGCTTTTCGGCCAGGGCGTCCTGGATCTGCGGCGTGGTGATGGTGTAGGAGGGCTGGGCCTGCGCGGGCGGCGTGATCAGCGCCGCGCCCAGGCCCACGGCACCGGATAGCAGTGCGACTGCGCGGCAGAAGGCACGCCGGGCGGGCTGCACGGGCCCGGTCTGGAAAGAGGAAATCGGCATGCGTGGATTTTCAGCGGCGCGGGCAGGGGTGGGGCTGTTGAGGACGTAACACTTGGTTGTCGTACCTGCTCGAAGGTCATGGATGACCGAAGTCGAGTTCCATCTGTGCGCCGGGCAACGAAGGATCAATCCGGCGGAGCAGCAGCTTGCGAGCGCAAACCATCCGCAACGCCATCACCGCTACGTGATAGGCAAGCGACAGAAAAAAACCCGCCCACATCGCCAGGTAGATCCATTGTTTTTTGAGCGCCTTGTCCACATAGGCTCCGAACCCAGGGTCTTTGAGAACTGAACACATGATGGCTATGTCACCTTCCGAGAATCCCAGGCGGGCAGACTCCTCGTCGAGCGGTTTTCCGCAGTCATCAATCCTCATCCGCTGCGCAGAAAAGGGAGGCAAAGGCCAGACCGGACGAAGCTCCGTTTCGCTTGCGAGAAAGCTCTGGCCAGTCTTTGCCACTGTGAGCATTGCCGGCAAGGTCATGGCCACCGCGGCCAGCAATCCGACCACCATGAGTCCTATTGCGACGGCGCCCGCTGCCTGCCCTATCCATATTGGCGGAAGCCAGCGGTCCTTGATACGGCGCGCCTGAGGGTCGAAATATGAACCGCAGAGGCGCAACACGCCCAGATCCACGCTCCTTATCCGACACCACTCCATGAGCGTGCGTGCCTCGGCCAGCGTCGTCACCTGAACACCGGCGAAGACGTGGAAAGCAGCCAGATTGTTCTGTTCATCCACATAGTGACGGATGGCAGGATCCGATATCTCCTCCTTGCCATGCACCAGCAGCCAGATACGGCGGCGGAGCATGTGCCAGGACTCCGTGCGCAAGATCACCCAGAAAAACATTCCCCCGAGTCCCAGGGCGATGACCAGTGGTACCAGTGTGGCGATGTCCGAAATCTTGATCGCAGCAATGCCATCCATGCGAACTCCCTCGTCTTCTTATATGGTTTGACGGCAGTGCTGGAACTGAACCCCTGCGCGGCGGCCATACCGATGCCGGCACCACGTCACGCCGTCACCATTGCCCCATCCAGCCGCTGCGCGAACGCCCCCTCCCCACTCGCGGTGATCACCAGCCGGTGCGTGGCGCGCGTCGCCGCCACGTAGAACAGCCGGGCCTCCTCGCGCTCGTCCTCGCCGTCGGACGGCATGTGCCCCGCGCCCACCAGCGCCACCACCGGGAACTCCAGGCCCTTGCTGGCATGCATGGTCATCACCTTCACGGTGTCGTCCGCCGGATGGAAGCTGCCCGTGCCCTTGCGCACCTGGTGCGGCAGGCCCTTGTGGCGCAGCGCGGTGGCGCACTCTTCCATCTGCGCGTAATGGCGGCACAGCACCGCCATGTCGCCCCAGGCGTGGCCTTCCTGGTGGGCCGCAGCCAGGCGGTCGGCCACCTGGGCGGCCTCGGCGCGGAACGAGGGCAGGCGCACGACCACCGGCGCCTCACCGTCGCGGCCGCAGCTCACGGGCTGCAGCAGGGGCACGCCGTCCTCGCCGCTGTCTTCGGGCGCGAGCAGGTCGGCTGCGATCAGGTGGGCGGTCTGCAGGATCTGGCGCGTGTTGCGGTAGTTGATCTTCAGGATGGACGTGCGGCCCTGGGCCTGGATGCCCACGCTGCGGAAGCTGAACTGCTTCTGCCGCGCGCGGGCATAGATGCTCTGCGCGTCGTCATAGAGCACCAGCAGGTTGTTGGTGGCCGGGTCCACCATCCGCGAGACGAGCCGGAGCCATTCCGGCTCGAAATCGTGCCCTTCGTCGATCAGCACGGCGGCGTACTGCGCACTGGGAATGTGGCCCGTGTCCACGCCGCGCACCACGCGGTCCACCATGTCCGCGAAGAAGGCATCGCGCGGCAGCGACGGCGCCGGCAGGCCCTGCCCGTAGGCCACGAGCTGCGCGCGCGCCCACTTGTGGAAATGCAGGCAGTGCACCCGTTCGCCCAGCCCCTTGGCCTCCATGGCGCTGGCCAGCTTCACGGCCAGCGGCTCGTTGTAGCAGAGCACCAGCACGGGCTTGGCGCCATCGGGCAGCGCGCCGTGCAGCTTCGCGAGGTGCTCAGCGCGGTAGCCCAGGATCATGGTCTTGCCCGAGCCGGCCACGCCATGGATCACCCGGTGGCCCTCGCCCAGCGATCGCGCCAGCTGCTCCTGCTGCAGGTCCATCACGCGCAGCAGGTCGGGCACCTCGTCCACGCCGCCGCACTGCGCGAACAGCGCGCCCTGCACGGGCACGCGCACCTCGGGGAACATGTGCCAGCGCACGCGGTCGATCTGCGGCAGCGACATCGCACCGCCGAAGGCATGCGGGAACATGCGCCAGAGCCGCTGCTGGAAAGCCTCGGGCTCGACGTCCTCGAGCATTTCGTCCTGGCAGACCACGTAGTCCGGCGCGATCGCCTCGGCCAGCCCCGCCGCCTCGAACTGCCGGCGCGTGATGCGCGTGAACACCACGCCGTGGCCCCACGGGAATGCCAGCTTGCCCTGGTGCGGCCCCGAGGGCTGCACCAGCTGCGGATCGCGCTCCAGCGCCCGCACCACCTCCAGCGCGCAATGGCGGGCCTGCTCCAGCGGGTTCTTCACGATCTTGGGAGCGCCGCCGTCCGGGGCGATCTCCCAGTACTGCCGCGTGGCCTTGCGCACCGTCTCCAGGTGCCAGTCCTTGGTTTCCAGGATCAGCACCCCGCGCCGCGGGTGCATGACCACGAAATCCGGGTAGGTCTGCTTCGGCCCCACCGGCACGTCGTACCAGACCGAGTAGTCGCTGTCGAGCTTGCGCTCCAGCCGCTGGGCCAGCCGGCGTTCGCCCGCGGTCATGCGGGATGTACAGCTGCCGATGGCGGGTATGAAAGTCACCACGGAAGCCTCCTTCTCTCTGTCAATTTGTATCTATTTGAAATTTTATGCGATAAACAATTTCTTTCTGCCTGATGGAAAGCACAGTGCCGGCGGTTATTCGCCGGCGTATTCGAGTTCGAACAGCGGAACCTCCAGCGAGCGCCGCAGCCACAGCCCCCCGCCCACGGCCCGGAAATGGCGCGACAGCCCCCGCCGGTAGGCCTCGGCGCGGTGGCGGAACAGCGCGGGGTCCGTCAGGTCCTCATCGATGATGTCCTGCTCGTAGTCCTCGCGCGTCACCGCTTCGAGATAAAGCGCTCCCCGGCACAGGCGCGCCAGGTTGTCGAGTGCAGCCTTCAGGTCCGGCGGGCTCAAGTAGGGCAGCACGCCCTGGCAGACCACGAGGTCGGACGGCTCGCCGGCCGCATAGTCCACCACCGATCCCTGCTGCCACCCGTAGCGCTCGCACAGGTAGGCGCTGAACTCCACCCCCTGGTAGCGCGCCTGCGGAAAATGGCGCGCCACGATGTCTTTCCACAGGCCGATGCCGCAGCCCACGTCCAGTACGCGCTCCACCGGCACCCGCAGGTACTTGAGGTAGCTGCACACGAACTGGCCCAGGCGCTCCATGTGCTGCGGGTCCACCACGCTGGTCTTCTTGTCGAAATAGAAGCGCTGGTAGTAGGCCTCGTCGAACAGGGTGGCGCTGGCGGATTTCAAAGGCGGGTCCTTGCTGGCTGGATGGAAAAAGATGGGAGAGGTTTGGCGGCAGGAGTATCCCGTATCGCTCCCGGAGCCTGGCACCCCGGGGACGACCGCACGCCATCGGCCACCGCACAATGCCGGACATGAGCGCCCTTCCGCCCGCCCTGCCCGCCGCCGCCCTGCCGGAGCCGACCGCGCACGATGCCTGGGTGGACTCGGCCCGGGGCCGGCTGTTTGCCCGCCGCTGGCAGCCTGCGCCGTACGATGCACCCCGCGCCATCGCGCCGGCCCCCGTGATCCTCTTTCACGACTCGTTGGGCTGCGTGGCGCTGTGGCGCGACTTTCCCGCAGCACTGTGCCGGGCCACCGGCCGCGACGTGATCGCCTACGACCGGTCCGGCTTCGGCCGCGCCGACCTCTGCACGGGTGCGCTGCCGCCGGATTTCATCGCGGCCGAGGCGCGCACCAGCCTGCCGGCGCTGCGCTCGGAATTCGGCATCGGCCGCTACGTGGCGCTCGGCCACAGCGTGGGCGGGGCCATGGCCGCCCATTGCGCGGCGGAAGGCAGCGGCACCGGCGATTGCGTCGCCCTCGTCACCGTGGCCGCGCAGGCCTGCGTGGAAGAGCGCACCCTGGCGGGCATCCGCGAGGCACGTGACCAGTTCCAGCGCAGCCCCGAGGCGCTGCAGCGGCTCGCCCGCCACCATGGCGGCGACGAGCACAAGGCGCGGTGGGTGCTGAACGCCTGGGTCGATACCTGGCTGGATCCCGGTTTCGCCGGCTGGTCGCAGGCCGACGTGCTGGCAGGCGTGGCCTGCCCCGTGCTCGCCCTGCACGGCGACCGGGACGAATACGGTTCCCTCGATCAGCCCGCGCTCATCGCCCGCTGGGCGGCCGGGCCTGCGCGCGTGGAGATCCTGCCCGGCGCGGCGCATGTGCCGCACCGCGAGCGGCCGCATGAGCTCGCGGAGCGCGTCGCTCGCTTCCTCGCGGACCTGCCGTGATCAGGCCTTGGGCGGCCGGTACATCGCGCAGAGCTTGTTGCCGTCCGGATCGCGCAGGTAGGCCAGGTACAGCGGGCCCACCGGGCCTTCGCGGTAGCCCGGCGGGTCTTCGCAGGTCGTGCCGCCGTTCGCCACGCCGGCCGCATGGAAGGCATCGGCCTGCTCCGGCGACTGCATCGCGAAACCGATGGTGCTGCCGTTGCCGTGCGTGGCAGGCTCGCCGTTGATCGGCAGCGTGATACCGAACAGCCCCCCGGGGCTGCGGTAGAAATAGCGATTCTTGTTGGCCATGCCGGGCGGCACGCCGATGGTGCCGAGCAAGGCGTCGTAGAAGCGCTTGGATTTCTCGAGGTCGGTGACGCCGACGATGACGTGGCTGAACATGCGATGTGTCTCCTGTGATGGCCTTGCCGGCCAGGCCGGACCGTGGGCCGGGCTGCTGGCCGGGATAGGGATCGTAGCGGCCGCCAGGCCGGCCATGCGTCGCGCATGCGCGCGCGCAGCCGCTGCTAATACCGGCCCTTGACGAAGAACACCGCCTCGGACTTGCGCTGCTTCGGCCGCACCACCACCGTGCCCGCCAGCTTGTCGTGCCAACCCTGCTTGCGCCGGTCGAACGCCACCCACACGAAGCCCAGGCACAGCGGGATCGCCGACACGAAGTACGCCAGGTAGCGCCCCACCGCCTGTCCGGGCGTCATGGGCCGGCCCGTCTCCGCATCCACCACGCGGGCACCGATGTTCATCTTGCCGGGCGTGGCCTGCCGCCAGAACCAGAACAGCAGCACGACCACCGCGGGCAGCACCCACGAGATCAGGAAATCCGCAGGCCCCGCGACCAGCCGCTCCGTCTGCTTGAAATAGTCCCAGCCATAGACCGCCGCCAGCAGCGGCACGGTGACGACGAGCAGCAGCACCGTGTCGAGCAGCGTCGCGCCCAGGCGGGCCCAGAAGCCGACGTATTCGAGGTCGGAGGCATCGACGCGGTCGTCCGGGGGTGCACTCGCGGGGAGGGTCATGGCATCGCTCGCTGATGGCTGGATGGAGTGGGCCCACGGTCGGGCCGGGTTCGGTGCCGGATTCTCGCGCAGGATCCTGGAGCGATGGCGGACGGCGCTTCGCCAATGCAGCGTCCGGTTCGGGTGGTGGCCGAACCGTGCCGGAGCTTATTCGCCGCAGATTCTGCGGTGAATAAACCTCATAATCACCGCATGTGGTCCGACAACGCCCCCCGCCGCCGTACCTACGTCTGGCAGCGCCCCGACTGGCCACAGTGGCGCTTCGACGCATTGGCGCTCGCCGCGCCCCTGGCGGAGGTGCACCGCGCCCAGGGCCACCTGGCCGGGCGCATGGCCGGGGTGGGATTGGCGCAACGCGACCAGGCCACATTGCGCGCCCTGACCCAGGAAGTCGTCACCACCAGCGCCATCGAGGGCGAATCCCTGGATCTGGACGCCGTGCGCTCGTCCATCGCGCGCCGCCTGGGGGTGGACATCGGCGCACTGGCGCCGTCCGACCGGCACGTGGACGGCGTGGTGGACATGGTGCTGGACGCCACCCAGCGCTTTGCCGAGCCGCTGACCGCGGAACGCCTCTTCGGCTGGCATGCCGCGCTCTTCCCCATGGGCTACAGCGGCCGGCTGCGCATCCGCACCGGCGCCTGGCGCGACGATGCGGCGGGGCCCATGCAAGTGGTCTCGGGCCCTGTCGGTCGCGAGAAGGTGCATTACGAAGCGCCGCCCGCCACGGCGCTGGACGCAGAAACCGCCGCCTTCCTGCACTGGTTCGATGCGCCACCGGCAGGCGACCCCATCGTGCATGCCGGGCTGGCGCACCTGTGGCTGGTCACGCTGCACCCCTTCGACGACGGCAACGGCCGCATCAGCCGCGCCGTGGGCGACATGGCCCTGGCCCGCGCCGAAGGCAGCGCCCAGCGCTTCTACAGCCTGAGCGCGCAGATCCAGCGCGAACGCAAGCGCTACTACGAACAGCTGGAAGCCACGCAGCGCGGCACGCTCGACGTCACGCCCTGGCTGGCTTGGTTCCTGGGCTGCCTGCTGCGTGCCGTGCAGGGCGCCGACGGCTTGGTGGCCGATGTGCTGGCCAAGGCGCAGTTCTGGCAGCGCTGGGCGGATGTGCCCATGAATGCCCGGCAGACGCTGGTGCTGAACCGTGTGCTGGATGGGATGGAGGGGAAGCTGAACAACGCCCGGTGGGCGGCCATTGCCAAATGCTCGTCGGATACCGCGCTGCGCGATATCACCGATCTGCTGGGCAAGGGCGTGTTGGTGCGGGTGGAGGGTGGGGGGAGGAATGTGGCCTATGCGCTAGTCCAGTGAGATCGGCGCTTGCACCGCCGGGCGTCGTTGTTCGGTGAGGCCCAACAGCAGAAGATGCCTTGCAAGGCGACATGGCCCACGACACGGGCACCTTTTGATGTAGCGCCTGATGTCCATTCGTGGACCGGTGGTGTTAGCCGAGCTTACATATGGCAGAGCCGGGTCTGGCCAGGATGGGAGTCCCCCAACGCCTTACCCAGGTGTTTACTCATTGGCAGCGCTTGCATGCCTGCCCAGAGTTTGACCGGCCCGGAGGGCTGAAATCCATTACGCAGGTAGAAGGCTTCCGCAGTGCGCGTGCTTTCCAGATGCAGTTCTTCGATTCCCCTGCCACGGGCCAGGTCTTCGGCTGCATGGAGAAGACTTCTGCCGATGCCGCGATGGAGCGTTGCGACAGTCACGTAGCAGAGGCTGAGGCTGGAGCCGGATACGAGGGCCACGCCGACCAACTGGGCACCATCGAACGCACCGAGCGGTATCGCCTGCGGCGCTGCAAACCACGCTTCGAAGTTTTCGGGGGTCTTGTTGGCGAGCCACGTGTGCATGACTTTCGGGTCGCCACGGTGGTCCGGAAAGCAGCATTCGGCAATCGATGCCCGCACCACGCTGCATGCGGCCGCCGCTTCTTGAGTGGTCAGGGTTCGGATGCGAGCCTTCATGTCCTGTCTCCAGGGGCAATCATCGCTCAGTGCGCCAGCCCCTCACCGCGACGACCGCACTGCCCCCACTCCCGTATCGATCGTGCCGAACACCGTCACCCCGCTTTCCCCCGCCTGGGCGCCCGTGCCGGTGGCCGGGTCATTGGCCGGGCGCGGGGCCACAGTGCCGCAACCGGTGAGGACCGCCAGAGCGGCGCAGGCCAGCACGCCAGCTGCCATGGCCGCGACAGGCCGGCGCTGCTGCCGCCCATGACCCTGGGGCACCACCGCATCCGAGGGGCGGCGCAGCCGTTCGCCGGTGATCGTCGTGGTCATCGTCATTCGGAATCTCCTTGCAGGTGCTTGCCCAGGATGCCCGCCAGCTCGAACATGCCGGCCGATTCCTTGCCGAACACCTCGCGCAGCTTGGCGTCGGCATTGATGGTGCGCTTGTCCTTGGGGTCCTGCAGATTGTGGGCCTTGATGTATTCCCACATCTTCTTCACTGCCTCGGGCCGGCCGACCGGTTCCGGGCCGATCACCGCGGCCAGGGCGGCGCTCGGCGGCTTGCCGGCCGCGGTCTTGCGGGGGGCCTTGGCGGCGGCGGAGGACTTCTTGGCGGCGGCCTTGGTTGCGGGCTTGGCGGCCTTCTTGGCTGCGGCCGCGGTGCCCGCCTTCGCCGCACCGGCAGCCGCGCCGGTCTTGCCGGCGAACTTGCGCGGCGGGAACTTGCTCTCGCGCGGTTCGAACTCGAAGTTCACCTTGCCGGCTTCCTTGTCCCACGCCAGGAAGGCCTTGAAGTTGCGGCGCGTGCGCATGCTCACGAACTTGTCCAGCAGGTCGGTCTTGCCGGTGGCGAGCAGCTTGGTCATCTGCTCGCGCTCCACGGGTTGCTGCAGGATGACCTTGCCGCTCTTGAAGGTGCAGCTGGGCGTGGGCTGGGCGGGGGTGGGCACGGCCTTGCTGCACACGTAGTTGCTGCCGTGCTCGTGCACGGGCGCGCCGCAGATGGGGCACGGGCCCAGCGGCTCGTCGGTGAACTCGACCAGTTCGCCCGATGCCTCGCCCGCGCGGTCGTCGCCGAAGTCGAACTCCAGCTTGAAGTTGCCGGCCTCCTCGTCGCGCACGATGGCGACCTCGGCCGTGAACGGCCAGCCGGCCTTGGAGCGGAAGCCCTCCAGCGGGCCGATGCGGCGATCGCGCAGCAGGGCCTCGGCCTCGGCGGGCTCGAAGGTGCGGCCCGCGGGCGACTTGGTGAACGAGAAACCGCAGCCGTCGCCGCGCCCGTCGGCGCCCGTGCAGGCGTAGCGCCGGTAGTTCTCCTTCACCACGCCGCCGCAGTTGGGGCACGGGGTGGAGAGCGTGGCGTAGTTGCCGGGGATGGTGTCGCGGTCGTATTCCTTGGCCTTCTTCACCATGCGCTCGGTCATGGCGGCGATCTGCTGCATGAAGGCCTCGCGGCTGAGCTGGCCCTTCTCCATCTGGGCGAGCTTGTATTCCCACTCGCCGGTGAGTTCGGCGCGCGAGAGTTCTTCCACGCCCAGGCCGCGCAGCAGCGTCATGAGCTGGAAGGCCTTGGCCGTCGGGATGAGCTCGCGGCCCTCGCGCAGCATGTACTTCTCGGTGAGCAGGCCTTCGATGATGGCGGCGCGCGTGGCCGGGGTGCCCAGGCCCTTTTCCTGCATGGCCGAGCGCAGTTCCTCGTCTTCCACCTGCTTGCCGGCGCTTTCCATGGCGCCCAGCAGCGTGGCTTCGGAGTAACGGGCCGGCGGCTTGGTCTTCAGGGCCTTGGCCTCGGCGTATTCGGTGTGCGTCATCTCGCCGGGCTTCACGGGCACCAGCGGCTGGCCCTTGTCGCCGGCCTTGCCGTCCTCGACCTCGTTGGCGGCTTCCTTGCCATAAATGGCCAGCCAGCCGGGCTTGACCAGCACCTTGCCCTCGGTCTTGAACGAATGGCCCACCACTTGGCTGATGCGGGTGGTGACCATGTATTCGGCGCTCGGGAAGAACACGGCCATGAAGCGGCGCACCACCAGGTCGTAGAGCTTCTGCTCGGCCTCGGAGAGGCCGCTGGGCGCCTGCGTGGTCGGGATGATGGCGAAGTGATCGCTCACCTTGGCATTGTCGAAGATGCGCTTGCTCGGCCGCACGTAGTTCTCGTCCAGCGCCTGCCGGGCGTAGGGCGCGAGGTGGCGCATGCCGCTGGTGGCCAGCATGCCGAAGGTGTCCTTCGCCACGGGCAGGTAGTCTTCCGGCAGGGCGCGGGAGTCGGTACGCGGGTAGGTCAGGGCCTTGTGGCGCTCGTACAGGCTCTGCGCCAGCGCCAGCGTGGTCTTGGCCGAGAAGCCGAACTTGCCGTTGGCCTCGCGCTGCAGGCTGGTCAGGTCGAACAGCAGGGGCGAGGCCTGGGTGGTGGGCTTGCTCTCTTCGGTGACGGTGGCGGCCTTGCCGCGCACGGCGTCGGCGATCTCGCGGGCGCGCTCGAAGCTCCAGACGCGGTCGGCGCGGGCCTCGGGGTCGTCGGCGACCTTCTTCCACTGCGGGTCGAACCACTTGCCGAGGTATTCGCCGGCCTCGGCATGGAAGCCGGCGTGGATTTCCCAGTAGTCGCGGCTGACGAACTGGCGGATCTTCTCCTCGCGCTCGACGACAAGCGAGAGCGTGGGCGTCTGCACGCGGCCCACGGTGGTGAGGAAGAAGCCCCCGTCGCGCGAGTTGAAGGCCGTCATGGCGCGCGTGCCGTTGATGCCCACGAGCCAGTCGGCCTCGGAGCGGCTGCGCGCGGCGCTGGCCAGGCCCTGCATCTGCTGGTCGGAACGCAGGTTGCCGAAGCCGTCGCGGATGGCCTGCGGGGTCATCGACTGCAGCCAGAGGCGCTGCACGGGCTTGTTCAGGCCGCCCTTGGCGCCGCCCGCGTACTGCTCGATGAGGCGGAAGATCAGTTCGCCCTCGCGCCCCGCGTCGCAGGCGTTGACGAGTTCGGTCACGTCCTTGCGGCGGGCGAGCTTGACCACCGCGTTCAGGCGGCTCTTGGTCTTGTCCACCGGCTTCAGGTCGAAGTACGGCGGGATCACCGGCAGGTGGGCGAAGCTCCACTTGCCGCGCTTGACGTCGAATTCCTCGGGCGCCTGGATCTCGACCAGGTGGCCCACCGCGCTCGTGACGACGTAGCGGTCGTTCTCGAAATGGTCCTCGTGCTTGTCGAACTTGCCGGCCACGGGGGTGAGCGCGCGCACGATGTCCTGCGCCACCGACGGTTTTTCTGCGATTACCAGGGTCTTGGTCATTTTCTGTGGGGTCGGCCCCGGAGGGCGCTTCTACAATTCCGGTCTCTCGCGCATACACGCGCATGCACACGCGCGCCTGCGCATGTGTGCCTATTCAAACTAACAGAGTTTCGCCATGCCCCGAACCGCCACGCCCGCCGCCGACCCTTCCGCCGCCAGGGGCGGCCGCCGCATCCAGGTGCGGCGCTCGGGCGTGCACGGCAAGGGCGTGTTCGCAGTGCAGGATATCGCCGAAGGCGAAGTGCTGATCGAATACACGGGCGAGATCATCAGCTGGCAGGAGGCCCAGGACCGCCACCCGCACGATCCGCAGCAGCCGAACCATACCTTTTATTTCCACGTGGATGAAGACCGCGTCATCGATGCCAACCATGGCGGAAATGCATCGCGCTGGATCAACCACAGCTGCGCGCCCAACTGCTATGCCGATGAACGCGACGGCCGCATCTACATCACCGCGCTGCGCAACATCCATGCGGGCGAGGAACTGAACTACGACTACGGCCTGATCATCGACGAGCGCTATACCCCGAAGCTCAAGGCCGAGTACCCCTGCTTTTGCGGCAGCACCAGCTGCCGCGGCACGCTGCTGGCGCCCAAGCGCGGCTGGGCGCCGCCGGGCCCCTCCGCGCCGCCGCCCGGCAAGGCCGGCCGCAAGGGCGCACGCCGATGACCGGCACGGTGCAGCCGCTGCGCTGGCCCGCCGAGGCGGTGTGGGAGGCCGTGGCCCCGCTGCTGCCGGGCTTCACCGTCGAAGTGCTGCCGAGCATCGATTCCACCAACTCCGAACTCATGCGCCGTGCGCGCGCAGGCCAATGCGAGCCCACGCTGCTCGTGGCCGAGGTGCAGACCGCCGGGCGCGGGCGCCTGGGCCGCGCGTGGCAGAACGCCGCGGGCGATTCGCTCATGTTCTCGCTGGGCCTGCCGCTGGCACCGGCGGACTGGTCCGGGCTGTCGCTGGCCGTGGGGGTCTCCATCGCGGAAAGCCTGCAGCCGGTGCCCCCTCCCGGCCAGCCCCGCCTGGGCCTGAAATGGCCCAACGACCTCTGGCTGGACGACGGCCGCAAGCTGGGAGGCATCCTGGTGGAAACCGCCAGCCTCGTGGGTGCAGCCGGTGCCTGGGGCGGCGGCCGGCCGGACCGCGCCGCGCGCTACGTGGTGGCCGGGGTGGGCATCAACGTGCGGCCCCCGCCGGCCGAGGGCCTGTCCACGCCGCCCGGCAGCCTGCAGGAGATCGACGCCCGGCTCGACGCCCCCGCGGCGCTGCTGCGCACCGTGCCTCCGCTGGTCGCGATGCTGCAGTCGTTCGAAGCCCATGGCTTCGCGCCGGTGCAGCCGCGCTTCCTGCAGCGCGACGTGCTGCGCGACCGCGAAGTGGTCCTGAGCGACGGTGGCGCCGGCACCGCACAGGGAGTGGCCAACGACGGCGCGCTGCTGGTGCGCACGGCACAGGGCCTGCAGGCCGTCACCAGCGCGGAGATCAGCGTGCGGCCAGCCGGGCAGGCACTGCCGCGGAACTGAAGGATCCTTCCACCATGCTGCGCGCCGCCGTCCTCGTTCTGCTGCTGGCCAATGCCGGCTACTACGCCTGGGCACAGGGCCTGCTGCGCGACTGGGGCCTCGCGCCGGCCGAACAGTCCGAGCCCCAGCGGCTCGAGCAGCAGATCCAGCCCGAGAACCTGCGCATCGGCCGCCCGGTGTCCGGCGATGCGGCCTCTGCTCCCTCGTCCCCGCCGCCCGCGGCACCCTCCTCCGCAGCCACCCCGGCCAGCGAGGCATCCCACCCCGCACCGCCCCCCACTTCAGCAGGGCCGGCACAGGCCGCAGCGGCCGACAGCACGGCCTGCCTGCAGGCCGGCCCGTTCGACGCGCGCCAGACCGAGGCGCTGCGCACGGCCGCCGCCGCCCTGCCCGCGAACAGCTGGAGCCTGGAGCCCGTGTCGGTCGCGAGCCGGTGGATGGTGTACATGGGGCGCTTCGCCGACGAAGACGCGCTGGAGAAAAAGCGCGCCGAACTGCGTGCGCGCAAGGTGGCCTACGACCGGCCGGGCCCCGCCCTGGAGCCGGGCCTGTCCCTGGGCCGCTTCTCGACCGAGGAGGCCGCCGAGCGGGCGCTGGCGACGCTGGGCACGCAGGGCGTGCGCACGGCCCGGGTGGTGCAGGAGCGCTCGGAAGCCACCGGCCATGTGCTGCGGCTGCCGGCGGCCACGCCCGCGCTGCGTGCCCAGGCCGAAGCGCAACTGCGCACGGCCCTCGCGGGCCGGCCACTGCGCAACTGCGGCTAATCTGCGGCAGCCCGGCCCGGGGCTCGCGGGGCCTCCCATTGCGCCAGGCCCTCGGCCACCTGGTGGACCAGTTCCCGTGCGCCGTCCGGAGACCTGCCGTCCGAGAACATCATGGCATCGTACAGTTCGTCATCACCCGCAGGCAGCTGCATGGGAGGCAGCCCCTGCCGCAGCAGCGCCCAGTCCATCGCCAGCAAGGCGGCTGGCGCATTGCCCGCGGGCAGTGGGCGCAAGCTGACAAAGGCCCGGTAGAGCATCACGGCGCACTCGACGGCCGCGAGGGGGTCGTCCTGGGAAAGCCGGCGCTCCAGCCGCGCGGCGATTTCCTCCATCTGGCCCCGCAACGACTGCACGGGGGGATAGCTGCGGAACGCCGCCACGGCGGGCTCGCCCCGGTGGGTCAGGCCGGACCCGCCGCCGGCAGGCACGCGCTGGAACTCGTGCGCGCGCAGGCTCGGCCCCGTCGATGGGCGGCCGTTGGCAATCCAGCCCAGCTCGAGCAACGCATCCGCACTGAAAGGACGCTCCGCCCCCACCCAGGCATCGACCACGCGCGCGGCATCCTTCCACGACTGCGCCGTGGCCGTGCCGTCTCCCCGGTCCTGCAGGAACAACGCGAGGCGCGGCCCATCGTCAAAGGCCGCGCCGGAGGCACCCTGCATGGCGGTGGCGCGGGATGCCATCGTGCCCAGGCGGTCCGACAGCGCGGCGCGCTCGGCCTGGGTCCACGCGGGCGGGCGCAATAGTTGGGCCGTGAATCCGGCAGGCGTGCCCTGCAGTTTCACCCGGCAGGCACCCGGCCCGGCGCTGGAGGGCACGGCGTGCAGCCGCGGATTGTGGGACAGGTCCAGCAGCTCCAGCGCAGGCAGCGCGACCACGGCAGCCGGCAACGTGGAGAAAAGGCAGTGGGACAGCAGCAACTGCCTCAGCCGCACGGCCTGTCCGATCTCCTGCGGCAGTTCGCACAGTTCGAAATTCGCGGACAGATCCAGCGTTTCCAGGTGGGGCAACGCGAACAGCGCAGCAGGGACTTCGGTGACGAAGCTGTTGCGGGCGGAGATGGCGCGCAGGCCGGTGCATTGCGCCAGCACTTCGGGCAGGCGATAGAACCCGGTGTTGTCGGACAGGTCGATCGTTTCCAGACGGTCCAGCCGCCCCAGCCCGGGGGGCAACTCCGACAGCGCAAGACCGCTGAGGTCCAGCGCAGTGGAGCGCTCCGCATGGGCCTGCAGTATGCGTGCCGCGGCTTCTTCCCGATGTTCGACGAAGCTTCCATGGCGGGCCTGCAGGTCGGATTGCCGTGAAAAGCTGCCGGCCATGCGGGACCAGAATCCGCCCTGGGGGACCCGATGGGGGTCCGCGGCACACCAATCACGCAGGGCCCGGCTCCACTCCGCGTTCCCGGCGTTCGGCGACCCCGCCCATCGGCCCCTGCGCATGGCCCCTGCGCTTTCGCGCGCCGGACCTGCATGCCGGGGCTCCAGTCCGGCCAGCCATCCAGCGCTCCGCGCCCTGGAGGCACCGGGTTCGCTGCGCGGGCTCGATCCACTCGCCTGGGACGGCCCGAAAGGATAGGAGCGCGTGCGCCGCGGCTCGGAAGTCGTTGTGATGCGGGAGGGAGTCATGGCAGCTGGAATCGGGAATGGAAAGACGGCGTGCGCGAGGCGGCCGCCATCACACGGGCGCACCATGCGCTATGCATCCGCGTCACCTGCGAGGCCATGCTGCACCAGTCGCGCCATGAGCGCGTCCATGTGCCGGACGGTTTCCTGCAGCAGCTCTGCCGCCGCATCCGCTGCCGCGATGCCCGAAAACCGGAACAGGACCGCCGTGGGCAGGGCCGGGTCGTCGGGCAGCAGGACCGGCGGCAGGCCCTGCTCCTGCAGGGCCCAGTCCATGGCCGCCAGGGCCGTGGGCTCGTTGCCCTTGTGCAGCGGGCGGAGGACGACCAGGACGCGGTAGAGCAGCACGGCGCGCTCCATGGCGGACAGCGGGTCGAGCGCCGTACCGGAAGCATCGCCCGCCGAGAGCCAGGACTCGACCGCCGCCAGCAGCGGCGGCAGCGCGCCGGGAGACGGACGGCCCGCACCGGCAGCCGCTCCGGCTCCCTGGGGGCCGGACAGATCGTCGGCGTAATCCTGCGTTCGCAGGAGGCCCGTGCCGGACGGGCGGAAGTTGATGCGCCAGCCCAGCTCCATCATCCGTGCGGTCGTCAGCGTATCCCCGTTGTCCAGCCACTCCGCGATGGCCTGGTGCGCGTCCTCGCAGGCTTCCTGCGTGCCCATGCCGTCGGTGCGCACCGCGAGCGACAGCCGGGCGCGCAGCAGGCCGACCTGGTCCGCGAGGCGGGGCTCCGCCCGCATGCGGGCCTGCAGCAGGGGCCAGGAGCGGGCGATGGTGTCCATATGCTCCGCGAGCGTGCCGCGCTGGCGCGGCGTCAGCGGCAGGGGGCGCAGCAGGCCGGCGATGCCCTCCAGGGGTGTTCCTTCAAGCCGCAGGCGCGGGTCGTCCAGGCGCCATCCGGCAGGCAATTCCTGCAGGCGCGGGTTGTGCGCGACCTCCAGCCGCTCCAGCGTGGCGATGCGCTCCAGGCCGGCGGGCAGGTGGTCCATCCGGCACTGCGAGGCGCGCAGCGTCCGCAGCGCGGGAGCACGGGCGGCTTCGGCAGGAAGCGCGCGCAGTTCCGCATTCTCCGAAAGGTCCAGCGTCTCCAGCCGGGGCAGCGAGAAAATCTGCGGCGGCACGTCGGTGATGCCGCAGTGGCGCGCATCGATCGCCCGCAGTCCGCGGCAGCGGGCGAGCCGCTCGGACAGCGCTCCCATCCCCGGATTCCAGGAGATATCCAGCCGCTCCAGGGTTTCCAGGGATTCGAGGCCGGGCGGCAGGTCCGTCAGCCCCAGGCCGTGCAGGTCCAGCGCGGGAGCGCCCTCGGCATGGGCGAGCAACAGGCGGCCCACGGCGATCTCGCGCAACTCCATGCCGCCCTGTGCGGCGCCGAACGCGGCGTCTCCCCGTTCCAGGATCCGGTCGGCGGCCGCGGCGAATTCCCGGCAGCGGCCGGCAAACGCCTCGGCCCGCTCATCGCGGACGGCGCCCCTGTTCCGCCGCGCCGAAAAAAGCCCTCTCAATCCCTCGGAAGTACCTGCTTGCCACGGCGGCTGCCGGGCCGCACCGGCCTCGCACCAGGCCTGCAGCGCCTCGTACCAGGCGTGCAGCAGGGGTGTGCCGGGGGATGCAGCGGCCTGGCGTGCCGCTGCGGCGGCCCCCCCGCGTTCCGGGGGCATGAAGGACAGGACGGAGGCGCCGAAAGGCGCCGTGAGCAGGGGCGAGGTCATGGCAGCGGGGCGGTGAAGGACAAGGAAAGCGGCTCGCCTCCAATCTAGGGCGCGCTCCCCCCTCCTGCCCCGCCCCGCACGACGCGGCGTCGCGAAATGCGAAACCGCCCGCGCGGCCTGCTGCGGTGCGCGGCGCCGCGTCAGTCGCCCGCGGGGCGCCGCGGATCGAGCGTCAGCAGCCACTCCACGAGCGCGCGCAGATCGGCCTGCAGGCGCGCGAAGCCCTCCGGGAGCAGTGCCAGCGTGTGCTCGTCCATGTAGAGGCGGCGGTTGATCTCCACCTGGATGCTGTGCCGGTCGCGGGCGGGGTCTCCGTAGCGGCGCACGATCTCGACGCCCTTGTAGGGATGGTTGTAGTCCACCCCGTAGCCGCGCCCGCGCAGGAAGGTGCAGAGCGCCTGCGACAGCGCCGGGTCCGCGGTGGTGCCGTCGCGGTCGCCGATGACGAAGTCGGCATGCACGAGGCCGGGATGCAATGTGGCGTGGCTGGCCGCCACGGAGGGCATCGAATGGCAGTTCAAGTGCAGGCTGTAGCCGTGCCGCGCATGCGCGGCCTCGATGGCCTGCTGCACCGCGGCATGGTAGGGCCGCCAGCAGTGCTCGATGCGCGCGCGCCCTTCGGCCACCGACAGGGGCCGGTCATAGATGGGCAGGCCCTCGTCGGTGCATTTCCAGATGAGGCCCTTGCCGAGCCGCACCTTCTGCAGCACCGCCGGGTCGGCGGTGACGGGGTCGGGCCACTCGGCATCGAAGAGCGTGGTGTCGATCTCCGTGGTGTCGCGGTTGGCGTCGAGGTAGATCCGGGGGAAATGCGCCTCCACCCACGCGACGCCGAGGGCGGGCGCGAAGGCGTAGAGCTTTTCCACATGGGTATCTTCCGCGCGCCGCAGCACGTCCAGGGCCAGCGCGGCGCGGAAGTCGTCGGGGTAATCCGTGCCGCTGTGCGGCGAATCGAGGACCAGGGGCGTGTGGCCCGGCACCACCGATACGGCGGCGGCCCCGGGGCTCATCGGCTGCGGGTCGGGCATCGGCGGGCTCCGTTCATCGGGTCAGTCGAGGTGGATCTGGGCATAGGCAGCGATTTTCCGCATCTTGGCGATCTCCTGCTCGATCTGCCGGGAAAACTCCGCGGGCGCGGTGCCCGTGGCAAAAAGGCCCTGGCCCGCGAGCCGGTCGCGCACCGCCGGCTCCTGCAGGGCAGCGGCCACGGCGTGCTGCACGCGCAGCACCGTTGCCTGCGGCGTGGCGGCGGGGGCCACCAGGCCGAACCAGGACGGCTCGTTGGCCTGCGGATGGCCGAGCTCGCCGTAGGTGGGCACCTCGGGCAGCACGTCCGCGAGACGCTGTGGCCAGGAGACGGCAAGCGCCCGCAGCCGGCCGCTCTTCACGTAGGGCAGCGCGGAGGCGACCTGGTCGAAATACACGGGCACCTGGCCGGCCAGCACGTCGTTCACCGCCGGACCGGCGCCGCGGTAGGGAATATGCACCATGGAGGTGCCGGTGCTGATCTTGAACAGCTCGCCCCACATGTGGCCGATGGTGCCGTTGCCCGGCGACGCGTAGGACACCTGGCCGGGCCGCGCCTTGAGGTAGGCCACGAACTCGCCGAAGCCGCGCACCGGCATTTCCCGCGGATTGACCACGAGGATGCCCGGCGCCTTCACGATCTCGGTGACCCCGGCGAAGTCGCGGACCGGATCGTAGGGCAGCCGCGAGAAGACGGCGGGGTTCACGCCATGCGTGGATACGGTCGCCACGCCGAAGGTCAGCCCGTCGCCCGGGGAGCGTGCCACCTCGGCCATGCCGATGGAGCCGCCCGCGCCGGCACGGTTGTCGATCACCACCGGATGGCCCAGCAGGCGCTGCAGCGGCTCCTGCAGCACGCGTCCCGCGATGTCGGTCGCGCCGCCCGGAGGAAAGGGCACGACGATGCGCATCGGCCGGCCCTCCTGCGCCCTTGCGAAGTTGCCGATGAAAGGGGAAGCGGCCAGGGCCGCGAGCCAGGAACGACGCTGCATGGTTTCCTTTGAGGTTATCGATGAGATTAATGGAATAACTGCACGAATGACGCAAAGGGCGTGCCGGTTAGCATTCCGATTCGGCATACCCTCATCGCCCCCATCCCGGAACCCTGCCTCCATGCCCCTGCGCCGACTCAATCCCCCTCTGCACCTGCTGCGTACGCTTTGCAGCGTGGTCCGCTGCGGCAATGTGTCGGCGGCGGCGGAACCCCTGGGCCTCACCCAGAGCGCCGTCAGCAAGCAGATCCAGGAACTCGAGCGCTGGGTGGGCGTGCCGCTGTTCGAGCGCAGCCGCCAGCGCCTGATCCTCACCCCGGCGGGCGAGCGCTACGAACTGGCGGTGCGGTCGCTGCTCGTCCGCCTGGAAGCCGCCACGCTCGAGCTGGTGGCCAGCGGGTACGACGGCGGCGCCCTGCAGGTGGCCGCCCTGCCCAGTTTCTCGGCACAGTGGCTGGTGCCCCGGCTGGCGGATTTCCGGCAGCGGCATCCGCGCATCACGCTGCACCTGACGCAACCGGTCATCAATACCCTGCCAGGCCCGGAGGCGGACTGCGCCATCCTCTTCGGCGACGGGCACTGGCCCGGCATGCATGCCCACTACATCGCCGGCAACGACGTGGCGCTGATCGCTCCGCCGCCCGGAGCCGGCGACACGGAGCACCCGGTGCCGGCGCTGCGCAGCCCCGCCGACGTCGCGGGGCACACGCTGTTGCGGCACGTGTCGGCACCCGATGCCTGGGAGCACTGGGGCGAACGCCACGGCGTGCCGGGGCTGAGCCGCTTCGACGGCCCGGTGCTCGATCTGTTCGAGAGCATCATCCGCGGCGTCTCCATGGGCCTGGGGCTGGGCCTGGTTCCCCGCTGCCTCGTCCGCGACGAGATCGCGGCCGGCACCGTCACGGAACCGCTGCCGGACGCCAGCTTCAACGCCCGGCGGGGCTACTGGCTCTGCCATGAGGGCGGGCGCCCCCAGCCACCCGCGCTGGACCATTTCCGCGCCTGGCTGCTGCAGCAGGCCGAATCGCCCCCGGCCCCGGCGGCCTGACCGGCGGGATCAGCCTCCGCGCACCTCCGCCACCATGCGTTCGAGCCGCGCCAGATCGTTCACCACGAAAGCGCGGCCCGCCTTCTCCAGCAGCCCCTGCCGCACGAGCACGCCGAGTTCGCGCGTCACCTGCTCGCGGTTGGTGCTGATGCGGCTGGCCACTTCCGCATGTGCCGGCGCAGGGTCGATGCGCGCCCGGCCTGCGGCATCCGCGCCGCCCGAGGCCCGGGCCATGCGCAGCAGCTCCGCATGCAGCCGGTTCTGCACGCCCAGCGTGCTGAGATCGATCACGCGCTCCGACAGCTCCCGCACCAGCACGCACAGGCCCTCCACCACGCGCTGCGCCACGGCGGGCTCCTCGGCCATCAGCCGGCGGAAGTCCTCCGGCGGCAGGCTCGCCGCCAGCGTGGGCGCCAGGGTGACCACATCGGCAGACCGCGCGCCGCCGTCGAGCGCGGCCAGCAGGCCGATGGGCTCTCCCGGGCCGCAGTCGCGGAAAGTGACCTGCCGGCCGTTGGCCGAATAGGTGGTCACGCGCACCTGCCCGGTGAGGATGAAATACACCTCGGCTTCCGCGGCGGCGCGGGAGAACAGGCGCCGCCGCGCGGGCAGTTGCTGCCAGCGGCACTGCCGGGCGATCCGGTCCAGCCGCTGCGCATCCAGCCCCTCGAACAGCGCCACTCCCCGCAGAGCGAAACTCGAGGGAACGGGGGCGGCAGGAGAGGAGCTGCGTCGGGGGGCGGACACCATGAGAAAACCACGGAAAAAGGGAACGGGCCGGCTGGCGGACACCGCCGGCCTCGGGGCATTATGCTCAGCCGCCGCGCTCCCTCACCGATGCCCCGTTCCGCCCCCGATCCCGCCGACCTCCCCGCCCGCCCACGCCGCCGGCCCTCGGCGCGCGACCTGCGCTGGGCGAGCGGACTGACGCTGTGGCTCTACGTGGCGCTGCACCTGGCCACGCATGCCGCGGGACTGGTATCGCTGCAGGCGGCCGAGGCGCTGCGCCGCGCGGTGCATGCCGCGTGGGCCACGGCTCCCGGCACCGTGCTGCTGTACGGCGCCTTCGCCGTGCACCTCGCCATGGCCGGCACCGCCCTCTGGCAGCGGCGCAGCTGGCGCATGCCGCCCGTCGAGGCGCTGCGCATCGCCCTGGGATTGCTGCTGCCGCTGCTGCTGGTCACGCACGTGGTGGGCACGCGCTGGCTGGCCAGCACCTGGGGCGTGGAGCCTTCCTACCTGCGCATCGTGCGCGCCATCTGGTCGCCCGAGTCCCTGGCGCGCCAGGCACTGCTCCTGACACTCGCCTGGCTGCATGGCTGCCTCGGCCTGCACCTGGCCATGCGCCACCGCGGGGCATGGCGCCGCCACCAGGCCGTGCTGCTGGCGGCGGCCGTGCTGCTGCCGGTGCTCGCGCTGCTGGGCACGCTGGCCATGGGCCGGGAAATCGCCTGGACCGCGCAGGCCCTGCGCTCCCCCGGGCCGCCGCGCCCGGCAGCGGAGGCCGCACGCTCGCTGGGCGAGGGCCTGCAGCTCGGCTGGCTGATGGCATTGGCGGCCCTCGTGGCCGCCCGGTTCGCGGCGGGCGCGCTGCGCCGCCTGCGCGGCAAAGGCTGCGTGACGCTGCAGTACCCCGGCCGCACCGTGCAGGTGGCCCGCGGTACCAGCGTGCTGGACGCCAGCCGCCTGCACGGCATCCCGCACCTGTCCCTGTGCGGAGGGCGGGCGCGCTGCTCCACCTGCCGCGTGCGCGTGGAAGCGGAGGACGGCAGCCTGCCGCCGCCGCAGCGCGATGAACTGCGCACGCTGCAGCGGGTGAACGCACCGCAGGGCGTGCGCCTGGCCTGCCAGCTGCGGCCGCAGGGCCGGGTGCGCGTCACGCCGCTCTTCCAGCCCGGCGCCGGCCCGGCGGCAGCGCGGCTGGGCAGCGAACGGCAGGTGGCCGTGCTGTTCGTGGACCTGCGCCGCTGGTCGGGACTGGCAGAGCGCCAGTGGCCCTTCGATCTCGCATGGGTGCTGGACCAGTATTTCGAGCGCGTCGGCAGCGCCGTGCGCGAGGCCGGGGGGCTGCCCAACCAGTTCATCGGCGACAGCGTGATGGCGCTCTTCGGTCTGGACTGCGACCTTCCCGCGGCCTGCCGCCAGGCGCTGGCCGCCGCCGCGGCCATCGAGGAACGCATGGAGGCCTGGAACGAAGCCTTCCAGGCGCAGTTCGGCCACGCGCTGGATTTCGGCATGGGACTGCATGCGGGTGCTGTCGCCGTCGGACAGGTGGGCTTCGAGGACACGACCACCTTCACGGCCGTGGGCGAGGTGGTGAACACCGCGAGCCGGCTGCAGGACCACTCCAAGGTGGTGGGCGCGCGGCTCGTGCTCTCGGCGGACGTGGCACGCCTGGCGGGCATGCAGGACCGGCTCGGCACGCCCGGCGCGATCACCGTGCGGGGGCGCTCGCAGCCCCTCGATGTGCTGCACGTGGCGCGGCCGTCATCCCTGCGCACGCCCTGCGCCGGCTGAGCCCCCGCCCCGGCCATCTGACGCAAGCTGTGCGCTTTCGCACAGACCTGGACAGGGTCGCGAGGACACACTTGCCTCCATGCCGCAACGCAACAACGCAACGCGGCGATGACCCGACCGAAAGGAACCACACCATGAACGCACGCCGTCCCTCCGCCCTCATCCTCGCCCTGGCCGCACTGGCTTTCGCCGGTGCCGCGTCGGCCGCACCCGCTTCGCAGGAGGACTGGTTCGGCGCCGAGCCCGCCGCGCAGGGCAAGCCGCTGTCGCGCGCCGAAGTGGCCGCCGACCTCGCTTTGTGGAACCGTGCCGGCCTGCGCAACGTGGGCCAGGGCGACCACAGCTTCATCGCGGACCCCGCCAACGAGCAGCGCCTGGCCGAGTACCGTCGCCTGCGCAGCGGCCCCGAATACCTGGCCGAAGTGCGCCGCCAGGGCGGAGAAGCAAGCACCGTGGCGGGCCAGCGCACCGCCGCCGGCGGCAACTGAGCGACACCTGTCGTTGCGTCTGAAACCACCTGTTCTCCCACGCAGAGGAGCTCCCGGGAGCACAGGCCGGTCGGACACAGGCCTACACGAATCCGTGCGTTTTCGCACATGCAGCGGCAGGGATGAGGCGCAAACTTCGTCCCATGCAGAACGCAATCCGGCGCGCTGCACATTGTTCCCCTTGTCGAAGAAAGGACTTATCGCCATGAATCGCAAGCATCTCATCGCCATCGCAACCATCGCCTTCGCAGGTGCCACCGCCGCCACGGCAGCCCCCATGTCCCAGGAAGAATGGGCCGGCCCCACCCCGGTGGCCGCGCAGTCCAGCCAGCAGCCCCTGTCGCGCGCTGAAGTGATCGCCGATGCCAACCTGTGGCATCGCGCCGGCCTGGACAAGTACCAGGTGGGCGAGCGCTCTCCCGCCAGCGATCCGATGTACCAGGAGCGCCTGGCCGAGTACCAGCGCCTGCGCAGCGGCCCTGAATACATCGCCGAAGTCCGCCGCCTGGGTGGCGACGTGAGCGCCGTGGCCAGCATGTACGAGCACGGCACCGTGCCGATGACGAACTGATGACCATGCCCGCGCCCGTGGCTCCCGCCCCCGGGAGCCGTGGGTAATGCAAAAGCCCGCCCGGCAACGCCCGGCGGGCTTTTGCGTGCCTGCCGCAGCTTCTCGGCAGGGCTGCCGGCTCATGCAGGCTGCGGATCGTCCCCGGCGGAAAACCGCACCGAAAAACACGCCCCCGGTGGATTCGCCCCGGGATGGGCGTCCTCCAGCCGCACCTGCGCGCCATGCTGGCGCGCGATTTCGAGCACGATGGGCAGGCCCAGGCCCGAACCATCGGCGTCGGTGCCCAGCGCCCGGTAGAAAGGGCGGAACACCAGTTCGCGCTCCGTCTCCGGTACGCCGGGGCCGGAATCCTCCACCTGCAACAGCACGATGCGGCCGAACGGATCGGCCAGCACGCGCGCGGTCACCACCCCGGGCCGGCCGCTGCTGGAAGGCGTGTAGTTGATCGCGTTGTCCAGCAGATTGCGCGCCAGTTCCTTGAGCAGGGTCGGGTTGCCGTCCACCCACACGCCGGGGTCCGCCGGCTGGGCGCCCTCGTAGCCGAGATCGATGGACTTCTCCAGCGCCCGGGGCACGCAGTCGCGCACGGCCTCGCGCACCAGGCGCGCCAGATCCACCGGCTGCCGCGCCAGCACGGCGCCACCCGCTTCCGCGCGCGCCAGCGCCAGCAGCTGGTTGACCGTGTGGGTCGCACGCACGCTGGCGCGGCCGATCTGCTGCAGTGAGCGCTTGAGGTCTTCCGTGCTGGTTCCTTCGCGCTGCGCGAGGTCGGCCTGCATGCGCAAGCCCGCCAGCGGGGTCTTGAGCTGGTGGGCCGCGTCCGCCAGGAAGCGCTTTTGCGTGGCCAGCGAATCCTGCAGCCGCCGCAGCAAATCATTCACCGAGTCCACGAGCGGAGCCACCTCCAGCGGTACCGCCCGGTGGTCCAGCGGCGAGAGGTCGTCCGGATCGCGTGCGCGGATGCGCTCTTCCAGCCGGTGCAGCGGCTGGATGCCGCGTGCCAGCGCGAGCCAGACCAGCAGCACGGCGAGCGGCAGGATGACGAACTGCGGCAGCATCACGCCCTTGATGATCTCGGTGGCGAGCACGCTGCGCTTTTCCCGCGTTTCCGCCACCTGCACCAGCGCAGCCGGAGTCCCCGGCACCGGCAGACGCACCCAGATGGCCGCCACGCGGATTTCGATGCCGCGCAACTCCGCGTCGCGCAGCCGCACCTGGCCGGACAGCGGGCGATCGTCGTCGGGCGGCGGCGGCCGGGGCAGGTCGCGCTCGCCGGACAGGAACTCCCCCCGGGGGCCCAGGACCTGGTAGTAGACGATGTCGGATTCATCCGCGCGCAGGATCTCGCCGGCGGGCTGCGGCAGGTTGAACTGCGCGCGGCCGTCCTGCACCGTGACGAGTTGCGCGAGCGCATGGGCGTTGTACTCCAGCGCCCGGTCGAACGGCTTGTTCGCCAGCCCCTGGGCCACGAGCCAGGTCAGCGCCAAACTCACCGGCCACAGCAGCAGCAGCGGCGTGAGCATCCAGTCGAGGATCTCCCCGAAAAGCGACCGCTGTTCGCGCTGGAAGATCTTCAAGGCACGTCGCCCGCGGCAGCAGGAGGTCGCGCTAGGCGGCGACCTTCTCCAGGCAGTAGCCCAGCCCCCGCACCGTGGCGATGCGGATCGGCCCGCGCTCGATCTTCTTGCGCAGGCGGTGGATGTACACCTCGATGGCGTTGTTGCTCACTTCCTCGCCCCACTCGCAGAGCCGCTCCACCAGTTGCTCCTTGCTCACCAGCCGCCCGGCGCGCTGCAGCAGCACTTCCAGCAGGCCCAGTTCGCGGGCGGACAGTTCCACGAGCTTGCCGTCGATGGTGGCCATGCGCCCTGCCTGGTCATAGACGAGCGGGCCGTGCCGGATGGTGTTGCTGGTGGCACCCATGCCGCGGCGCGTGAGGGCGCGCACGCGCGCCTCCAGCTCCTGCAGAGAGAAAGGCTTGGCCATGTAGTCGTCGGCACCGTAGTCCAGGCCCTTCACGCGCTCGTCCACGCTGTCGGCCGCCGTGAGGATCAGCACCGGCAGCGCCGAGCCGCGGCCGCGCAGCCGCTTGAGCACGTCCAGCCCATGCATGCGCGGCAGGCCGAGGTCGAGGATCAGCAGGTCGAACTCCTGCGTCGTCGCGAGCACGGTGTCGGCATCGCTGCCGCTCGCCACATGGTCTACCGCGGCGCCGGACCCCCGCAACGTGCGCAGCAGGCCATCCGCCAGAACCTGATCGTCTTCGGCAATGAGGATGCGCATGGGCCTGTCTCCGGTGTTCGTGGGATTGCGCCGCAGCCGGTCTGGCCGGCATCCGGGCGTCCCGCCGATTCTAGGGACATCGGCCGGTGGGCGGGACGGGACGCACGCAGTTCACGGCTCCACGCCATCGCCTCCCGCATACGCCTCCAGGCCCAGCCGCACGACGGCGGCCACGGCATCGCCCACCTCCGCGCCGAATTCCGCCTCTGCCTGCGCGACCGCACTGCGGAAGGCCTGCAGCCAGGCCAGGCCCGTGGCGGTGAAACGCACCCGTCGCGCCCGCGCGTCGTGCGGGTCGGGCTCCCGTGCCACGAGGCCCCAGGCTTCGCACTGGCCCACCAGCGCGGCCATCGACTGCTTGGCCATGCCGGCGCGCGCAGCCAGGTCGGTGAGCCGGTCGCCCTGCAGCGACAGGTGGCGGGTGATGTGGATGTGGGCCGCGCTGACCTGGTCGCGGGCAGCCAGGTGCGACAGCGCCAGGGGGACCTGCACGTCGTGTGCCATCAGCTCGAGCACGCGCGCGTCGAAGCGGCGCATGGCGTGGCCGAGCAGGCGGCCCAGGTGGGTGAGGCGCCAGGCGTCGTCCCGAGTGGCCAGGGTGGCCGACGGAGGCTGGGGAAACGGGGAAAAAGCCATGCCTCAATTGTCAGGCAAACTGACCAAAAATTGCATTGTTTGAAAAGTATCTCGCCCCTACACTACTGGTCAAGCATCCAGCCTGTGATTGAAGACAGCCACCCTCTGGCATCGCATTCGCCGGCCTTCCCTTCCACGTTTTCCTCTTTCAGGAGCACTCCATGGACGCACCCGTCAAGAACAACGCCGCCAATAGCGAAAAGGCCAAGGCCCTGCAGGCAGCCCTCGCCCAGATCGAAAAGCAGTTCGGCAAGGGCACCATCATGCGCCTGGGCGAAGGCGAAGCCATCGAGGACATCCAGGTTGTCTCCACCGGCTCGCTGGGCCTGGACGTCGCCCTGGGCGTGGGCGGCCTGCCCCGCGGCCGCGTGATCGAGATCTACGGCCCCGAATCCTCCGGCAAGACCACGCTCACGCTGCAGGTCATCGCCGAGATGCAGAAGCAGAACGGCACCTGCGCCTTCGTCGATGCCGAGCATGCGCTCGACATCCAGTACGCCCAGAAGCTCGGCGTGCACGTGCCCGACCTGCTCATCAGCCAGCCCGATACCGGCGAGCAGGCCCTGGAAATCGTGGACAGCCTCGTGCGCTCCGGCGCCGTGGACCTGATCGTGGTGGACTCCGTCGCCGCACTGACCCCCAAGGCCGAAATCGAAGGCGAGATGGGCGATGCGCTGCCCGGCCTGCAGGCCCGCCTGATGAGCCAGGCGCTGCGCAAGCTCACCGCCACCATCAAGAAGACCAACTGCATGGTCATCTTCATCAACCAGATCCGCATGAAGATCGGCGTGATGTTCGGCAGCCCCGAAACCACCACCGGCGGCAACGCGCTGAAGTTCTACGCCTCCGTGCGCCTGGACATCCGCCGCACCGGCACCATCAAGAAGGGCGACGAGGCCATCGGCAACGAGACCAAGGTCAAGGTGGTGAAGAACAAGGTCAGCCCGCCCTTCAAGACGGCCGAGTTCGACATCCTCTTCGGCGAAGGCATCAGCCGCGAGGGCGAGATCATCGACATGGGCGTGAACGCCCGCATCATCGAGAAGAGCGGCGCCTGGTACGCCTACAACGGCGAGAAGATCGGCCAGGGCCGGGACAACGCACGCGAGTTCCTGCGCGAGAACGCCGACCTGGCCCGCGAGATCGAGAACAAGGTGCGCGACGGCCTGGGCGTCTCGCTGCTGCCGCCCGTGGCAGCCGGCGCTGCGGCCGGCGACGAGGCCTGACACGCAGGGCCTCCGAAGCGCCGGCCTGCCGCCTTGCGCAGCGGGCCGGCGTGGCTGCGACTCCCATGGGTCTTTCTTCCCCCCTCTCCCTCAAGGGCCGCGCGCTGCGCCTGCTGGCGCAGCGCGAGCATTCGCGCTCCGAACTCGAGGCGAAGCTTGCACGGCATGTGCAGGAAGGCGACGACCTGCACGCGGTGCTCGATGAACTCCAGGCCAGGGACTTCATCAATGCCGGCCGCGTGGCCGAATCCGTGGTGCACCGCCGCGCGGCGCGGCTGGGCACGCAGCGCGTGGTGCAGGAACTGCGCGCCAAGGGGCTGGACGATGCGCTGGTGCGCGAGACGGCCGAGCGCCTGCGCGGCAGCGAGGCGGCGCGCGCCCTCGCCGTCTGGCGCCAGCGCTTCGGCACGCCCCCGGAAACACCCCAGGAGCGGGCACGCCAGATGCGTTTCCTCGCGGCTCGCGGCTTCCCGGGCGACGTAGTGCGGCGCGTGATCGGCGGCCGGATGGAGGCCGACGACGATCTGCCGGAATGAAGAAGCCACCATGGCGGCCCGCCCGGGCATCTGTGGCAGGCAAGAACGGCGCTACCCCAGCAGCCGTTCCGGATTCGCGTCGATCTTGGCCAGCGCGTCGCGCGTGGCGCGCATCGTGAGGGCTTCCTCTTCCTGGGGCACCAGCAGGCCCGCCTGCAGGTAGGCGGCCATCCGCCGCAACTGCAGCAGGTAGCTGCTGCCGTCCGGCGCCGCGAAAAGATGCAGCTGCCGGCGCTCGCTGTGCCATGCGTACTGCACCTGCGCCGAGGCCCCGTTGTGGTCCAGCGTGAACCACGCCCCCAGCAGCAGTTCGCGCGCCCAGGTCACCATGGCCTCGTCCACGGGCGTGCCGTTGTCCGCCGCGACGTGGATGGACGAGGCATCGATGCCCAGCATCATTTCCAGGTAGTCGGCGTCGAGCGGCATGTCACCCAGAGTGGCGTCGCTCATGTAGTCCTCGAGGTGGTCCAGTCGCCGGGCCATCGCGTCGATGTGCGCCTGCGGGATGGATGCCGTCTTGGAGAGGAATGCGTCGGCGAGCGTGTCGGTGAGGATCTTGATGTGCACGTCCTGCGGCGCGCCGGTCACGCCCAGCAGTTCCAGCCCCTGCCGCAGCCGCTGCAGCAGGCCCGGCAGGCTCTGGATGACCTGCGCGCGCTCCGCCCGCTGGGGCTTGGCGCTGGCGGCCCACACGAGGTCGGTGGCCGCCCGCTTGAACGCGGCGGTGTCCGCATGCTGCGCGCCACTGCGCACGGCCGACAGCGCCAGCACTTCGGCCCAGGTCTTGAACAGGAAGCTGCGGATCTCGTCGCGCACCGGCATGTCCTTGAGCAGGTTGCGCAGCTCGATGGTGTACTGGATCGCCATCGTCTCCTTCTGCTCCACCTGCTGCGCCACGCTCACGATGCGCGAGGTGGCCTGGGGCGCCGTGAGGAACCGCGAAATGAAGGCCTCGAACTCCGACAGCACCAGCTGGAACACCCGCTGTCCGGTTTCCGGATACTGCTCGATCACCTGCACCACGCGCCGGATCTCGGCCTCCAGGGCGCTGCCCTGGATCGCCGCGGTATCGAACCCCAGCACCACGCCGCCCATGCGGTCGATGAGCTGGCGGGCGGGATGCGCCATGTCGCTGAAGAACTCCGGCTCGGCCAGGGCCACCCGCAGCACGGGAACCTGCAGCCGCGCGAACCACACGCGCACCGCGGGCGGGATGCGGTCTTCGCTCAGGATGCTCTGGAACATCAGCGCGACCACCTCGATGATGGCCTTCTCGCCCGGCGTTTCCGCCTTGGCCTTGAGCTCCGCGGTGCGCTCGCGCGCAGCGCCTGCCACCTGCACCACTGCAGCGGGGCTGTGATAGTCCAGGACCAGGGTGGCGATCTCGCTTTGGTAGAAGCTGTCGGCCATCAGCCGCTGTTCCGCGAGTGCCTGCTGCAGCGCCGCCGACGCCGGTGCCGCCGGAGCAGGAGCATCGCCCGCAGCACCCGCCATGCGCCCGGCGCCCGAGGGGCTGAACGCCGCGATGGCCGGCTGCACGAGAATGCGGCGCAGCTGCCCCATCACGCCCTGCGCGCGCTGGCGGGCCCGGGCCAGGGGCGAGCCGTAGGCAGCGGCCTGCGTGCCTGCGAAACCCGAAACCCCGCCCGGCATGGTCCCCATGGGCCGGGAAGGAGCGCGCAATCCACCGCCGGTGGACGGGTCCCCGGCCTGCGGCATGGCCATGCCTGCCCCCACTCCGGAGACAGGAGGGGACCCCAGCCCTCCCTGTACCGTCGTCCCGCCCGTACGGCGCACGCGCGAACGCAGGTCGTCGTCCGGTCGCACGCCCTGCTCCTCGAAGAAGCGGACCAGGGCCTCGTATTGCGCGAGCACCAGCGCACCCAGGGCGCGCTGCAACGGCTCGAGCAGGGCCTGCAGGTCCGCGCGCAGCAGGCCACAGGCCACCCACGGATCCACGAGATGCAGGGCCAGGACTTCGGGGCGCAGGAGATCCCGTTCGCCGGGCTCCTCGCCTTCGAGATGCTGCAGGTGCCTGCGCACCGCGTCGAAGGCAGGGCCGGCCCGCTCCGCCACGGACAGGCCGATGCGGGACGCGAGGATCTTGTTTTCCACCACGTCGTCGCTCACCAGCTCGAGCCCTGCGAGCGAAAAGCCCCCGGACAGCGCGGCGCTGCGCGTGCTGGGGAGCGTGGTGACCGCATCGCGCAGCGACCGCGCCGCGCCGGCGATCCACGCACCATGGAACTGCTGGTAGCGCATCCACAGGTCGCGGCGCTCCTGCATGACGCGCTGGGTGGCCGTCAGCCCCATGAGATGGGTAGTGAACTCCTGGAGCTCGGCGTCCAGGCCGGGCAGGCCTTCGCCCAGTCCCTCGATGAAACGCTGGCGCCCCAGGCGGGCCAGGCGCCTCGCGTTCGACGGGAAGGTGGACGAAATCTCCATACGCCGCGGATTATGAGCGCGCTACAGGCCTGCCGGCATACGGGAATCTGCAGAGATCCAACGGACGATCCGCCCCGCGGAATTCCATCGGCCCAAATGCTAAACGGGCCGCTTGCGGCAGCCCGCGCGGAGCCGGAATGTGGCGTAAAAGCTCAGACCGCGGCCCCGGCGTTGGGATCGTTGGGGTCGCCTTCCTTGCGGGCCGGCGCCTTTACCAGATCCTCGCGCTTGATGCCCAGCCACATGGCGATGGCAGCGGCGACGAACACTGAGGAGTAGATGCCGAACAGGATGCCGATGGTCAGCGCGAGCGCGAAGTAGTGCAGGCTCGGGCCGCCGAAGAAGAACATCGACAGCACCATCGCCTCGGTGGAAGCGTGGGTGATGATCGTGCGGCTCATCGTGCTCGTGATGGCGTGGTCGATGACCTCGTGCGTGGACATCTTGCGGTACTTGCGGAAGGCCTCGCGGATCCGGTCGAAGATCACCACGGATTCGTTCACCGAGTAGCCCAGCACCGCGAGCACGCCCGCCAGCACGGCGAGCGAGAACTCCCACTGGAAGAACGCGAAGAAGCCCAGGATGATGACCACGTCGTGCAGGTTGGCGATGATGGCCGCGACGCCGAACTTCCATTCGAAGCGGAACGCGAGATACACCACGATGCCGACCACCACCATGGCGAGGGCCATGAGGCCGCCGTGCACGAGTTCCTCGCCCACCTGCGGACCGACGAACTCCGTGCGGCGCAGCGTGACGCCCGGGTCCTGCTCCTTGAGGGCCCCCATCACCTGCTCGCTCTGCTGCGCGGAGGTCGCCCCCTTCTGCACGGGCAGGCGGATCATCACGTCGCGCGAGGTGCCGAAGTTCTGCACGATCACGTCGGAGTATCCGAGCCGCGAGACGGCTTCGCGCACCTTGCCGGTGTCGGCCGCCTGGGTGTAGGCCACTTCCATCACGGTGCCGCCCGTGAACTCCACAGACAGGTGCAGCCCGCGCGTGAAGAGGAAGAAGACGGCCAGCGCGAAGGTGATGAAGGAAATCGCGTTGAAGACCAACGCGTGCTTCATGAAGGGGATGTCTTTTTTGATGCGGAAGAATTCCATGGCGTCTTCCTTCGGTCAGTTCGTCTTGGCCGGCACGGAGGGCACCGCCGGGGTGTCGGGACCGGGCTTCCACACCTGGCCAATGGACACGCTCTTGAGCTTCTTCTTGCGGCCGTACCAGAGGTTCACCAGGCCGCGCGAGAAGAACACGGCCGAGAACATGCTGGTCAGGATGCCCAGGCAGTGCACCACGGCGAAGCCGCGCACCGGACCCGAACCGAAAGCCAGCAGCGCCAGGCCGGCGATGAGCGTGGTCACGTTGGAGTCGAGGATGGTCGCCCAGGCGCGCTCGTAGCCCGCATGGATGGCCGCCTGCGGCGCGACGCCCGCGCGCAGCTCCTCGCGGATGCGCTCGTTGATCAGCACGTTCGAGTCGATGGCGACGCCCAGCGCGAGCGCCATGGCGGCGATGCCGGGCAGCGTGAGGGTGGCCTGCAGCATGGACAGCACGGCGATCAGCATGAGCACGTTCACCGACAGCGCGATGGTGGAGAACACGCCGAAGAGAGCGTAGTACACGCACATGAACACGGCGATGGCCACCATGCCCCAGACCACGCTGTGGATACCGCGGCTGATGTTGTCGGCACCCAGGCTGGGGCCGATGGTGAATTCCTCGATGATCTCCATCGGCGCGGCCAGCGAGCCGGCGCGCAGCAGCAGCGAGGTGTCGTTGGCCTCGGCCGTGGTCATGCGGCCGGAGATCTGCACGCGGCCGCCGCCGATCTCGGAGCGGATCACCGGGGCCGTCACGACCTCGCCCTTGCCCTTCTCGAAGAGCACGATGGCCATGCGCTTGCCGATGTTCTCGCGCGTGATGTCCTTGAAGATGCGCGCGCCCTTGGCGTCGAGCGTCAGGTTGACGGTCGGCTCCTGGGTCTGGCCATCGAAGCCGGGCTGCGCGTCGGTCAGGTTCTCGCCCGTGAGGATGACCTGCTTCTTGACGATGACGAACTGGCCGTTGCGGTCGGGGTAGCGCTCGCTGCCGAACGGCACCGGGCCGGAGCCCCGCTCGGCGCCGCGCGCCTCGGTGCTTTCGTCCACCATGCGCACCTCGAGCGTGGCGGTGCGGCCCAGGATGTCCTTGGCCTTGGCGGTGTCCTGCACGCCGGGCAACTGCACCACGATGCGGTCCGTGCCCTGCTGCTGGATCACCGGCTCGGCCACGCCGAGTTCGTTGATCCGGTTGTGCAGCGTGGTCATGTTCTGCTTCAGCGCCTGGTCCTGCACCTTGCGCAGGGCTTCGGGCTTGATGGTCGCGCGCACGATCACGCCCTGCCCGTCCGGGCTGGAGGTGGCCACGAGGTCGGGGAACTGGTCGGAGATGAGGTTGCGCGTGGCCGTGGCCGCGGCCTCGTCGCGCAGGCGCACCTCGATGGTCTGGCCGTCGCGGCTGATGCCGCCGTGGCGGATGTTGCGGTCGCGCATGAAAGTGCGCAGGTCGCCCGCGAAGGACTCGGCCTTCTTGGTGAGCGCCGCCTGCATGTCCACCTGCAGCATGAAGTGCACGCCGCCGCGCAGGTCCAGGCCCAGGTAGACGGGCTGCGCATGCAGCGCCGTGAGCCATGCGGGCGAACGGGAGACGAGGTTCAGCGCGACGATGTACTGCGGATCGCCCGCGTCGGGCACCAGGGCCTTCTGGATGACGTCCTTGGCCTTGAGCTGGGTGTCGGGCGTGTCGAAGCGCGCGCGCACCGAGTTGCCGTCGAGGCTCACCGCGTCGGGCGTGATGCCGGCGCCCTGCAGCGCCTCCTCGACGCGCCGCTGCAGCGAGGCATCGACCTTGACCGAAGCCTTGGCCGAGGACACCTGCACCGCGGGCGCCTCGCCGAACACATTGGGCAGGGAGTACAGGATCCCCACGAGCAGCACGACCACGAGGATCGCGTACTTCCAGACCGGATAACGATTCATGATCGCGCTCTTATCATCTCAGTTGACCACGGCGTGCCGCACCATCGGCGGCGCCTGGAATGGGCGCGGCGCAGGCCAGCAGACGCCGCGCAAGGGCCGCCCCGCCGCGCTGGCGTCGTCCCCCTTCCCGCGCGCAGCGCGAGAGAAGGGGGAAGCGGCGCAGCCGCTCAGGGGGTTGCCCCTCACTTCACCGTGCCTTTGGGCAGGACCTGGGACACGGAACTGCGCTGGACCTGCACCTCCACGCCCGAGGCGATCTCGATGTGCAGGAAGCCTTCGGACAGGCGCGTGACCCGGCCCAGGATGCCGCCGGCCGTCGCCACCTCGTCGCCCTTGGCGATCGCGTCGATCATGGCGCGGTGCTCCTTCTGGCGCTTCATCTGGGGCCGGATCATGATGAAGTACAGCACCACGAACATCAGCACCAGCGGCAGCATGCTCGTGAGCGAGGACATCATGCCGCCGGCGGGCGCGGCGGCCGGGGCGGTCTGGGCGAAAGCGGAAGAGATAAACACGGCTACAGGCTCCGGTGAAAAGAGGGTCGTCCGGTCCGTTCGACGGACCGATCGTGCACGCAGGGGCGCATGGGCGCCTGCCGCAGGGCAACAGGGGATTGTATGCGGCGTGTTTCAGCGACTTGGCGGCATAACCCGCGGGCCGTTGGGTTATGCCCGGGTTGCGCCCCATGGATCGTGATATTAAATATTTTGGTTCTCGCGCATAATATTTCCATAGAAATCTAAAGGAGCCTGCCATGGAACAAGCCATTGCCCAACCTGACCCCGGCCAGGTGCTTGCCAAGGCCACGGCCCGTGCGAGCCGGCTGCTCGGGATGAACGGGGTCATGCTGGCCAAGGCGCTGGGCCTGAGCGAACCCACGGTGTCGCGGATTCTCAAAGCGGAAAAGCCCATCGATCCGGCGAGCAAGGAAGGCGAACTGGCGTTGCTGCTCGTGCGCGTCTACCGTTCCCTGGATGCCCTGGTCGGCACGGACGACGGCAAGCGGCAGGCATGGATGACGGGATTCAACAAGGCCCTGGGCGGTGTGCCTTTGCAGATGGTCCAGCGTGTGGATGGCCTGGTGGCGACCCTGTCGTATCTCGACGCCATGCGTGCGCCAACATGAGCGCATGGGATCCGCGGTGGTTCGACGAAAGCCTGCGGTTGCGCCAGCTTCTGGTATGGCGCGGGGTGGAGTCGCAATACGCAGCAGCGACAGTCAGGCTGGTCGACTCCCTGGACGAGCAGGACTTGCTGGAGCAGATGTTGGAGGCCAGCAAGCCCCCCATCGCGAAAGAACGGCATTACCTGCTGTTCACGCCCTTCCGGTACACGCCACCGCATCCTCACCGGTTCCGCCCGGCCCATGAGCACGGACAGTGGTATGGCGCGAAGAATCAGGTGGCCGTCTGCGCCGAGATCGCCTACTGGCGCCACCGGTTTCTTCTGGACAGCACAGGCTTGCTGAACGAAGACCTGCTGACGGAACACACGCTGTTTCAGGCGCAGATGCGGGGCCTTTCGATCGATCTGATGCAGGAGCCCTGGAACCGCCGCAGGGAGCAATGGACCCATGGCAGCGACTACACCGCCACCCACGCCTTGGCCGCAGAGGCCCGCCACAGGGGCGTGCTATGGCTCAAGTACGAGTCGGTGCGAGCCCCCCATGAAGCCTGCGCCGTTGCATTGGTCCAGGACGCATTGTTCGAACCCCCTCAGGGGATAGACGCAACGCGCCAGCGATGGATCTGCAAAGCGACCCGGAGCAAGGTGATGCTGATCGGCGATGCCGATCGCTTCGAGTGGGATTTCTGAACTGGCAACCGGGGCCTCTTCCTCAGGCGCTCTGCCGCAGCGCCGCCCCGGCCGGGCCCAGGCGCCAGCGCGCCATCAGTCCTTGCCACTGCTTGCGGGCCGCTTCCAGGTGCCGCTCCTTCACGTGGCCATACCCGCGGATCTGTTCGGGAATGCGCGCGATCTCCACAGCCAGCGGCAGGTTCTCCGCCGTGAGCCCGGCCAGCAGCTCTTCGATGCAGGCGCGGTATTCCTGGATCAGCGCGCGCTCGGTGCGGCGCTCCTCGGTGCGGCCAAACGGGTCGAGCGCCGTGCCGCGCAGGCCCTTCATCTTCGCCAGCACGCCGAAGGCCTTGTGCATCCACGGACCATAGGCCTTCTTCACCAGTTCGCCGCGCTCGTTCTTCTTCGCGGTGAGCGGCGGCGCGAGGTGGTGCACCACGCGGTAGTCACCCTCGAACATGCCGGCGATCTTCCCAGCGAAGGCACCGTCGGTGTGCAGGCGGGCCACCTCGTATTCATCCTTGTAGGCCATGAGCTTGAAGAGGTAGCGCGCCACCGCCTCGGTGAGGCGGGTGGCGGATCCGAAGCGCGACTCGGCTTCCTGCACCTTCTGCACGAAGGCCCGGTAGGTGGCCGCGTAGGCGGCGTTCTGGTAGCCCGTGAGGAATTCCTCGCGGCGCGCGATGATCTCGGCGAGCGCGGGCTTTTTCGCGAAATGGATGACCTGCGCCGTCTGGAACAGCGCGCGTACCCCGGCCAGGTCGTGCGCGCAGCGGCGGCCCCATTCGAAGGCAGCCTTGTTGTTATCGACCTGCACGCCGTTGAGTTCCATGGCGCGCATCAGCGCTGCGCGCGACAGCGGCACGCGGCCCTTCTGCCACGCATAGCCCAGCATCAGGGGGTTGGTGTAGATGCTGTCGCCCAGCAGTTGCACGGCCACCTCTTCGGCATCGAAGCTGCCCAGCAGTTCATCGCCCACGGCCGAGGCGATGGCCGTATCGCAGTGCTGGCCCGGGAACTGCCAGTCGGGGTTGTTCACGAAGGATGCCGTGGGCGAGCCATGGTTGTTCAGCGCCACGAAGGTGCGGCCCGGCTGCATCGCGGCCATGGTGGTCTTGAGGGAGGCGACGATGGAGTCGCAGCCGATGATGAGGTCGGCCTTGGCGGTATCGACCTTGGTCGTGTAGATGGCTTCGGGGCGGTTGGCGATCTGCACGTGGCTCCACGTGGCTCCGCCCTTCTGGGCGAGGCCGGCGGCATCCTGCGTGATGACGCCCTTGCCCTCCAGGTGCGCTGCCATGCCCAGCAGCGAACCGATGGTGATCACCCCCGTGCCGCCGACGCCGGCCACGACGATGCCCCAGGCGGATTCGGCCGCGGGCAGCACCGGCTCGGGCAGCGGCGGCAGCGCCGACAGGTCGCCCTTCTTCTCCTTCTTCGGCTTCCTGAGCGTGCCGCCCTCGACAGTGACGAAGCTCGGGCAGAAGCCCTTCAGGCAGGAGTAGTCCTTGTTGCAGGTGCTCTGGTTGATGCGGCGCTTGCGGCCGAACTCGGTTTCCAGCGGCTCGACCGAGAGGCAGTTGGACTGCACGGAGCAATCCCCGCAGCCCTCGCAGACCAGCTCGTTGATGACCACGGTCTTGTCGGGCGTGGCGAGCGTGCCGCGCTTGCGGCGGCGGCGCTTCTCGGTGGCGCAGGTCTGGTCGTAGATGATGGCCGTGCAGCCGGGGACCTCGCGGAACTCGCGCTGGATGCGGTCCAGCTCGTCGCGGTGGTGCACCGTCACGCCCTCGGCGAGCGGCACGCCGTCGTACTTGGCGGGCTCGTCCGTCACGATGACCAGCCTGGCCACGCCCTCGGCCTTCAAGCTGTTCATGATCTGCAGCACCGAGTGGCCTTCGGGCCGCTCGCCCACCTGCTGGCCGCCGGTCATGGCCACGGCGTCGTTGTAGAGCACCTTGTAGGTGATGTTGGTCCCGGCTGCGATGCTCTGGCGGATCGCGAGCAGGCCGCTGTGGAAGTACGTGCCGTCGCCCAGGTTGGCGAAGACGTGCTTGTCCAGCGAGAACGGCTGCTGGCCCACCCAGGTCACGCCCTCGCCGCCCATCTGCGTGAAGGTGGAGGTGTTGCGGCCTGGCATCCAGTTCACCATGTAGTGGCAGCCGATGCCGGCCACGGCGCGCGAGCCCTCGGGCACGCGGGTGCTGGTGTTGTGCGGGCAGCCGCTGCAGAACCACGGCGTGCGGTCGCCCGTGTCGGCGGCGGTCTCGGCGAGCGAGCGCTCGCGTGCGTCGATCACGGAGAGGCGCGCGTCCATGCGCGCCACCACGTCGTCGGACACGCCGAGCTTCTTCAGCCGCCTGGCGATGGCGCGCGCGATGATCGCGGGCGTCAGGTCGGCCTTCGGGCGCAGCAGCCAGTTCTGGCTCGGGTTGGCCATGCTCCACTCGCCGCCGGAGTTGTCTCCCTCCACCTCGTCGAACTTGCCCAGCACGTTGGGGCGCACGTCGGCGCGCCAGTTGTAGAGCTCTTCCTTGAGCTGGTATTCGATGACCTGGCGCTTCTCCTCCACCACCAGGATCTCCTGCAGGCCCTGGGCGAAATCGCGCGTGATGGTGGCCTCCAGCGGCCAGACCACGTTGACCTTGTGCACGCGGATGCCCAGTTGCCGGCAGGTGGCGTCATCCAGGCCCAGGTCGATCAGGGCCTGGCGGGTGTCGTTGTAGGCCTTGCCGCTGGCGATGATGCCGAAGCGGTCCTGCGGCCCTTCGATGACGTTGTAGTTGAGCCGGTTGGCGCGGATGTACGCGAGGGCCGCGTACCACTTGTAGTCCATGAGGCGCGCTTCCTGCTCCAGCGGCGCATCGGGCCAGCGGATGTGCAGGCCGCCGGGAGGCATCGCGAAATCCTCGGGCAGCACGATGTTCACGCGGTCCGGATCGACCGAGATGCTGCTGGACGACTCGACCACTTCCTGGATGGTCTTCATGCCCGACCATACGCCCGAGAAGCGGCTCATGGCGAAGGCATGCAGGCCCATGTCCAGGATCTCCTGCACGCTGCTCGGGAAGAACACCGGCAGCCCGCAGGCCTTGAAGATGTGGTCGCTCTGGTGCGGCGCGGTGCTGCTCTTGCTGATGTGGTCGTCGCCCGCGATGGCGATCACGCCACCGTGCCTCGCCGTGCCGGCCATGTTGGCGTGCTTGAACACGTCGGAGCAGCGGTCCACGCCGGGGCCCTTGCCGTACCAGATGCCGAACACCCCGTCGTACTTCTTCTTGTCGGGATAGAGATCCAGCTGCTGCGTGCCCCAGACGGCCGTCGCGCCCAGTTCCTCGTTCACACCGGGCTGGAAGACGATGTGGTTCTGCGCCAGGTGCTTCCGGGCCGCCCAGAGCGCCTGGTCGTAGCCTCCCAGGGGAGAGCCCCGGTAGCCGCTGATGAAGCCGGCGGTGTTGAGCCCGGCCATGGCGTCGCGCTGGCGCTGCAGCATGGGCAGGCGCACGAGGGCCTGCACGCCGCTCATGAAGGCCCGGCCCTCCGGCAGCGTGTATTTGTCCTCGAGCGTTACTGTTTCGAGAGCGCGGCGAATATGTTCAGGCAGCGGGGCGTTCATCACACACCTCCTTCGCACACACGCTCGACGCCAAATCCACAGCGTGCGGCGTTGCCGCCCGCCGCGTCATTGTGTTGCAACCCGCGTTGCGGGTTGTCCTCGAGCGTTACTGTTTCGAGAGCGCGGCGAATGTGCTCGGGCAGCGGGGCGTTCATGAATGTCTCTCCATCATCGTCGGGGGGTGCCGCGGCCTCGTGGGCGCGGGCAGGGCGGCGCGCCCGGTGGGGCGGGCTTTGCATGCCAGTGTAGGTAGGAGCGCAGGATATGTCCTTTCGTTTTCGTGCCGTGTTTACCCTCGTTTCAGAAAGATCCTTTCTGAAAACAATAGCGAAATGGAAGAACTCGACAAATTCGACATCGCCATCCTCGCGGAACTGCAGGCGGATGCCCGGCTGACGAATGCCGAGCTGGCGCAGCGCGTGGGCCTCTCGGCCGCGCCATGCTGGCGGCGTGTGCGGGCCCTGGAGGAGGCTGGCTTCATCAAGGGCTACCACGCGGAGATAGACCGCCACCGGATCGGCCTGGGCGTGCTGGCCTTCGTGCGGCTGGATGCCGACCGCAGCACCGGCGGCCTCACGCGCGAGATGGAAGAGGCCATCGCCAAGATCCCCGAAGTGGTGGCCTGCCACTACATCAGCGGCACCGGTACGTTCGAGTTGCAGGTGGTGGCCCGCGACCTGGAGAGCTTCTCGCAGTTTGCCCGTGGCGTGCTGCTGAACCTGCCGAACGTGAAGGACATGCACACGAGCTTTTCGCTGGGGGAGGTGAAGGCGGGAGGGGCACTGCCGCTGGCGCATTTGCGGCGATGACGATGCATTTGAATAATTGCAGCAAAGCTATGCATCCTTTCTGGAAACTCATCTGGACAGCAGGCCGTGTGGCCTGCGTAACCGCCATCGCTACCGGCCACGCTGCCGCAGCGCAAAACCTCGGAACTTCGCTCTGCCGATCGGGAGAAGAGCCCGTTTTCGCATGCGCCATCGAGAATCACCAAGCAGTTGCCGTCTGTGCCTCTGAAAAGCCCGGGGCCCCACGGGGCTATGTGCAATACCGCTTCGGCAAGCCCGGGAACTTGGAGATCAACGTTCCCGACAGGGCGGCCAGCAGCAACTGGCGTGAGCAATTCAAGGCCAAGCGGCTTTGGTACTCGGCAGGCGGGGGCAACTATCTGCGCGTCGATCGCGGGCCCTATGCCTATGTGGTCTACAGTGCCTTCGGCCGCTGGGGCGAAAAATACGGAGTGATGGTCTGTAAGGACGGCGCCATGGTGGCGCACCATGCGTGCGCAGGACCGGCGCTGTCGAGGCTGGGTCCGGATCTGCAATCCCGGCTGGGGATCGGGGAAGACGCCGAAGAGCTCGTATTGCCGTGACGGGCTTGCTGCGCCGGCAATGCCAGGGCAGCTTGTGGTTGGAGCGCCGATCTGCTTGCTTTCCGTGCCGCTCATCCCGCGCATGCCCTGGGGCGCGAGTGGAAAGAACGCATCAGCCATGGCGCATCGCCGTTAACTCCCGCAGAATCGGAAGGACATGCCACCCGAGCCGCCCCATGACAGTTCCTCCTCCACGCTCCCGCCCCCTGGCCGCCTGATCGAAGACCCGGCCGCCACGCCCGCCGCCCGGACAGCCGCCTCCGCCGAGGCCGCCGCCGCCGCGCAGCTCGGCCAGGACGCCGCGCGGCGTGCCGAGCTTTCTCCCCTCGCCCCGCTCGGGGTGCCGGTGTTCCGCATGCTGTGGCTCACCTGGCTCGCGGCCAATACCTGCATGTGGATGAACGACGTCGCGGCCGCATGGCTGATGACGACGCTCACCACCTCGCCCGTGCTGGTGGCGCTGGTGCAGACGGCCTCCACGCTGCCCGTCTTCCTGCTGGGACTGCCCAGCGGCGCGCTGGCGGACATCCTGGACCGGCGGCGCTACTTCATCGCCACGCAGTTCTGGGTGGCCGCGGTGGCGCTGGTGCTGTGCCTGGCGATCCTGGCAGGCGGCATGACGGCGCCGCTGCTGCTGGGCCTGACCTTTGCCAACGGCATCGGGCTGGCGATGCGGTGGCCGGTGTTCGCGGCCATCGTGCCGGAACTGGTCAGCCGCGCGCAGCTGCCCGCGGCGCTGGCGCTCAACGGCGTGGCCATGAATGCCTCGCGCATCGTCGGGCCGCTGCTGGCCGGCGCGATCATCGCGAGCGCGGGCAGCGCCTGGGTGTTCGTGCTCAATGCCGTGCTGTCGGTGATCGCGGGCTTCACGATCATGCGCTGGAAGCGCACGCACGTGCCCAATCCGCTGGGCCGCGAGCGGCTCGGCAGCGCGATGCGCGTGGGCGTGCAGTTCGTTCGCGAATCGCCGCGCATGCGCGCCGTGCTCTGGCGCATCTCGATCTTCTTCCTGCACGCCACCGCCCTGCTCGCGCTGCTGCCGCTGGTGGCGCGCGACCTGGAGGGCGGCGGCGCGGGCACCTTCACGCTGCTGCTGGCCTCGATGGGCGCCGGGGCCATCGCGGCGGCGATGTTCCTGCCGCGGCTGCGCCAGGCGATGCCGCGCGACACGCTCGTGGGCCGCGGGGCGCTGCTGCAGGCGCTCGCCACGTCGGTGGTCGCGATCGCGCCGAATGTCTACGTGGCCGTGCCGGCGATGGTGGTGGGCGGCATGGCCTGGATCACCACGGCGAATTCGCTGAGCGTGTCGGCACAGCTGGCGCTACCGAACTGGGTGCGCGCGCGCGGCATGTCGATCTACCAGATGGCCATCATGGGCGCGACGGCGGCGGGCGCGGCCTTTTGGGGGCAGGTGGCCTCCGTGACCAGCGTGCACGTGAGCCTGGCGCTCGCCGCGCTCACCGGCGCCGCGGCCATGGCCCTGGTGCAGCGCACCGTGGCGGATCGCTCGATGGAGGAGGACCTCAGCCCCTCACGCGCCTTCAAGGTGCCCACCGCCCCCACGACGCCCGAGCAGGGCCACGTGGTGGTGACCATCGAATACGTGATCGACCCGGCCCGTGCCGCGGAATTCCGCGACACCATGCAGGAAAGCCGCCGCAGCCGCCTGCGCCAGGGCGCGCTCGACTGGCAGCTGCAGCACGACATCGCCGATCCGGCCCGCTATGTGGAGCGCATCGTGGACGAGTCCTGGACGGAACACCTGCGGCGCTTCGACCGCGTCACCGCCTCGGATGTGGCGCTGCGCGACCGCAAGCTGGCATTCCACGTGGCCGATGCGCCGCCGGTGGTGACGCGCTACCTGGTCGAGCTGGAGCGCTGAGCCGGCTGGCGCCGCTTCGCACCAGCCCCCCTCCTCACCGCTGCAGCGGCCGCAGGCCGAACCAGCCCCCTTCGGCGTCGAACAGCACGTCGTACTGCTGCAGCAGGTTCATGCCGGTGTTCACGAAGGCGGGGCGACCGAACACCTGCGCAGCCGGGCCCTGGGCGACCGCGTTGCCGGCGGGGCATGCGGAGCGCGATGGCCGGTTGACGAGCACGGCCCGCGGCGCACCGGCTCCGCCCGCGTCGAACGCATACAGGGCCACCGGCGCCCGCGCATCCGGGAACAGCACCTGCACCGGCGTGCCGTCCTTCAGCCCGTTGCTGGTGTGGCCCGGACGGCTGGGGTTGGGGATCTGCTGCGTCGGCAACGACGCCGGGTCGGTCACCGTGAGGTACATCTGCGCGATGCCGGTGTCCACGAGCACCGATCCCGCCTCGGGTGCCCGGCCATTCACGGACACGGCCATGGACGCCTGCTGCCAGTCCCGCGGGTCGCTGGATGCCGGCTGGCCGTTGGCCAGCAGGCTGCCCGGCTGCAGCCTGGTGGCCCCGAAGCCCGCGGCATTGGCCGGCGTGAGCCCGGCGTGCACGCCGGATTTCGTGACGATGTAGCCGGCATGCACTTCGCCTTCACGCACGGGCCGGCCGTCGATGGCGACGAGGTTGAGCAGTGGATTCTTGTCGGGCGTGCCCTGCGGCTGGCCATCGTGTTCGCGCCCGAACCCCACGCCCATGTACACGATCCCCTTGGGGCGGACCGTGGTCTTCGTGGGCTGCTCGCAGACCGGCTGGTTGGCTTTCTCGTCCCAGCAGGGGCAGATCATTTCCTTCTGGACCGCGAGGACGGGCACGCGGGCCACGACCTCGCCCTCCGCGGCGCGGAACAGGAGGTCGCGCACCACCCAGCGCCCCACCCACAGCCGCTTGCTGCTTGACAGGAACTCCCAGCCCGCCGGGCCCGCTTCATCGTCGGAATAACCGGGAAGATCGGTCGCGGAGATCACCACCCCGGTGGAGCCCGTGTCCATCGTGACGGCGAAGCTCCGGACGGCGGGTTGCGTGCTGCCGGGCGGGGTGCGCACCTCGAACTGCAGTTTCGGTGGCCGGGACGCTTCGCCCAGGGGGGCGACGAAGGGGATGAAGCGCCCTGTGGTGTCCGGCCGGAGGACAGGACCTGTGGCGCTCTGTGCGCTAACGCTCCCCGAACAAGCCAGAAGGGCTCCGGTGCACGCCATGATGCGAATCAATCCATGCATTGCATTTCTCCCATGCTGCCCAACCAGAGAAAGAAGCGAGGAAGGCAGCGCAGGCCACCCCCCTCGGATCAGTGGCCAAACAGCTTACTGCGGCGCCTTGGAAATGATGAACGGATCGAACCAGCCATGGGACTGGCCGTTGAGCAGCAACTGAAGCGAGTACTGCGATTTGCCGCCATTCGTCGTGGCGGTCACGTAGCCTCCCCAGACGCTTCCGGTAGGGTTGTACTGAGGATACTGAACGGGATTCACGATGTGACTGCCCCCTGTACCAATCGCATCGCCCGTGAATTGGGTAATGATGACCTGTTCGGACGGGTCGATGGACACGACCTGCCAGATGAGGGTATCGCCCACCGTGACCGTGGTCACGAGCTCGTTGCCTCCCTGGCCGCTATTGGCCTGGCCGGTCGAATCGACCATGTAGACATAGTTGCCGATATTGGTGTTTCCAGCAGCGATGCTGGTCAGCGCCTTGCCGACATTGATGGCCACGAGAACGTTGATGTTGGACATAGCTTTCCCTCTCAGATTTATGGATTTTGAAAGTCCGCGCAGGACATCTGCGCAGGCTTCCAGCCAGGGAACGGCCATTTCCGTCCCTGGCCGGGCCCGTGCCTGGCGGCATCGGCATCCTCATTCTGCTGCGTGGAAAACCGTGGCGCCATTCGCGACGGCTGAAAGCTCCTGAAACGTTCTGAAGGCTCTGCTGCGCCGCCCGGCTCACCTCGGCCAAAGCGCCCACAGCCGCAGCCCCTGCTTGAGCCGCCCCGCCAGGTCGCCGGCCTCCTGGCCCCAACCGGCGAAATAGTCGGCCCGCACGGCGCCCAGGATGGCCGAGCCGGTGTCCTGCGCCAGCACCAGGCGCTGCAGCTGTGCGGTGGGGCCGGAAGAGGCCAGCCAGACGGGGGTGCCGTAGGGAATGCTCTGCCGGTCCACGGCGATGGAGCGGCCCGGGGTGAGCGGCACGCCCTGCGCACCGCGCGGGCCGAAGGCGGCGTCCAGCGGCGGCAGCGGCTCCTCGCGGAAAAACACGTAGCGCGGGTTGGCCCAGAGCATCTCCGGCACGCGCTGCGGGTTCTGCAGCGTCCACGCGCGGATGCCGGGCCAGGTCGCGTCGCGCACCAGTCCCTGGTCGAGCAGCCATCGGCCCACGCTCTGGTAGGGCTGGTCGTTGGTGCCCGCGAAAGCCACGCGCACGAGGCGCACCGATCCGTCGGGCTCCTGGATGCGCAGGCGGCCCGAGCCCTGGATGTGCACCACCAGCGCCTCGACCGGGTCGCGCACCCAGGCGATGGCACGGCCCGCCAGGGCGGCCTGGGCCTCGGGCAGGGTGTCGATCTGCTGGCGCGTGTACCAGGGCTTGCGCTGGCCGTAGCCTGCCGGCAGGCCGTACAGCGGCACGGTGAAACCGTTGCCCGGCGTGCGGCTGGCGTCGAGGTAAGGCTCGTAGTAGCTGGTGAGCATGCCGTCCGCATTGCCGTCCAGCGACTCGATGCGGTAGGGTTGCAGGCGCGACACCATCCATTCGCGCTGTTCTTCCGGCGTGGCGATGGAGAGGCGGCGGATTTCGGGGCACAGCGCCGCGAAGGCCGGCAGCGGGCGCTCGCAACTGCGCAGCCAGGCGTTCCAGGCCTCGTAGAGCGTGTCGGTGGAAAACCCGGGCAACTCGGACCAGTGCACCGGGATCCAGCGGCTCTTGGGCTGCGCCATCGGGGGGGGAAGCGGCCCGCCCGGCTCCGGCGGCAGCGGTACGCCAGGGCCCGGAGGCAGGGTGATGAGCGGGCCGGAAGGCGTGGTGGCCGGCGGCAGAACGGGCGGCGGCGTGGAACAGGCAGCCAGCGTTCCTACAATCAGCGCCGTTGTCACCAGGCGCAGGAGACGGAGATTCATGGGGCTGATTTTGCTTGAAGCATTGCTGGCACTCGCCGTGCTGGTCGCCATCGTGTGGTGGACCATGTTCTCCGGGCGGCGGCGGGGCGAGTTGCCCCCGCCGGACAGCCGGCCGCCGGACGACGGAAAGTAGGACGGGGCCTGCAAGGGCAGGCGGCCTCCGCCGGGTCACGGATGGGTTCGGGCACGCGAAAAATGCCTCCAGGCGCCAGCCGTGCCGGCCGCACTCCGCTGCATTGCGGGCTGGCCATGGCGTCCCACCGAACGACAACAGGAGAACTTCCATGCGCACTTCCCGCACACTCATCGCCGCCACCGCTGCCGTGCTGCTCGCCAGCGGCTGCGCCAACATGACCGATACCCAGCGCCGCACCGCCACCGGCGCGGGCGTGGGTGCCGCCGGCGGCGCCGTCCTGGGCGCCGTGACGGGCGGCAATGCCGGCACCGGCGCGCTGATCGGCGCTGGCGTGGGCGCCCTGGGCACCTACATCTGGTCCCAGCACATGGAGCGCCAGAAGCAGGAAATGCAGCAGGTAACGCAGGGCACCGGCGTGGTGGTCACCCAGACGCAGGACAACCAGCTCAAGCTCGACATTCCCAGCGACATCTCGTTCGCGACCAACCGCTCCGACATCCAGCCCAACTTCGCCCCGGTGCTGGACCGTTTCGCCGAAGGGTTGCGCAACAATCCCAATGCCGAGGTGCGCATCGTCGGCTACACCGACTCCACCGGCAACGATTCCATCAACAATCCGCTGTCGCTCGACCGGGCCACCAGCACGCGCAACTACCTCACCTCCCGCGGCGTGAGCGGGGCGCGCATCCAGGTGGAAGGCCGGGGCGCGCGCGAACCCGTGGCCACCAACGACACGGCCGACGGCCGCGCACGCAACCGCCGCGTGGAGATCTACGTGGGCGAGCGCCCTCGCCAGGGCTGACGCCTGCCTGCTGCCCGGTCAACCGGCCGAGCGCAGCAGGTTCGCCAGCTCCACGGCGGATTTGACCTGCATCTTGTCGAAAACGCGCGCGCGGTGGACCTCCACCGTGCGCACGCTGATGTCTAGCTGGTCCGCGATCAGCTTGTTGGGCAGGCCTTCCACCACCAGGCGCATCACGTCGCTCTCGCGCTCCGTGAGTTCGGCGAGCCGGTGCCGCAGGTCGTTGCGCTGGTGCGCTTCTTCCAGGTACCGGGCGGATTGCGCCAGGGCCTGCTCGATGCGGTCCACCAGCAGGTTGTCCGAGAAAGGCTTCTCGCAGAAATCGAAGGCGCCGCGCTTCACGGTGGCCACAGCCGTGGGCACATCGGCATGGCCGGTGAGGAAGATCACCGGCAGGGCCCCGATCAGCCCGCGCTCGGCCAGCCGGTCGAACAGCGCCAGCCCGCTCATGCCGGGCATGCGCACGTCCAGCAGCAGGCAGCACGGCTGGCGCAGCACGGGCCTGTCGCCCAGCATGGCCTCGAAGGCCTCCGCACTGTCGAAGGACTCGCTGGGTACGCGGCGCGATCGCAGCAGCCAGGCGAGCGCTTCGCGCACGCCGGCGTCGTCGTCCACGATGTACACGGTGGCGTTGGAGACGGGTTCCATCAGGCGTTCCGGGGTTCGGTGTCGGGTTCGGCGCCGGCGGAAGGACAGGCCGGCAGGGTGAAGGTGAATACCGTACCACGCGGTGCATGCGGCGCGTGGCCCAGGAAGCCGCCATGCTGCTCGACCACGGTGCGGCACAGGCTCAGCCCCAGTCCCATGCCTTCCGCACGGGTGGTGAAGAACGGCGTGAACAGCTTGGCGCCCACGTCGTCCGGGATGCCGGGGCCGGCGTCGATCACCTGGAACTCGAGCCACGCATTCTGTGCATTGGACGCCGCGCGTCGCACCCTCAGCTCCAGCAGGCGGTGCGGTGTGCCGGGCTCGTCCATGGCTTGCATGGAATTGCGCGCGAGATTGAGCAGCACCTGCTCGACCATGGTGCGGTCGCAGAGCACCCGGGGCAGTTGCGGCTCCACGCCGATGCGGATCTGCACGCGCAGCTTGTGCGCCTGCAGGCGGATCAGGGGCAGCACGGCGTCCAGCAGGTCTTCCGCGGCGACGGGCTCGCGGGTCTGGTCGCGGCGGCGCACGAAGTCATGCACGCTCTTGATCACCCGTCCGGCGCGCTCTGCCTGCTGCGCTATGCGCTGCAGGCCCACCCGCACGTCCGGCAGGAACGACGCCGGGCCGTGGACACCTGGCGCGGCTTCCGCCGATTCCAGCAGGTTGATCGACCCGGAGGCGTAGCTGGCGATCGCTGCGAGTGGCTGGTTGAGTTCATGGCTCAGCAGCGATGCCATCTCGCCCACGGTGGCCAGGCGCGCAGTGGCCTGCAGGCGCTCCTGGGAGGCCCGCGAGAGCTCTTCGATGCGGCGCTGTTCGCTCACGTCCAGAAAGGCGCTCATCCAGCCCGTGTGCAGGCCCTGTGCATTGATCAGCGGTGCCTCGAAGATCAGTACCGGAAAGCGCGTGCCGTCCTTGCGCATGAACGTGGATTCGTAGCCCTCCCGCGGCGGAGGATGCTGCCCCGACAGCCGGACCCGCTGGCGCCGCAGGTACTCGTCGGCGAACTCCGGCGGCCAGTAGGGCAGCCGGTCGGCCTGGCCCAGCAGCTCCTGCGCGGAGAAGCCGACCATTTCGCAGAAGGCGGGGTTGACGTAGGTGATGCGTCCCTGGAGGTCGCGGGCGCGCAGTCCGGTGACGAGCGAATCCTCCATGGCCTTGCGGAAGGCGAGCGCATCGCCCAGGTCGCGCTCGGCGCGCAGGCGCCGGCGGTTGTCGCGCACCAGCACCACGAGCACGGTGATCAGCGCGATGGACATGGCCGTGACCACCGCCGTGAGCACGTTGGGAAACACGCTGGGCGCGCTGTGCCAGCTGTCCATGCGCAGCACGAGGGCCGTGCCGGGCAGGTCGAAGAGCTGCTGCGTGCTGAACATGCGCGTGCCGCGCCGGTTGGCGCCCACCATGGCGAGCCGGGTGCCGTCGGCCTCGGTGAACGACACTTCCTGGCCGCGCTTGAGCCCCGGCACCACCATCTCCACCAGCACGTTCTGCAGCGAGTACGTGGCGACCAGGTAGCCGGTGTTGACCCCTTCGTTCGTCAAGGGGATGCACAGCTCCATCATTTCCGCGCCCCGGCCCTCGCCCAGCGGCTGGTAGTAGCTGCCCGAATACGAGGGTCCGCCCACGCGCCGCGCATTGCCGCAGGCCAGGGCGGTGTTGGAGTGCGTGCCGCTGCGGGTTTCCGCGTCCCACTGCACGGGCCGGTAGGGCGTTTCGGCATGCGCCCGCACGCGCAGGGCGGGGTCCCGCCATTCGATGCGCACCAGTTCGCGGCGGCTGCCCAGGAGCTGGGCGGCGCGCGCCTCCCAGCTGGCGCTGTCGGGGCCGCCCGCCTGCAGCGCCTGGAGGTTCTGCAGGTTGTGGGTGAAGCCCGTGCGGATGTCGGCCACGGCGTCGGCAGCGTCGCGGTCGAGGCGGTTCTGCACTTCGGAGGCTTCGTAGCGCCCTGCCAGCCACACCTGCGTGACCAGCATGCCGGCCACGAGCAGCACGAGCGCGGTCCAGAGCGACCAGCGCCGCCATGCGATGTGCCACCGGCGCCAGGGCCAGCGCGCCAGCGCGCCCGCCGCCGGCGGCTGCAGCGGCGTGGGCCCGGCGGCGTCGGCGCCGGCCTCAGGCGTCGGGGCAGTGCTCACGGCGTATTCACAGGACGCGGTGGTCCAGCGCAGGCAGCTGGGCGCGCACCTGCCGCAGGCGGTTCTCGTCGAGCGGTGCCGCCACCACGGCAGGGCCTTCGGGCTGCTGCGCCAGCACCTGCCCCCACGGGTCCACCACCATGCTGTGGCCCCAGGTACGCCGGCCGTTCTCGTGCGTGCCGCCCTGCGCCGGCGCGACCACGTAGGCGAGGTTCTCCACCGCGCGGGCGCGCAGCAGCACCTCCCAGTGGGCCTGGCCCGTCGTGTGGGTGAAGGCGCTGGGCACCAGCAGCACGTCCGCGCCCGCACGCGCGTGATCGCGGTAGAGCTCGGGAAAGCGCAGGTCGTAGCACACCGACAGCCCCACGCGCCACGTGGAGCCGTCGCGGGCCGTCATGGTGAAGCGCGCGGGCGTGCCGCCGGCCTCGATGACGGCGGCCTCGTCGAAGCGCTCGCGCCCGTTGTCGAACCGGAACAGGTGGATCTTGTCGTAGCGCGCCACGCACTCGCCCGCGGGCGAGAACACCAGGGTCGTGTTGCGCACGTGGTGCTCGCTGCCGCAGCGCATGGGCAGCGTGCCGCCGACGATCCACATCCCCAGCTCCCGCGCCGCCTGCGCGAGGAACCCCTGGATCACCCCTTCGCCGAAGGTTTCGCGCAATGCCAGCTTGTCGGTATCGCGGGCGCCCATGGCGCAGAAATATTCGGGCAGGGCCGCCAGCTCGACGCCCCGGGCAGCGGCATCCTCCAGCAGGCGGCGGGCCTGCCGGAGGTTGTCCTGCACCTGGAGGCCGGAAACCATCTGCAGTGCGGCGGCGTTCATCATGGCTCTTTCTCCTCTGCGCCCTTGGATGCGGGCGCCTTGCGCTGGGAAACTGCGGAAGCCGGCCCCGAAGCCGGAGCGGCGGCCTCTTCCGGGGATGCGGCGGCGGGCGGCTCCGCCCCCGCGCGGCGCCGCGGCACGCGCACGATGCGCGGGTCGGTCCAGGTACCGTCGATGCGGAACTCCTGCGTGGCCGCCTGGATGAGCGGCCCCCGCAGGAACACCTGTGCCAGGAAGCTTCCGAGCCCCACCACGGGATTGATGGCCGTCGCCACGAGCGATGCCGTCATGGCGTTGATCTCGGGCACCACCACGACATGGAGGTTCTGGGTTTCATGGTCCAGGTCGGCGCTGCCCTCCATGAGCACCGCGGCGTTCACGCCCTTCATCTGCAGGTTGTTGGTGGTGGCCACGCCCTGCTCGATGCGCACGTCGCCCCGCACGAAGTCGAAAGCGAAGCCTTCACTGAACACGTCGCGGAAGTCGAGCGTCAGGCGCCGCGGCAGCGACTGCAGGCTCAGCACCCCCAGCAGCTTCGCCAAGCCGGGGTCGGCCTTGAGGAACTGGCCCGACTCCACGTTCACGTTGATCTGCCCCGACATGGAACGGTAGTCGGGGTCGAGAGGGGCCCCCATCCAGGCGACCTGCCCCTCCATCCGGCCCTTGCCGCGGCGCACCACGCCCTCCATGCCGAAGCGGGCCAGCAACTGGCCGGAATCGCGGATGTCGAGCCGGAAATCCATGGAGGTGCGGCGGCGCGCACCCGCGGCCCCGCTGCCCAGCAGCACCCAGTTGCCGCTGGAAGTGAACGTGGCCTCCGGCACCGTGAGGTTGAGTTTCGACAGCCGCCATTCCCGCGGAGTGCCTGCGCCGCCGCGGTTCTGCGCCTCCACCTCGATGCGCCCGAGCCTGCGGCCACGCAGCTCGAAATCCTGCACGATGATGTCCAGCGCCGGCATCGTGGTGCTTTCGGCGCGGCTGTCCAGCAGCGACTCCTCGACCTGCTGGGCCTCGCTCTGGGGCACTGAGAGCCGGGACAGGCGGGCGAACACGCGCCCGCCGGACTCCTCGCCCTCGCCGTCCGCGCGGTATTCCACATAGCCGCTGAGCTCGCGGGCATCCAGGTTGGCCCGCCAGGTGGCGCCCTCGCGGGAACCACCCGCGACGACGTCGTGCAGCGTGCGTCCCTGCAGGACCAGGGTCTTGGCGCGCGCGGCCAGCACGGTGGGCAGGAACTCCTGCGCGCCACCTTCGGGCATGCGCGCGCTGCCGCCCGAAGCAGCAGCGGTATCAGCAGCGGCGGAAGCGCCTGCCTCCGGCGCAGAGGCCGGCGCCGGGCCGGCCGCCTGCCGGCCCAGCACGTTCTGCCAGGCGTCCAGGTCCAGGAGATCGGTATGCACGTTGGCCGACACCCCCCGTTCCGGCATGACGGCGGACTCGCCGGGCGCGAGGCCGATGCCGATGGCGCCGCGCAGCACGCGGGGTACCGGGCCGGAATGGTCCAGGACGTAGCTCGCGGAACCGATGCCGCCGATGTCCACCGTCATCTGCTCGCGGACCGGGGGCTCGGCGCCGGCATCCGCGGGCACGGCCGATTCCCGGGCGAGCTGCGATTCGTACCGCACCGGGCGGACCGCATCGGCGGTCTTGCCCAGGGGTGCGGGCAGGTCCAGCGCCATGCCCTGCAGATTGGTCGTCACCAGCACTTCGGGCAGGCCGCGGCGAACGCCCAGGGCCAGCGCATAGGCGGCGCTGCCCGTGGCATGGCGGGCCAGCTCGGGCAGCCCGGGCCACTGCACGGCCTCGCGCAGGCCCTCGGCGGTGGCCACGCCCTGGCCCCGCACCTGCACCGAGGACTCCAGCGCACTCGTCCCGGATGCCGCGGACCGCATGCCGCCCTCCAGCCGCAGGTCGCCGCCCAGCGCCCGCCCCTGCACGTTCGCCAGGGTGAAACCGGTGTCGCTGAACTGCACCGCGCCCCGGGTGCGGGTGATGACGGGCACGTCCGGCGTGATGCGCACATCGTTGCCCGCGAACGCCAGGCTGCCCTGCACTTTCGACTGGTCGATGTGGCTGATCGGCAGGCTCAGGGACAACTGCAGGCCGGCGTTGCCGGTGCCCGTCGCCTGGTCCAGGGCATGCGAGGTGAGGCGCGAGAGTGGTGATGCCGCCATGAAGGCCAGCATGTCGGCCAGCGGGCCCTGTGCCTGGGCCTGCACCCCCACCACGCTGTGGGCGAGGTCGGGAATGCGCGCTTCCACCCGGTCCACGCGCAGCCGCGGCGTGCCCGCGAAGCTGCCTGTCGCCCCGCGCACCGCCATGCTGGAGCGGTCGAACACCAGCTCGCCCGACAGCTGGGTGAGCGCCGGCCAGACCGGATCGCCCGCATGCTGCAGGCCCGGCGGCACATAGGCATAGGTCACGTCCCGGAGCTTGGCGGCGATGTGGAACTCCCCCTGGCCGGGATGGTTGAACGGGATGTCGTGCAGGTCGCCCTTGACGCGGAACTGCACGCTGGACGCCGTGCCGGCCGTCACCGCATCGCGCACGTAGTGCCGGGTTTCGGCGGGTATGGCCAGCGGCAGGTAGCGGTGCACGCGCGTGCCGTCGGCACGGCGCAGCTCGCCGCTCAGGTCCAGCACTCCCGGGAAGCGGGAGCGGCTGGCGGACCGCTTGGGGTCGCCGGTGGTCCAGGCCACGCGGGCCTCGCCCTGGGCATCGGCATTGGAGAACTGGAGGTCCGGCACCTGCAGTGCGATGCGCTCACCCTCCACCTGCCAGCGCACGCTGGCGGACAACCGGTCCAGCGGCACGGTGGGGTCTTCGAAGACCTCCGGCAGCACCAGGGCGCCGTCCTCGATCGCGACGGACGCCTTGCCGCCCGCCTGGGTGAGCTCGAAATCCACCGCGGCACCCCGCACGCCCGGCGCGCCCGAGGTCTTCACCGCCGCGCCATCGGCCAGCGCCAAGCCCGCGACCCGGCCCCGGGCCTGGTACTGCCGGGGAGCATCCAGGGGACCGCGCCAGCTCGCCTGGATCTCCTCCACGACGCCCCGCGGGCCGAACCGGTCGAGCGCCCCATGCAGTGCGTCGCCCAGCGGCAGGCGGCTGGCGACCTGGGCCAGCGCCGCCAGGTCGAGCCGGTCAGCGCGCAACTCGCCCTGCTCGCGCTCAGGCGCACGCGGATCCCTGCCGGCCTGCCGCATGGACACGTTCCCGCCAGGCCAGCGCAGGCCGTCGCGGGTCAGGAACTGCAGTCCCTCGGTGGACGCCTCGAAGCCGCCTTCCAGCCAGCGACCACCCACGCGGCCCGCGACCGAAGCCAGTGCCAGGGGCTCCAGGCCCTTTCCCAGCGTGGCCTCCACGTCGGCCAGCGCCACGTCCGCCGTGCCGCCGGCCACCTCGCCGCGCCGCACGTCCAGCCAGGCGCGCAGGGCACCGCGGCCCCGCACCACATCGATGCCCTCGATGTCCGCATGCTGGCGCAGGCGGGAGACATCCACCCGGCCGAACTGCGCGAACAACTGTCCGCTCCATTGCCTCCAGGCGCCGCCATGGGTGGTGAGCAGCGGCTGCCGGAAGCGGCCCATCAACGTGAACCGGTCGCCCCAGGACGGGGGCGGCGTGGCGTCCAGTCGCATGACATGCCGCCAGCCCCGGTTGCGCAGCACGATGTCCACGTCGGACAGCTCCAGCGGAGGCGCTCCGCGCATCGCGTCCGTCCAGCGCACCGTGCCGCCGCGCAGCGCCACCTCGCCCTGCGAGAACACCCAGTCGGCGGCCGAGCCGCCGTCGCCGGAGCCCGCCCCGCCATGCAACCGCATGCCGCCCACCACCAGCTGGCCGTCGGCTTCGCGGCGCACGTCCAGTTCGGGCCGCTCGATGTACAGCTGCTCGAATCCCAGGCGCAGCGCGGAGCGCGGCGAGAGCGCCGCCACCACCCGCGGCAGGCGCAGGGCTTCGCGGCCCTGCGGATCGAGCAGGGCCACGTCGGTCAGTTCGATGGCCGGCACCAGGCCTTCCGAGCGCGCCGACAGCGCCCCGATGCGCACGGGTACCCCCAAGGCTTTCGTGGCCTGGGCTTCCAGCGCGGGGCGCCACTCTCCGATTCGCGGCACAATCCAGCCGTGGAGCACCCCCCAGGCCACGGCGACCAGCAGCCAGAAGGCGACCAGCAGTCCCAGTGACCACCGCGCAAGGCCCGCCATGCATCGGAGCAGGCGGGAGGGGTGCGGTGTCGTCTCAATCATGGTGGGCTTGGATGTGGCAGGAATTATGACCCGCGCCCGCTGTGCGGGTTCAGCCCCAAAGGGTGTCGGTATGTACAGTTTCAGTGCCTCTTCCTTGCCATATGTCCACACCGTTCGCTGAGCCCGGCGGCGCCTCCGCGGCGCATGCCGCCGGGGCCGCCCATTCCCGATTCCACCAGCGGCTGCAGCGCCGCTATGCCGGCGAAACCGCGCTGCTGCCGCCGGGCGCCCCCACCCGCCAGACCATGGCCGAGGCCCTGCAGGCCCTGCGCGCGCTCGGGCACGACACGGGCGCCGCCCTGCGCGTGCTGCGGCAGCTGGTCATGGAGCGGCTGATCCGGCTGGACTGCGAGGAAGGCGCGCCGCTGTCCGACATCACCCGGGCCACGACCGAACTCGCGGAACTCGCGCTCGACGAAGCCCTGCGCCACGCGCGCCAGGAGCTGGACGCCCGCCATGGCCCGCCGCAGGGCCCGGATGGCGGGCCGGTGGCGCTCTGGATCGTCGGCATGGGCAAGCTGGGTGCGCGCGAACTGAACGTGTCCAGCGACATCGACGTGATCTACGTCTATGAGCACGAGGGCGAGACCGCCGGGGTGGACGGCGGCCGCGGCCGCCTCTCCCACCAGGAATACTTCGGGCGGGCCGTGAAGGCCATCCACGCCCTGGTGGGGGAAACCACCGAGCACGGCTTCGTCTTCCGCATGGACCTGGCCCTGCGCCCCAACGGCAACTCCGGCCCGCCCGCCGTCTCGCTCGCCGCCCTGGAGGAATACCTGCAGGTGCAGGGGCGCGAATGGGAGCGCTTCGCCTGGCTCAAGAGCCGCATCGTGGCGCCGCGCGACGGCCTGGGCCATCCGGCCGTGCAGGGCCTGCGCGCGGTGGTGCTGCCGTTCGTCTTCCGCCGTTACCTCGACTACAGCGTGTTCGATTCGCTGCGCTCGCTGCACCGGCAGATCCGCGACCATGCCGCGAAGCGCAGTGCGGGCCACCCCGAACGGGCCAACGACGTCAAGCTCTCGCGCGGAGGCATCCGCGAGATCGAATTCACCGTGCAGCTGCTGCAGGTGGTGCGCGGCGGGCAATTCCCCGAGCTGCGCTGCCGCCCCACGCTGGAAGCCCTGCAGCGCCTCGCGCGCGCCGGCCTCATGCCGCAGGAGACGGCCGATGCGCTGGCCGAGGCCTATACCTTCCTGCGCCGCGTGGAGCACCGCATCCAGTACCTGGACGACCAGCAGACCCACGTGCTGCCCACGCGCGACGACGACCTCGCCTGGATCGCCAGCACGCTGGGGCTCGGTTGCTGCGCCTTCCTGCACCAGCTCGACGCGCACCGCGAACTGGTGGCGCAGGAGTTCGACACGCTGCTGGGCGGCCCCGGCAAGCGCCAGTGCAGTGGAGGCGGTTGCGGCGGACCGCGCGCGCAATCGGCACCGGTGCCCGAATTCGACGCGCTGCTGGAACAACTCCCCCCGAAAGTGCGCGAACGCGTGGCCGAATGGCGTGACCATCCGCGCGTGGCCGCGCTGCGCGATGAAGCCCGCGCCCGGCTGCTGCGACTGGTGCAGCGCACGGCACGCTGGCTGGCCGAAGGCCGGGTGAACGAGGACGCCGCAGTACGGCTCGTCGCCTGGCTGGAGCCGCTGCTGCGCCGGGAGAGCTATCTCGCACTGCTGCTGGAGCGACCGTCGGTGCACGAGCACCTGATGCACCTCCTGGGCGCCGCCCAGTGGCCAGCGCGCTACATGCTCCAGCATCCTGGCGTGATCGACGAACTGGCCGGGGACGCGCTGCTGTCCGAGCGCTTCGTCCCGGCGGATTTCGAGCACGAAATGGAGCTGCGCATCGGCTCGCTGCGCTCCACCGGCGAGGACGACGACGAGGCATTGCTCAACCTGCTGCGCCGCGCCCAGCATGCGGAGACTTTCCGCACCCTCGCGCGCGACGTGGAGCGCCGCATCACCGTGGAACAGGTGGCCGACGATCTGTCGGCCCTGGCCGACTGCGTGCTGCGCGTGACCGCCGCGTGGTGCTGGGACCGGCTGCGCAACCGGCACCGCGACGTGCCGCAGTTCGGCATCATCGGCTACGGCAAGCTCGGCGGAAAGGAACTGGGCTACGGCAGCGACCTGGACATCGTCTTCGTGTTCGACGACGACGATGACCGCGCCCCCGAGATCTATGCCGCCTTCGCGCGCAAGCTCATCAACTGGCTCACGGTGAAGACCGGCGAAGGCGACCTCTACGAGATCGACACCGCCCTGCGGCCCAACGGCAGTTCGGGCCTGCTGGTCACGAGCTTCGAGGCCTATGCCAACTACCAGCAGCGCCGCGGCAGCAACACCGCCTGGACCTGGGAACACCAGGCCATGACGCGCGCGCGCTTCGTGCTCGGCAGCGATGCGCTGCGCGACCGCTTCGACGCCGTGCGCACGGCCGTCATCACGGCCCCGCGCGACGCCGCCGGCCTGCACGCGGAAATCGTTGCCATGCGCGAGCGCGTGCGTGCCGCGCATCCGGTGCCCCCAGGGCAGTTCGACGTGAAGCACAGCGTGGGCGGCATGGTGGATGCGGAATTCGCCGTGCAGTACCTCGTTCTGGCGCACGCGGGCGAGCACCCGGGGCTGTGCGACAACGTCGGCAACATCGCCCTGCTGCAGCGCGCGGAGGCCGCCGGCCTGCTGCCCGCGGGAGTGGGCGCGGCCGCCGCGTCGGCCTACCGGACACTGCGCCAGGTGCAGCACCGCGCGCGGCTCAACGAAGAGCCCACGCGCGTGGCGCCCTCCACCCTGCACGCCGAGCGCGAGGCCGTGATGGCGCTGTGGCGCGCTGTGTTCGGCGACACGACCACGACGTGATGCCCCGCGGCGGCGCAAAGCCGCCTCCACCCCCCGCTGCATTTCGCATCTTTCCCGAAGCAAAGTGGGGGACTCCCCTTATCCAAGCCATAAATGGGCGGGCATTGATGCGGGGGAGCTTTTTGGCAACGATACGTTTAGGCGACAAGAACTTACACAACAGCGTGCCGATGACCGCTGGAGACGCGGACTCATCACTGTGAAGAGCCTCTCAAGGGGCCGAAGTCAGGAGGGAGGGCATCCTTGCCTGTACGCGGTCGTTCGACGCCTGGGTTGCACCCTCAGCGCGTCGTGCGCGGCTGTACCAACGAACCACTCTGCGGGCCCGCGCCCGTGGGCATCTGCTGGTCCGTCTCCCATTCCATCGTTGTCAACGAGCCGAACGGAGCCGCCATGCGCGCCAGTCATTCCCCTGTCCATTACCTTCCACTGACCGCAGCCCAGATGGGCATGTGGCTGCTTACACGTTTCGCGCCGCCCGATGCCCACTTCAATATCGCGGAGGCCATCGAGATTCGCGGGAACTTCGATCCCCAGCTGTTTCTGCAGGCCTTGCGCACCCTGTGCGCGGAGACGGAGTCCCTCCGGCTGCGTGTCGAGGACACGCCCCAGGGCCCCCGGCAGTGGCTGGAGCCCGAGTTCTCGGGCAGCATTTCCCTGCTCGATTTCAGTGGCGACGGTGATCCACGGGCATCGGCGGAACAATGGATGGTACGAAATTCTGCCCGCCGCACTGATGTCGAGCGGGAGCCCATGTGGTACAGCGCAGTGCTCCGCATCGCTCCGGACCACCACATCTGGTACCAGCGCGGGCACCACTACGCCAACGACGGCTTCGCCGCTGTCATCGTCGCGATCCGGGCGGCAGACCTGTACACGGCACTGGTGAACGGCACGGCCGCGCCGGCCGATTCCGAGCTGAAACCACTGTCCGTCCTGATCGAGGAGGACCAGGCCTACCGCGACTCCGCGCGTGCCCTGAAAGACCGCGAATACTGGATGGAGCGGATGCGCGACCGCCCCGAGCCGCTGACCCTCGCCGAACGGCGCAGCAGCAACATCGGACGGCTGCTGCGGCACACGGCGTACTGGCCGGCGGCGCGCGTCGCCGCGCTGCGCGACACGGCCGCACTGCACGGCGCCACACTGCCTCAAACCCTCATCGCCGCGACGGCCACCTATCTCTACCGGATGACGGGCCTGTCCGACCTGGTGATCGGCGTTCCGGTGACGGCGCGCTACAACGACCGCATGCGGCGCGTGCCGGGCATGGTCGCCAACGCAGTGCCCCTGCGCCTGTCCATGCGGCCCGACCTGCCCTTCACGGCCCTGCTGCGCGAGGTCAGCCAGCAGATGCGCAAGATCCTGCGCCACCAGGCCTACCGCTCCGAGCAACTGCGCACGGATCTGGAACTGCAGGCGAAAGACTCTCCCCTCTTCACCACCATGGTCAACGTGGAGCCCTTCGACTACGCCCTGCGCCTCGGGGACTGCACCATCGAGACCCGCAACCTCACCAACGGATCCCCCCAGGATCTCGGCATCTTCATGTATGAGCACGGGAATGGCCAGGACCTGCGGATCGACTTCGACACCCATGCCGATCTCTACACCGCCGCCGAACTGGCAGCCCACCAGGCCCGGCTGCTCGGGGTTCTCGACAAGCTGACCGATCTTCCCACGCAGGCCATCGGGTGCGTGGAGGTCATCACCGAGGATGAACGCCCGGCCTTCCTGTCCAGGTGCGGCGGAACGGTCCACGCGGAGCCCGCGGCCCACCTTGCCGAATTGCTGGACGCCGGCCTGTCGCGCGACCCCGGCGCGATCGCGCTGCGCTTCGAAGGCCGTTCCATGACCCGGGGCGAGCTCGACCGCCAGTCACGGGAATGGGCCCACCGCCTGGCGGCCATGGGTGCCGGCCCGGACCGCGTCGTCGCGCTGGCGATTCCGCGGTCGCTGGAACTGGTGGCAGCCCTGGTTGCGGTCCTGAGAAGCGGGGCGGCGTACCTGCCGATCGATCCGGACTTTCCCGCCGACCGCCTCGCCTTCATGCTGGACGACGCACAGCCGGTGTGCCTCATGACCACGCAGGAGCTCTCCGGGCGCTTCGATGGCGGCATTCCGCGCTTTCTCGTCGATGCCGCGGAACCACAGGCCGGCCTCCAGCAGAATGCGCCTGCCGGCGCCCCCGCGGCCGCAGCGCTGCACCCATCGCAACCGGCCTACGTCATCTACACGTCGGGGTCCACCGGCAGGCCCAAGGGCGTCGTGGTGCCCCACTCCGCCATCGTCAACCGGCTGCGCTGGATGCAGGCGGAGTACGGGCTGGACTCCGGCGATCGCGTGCTGCAGAAGACGCCTTCGAGCTTCGATGTCTCGGTGTGGGAGTTCTTCTGGCCGCTGCTCGCGGGCGCCACGCTCGTGATCGCACGGCCCGGTGGGCACCGCGATCCGTCCTACCTGGCGGACCTCATCGCGCGGGAAGCCGTCAGCACCGTCCACTTCGTGCCCTCGATGCTCGAGTTGTTCCTGCAGGAGCCTGCGGCGGCGGCGTGCCACACGCTGCGCCGGGTGATCTGCAGCGGCGAGGCCCTGCCTGCTTCGCTGGCGGCGCGGTTCCACGGCATGCTGGGGTGGTGCGCACTGCACAACCTCTACGGCCCCACCGAGGCGGCGGTGGACGTCACCGCCTGGGCATGCACGCCCGAGGCATGCGCCGGCCTGGCGCGCATCCCGATCGGGCGCCCCATCTGGAATACCCGCATGTACGTGCTGGACCCGGGCCTGCAGCCCTTGCCGGTGGGTGCCACGGGCGAGCTGTACATCGCAGGCGACGGCCTGGCGCTGGGCTACCTGAACCGCCCTGCGCTCACTGCGGAGCGCTTCATCGCGGATCCGCACGGGCCGGCAGGCAGCCGCATGTACCGCACCGGTGACCTCGCGCGGTGGCGCAACGATGGCACGCTCGAATTCCTCGGGCGCTCCGACCACCAGGTGAAGATACGCGGCCTGCGCATCGAACCGGGCGAAATCGAGTCGGCGCTGATGCGCCACCCCGGCGTGCAACAGGCGGCCGTGGTGATGCGGGAGGACGCTGGCGGAAGCACTATGCTGGTAGCGTATTGCGTGCCCGCTGCCGGGGACCGGCTGGATGACTTCTCCCTGAAGGCCCATGTGGCGCAACGCGTGCCCGAGTACATGGTGCCATCCGCCTTCGTCATCCTGGAGGAACTGCCGCTGGGGCCGAGCGGCAAGCTCGATCGCCGGGCGCTTCCAGCTCCCACCGCCTGCATTTCTGACCCGGGCTATGTCGCTCCGCGCTCCGCGATCGAGAAGAAGCTCGCAGGGCTGTGGGCCAGCGCGCTGCACGTGGAGAAGGTGGGCATCCATGACAGCTTCTTCGACCTTGGCGGGCATTCGCTCATGGCCATGCAGCTCGGCATGAAGATCCGCGAACACATGCACCCGGATTTTCCGCCGGCCGAACTCTACAACCGGCACACCATCGCAGAGCTCGCGGTCTGGTTCGACACCAACGGGGGCATGCGCCCCGCCACCGACCTGAGGGCGCAGATCGCGCTGCCCGAGCACATCCGCAGGCCGGACCTGCCAGCGCCACCGGCCAGCCCCCGGCGGGTCTTCCTGACCGGCGCGAGCGGCTTCGTGGGCAGCTACCTGCTCGCCACGCTGCTGCGCGAAACGTCCGCCACCATCCTCTGCCACGTGCGCGCACCAAACGAGCGCGCGGGACTGCAACGCCTGCAGCACGCGCTGGCGGAGCGCCGCCTCGGCGGGGCGTGGGATGCCTCGCGCATCGAGATCGCCACCGGCGATCTCGCCGCGGAAAGGCTCGGCATGACCGAAGACGCCATCCGCCGCGTGGCCGAATGCGATGCCATCTACCACTGCGCCGCGCAGGTGGACTACCTCCATCCCTACGAGACCCTGAAGCCGTCCAACGTGGACAGCGTGGTCACGCTGCTGGAATGGACGGCCCAGGGCCGGCCGAAAGTACTGCACCACGTCTCCACGCTGGCCGTGATCGGCATGAACCCCGAAACGCCGGTGGTGACCGAGCGGTCCGCCCTGTCCACGCCCGACGGACTGGGAAACGGCTACGCGAAGAGCAAGTGGGTGGCCGACCACCTGGCCCGGGCCGCGCAGGCACGGGGCCTGCCCGTGGCAATCTACCGCCTGGGCGCGGTCACGGGAGACAAGGCACGGGCTGTCTGCAACGACACCGACATGTTCTGGCGCCTGGCCCGGCTGTATGCGGAACTGGGGATCTCGCCCCATCTGGATCTTTCCATCAGCCTGACGCCCGTGGACGAGGTGGCGCAGGCCATCGTGCGGCTCTCGCTCCGGCAGGACTCGTGGGGCGAAGTCTTCCACTTGCTCGGATCCGATCCGCTGCACGTCAACGACATGAGCGTCGTGTTCCAGCAGATCGGCAGGCCGCTGCAGTCCACGGATTTCGCCAACTGGATGCGCCATGCGCAACAGCGCCTGGCCATCACTCAGGACCTCGACCTGGCGGCGCTCCTCACGATCCTGGACGGCTACGACCTCCACAACTCCGTGCCGGCCATCGTCTGCGCCACTGCCACCCAGGAACGGCTGCAAGCCGCGGGGGCGGCGATCCGCTCGGCGGACCGGGAGCTGCTGCGGCGCTACTTCGAGCACCTCGGGATCGGCGACGCCGCCGATGCCGCTGGCGCACAACCCGCCGTGGCCCTCGGCTGACCCATCGCAGGAGAAACTGAACCCATGGCACGCTATCTGCTCGCAGCCACCGCCCTGCCCGGACACGTCATGCCGGTCCTGGCAGTGGCACGGCACCTCGTCCAGCTCGGCCACGAAGTGCGGATCCACACCGGCGGCATCTTCCGCACCCAGGCCGAAGGTACCGGCGCCAGCTTCGTCCCGCTGCTGCCCGGCATCGGCCAAGACTTTCGCGAATTCGGCCAGCAGCACCCGCAACTGCAACGGCTGCCGCCCGGCCCGCCCCGGCTCGCCTACGGCCTCAAGCACTTCTTCGCCGACGCCATCGCGCTGCAGCATGAAGGCCTGCGGCGCATACTGGACGGTGGCTTCGACGCCGACGCCATCGTCACGGACACGATGTTCTGCGGCACCATCCCAATGCTGCTGGGGCCGCGCAGCGACAGGCCTGCCGTGGTCGCACTGGGCATCAGCGCGCTGGCGCTCTCCAGCGCCGACACGGCCATGTTCGGCTCGGCGCTGCCGCCGCCCGCCAACGAGCAACAGCGACGGCAATACCAGGCGCTACAGGCCATGGTCCGGCGAACGACGTTCGACGACGTGCAGCGCCATTTCGACGGCGTGCTCGCGCAACTGGGGTGTCCGCCGCTTCCGGGGTTCTTCGCCGATGCCATGTTCACCCTGCCGGACCTCTACCTGCAGCTCACGGCCGAGGCTTTCGAGTACCCGCGCAGCGATCTGCCCGGCACGGTCCGCTTCGTGGGACCGCTGCTCGCGCCGCCCTCGCAGGGTTTCGAGCCGCCTCCGTGGTGGCACACGCTGGACGATGGCCGCAGCGTGGTGCTGGTCACGCAGGGCACGCTGGCCAACGAGGACCCGAACCATCTGATCGTCCCCACGCTCAAGGCGCTGGCCGACATGCCACACCTGCACGTGATCGCCACCACGGGCGGGCCCGTGCCGCCCGGGGTCGCGGCAGCGGCTCCCGCGAATGCCCGCGTCCTCGACTTCGTGCCCTACGACCGCCTGTTGCCGAAGGTGCATGCGCTGGTGACCAACGGCGGTTATGGCTCGGTCAACCATGCACTCAGCCTCGGCATCCCCATGGTGGTGGCCGGAAGCACGGAGGAGAAACCGGAAATCGCGGCCCGCATCGCGTGGACGGGAGCGGGCATCAACCTGAAGACCGGGCAGCCCACCAGCCGTGCGATCGCGGACGCGATCCACCAGTTGCTCGGCAATGCCTCCTACCGGCAACGCGCCCAGGCGATGCGGGACGCCTTTGCGGGATACGACGCGCTGGCAAGCATCGCCCAGGCCCTGGAGAGCCTGCCCGGGGCGGTGGAACGCAACCGGCCGCAGCCGGCCTTGGCGTAACCATGCAGAAAAGAACTGAACCGGAGCTTTCCCATGACCCACCCCCTTGACGACAGCAACGGCCTCTTCCTCGTGCTGCACAACGCCGCAGGCCAGGCATCCCTGTGGCCGCAATTCCTGGTGGTGCCCGCAGGCTGGACGGCGGTCTTCGGCCCGGAGAGCAGCGAACGCTGCCGCGACTTCATCGAGGCCCGCACACCCGCCTGAACGGCCACCACGGTCACGCCGCTACGGCGGGGCGCCAGACGGAGCATTCGGGCAATTCAAACAAACGTTTGATTGAATGTGGTGTAATCCGCGGCCATGCCCGCACGAGGTCCACGTCCTGCCGAGGTCCCGCCTCCGGCATCGTCTCCAGCCCCGACGGGAGAGGAGCCGGCCTCCCCGCGGGCGCGCCTGCTGTCCGCCGCACTGCGTCTGTTTTCCGAGCAGGGCTACACCAAGACCTCGGTCCGGGCCATTGCCGCGGCGGCGCAGGCCAACGTGGCGGCTGTCAGCTACTACTTCGGAGACAAGGCATCGCTCTACAGCGCCGTCTTCACCGAGCCCACGTGGGACCATGAGTCGCTGCGCTCCGCCTTCGCCCAGCCCGGCATCACGATGGAAGAGGCGCTGCGCCGCTACTTCCACGCGGCGCTCGCACCCCTCCGCCATGGCGAACTGGCCCGCCAGAGCGTGCGGCTGCACATCCGGGAAATGCTCGAGCCCACGGGCCAGTGGGAACGCGCGCTGGACAAGGACGTGCGCCAGCCCCATGACGCGCTCGTGCGCCTGCTGTGCCGCCACATGGGGGTCGCCACGGCGGATCTCGCCATCCACCGGCTGGCGCTGACCCTCTCCAGCATGGCGTTCCAGTTGTGGGGCCATCGCGACGACATCGAGGCCATCGAGCCCGAACTGCTGGCCACGGCCGAGGCCGTGAAGCTCTGGGCCGACCGCATGGTGGACTATGCGCTGGCCATGATCGCGGCCGAGACATCCTGGCGGCATGCCACGCACGCCGCAGCCCGGGGGCCTGCCCGCGCCCCCGCCCCACCTGCAACGGCCCGCCGCAAGACGCCGAAATCATGACGCTGACCCTCCTTCCCGGCCCACGCCGCCTTCTCTGCGCCATCGCACTGCTGGCCCTGTCCGGCTGTGCGGTGACATCGCCCGCGCCGCGCACCGAAGCGGCCATGCCCGCCGGCTGGCAGGCCCCGCTGCCGCACCAGGGCCGCGTCGAAGACCTTGCCCGCTGGTGGGACCGCCTGGGCGACCCGCTGCTCACCGAGCTGATCGGCCGGGCGCAGGATGTGTCCCCGGACATCGCCCAGGCACGCTCGCGCGTGGAGCAGGCACGTGCCACCCAGGTGGCTGCACGCGCCGCGCTGCTGCCGACGCTCGATGCCCAGGGCAATGCCAGCCGGGGCACCAGCCAGCAGGCCGCCGGCCTCGCCACGACCGTTCAGGGCACCGTGCAGGCGGGCTGGGAGGTGGATCTTTTCGGGGGCAATGCTGCGGCCGAGGAAGCCGCACGCCAGCGTTTCGCGGGCGCGCAGGCCCAGTGGCACGAGGCCCGCGTCTCGGTCGCAGCCGAGGTGGCAACGCAATACGATGCATGGCGCCAGTGCCTGCGGCTGGCCGAAGTGGCGCAGTCCGATGCCCGCTCCCGCACGGAAAGCGCGCGCCTGACCGAAGCCAGCGAGCGAGCGGGCTTCACCGCGCCCGCCACGCTGGCGCTCGCGCAAGCCAGCGGCGCCGAAGGCCGCGTGCGCGCCGAACAGCAGCGCATGGCCTGCGACATCGACCTGAAGGGACTGGTGGCGCTCACCGGCATCCCGGAAGCGGAGCTGCGCGCCCGGGCGGCAGCGTCCCCGGCGCCACAGGCCCTCCCGGATGCGCTCTTCGCCATCGATGCCCTGCCGGCCCGCCTCCTGGCCCAGCGGCCCGACGTGTATGCCGCCGAGCGCGAGGTGGCCGCGGCCAGTGCCGATGTCGGCAATGCGCGCGCCCAGCGCTTCCCGCGCCTCACGCTGGCCGGATCGATCGGCCGGGCATGGGGCAGCACGGGTGGCACCAGCGTCGCCACCAACACCTGGTCGATCGGCCCCGTGGGCATCAGCCTGCCGCTCTTCGATGCAGGGCGGCGAGCCGCCCAGGTCGATGCCGCCGAGGCACGCTACGAGGAAGCCGCTCAGCTCTACCGCGCCAACGTGCGCCGTGCGGTCGGCGAGGTGGAGCAGGCGCTGGTGCGGCTCGCGAGCACGGCCGCGCGCAGCGCCGACGCCGAGCGCGCCGCGCAAGGCTACCGGGCCTCTTTCGTCGCCACCGAAGCGCGCTGGCGCGGCGGGCTCGCAAGCCTGCTGGAACTGGAGGAGACGCGCCGCACCGCGCTCAACTCCGAAACCGCGCTCATCACACTGCGGCAGGAGCGCATGGCGGCGTGGATCGGCCTCTACCGCGCCGCGGGAGGCGGCTGGGAGCCACCGGCCCCGCACCGACCAGCGCCTCCGGCGCCCTGATCCGAACCGTTTCAACGACCGCAAATCCCGGACCTCTTCCATGCTGCGCCTGCGTTCACGCCCTTCACTGCTCCTGGCCCTGTCGGCCGCCTGCCTCGCCGCCGTCGCCGGCGGCGCCCTCGTGCTGGCCACGCCCGGCGCCTCCCACGCCGAAGCCGCCAAGGGCAAGGATGCCGCCGCGCCGGCGCCCCGCCCCGCACTCACGGTGACCACCACCACGCCGCGCCGCGAATCCATCGCGGCCCGGCTGCCGGCCAACGGCAACGTCGCCGCCTGGCAGGAGGCGAGCATCGGTACCGAAAGCAACGGCCTGCGGCTGACCGAAGTGCGCGTGAACGTGGGCGACACGGTGCGCGCGGGGCAGGTCCTCGCCGTCTTCTCCTCCGACACGGTGCAGGCCGAACTGGCCCAGAGCCGCGCCAGCCTGCTGGAAGCCCGCGCGAGCGCCGCCGAGGCCGCCGCCAACGCCGAGCGCGCCCGCACGCTGCAGGCCTCGGGAGCCCTGAGCCAGCAGCAGATCCAGCAGTACACCACCGCGAGCGAGACCGCTGCAGCCCGGGTCGAAGCCGCCCAGGCGGCACTGTCCGCGCAGCAGCTGCGCCTGAAGCACGCGCAAGTGCTCGCGCCCGACAGCGGCGTCATTTCCGCGCGCACCGCCACCGTGGGCGCAGTGGTGGGCGCGGGCACCGAGCTGTTCCGCATGGTGCGCAAGGGCCGGCTCGAATGGCGCGCCGAGGTCACTTCCAGCGAGCTGCCGCGCGTGCGGCCGGGCATCCGCGCACGGATCACCGCCGCGAGCGGCGCCGAAGTGGAAGGCACCGTGCGCGTGGTGGCCCCCACGGTGGACCCGCAAACGCGCAACGCCCTCGTCTATGTCGATCTGCCTGCCCACCCCGACATCCGGGCCGGCATGTTCGCGCGCGGCGATTTCCTGCTCGCGCAGCGCGAGACCCTCACCGTCCCGCAATCGGCAGTAGTCGTGCGCGACGGCTTCAGTGCCGTGTTCGAGGTCGGCGACGGCGGCCGCGTGGCGATGCGCCAGGTGAAGACCGGCCAGCGCAACGGCGACCGGGTGGAGATCCTCTCGGGACTGCAGGAACGCGCCACCCTCGTGGAACGCGGCGGCGCGTTCCTCAACGATGGCGATACCGTGCGCGTCGAGGCATCCGGCGCACCCGCGCCAGCCGCCCCGCCGGCCGCCCCGCCGGCCGCGAAAACCGCCAGCGCCGCGCGGTAGAGCAGAGAAGCAACAAGAGCCAACCCCGCCCATGCCGCATCCGCATTCCCGCCAGAGCCCCGAGAGCCCGCAGCCATGAACCTTTCCGCCTGGTCCATCCGCAACCCCATCCCGGCCGCGATGCTGTTCGTGCTGCTCACCTTCGCGGGGCTGCTGTCGTTCCGCGCGATGAAGGTGCAGAACTTCCCGGACATGGACCTGCCGGTCGTGATGGTCACCGCCGCCCTGCCCGGCGCCGCGCCGGGGCAGCTCGAGACCGACGTGGCGCGCAAGATCGAGAACGCCATCGCCACCACGCAGGGCCTCAAGCACATCACCACCACCCTGGTGGACGGCACGGCCACGATCGCGGCCGAGTACCGGCTGGAAAAGCCCGTGCAGGAGGCCGTGGACGACGTGCGCTCGGCCGTCTCCCGCGTGCGCGCGGACATGCCTGCCGACCTGCGCGACCCCATCGTCACCAAGCTCGAACTTTCCTCGCAGCCCATCCTCGCCTTCGCCATCGCTTCCGACCGCATGGACGACCAGGCGCTGTCCTGGTTCGTCGATGACACCCTCACGCGCCGCCTGCTGGCCGTGCCCGGCGTGGGGGCTGTCAGCCGCGTGGGCGGGGTGCAGCGCGAGGTGCGCGTGGCCATCGACCCGCTGCGCCTGCAGGCCCTGGGCGCCACCGCTGCCGACGTCTCGCGCCAGCTGCGCCTGGTGCAGACCGAAAGCGCGGGCGGGCGCACCGACCTCGGCGGCGCCGAGCAGCCGGTGCGTACCATCGCCACCGTCCGCACCGCACAGGAGGTCGCCGCGCTCGACATTCCGCTGTCTGCCGGCGGACATGTGCGCCTGGACCGCATCGCCACCGTCACCGACACGGTGGCCGAGCCGCGCACCGCCGCACTGCTGGACGGCAAGCCGGTGATCGGCTTCGAAGTCTCGCGCAGCCGCGGCGCCAGCGAGGTGGAAGTGGGCGCGGGCGTGCAGCGCGCCCTCGACCAGCTGGTGGCGGAACGCCCGGACCTGCACCTCACCCGCACGGTGGACTTCGTGGAAATCGCCAGCGGCGAATACGACAGCTCCATGCGCCTGCTGTACGAGGGCGCCATCCTGGCCGTCATCGTGGTGTGGCTCTTCCTGCGCAACTGGCGCGCCACGATCGTCTCGGCGGTGGCGCTGCCGCTGTCCGTGCTGCCGGCCTTCATCGGCATGTACCTGCTCGGCTTCTCGATCAACATCATCACGCTGCTGGCCCTCTCGCTCGTGGTGGGCATCCTCGTGGACGACGCCATCGTCGAGGTCGAGAACATCGTGCGCCACCTGCGCATGGGCAAGACGCCCTACCAAGCCGCCATGGAAGCGGCCGACGAGATCGGCCTGGCGGTGATCGCCACCACCTTCACCCTGATCGCGGTGTTCCTGCCCACGGCCTTCATGAGCGGCATTCCCGGGCGCTTCTTCAAGCAGTTCGGCTGGACCGCGGCGCTCGCCGTGTTCGCCTCGCTGGTCGTGGCGCGGCTGCTCACGCCGATGATGGCGGCCTACATCCTCAAGCCCCTCTCCGGCGAGGAAAATGAGCCCCGCTGGCTCTCCGCCTACATGCGCGCCTCCGCCTGGGCGCTGCGCCACCGCGTGCTGACGCTGCTCGGCGCACTGCTGTTCTTCGCGGGTTCGATCGCGCTCATCCCGCTGCTGCCGTCGGGCTTCATTCCGCCGGACGACAACGCCCAGACCCAGGTGAACCTGGAGCTGCCGCCCGGCACCCGCATCGCAGAAACCCGCGCCGCGGTGGCCCAGGCGACGGAGCGCGTGATGAAGGTGGGCCACGTGCGCAGCATCTACACCGCCATCGGCGGCGGCTCCGCGGGCGCCGACCCCATGGCGGGCGGATCGAGCGCCGGTGACCCGCGCAAGGCCACGCTCACGCTGCGCTTCGTGGCCCGGGGCGAGCGTCCGCTCAAGCAGGCCATCGAGCAGGAACTGCGCGCGGCCATGGCGGACCTGCCCGGCGTGCGCGTGAAGATCGGCCTCGGCGGCTCCAACGACAAGTACGTGCTCGCCCTTGCCAGCGAGGATCCGCAGGCCCTGGCCGATACCGCACGCGCGGTGGAGCGCGATTTGCGCACCATCCCCGGCATCGGCAACATCGGCTCCAGCGCCAGCCTCGTGCGGCCGGAAATCGTGGTGCGCCCGGACTTCGCCCGCGCCGCGGACCTGGGCGTCACCAGCAGCGCCATCGCTGAAACACTGCGGGTGGCCACCGTGGGCGACTACGACCAGAACCTGCCCAAGCTCAACCTGCCCCAGCGGCAGGTGCCCATCGTCGTGCGCCTGGATGACGCGGCCCGCGAAGACCTCTCGGTGCTGGAGCGCCTGGCGGTGCCGGGGTCGCGCGGGCCGGTGCGACTGGGCGAGGTCGCCCGCCTCGAGGTCGGCAGCGGCCCCGCCGTCATCAACCGCTACGACCGGGCCCGCAACGTCAACTTCGAGATCGAGCTCGGCACCCAGGGCCTGGGCGAGGTCACCGAAGCCGTGCGGCAGCTGCCCTCCGTGCGCCAGAAGCCGGCCAGCGTGCGCCTGATCGACGTGGGCGACGCCGAGATGATGGGCGAGCTGTTCGCCAGCTTCGGCCTGGCCATGCTCACCGGCGTGGTCTGCATCTACCTCGTGCTGGTGCTGCTCTTCAAGGACTTCCTGCAGCCGGTCACCATCCTCATGGCGCTGCCGCTGTCGCTCGGCGGCGCCTTCGTGGGCCTGCTGATCGCCGGCAAGAGCTTTTCCATGCCGTCGCTCATCGGGCTCATCATGCTCATGGGCATCGCCACGAAGAACTCCATCCTGCTGGTGGAGTACGCCATCGTCGCGCGGCGCGACCAGGGCATGGGCCGCTGGGACGCCCTGCTGGACGCCTGCCACAAGCGGGCCCGTCCCATCATCATGACCACGCTCGCCATGGGCGCGGGCATGCTGCCCATCGCCATGGCCTGGGGCGATGCGGACATGAGCTTCCGCTCGCCCATGGCCGTGGCCGTGATCGGCGGACTGCTCACCTCCACCGTGCTCAGCCTGCTGGTCGTGCCGGCCGTGTTCACCTACGTGGACGACTTCGCGCAATGGTTCGGCCGCCGCGTCCTGCGCCGCGCGCCGCCGTCGGGACCGCCGGCCTGACCCGCCTCCGGGAATCGGAGGCCGGGAGCCGGGCTCCAACGCCCGAATAGAGGCAAAACCCTGCCCTTCGGGCGGGCTTAGCCCCCCGCGGCGCCGCCGATAATGGGCGACCCGCCATGAACCTCGTTGCGCTGAACATCGACACGATCCCCCTCGGGCACCCGCTGCCCTTCGTGCTCCGGGGTGCCAGCGGGGTGCTGCTCGCGCAGCGGGGCTATGTGATCCGCAACCGCGAGGAGCTGGACCTGATGGTGGCGCGCGGCCTGAGCCTGTGCGTGGACACCGACGAATCGGGCGACAGCCACCGTGCCTACCTCGCCCAGCTGCAGAAGATGCTGCTCACGGACACCTCCCTGGGCCAGATCGCAGCGATGAAGATCTCCGCGGGCGCCTCGGCCTCGCGGGAGAAGGCGAACGCGGGCAACGGTCCGCCGGACTGGCCCGAACTGCAACTGCGCGCCACCCAGCTGCTGCGGGCACCTCCGCCGGCAGCGGAATTCAGCGAACGCTTCGAGGCGCTGCACGGCGAACTCGCCCGCCACTGCGCGGCCACGCCCGACGCGACCCTGCTCGCGCTCGTCTATCTGTCGGGCCAGGAAACGCAGCAGTACAGCGGCACGCATGCCCTGCTGGTGGCCAGCGTGTGCATGATCGTGGCCGCCGAGCACCTGCGCTGGCCGGTGCCCAAGGTCCTGCAGCTGGGGCGCGCAGCGCTGTCGATGAACATCGCCATGACCACGCTGCAGGACCAGCTCGCCGTCCAGACCCAGCCGCTGACCGCCTTGCAACTGGCCGACATCGAAACCCATGCCGCACGCTCCGAGGCGCTGCTCCGGCAGCTCGGCGTGGACGACCCGGTCTGGCTGGAAGCCGTGCGCACCCACCACCACCGCGCCCCCGGGCCCCTTGCGGGCAAGAGCGAGGCCCAGCAGATGGCCCGCCTCATCCAGCGGGCCGACATCTTCGGTGCCCGCCTGGCACCGCGCGCCTCGCGGGCGCCCATGCCCGTCACCGCCGCCATGCAGGCCACCTATTACGACGAGGCCCACCAGGTCGATGAAGCAGGTTCGGCCCTCGTCAAAGCCCTGGGCGTGTATCCGCCCGGCGCCTTCGTGCGCCTGGCCAGCCAGGAAGTCGCCGTGGTGCTGCGCCGCGGCGCCAGCGCCACCACGCCGCGCGTGGCCGTCGTGCTCAACCGCAGCGGCATGCCGACGGGCGAGCCCATTCCGCGGGACACGGCCCAGCCGGCCTGGAAGATCACGGGCGCCGTGGCGCTGCGCGACGTGCGGGTGCAGCTACCCCTCGCGCGACTGCTGGCGCTGGTGTGAGCGCGGCCTGCGCTTGCCACGCGCACGGCTTTTGTACTACCGTCGAGGACGGCCGTGCCACGGCCTCTCGCCCCCCTGCCGACTCCGGGAGAACCGCCATGTCCCGCCTCACCGCCCCGCTGATCCTCGCACTCGCGGCCTGGGCCGCAGCCTTGCCGGTAGCCGCGCAAACCCCGCCGGCCGTGCCGGCAGGGCCCGCCCCATCGGCCGCGGCCTGTCCTGCCGCCCTGCGCCACACCATGCCGCGCCTGCAGGACGAAGCGCCCCAGGACCTGTGCCAGTACAAGGGCCAGGTGCTGCTCGTAGTCAACACCGCCAGTTACTGTGGATTCACCGGCCAGTACGAGGGCCTGGAGGCGCTGCATGCCCGTTACAAGACGCAAGGTTTCGCAGTGCTGGGTTTTCCGTCGAACGATTTCGCACAAGAAACCGGCAGCAATGCGCAAATTGCCGACTTCTGCAGCAACACCTTCGGGGTGCGCTTTCCCATGTTCGCCAAGAGCAGCGTCAAGGGGGGCAGCGCATCGCCGTTCTACCGCGAACTCGCGGCCCAGGCAGGCGAGGTGCCACGATGGAACTTCCACAAGTACCTGCTCGACCGGAACGGCAAGGTGGTGGCGAGCTTCGGCAGTTCCGTGGCCCCGGACGACCCGAAGATCGTCCGGGCGATCGAGCAGCAACTGAAACTGCATCGTTAATTTGCGACGTTTTCCGGTGTCATATTCCGATCTGCGGAAATCTTACATTTTTTGATGATTTTGGAGCCTTGAATGCTGGAACTTTGCCGGTTTGGCACTAATCTATCGGCCGTGGACAAGTTAACTACGCTCGTCCCGCATGTTGAGTTTTCCAGTTTCTCGTTGCGAAGCCTTTCGGACCTGTCCGACTGAAATCCTGAAGCGCTTCTCCTCCCTCCCTCTCTAATTCGTTTCGGGACGCTTCGCAACTTTTTTTATTCCGGCCGCAAAAAAGCGCGCAACCGCAAGGTGCGCGCTTTTGGCTTTCTGGGGCCTCTATGCAGGCTCCTGGCAGCCCGGCAGAGGGCTCAGCGGGGCTGCGTATCAGCGAAGCTGGGCCGCTGCATCAGCTTGTCGAGCAAGCGCCCCAGGTTGGGATGCTCCGTCCGCCAGGCAATCCCGGGGAACCGGAACTCGATCCAGCCCAGGGCGCATCCCACCGCCACGTCGGACAGGCTCAGGTGGATGCCGCTGCAATACGGCTTCTCGCCCAGCCCCTGCGACATCGCCTTGAGGCCGGCATGCACCTTGCCGAGCTGGCGGTCGATCCAGGCCTGGCTGCGCTCCCCGTCCTGGCGATCCTTCCACGTGGCCTCCAGCCGGGCCAGCACGCCGGCATCCATCACGCCGTCGGCCAGGGCTTCCCAGGTCTTGACCTCCGCGCGTTCGCGGCCCTGGGTAGGAATGAGCCGGCCCACGGGCGACAGGGTGTCCAGGTATTCGACGATGACACGCGAATCGAACACCGCCTCGCCCCCTTCCATGACGAGGCAGGGCACCTTGCCGAGGGGGTTGGACGTGGCGATCGTGGTGTCGTCGGCCCAGACGTTTTCCTCGATGAAGCGGTAGTCCAGCTTCTTCTCGGCCATCACGATGCGCACCTTGCGCACATAGGGACTGGCAGAGGATCCGATGAGTTTCATGGTGTGTTTCCGGGCGCGGGCAGGGCAAGAGAGAACGAACGGGCGGCCGCCGATTCTAGGGGGCCGGCCGCACTCGCGCTGCATCGGGCGGGACGCCAGTGCGGCGCCTGCGCCACGGTCGGCACCTACAATCCCGCCCCATGAGCCTGTCCACCATCAACGCCCTCTCTCCGCTCGACGGCCGCTACGCCGCCAAACTGTCCGCCCTGCGCCCCATCATGAGCGAGCACGGCTACATGCACCGCCGCGTGCAGGTGGAAGTCGCATGGTTCATCGCGCTGTCGGACGCCGGCTTCGAGCAGTTCAAGCCCCTGACCACCGGCGCACGCGCCTACCTGCTGAGCCTGGTGAAGAATTTCTCCGAGGCCGACTCGCAGGCCATCAAGGACATCGAGAAGACCACCAACCACGACGTCAAGGCGGTCGAATACTGGATCAAGTCCAAATTCGAGGCCCGCCCCGAACTGGAGAAGGCCGCCGAGTTCGTGCACTTCGCCTGCACCAGCGAAGACATCAACAACACCAGCCACGCGCTGCAGCTGCGCTCCGGGCGCGACCAGGTCATCCTGCCCGGCCTGGACCGCGTCGTCCTGAAACTGCGCGAGATGGCGCACGCCTACGCCGAAGTCCCCATGCTGAGCCGCACCCACGGCCAGACCGCCAGCCCCACCACCGTGGGCAAGGAACTGGCCAACGTGGTCGTGCGCCTGCAGGCTGCCTGCGACCGCATCGCCAGCGTGAAGATGCTGGGCAAGATGAACGGTGCCGTGGGCAACTACAACGCCCACCTCTCGGCTTGGCCCGACTTCGACTGGGAGGCCTTCAGCAAGAAGGTCGTCGAAACCCCCGAGCCGCTGGGCCTGGGCCTCACCTTCCAGCCCTATTCCATCCAGATCGAGCCGCACGACTACATGGCCGAGCTGTTCGACGCCATCGCCCGCGCCAACACCATCCTGGTCGATCTGTCGCGCGACATCTGGGGCTACGTGAGCCTGGGCTACTTCAAGCAGCGCCTGAAGGCCGGCGAGATCGGCTCCAGCACCATGCCGCACAAGGTCAACCCCATCGACTTCGAGAACGCCGAAGGCAACCTGGGCCTGGCCAACGCACTGCTGCGCCACCTGTCCGAGAAGCTGCCCGTCAGCCGCTGGCAGCGCGACCTCACCGACAGCACCGTGCTGCGCAACATCGGCGTGGCCATGGGCTATGCCGCACTCGCCTACACCTCGCTCATGACCGGCCTGAACAAGCTGGAACTGAACGAGGAAGCCCTGGCCGCCGACCTGGACGCCAGCTGGGAAGTCCTGGCCGAGCCCATCCAGACCGTCATGCGCCGCTACGGCGTGCAGGGCGCCTACGAGAAGCTCAAGGAAGTCACGCGCGGCAAGACCGTGACGGCCGAGGCGCTGCACGCGCTGATCGCCGGCCTGGAGATCCCCCAGGCCGACAAGGACCGCCTGCTGGCCATGACGCCGGGCAGCTACGTCGGCAAGGCCGCCGAACTCGCCCGCCGCGTCTGAGCATGGCCATCAAGTCCACCATCTTCAAGGCGAACCTCGCGATCGCCGACATCGACCACGGCTACTACGCCGACCACGCCCTGACCCTGGCGCGCCACCCCAGCGAGACCGACGAGCGCATGATGGTCCGGCTGGCGGCGCTGGCGCTCAACGCCTGGCAGCTGCAGGCCATGTGCCAGGGCGACGGCACGCTGGCCTTCGGCGCCGGCCTCTCGGATCCGGACGACCCGGACGTGTCCATCACCGATTTCACGGGCCGCAAGCGCCTGTGGATCGAGGTCGGCCAGCCCGAGGACAAGCCGCTGGCCAAGGCCTCCTCCAAGGCGGATGCGGTGCTGGTGTATTGCTTCCACCACGCGGCCGAGGTCTGGTGGAAGGGCATCGAGGGCAAGCTCACGCGGCAGGACAAGCTGCAGGTCTGGCGCCTGCCGGCCGAGGCATCGCAACAGCTGGCGTCCCTGGCCGAGCGCAGCATGCAGTTGCAGGCCACGGTGCAGGAAGGCGGCCTCACGCTGAGCAGCGGCCTGGGCAGCGTCCACCTGGAGCCCATCCGCTGGAAGTGAGAGCGCGCCCTGGCGGCGCCAGTGGCGCCGTGGGGCTCAGCGCCAGCCTGCCGCGGGCATGAACGCCCCGCAGTTCCAGCACTGCTCGAAACCGCCTTCGATCCATTCGCCGCACCCGGGACAATGCCAGCGCCGCTGGGGCAGGTCCGCCAGTGCCTGCAGCAGGCGCCGGGCCTGCGGAGCATGCTCTTCGTGCTCCAGCCAGATTTCCGGCAAGCACTGGTCCGGCGGCAGCTGCCCCGCCGCCGCCAGCAGGTGCTGGCGCTGCACCGTGGCGGGCATGCCGCCCTCGCTCAGCAGATCGGCCCAGATCGTGGCGATCGCGATGTTCGGGGCCTGGGTCAAGCGCAGCATGCGGCCAGCTTAGGGGGTTCCATGGCGCCTGTCACGCGCCACCGCCCCAGGCTGCAGGCCCGGACGCACAGCATGCGGTGCCGGCGATCCCTCTGCCGCCCGCTCCGCATAGCGGTTGAACCGCCAGGCCGTGTTCTCGATGGTGATGCGCCGCCACACGGCGCGCTTTTCGGCCGGCCCCATCGCCAGCCAGTGCTGCACCTCAGCGAAGCTGCGGCCGCATCCCTTGCAATGGTCGTCGCCCTGGCTGGTCGAGCAGATGGCGATGCAGGGCGTGTCGGGCGTCGTCTCGTACCACGCCAGCCAGGCCGCCATGGCTTCGGCGGGCAACGCGGACTCCTCCACCTCGTCCACGTGCGCATAGACCATGCGCGCATACACCTCCGCGAGCGCCTGGAGCGCGGGCGCCAGCGCCAGCCCCGCGCCCGCCGGCGCACGGGCGCGCCAATGGTTGATCGCGGATTCGATATCGGTGATGTGCAGGGCGGCCATGGACACGCGGGAAAAACACGCGGGAAAAAGGCGGCCGATCTTACCCGCGGCGCCCCCGGGCCGCGCCGGTGGAGTGCCATGGGCCCGCGGACTCTCCGGGTTCACCCCGAAACTCATCAAAACATAGCAACCAAATCAATACCGGCGGTCTCTTGCAGCGACTTTCACTCGAACCATGCAGCCGCCAAACCGCGAATCCTCCTTGCCGCGCCGCGCGGGGCTGTGTTCCAATGCAGGCTTCGAGGGGGAGTAGCTCCCGGTCCCGGCGCGAAGGCATGGCCCGAGCCGCCGGCACTGTCGGTCATGTCGTCAATACGAAGCCGCGAGGCTTCCGGCATTTCCGGGTCCTGGCGGAGCCGCACGGCACGCCGGCCGAGCAAGACCTTTGAAAGGCCCGTCCACGGGCCGTTCAAGGCCATGCACTCCCTGGCATGGGCGCCCAGCGCGGCGCACATGCCCTCCAGCTTCCTTGACGGCCCCCGAGCGGGCCTGAACGTCTGTGGAATCGCCGGCCCCGCACCACGGTGCCGCGCGGCCTATCGCCAAACGACAACGAGGAAACTATGGAATTTCTGACATCGCCCGAGTTCTGGGTCGCGCTGGGGCAGATCATCATCATCGACATCCTGCTGGGTGGCGACAACGCGGTGGTGATCGCCCTGGCCTGCCGCAAGCTGCCGCCCGCGCAGCGCACCAAGGGCATCATCTGGGGCACCGCCGGTGCCATCGTGCTGCGCGTCATCCTCATCGCCTTCGCGATGACCCTGTTGAACCTGCCGTTCCTGAAGTTCGTCGGCGCCATCCTGCTGGTGTGGATCGGCATCAAGCTCCTGGCCCCCGACGAGGAAGGCCACGGCGACGTGGCCGGCAGCGACAAGCTCTTCGCCGCCATCAAGACTATCATCGTCGCCGACCTGGTGATGAGCGTGGACAACGTGATCGCCATCGCCGGCGCCGCCCAGAACGCGGGTGACCACTCCATGCTGCTGGTGGTGCTCGGCCTGCTGATCTCGATCCCCATCATCGTCTGGGGCAGCCAGCTGGTCATCAAGCTCATGGAGCGCTTCCCGTTCATCATCGTGGCCGGCGGCATGCTGCTGGGCTGGATCGCCGGGGGCATGCTGGTCACCGACCCGGCCCTGGCCAATCCCGACCGCTGGCAGTGGATGCTCAAGCTGCCGCAAAGTGATGTCGTGAAGTATGGTGCGAGCGTGGCGGGTGCGCTGCTCGTGCTGATCGTGGGCAAGGCGGTGGCCTCGCGCCGCACGGCGGCCGTCTCCCACGGCTGATACCCTTGGGGCCCGGTGAACTCCGGGCCCGCCAAGCGACTCGACCCTTTTAGTCACCAACGCCCACCACCCCACAGGAGAGCCCTCATGGACAAAGTCATCGTGTACGTGGACGACGCAGCCTACGCGCAGCAGATCCTCGCCCCCCTGGCCGCCCGCGCCCATGCCCCCGGCACCCACTGGGTGGTCGTGGCCTGCGCCCCGCGCATGACCCACCGCATCAGCAAGTGGGTCAGCCACAGCGCCCGCGAGAACTGGCGCGCCAAGTGGGCCGACAAGCTGTTCGCCCAGGTCCTGCCCTGGCTGCAGGCCGGCGGCGCCACCATCACCACCGTGCTGGCCAAGGGGCCGCTGCCGGAACTCGCGACCGAACTGCAGGCCGAGCACGGCAGTGCACAGATCGTCGATGCCCGCCGCCCCAAGCAGGAGGCCCCCGCACCCCAGCCCGCCGCCCTGCCAGCCGCACCGCCCCTGGTGGTGCGCAAGCCCATTCCCCGGCGCTGGTCCCTCCCGGGCACGCTGGCCAGCCTGGGAGCGCTCTTCCTGCTGTTCGCCGAGCAGCCTTGAGCTTGGCGGGCGCCCGGCGCCCGCCCCTCCCATCGACACACGGCAGCACCCGGGACAGCACCCCGGTGCTATCCTCCTGCGCCATGAAACTCCTCCTGAAATGGCTGCTCAGCGCCGCCGCGCTGCTGTGCGTGACCTACCTGTACGGCGGTGTCGAGGTGCGCAGCTTCGGCTCCGCGATGGTCGCGGCCTTCGTCATCGGGCTGTTCAACGTGGTGCTGCGGCCCGTGCTCGTGGTGCTCACCCTGCCGGTGACCATCGTCACGCTGGGCCTCTTCCTCTTCGTCATCAACGCGCTGATGTTCTGGGCGGCAGCGTCCGTGCTGGGCGACAGCTTCCAGGTGCACGGTTTCGGCGCGGCGCTCATCGGCTCGCTCATCTACACCGTGCTGGGCATGCTCATCGAATCAGCGCTCGGCGGCCTGTTCCTTAAGAAGTGATTCGGTCGCGCGCAGGCGCGTCTCGATGATCGAGGCCTCGATGTACTCCGCGGCATCCCCGCCGCGGCTTCCGGTCTTGCGCGCCATGTCCTGGCCGGCCTTGAAGCGGTCCACCGCCGCCGCATAGTCGTACCGCGCCACGTGCGCCTCCGCCTCCGCCCGCACCGCCCGCAGCGGCTGGCCCTGCTGCTGCCACACCGCGGCGAGCAAGTACCACACCGACGCATCGCGCGGATGGTTCGTCACCCAGGTCTGCAGCGTGCCGGTCATCGGCGCCGCACGGGTCTGCCGCAGCAGCGCCTGCGTGCGCAGGATCATCTCCGGGCGCCCCACCCCGCCGGACGCCGAAGCGGACGCCCCCTGGCCCGGGCTGGTCACGGATTCCAGTGTCAGCGCAGCACCGCTCCCGGACGCCGTTGCACCTGCCTGCGGGCCCGCGGCCGGGATGAGGGCCAGTTGCTCCAGCGCCGCGTCCGCCTGCCCTCCGGCCAGTTCGATTTCCGCGCCCAGCAGATGGGCCTGGCGCGTGCCCGCGGCATCGCCCCGCGCGGCCTCCAGCAGCGATCGCTGCGCGGCCCGCGCCGCCGCCATGTCCTGCAGCTGCAGCGCACTGAGCGAAGCCGCATACCAGGCGCCCACCCGCCGCGGCAATGGCTGCGCGCCGAAGCCGCCTGCCTGCGGCTCGTTCACCCACTGCCGCCAGACATCGATGCCGGGCCGGGACAGCACCCGCGCCCGGGCGGCCATCATGGCGTGCTCCAGGGTCGGGCCGGGCGCGGGCGACTGGGCCACGGCCGGGGGAATGCGCGCATGCAGGTCCGCGATCCGCTGCGTGGTGAGCGGGTGGCTGCGCAGGTAGGGCCAGCTGCCGTTGTCGTTGATGCGATTGGCCTGCTGCAGCTTGTCGAACATCGACACGAAACCCTGCGGCGCGAAGCCGGCCGGTGCCATCAGGCCATAGCCGACGCGGTCGGCCTCCCGCTCCATGTCGCGCGAGAAATTGAGCTGGGTCTGCGCGGCCAGCGCCTGCCCGCCGACCAGCATGGCCTGCCCCGCGCTCGGGTTCTTCGTGGCGGCCAGCATGCCCAGCACCATCGCCCCCAGCATCAGCGGCCCCTGCCGGCTCTGCTGCGTGATCAGCCGCGAGATGTGCCGCTGCGTGACATGGCTCAGCTCGTGCGCCATCACCGAGGCCAGTTCATCGCGCGTGGACACCACGCCGATCAGGCCCAGGTGCATCCCGAAATAGCCCCCCGGCAGGGCAAAGGCATTCACCGTCCGGTCCCGCCCCAGCAGGATCTCCCAGGCGAAGCGCTCGTCCAGCTCGGGCGGCAGTTCGCCCCGCTCCCGCGCCGCCTTCACCAACGGCAGGAAAATGCCCAGCACGTACTCGTTGAGCACCGCATCGTCGATGTAATCCGGATCGCGGTAGAGCTCGCGGATGATGCGGTCGCCCAGGCGCCGTTCCTGGCTGGTCGTCATGTCGGAGCCGTCGCCCAGCGTGGGCAGGGGGCCCTGGGCCCAGCCGGGCAGGGGCAGGAGGCACTGCGTTGCGGCGATGGCCCAGGCCACCGCCGAGCGGCGCAGGACAGCAGCCGCCGGAAAACCTTGCGATGCGGGTGTGGAACCCATGGGAGCAACCCTCCTCGTGACAACCCCCTGGCGGGGCCTTTTGGATGCGCGCATGGACCGTATGATGCCCCGGCGCGCCGATGGTGCCACCCCGTTACCTATTCCCGCAAAGGGCCTCTTCCCATGACCTCCCGTTCGCCCCACCTCACCCATTTCGACGCCGGCGGCCAGGCCCACATGGTGGACGTGGGCGACAAGCCCAATACCCGGCGCATTGCCGTGGCAAGCGGGCACATCACCATGCAACCCGCCACCCTGGCGCTCATCGCCTCGGGCACCGCCGGCAAAGGGGACGTGCTGGGCATCGCCCGCATCGCCGGCATCCAGGCCGCGAAGAAGACCAGCGACCTGATTCCGCTGTGCCACCCGCTCGCGCTCACGCGGGTGGCTGTGGATTTTCAACTCGATGCCGACGCCTCATGCGTGCGCTGCACCGCGACCGTGGAAACCGTCGGACCCACCGGGGTGGAAATGGAAGCCCTGACGGCCGTGCAGGTGGCGTTGCTCACGATCTACGACATGTGCAAGGCTGTGGATCGAGGGATGGTGATGCAGGATGTGCGGGTGATGGAAAAGCACGGGGGGAAGAGCGGGAGTTTCGTGGCAGATAGGATCGACTAATGCAGAGCAAAAGCGCGCTGGCCCATATGCGAAATATGCACTCAATTCGCTTGAAAAGAGTCGACGGGTGCAAAACCCATCGGCTCTCCGCTTGAACCGTCCAGCAACACGGTCCAGCTTCGTTCCCGGCCCTGTAGAGGCAAATACTTCACCTTATCTGCAGGCAACCCCGTCGCTGCCAGCGCATCGGAAAGTTGCTGCACGCCACCCTTGCGTGCCATGAGGTCTTTCAAAGGGAGGGCTGCCTTGAGAATTTCTGTACGGGCAGATCCGTATGGTTGCCACAGGTTGGGCTGAGCAGCTTGAGGTTGTCCGGCCATGGCGCGAACCACCGAATCGTATTCCTCAGCGGGATTCTTGAAAGTTCGCAAGGAAATCACTCGAGGGCCGTCCGAAGGAAGTTTTCTGAAGCTTTCGGGCGCACTTTGCAGGTCTGACTCCTTGACGTCGGCAGCAGTGACCACCGCCATTCGGCTGTACTCGAAAACCAGGTAAACCGGCCGTGCCGTGTACATGGTCCAGACTCCGAAAGAGAGTGCGGCAGCCTGCAGCAGTGCAATAACAGAAATATCGACGGATAGCTCTCGTCGCGATTTTTTTTCATTGAAAACTAAAAACGTCAGGCAAGGACCAGCCACAAAGTCCACAAGCATCAGCACCAGGAATATTTGTCCGCCACCAAGAATATCGATGTATGGGCGCGGATACCACACCCCCACAAGCAACCATGCGAAAATCACTACGACCAGACTGCACGCCAAGTGAATTCCAAAGGCCCTGAAACGAGAATGAGCTGCTTTCATGATCTGCCCCCGCAGGCTCAAGTCTTTTCCTCGTGGTATTCATCATCGACATTAATCGCCCATATTTTTTCCTTCTCCACCACCCCTGCAACGATCTGCCGAGCCGCTTCCTTGGCCGTCAACATGGAATGATCTTGATTATTGTATCGGTGCATTCCATTTCTGCCGACAAGGAACATATTCTCGATTCCGTCCAATGACTCCCTCAGGCTATCGAACTGCTTGTAAGCTTCTCCAAAATATCCGGGATACGCCTTCGGCACCCGCAGCACAACGGCATCCAGAGCTGAATCCGAATTCACGAGAGCGATTTTCTTGATCTCCATTTGAGCCAGTTGCTTGAGTTCAGCATCGGGCTTCTTCCAGATATCGTCTTCTTCCTTGCAGAAGAACTCAAGCCCGAGCCAGACTGTTTCCGGGTCACTTACCATATAAGGACTCCAGTTGTTGAAGATCTGCACTCTCCCCACGTTCACTCCCGGTTCTTGGATATATATCCAATTGTCCCGCAGCTCCTCCCTCAAATCCTTCCGATGATACAAGAGTCCCACAGTGAAGAAATCCCTATATTGAAGCTTTTCCGCAATTCCCCGTTCCTTGCCGCCCCATCTGTCTCCGGAAGCGGCAACCAATTCCTTGATCGGCATCGTGGAAATGACATGAGTGCACTCATGAATTTCCTCGTGACCTTCGGAATCCCTCACGGTCACGGATGCAACACGTGCATCTTCGATCTTCACCCCAACGACCTTCACCTTCATCCGCAATACGCCTCCATCGCTTTCAAAGCGCTTGGCGACGGTCTCCCACATCTGCCCAGGACCGTATTTAGGATAGATAAAGCTCTCGATCAGTGAGGTTTGCTCCGCATTGCCCTGTTTCACTCCCAGAGATTTTTTCAATGCATGCACTACGGCTTTCACGATCGAAAGGCTCTTGATGCGTTGAGCACCCCAATCGGCACTGATCTCGCTGCATGGCACCCCCCAAACCTTTTCGGTGTACTCCTTGAAGAACTGGTGATAAAGCGGCCTTCCGAAGCGATTGATCAGAAAGTCTTCCAACGATCTCTCAGGGGTCACAGGCCGCACCCTGGCACCGATATAGCCGACTCCAAATGTGGCCACTTTGGCGATACCCAGCTTTCTGAGACTGCCTGCATTTATTTTCAGTGGATAATCAAAGAACTGTTTATTGAAATATATTCTTGACAATCGCTCCCGCACCAGCATCACAGAGTCTTTGTCATTTACTTCACCAGCCATCGAGGCAGGCGCCCTCATTTCTTGCCCCTGGTATTTGAAGAGACGCCCTTCACTCTCGGCGCCATGGGAATCGACAGGCAGGTACTGTTGCCACCAGCTCATTACCCATTCAGATTTCGAGAAAAAACGGTGCCCTCCAATGTCGATTCGATTCCCATTATGGTTTGCAGTGCGGGAAATTCCGCCAACGCAATCGTCGGCCTCGAAAATGGTTATGTCCCGCTCACCTGCCTCCTGCAGTTCACGCGCAGCCGTCAAACCCGCAGGCCCTGCACCGATGATGATGATCTTTTTTTTCATTTCAGGAGAACAATGCAAGTTTTCTTATAAGGAAATTGGACACGAACGTTGCGCCAGCAGCGATTACCTTCACCACTTCCATGTTGCCGGCCAAGATTGCGACACCAACATAAAGAACCATCTGGGTGACAGCAAGACCTAACACCCCTATCAGCATGAACAGGCCGAACTCCAGCATTCCCCGCTCTTTCAGCCTTCGTTCGGCAAAGACGAACCTGATGCTCAACCAGTAGTTGACGAAGGCTCCGCCGACAAAGGCAGGGACGGCAGCCCATGTCACGAAAAGCCCGAAAACACGGACCATAATTTCCAGCAAGCAGAAATCAACGAGCAGCGCGACAACGGCAACCAGGAAATATGCCAAGAATTGTTGCACCTGCTTGTCACGGAACCTTTCCAGGTGCCCCCAAGAACTCAAGACTCTCAGCATCAGATGTCCTTGCAAGAATACAAATAATAGTGCCGCCCGTACTCTATCTGTTTTCCAAATTTTTCCGGGCCGTCGGACAGAAAAATTTTTCCGAGAGGCGCAACAGAAAGGCGTTGCGGCAACACAAGGTAGTTCAGACTCGCATGACTGTCATGGCAAGGCCCCTTTAATGAATCGATATCGATCTGACAACTGTCATGCTTATTATTAAGTCTGTCCATCAGCTGGCAGAACTCTGCCTGGAAGAGAAAGGGCTCCAACAGCAAGGCCCTACGCTGAGCCTCGATGGCAGTCCCTCGATTGAAAAGCAGGCCCGCCTGCTGCAGATCGCTCCAATAGCTGGATCTTTTCAATAGCATCCAGGGTGAAAGCAGATCTCCGTACCAAAATACCGAGGCTCCGGCTTCAATGGGATAACCGAAAACACTATCTGTGGGTGGACTGCTTTCAATCAACCGCATCCGCTCCGTTCGCCTATCCCAATAGGCCGCGCTCAATACAAAGCCGACAGCCAAGCCACACAGCAGATATACCCTGACACGCTCATAATTTCTCCAACACCATATTCCGAGCAGAACAATAGGCGTCAGCACAATAGGATGTGAGACGCCCAGCAGAAGGTTTGCCCATTGAGCGCCCGACCAGCCGTAATCGCTCACCTTGAGCAAATACCAGAGATAGCGCAGATAGGTGCCAAACAAAGCCACGGTAATTCCGGCATAAAGCAGGCGCACATAATTTAAGCCTATACTTCCCTTTATATTATCCCAGAAAAAATATAGAGGCATCAGAAAAATAGCCGCGTACACAGAAGCAAATGCTCCATAGGGCGCCGCAGCAAGCATGACAGCTGCGAAAAGAACAAGTTTTGCATGAAGGCGCCTCGTGTAAAGTCCATATACGACGGTTGGTGCAAAAATCATCGCCGACCAATGCAGAATCCAGTGGATTCTCCATAACTGGACTCCAGCCGCCCACACGAACTGGCAAATATCAACAAAGAGGATGCTGACCGCGAAGCAAGCCAGCGACACATATAGAAGTACCTTGACATAGCGCTTGGCTTTTCCATTGAGCCAAGGCATAGCTGCAAGCAAAATGAAACAATCGATAATGAGCCAGAGCCAGGATTGCAAGGGCCATTCCAGCATGTATACATGCTTATTGGGCTCAGAAATAGCATCAAGCCATTCCTGATCATAACGTATGAACAGATTATTGGCAGGAGGGATATTCAGTGCACTCAGAATCAGAAGAGCTAGCGCAGCCAGGAGGGGCAGCAAGAACCATTTCCTATTTTCAGACGCTTGCCATGCCCACCAGACGATCATTCCAGGAAGCACCTGCAGTGGATGAATTAACGCGGCGCATGCCAGCATCATCAAGGCCAGCCATGGCTTTTTCGAAAGCAGCAGAGCCAGTGCCAAGATTACCAGAGGCTCGGAAAAGCTTCGCCCGGTGAGATAGGGTTCCTGAAAACGGAACACCCCAAAACCGCCGTATCCGGACGGCCAAATCAAAACACAGGCGATGGAAAAAACCACCAGTCTCTTTGGGACTGCGATATTGGAAAAGAGAGCATTGGCGAGCAAAAAGAGTCCAAATGCGAGCAACAGCCCTGCCATGGACACAGCACCAGGTTGAAAATTTTCCAACAGCTTGGCGAGCATCTGCGGAAAAATCGTGTACTGAGACTGCGACCCATGAGCAAAGAAAAGATCGCGATCCAGTTCCGAAGGAATCAATATCCTGATAGATTGGCCAAAGTACAGGATCGAATCGTGCCGCACTCCGTCATAGGGGCGCAGAAATAACGTCAGAAATAAGAACAAAAAAGCCGCTGCAATGATGCCGGTGCATCGGCGATTTTCTTTGTTGAAGATTTCCACCACACCCTCTCAGAAGAACAAAAAAAGAGGGAGCGTAGCTCCCTCTTTTCCAATTCAGCTATTCACTGAATCATGCGGCCTTGCAAGATCCAGGCAGATACTTGAGAGGCATAGGGTTCGTCGTAGCGGGACCGCAACGCCATTCCGTGATGGTTTTCCCACCGTCGTTAGCACTGTCCAGGGCTGCAGCAGCCGAACCAACCCCAATATAGGGCTTCAAAATAATGCTGTTGGCGTTGGACTTCACATCACCCTTGAGAGTGCCTTCATTACCAACCACGGTAATAATACCACTCGAATCAACAGTGCCAGAGGCAACGAACTTGGTAGGCGTGATGCTGCAACCGTTGTTCAGTGCCGAAGACACATTGGAGCCAGGCGCGTTCTGCACCGTATCCGTCACCGTCGTACGGCAGCTAGAGGCGGCCAGGATGACTTCGGACACGCGGGCACGAACGGTGTAGTCCTGATAAGCCGGCAGGGCCACGGCAGCCAAAATACCAATGATCGCCACCACGATCATCAGTTCGATCAAGGTGAAACCTTGCTGAACAGTACGCTTCATAAATCTCTCCCGGAGGAACAGTTGCAATGTCAACCTGCCGAAGGATTTCGCAGGCTGGCTCCTTCAAAGCAGGTTGCATGCCAACAGGGCTTGGCCCTTCGCCCTTCCGGCAATGTCTTCGCCTGTGCCCAAGGTGACAATTTCGTCACCCATCTCTGTCAGCAACCGTTGCAGGCACTACGAGACGTACTCGCCGCCCACCCCATCACCGCTGCCGGAACTCCATCTCCGTCCCCGCCAGCCCCAGGCGATCGCCGTCCTTGAGCAGCACCGGCTCGGCAGTGATCGGCTGGCCGTTGAGGCGCGGAGGCTCGGCGCCTTCCACATGGGCCAGGACGAAGCCGTGGTGGCGCTTGGTGATGGAGGCCACGGCCACGCCGGGCTTGCCGATGGTGGTGACGACCTTGACCAGGTCCACCTCGCGGCCGGTGGCGGCGCCGGACATGACGCGGATGGCGGCATTGAGCGGCACGCTGGCCGGGGGCGGCAGCGGGGCGGGGCGCGATGCGGCCACGCGCGGGGGCAGCATGCCGGGGGTGAAGACCATGGTCTTTTCGTAGTTCTCGCCGGCGCCGTCGCCCAGGAAGCGGATCTTGTACTTGCCCACTTCGACCAGGTCGCCGTTGCGCAGCGGCTGGCGCTTGACGGGCTGGCCGTTCACATAGGTGCCGTTGGTGCTGCCGATGTCTTCGATCTCCACCGCGTCGCCGGCCATGTGGAGCACGGCATGCTCGCCGCTGACGGCCAGGTTGTCGATGACGATGTCGTTGTAGGGGCGGCGCCCCAGCGTCGTACGCTCCTTGGTGAGCGCCACTTCCTTGATGACCACTCCGTCGATCGACACGATCATTTTGGGCATGAACCGTTCCTCGTCTGTCTGTCTGGGCTAGCTGGTGGATGACTGCGCTGGTGTCCGGTCCACGCCGCGCGGATGGCGGCGAACCGGGTTCTCAATCGGTACGTAGCAACAATCGTGACACCAGGCCGCGCTTCTTCTCGCCGGCGCCGGCCCTCACCAGCAGGACGCTGATATTGTCGCGTCCGCCGCGCTCGTTGGCGGCCTCGATCATGCGCGCCGCCCGCTCGGCCAGCGGGTCGGAGGAGGCGGCCAGGGCCCGCAGTTCCTCGTCGTCGAGCATGTCCGTGAGCCCGTCCGAGCACAGGATGAAGAGATCGTCGGGCTGCACCTGGAACTCATTGACCTCCAGCGCCGCCGTGGATTCGACGCCCATCGCCCGGGTCACGAGGTTGCGGAAACCCGACAGCGCGGCCTCCTCGGGCGTGAGCAACCCGGCGTCGATCTGTTCCTGCAGCCAGGAATGGTCCCGCGTGATCTGCTGCAGGTCGCCGTCGCGCAAACGGTAGCAGCGCGAGTCGCCGATGTGCCCGAGCACGAGCCGGTCTTCGCGGAAGGCGGCGACCACGACGGTGGTGCCCATGCCGGCATATTGCGCGTTGGAATGCGATGCGTCGTAGATGGCACGGTTGGCGGAGTCCACGCAGGCTTCCATGGCCTGGCGGAGATCGGCCAGGGAAGCGTCGCGCCCGGCGCCCGCCAGCCATTCGGCCAGGCCCTGCCGGATCAGCTCGGTGGCCATGCGGCTGGCCACCTCGCCCGCGTTGTAGCCGCCCATGCCGTCGGCCAGCACGGCCACCTGGCCTGCTACATCGACCGTCACGGCGTCTTCGTTGTTGGAGCGGACGCGCCCCTGGTCGGTGAGGGCGCAGAACTCGTACGCCAGCGGGGACGATGCACTCATGCCCGGATTGCCTCCAGGAGGATGGGCGGCAGCAGGCGCGCGCGCGCCTGGCGGCTGGAGCGCACCGGCACCGGCGTCATCCCTTGCGTTGCGGACATATGCATTTCCCCATACTTTTTCCCTATGTACTCCGTGCCGCATCATAGACGAGGCACCGGGGCCGGGAGCGGGCCGGGTCACCCGCCGGGGGCCGGGATCAGGCCGTGGCGCCGCGCTGGGAGCGCAGTTGCATGAACTTGCCCACGCCGACCACGAAGGCCGCGCCCAGGGCGGCGGCGATGTAGTGGAGCGACGGATGCGCCTCGGCGAAGTCGTGCAGCGAGGCATCGCTGGCGATGGTTTCGCCGCCCACCCAGCCGATCAGGCCGGCGCCCAGCAGCACGATGACGGGGAAGCGCTCCATGAGCTTGATCATGAGGGTGCTGCCGAAGATCACGAGCGGAATGCTGATGGCGAGGCCCAGGATGAGCAGGACCATGTTGCCGTGGGCCGCTGCCGCCACGGCGATGACGTTGTCCAGGCTCATCACCAGGTCGGCGATGAGGATGGTGCGCACGGCCGCCATGAGGCCCGCGTTGGCGCCGCTGGATTCCTCCTCGTCGTCGCCGTCGGTCATGAGCTGCAGGCCGATCCACAGCAGCAGGCAGCCGCCGATGATCTGCAGGAAGGACAGCTCGAGCAGCTTGGCGGCCACCACGGTGAGCGCGATCCGCAGCACCACGGCAGCGCCGGAACCCCAGAAAATGGCCTGCTTCTGCTGGTGCGGCGGCAGCGAGCGGGCTGCCAGGGCGATGACGACGGCGTTGTCGCCCGAGAGGATGATGTTGATCCAGACGATCTTCACCAGGCCGATCCAGAAGTCGGCGGAATTCAGGAATTCCATTGCGTGTGCTCCACTGTTATGAATGCAAGAAGCGCCCGAAACATGCGTTTCGGGCGCTTCTTTTTTGGGGAACTTTCAGTGTAACGGTGAAGCCACGCACTGGCGTGCGTAGTTTTGCTTAGCCCCCGGTCGGTCCGCCGCCCTTCCGGGCAGCGGAACCCAGGCCATCACTTCAGCTGGGCCTTGAGCAGCTTGCCCAGTTCGGACGGGTTGCGCGTCACGACGAAGCCGCACTCTTCCATGATGGCGAGCTTGGCATCGGCCGTGTCGGCGCCGCCGGAGATCAGCGCGCCGGCGTGGCCCATGCGCTTGCCGGGAGGGGCGGTGACGCCGGCGATGAAGCCGACGATGGGCTTCTTCATGTTGGCCTTGCACCATTGGGCGGCTTCGGCCTCGTCCGGACCGCCGATTTCACCGATCATGATGACGGCGTCGGTGTCGGGATCGTCGTTGAAGGCCTTCATCACGTCGATGTGCTTGAGGCCGTTGATCGGGTCGCCGCCGATGCCCACGGCGCTCGACTGGCCCAGGCCGACTTCGGTCAGCATGGCCACGGCTTCATAGGTCAGCGTGCCGGAGCGCGAGACCACGCCGATGCGGCCCTTGCGGTGGATGTGGCCGGGCATGATGCCGATCTTGATCTCATCGGGCGTGATCAGGCCGGGGCAGTTGGGGCCCAGCAGCAGGGTCTTCTTGCCGCCTGCGGCTTCCTTGGCCTTCATCTTGTTGCGCACTTCCAGCATGTCGCGCACGGGGATGCCTTCGGTGATGCAGATGGCCATGTCCAGGTCGGCCTCGACGGCTTCCCAGATCGCGGCGGCAGCGCCTGCGGGCGGCACGTAGATCACCGACACGGTGGCGCCGGTCTGCTGCGCGGCTTCCTTGACGCTGCCGTAGATCGGGATGTTGAAGATCGACTCGCCGGCCTTCTTGGGGTTCACGCCCGCGACGAAGCAGTTCTTGCCGTTCGCGTATTCCTGGCACTTCTCGGTGTGGAACTGGCCCGTCTTGCCCGTGATGCCTTGGGTGATGACCTTGGTGTCTTTGTTGATGTAGATCGACATGAGTGTTCTCCGGGCTTACTTGACGGCGGCGACGATCTTCGTCGCGGCTTCGGCCATGGTGTCTGCGGCGATGATGGGCAGGCCGGATTCGGCCAGCATCTTCTTGCCCAGCTCTTCGTTGGTGCCCTTCATGCGCACGACCAGCGGAACGTTCAGGTTCACGGCCTTGCAGGCGGTGATGACGCCGGTGGCGATGGTGTCGCACTTCATGATGCCGCCGAAGATGTTGACCAGGATGCCTTCGACCTTGGGGTTCTTCAGCATGATCTTGAAGGCTTCGGTGACCTTCTCGGGGGTGGCGCCGCCGCCCACGTCCAGGAAGTTGGCCGGCTCGCCGCCGAACAGCTTGATGGTGTCCATGGTGGCCATGGCCAGGCCGGCACCGTTCACCAGGCAGCCGATGTTGCCGTCCAGGCTGATGTAGGCCAGGTCGAACTTGGAGGCTTCCACTTCGGCCGGATCTTCTTCGTCCAGGTCGCGGTAGGCCACGATCTCGGGATGGCGGAACAGGGCGTTGGCGTCGAAGTTGAACTTCGCGTCCAGGGCCATCAGGTTGCCCTTGGAGTCGCAGTTCAGCGGATTGATTTCCACCAGCGACGCGTCGGTTTCCATGTAGCACTTGTAGATCTTCGCGAAGATGTCCACGGCCTGGTCGACGGAGGCGCCGGTCAGGCCGATGGCGGCCGCGACCTTCTTGCTCTGCTCGGTGGTGATGCCGGCGATGGGGTCGATCATCTCGGTGACGATCTTCTCGGGCGTGGAGTGGGCCACTTCCTCGATGTCCATGCCGCCTTCGCTGGAGGCGATCAGGGCGACCTTCTGCGTGGCGCGGTCGGTGACCAGCGAGACGTAGAGTTCGTTCTTGATGTCGGCGCCGTCCTCGATGTAGAGGCGGCGGACCTTCTGGCCTTCGGGGCCGGTCTGGTGGGTCTTGAGCTGCATGCCCAGGATGTCGCCAGCGAGCTTCTTCACGTCGTCGATGCTCTTGGCGACCTTGACGCCGCCGCCCTTGCCACGGCCACCGGCGTGGATCTGGGCCTTGACCACCCACACGGGGCCGCCGAGCTTCTGGGCGGCTTCCACGGCTTCCTGCACCGTGAACGCGGGAATGCCGCGGGGAACGGGCACACCAAAATTGCGCAAGATTTCCTTGCCTTGGTATTCGTGAATCTTCATGAGGTCTCTCTCAGGGGAAGGATGGTGGTAACCCGTCTGCCATGACCGGATGTCTGGCCGCGGGCGGGTGACATGGCAGCCGGCGACTGTATCATGCTGCGACGCACCATCCCCTGCGGCAGTCACGTACCCTGCTGGCTTTCCGCGCCTTCCCTTTCCAGGAGACCTCCATGGCCAAGATCTTCATCGACGGCGAAGCCGGCACCACGGGACTGCAGATCCGCGAGCGCCTGCAGGACATGCCGCAGGTGGAGCTCGTGAGCATCGCGCCGGAACTGCGCAAGGACCCCGCGGCCAAGCGCGACCTGATCGCTGGCGTGGACCTCGTGGTGCTGTGCCTGCACGACGATGCGGCGCGCGAGACGGTGGCGCTGGTGGACTCCATCGAGGCCGCCACGGGCCGCACGATCAAGGTGATCGACGCCAGCACGGCCCACCGCACGGCACCGGGCTGGGTCTTCGGTTTTCCCGAACTGGCGCAGGGGCAGCGCGACGCCGTGGCGGGCGCCACGCGCGTGGCCAACCCTGGCTGCTATGCGACCGGCGCCATCGCGCTGCTGCGCCCCCTGCTGGATGCCGGCCTGGTGCCGGCCGACTTCCCGGTCGCGCTGCCTTCGGTGAGCGGCTACACCGGCGGCGGCCGCACCATGATCGAGGCCTACGAGAAGGGCGACGCCGCGCCGTTCGAGCTCTACGCACTGGGCCTGTCCCACAAGCACCTGCCAGAGATCATGAAGTACACCGGCCTCACGCGCCGGCCGATCTTCGTGCCGTCGGTGGGCAATTTCGCGCAGGGCATGCTGGTGCAGCTGCCCCTGCACCTGGATCTGCTGCCGGGCGCGCCCAAGGGCGCCGACCTGCACGAGGCGCTGGCCGCGCACTACGCCCGCAGCAACACGCCGGAGCAGTGGGTCCGGGTCTTGCCGCCCACCGAGGACGGCAAGCTCGACCCGCTGGCGCTCAACGACACCAACATGCTGGAGATCCGCGTGTTCGCGAACGAGACCCACCGGCATGCCGTGCTCGTCGCCCGCCTGGACAACCTCGGCAAGGGGGCGAGCGGCGCGGCCGTGCAGAACCTGCGGCTGATGCTGGACCTGTAAGCTGTAAGGTTCAACCCCCGTGCCCCCGGGCGATCCGGGGGCGACACTCAGGCCAGGGCCATGCGCTGGAACAGCCCGCCCGGCAGCCGGGCGACCTGCCCTTCCAGTTCCAGCTCGAGCAAAGCCACCTGCAGCCGGGACGCATCCAGCCCCGTGCGCGCCACCAGGGCATCCAGGCCCATCGGGTCGAATCCGAGCGCTTCCAGCACGTCGGCGTGCGGGCCGGAAACAGCCCGGCCCGGCTCACCATTGCTCGCCCCTGCGGGGCCGGCCGGCAGCAAAGCCGAGGATGGCGCGGCAGGCAGGCGCAGCTCCTCCAGCACGTCCTGGGCGGACTCCACCAGCTTCGCGCCCTGGCGGATGAGCGCATGGCAGCCGTGCGACTGCGGCGCATGGATGGAACCCGGGATGGCGAACACTTCGCGCCCCTGCTCCGACGCCAGCCGCGCCGTGACGAGCGAGCCGGAGGCCAGGGCGGCCTCCACCACCAGCGTTCCCTGCGAAAGCCCGGCGATGATGCGGTTGCGCCGGGGGAAATTCGCGGCCAGGGGCGGCGTGCCGAGCGGGTACTCGCTGACCACCACGCCCTGGCGGGCGATGCGGTGGGCCAGGTCACGGTGGCGGGCCGGATAGACGCGGTCCAGCCCCGTGCCGACCACGGCGATGGTGCAGGGGACGCAAGCGCCACTGTCCGGGGCCGGGCACGCCTCCAGGGCGCCTTCGTGCGCAGCGGCATCGATGCCGAGCGCCAGCCCCGAGACGATGCACAGGCCCGCGCCGCGCAGCGCCCGGCCGAACTGGCGGGCGTTCTCCGCGCCCTGGCCCGTGGGATTGCGGCTGCCGACGATCGCCAGGCAGCGCTCCAGCGGCCAGCGCGATGGGCCGTCCCCGTCCAGCCAGCGCGGGGCGCCGAGCAGGTGCAGCAGCAGCGGAGGGTCTTCGGTGGCGAGCAGGGACGCAGGGTAGGCCGCATCGCCCAGCGACACGATGCGCCGCACGGGCGCCCCCTCATCCCCTGCGGGCTCCGCCGTGTGGAGCCATTGCCAGGTGGCGTCCTCCAGCGCGGCAAGGCCCGGCGGGACGGCGCACAGCGCTTTCGCCTGCGCAGATGTGGCGAGCGCCGCCAGGGCGCCCTCCGGTTGCTGGAAGATCTGCTGCGGCAGGCCGAAGGCAGCCAGCAGCCGCCGCGCCGTACCCGGGCCCACGCCGGGGGTGAGCATGAGGCGCAGCCATGCGGAAAGTTCGTCGCGTTGCATGCGGCGAGCATAGCGGCGCGGCGCCACGGCCGCGTTACTTTGCCCGCTGGCCGGGCCCGCCAAGCCCGTGCCGGGCCTGGAGCAGCCCCTTACTGTGGGTTCACGAGGCGGTCGCCCACGCGCACGCCCTGGCGCACCTGCAGGAGCAGCGCGTACGAGACCCGGTCGAAGGTGCGGAAGACCATGGCCGTGCCATTGGCCTCGCTGGGCAGCTTGATGGTGCTGCGGTCCGGATCGGTCTTGTCCAGGATGCGCTCGCCCTTGGTGAGCACGGTCAGCACGAGGCCCGGCTGCATGCCGTCCCGGGTGCCGCGGTTGATCGCGACCACCTGGTTCTGCGCCGCGTAGGCGACGGCCGCGCTGCCGTAGATGGACACGACGCGCGCATCCACCGGGAACTGGGGTGCCTGCGGCGTGTAGCTCGTGTAGCCGCGCTCCGGGGCGGGCAGCAGGCGGTCGCCGAAACGGATCTCTTCCTTCGCGCCGGACAGGTCGATGGTGGCGGGGACGGGGTCCGTGCGGGTGCCGCCGTCGGGCGTGCGGGTCTCTTCCGTGTCCTCGCCGCGCACCAGGTCCGCCCGGGCGACGTACTGGGCCTCGTAGCCCAGGATTTCGCCGGTCTCGGGGTCCTTCATCGGGACGGCGTTGCGGAACACGCGGTACTGGCGCGGTACGCCCGGGTCGAGGCGCAGGGGACGCCCTGCCGGGCCGCGCACGTAGGCGCGGTCGCCGTTGGCCATGAGCACGCGCTCGTCCACCGTGGCCACGATGCGCGGGGTCTGGGACAAGGTCAGCTCGTCCACCACCAGCGGCTCGACCAGGAAGGGCTCGATGAGGTGCGGGGCCAGCGTGGGCAGGGCCGTGCCGGCGAGGCTGTCCGTGCGGGTGCGGGGCGAGACGCGGACGGTTTCCGGGTCGCCGTCCGAGCCGCCGCGGGCGGTGCGCAGGCGCGCATAGCCGTCCACCTTCTCGAGGTAGAGGGTCTGGCCCGGGAAGATCAGGTGCGGATTGGGGATGGCCTGCAGGTTCATGCCCCAGAGTTCGGGCCAGCGCCAGGGGCGCAGCAGGTACATGCCCGAGATGCCCCAGAGCGTGTCGCCGCGCTTGACGACGTAGGTGTCGGGCGCATTGGGCGCCAGTTCGGCGAGCGGTACGCCGCGCGAGGCCACCTGCTGGGCCGTGGCGCGCTGCCCGCCCGTGACGGGATAGTTCTGCGCATGCCCGGCCAGCGGGGCCGCGATGGCCGCAGCGGCGAGCGCGAGCGCGCCCAGGGCCGGTGCCCGCAGGCGGTTGGATGCATTCATGTTCTGGATCCCGTTGCTCTTGCTCTTGTCAGCACACATCGCTAAGCGCCCCTCGCTGGCAGCGGGCCGTCTTGCTGGTGACAAAACTTGCCGGCCGATACGTTACAAATCATCAAGGATTCTGGCCTCAAGCCCCGGATCGGGCAATGATTATTGCCACCGCCCCCAGCGGCGCAGCGCGAAAGTGGCGAAAATAGCGACATCTTCGTCCGTTGTCCCATGGCCCTCCTTCCCATCCTCTGCTATCCCGATCCCCGCCTGCACAAGGTGGCCCAGCCCGTCCAGGTGGTGGACGACCGCGTGCGTGCGCTGCTGGACGACATGCTCGAGACCATGTACGACGCGCAGGGCATCGGGCTGGCGGCCACGCAGGTGGACGTCCACGAGCGGATCATCACCATCGACGTGTCCGAAGACCGCGACACGCCCCTGGTGCTGATCAATCCGGAGATCCTCTGGGCGAGCGAGGACAAGCAGGTCGGCGAGGAAGGCTGCCTGTCCGTCCCCGGCATCTACGACGGGGTGGAGCGCTCCTCCGCCGTGCGCGTGCAGGCTCTCGACGCGCAGGGGCAGTCCCGCGTCATCGAGGCCGAAGGCCTGCTGGCCATCTGCATCCAGCACGAGATGGACCACCTGCTGGGCAAGGTGTTCGTCGAATACCTCTCCCCTCTCAAGCGCACGCGCATCAAGACCAAGATGCTCAAGCAGCAGCGGGGTGCCCGGGCATGACCGCCCGCACGGCCACGTTCTGGCGCCGCGCCGCGGCGGCCTGCCTGGCCGTGCTGCTGGCCGCCTGCGCGTCGCCCGACTTCCTGCGGCCGGGTGCGCAGCGCGGCGAGGTGCTGCGCGAACTGGGCCAGCCCTACTTTTCCTCGACGCTGCCCGGTGGCGGCGAGCGCATGGTCTATACCACCCAGCCCATGGGGCGGCAGGTCTTCCACCTCGATTTCGACGCGCAGGGTCGCCTCGTGCACCGCGAGCAGGTCCTCACGTTCCAGAACCTCGCCGGCATTCCCACCGGCACGACGGTCGAGGAGGTGCGCCGCTTCTTCGGCCCGCCGATGCGCGTGGAGCAGGTGGCCCGCTTCGACGGCGACATCTGGACCTACCGTTTTCTCGACGACATCAACACGCGCCGCTTCGCGCACGTGCACATCGACCGCCAGGGCGTGGTGCGCAAGGTGATGTTCACCGACGAGCCCGATCCGCGCGAGTGGCGCGCTTTCTGACCGACCGGCGCCCCTGCGGGGCGCGTCTTTTTCCGTTGCCATGAAGATCATTTTTGCGGGCACGCCCGAGTTCGCCCGGGTGGCCCTGGAGCGCCTGCTCGCCGCGGGCGCCGAAGTCCCCCTCGTGCTCACCCAGCCCGACCGCCCCGCCGGCCGGGGCATGAAGCTGCAGGCGTCGCCCGTCAAGCAGTGCGCGCTGGCCCACGGCATTGCCGTGGCGCAGCCGCGCGGGCTCCGGCTGGACGGCAAATATGCCGATGACGCTGCCGCCGCGCGCGCCGCGCTGGAGGCGGCCGGGGCCGACGCCATGGTGGTCGCGGCCTACGGCCTGATCCTGCCGCAGTGGGTGCTGGACCTGCCCCGGCTCGGCTGCCTGAACATCCACGCGAGCCTGCTGCCGCGCTGGCGCGGCGCGGCGCCCATCCACCGCGCCATCGAGGCGGGCGACGCCGAGACGGGCGTGACCATCATGCAGATGGATGCCGGCCTGGACACGGGGGCCATGCTGCTCATCGAAAGAACACCCATCGCGCCGCGCGAGACCACGGCCACGCTGCACGACCGGCTGGCCGACCTGGGCGGCCGGCTGATCGTGGAGGCCATGGAGCTGGCGGCCTGCGGCGGCCTGTCGGGCACGCCCCAGCCGGCCGAAGGCGTGACCTACGCGCACAAGATCGAGAAGGCCGAGAGCGCGATCGACTGGAAGCTGCCCGCCGCGGCGATCGACCGGCGCGTGCGCGCGTTCGATCCGTTCCCCGGCGCCTCGACGCAATGCGGCGCCGAGACCATCAAGGTCTGGGGATGCGAGCCGCTGCAGGCGACGCCGCCGGAAGGCGCGCGGCCCGGGGAGATCCTGCAGGTGGACGAGGCCGGCGTGGCCGTGGCCTGCGGCGGGCCCGGCGCGGCGGATGGCGTGCTGCGCCTCACGGTGCTGCAGCGCGCGGGTGGCAAGCGGCTGCCGGTGGGTGACTTCCTGCGCGGCCATCCGCTGGTGCCGGGCATGGTGCTCGGCGGCGAGGCCGGCACATGAGCATGCCTGGGGACGCGCCATCCACCGAACCGCCCTGCGCCGTGCCGCAATCGGCGGGGGAGATGGTGCGGCATCCGTTTTTCCGCACCGGCATGATCGACATGATCGGCACCAGCGTGGGCATCGGCGCCTGGGGACTGGTGACCGGGGTGGCGATGGTCAAGAGCGGCATGCCCGTGGGCCTGGCGATCTTCATGTCGCTCACCGTCTATGCAGGCAGCGCCCAGCTCACCGTGCTGCCGCTGCTCGCCGCGGGGGCGCCGCTGTGGGTGATGTGGCTCGCGGCCTCGTGCGTGAACCTGCGGTTCGTCATCTTCAGCAGCATGTGGCGCAGCTATTTCGCGTGGCTGCCGCGCCGCCAACGGCTGGCGGTGGGATATTTCAGTGGCGACGTGATCTTCGTCGCGTTCATGAAGCGCTTCCCCCGCCCTGCGCCGCAGGCCGAGCAGGTGCCCTATTTCTGGGGCGCGGCGGTGCTCAACTGGTGCTCCTGGCAGATTCCGTCCATCACCGGCATCCTGCTCGCGAACGTGGTGCCGCTGTCGTGGGGACTGGGCTTCGCGGGCGTGCTGGCGCTGCTGGGCGTGCTGCTGTCCATGCTCTTCGACCGCGCCACCTGGATCGCCACGGGCGTGGCGATGACGGCGGCGATCGCCGCGTTCTCGCTGCCGCTCAAGCTCAACATCCTGGTCGCGATCGCAGCCGCCGTGGCCGCGGGGCTGATGATCGAGGCAGCGGACCGCCACCTGCGGCGCAGGCCCGAGGTGCGGCTCGTGCCGGCGCACGGCACGCTGCGGCCGGACGAGAAGAAGCACGTGCAGGACGGCGACGTGGTGCCGCTGCGCGAGGAGGACCATCCATGAACGCCTCGGTGACGGAGATCGTGGTGGCGACCGTGGGGCTGGCGCTGATCACGCTCATCACGCGTGCCTTCTTCATGATTCCCGAGAAAGAGCTCCCGATGCCCGACTGGCTCAAGCGCGGGCTCAAATATGCCCCGCTCGCGGCGCTGGCGGCCGTGCTCGCGCCGGAGCTTTTCATGGCGGACGGCGAATTCATCGGGACACTACAGGACGCCCGGCTGCCGGCAATGGCCTGCGCCGCGGCCTACTATTTCTGGCGCCACGGCATCCTGGGCACGATCTGCGTGGGCATGGCGGTCTATCTGCCGCTGCACATCGGCCTGGGCTGGTAGCGCTCCGCGCGCCTGTGGGCCGCCGCCTACGAAGTGCCCCGGGCTGCGGCGCCTACAATCCCTCGCAGTTTTTTTGCCCCAGCCCGCCCGCGCGCCACTCCTGGTGGCCGGCCGGGCTTTTCCACACCGTTCCAGCCCATGCAAATCCTTCGCTTTTCCGACCTCTGCGCCCAAGGCCAGGCCCGCGGCCAGCGCGTGTTCATCCGCGCCGATCTGAACGTGCCCCAGGACGACGACGGCCGCATCACCGAAGACACGCGCATCCGCGCATCCGTGCCGTGCATCCGGATGGCGCTGGACGCGGGCGCCGCGGTGATGGTGACGAGCCACCTCGGCCGCCCCACGGAAGGCACGCTCACGCCCGCGGATTCGCTCGCGCCCGTGGCGGCGCGCCTGTCGGAACTGCTCGGCTGCGAGGTGCCCCTGGTGGCCGACTGGGTGGACGGCGTGCAGGTGCAGCCCGGCCAGGTCGTGCTGCTGGAGAACTGCCGCGTGAACGTGGGCGAGAAGAAGAACAAGCCCGAACTGGCGCAGAAGATGGCACGGCTGTGCGACATCTACGTGAACGATGCCTTCGGCACCGCGCACCGCGCCGAGGGCACGACCTACGGCATCGCCGAGTACGCGAAGGTGGCCTGCGCCGGCCCGCTGCTGTCCGCAGAGATCGATGCCATCGGCAAGGCGCTGGCCCAGCCCGCGCGCCCGCTGGCCGCCATCGTGGCGGGCAGCAAGGTCTCCACCAAGCTGACCATCCTCAAGAGCCTGTCCGACAAGGTGGACCAGCTCATCGTGGGCGGGGGCATCGCCAACACCTTCATGCTGGCCGCGGGGCTGTCGATCGGCAAGAGCCTGGCCGAGCCCGATCTGGTGGACGAGGCCCGGGCCGTGATCGAGGCCATGAAGGCGCGCGGCGCCGAGGTGCCGATTCCCACCGACGTGGTGGTCGCCAAGACCTTCTCGGCCGATGCGCCCGCCACCGTCAAGGCCGCAGCCGACGTGGCCGACGACGACCTGATCCTGGACATCGGCCCGCAGACGGCCGCGAAGCTGGCCGCCCAGCTCAAGGCCGCCGGCACCATCGTCTGGAACGGGCCGGTGGGCGTGTTCGAGTTCGCCGCCTTCGAGAACGGCACCAAGGCCATCGCCCAGGCCATCGCCGAGTCGCCGGCCTTCAGCATCGCCGGCGGTGGAGACACGCTGGCCGCCATCGCGAAGTACGGCATCGAGAAGGAAGTGGGCTACATCTCCACCGGCGGCGGCGCCTTCCTGGAAGTGCTGGAAGGCAAGACGCTTCCGGCCTTCGAGATCCTGCAAAAGCGCGCCAGCGCCGCGTGAGCTGCCTGCGACCACCCGACGATTGGCGGCCATGACCTTCATCGAACAACTGCGGGATGCCACCGCGCGCAACGACTCCCTGCTCTGCGTGGGCCTGGACCCCGAACCCGCGCGCTTTCCCGCCGGCCTGCGCGGAGACGCAGGCCGTATCTACGACTTCTGCGCGGCGATCGTCGATGCCACGGCCGACCTCGCCTGCGCCTTCAAGCCGCAGATCGCGTATTTCGCGGCGCACCGCGCGGAAGAGCAGCTCGAGCGCCTCATGCGGCACATGCGCGCCACGGCGCCGCACGTGCCGGTCATCCTGGATGCCAAGCGCGGCGACATCGGCTCCACGGCCCAGCAGTACGCGATCGAGGCCTTCGAGCGCTACGGTGCCGATGCGGTGACGCTCTCGCCCTTCATGGGCTTCGATTCGATCGAGCCCTACCTGGCCTACCACGGCAAGGGCGCGTTCCTGCTGTGCCGCACCTCCAACCCCGGCGGCGATGACCTGCAGAGCCAGCGCCTGGCGAGCGTGGACGGGCAGCCGCTGCTGTTCGAACACATCGCGCGGCAGGCACAGGGCCCCTGGAACCGCAACGGCCAGCTGGGCCTCGTGGTGGGCGCCACCTACCCGGCCGAGATCGAGCGCGTGCGCGCCCTCGCCCCGACGCTGCCGCTGCTCATCCCGGGCGTGGGGGCCCAGGGCGGCGACGCGGCGGCCACGGTGCGCGCCGGCCTGCGCCCGGACGGCCCGATCGTCGTGAACTCCTCGCGCGCCATCCTGTATGCGAGCGGGGACGAGGGCTTCGCCGCTGCGGCGCGGCAGGCCGCGCAGGCCACGCGCGCTGCGTTGAACGCGGCGCGGGGCTGAGGCCGGGCCAACCCGCACCGCCGATCCATCCACCCTCTGCATGCAGCTCAAATGGGTGGAAGACTTCATCGCGCTGGCGCGCGAGCGCAGCTTCACGCGTGCTGCCGAGCAGCGGCATGTCACGCATCCCGCGTTCGGACGGCGCATCCGTGCACTGGAGGCCTGGGCCGGGACGGCCCTGGTCGAACGCGGCAGTCAGGAGGCGAAGCAGGACACGGGCCCGCTTCATAGCCGCGGCAGCGTGGGTGGGCCGGTACGGCTGACCGCGGCGGGGACGGCCTTTCTCGCGACGGCCGAGCAGCTGGCGCGCGAGCTTTTGCAATCGCAGGAAGAGTTGCGCGCCATCGCCGGCCGGCAGGCGCGGTCGGTCACCATCGCCACGGGCCGCACGCTGGCGCGCACGGCGCTGGCGGATGCACTCCCGCGGCTGCGGGCGGTCCTGCAGTCCGCAGAGCTGCGGGTGGTGACCAACGGGCTGGCACAGACGGTGGAGATGCTGGAGCGCGGCGAGGCGGATTTCTGGCTGGGCTACCACCATGCCGCGCTCGAAGTGCGGCTGGATGGGCGCTCGTACGCGCACGCCACGCTCGCATCCGACAAGCTCGTGCCCGTATCGCGCGCGGATGCCCAGGGCCTGCCGCGGCACGCGCTGGCCTCGTCGGGCCCCGCCGTGCCCTACCTTGCCTATGCCGATACGCTGGCGCTCGGCCGCCTGGTGGAAGACCTGCTGGCCCGGCATCCGCTGGCGCCACGGCTGCGCCGCATCATCGAATGCGACTCGGCCGACGCGCAATACGAGTACGTGCACCGCGGGCTGGGCGTGGCCTGGCTGCCGTGGTCCATGGTGCGGTCTGATTGCCAGGCAGGGCGGCTCGCGCCGGCCGGCGAGCGCCGCCTGGAACTGCGGTTCGACGTGCGCCTGGTGCGGCCCAAGCGCCGGCTCACCGATGCCGCCGAGGCGGTCTGGCAGGCCCTCGCGCGCTCCTGACGGCCGGGCCACTCCGGCATCATGGTGCCGAATCAGCACGGGCTGGTGCCCATTCAGCACCGCACAGCTGCACGCGGCTCCCACAATCGGCCCACCCCTGCACATACCCTACCGCCCACGGAGATCGTCCCATGTCCTCATTCCGCCCCTTCCAGGCCAGTGGCCCTGGGCGCAGCCAAGCCCACGCGGGCCGCCGACGCTCGCTCGCCCTGCTCGCCCCGCTGGCGCTGGTCGCCGCCATGGCCGGCCCGCAGTACGCACTTGCACAGGACGCCTGGCCCGCGCGGCCGATCACCCTGGTCGTGGGCTATCCGCCCGGCGGCAGCACGGACCTGACGGCCCGCACCCTGGGGCCGGAACTCTCCTCGCGCCTGGGCGTACCGGTCGTGATCGAGAACCTCGGCGGGGCCGGCGGCGCGATCGGCGCGCAGAAGGTGGCCAGCAGCGCGCCCGACGGCTATACGCTGCTGCTGGGCGCGAGCAACGAGATCGCCATCAACCGGCTCGTCACGAAAAAGGTCAAGTACGACGTCAAGGATTTCACCGCGCTGGCGCTGGTGGCCTCGCAGCCGCTGGTGCTGGTGGCGTCCTCCGGCTCGGGCGTGAAGAACGCCGCCGATTTCGTGCAGCGCGTGCGCTCGCAGCCGGGCAAGACCAGCTACGGCAGCTCGGGCGTGGGCACCTCGCTGCACCTGGCCGGCGAGATGGTCAAGGAGCAGGGCCAGCTCTTCATGACGCACATTCCCTACCGCGGCGTGGCGCCGCTGACCAGCGACCTGATGGGCAACAACATCGAGTTCGGGGTGTTCGTGCTCTCCAGCGCGCTGCCGCACATCCGCAGCGGCAAGGTGGTCGCGCTGGGCACGACCGAGGCGCGCCGCTCGGCGATCACGCCCGACATCCCGGCCCTGGCCGAGCTGCCGCAGTTCAAGAACGTGGACATCAACGTGTGGTTCGCGCTGATGGGCCCCGCGAACCTGCCGCGCCCGGTGGCGGACAAGCTGCGCAAGGCGACGCGCGAAGCCCTGCAGTCGCCCGATTTCCGCAAGAAGATGGAAGCCAGCGGATCGGTCGTGGCGTCCCCCGCCGTGGACCTCGACGCCTACCTGGCCGCCGAAGTGGCCAAGTACCGCAAGATCGTCCAGTTCGCCAAGATCGAAGAGTGATGCCTGTGCCCCTCCATACCGCTGATTCCTCCCTGCGCTTCGAGCTCCCGAAGCCCGACCTCGGCGCATGGCGTGCCGGCAACACCGGCACCGAAGGCGTCTGGCGCTTCGATTCCGGCGTGCCCGGGCCGGACGTGCTGATCACCGCGCTCGTGCACGGCAACGAGCTGTGCGGCGCCTGGGCGCTGCGCGACCTGCTGGAGGCCGGCATCCGCCCCGGGGCAGGCCGGCTCACCCTGGCGTTCTGCAACCTGGCGGCCTTCGACCGCTTCGACCCGCAGGACCACGACGCTTCGCGCTTCGTGGACCAGGACATGAACCGCCAGTGGAGCGACGACCGCCTGGATGCCGCGGACACGCAGGAGCGCCGCCGCGCCGCCGCGCTGCGCCCGTTCGTGCGCGAGGCCGGCTGGCTGCTCGACCTGCACTCCATGCACGAGCCGGGCGCACCGCTGCTGCTGACCGGCACGCATGCGCGCAACCATGCCCTGGCGCGGCGCATGGGCGCGCCCGAGTACGTGGTGGCCGACGCCGGCCACCAGGACGGCGTGCGCATGCGCGACTACGGCCGCTTCGGCCGCCCGGATGCCGAAGAAGCGGGCCCCGACGGCACGCGCTCGCTGCTCATCGAGTGCGGCTTCCATGGCGACCCGGCCAGCCGCACCGTGGCGCGCGACCAGTGCGTGCGGTTCCTGGAAGCGGCAGGTTCGCTGGACGCGGCCACGCTGGCACGGGCGCTGCCCGGCTGGCGGCAGCCCGATGCGCCGCGGCAATGGGTACTGGAAGTGACCGGCCCGGTCGTGGCGCGCAGCAGCGGCTTCCGCTTCACGCGGCCCGTGGCAGCCCTGGACGTGATCCCCCAGGCGGGCACGGTGATCGGCGACAACGACGGCGAGCCCGTCGCCACGCCCTATGACGACTGCGTGCTGGTGATGCCTTCCACACGCCAGGCCCGCGCGGGCGTGACCGTGGTGCGCTTCGCGCGGCGGCGCCCGCTGTGATCGCTGCACCGCCTCATACGAATTTGCCATCAAAGCGGGAACAGGGCGAAGCAACGCGGTTATCGCCTTGATCGCGAATCCGTATCAGTGGCCGGCGGTGCGGGAGAACAGGTTGATCACCAGCACGCCCGCCAGGATCAGCCCCATGCCGGCCAGCGCGGGGCCGTCCAGCCGCTGGCCGTAGGCCAGCCAGCCGATGGCCGAGACGAGCACGATGCCCACGCCGGACCAGATGGCATAGGCGATGCCCGTGGGGATCGCCTGCAGGGTGAGCGACAGGAAATAGAACGACACGCCATAGCCGGCCACGGTGACCAGGCTCGGCACGGGCCGGGTGAAGCCATCCGAGGCCTTGAGGAAAGAGGTCGCGAGGACCTCGGCGCCGATCGCTATCGCGAGGTAGAGGTGGTGGATGCCCATGGCACCGATTGGACACCGGCCCGCGAAGACGGCGTGGGCCCGGGGCCTATCGCCGCCGTGCCGCGGCCCAGCGCGGCCCCAGCACCACGCAGGCCAGCGCGGCCACGACCGCCGCGATGCCGGCCCACTGCCACGGCGAGACGGTTTCGCCGAGCACCAGCATGCCGGCGGACAGGCCCACGACCGGCACGGCGAGACTGAACGGGGCCACGCGGTTGGCCGGGTAGCGCGTCAGCAGCCCGGTCCAGAGGCCGTAGCCCAGGATGGTGGCCGCCCAGCCGAGGTAGGCGACGGAGCCCCAGGCCAGCCAGGGCAGGGCGGCCCAGGCATCGGCCTGCATCCAGCGCGGGGCGTCGGCATCGAAGGCCGCGGACAGCGCCATGAAGGGCAGGATGGGCACGAGGCTGCTCCAGGCCACGAAGGCCAGGGGCCGGTAGCCCGGCGACTCCTGCTGGGCCTTGCGCGCCACGATGTTCGATGCGGCCCATGAAGCGGCGCCGCAGAGCGCGAGCCCCACGCCTGCCAGGGTCACGTCGTCCGAGACTGCGCCGGGCGCGATGAAATGCATGCCGAAACAGGCCAGGCCCAGCGCGGCCAGGCCCAGCCCGACGAGCAGCGGCCGGCCCGGCCGCTCGTGCAGCAGCAGGAAGGCCCAGAACGCGGTGAAGAAGACCTGGGTCTGCAGCAGCACGCTCGCCAGCGCCGCGGTCAGCCCCACGCGCAAGGCGAGGAAGACCATGCCGAACTGCCCCACGCCCTGGAAAAGCCCGTAGAGCACCACCCAGCGCCAGCGCACGGCGGGCGGCCGCAGGAAGAACACGAGCGGCAGGGCCGCGAACACGTAGCGCATGGCGCCCAGCTGGAACGGGGTGAAGGAGCGCAGTCCCCATTTCATGGCGACGAAATTGACGCCCCAGAGCACGACGACCGCCAGCGCCGCCAGCAGGTCGCGCGGTGCCAGCGGCGCGGATTGCGGCCCGGCGCTCACCGGCCGCCCCCGCAACCGCCACCGGCAGTACGCGCCTTCGCGGACATGGCTCGTGGCCGCGCCGGAAGCGGTGTGACGGGGAAAGACGGAAGCAGGAAAGGCATGGAAATCCTGGGAAGGGAGGGAAAAAGGAAGAGGCTTGCACAGCACGGGTAGAGGGGCCCGCCGGGAGGCGCGCGACTGTCGCGTTGCAGGGTCGGCCGACTTCAGAGATTATGAAGATGGCGCCGACTTGATATCCGTCAATTTTTCCGCCCTCCGGCATACCATTTGCATGAGGCGTGTTTCACAATTGCTTACGCACGGTGGCGAATCGCCGGCAACGCGCGCGGGGGGAGGGGCCGCCGCGCAAGCCCTTTCACTCAACAGACGCCAATACATGTCCATGCTGCACCGACTGAGCCTGCTCCACAAATTCCTGATCCTCGGGGTGATCGCATTGCTCATGGGCGCACTGCCCACCGTGCTGTACGTGCGTGGCGCGCTCCAGCAGATCGGCGCGGCCCGCTACGAAAGCCAGGGCGCGCCGGCGCTGATCGCGGTCAACCAGGCGGTACAGCGGCTGCAGGTCCATCGCGGATTGTCTGCGGCCATGCTGGGCGGCGACGAGGCGCTGGCGGCGCGCCGGCCCGCCGCGCGCGATGCGCTCAACCAGGCCTTCGCGGAAGCCGGAAAGGCATTTGCCCAGGCCGGTGTGCCGCAGGCCCAGATGCAGGCCTGGAACGCCGCCGCCCAGACTTGGCAGAGCCTGGAACAGGCCGTTGCCGCGCGCTCCCTGCAGCCGCCGCAGAGCCTCGCCCAGCACACGCAGCTCGTGGGCACGCTGATGCAGATCGGAGAGGAACTGCTGCACCACTATGGTTTCCAGACCGATCCGGACATGGCCACGCAGGACCTGATCCAGGCCGCGGTGGTGAACTCGCCCATGCTCGGGGAAAAGCTCGGCCTGCTGCGCGGGCAGGGCTCCGGCTACCTCGCACGCCAGGCCCTGCCGCCGGAAGGCAAGGGCGCGCTGCAGGCGCTGCAGCAGCGCGTGGGCGAGCTGGAGGCGGATACCTTCCGCAATTTCGAGCGCGCGCTGGTGGACGAAGACCTGCGCAAGACCCTGGCCGGGCCGGTGCAGGACGTGCGCCAGCGCGTGGCGGCATCGCGCCAGCTGGTGGACCGCAGCCTGCTGTCGGCCAGCGAGATCACCATGCCCGCCAAGGACTATTTCGACCAGCTCACCGGCACGCTGGAAGCGCTGAACCAGCTCAACACCACCGCGATGGCCAGCCTGGATGCGGCGCTGCTGGAGCGCGTGTCCGCCGACCAGCGGAAACTGGGCGCCGCCTCGGCCGCGCTGCTGCTCGCGCTCGCGCTGGGCCTGGGCCTGGGCGTGGTGTTCATGCGCTCGATCACCCAGCCGCTCGCGCAGGCGGTGCGGCTGGCCAGCGCCGTGGCCGACGGCGACCTGAGCGGCGACGACGTGCCGCACGGCACCAACGAGGTCGGCCGGCTCATCGCGGCGCAGCAGCAGATGCGAGCGCGCCTCAAGCCCATGGTGGCCCAGGTGCGCGGTGGTGCCGAAGGCGTGGCCACGGCCAGCGCGGAGATCGCCCAGGGCAACATGGACCTCTCGGCACGCACGGAAAGCCAGGCCAGTGCCTTGGAGGAAACCGCCGCCTCGATGGAGCAGATGACGGCCACCGTGCGGCAGAACGCGGACAACGCGCGCCAGGCCAACCAGCTTGCCATGAATGCCAGCCTGGTCGCCGCCCAGGGCGGGGAGGTCGTCACGCAGGTGGTGCAGACCATGCAGGGCATCCGCACCGCGTCCGGCAAGATCGCCGACATCATCGGGGTGATCGATTCCATCGCGTTCCAGACCAACATCCTCGCACTGAACGCGGCCGTGGAAGCCGCCCGCGCCGGCGAGCAGGGCCGGGGCTTCGCCGTGGTGGCGGGCGAGGTGCGGGCCCTGGCCGGGCGCAGCGCCGAGGCCGCCAAGGAAATCAAGGCGCTCATCGGCGACAGCGTGCAGCGCGTGCAGCAGGGCGGCGAACTCGCCGACCAGGCGGGCGCGACCATGGCCGAGGTGGTGCAGGCCATCCAGCGCGTGACCGGCATCATGGGCGAGATCAGCGAAGCGAGCCAGGAGCAGAGCCAGGGTGTCGCTCAGGTGGGCGAGGCCGTGACGCAGATGGACCAGGCCACCCAGCAGAACGCGGCGCTGGTCGAGGAAATGGCCGCGGCGGCCAATGGCCTGCGCACGCAGGCCGACGAACTGGTGCGCGCCGCGGCCGTCTTCCGGCTCGCGGCAGGGGACGAGCCGGGCGCAGGCAGCGCGCTGCGCATCGGCCAGGGCCGGGCCGCCTGACCGCCACCTGACCAGCCACGCCATGGCAGGCAGGGTGACTCCGCCGCACAACAACACCCTGCACGAATAACATTTCGTCACGATTTTTCCGCAAACCAGGGCGCATGCTGACAACCGGGAACAGTGCGTCGCGTTAGGCACAGGTTCCCGGATCCGGCGGTCCTTGCCGCCTCCGCTGAAACGGAAGCCGACCCATGCACCCCACGCCCACGGCCACCGCCGAGGTGCCGCCCGCTGACCCGGCGCGGCCCCGCTCCTCCCCCGGACCGGCACTCCCGGCCCCACCTGTCCTGGCCGCCGTCACCGCGGCCAGCCTGCTGGCCGCCTGCGGCGGGGGCAGCAGCGGCGATCCGGCGGTTTATGCGGAAGCCACCGCCGCCAGCTCCGGCGGCGCGGCCTCCGCAGCGCCCGCCACCGATGCGGAAGCGGCGCGCTTCCTGCTCCAGGCCCAGTTCTCCGCCACCGACGAGGACACCTCCGCCGTGCGTACCAAGGGCTACGCCGCCTGGCTGGCCGACCAGTTCGCGCAGCCCATCGGCACGACGGGCACCGACTGGCTGGCGCAGCGCGGCTATGGCGTGGCGAACGCGGACACGCGCTACCACAACGCCTCCTATCCCGCCGACTACATGCTGTGGAGCCAGCTGTTCACCGAGCGCGATGCCGTGCGCAAGCGCGTGGCGCTGGCGCTCTCGGAGATCATGGTGGTGTCCACCAACGGGCTCAACCAGCCCTGGCCCGCCTTCCTCGCGGCCGGCTACTGGGACGTGCTCAACCGGCATGCCTTCGGCAATTTCCGCGCGCTGCTGGAGGCCGTGACGCTCAACCCCGCCATGGGCGTGTACCTCAACGCCCTGGGCAGCCAGAAGGAAGACGCGCGCACCGGCCGCCAGCCGGACGAGAACTACGCCCGCGAGGTGATGCAGCTCTTCACCCTGGGCCTGTACCGGCTGAACGCCGACGGTACCGAGCAGCGCGACGCGAACGGCAACCGGATGGATACCTACGGGGCTTCCGACGTGAGCAACCTCGCGCGGGTGTTCACCGGCTACGACTACGACCGCAGCCAGAACCAGTCCTTCACCGTGGGCACCAGCACCGTGCCGGGGCCGCAGCAGGCGGGGCGGCCGATGGTGCTGGTCCCCAGCCGGCACTCGGCACTGGCCGCGACCTTCCTGGGCACGACGATCGCAGCGGGCACCCCGGGCGACGCGGCCCTGAAGACCGCGCTGGATACGCTCTTCAACCACCCCAACGTCGCCCCGTTCATCGGCCGGCAGCTCATCCAGCGGCTGGTGACGAGCAACCCCAGCCCGGGCTATGTGGCGCGGGTGGCGGCCGTCTTCGCGAACAACGGCAGCGGCGTGCGCGGCGACCTGCGCGCCGTCGTGGCCGCGATCCTGCTCGACAGCGAGGCCCGGGGCGCTGCCGGTCTCTCCAGCACCTCCTTCGGCCGGCTCCGCGAGCCCATGGTGCGCTTCGTGCAGTGGGGCCGCACGTTCGGCCTGCGGTCGGCCCGGGGCAGCTGGAAGCTCGGCGACCTGAGCGACCCGGCCTCGCGGCTGGGGCAGAGCCCGCTGCGCTCGCCGTCGGTGTTCAACTTCTTCCGGCCGGGCTACGTGCCGCCCTCCACGGCCATGGCGTCCGCCGGGCAGGTGGCGCCGGAGTTCCAGATCGTCACCGAGTCCAGCGTGGGCGGCTACCTGAACTTCATGCAGAACGCGATCCGCAACGGCCTGTTCGTGAACGCGCCGGACCTGCCGCAGAACAACGCGAGCAACGGCAACAACGGCTTCGACATCACCTGCGACTATGCCGCCCTGCTCCCGCTGGTGTCCGATCCAGCCGCGCTGGTGCGCAAGGTGGCACTGCTGCTGTCGGGAGGCCAGATCTCCGATGTCACGCAGGCGCGCATCGCCAACGCGCTGGCAGCCACCCCGGTCACGGCCTCGAGCAGCGCGGCGGTCAAGCTCAACCGCGTCGCCGCGGCCGTCTTCCTGGTCATGGCCTGCCCGGCCTATCTCGTGCAGAAGTGAACGGCCCGCGCCGTCCCCCACCGGAGCCCATTCCATGCCGTTCATCGATCCCGCACGCCACACGCGCCGCGCCTTCCTGCGCCGCTCGGCCCAGCTCGCCGCCACCGGTGCCGCGCTGCCCATGGCGCTCAATCTCGCCGCGATGGGCGAGGCCGCCGCCTTCGACGCACAGGACTACAAGGCGCTGGTCTGCGTCTTCCTGCTCGGCGGCTGCGACTACGCCAACACCGTCGTGCCGTACGACAGCAGCCGCTACACGCAATACGCCGCCATCCGCGGCGGCGGCTCCGACGGCGCGGCCGGCGGCATCGCGCTCGGGCGGGGGGCGCTGGGTGGCACGCTGCTGCAGCCGGCCACGCCGCTGGCGGGGGGCCTGCAGTACGCGCTGCATCCGGCCATGACCGGCATGGCGGGCCTCTTCAACGCCGGCCATGCGGCCGTGCAGCTCAACGTGGGCCCGCTGCTGGTGCCGCTCACGCGCGCGCAGTACGCGAGCGGCGACCGGCGCAACTATCCGCTGCCGCCCAAGCTCTTCTCGCACAACGACCAGCAGTCGGTGTGGCAGTCGCAGGGTGCCGAAGGCTCCACCGTGGGCTGGGGCGGCAACCTGGGCGACCTCGCGCTGTCGTCCAACGCCACCTCGCTCTTCACCTGCATCTCGGCCAGCGGCAATGCGGTGTTCCTGGCGGGCGACCAGGCGCTGCAATACCAGATCAGTCCCAGCGGCGCCGTGCCCATCAACGGCGTGAAGAACAATGTCTATGGCTCCAGCGCGGTGCGCGGCGTGCTCGGCGACCTGGTGCAGGCTGCCAGCAGCCATGTGCTGGAGGCGGAATACGCACGCGTCACGCAGCGCTCCATCAGCGCGGAAGGGCAGATTTCCGCGGCCCTGGCCGGCACGAACCTGTCCACCGCCTTTCCCGCGAACAACGCGCTCGCCGACCAGCTCAAGGTGGTGGCGCGGCTGATCGCGGCGCGGGGCACGCTCGGCACGAAGCGGCAGGTGTTTTTCGTATCGCTGGGCGGCTTCGACCTGCACGACAACCTCATCGCCACCCAGCAGGTGCTGCTGGACAAGGTGAGCAGCGCCATGACCGCCTTCTACAACGCCACGGCGGAGCTGGGCGTGGCGGACAAGGTCACGGCCTTCACCGCGTCGGACTTCGGCCGCACGCTCACGTCGAACGGCGACGGTTCCGACCATGGCTGGGGCAGCCACCACTTCGTCGTCGGCGGCGCGGTGCGCGGCGCAGCCTTCTACGGCACGCCGCCCCCCATCAGCGTGGGCAACGGCAGCGGCAGCGAAGACCAGTGGCACGTGGGCCAGGGGCGCCTGCTGCCCAGCACCGCCGTGGACCAGTACGCTGCCACGCTCGCGCGCTGGTTCGGCGTGGCGAATACCGAGCTGGCAGGCGTGCTGCCGCGCATCGGGAATTTCGGAGGATCGATGTATCCGGTGAACCTGGGGTTCATGGGCTGAAGCGCTACCGCGCGGAGCGTTGCTGCCGCTACCGCCAACCGTTGGGGAACGGCCTATTCGCGGCCCGGAACGGGCGCATCGCCGTGGGCAGGCCGCATGGGCACCACGATGCGCGCCCGCAACCCCTGCCCCGGCACCCCATGCAGGTCGAGCCGTCCGCCGTGCAGCCGGGCCACGCGGTCGGCGATGGCCAGGCCCAGGCCGGCGCCCGGGGTACCGGCCCGGGCCGTGCCGCTGCCACGCGCGAACGGTCGGCGCAGCCGCTCCAGTTCGGCGGGGTCGATACCGGTCCCGCTGTCGGCCACCTCGATCCAGGCGGTGGCGCCGTCCGCATCCTCGCCCGTGCGCAGCACCACGGGCGGCAGGCCGTGGCGCCAGGCGTTCTCGACAAGGTTCTCCACCGCGCGGCGCAGGGCCCGGGGCTGCACGGCCACGGGCGTGGGCGCGCCGCCCCCCAGCGCGAGCACGCGGCCGTGGCCGGCCTGCGCCTCCGCCAGGGCCTCGGCCAAGGCATCCAGGGGCGCGGCGTGCGCAGCCTCGCGCCCTTCCGGGCCGGCATCCAGCCGCGCGAAATCCATGAACTGCACCACCACGGCATCCATCTCGTCCACGCTGCGCTCCATGCTCGCGGCCAGGGCCGGCTCCATGTGCGGGCGGGCGATCTCCGCCGCAAGGCGCAGTTTGGTCAGCGGCGTGCGCAGGTCGTGCGAGATGCCGGCGAGCATCAGCGCACGCTCGCGGTCGGCCGCCTGCAGGGCCTCGGCCATGTGGTTGATGCCGTGCGCGAGCGCGGCGATCTCCTGCGGACCATCCTCGGGAAGGGGCGTGTGGGGCTGCCCGCGCGCGATGGCCTGCGCCGCTGCCACCACGCGCCGCAGCGGGCGGTGCAGCTGCCGCTGCAGCCAGGCGGCGCCGGCCAGTGCCAGCAACCCGCCGGCCAGCGTGGCCGCGAGCCAGGCCCCCGTGAAAGCGCGGAACGTGCCGGTGACCGGCAGCGCGACCCAGGCCGCGGCCGGATCGGCGCCGGCATCCGGCAGCGGCTGCAGGTGCAGCCAGAGCACGCCCGCCCCCCCTCGCTGCCAAACGGGCCCGGTGCCGGGCACCAGCCAGCCGGTGGCGCCCAGGCGGTCCGACAGGGCCTGCTGGAAGCGGCGCTCCAGCGGCGTCAGCGCAGGGCTGCCTTGAGGGGAGGGCGTGCCCGGTCCCTGCGCCCTTCCCTGCATGCCGGCCACCTGGCGGTTGAAGGCATCCACGAAGGCCTGCCGCTGCGCGGGCGGCAGGGCCTGCAGGCCGGCGCGCAGCGCGGCCAGCTGGCGTGCAGAGCCCTCGGCCGCCGTGGCGATGCGCGGCTCCACGATGAGGCGGCGCGCGAGCCAGGCCGCGCACAGCTGCCCCGCCACGACCAGGGCCACGATGAGCAGCAGATGGCGGCCGAACAGGCTGCGCGGCCAGCCGTGGCCGGCCGGTGCCATGGAGGCCGCGGTGTTCATTGCGGCGCCTCCGGACCGGGCGACGCCCGGGGCGAGCCAGCGGGCAGCGGAACCGGCCCATCGGGCAGGAAGACATAGCCCACGCCCCACACGGTGCGCAGGTAGCGGGGGTGCGCGGGGTCGGGTTCGATGAGCTTGCGCAGGCGCATGACCTGCACGTCGATGCTGCGGTCGGTGGCCACGTGGCCCGGGCCGTAGGCCAGCGCGATGAGCCGGTCGCGACCCAGCGGCCGGCGCGGCTGGCGCGCGAATGCCAGCAGCAGGGCGAATTCGGTGCTGGACAGGTCTACCTCCTGCCCCGCCCGCTGCAGCCGGCGGGTGCCGGGCCAGAGGGTGCAGTCGCCGAACCCGATGCACTCGGGCGCGGCGGCAGCGGTCACGGGCCCGTGGTGTGCGCCCAGCAGGCGCTGGCGCCGCACCAGGGCCTGGATGCGGGCGAGCAGCTCGCGCGGCTGGAACGGCTTGGGCAGGTAGTCGTCGGCCCCCATCTCCAGGCCCACCACGCGGTCCACCGGATCGCCGCGCGCAGTCAGCATGAGGATGGGAATGGTCTCGCCCTGCGCACGCAGGCGGCGGCACAGCGAAAGGCCGTCCTCGCCGGGCATCATCACATCCAGCACCAGCACGTCGAAGCGTTCGCGCGCGAGCAGCCGCTCCAGGGGCGCCGCGCCATCGACGGCGCGCACGGCGTATCCCTGGTCGCCCAGGTAGCGCTGCAGCAGGGCGCGCAGGTCGGGCTCGTCGTCGGCCACGAGGATCCTGGCGAGCGGTTCGGTCATGGCGCGATGATGACAGGCGGTGACGGCCCCTGGACGGATTGTCATGCCTTGTCATGATTTGCCGCACGCGCTTCACCGCGCAGGCCGGCCCGCGGGGCACCATGGAGACCATCCCCAACGCGTTGCACCGCACCACCCCGTCCAGGAGTCCGCAGCCATGAACCACCGCTCCACCCGCCCCTCGCCCTCTTCCCGCGCCGCTTCCCTGGCCCTGTGCGTCGTCCTGCTGGCAGCAGGCCAGAGCGTGAGCGCCGGCATCGGCGACGGCGGCGAATCCCCGCGCGGTCGCTGGGCCGAACGCATGCGGGGCGGAGCGGCCGCGGCCCCCCTGCCCGCCGGCGTGCGCAGGATCGTCGACCTGCCCTACGGCGCCGATCCGCGCCAGCGCATGGATGTCTATCTGCCGACCTCCGGCGCACCGGCCCCGGGCCTGCGCGCACCGGTGATCTTCATGGTGCACGGCGGGGCCTGGCGCACCGGCGACAAGGCCATGCCCAAGGTGGTGGAGCACAAGGTCGCCCGCTGGGTGCCGCAGGGCTTCGTGCTGGTGTCGATCAACTATCGCATGCTGCCCGACACGCCCGTGGCGCAGCAGGCGCAGGACGTGGCCCTGGCGCTGGCCACCGCCCAGCAGCACGCGGGCGAATGGGGCGCGGACGCGGGACGGTTCATCCTCATGGGGCACTCGGCCGGGGCGCACCTGGTGGCCCTGCTCAATGCCCGGCCCGCCGCCGCGGTGCAATGGGGGGCATGGCCCTGGCTCGGCACCGTCGTTCTCGACAGCGCCGTGCTCGACGTGCCGCGGTTCATGGCCGCGCCGCACCTGCCGCTCTACGACGCAGCCTTCGGCACCGATCCGGCCGCGTGGGCCCGGTTGTCGCCTTACGACCAGCTGGTGGCCGGCACGCCCCCCTGGCAGTTCGTCTGCTCCACGGAACGGCCCGACCAGCCCTGCCTGCAGGCCGAATCCATGGCCCGCAAGGTGCACGCCCGGGGCAGCCGCGCCACGGTGCTGCCGCAGCCCCTGGACCACGGGGAGATCAACGGCGACCTGGGGCTGGACGGTGGCTACACCCAGGCGGTGGAAGACTTCATGGCATCGCTGGACCCGCTGGTGGCGCGGCTGCTGCGGCGGTAGGCGGCCGTACCCGGCGCGCCTACGCCAGATACCGCTGCAGGTACCGCCCGGTGTGGCTCGCCGGGTTCGCCGCCACCTCCTCGGGCGTGCCTTCGGCCACCACGGTACCGCCGCCCGCCCCGCCTTCGGGCCCCATGTCGATGATCCAGTCGGCCGTCTTGATGACGTCCAGGTTGTGCTCGATCACCACGATGGTGTTGCCCGCGTCGCGCAACTGGTGCAGCACCTTGAGCAAAAGGTCGATGTCGGCGAAATGCAGGCCCGTGGTGGGCTCGTCCAGGATGTAGAGCGTGCGGCCCGTATCGCGCTTGGACAGCTCCTGCGCCAGCTTCACGCGCTGGGCCTCGCCGCCCGAAAGCGTCGTGGCGGCCTGCCCCAGGCGGATGTACGACAGGCCCACGTCGAGCAGTGTCTGCAGCTTGCGGGCGATCGCCGGCACGTCCTGGAAGAAGGCATGGGCATCCTCCACCGTCAGGTCCAGGATCTGCGCGATGTTCCGGCCCTTCCACTGCACTTCCAGCGTCTCGCGGTTGTAGCGCTGCCCATGGCAGACGTCGCAGGGCACATACACGTCGGGCAGGAAGTGCATCTCCACCTTCACCACGCCGTCGCCCTGGCAGGCCTCGCAGCGCCCGCCGGCCACGTTGAAGCTGAACCGGCCCGGGCCGTAGCCGCGTTCGCGGGCAATGTTGGTCTCGGCCATCAGCTCGCGGATCGGCGTGAACAGGCCCGTATAGGTAGCCGGGTTGCTGCGCGGCGTGCGGCCGATGGGCGACTGATCGACGTTGATGACCTTGTCGAAGTACTCGATGCCCTCGATCGCTTCATGCGGCGCGGGCTCGTCATGGGACCGGTAGAGCTGGCGGGCCACGGCGGCGTAGAGCGTGTCGTTGACCAGCGTGCTCTTGCCCGAGCCCGAGACGCCCGTCACGCAGGTGAGCAGCCCCACGGGGAACTCCACGCTCACGTTCTTCAGGCTGTGGCCCGTGGCGCCCACCACGCGCAGCGCCTGCAGGCGCCCCTGGGTGGCGCGGTGCTCGGCCATGCGCTCCGCGCGGCGGCGGCTCGCGTCGGTTTCAGGAAAGCGCGACTTGCCCTTCTTCGGCGGCTCGGGCTCTGACTGCGCCTCCAGCACCGGCAGCCAGGGCGTGCGGCGTGCCGGCACGGGGATGACGCGCGCACCCGAAAGGTACTGGCCGGTGAGCGATTCGGGATGGGCGCTCAACTCGTCGCTCGTGCCCTGGGCCATCACGCGGCCGCCGTGCACGCCCGCGCCCGGGCCCATGTCCACGCAGTGGTCGGCGGCGCGGATCATGTCCTCGTCGTGCTCGACCACGATCACGCTGTTGCCGATGTCGCGCAGGTGCTGCAGCGTGGCGATGAGCCGGTCGTTGTCGCGCTGGTGCAGGCCGATGCTGGGCTCGTCGAGCACGTACATCACGCCCGTGAGGCCCGAGCCGATCTGGCTGGCCAGGCGGATGCGCTGCGCCTCGCCGCCCGAGAGCGTCTCCGCGCTGCGGTCCAGGCTCAGGTAGTTGAGGCCCACGTCGTTCAGGAACGTGAGGCGCGTGGCGATCTCGCGCACCACCTTGCCGGCGATCTCGGCCTTGGCGCCGCTCAGCTGCAGCGCCCCGAACCAGGCCCGGGCCTCGGCCAGGGTGGCGCGGCTCACCTCGTAGATGGCGCGGGACTGCTCGCCCTCGCCCACGCGCACGTGGCGCGCCTCCAGCCGCAGGCGCGTGCCGTGGCAGTCGGGGCAGGGCTGGGTGCTGCGCAGGCGCGCGAGGTCTTCGCGCACGACGGTGGAATCGGTCTCGCGGTAGCGCCTTGCCATGTTCGGCAGGATGCCCTCGAACGGGTGCTTCCTGACGACGGCCTTGCCCTTGTTGGCGCCGCTGTCCAGGATGTAGCTGAAGGCGATCTCTTCCTCGCCGGAGCCGTACAGCACGGCGCTGCGCACGCGTTCGGGCAGCGACTCGAACGGCGCCTCGACATCGAAGCCGTAGTGCCGGGCCAGGCTCTCCAGCATGGCGAAGTAGTAGCCGTTGCGCCGGTCCCAGCCCTTGATGGCGCCGCTGGCCAGGCTTAAAGACGGGAAAGCCACGACCCGCACCGGATCGAACACCTCCTGCTGGCCCAGGCCGTCGCAGGTGGGGCAGGCACCGATCGGCGAGTTGAACGAGAACAGGCGCGGCTCCAGCTCGGGCAGCGAGAAGCCGCAGATGGGGCAGGCGAACTTGCTGGAAAACAGGTGCTCCCGCTCCGAATCCATCTCCAGCGCCAGCACGCGGCCATTGCCGTCGGCGCCCGCGGCCTCCTGGCCCACGCGCAGCGCGGCCTCGAAGCTCTCGGCAAGCCGTTGCTGCGCGTCGGAGCGCACCTTCAGCCGGTCGATCACCACATCGATGTCGTGCTTCTCGGTCTTCTTGAGCTGCGGCAGGTTCTCCACCTCGTGGATCGTTCCATCCACCCGGAAGCGCACGTAGCCCAGCGCCTGCATCTGCGCGAACAGTTCGGTGAACTCGCCCTTGCGGCCGCGCGCCACCGGGGCCAACACCATCAGGCGGGTGTCCTCGGGCAGCGCCAGCACGGTGTCCACCATCTGGCTCACCGTCTGCGCGGCCAGCGGCAGGCCGTGCTCGGGGCAATAAGGCGTGCCGGCGCGGGCGTAGAGCAGGCGCAGGTAGTCGTGGATCTCGGTCACCGTGCCCACGGTGGAGCGCGGGTTGTGGCTGGTGGCCTTCTGCTCGATCGAAATCGCGGGCGACAGGCCCTCGATCAGGTCCACGTCCGGCTTGTCCAGGCGGCCCAGGAACTGCCGGGCATAGGCAGACAGGCTCTCCACGTAGCGCCGCTGGCCCTCGGCATAGAGCGTGTCGAAAGCGAGGCTGGACTTGCCCGAGCCCGACAGCCCGGTGATGACCACCAACTGGTTGCGCGGCAGGTCCAGGTCGATGTTCTTGAGGTTGTGCGTGCGCGCGCCGCGGATGCTGATGCGCTGCTCGCGCAGGGCGCGGGCCAGATAGGCGCCGTCGCCGGGGCGCGGATCATCGGGGGCGGTGGGCTCGGTCACTGAGGGCGTCGGCAAGCGGGAAACCCACCATGATAGGTGAGGCGGGCCGGCGGCGCCCGTGCCCATAATCAGAGCCCGTTCCACCGGCGCCCGCGCCATGACCTTCCCGTCCACCGCTTCCACCGCTATCACCCGCCAGGACCGCGAACGCCTGCAGGGCCATCCCGCCCGGGCCGTCTGGCTCACGGGTCTCTCGGCCGCGGGCAAGACCACCCTCGCGCACGCGCTGGAGGCCTCGCTGCACCGCGACGGCCTGCGCACCTTCGTGATCGACGGCGACCGCCTGCGTGCCGGGCTCAGCAGCGACCTGGGGTTCACCGACGCGGACCGGGCCGAGAGCATCCGCCGGGCCGCGCACGTGGCGCGGCTGTTCGTGGATGCGGGGGTGGTCGCCATCGTCGCGCTGATCTCGCCGTTCCGGGCCGAGCGCGCGGCCGCGCAGGCGCTGTTCGCGCCCGGGGATTTCCTCGAGGTGTACGTGAACGTGCCGCTGGCCGTGGCCGAGGAGCGCGATCCCAAGGGCCTGTACCGGCGCGCCCGCAGCGGCGCACTGCCGCGCTTCACGGGGATCGATTCGCCCTACGAGCCGCCGGAGGCTCCCGCATTGGAGCTGCGTACCGATGCGCTTTCCGTGGCGCAGTGCGTACAGCGCCTGCGCGCGCAACTGGGCCTGCCGCCCACCCAGGCCCACCTTTCCTGATCCGCAGGCCCGCCGGCCTGCAGCCCGGCGGTGGTTCGGCCCTGGGCTGCGGAAACTGCGCAGAACGCGCTTTCCATGGCAAGGTGGTTCCGTCATGATGGAGGGTTACGCTTTCCGTGCTCGACGGTTACGCCTTCTACCCCTTCTTTTTGGCCCGGCCTTCCGGTCGTGCCACCGTTTTTCCATGCCCTCCGGTCTTTCCCCCGCCTTCCCGCTGCCCGCCACCGACTCCCTGCGCCGCGCCTTCGCCCGATTTGCGCTCATCTGCGTGCTCGCTTTCGGGGCCCAGGGTGCCTGGGCCATGCAGATCTTCGTGAAGATGCTCTCGGGCGAGACCCTGGCGCTGGACGTGGAGCCCAGCGACTCCATCGAGAACGTGAAGGCGCAGATACAGGACAAGAAGGGCATTCCGCCCGAGCAGCAGCGCCTCATCTTCGCGGGCAAGCAGCTGGAGGACGGCCGCACGCTCTCCGACTACAACATCCAGAAGGACTCCACGCTGCACCTCGTGCAGCGGCTGAGCCCGACCACGTTCTCGGCGGCGTCGGCCACCGGCACGGGCACCATCACGGCCACGCTGTCCGGCCCGGCCGTCGCGGGCGGCTGCCAGTTCGATACCACCCAGACCGCCTTCGAGATACCCTCCGGCGGCCCGGCCGGCGCGCAGTTCCCCCACGGAGTGTTCCGCTTCGTCGCCACCAGTTGCACCGGCAGCGTGACGGTGACGCTGAAATACCCCCAGGCCCTGCCCGACGGCACCCGATTCATCAAGTTCGGCCCCTCCGGCCCCGGGGCGGACCGCTACACCTGGTTCGAATGGACAGACGCGCAGATCGCCGGCGACACGATCACCTTCACGATCACCGACAACGGCGCGGGCGACACCGACCCCACCGTGGGCGTGATCGCCGATCCGGGCGGCCCGGCGCTGCTGGCGGCCGCGCCGGCGCCCGCACAGGCCACGCCGGTGCCCACGCTTTCCCCCGCCGCGCTGGTGCTGCTGGCCTGCGCGGCCGGCGTGCTCGGCTGGCGGCAGCGCCGCCGCTGACGGCCCGCCGGCGCGGCAGGCGCGCGATGGGCGAGAATCGCCGTCTTTCCATCGACCGCAACCGATGACCTCTGCCGTGCCGGACCCCCTGCCGCCTACGCCCGCGACCGATATCCCCGCCGCCTCCGCCACCACGATGACGCCGCTGGAGCGGCGCTCCAGCCTGTCGCTGGCGCTCATCTTCGCGCTGCGCATGCTGGGGCTGTTCCTGGTGCTGCCGGTGTTCGCGCTCGAAGCGCGCAAGTACCCCGGCGGCGATGACCCCGCCCTGGTCGGCCTGGCCATGGGCATCTACGGCCTGACCCAGGCCGTGCTGCAGCTGCCCCTGGGCATGGCCTCCGACCGCTTCGGGCGCAAGCGCGTCATCGTGCTCGGCCTGCTGGTGTTCGCGGCCGGCAGCCTGCTGGCGGCACTGGCCGATTCGCTCGGCGGGCTGCTGCTGGGCCGCGCGCTGCAGGGCGCGGGCGCCGTCTCCGCCGCCGTCACCGCCCTGCTGGCCGACCAGACGCGCGACGGGGTGCGCACCAAGGCCATGGCCCTCGTGGGCGGCAGCATCGGGCTGATGTTCGCCGTGGCGCTCGTGGCCGCCCCGCCGCTGGCCGCCCGCTTCGGCCTGCCCGGCATCTTCGGGCTGACCTGCGCGCTGGCACTGGCCGGCATCGCCGTGGTGCTCTGGGTGGTGCCGCCCGAGCCCGCACGCCATGCGGACGCACCGCGCGGCCGCCTGGCCGACGTGCTGCGCCACCCGGACCTGCTGCGGCTGAACCTCGGCGTCTTCGCGCTGCACACGGTGCAGCTGGCCATGTGGGTGGCCGTGCCCGCCCTGCTGGTACAGGCCGGACTGCCCAAGAGCGCGCACTGGCACCTCTACCTGCCCGCCGTGGTGCTGTCCTTCCTGGCCATGGGCGGCCTGTTCGCCCTGGAGCGCGCCGGCCGGCTGCGCGGCGCCCTGCTGGGTGCCATCGGCCTCGTGCTGCTGGTGCAGCTCGGGCTGGGCTGGGCGGCATCGGCCGGCACGCCGCCGGGGCTGTGGGCCCTGGGAGGGCTGCTGTTCCTGTTCTTCTGCGGCTTCAACGCGCTCGAAGCCAGCCAGCCGAGCCTCGTCTCCCGCACCGCGCCGCCGGCCGTGCGTGGCGCGGCGCTGGGCACCTACAACACGCTGCAGTCGCTGGGCCTGTTCGCGGGCGGCGCCCTGGGTGGTGCGCTACTGCGCTGGGGCGGCGCGCACGGCCTGTTCGTGGCGACCTCCCTGCTCTGCCTCGGCTGGCTGGCGGCGGCCTGGGGCATGCGGCCGGTGCCGGCCCACGGCGGCCGCGCGCGGAAGTAAGGCCCGTCCGCCCGGGTCGGCTCAGCGACCGGCGGGTTCCCGCGGGGCGCCATCCTCCGCGGGAGCGGGAGGCTCCGCCGCAGCATCCACGTCCGCGGGCGCCTCGGGCAGCCGCGCGGCGCTCAGCATGGAGGCCGCCAGGGTCTCGTAGAGGGGCCGCGCCAGCATGCGGGACACCAGGCTCGCCAGCATCGCGGAGGACATCAGGCTCAGCACCAGCGCGTGCCCGTCCACCATCTCCATCACGATGATGAAGGCCGTGAGCGGCGCCTGCGTCACCGCCGCCAGGAAGGCCGCCATGCCCATGGCGATCAGGGCCGGCGCGATGGCCGGTGCGATGTCCCCGCCGGCCAGCAGCGCCACGTTGTGGCCCACGCCCGCTCCGATCGAGAGCGACGGCGCGAAGATCCCGCCCGGCACCCCCACCCAGGCCGACAGCCACGTGGCGATGAACTTGAGCGTGACGTAGAAGGCCGGCACGTCCGCCTGGCCGGCCAGCATGTGCTTGACCGCCTCCGAGCCCGCGCCGAAGGTCGCTCCGCCCGTCACGAGACCGATCACCGCGATCGCCAGCCCGCCGGCCGCCGCGAAGCGCACCGGCCAGCGCGCCCGCCAGCGGTTGAAACGGTCCGGCGCACCCGTGAGCGACGCCGCCATCAGCTTGGCGAACAGCCCGCCCAGGACGCCGCAGGCCAGCGAGACGGCCAGGCCCGGCAGCAGCGCCTCCCAGCCCAGCCGCGGCACCTGGATGCGCCCGAAGTAGCTCAGGTTGCCGAACGCCGACACCCCCATCAGGCCGGCCAGCACGATGGCGGCGATGATCAGGCCGCTGCTGCGCGACTCGAGCTTGCGGGACAGCTCCTCGATGGCGAACACCACGCCCGCCAGCGGCGCATTGAAGGCCGCGGCGATGCCCGCCGCCCCGCCGGCCACCAGCAGCGCATGGGCGGTGATGCCCGACCGGGGCCCGAACCAGCGGCGCGCATGGTGCATCACGCCCGCCGCCACCTGCACCGACGGCCCTTCCCGCCCGATCGACAGGCCCGCCATGAACCCCGCGCTGGCCAGCAGGATCTTGGCGGCCGACAGCCGCAGCGAGACGAAACGGCCCCGCTGGGGCGCCGTGAGGCCGGGCTCCAGCGCCGCGATCACCTGAGGGATGCCCGATCCGGCCGCGCCCGGCACCCAGCGCCGCGTGGCCCAGACCACCGCCGCGGTGATCGCGGGCGTCCACAGCAGCACGGCCCAGCCGCCACCCCAGTGATAGACACGCTCGAACACCGCGAAGGCCCACTCCGCCAGCATGGTGAACACCACCACGCTGAGCCCGGCCGCCACGGCATAGGCCAGGACGATGCTGCGCTCCAGCCAGCGCTGGCCGTCGCGCAGTTCCGAGCGCAGGTTGTCCAGGAAGTCGGGTTCTCGTTGCATGGCGGGGCAGTGGGCGGGGGCGGACGCAGGCGCGGCGGGCGCCGGTCGGTGCGGCAGGGCGGAGGGACATTGTGGCACCCTGCCGGGCGGGAGCGATGCGCGCAGGCATCGGCCGCTTGGGGCACAATCCCCGCTCCCTCTTCGCGGCGCCCCCGTGGCCGCCGCGCAGGCCGTAGTGCCTTTCCTCCACCATTCTCTACAGGCCCCTTCACACCATGGCATCCGTCAACAAAGTCATCATCGTCGGCAACCTCGGGCGCGACCCCGAGATGCGCACCTTCCCCAGCGGCGACCAGGTCGCCAACGTCACCATCGCCACCACCGACCGCTGGCGCGACAAGAACACCGGCGAAAACAAGGAAGCCACCGAGTGGCACCGCGTCGTTTTCAACGGCCGCCTGGCCGAGATCGTGGGCCAGTACCTGCGCAAGGGCTCCCAGGTCTATGTCGAAGGCAGCCTGCGCACCCGCAAATGGACCGACCAGTCGGGCCAGGAAAAATTCACGACCGAAATCCGTGCCGACACCATGCAGATGCTCGGCAGCCGCCAGGGCATGGGCGGCGGCCAGGGCGGTGGTGGCGGTTATGACGACGGCGGCTACGGCGGTGGCGACGATGGCTACGGCGGCGGCAACAGCGCGCCGGCGCCCGCGCGCCGCCCTGCGCCCCAGGCGGCGGCACCGCGGCCGGCACCGGCGCCCCGCCCTGCTCCGGCCCCCGCGGCCCAGGCGCCGCGCGCGGCGTCGGGGTTCGATGACATGGACGACGATATTCCGTTCTGATCCGCAGACACCGCTGCGCCGGCATGGCCGGTATCACAGAGCCCCGCATGCCATCGGCCTGCGGGGCTTTTTCTTACTCAAAGCAAAGCGAACCTGCTGGAGCGTTGCGGGCAAGGTCGCTTACTGAAAAGCTAGAAGCTCGACGGGCTTGCTTTCCCCGTCTAAACACAGGCAAGGCCGATCCAACGCAGTAAGTCTGTTTAGCGAGCATGAGATGGCCGATCTCTTTGGCCCTAAGGCACACCGCACTTTCAGTTCCACTGTCCAGCCTTAGGTCGCAGGCATGCCGTTGCTTCGCTGGATGTAGGCAACGCCGAGCGTCTCGTACGCCGCAATCAGTTCCTGCGCTGCAGCGGAGTCATACTTCGCCCGTACAAGGAGGCGCTATGCAGATTAAGAAGATCACGCTGCACCGGTTTAAGCAATTTCAGGCGACCAGCATCGACCTCAGGGGGGGGCTTTCCCTGATTGTTGGGGGTAACAACTCAGGCAAGTCTTCGGTTTTGCAAGCGCTTGCTACTTGGCAGTTCTGCAAGACGCTGCTTGAGATAGAAAAGGGCCCTGCAGGCTGGTTGCCCACGGTATCCAAAGCTGGGATTGGACTAGGCATCGTGGACTTCACACCGCTACAACTGCCGGCTTTAAGCCATCTTTGGACCAACCTGAAGACAATTCGTGAGAGCGAGCCAGATGGCTATACGCTCAAAATAGGCGTCTACTGGGATATTGCCCCAGGGGATGAGCGGCATCTGGAGATTGGCCTTGCTCTCTCCAATGATCGCCTTTTTATCAAAGCTACCTCGACGAACCTTAAGGCCAACGAAGTCAATCCCGGCCCAGACGATTCAGTGGGCCCTAGGGTTCCTCGGGTCGCCTACCTGCCGCCCTTCGCTGGAATTACAGACCGGGAGAACCGTTTGTCGCCGGCAATGCGTGCGCGTCTGCTAGGTCAAGGGCTTTCAGGCGGCGTAATTCGCAACATGTTGTTCGAGATGCACTCTCGAAACCAGGCGGCGCGTTTGGTTTTGCGCGGTGATAAACCAAAAATCAAAAACTCTGACCTCCGCCGCCTTCGACAGAATGATGCATGGGAGATTTTGCTTCGGACGACTCAGTCAATCTTTGGGACGGACCTGAGAATGATGCCCTTCAACGAGCGTTATCACAGCTATCTGCGTGTCGAATGCGTCAAAGGCAAAGTGAAGGACGACGGGTCATTCGAGCGGTTCCCTCGCTACAACGCGCGCGACATCATGGTCGAGGGCAGTGGCTTTTTGCAATGGCTCAGTGTTTACGCGCTGGCACTTTCCGATGATGTGGATATCGTGTTGCTCGACGAGCCTGACGCCCACCTCAATGCAGCCCTTCAGAAAGAATTGCTCTTGGCGCTTGACAACATAACTGACGTTAAGAATAAGCAAGTCTTGCTTGCGACGCATTCGCCCGAGCTAATCCGTCTCTATGATCACGATCGCATACTTGCCGTCGCGAACCGAAAGGCGAAGTACATGGCTGACGCCGCAGCGAAGGTCTCGGTTCTCGGTGGGATTGGCACAGTCCACACCCCCACGCTCCATGCATTGATGGAAAGCAGGCGACTCTTGATTCTTGAAGCTCCAAGTGACGAGCGCTTTTTGAAGACTATCGCCGAGCGGGCTGGCGTAGCGTGGCCGGAGAAGTTGGTGCCCTGGTACTGGACCGGCTCGGCGGGAGAGCGACACAAGCTCTACATGCAACTGCTGAAGGAAATTCCTGGGTTGAAGGCGATCAGCATCAGGGACCGTGACGACGAACCGAGCAACACGACTAGCTCTTCCTTATTCGACAAGAGCTTCCCGTCAAAAGAGGCGGGGTACAAGGCATTGAAATGGCGTCGCAGACACGTCGAGAACTATCTGCTTTCTAAGGAGGCAATCGCGCGCGCCGCTGATGTGGATGTTCAGCAGGTCAACGACTACTTTGCACAGAAGCATTCGCTCCTGCTGCCAGATGACCCCACGCCCTCCGACGTGGTCGCGGCCGTGCAGGACGCTCACGCAAAGGAAATTTTCACGAAAGGCGATACTTCACTTAAACGCTTCTTCAGCATTACTCGCGATGACGTAGCTGCAAAGCTGGAAAAAGCTGAGGTCGCGGAGGACATGCTGACGCTCTTCAAGGAGATAGAGGCGCTCATGAAGTAAGGACCATGGAAGTTCAGCGCGTCACGCGGCTCGATTTGCTGAAGAATGTTATGCGGGGCAATTCTCATCTGGGTTGTTAGCAAACCATTGCCGTTAACCTGACCAAGCAATGGCAAGTTGAGATACGTATTGGCTCGCTGACGAGATGTGCGTAGAAGCGCGCTATGCGATGACGCTGCGAATTGCGGAGTGGGGTTATGCCGCAAGCGTTAGTCACCCGATATAGATCGGGATCCAAGTGTGCTCCTATTCGTTGATCGCCAGAAACTTCGCCATGAGCCCACGCTGCTTTTTGAGCAACATTTCGAACGACGACATTGCATCAGCAAGCTCAAACATGGAGCACCTGACAACAATGCCCTTTGCAGCCGTCATCGCTTCAACGCCAATTATGGTCCCGATTTTTCCATCCAGAGTCTTGACGCTGGCAATACTACCTTGATACGTAGCTAAATCTGAGGAAATAACGCCTGAATGTATAGGATCTATAGCGATCTGGTCACGCATCTGTCGCTTCAGCCTTTTTTCCAACCGCGTCAACACATCGGCGGGATCTTCAGCAGCTTGTGCCATAGCCTGCTGCACAAACGTTTCACTCGACAGTGCGGAATAGTACGTTTCATTAACCTTTGGCAATTCGACAATCACCCAACGTTGAAATGCGATCGTTTTTCCCGCCGCAAGCTTCACGACCTCATTGCAAGGAGCGAGAAGACTTAGGAGTTCGCGTGCACTTCCCAAGCTCTCCTGCACAAAACGTTTCCGCTCCATCTCATGCGCACTGGAACCCAACTCACAAAACCCATCAGGTAGGTACACTGCGATACGCGGCGATTCAGCGTATCTGACCTCTTGGGCACTCAACATGCTGCATTGGGCCAAAGTCGCCGCTGCAACCAGGGTTCGAAGCAATGACGAGAAATTTTTCATTTTGGAAGTGTTCTTCATTGAGGGTGCTGCTAGTCCTGTCCGTGTCCTTACTCAACATGCCGACTGCGAACGCGGTAGGAGACTCGAAGGTAGGTCCACAGGGCGATTGGCTGCTTGTCGATTCGAATAGTAGAACGGCGTCCTATCTGGATGCCACGAGTGTAGAGGTGCGGGGCAAATACGTCTTTGCCAGAAGCCGCATCGCAAGCTCCGACGTCACGGGTGTCCGGGGCTTCGAATATCGCAGCAGCATCACGACTGCGCTTTACAACTGTTTGTATCGCAGTTGGGCACCCATACAAACCGTCTACTTCTCCGACACCGCTTCTTCTGTGCGCGCAGGAGAGTACCGGTTTGAGGACGACGAGTTAGCGTTCAGGTTTCCTGTAGCACGGACCATGGGCGAGAGCCTGATGCGGGTAGCATGTCGCCTGGCAGGTAGCGATTTAAACAAGTGACGAAGCGGGCGTTCACCTGACGACACGACTAGATCGCGTCGATGCGGCGATCGAATGGCCTGCTATGGAAGAAGGCCTCCATGCGGTGGTCGCGGCCGCCTCCGGTACGGACCGGATCCAAGCGGTGCTGCGCAAACGGTCTTCGGACAAGCCCTAGGTAACCCGCAACCCCTCCGCATGCTCCAGCAACCGCTCCCGCATCGCCTGCGCGGCCGGGCTGAGCGACCGGCCCGCCAAGCGCAAAATGCCCAGCCGGCGCTCGCGCCGGGGCGCCACCAGGGGCACGAAGGCCAGCCGGTCGGCCAGCATGGCCGGCATGCCCAGGCGGGCCAGCACGGTCACTCCCACGTTGGCGTCGAGCAGCGCCAGCATGGTCAGCATGGTGCTGACCTGCATCACCGGTGCCTGCAGCCAGCGGGCCTCTTCCGGCCAGGCGGCCAGCTGGTGGTGGGCGGTCGTGCCCAGCAGGGGCAGGCCCTGCAGTTCGTCCCAGCGCAACTGGCGGCGCCGCGCCAGCGGGTGGCGGCGGCTGCACACGAGGCCGAAGGCATCGTCCGCCAGGGGTTCGAATGCGATCTCCGGCGCCTCCGACACGAGGCTGCCCACACCGAAATCCACCTCCCCGTCGCGCACCATGCGCTCCACGTTGCGCGAGTTGTCGTCCAGCAGGCGCACGGCCACGCCCGGGTGGTCCTGCAGGTAGCCGCTCACCAGGCCCGGCAGCCAGTTGCCGGCCACCGCGGCGATGGCCGCCACGGTCAGCGTGCCCCGGTCCTTGCGCACGAAAGCGGACACCGCCGCGGCCGTGCGGTCGTGGTGCAACACCAATTCGCGCAGGAACGGCAGGCACTGCAGGCCGAGGGGCGTGAGCACGGAGCGCCGGCCCGGCTCCAGCAGCGCGCCGCCCAGGCGCTCTTCCAGCGCCTGGATCGACTTGGTGATGGCCGGCTGCGTGCGGAAGGCCTTGTCCGCCGCTGCCTGGAAGCCGCCGTGCTCGGCCACGAGCAGGAAGTGGCGCACCTGGGTGACCGGCAGGTCGGGCAGCAGCGGGGACGGAGAAGTCATGGCATTTGATTCCTCTTGCTCATCATTGGATGAAAATTATTCCCTATCCGCATCAGCGGCTGCTGCCTACGATGGCCGCCATGCCCCCGCTCCCCGCCTCCCGCCCCCACCCCGTCGATGCCCCCGGAGCGCCGCCCCTGCCGCCCGCGGCCATGGATGCGGTGGACTGGCGCGCGCTGCGCGGACCGCTGCTCGTGGCCCTGCCCGGCGCTGGCTGCTCGCCCGCCGTGTTCGGGCGCCTGCACGCGCCGGGCTGGACGGTGCAGCCCGTGGACTGGGCCGAGCCGCCCCGCAGTCCGCATTCCTGCGAACCGCGCGCAGTGGCGCGGCGCCTGGCCGACGCCCTGCGCCCGCGCGTGCAGGACGGCGATGCCGGGCCGGTAGTCCTGCTGGGCTACTCCGTGGGCGGGGTGCTGGCCCTGCTGACCGCGCTGCAGCCCGGGTTGCCGGTGGCGGGCGTGGTGGCGGGCAATACCGGCGCGCACAGCAGCCGCCATGGCGATCCAGGCTTCGCCCGTCGGGTGCGCGAAGGCTGGACCACGGAGGCCCGGCGGGATTTCCTGCGCACCTGCTTCGCCCGCACGCCGCCAGCCATGCTTTTCGCGCAGCTGTGCGCCTACCTGGACAGCCTGGCGCCCGAGGCGCTGCTGCAAAGCGTCGAGGGCCTGCGCGCCGTGGACCTGCGCCCTCTGCTGCCCTCGCTGCGCTGCCCGGCACTCGTGTTGCACGGGGAACGGGACGTGCGTCGCAGCGTGGCGGATGCCGAGGAACTCGCGGACTGCCTGCCCTCGGCACAGCTGCGGTTGCTGCCCGGCGGCCACACGCCCATGGTGGACTGCCTGCCGCAGTACCTGCAGGCGCTGCACCCCTTCCTGGCCGCGCTCGCCCGCCTGCCGGCACAGGCGTGACGCCACACCGGCCTCCCCTCGCCCCCATTCCAAGACCAGCCAACAGGAGACATTCCCATGCGCCGCACCGCCCCTTCCACCCCGCCGCTGCCCCGGCGCCGCGCCCTGCTGCGCGGCCTGGCGTGCCTGCCGCTCGCCCCGCTGGCCCTGCCCGCTGCCCGCGCGGCGGATGCTCCGTGGCCGGGCGGCCGGCCCATCAGCCTCATCGTGCCTTCCGCGGCGGGGGGGGCGGCGGATTTCGTGGCGCGCACCTTCGCCAGCCACGTGCCTCGCACGCTGCCGCAGGCCAACGTGGTGGTGGACAACCGCCCGGGTGCCGCAGGCATCCTGGGCGCGCTGGCCGCCAAGGCCGCGCCACCGGACGGCTATACCTTCCTGCTCACCAGCAACTCCACGCACGCCGCCAATGTCAGCCTCTACCGCAACCTGCGCTATGACCCGCTGAAGGATTTCGTGCAGGTCGGCATGTTCGGCCGCTTCAGCTCCGTGCTGCTGGTGCGCTCCGACGCGCCATACCGCAGCCTGGAGGAACTGGTGGCGGCGGCGCGCGCCCGCCCCGGCACGCTGAACTACGGCTACTACAGCTCGTCCTCCCAGGTGCCGGCCGAACTGCTGCGCGTGCTCGCCCATCTGCGCTACCAGGGCGTTTCATACAAATCGGTCACGCAGATCCTGACGGACCTCATCGGCGGCCAGCTGGATTTCGTGTTCATCGACACGCTCTCGGCCGCGCCCGCGCTGCAAAACGACCGGCTGCGCCCGATCGCCGTCACCAGCCCCCGACCGCTGCCGGCGCTGCCCCAGGTGCCGGCGGCCAGCTCTGTCGTGCCCGGATTGGAGTTGCAGGGCTGGTTCGGCCTGGCTGCGCCGGCCAGCACGCCGGCCGCGGCCGTCGAGGGCATGGGCCGCGCACTGCAGCAGGCCATGGCCGACCCCGCGGTACAACAGGCCTACGCCGCGCGCGGCTTCGAGAACGCATGGCGCTCCGGGCCCGACCTGCAGCGCTTCATCCAGGAAGACATCCGCCGCTGGGCGCAGTGGGTGGAGATGGCGGGGATCGAACGCATGTAGGCGGGCGCTCCAATTGGTTGTACGATACAACCAATTGGAGCCAGCCCATGTCCACCCCTCCCGTACTGGTCGAAGAACTCCGCGCCGCATCCCGCACCCTGGTGCGCGCCCTCGGTTTCATGGGGGGCGATTTCGCGGGCACCGATCTCTCGCCTTCCGCGGTGCACGCCCTGATCGAGATCGGGCAGGACGGCGGACAGCTGACGGCGCGCGACCTGGGCGAGCGCCTGCGGCTGGAGAAATCCAGCGTGAGCCGCATGCTGCGCAAGCTGGTGGCCTCGGGCGACGTGCGGGAAACGGCCGGCGCGCAGGACGGGCGCGTGAAGCAACTGGCGCTGACAGCGCGCGGCCGGCGACGCGTGGCGGGCATCCATGCGTTCGCGCGGGCTCAGGTGGTCGGCGCCCTGGAGCACCTGGGGCCGGGGGAAGACCGCGCCGTGCTCGAAGGCGTGCGCCTGTATGCCGCCGCGCTGGCCCGGATGGACCAGGGCGGGCCCGCAGCGGCCCCTCAGCGTCCACAGCCACGGCCCGCGGTGGCCCTGTGCTCCGGCTACCGCCCCGGGCTGATCGCCCGTGTCACCGAAATGCATGCGCTCTTCTACGCGCGGGAGGCGGGTTTCGGCCAGCGGTTCGAATCCGTGGTGGCGGGCGGCCTGGCGGAGTTCTGCGGCCGGCTGGACACCCAGGATCCGTCGCCCAACGCCGTGTGGACGGCCGAGGTGGACGGCCGGATCGCCGGATCGGTGGCCATCGACGGCGAAGACCTCGGCCCGGACACTGCCCACCTGCGCTGGTTCATCGTGGATGACGGGGTGCGCGGCGGCGGCGTCGGCCGCCAGCTGCTGGAGGCCGCCCTCGCATTTGTGGACGCCCGGCCGGCCTTCGCCGAAACGCACCTGTGGACCTTCAGCGGCCTGCACGCCGCCCGCCGCCTGTACGAGGCGCATGGTTTCGCCTGCGAGGAGGAGCGTCCGGGAAGCCAGTGGGGGCGGGAAGTGCTGGAGCAGCGCTTCGTGCGGCGTCGTCCCTAGGCCCCCCGGGCAGCCAGGACGGCATCCTGCAGCCCCAGGGGCCGGGCCAGGTAGTAGCCCTGTACGAAGTCCACGCCCAGGCGGCCCAGGGCCTCCAGTTCGGCGGCCTCTTCCACCCCTTCGGCGACGATCTGGCTGCCGATCTCGTGCGCGAAGCTGATCAGCCCCTTGGCCAGCGCCCGCCGGTGGATGTCGCGGTCGATGGAATGCGTGATGCTCATGTCGAGCTTGATGATCTCCGGCTGCAGCTGGAGGATGTGGCGCATGCTGCAGTAGCCGGCACCCGCATCGTCCACGGCCAGGCGGGCCCCCTGGGCGCGCAGCGGCTGCAGGGCCTCGGCCAGGGCCGCGTAGTCGTTCACGGAGGCATGCTCGGTCACCTCCAGCACCACGCGCGACAGGTCGGTGCCGTCTTCCAGCAGCGACTGCAGCCTGCCCGAGAGGATGAAGTCCGGAGAGCAGTTCACGTTGAACGGGACATCGGCGGGAAAGCATCCCAGCGACGCCAGGGCCCGGCGGATGGCATGCAGTTCCAGTTCCATGCCCAGCCCCACGCTGTGGGCCGCGCTGAACCACTGGTCCGGCGGTCGCAGGGGCTCCACGTCGAACCGGGACAGGCATTCGAAACTGTGGAGGCTGCGCCGCGCCAGGTCATAGACGGGCTGGAACACGATGCGCAGGTGGCCGTCGTGCATCGCCGTGCGGATGACGCGCGCGACGGCCTCCTGCTCCTTCTCGCGCCGGGCTGCCGCGTCGAAATAGAAGCCCAGAAACTCGGCGAAGGCGCGCAGCACGTCCATGTCGCGCTCGGCCAGCGACGCGACGGGCGCGTAGCTGAAGCAGCACAGCGTACCGAACAGGCGCTTGTCCTCCAGCACGATGGGCGTGCTGAGGTGCGAGCCGATGGGAATGGACTTCGTCTCCGGAATCTCCATGGCCGCGGGCACGCGGGACGTGTCGGGGATGTATTCCGGCAATTCGCCCCGGATCACCTTCAGGCAGTACCCGCTGCCGAGCGGGATCACCTGCCCGGGTCGCAGTACGCAGGGTTCATCGCCATCCACGTAGTCGAGCACGCGGTCGCTTTCCTGGAAGCGGGAGATGAACGCAACGTCCATCGACAGATGCCTGCGGACCACCTGCAGGACGCGCTCGAGCCCGGTGGCGCTGACGGAATGCTCGAAGAACGGTGCCAGCGGATCGGAGTAGTTGGTCGTTGCCATATACCTCCTTGTTTGCCTGCACAGCCCGTTGCGGCGCTGCCCAGCCCTCTCTCGTGCGTAGTTTACGGGTGAACCTTGTCCGATAGCCATCCTTGATTCATGGAGAGGCAGGGCGACAGGGCGGATTCCTGCCGGCAGGTGCCAGTTCGGCAACCAGGTGGTCGATCAGCGCCCGCAACTTAGGCGCGGTATGGCAGGACGCGGGAAACACCAGGTAGGCGGTGCCCTGGTAATCGCTGCCCACGGTCCAGCCGGGCAGTACGCGCACCACCCGCCCGGCCTGCAGCGCGTCGCGCGCCACGAAATCCGGCACGCAACCCACGCCCAGCCCCGACTCGATCGCCGCGAGGCGCATCTCGCTGTGGTTGACCGTGTAGCGGCCGGCGACCTGCACCTCCACCACGCCATCTCCGTGATGTCCGTCGCCGTCACGGGCGAAGCGCCAGCGGCTGTCTCCCGGCTGCTCGCCGAGCGGCAGGCAGCTGTGGCCTGCCAGGTCCTCGGGCCGGCGGACAGCCCCCCGCGCGGCGAGATAGTCCGGGCTGGCGAGCACCCATTGCCGCACCGGCATCAGCGCTCGGGCCACCATGCCCTGCGGCGGGTCGTCGGTCATGCGGACGACGAGGTCGATGTCCTCGCGCAGGGCATCTACGGGCCGGTCGAGCACCAGCAGGTGCAGGTCCACCTCCGGATGCAGGCGCAGGAAGGACAGCAGGGGCCCGTGCAGCACATGGCGCGCGAAGGCCTTGGGCGCGCTGAGACGCACCAGCCCCCGGGGCGTGCCGACATGGCCTTCGGCGGCCTGCAGGGTGGCCCGGGCGGCGGCCACCATGGCGCGCCCGCGTTCCAGCACCTCCAGCCCGGCCTCCGTCAGCCGCAGCTGCCGGGTCGTGCGCTGCAGCAGGGAGACGCCCAGGGTCTTTTCCAGGCGCGCCACCTGCCGGCTCACGGCGGACGGCGTCAGCCCATGCCGGCGCGCGGCCGCGGAGAAGCTGCCGGCTTCCGCCACGCGGACGAAGGCCACGAGTTCCACCATCACCTCGAGGGCGTCATCTGTTCTCACCGGGCACAGCTCCTGTTCTGCCGCGCAGTCTAGTCAATGCCCGGCAGCGCGGCGAACAATCCCGGCACACAGTACCCCAGGAGCACAGGCATGCAGGCACGCGGCATCCGCGTTGACGGAAACATCGGCATGCGGCGCATGCCGCGGTTCGGCGCCACCGAGGCGCTGCTGCTCCTGGTGGCCGTGATCTGGGGCGGCAGCTACAGCGCCGCGAAGACCGCCACCGCCCAGGTGCCCGTGCTGCAGTTCCTGGTGCTGCGCTTCGGCCTGACCTTCCTGCTCCTGCTGCCGGCACTGCGCGGGCTCGCCGTGCCGGACTGGCGCGCGGCGCTCGGTGGTGCATCGGTGCTGGGCCTGAACCTGCTGGCGATCTTCGTGTGCGAAACCTTCGGCGTCTCGCTGACCACGGCATCGAACGCAGCCTTCCTGATCAGCCTCTGCGTGGCCTTCACGCCGCTGTGCGAATGGTGGCTGCTCAGGGAAAGGCCCGGCCGCGCCGTGCTGTCGGCCGCCGCGCTGTCGCTGCTGGGCGCCGGGCTGCTGGCCTTCCAGCACGGCGGGGTATCCGGCCTCGCCTGGGGAGACGGCCTGATGGTGCTCGCGGCCTTCCTGCGCGGCGCGATGGTCTGCCTCACGCGCCGCCACGGCCAGCGGCACGGGCTGCCCGCGCTCACCGTGACCGCGGTGCAGATGGGCGTGATGGCCCTGGGCTCGGCAGCCCTGATGCTCGCGGTGCAGGGCCCCGGCTGGCCGCCGCTGCCGCGCACCGTGCCGTTCTGGGGGGCCATGGCCTTCCTGGTGCTGCTGTGCACGCTGTTCGCGTTTTTCGTGCAGAACCACGCGGCATCACGCACCAGCCCCTCGCGCGTGGCCCTGCTCATGGGCAGCGAGCCGCTGTGGGGCGCCCTCATCGCCATGCTGTGGATGGGCGAGCGCATGACGGCGCAGGGCTGGCTCGGCGGACTGCTGGTCGTCGGGGCGGCCTGGTGGGTCACGCGGAGGAGCGCTGCCGGGGCCTGCCCTGCACCGGCAGCGAAAGCATGACATCGCGGCACAATGGGTCTCCAGGCCAGGAGCACCCTTTTTGCCCCATGCAACGCATTTCGTCCCTGAACATCGTGGACCTGCTGCTCGATGCGGTGTGTATCGTCGAGGCGGACAGCACCATCATCTTCGTCAGCCCGGCCTTCGAGCGCATCTTCGGCTACGCGCCGAAGGAAGTGGCGGGCAAGCGCATGCTCGACATGGTGCACCCCGAAGACCTGCCCGCCACCCAGGACCAGGTGCAGCGCATCACCGGCGGCCAGCTCCAGCTCCACTTCGAGAACCGGTACATCCGCAAGGACGGGCGCATCGCCCACATCCGCTGGACGGCGCGCCTGCTGGAAGAGCACAACGTGCGCCTGGCCGTGGCGCACGACATCACCGAGCGCAAGTCCACCGAGGCACTGCAGGCGGCCATCTACGGCATTTCGGAGGCGACCCACGCCGAGCAGACGCTGGAGTCGCTGTTCAGCTGCATCCACCGGATCATCGGCAGGCTGCTGCCGGCCGCCAACCTTTCCGTGGCGCTATACGACGCTTCGGCGCAAACACTGAGCTTTCCGTACCACGCCAATGAGCACCGTCACGCCCCGCCCCCCCTGCCGCTGGCCGAAGCGCCGCTGCACGCCGAGGTGATCCGCACCGGCCGCACGCTGCTGCTCGCCCCCGACGCCGAAGCGCACGCACCGCACCAGCCCCAAGCGTGGCTGGGCGTGCCGCTGCAGACGTCCAACGGCGTCCTGGGCGTGCTGGTGCTGCAGGGGTCGCACTACACCGACAAGGACAAGGACCTGCTGCAGTTCGTCTCCACCCAGGTGGCGGCGGCCGTGGAACGCAAGCAGACGCTTGAGCGCCTGCGGCAGATGGCCCAGTACGACCAGCTCACCCAGCTGCCCAACCGCCAGTTGTTCCTGGACCGCCTCAGGACCGCGCTGGCGCGGGCCCGTCGCGACAACCAGCGGCTGTCGTTGCTGTTCATCGACCTGGACCGTTTCAAGGAGGTGAACGACACGCTGGGCCATGCCATGGGCGACCTGCTGCTGCAGCGGGTGGCTCAGCGCCTGCTGGCATGCGTGCGCGCATCCGACACGGTGGCCCGGCTGGGTGGAGACGAATTCGTCGTGCTGATCGAAGGCTTCCATTTCGCCGAACATGCCACGAGCGCGGCCGAGAAGATCCTGGCCGCATTCGGCGAGCCATTCGACCTGGAGGGCCATCGCCTGAGCATCCTGCCCAGCATCGGCGTTTCCATTTATCCCGACCACGGCGATGAGGAGCACAGCCTGCTGTTTCACGCCGACGGGGCGATGTACCGGTCGAAGAAAAGCGGCGGCAACCGCATCAGCGTTGCGCCCCCACCGTGAGCCAACCTGGCGGCGGGCACGCCTCGCACGAGGCCACGGCGGTGCGCCCACCCGGCGGGATACCCCTGAGCCTGCGTGTGAACCGTCAGCAAATATGGCCAGCCTGGCTCCTGCCGCTTTTCAGGTCGAAGCCCACGTAGCAGGTATGTTTTCCGGACCGGCTCCGGTAGCAGGCCAGGTCGTTCTTCTGCCGCATCCTCTCGCCGGGTTCGGAAGGGCACAGGTTGGGGATGTCTCGCTCCATCTGTTCGAAGATCTGGCGGGCAGCGTCCTTGTCGATCCGGATGGCAAGGCTGGAACCGGATTTGCCAGCGGGCCGGGGATCGCTCAACTCTCCGGAATAGACCTCATAGGCGCCTGAAAGCGGCTTGTATTGGAACCGCCATTCTTCGTCCGCGGCGAGGACTCCCTGGCAGAAAAGCGCGGTGAAAAGCAGGGGCGATAGCCTCGCGAAGGATCGGATCATCCATGTACCTCGATATGCAGATGGTCGTCATGCCCCGCGAGGGGATGGACCCGGGGGATGCGGCCATCGTTGAAGAATACTGTCCTGACCATTCCAGTGGACTGGAAGCATGCCACGAGCTTGGCAGTGGCCTGGCGGTCATAGTCAGGGCTGCCGTGCTTCACCGGGAGCTGCCGGCCATCTTTCCTGAGCGGGCGGATGTCGACCTGCAGACCGTTGCGGTGGCTGTGGTGCGGGCTGAACGTTGCACCGCCAGCCAGGCTGATGTTTCCGACGCCGAAGCGCCGATGGTCCATCAACGCCCACTTGCGCCCCGCAGCCAAGAGGAAATTCAGAAGCTGGGGGTGGCAATACTGGCCGGCTCCGTGCAAGGGCGTCCCATAGTTGTAATAACCGCCTTCTTCCGGGTTTTGCGGAAGCATCCAATAATTTCTCTCGTCCTGAGGTAGTGCCATTTCTATAAGCCTGCAACGGCTGAATGGAAAGGCCCTTGATTCTATGGATCAACCTTTGAAAACTAATTCATTGAGCATTATTTTTCATTAACTTTCGAATAATTGAGAATACGAAACCTGCCCACCTATGCCACTGCAGACAGCGTCTCTCACCGCATCCACTCTGCCACCGAGAACACTGCCAAGAATACGCCCACCAGCGGGTGCATCAAGCCGCGGGGACCGCACGCCGAGGTGAATCAACGCAGTCGCGGTCCTGTCCCAGCCCACCACCGCACGGATTCAAGCGACGCTGGAGGACGGTAAGTACATGTCAGCGACGTTGGCGCAGTCGCTCCAGCAGTTCGAACAACGCCATGCCGGCCAGCATGGCCGCCACGAAGATGGCTGCGCCGCGCAGCCCCATGCCCAGGCCCACCAGGGCCGGGCCCGGGCAGAAGCCCGCGAGGCCCCAGCCCGCACCGAACAGCAGCGCCCCGCCGATCAGCCGCGCATCCAGCCCCCGCGCCATGGGCCACTGCAGGGGCGCCCCGCCCAGCAGCGTGCGGCCCCGCAGCCGCGCGATGGCGAACGCCGCCAGGGCGACGGCGACGGCACCTGCCATCACCAAGGCCAGCGAGGGGTTCCACAGGCCCGCCACGTCCAGGAAACCCAGCACGCGCGCCGGATCGGACATGCCCGAGACAATCAGCCCCAGGCCGAAAACCAGGCCCACGGCCAGGGCCGCCAGGATATTCGCCATCATCGACTCCTTGCCGTGCGGTTGCGACACCGCGTTCCGCTGTGCAGGCGCGCGTCAGGCATGCCACGCCACCCCGTGCCGCAGCACATACACCGTGGCCATGCCCGCGGCCATGAACACCAGGGTGGCCACGAGCGAACGGCCCGAAAGCCGCGAAATCCCGCAGACCCCGTGCCCGCTGGTGCATCCTGCGCCGTAGCGCGTGCCCAATCCCACGAGCAGCCCTGCCACCACGAGGGTGCCGGTGCCCGCGTCGATGCGCGGCACCGGCAGCGGGGCGAAGAGTGCATGCAGCCAGGGCGAGGCCACCAGGCCCGCCACGAAGGCCGCGCGCCAGGCCACGTCGCCGCGCGCCGGGCGCAGCAGCCCGCCCAGCACGCCGCTGATGCCGGCGATGCGGCCGGACACCAGCATGAAGGCGCCGGCCGCCAGGCCGATGAGCGCGCCGCCGGCGAGGGCCGCGCCGGGCGTGAAGGAAGGCCAGTCGATGGCAGCCATGGGATTCACTCCTGGGGGCAGTAGAGGCGGTAGAGCACCGCGAGCACCTCGAGCAGCGCGGGATCGGCCACCCGGTAATGGATGTTCTTGCCCTCGCGCCGCGTGGCCACCACGCCCTGCCGGCGCAGCACGCCGAGTTGCTGCGACAGCGTGGGCTGGCGGATGTCCAGGCTGGCCTCCAGTTCGCTCACGCACATCTCTCCCTGGGAGAGCTGGCACAGCAGCAGGAGCCGGTCCTCGTTGGCGAGCAGCTTGAGCCGGGCGACGGCCTGGACGGCAGCCTGCCGCAGCGCCCGGGGATCGAGCGGTGGCGGCGCGGCCGAAGATGGGGGCGGCATGGACGGGCTCGTGGATGGCATTGACATCAATATACCAAAAAACATAATATTTAAAAGCATACCGACGAACGGAGCCGCCATGACATCCTTGCCCCTGCCCTCTTCCACCGGAGCGACCGCCACGGTGCAACCGTTCCACGACAGCAGGACCGGAACCGTGTCCTACGTGGTCTGGGACCATGCCACCCGCCAGGCGGCGGTGATCGACCCGGTGCTGGACTACGACCCCGATGCCGGCCGCACGCACGACGCCTCCGCGCGGCTGCTGCTGGACTACCTGCAGGCCGAGCGGCTGGGCGTGGAATGGATCCTGGAGACGCATGCCCATGCGGACCACCTCTCCGCCGCCCGCCGCATCCAGGCGGCCGCGGGCGGCAAGGTGGCCATCGGGGCGGCCATCCGCACGGTGCAGCGCACCTTCGGCCCGCTGTTCGGCATGGAGCCCGCACAGGACGACGGTTTCGACCACCTGTTCGAAGACGGCGAGACATTCCGCATCGGCGCCACCGGGGCGCAGGCGATCGGCGTGCCGGGCCATACGCCGGCGGACATGGCCTACCGGATCGACGGGGCCGTGTTCGTGGGCGACACGCTGTTCCTGCCCGACGTGGGAACGGCCCGGACGGACTTTCCCGGCGGGGATGCGGCGGCGCTCTACCGCTCCATCCAGCGACTGCTGGACCTGCCGGGCGACACGCGCATGTTCGTGTGCCACGACTATCCGCCAGAAGGCCGGGCACCGGCCTGCGAGACGACGGTGGAGGCCCAGCGGCGGAACAACATCCACGTGGGCCGGCAGGCCGGCGAGCGCGCCTTCGTGGCGCTGCGCCAAGCGCGCGACGCCACCCTGGCCGTGCCGCGCCTGCTGCTGCCGTCGATCCAGGTGAACGTCCGCGGCGGGCGCCTTCCGGAGCCGGGGCCGGAAGGCATCGCGTACCTGCGCATCCCGCTGAACGTGTTCGGCCGCGCGGACGCCCTGCCAGGCACCACGTCCGCCTCCTAGACGCTCGCGGCCTGCGGCGGGAGTACCGCGCCGCGGCATGGCAGCTCTCCTACCCGCGTTCAGGCAGGGTGCCCACCGCCTGCACGCCCCGCCTGCGCGAAGCTGCGGTCATCGCGGCCCGGCTTGCCAGCAGGGCCCCTTCCACCCAGGAGACCGCCATGCGCACACCCCCCATCGACGACGAACCCGGCATCGACCCCAGCGACGACCCCACGGCGGAACTGCCCGAGGGCGACGATCTCAACGACCACCTGAACGCGGAGCGCGATGTCTCCGACGGCATCGACGAAATCTCGGCCCAGCCCTTCGACGATCCGCGCGAAGGTGGCCCGCTCAATTTCGACGACGGCACCACCATGGGCTATCCGCGCGGCAAGACCGGCCGCGAGGGCGGCACCTGGGAGGCCGAGGGCGGCGACAGCGGCGACCTGGAGCCCCCCGCGGAAGTGATGTCGGACCGCAACGGGCCCAGCGACCCGGACGCCCGCCGCGGCTGATCCGCTCAGGCAGCGTTGCCTGCGCAGGGATGCCCGTCGCCGGCCGGCTGGCTCTCCGCGTGGATGACGACGCGGTTGCGCCCAGCGCGCTTGGCCTGGTAGAGGGCCTCGTCCGCGCGGCGCAGCACCTCGCCCACCGTTTCACCGGGGCGGACCAGCGCGACGCCGGCGGAACAGCTGTAGCGGAACTCCGGTGCCTCGGGCAGCGGCGAAACCGTATCCAGGCTGGTCCCCAGGCGGCGCAGCACGCTGTCGGCGCCCAGGGTGCGAGCGCCCTGCAGGACGAGCAGGAATTCCTCCCCGCCGATCCGCGCGACCATGTCGTCGCGGCCGGCGGCCTCCGCCAGGCGCGCCGCGAAGTCCTTGAGGACCAGGTCGCCGCCCGCGTGCCCGAAGCGGTCGTTCACCGCCTTGAAATGGTCGATGTCGATGACCGCGACGGCCATGGCCTGGGCCTTGTTGGGCCCGAGCTTCTGGTGCAGGAAGTCCATGGCGTAGCGGCGGTTGCTCAGGCCGGTCAATTCGTCGCTGAGGGCCGACTTCATGGCCTTGTCGCGCTCCTGCCGCAGGTCGCGCAAGCCGATGCCCAGCTCGGAGACATCGGTGACCACGCACAGCATCCAGCCTCCGGGCAGCGTGGTTTCCGTGGTCAGCACCCAACGCCCGTCGTTCAGGCTCGTCTCGATGGTGCGGTAGGGCAGCTTGCCGCGCCGGCTCCTGGCGGAGCGCAGCCAGACCTCGAAATCGCTGGTCTCGACCACCGTGCCGGTGGAGGAACGGTAGCTCTTGCGCATGAGCTCCTCCCAGGGAAGGAAATCGCCTTCGCCCACGCCCAGCGCGGACCGGAAGGCCGCATTGGCGTAGCGCAGGCAGTCGTCGCCGTCGAACAGGGCGTACCCCTGCTGCGAGACCTCCACGAGCGCCATCCACTGCCGCATCAGGGGATCGCCGATGTCGCCGGTGTCCGGGGCGTCGGCCAGGGCCTTGGTGGAGGAGTTGGGCATGGTCCGGTGGCAGGCTGTGGCAGGTCGGCAATGCCGACGGATGAGCCGGCAGGCCCACAGTATCCACAACCTCGCCCCGAAAAGCCAACCCGCGCGGCGGGATACCCCTGCGCGCGCGAGGGCGCGTCTGGCCCGGTTCCGGCACTCAGGCGTATTTGCCCGTCAGCCCGCCGTCCACCACCAGTTCCGTGCCGGTAACGTAGGCGGCAGCGTCCGAAGCGAGAAAGGCGCAGGCATGCGCCACTTCCCAGGCCGTGCCCATGCGGCCCATGGGCACCTGCCGCGCGCGGGCGGCGCGGGCCTCGTCCAGGCAGCCCTCCGAGAACATCTTCGCCACCGTGGTGGCGATGCGCGGCGTGTCGATCAGGCCGGGCACCACGGTGTTGGCACGGATGCCGTGGGGCGCGTACTGCTGCGCCACCATGCGCGTGAACTGGGTCACCGCGGCCTTGGTGACGCTGTAGGCCAGGTGCGGATAGCCCACGTAGCGCATGCCAGCCACCGACGAGATGGCGATCACCGATCCGCGCCCGCGCTCCACCATGTCCGGCAGCACCTGCTGCGCGCACAGCAGCAGGCTGCGCACGTTCACGGCATGGATGCGGTCCAGGTCTTCCGCGGTTGTCTCCAGCGGGCCGCCGGTCTTGCCGATGCCCACGTTGTGGTGCAGCACGTCGATGGCGCCGAAGCGCGCGCGGGCCTCGGCGAAGAGGCGCTGCACGTCGGCCTCCAGCGCCACGTCGCCCACGAAGGTGGCGGCCTCGCCGCCCTCGGCCTGTATGAGGGCGGTGGTTTCCTCGGCCGATGCCGCATCGCGGTCGGCCACGCAGACCGCCGCGCCCAGGCGGGCATAGGTGACGCAGGCGGCGCGGCCGATGCTCCAGCCGGGGCCGGCAGAGCCCCCTCCGGCGACGAAGACCACACGGCCGGACAGGTCCAGCGGCAGCGCGGGCGGGCAGCGGGCACCAGGATCGGCATCTTCGCCACTCATGCCGGCGCCCCGCCGTCCGAAGGCTTGCCGCCCTCGCCCACATAGGGAATGGCGTGCTCCACGGTGTCCCAGATGAAGCGGCCCGAGGGGCTCTGCTGCTCCTCCACGATGTGCGCCACCAGCCCCGCCGCGCGGGAGATCACGGCGAAGCCGCGCATCACGCCCGTGGGCACGCCGATCTCGCCCAGCAGCGCGGCGACGGCGCCCGTGGCGTTGATGGTGATGGGCCGGCCGGCGACCGCGTCCACGGCCTTGGACAGCGTCTCCAGGGCCCGGACGTGCCGCCCTGCGAGGTCAGGCTCGGCGCGCGCCAGTTCCAGCAGCTTGTAGGCGCGCGGATCGACCGGCTTGTGCAGGTGGTGGCCGAAGCCGGGCACGGCGCTCCTGCTCGCCTTGCAGTCGCGCGCGATGGCCTGCGCCTCGGCATCGGGATCTTCCGCGGCCATGATGCGGTCGAGCAGGCGCGCGCAGTTCTCCATGGTGCCCACGAAGGAGCTGCCCACGGCCAGCAGGCCGGCGCTCACGGCGCCCTGCAGGTTCTCCGGCGCGCTCATGTAGATGAGCCGCGTGGCGATGGCGCTGGGCGTGAGGCCGTGCTCCATGAGCACGATGAGCACCACGTCGGTGATGCGCAGGTCCACCGGGCGCGGCGTGCGGCCCAGAATCTGCATCAGCATCACCTCGGTGAAGGTCTTCTGGCCCATCAGATCCTCGACCAGGTCGGCGTCGCGATAGTGCAGGCTGGTGAGGGTGTGCGTACACAGGCGGGTGACGGGGGCGTCGTTGCGGACGGATGTCATGGAATGGGTTCTCCGGTTCAGGGGGTGGCGAGCGCCTGTTCGCGCACGGCGTTCTTGAGCACCTTGCCGACGGGCGAGCGCGGCAGGCTGGCGAGTAAGTGGATGCGCTTGGGTGTCTGCACCGGGCCCAGACGCTCGCGCACGAAGGCGATCAGCTCCGCCTCGGTGGCGGCATGGCCCGCGCGCAGCTGCACGGCGGCCTGCACCGCCTCGCCCCACTTGTCGTCGGGGATGCCGAACACGGCGCATTCGTGGACCGCCGGGTGCTGGCCCAGGGCGTTCTCCACGTCCACCGGATAGACATTGAAGCCGCCGGTGATGACCAGGTCCTTGAGGCGGTCCTTGAGGTAGAGGTAGCCGCGCTCGTCGATCAGGCCGCGGTCGCCGGTGTGCAGCCAGCCGTCCACCAGGGTTTCGGCGGTCTTCTCCGGCAGGCGCCAGTAGCCGGTCATGAGCAGGTCGCCCCGCGCCACCACCTCGCCCACCTCGCCCGGGGGCAACAGGCGGCCGTCGGGCGCCATGACGGCCACGTCGCTGAACCAGGTGGTGCGGCCTACGGCGGCCCAGTTGCGCTCGTCCTCGAAGTCCTCCGGACGCATCACGGTGAGGATCTGCGGCGCCTCGGTCTGGCCGTAGGTGGTGCCCAGCACGGGGCCGAAGAAGGCCCGCACCTCGCGGATCTTCTCGGGCGGCATGGGGGCGCCGCCGTAGATCAGCCGGCGCAGGCGCGGGAAGTCCGCGCGGCTCGCGCCCGGCAGCGCCATCAGCATGTACACCAGCGTGGGCGGCATGAAGCACACGGTGCCGCCGCGTTCGCGGAAGGCCGTGCGCACGGCCTCGGCGCCCGCGCCCTGCAGCACCACGTGGCAGCCGCCCTGCGCCAGGATGGGCAGCAGGTAGGTGGACGTGCCGTGCGTGATCGGCGCGGCGACGATGTAGCGCTCGTGCTCATCGAAGCCCCAGGCATGGATCTGGTTGGCGATGTTGGCCATCCAGGCGCGGTAGGGCTGCATCACGCCCTTGGGCGCGCCCGTGGTGCCGCCGGTGAACTTGATGGCCTGCGTGGCGCTGTCCGGCAGGTCGAACACCGGGCGCGGAGCGCCAGCATGCCGCCGCGCGAGCGCGGCCACGCTGGGCACGGCCTCGCTGTCGGGCCCGTGGGCATGGATGCGCGCGCCCGGCACGCCCTCCAGCAGCGGCGCGCAGTCCGCATCGAGCACCAGGATGCCGGGCGTGGTGGCGTCGGTGATGCGGCGGATCTCCGGCGCCGTGCTCTTGGGGTTGAGCGGCACCCAGACCTTGCCGCAGGCCAGCACCGCCAACAGCGCGGCGATGTGGTCGGCGCTGTTGTGCGCGCAGATGCCGACGCGGCTCTGCGGCGCCGGGTCGCGCGCCACCAGGGCCGCCGCCAGGGCGGCGACGCGCGCGGCGAGCTCGCCGTAGCGGATGGCGCCCTCCGGCGCGTCGATGGCGATGCGGTCGGGCCAGCGCGTGGCGGCGCGCCAGAAGAAGTCGATGGGGTACATGGGTCGGGTCACTCCTGCGGAGGCAGCGGTACTACGGGTCGTGGTGGTCGGAAAGGGTGGATGGGGCAGGAGGGCGCTCTGCGCCGCTCACTCGGCCTTGGCACCCGAGGCCTTGACCACCTCGCGCCAGCGCTGGGTCTCGCTCAGGGCGAAGCTGCGCATCTGCTCCGGCGTTCCGGGCACGGGCGTGGCGGCCATTTCCTGCAGGCGCTGGCGCACGTCGGGCGCGTTCAGCACCTTGTTCAGCTCGGCGTTGAGACGCTCGACGATCGGCCTGGGCGTACCGGCCGGTGCCGCCAGGCCGAACCACGACTGCACGTCGAAGCCCGGCAGGCCCGACTCGGCCACCGTGGGCACGTTCGGCAGCAGGGGCGAGCGCTGGGCGCTGGTGATGGCGATCGCGCGCAGGCGCCCGGCCTGCACGTGGGGCAGGGCGGACGGCGCGTTGTCGAACATGGACTGCACCTGCCCGCCCAGCAGGTCGGTCATCGCGGGCGCGCTGCCGCGGTAGGGCACGTGCAGCATGTTCAGATGGGTCTGCATCTTGAAGATCTCGCCCGACAGGTGGATGGAGGAGCCGTTGCCCGACGAAGCGAAGGTGATGCCGTCCCTGGACTCCTTCGCGAAGCGCTGGTAGTCGGCCACGCTCCTGATCGGCAGGCTGTTGTTGACCACCAGCAGGTTGGGGATCTTGGCGATCAGGCCGATGGGCTCGAAATCCTTCTGCGGGTCGTAGCCCAGCCGGCCGTACAGCGAGGCGTTGATGGTGTTGGCGATGGTGAAAACGTAGAGCGTGTAGCCGTCCGGCGGCGACTTCGCCACCACCTCGGCTCCCACGTTGCTGTTGGCGCCCGCCCGGTTGTCCACCATCATGGGTTGCCCCAGGCGTTCGCCCAGCTTCACGGCCACGATGCGCGCGATGACGTCGGTCGCGCCGCCCGCCGCATAGCCGACGACGAGCCGGATCGGCCGCGACGGCCACGTTCCGGAAGAAGGCGTCTCCGCATGCGCGGCGGGCACATGCAATGCCGTGGTGGCCGCGCAGGCAATGGCGCACAGGGCGGCACCGAAGGCCACGATGCGGCGGCGCGCGAGGAAGTGCGGGAGGGGGCGGGCACAGGGGCCGGCTGGAACAGGGTGCAGGGGGGCAGCGGTCATGGTCTTGTCTCCTGGGTGGGCACGGGGCAATCGCGGTCCGGGTCGCACGGCCTGGGGCACACTGCGCACGGACTTCATCGACACCTGGATTCTTCGCAATGCCACCACGCACCACGAATCGAAACGTCCGCCAGCCGGACGATCCACGCCACCAGGCTCCGGATCAGGAAGCGGACGATCCGGGCAGCCGCACGCTGCGGCGCGGCCTGCAGGTGCTCGATGCCGTGCTGGCCGGCGGCCCGGAAGGGGTGCGCGTGGTGGACCTGTGCCGCGGCGTGGCGCTGGAGCGGGCCACCGTGTACCGGTTGCTGTCCACGCTGCTCGAGGCCGGACACGTCGCGCGGCAGGGGCGCTTCCGCTACGTGCCCGGGCCGCGCATGGCGGCGCTCGCGCCGGCCGGCGCGCTGCCCAACCGCGCGGTGCACCTGCAGCCGCTGCTCGCGCGCATCAGCGCCGCCTGTGGCGACGCGGCCTTCGCCATCGTGCGGGAAGGGCCGCTGTCGCACTGCATCGCGCGGCAGGTGGGCACGCACCCGGTACAGATCCTGGTGATCGAGGTGGGCACGCGCCAGCCGCTGGGCGTGGGGGCGGCGGGGCTGGCCCTGCTCGCCGCCCTGCCGGACGCGGAAGTGGAAACCATCATCGCGGCCAACGCCCCGCGCCTGGCCGCCTACGGCGGCATGACGCCGGAGCGCATGCGCCTGCTGGTGCGCGCCACGCGCGAGCGCGGCTGGTCCGTCATCGGCAACCACGCCACGCGCGGCGTGCTGGCCGTGGGCATGGCCGTGCGGGACGCGCGCGGCCGGCCGGTGGCGGCCGTCAGCGTGGCCACTACGCTGGCGCGCATGCCGCGCGAGCGCCAGCAGCTGGTCGCGCGCACGATCCGCGATGCATTGAAGGAACTGCCGCCAGGTTCCATGTGAACCTTTCTAATGAGCGGATGGCACGGCCCAGCGAAGCGGTTCCGGCGAGGCGCTGCATCGCAGGCAGTACGGACAGTACGACAAGATGCAGCAACGACGCCGGAAGGGCCGTGCCGGCCGCTCGCTCAATGCACAACCATCAGCGTGAACGGCCAGACATACGCCTGCATCGTCACATACAGCCCCACCAGGCAGGCCAGCGCGATGGAATGGAAGAACACGTAGCGCAGGATCTCGCCCTCGCGGTCGAACCAGCGCGTGGCGGTGGAGGCCACCACGATCGACTGCGCGTCGATCATCTTGCCCATCACCCCGCCCGAGCTGTTGGCCGCGCCCATCAGGTTGGGCGACAGTCCCAGCTGCTCGGCCGCCACCTTCTGCATGCCGCCGAACAGCACGTTGGACGCCGTGTCCGAACCCGTGAGCGCCACGCCCAGCCAGCCCATCAGCGTGCCGAAGAACGGGTACAGCACGCCCGTGTTGGCGAACGCCAGGCCCAGCGTGGTGTCCGTGCCCGAATAGCGGGTGAGCGTGCCCAGCGCCAGCATCAGCACGATGGTGAGCAGCGAGAACTTCACCAGCCAGATCGTCTTGAAGAAGGTGCGGACGATGGCCACCGGGTTGTATTTCATGAGGAAGGCGCTCACCACCGCCGAGAGCAGGATCGCCGTGCCGGTGGCCGACAGCAGATTGAGCGTATAGACCGCGCCCTCCTTGGTGGGCACGGGCACCACGGGCGGCACCTTCTCTATCAGGTTGTGCAGCCCAGCCATCGGGAAGGACGGCGCGAACAGGCCGTTGAGCCAGGCCTTGACGGGCGGCAGCCCCCAGATGAACACGAACACCGACAGGATGGCCCAGGGCATCCAGGCCGCCACCAGCTCGGCCCGGGTGTGGCGCGCCACGGGCTGGGGCGGCTTGGCCTCGGCCGCGCTCACGTCGTTGCCGCGCAGCGAAGGCGAAGTCCATACCGACTTCGGCTTCCAGACGCGCAGGAAGGCGATCAGGCAGACCATGGAGACGATGGCCGCGATGATGTCCACCAGTTCGGGCCCGATGAAGTTGGAGACCAGGAACTGCGGCACCGCGAACGACACGCCCGTGACCAGGATCGCCGGCCAGATCTCCATCATGCCCTTGCGCCCCGCGAAGGCCCAGATCAGCCAGAACGGCACCAGCAGCGAGAAGAACGGCAGCTGCCGGCCCACCATGGCCGTGACCGCCATCACGTCGTAGCCATGCACCTTGGCCAGCGTGAGGATGGGCGTGCCCAGCGCGCCGAACGCCACCGGCGCCGTGTTGGCGATGAGCGAGAGCCCCGAGGCCGCGAGCGGCGAGAAGCCCAGCCCGATGAGGATGGCCGCCGTCACCGCCACCGGCGTGCCGAAGCCCGCCGCCCCTTCGAAGAACGCGCCGAAGCAGAACGCGATCAGCAGCAGCTGGATGCGCCGGTCCTCCGTGATGCCCGAGAGCGAATCCTGCAGCACCTTGAAGCTGCCGTTCTGCTCCGTGAGCTGGTGCAGGAAGATGATGTTGAGCACGATCCAGCCGATCGGCAGCAGGCCCGTGAAGCCCCCCAGCAGCGCGGCCCGGCCGGCCATGTCCGCCGGCATGCCGTAGGCGAAGACGGCCACGAGCAGGGCCGCGACGAGCCCCATGCCCGCGGCGATGTGCGCCTTGATGTGGAAGAAGCCGAGGGCCGCCAGCATGACCACCACCGGAACCGCGGCGAGGGCGGTGGAGAGGACCATGCTGCCGAACGGGTCGTAGATTTGCTGCCAGGCCATGCGCTTGTCTCCGTTGGATGAACGATGTCTGTTTCTCTCGGGCGCAAAGACGGGCGCGCGCGGGCGCCCGGCACGGCGCCGGGCGCCGCGGGAAACATGATCGCCGCAGTAGGGAATTTTTCAAAGCGCGGCAGCACCGCGGGAAGCCATCTTTCCCGCAAAAGTTCCCAAGGACAAACCCTCTGGTCCTGGTGCGACGTCTTGCGCTAGGTCGCGCTGCTCGCGGGCCCGGCGGCCGTGATCACCCCGCCCCCCAGGCACACCTCGCCGTCGTACAGCACCGCGCTCTGCCCCGGCGTCACCGCCCACTGCGCCTCGGGGAACGCGAGCGCGAAATCCCCCCCCTCCGCCTGCGTGACCGTGCAGTCCGCATCCTGCTGGCGGTAGCGCGTCTTGGCCGCGCAGGCGCCGGCGGCCGGCGGCCGGCCCGCCACCCAGCTCGCATCGGTGGCCTGCAGCGTGTGCGACAGCAGCCAGGGATGGTCATGGCCCTGCACCACGCGCAGCACGTTGCGTTCGACCTCCTTGCGCGCGACGAACCACGGAGCATGCTCGCCGCCGCCGCGCTGCGCGCCTTTTTCCTTCACGCCGCCGATGCCCAGGCCCTGGCGCTGTCCGAGCGTGTAGAACGAGAGGCCCACGTGCTGCCCCAGCTTGCGCCCCCGGTCATCCAGGATCGGGCCCGGCGCGTGCTGGATGTAGCGGTTCAGGAACTCGCGGAACGGCCGCTCGCCGATGAAGCAGATGCCGGTGGAGTCCTTCTTCTTCGCGTTGGGCAGGCCGATCTCTTCCGCGATGCGGCGCACCTCGGTCTTGCGCAGCTCGCCCACGGGGAACAGCGTGCGCGCAAGCTGCGCCTGGTTCAGGCGGTGCAGGAAGTAGCTCTGGTCCTTGGCCGGGTCCAGCCCCTTGAGCAGTTCGTGCAGGCCGGTGGCGGGGTTGTGGCGCACGCGTGCATAGTGGCCGGTGGCGATCTTCTCGGCGCCCACGCGCATGGCGTGGTCCAGGAAGGCTTTGAACTTGATCTCGGCGTTGCAGAGCACGTCCGGGTTGGGGGTGCGGCCGGCTTCGTACTCGCGCAGGAACTCGGCGAACACGCGGTCCTTGTACTCGGCGGCGAAGTTGACGTGCTCGATCTCGATGCCGATCACGTCGGCCACGGCCGCGGCATCGACGAAATCGACATTGGAGGAGCAGTACTCGCTGTCGTCGTCGTCCTCCCAGTTCTTCATGAAGATGCCCACGACTTCGTGGCCCTGCTGCTTCAGGAGGTGGGCGGTCACCGCGGAATCCACGCCGCCGGAGAGTCCGACGACGATGCGCTGCTTGGGGGAGGCTGTCATCCCCGGGATTGTATTTTTCGAGCGGGGGGCCTGCTCGCGGCGCGCGGCAAAGGCCTGCCGGCGGCAGGCCGCCAACGTGACCGCAGCCGCTTCAAGTGCCGCGCAGCACGCTCGGGTCGGTATGGATCATGTCCACCGGATGCCGCTGCCCGGCGAGGTAGTCCTCGATGCAGCGCATCACCAGCGGGCTGCGGTGGCGGTCGGCGCAGGAGCGCAGTTCATCGGGCGTCATCCACACGGTGCGCACGATGCCGTCGTCGAGCGTGCGCCAGGCATGGTGCGCGCCCAGCGTGCCGGTGAAGGCGAATCGCAGGTAGGTGATGTCGTCGCCCGTGCGGGTGCGCGTGAAACGGTTGAGGTAGATCCCGACCAGTGCGGTGGCGGTGAAGTCGTAAGCCGTTTCCTCCAGCACCTCGCGCACGCAGGCCTGTTCGGGCGATTCCCCTGGGTCGAGATGCCCGGCGGGATTGTTGAGCCGCAGCCCGTCGGCCGTGTCCTCTTCCACGAGGAGGAAGCGGCCTCCCTGCTCGATGACGGCGGCCACGGTGACGTTGGGTTTCCAGCGGTTGGGCATGGCGCGCATTATGACCATGCGGCGGCCGGGTGAGCCAGTCCCGTTACGCTACCGTCACGGCCGCGCGGGTGCCGGCCGCAACACCAGCCAGAGCGCCACCGCGATCAGGGAGCCGCCCGCGGCGTGCGCAACGGTCACGGTTTCGTCCAGCAGCAGCCAGCCCCAGGCCACGCCGAACGCGGGCACCAGGAAGGTGACGGAAAGGGCCTTGAGCGGCCCCACGTCCGCGATCAGCCGGAAATACAGCACGTAAGCCCAGGCGGTGCAAAGCAGCCCCATGGCGAGCAGCGCCGCCCACACTTGCGCAGGCGCCGCGGCCCACTGGCCTGCGAGGCCCGGCTGGCTCCAGGCCTGCCATGCCGCCCAGGGCGCCAGCGCCAGCACGGCGCCCCACTGGCTGCCCAGCGCGACCAGGCGGCTGTCCAGCCCGCCGCGTGCGGTGATCCAGCGGCGCGTCAGGAAGCCCGCGAGGCCGTAGCAGGCCGTGGCTGCCAGGCACGCCGCGATGCCCGCCGCGACTGGCGCGGTGAGGACGACCGGCCCGGCCTGCGCCAGCACGGCCACGCCAGCCATGCCGAGCAGCACGCCCGCGGCGCCCGCGCCGGTGATGCGCTCGCCGAAAGCCGCCGCGCCGATGAGCACGCCCATGAGCGGCGTGGTGGCGTTCAGCATCGCGCTGTAGCCCGCGGGCAGCACCCGCGCGGCCAGTGCGAACATGCAGAACGGAATGCCCGAGTTGACCACCCCGAGCACGAGCACCGCCCCCAGGCGCCCCCGGAACGCGGGGCGCTGCCGCGTCAGCGCCACCAGCGCCATCAGCCCCAGCGCGGCCAGCAGCACGCGCCCGAAGGCCGTGGGCACGGCACCCAGCGCCGGGACCGTGTAGCGGGTGAAGAGAAAGCTCCCGCCCCACAGGGCGGCGAGCAGCAGGAGGCGCAGGAGGCTGGCGGAAGACATGGCGGGTGGTATCCAGGCAGGTGAACGGAAGAACAGAAGACCAGGCCGGCGTGCGGCCGCAGGGACATTCTCGGCAGTGGGCTGCAGCGGCCGCAAACGATTTATCCTGTTGGATCGTTTATCCCTGCTTAACAGCCATGCGCCTTCCCCCGCTTGCTTCCGTACGCTTCTTCGAGGCGGCCGCCCGCCACCTGAGCGTGCGCGCCGCGGCCGCGGAACTGCACGTGACCCCGGGTGCGGTGTCGCAGCAGCTGCGCCGGCTGGAAGGCTTCCTGGGCTGCGCGCTGTTCGAGCGGCTGCCGCGCGGGCTCGCGCTCACGCCGGCGGGGCGCGACTACCTCGCGGCCTGCGCCGAGGCACTGGCGCTCGTCGGCCACGCCACCGCGCGCCTGCAGGCGCTGGGGCAGCGGCGTGTGGTGCGGCTCAGCTGCACCGCCGGCTTTGCGGTGCAGTGGCTGGTGCCGCGGCTGGAGGACTTCTCGCGTGTGGCACCGGATGTCGATGTGCATGTGAGCACCACCGACCGCGTGGTCGATCTGGCGTCCGAGGACATCCATTTCGCGGTGCGCCATGGCCTGGGCGTGGCGCCCGGGCTGCAGGCCGAGGTGCTGGTGGCCGACGACCTGGTGCCGGTCTGCAGCCCGCACCTGATCGCACCCCGGCGCGTGCCCCGCATCGCCGACATCACCGGCGCCCGGCTGCTGCACGACGGACACCGCGGCGACTGGCGGCTCTGGTGCGAGGCGAACGGGGCCCTGGGCGTGGACTGCAACCAGGGCGTGGTGTTCACGCATTCCAACGGCACGATCGAGGCAGCCCTGGCAGGCCGGGGCTTCGCCCTGGCGCGGCAGGGCTTCGTGGCCGGGGAGATCGCGGCGCGCATGCTCGTGGCCGTGCCGTCGGCCGCGCTGGCGACGCCACTGGCCTACCGGCTGGTGCACCGGCCCGAAGTACTGGTGGACCCTTCCCTGCGCGCCTTCCGGGACTGGATCATGGAGCAGGCCGGCCCGTCCTGACGTGGCTTCGCCCGGCCAAGCAAGGGTTTCGCGCGCGCATCGGCTGTCCGGCCGGCCATGGATAGTCTTCGATTTATTTGCCTTATAAATCAAATGCCATCCATCAATAGCCCCACCTTCACCCCGCTGTCGCCCGTATCCCTGCCGGAGACGGAGGGAGGCCGCACGCCTGCGGCGAGCCCGCAGCGCGAGCCTGCGCGCCTGGTCGCGCCGCAGGGCATGCCGTCGCCCCAGCGCTCCGCCCGTGAAGAAGCAAGCCCGGCGGCGCAATCGCGCTCGCCCTCGCCCTCGCCTCAGGCGCCGGGAGCCGCCCGGCCCGCGGAAGGGCCCGCATCCGGCGCGCCCGCAGGGGCCTGGGCGCGCACGCGACAGGCGATCAGCACCGCCGGGCGCCTCATGGATGCCCGCACGGTGCTGATGCGCGGCGACGACGCACAGTTCATCGAGGCACTCAGGGGCGGAGGCGACCCCGAAAACGGCGCACTCCAGGCCGGCGCCACACTGCCCGCACTGCGCCAGGGCACGCAGGCACTTCGCGAGCAGATCCTGGAAGCGCCCGACGTACCCCCCACGCTGAAGCAGCACTTCCAGGGCAAGATCGCGCACCTCGAATCCACGTTGGCTGCGCTGGAGACCGACCAGCCGCTCGCGCGCCGCACAGCCATCTACCTGGGCATGAACACCCTGCTGCCGGCCCTGCCCATCGCCATCGCCTTCCGCGGACACCAGAACCAGTTCGAAGCGGAATTGGCGGGCCTCTATGCCAAGACGGCGCTCATGGCCATCGGTTCGGTGCGCTCGCCCACGGCCGCCAACCGGCACAGCGTGATGGACCATTTCATGTCGCGCCACTACATCAACGTGATGCAGGCGGCGATCTTCGCGCTGCCGACCTTCGTGCCGCAACTGCACAAGCTCAACACCCATCCGGCCTTCAACGTGGGCGCAGGCATGGTGTCCACCGCGGCGCTGTTCATGGGCTTCCTGGGCAAGGAGATCAAGGAAATCGGCCAGCGCATGCGCCATGGCGTGCCGGACCCGTCGCTCGCCGCGGCCGGCCGCGAACTCCAGGCCGCGCAGGCCGAAGATGCACCCGAAGCCGCGCAGACACTCACCCTCCTCGCCCAGGCCCTGGAACGGGCGCGCTCCGACCAGCAGGCCCTGGCCGATGGCAAGAGCGGGTTCCTGGCCCAGGGCCATGAACTCAGTCCCGCCACCAGCAAGCAGGTGACCCTGGCCGCGAACGCGTTCCTGGATATCGCCACCGACCTGGAACGGGTACTGCACCCCGACGGTCTGCCGGACGCCGCCACGCCCGCGGAGGGTGCCGGCGACCCCGACCGCGTGGCCAAGTACGCGCTGGCGGCGTTCACCACGGCGGTCTGCGCCACCACCACGGCGCTGATGTATCCCGATCAGATCGGCATGGTGGACCTGGCCTCCGATGCCGTCTTCACCATGGCCCTGATGACGGCCAACGCCCGCAACCCGAACGTCACGCGCACCGACGCGCTCGACGAATTCAAGTCCTTCGCCGGGCTCAGCCTCGTGATGATCGCCGTGCTGACGGCCAACCACGCCGGCGACGATTTCATCGAGAAAAGCACTTCGGGCATGCTGATGGGCGCAGCGGCCATGGCGGTCCTCAACGTCACCATTCCCGGCCCCATCGGGCACGCGGCCGGCCAGGGATTCGAGAAGCTGTACGAGACGCTGCGCTCGCTGCGGCCGGCGGACCTGTGGAGCACTCTGCGCAACGTCGGGCACAACGCGCTGGAGCTTTTCCAGCACCATGCGCGCGGTGCGCAGCGCACGCCTTCCACGGTCCAGCTCGTCGAGATCCCTTCCTCGCCCGACTCAGCGCACGGGGCCGTGCCGCCCTGAACGACCGCGCACTGCGCACTGCACACCGCGGCGGCAGAAGCGGCGGCGCGCGGGAGGCCTACAACAGGCGCTCCATGTACACCGCCTGCGCGCCATAACCCGCCAGGCGTTCGCGCGATTCGGCCGATGCGGGCTCGCGCACCGCATAGCCCTGGCGCTCCCAGTAGGCGCGCGACCCCTGCACCGAGACCAGGGCGGTGTGCCGCAGACCGGCGGCGCGGGCTTCGTGCCACGCTGCCTGCAGCAGCGCGCCGGCCAGGCCGCGCCCCGCGCAGGCGGGATGCACCGCCATGTCGTGCAGGTAGAGCGTGTCGGGCACCTCGGCGGGCACCTCGAAATCGCCGTGCAGCGGCGTCACCTTGCCGCGAACCGAGCGGTAGGCGGCCAGATAGGCCTGCACGGAGCCCGGCGCCCCGGCCACCAGCGAACAGTTCACGGGACTGGCCAGGCGCCGGGCGAAGACGTCCGCGCTTTCGATGAATCCTTCCCCATAGCAGGCCCGCTGCACCGCCAGCAGCCCGGGCAGATCTTCCACGCCCAGCCCGCGCATGGGCGGCACGGGAACGGCGGACAGGACAGGCACGGCGGTCGGATCGGCTGGAGATCGCATGAATCCTTGTGTTACGGTCGGGTTCGCAGGGCAACCCGGCCGTGGGGCGACACGGTATGTAATAGAGTGCCGACAGTACATCACAACGCGATCAGTGCTCCGGCGGGCGGGCGGACCCGGACCGGTGGCGGCCAAGCGCCTTCATGTCCCTGAACCATTTCCTGCGCCTCATCGGCATCGTGCTGGCCACCGTGACGGCCCTGCTGGCCACGCATGCCAGCTGGGGGCAATGGCGTTCGTGGCGCGCCGCGGACGCCGGATCGCGCGCGCTCGCGGACCTCGGCCTGGGCCTGGTGGCGACCGAACGGGTGTCGCGCGAGCGCGGCCCGACGAACGCCCGCCTGGGTGCGCTCGACGGAACGCCCGATCCACAGGCTGTCGCCGCCCTGGCGAAGGCGCGCGAAAGCACCGACCAGGCCATGGCACAGCTGCGCGCCATGCTGGCTGCCCGGTCGCAGGCACCGCACATGGGCGCCCTGCTGGCCGGGGCGGACGACACCGCGCAGGCGCTCGCACGCGCCCGGGCGGCGGCCGACGAGGTCATCGCCCTCCCCCATGCCCGGCGCACGCCCGAGGCCGTCCGCGCCAGCGTCTATGGCCTGGTGGCCATCGTGCCGCGGCTCGCACCGGTCAACAGTGCACTGATCCAGGCCGTGCGGACGGCCCAGCCGTCCATGGACGGCGACACGCAGGTGCTGCGGATCACCGCGGAACTGCGCGAGCATGCGGGCCTGCTCGGATCGCATTTCACCGCCGCGCTGGCAAAGCAGCGGCCGTTCACGGCCGAAGAACGGAATGCGATCGAGCAGACGCGCGGACGCATCATGGCGCTGCAGTTCCTGCTGGAACAGCGCCTGGCCCGCCAGGATGCCCCGCCCGACATCGCCGAAGCCTGGGAGGCCGTGGACAGCGGCTACTTCGGCCATGCGGCGCGGGACATCGTCGCGCCCGTGCTGGCAGCCGGCGAGCGGGACGGGCGCTACGGCATCACCGCCGCCCAGTTCGCGGTGCGCTACGTGCCCGAACTGGGCAAGGTGGTGGCACTGCGCGACCGGCTGATGGCGCGGCTGCAGGCCGACGCGCTCGCCGCCCGGGAGCGCGCCTTGCACAGCTTCGTGGAGGTGGTGGGCGCCTCCGCCCTGCTCTGGGCCATCCTCGCGGGCACGTTGGCCATGCTGCACGCCCGTGTGCTGCGCCCCCTGGCCCAGACCACCCAGGCCCTGCAGGACCTGGCCCGCAACCGCCTGGACGCACCGCTGCCCAAGCCTGCGGCCGACGACGAGATCGCCGCGGTGATCGGCGCCGTGCGCGCGCTGCAGGAGCACACGCAGGCCCGGCAGGTGCTCGAGCGCGAGCGCGACGGCCTCATCGCGCAGTTGCGGGAGCAGTCGCTCACCGATTTCCTCACGGGGCTGCCCAATCGCCGCGCGTTTTTCGCGGCGGCGCGCGAACGCGTAGCGCAGGCGCGGCAGCAGCGCTTCGACGTCGCCCTGATGCTGCTGGACGTGGACCTGTTCAAGAGCTTCAACGACCGCGCGGGGCATGCTGCCGGCGACGAGGCGCTGCGGGCCGTGGCACGCGCGGTGCGCAACACCCTGCGCCCGGGCGACCTCGTGGCGCGGTATGGGGGCGAGGAATTCGTGGTGCTGCTCGGCCCCTGCGCGGGCCGCGAGGGTGCGGCCTTCGCGGAGCGCCTGCGCCACGCCATCGAGACGGCACCGGTCATCCTGCCCTCGGGGGAGCGCTTCCGGCTCACGGCCAGCTTGGGCGTGGCGGTCTCCCAGCGCCACGGCCTGGTGCTGGACCACCTGCTCTCGGAAGCGGACACCGCCCTCTACCGGGCCAAGGACCGGGGCCGCAACCGGGTCGAGGAAGCTGCCTGAAGGGCCGGCGGCTCAGCGCGGCAGGGCGGCCGGCGGGCGCACGAAGTCGTCCAGCGACAGGCCCTTCTCCCGCAGCAGCGATTCCAGCACCGGGCGCAACTCGCCGAGGCTTTCCTCCACCGCCTCGCGCACCGTGTCCACCACGACCTGGGTGCTGCGCTCGATCTCGACGTTGAGCGCGTCGCCCGCGCGCAGGTCCTCGAACACGGTGGCGCGGCGCGTCTCGGGAATCAGCCAGACCTCGAACCACCCCTCGGCACGGTTCACCTCCGCCACGGTCAGGCTGGCGCCGTGCAGGGCGATGTAGCCCTTGGCGAAGACATAGCGGCGGAACGGGGCCGGCACCGCCACGCGCCACACGCGGTTGTTCTCGGAATCGCGCACGCTCTGCAGCGTGGCCGCGAAATCGATGTGGCCCGACAGCGGATGGCCGCCGATCTCCGCGCCGTCGCGGGCCGCACGTTCCACGTTCACGCTCCGCCCGGCCGCATAGCCGCCCAGCGTGGTCACGTTCAGGCTCTGCAGCATCACGTCGAACGCGGCCGACGTGGGCGAGACCAGGCGCGTCACCGTGAGGCACACGCCATCCACCGCGACGCTGGCGCCGATGGCGAGTCCTTCGCAGAAGCCGGGGGGGAACTCGATCACGAAGGTGCGCAGCCCTTCGCGGTCCTGCAGCTCGGCGAGGGTGGCGGTGGCCTGGACGATACCTGTGAACATGGCGCGGATCTCTGTGGATGAAGGAAGCGGGGAGGCGCCGGGCATTGTGCCACCGGGGCCCTCGCCCCCGCTCCGGCAGGGGCGCCCCGGGAAGGCGGACCGCGCTACGCGCCCAGGGCCGCGGCCACGCGCGCCGCAAGCACGTCCAGGTCGAAGGGCTTGGTGAGCACGCCCATGCCCGGGTCCAGGTCGCGATCGCCGATCACGGCCTGCTCCGCATAGCCGGTGATGAACAGCACGGGCAGGTCCGGGCGCAGCGCGCGTCCGGCGTCGGCCACCTGGCGGCCGTTCATGCCGCCGGGCAGGCCCACGTCGGTGAGCAGGAGATCGAGCGGCCCGGCCCCGCGCAGCATCTCCAGCGCCGAGGGGCCGTCCTCCGCCTCGAGCACGCGGTAGCCCTGCTCGCGCAGCGACTCCGCCACCGTGGAGCGCACGGCAGGCTCGTCATCCACCAGCAGGACCGCCGGCATGTCGCGCCCCGGCCCGGCCACGGGCGCCCGGGCCTGGCCGGCAGGCGGCACGGCGGTGCCCGGGCCGGCCGGCAGCTCCGCATCGGCGCCGGCATGGCGTGGCAGCCAGAGCGTGATCGTCGTTCCCTGCCCGGCCACCGAAGCGATGCGGGCGGAACCGCCCGACTGCTGGGCAAAGCCATAGACCATGGACAGCCCCAGGCCGGTGCCCTGCCCCAGGGGCTTGGTGGTGAAGAAGGGCTCGAAGGCCCGTGCCGCCACGTCCGGCGCCATGCCCTCGCCGGTATCGGCCACCGACAGCGCGACATACTCACCCGGCGGCAGGTCGGTGGCGCGGCGCATGTGCGGCCCGTCGCCGGGCTGGCCGGCGGCATGGTTGGCGGTGGCGATGCGCAGGGTGCCGCCGCGGGGCATCGCATCGCGCGCGTTGATGCACAGGTTCAGCAGGGAATTCTCGATCTGCCCGGCATCGGCCCGCACCATCCAGAGCCCTGCGGCAGGCTCGAAGCGCACCGTGATGGCGGGCCCCACGGTGCGCTGCACCAGCTCCAGCAGGTCCGCGACGAGCTGGTTCAGGTCCACCACGACGGGTGCCAGGGTCTGGCGGCGGGAAAACGCGAGCAGGCGGTGCGTGAGCGAGGCGGCCCGCTTGGCGGAGCGGTGCGCCGTGTCGATGCAGCGCTCCATGTCGGCCACGCGCCCCTGGGACACGCGCAGCCGCAGCAGGTCCAGGCTCGCCATGATGCCGGCCAGCAGGTTGTTGAAGTCGTGCGCGATGCCGCCGGTGAGCTGCCCCACGGCCTCCATCTTCTGGGCCTGGCGCAATGCCTCCTCGGCGGCCATCAGTTCGCGCGTGCGCTCTTCCACCTTGGTTTCCAGCGTGTCGGCCAGCACGCGCAACTGCTGCTCCGCGGTGCGCCGCTGCACGGCCATGCGCGTGCGGTGGGCCACGCTGCGGATCAGCGCCAGTTCGTCCTCGGACCACTCCCGCGGCACCGGGTGGTTCAGGAACAGCATCGCCACGAGCCGTCCGCCCTCGATCAGCGGCAGGTTCACCAGCGCCCCCGCCTGCACCGCCCGCAGGGCGGGCACGTGGCTGGCGGTGCGCTCGTCGGTGGACACATCGTTCACGGTGACGATATGGCCGCGCAGCAGGTCCTCGTAGAACCGGCCATAGTGGGGAAGATGGTGCCGGCCCACGGCCGTGGACATGCCCAGGGACGTCCAGTCGCGCACGATGGTGACCGTGTTCGTCTCGTCGATGTCCCCGTAGCCCGCACGCCCCACGCCGAGCGTTTCGCCCAGCACGCGCGCGGCGGCGTAGGCCATGTCGGCGGGATCCTCGAGCGAGCGGAAGCTGTCGTCGAGCTGCAGCAGCGCCTGGGTCCGGCGCCCGGCGAGCGTCTGTTCGGTGACATCCTGGGCCGTTCCCGCGATGCGCAGGCTGCGGCCGGCCACGCCGCCCTGCACCTGGGCCAGCACCTTGAGCCAGCGCACCTGGCCGTCCGCGCGCCGGATGCGGTGGTCGAGCGCGTACTCCTGGCGGTGCGCGATGCTGTGCTCGAAAGCGGCCCGCACGCGCGCGGCATCGTCGGGATGCACCGATGCCGCCACTGCGCGCCAGCTCAGCGGCTGCTCGGCAGGCAGGCCGAAATGCTCGCGGCAGACCTCGGAACTGGTGAGCGCGAACGTCTCCAGGTCCAGCTCCCACAGGCCGATGCGCCCCGCGATCGCGGCGAAGCGCAGGTGCGCCTCCCGCTCCTCGAGCGCACGCACGCGCTGCCCCGCCACGGCAAGCGGCACCGGGGCCAACCCGCCAGGCACGGGATCGCCATCGCCCCCGGGCGTGGGTGGCTGCGGAGGAACGGGCGACAGGGTCAAAGGACGGAATCTCCCCAAACGGGCCACCGGGGCGGCCGCGTCGGACTAAGGCACCACGATGGCGAAAACGGTGGAGATTGTGACGCAACTGCGGCCCGGCACCGTTGCAGGGCGCAACAAGGACGCCCGCATCCGCCACGTCCGCCCGGGCGCGGCCCTCAGCGGGCGCGCAACAGGTCGCCGGCCTCGATCAGCACCAGCTCATTGTCGTCGGCGCGGTTGGGCTCGCGGCTGGAACTGAAAGGCAGGTTGTTGTCGTTGCCCACCACGATGTGCGTGGCGTCCACGATGTCCACGTTCTCGATGGTGAAGAACGGGAAGGCGAGCACGCCGCCCGTCAGGGGCTTGCGGGCCAGGCGCTTCGGGTCCTGGATGTTCAGCAGGTCGATGTAGCCCACCTTGCGCAGCGGGCCGCCCGCGTTGGCATCGGTCAACTCCACCTTGTACACGCGCTTGAACTTCGCCACGTCGTGGAAGCAGTCCGCACGCTTCTGGCCCTCGGGGCAGGCCTTGTCGGGCGTGCCCTCGCCGTTGTCGCGCTCGATGACGAGGCCCATGGTGGGACTGATCATGTTGAAGTCGCCGATGGCGTTCTGGTTCGCCTCCAGCACGTACTTCCAGTGGCGGCCGGTCCATTTCTCCTGCCGCACATCGAACTCCAGCACGCGCAGGTACTGCCGGCCGCCGTCCACGGCTTCATACGCCCTGGCGGATTCGTCCCACACCGGGCCTTCGAGCAGCGCGTACAGCCTGCTGCCGTCGGGGCTCGAAGCCATGCCCTCGAAGCCCTTGGAGCGCTTGATGTCGAAGGCCGGGGCCTTCGCATCGGGCGCGGCGGCGGTGGTGATGGCGGGATGGTCGGGCGAGCGCACCACGCGGCCGTCCACCTGGGTGTCGAACACCGCCAGCACCTTGCCGTCCAGGTCGGCCTTGATGAGGAAGGGGCCGAATTCCTCGCCGATCCAGAGCGCACCGCCGGCGAACTGGAAGCTCTCGGGATCAAAGTCGGCGCCGGTCAGGTAGCGCTCCCTGGTGCCCTCCTCGGCGATGCGGAATGGCACCTTCCCGTCGGGGTCGTGCAGGAACACGGTCTTCAGGCGCTCGAACCGGCCGGACTTGAAATCCACCGCATAGTGGTTCAGGTAGAGCATGAAGTCCGGCGAATTGGCCTTGGCCCCGGCGCCGTTGTCCGTCAGGATCCAGAAGGTGCCGTCCGCCATGCGCTTGATGCCCGAGTGGCCCTGCAGCGGCTGGCCCTGGAACGGCAGCGACACGCCCGTGGGCCGCCCGGCGGACGTGCCCTCGACCGTGCCCACGGCATCCACGCGCCGCGGCGTGGTGAACTTGCCGCTGGTGCGCAGGTCCGCCGGTGCGTCCGGCGGCGCGGCGATGAAGGACTGCGCCGGCAGCACGGCGTGGCCGGCGAGCGTGGCGGGATAGGCGGCCGGCTCGGCATGGGCGCACGGCAGTGCGGCGAATGCGAGGGCGGCGGCCAGCGTGGCGGAGCGGAAAGCGGCAGGCATCGGGATGTCTTGGCGATGGCGGATGAGGCCGCCACGATGCCGCCTTTCGGTGTCAGGCCGGTGACGCGCCCTGCCCCGGCCGCGTCCGGAGCCGCCAGGCCAGGTAGCCCACCACCCCCGCGTTGAACGCGATCACCAGGGTGGCGGCCCACGAAGGCCGGTGCAGCCAGTGCCAGAGTTCGAACGGGATGTACAGGCCGCCCGACAGTGCCCCCAGCGCCTCGCCCCAGGCCCGGCCTTTCCACAGGCCCCAGGCCTCGGTGAAGCGCAGGGCCGCATAGGCGGTGACGGCCAGCATCAGCCACCGGAAATCCTCGTGCGCGAGCAGGTCGAGCCGGGACAGCAGCATCTCAGGGTAGCGCTCGCCCGGGTTCAGGCCCACATGCCCGATCAGGGACACCGCGGCGTGGTGCAGGTCGTGGTGCAGCAGGCCGAGCAGGCCCAGGCCGGCCATCAGCGCGACCACGCCCTTGACGGCTTCCAGGGTGGCGATGGTCCGCAGGGCCCGCTGCCCGGCGGCATCGCCGCTGCCGTGGCGGCCGTGTGCGCCCGCGCCGGCAGGCAGGTCGGATGCGGATACGGTCACGTCGGTGGGCTGGGGCATGGAATGCTCGCGGATGAAGGACATGGCGGCCCGGCAGTATCGCCTGCCGGTGCGGCCCGGCCCTATAGGACGCGCGCTCGACCGTGCCCATGCCCGTAGCAGGCCGCGCAGGCGGCCGGACGCCTTTCAGTCGCCGAGCGTTTCGTGCGTGGCCGCGCTGCCCCGGCGCCAGTAGCCCGACGCCTTGATCCATTTCGGATGCACGCCGCGCTCGTCCACCAGATGCGCGCGCAGGGCCTTGGCGGCAGCGGTTTCACAGGCCACCCACGCATGCACGTCGCCCCCAGGCAGGGGCAGCGCGCGCAGGGCCTCCAGGAGCCGCGGGCCTTCACCCGGGGCCGCCCCCCGGCGGTGGACCCAATGGATGCGCGCCGCGGCCTGCGTGGGCAAGGGCTGCTCGTCCGCCGGCCCGTCCACCTCGATGAGCGCGAGGGCGGGCGTGCCCGCGGGCAGTTCGGCCAGGCGGCGGGCGATGGCGGGCAGGGCCGTGTCGTCCCCGGCCAGCACGTATCCGTCGAACGCGAGCGGCACGAGCAGCGACCCGCGCGGCCCGCCGATGGCGATGCGCTGGCCGGGCGCGGCCTGCAGCGCCCAGGCGGTGGCGGGGCCCGCATCGTGCAGGGCGAAATCGATGGCAAGCGTGCCGGCCCGGGCATCGTGCAGGCGCGGCGTGTAGTCGCGCATGGCCGGGCGCGGCGCTCCCGGCACCGCAGCGCCCTGGGCGTCGAAGGCCGGCAGCACGGGCTCGCCGGTGGACGGATCGGGCAGGAACAGCTTCACGTGGTCATCGAAGCCCGGGCTGTGGAAGCCGGCGAGTTCCTCGCCCCCGAGCGTCACGCGCACGCAGTGGGGCGTGATGCGTTCGGCGCGCTGCACGGTGAGGGTGCGCAGCCGCAGTTCGTGCCGCACGCGTTGCAGCGCGCGGGCATCCACCTGTGCAGGGGACGGCTGGGAAGGGGTGGAAAGAGGTGTCTGGCTCATGGCGAATCCTTGGGTCAGAGCCGTTCGATGCGCCGTGCGGCGTCGTCCAGCAGGTCGGCGATGGCGTGGATCTGCTCCGTATCCAGCGGAGCGCCCGCCAGGCGCATGTGCAGGGCCTGGCGCAGGTTGTGCACCGCCCGCTCCACGGGTGCGGGCCGGTGGCTGCGGTGCGCCATGCCGTCGGCCATGCGCGCGAGCAGGGCATCCACCTCGGCGCGGTGGTTCTCCAGGTGGGCCAGCCCTTCGGGCGTGGCGGTGTGCAGCTTGCGGCCGCCGCCCTCGGCGCTCACGGTGACGTGGCCCAGTTCCTCCAGCAGGGTGAGCGTGGGATAGACCACGCCCGGGCTCGGGCTGTAGCTGCCGCCCAGGCGCTCCTCGATGGCCTTGATGAGTTCATAACCGTGGCGCGGCTTGTCCGCGATGAGCTGCAGCAGCACGAGGCGCAGGCCGCCGTGGCCGAAAAAGCGGCCGCCGCCGCGCCGCGGGCCGGGCGGCGCGCCGCGGGATTCGAGCAGGTCAAGGTCTTTCATGGGACGTACTCCGATAGATCGATTTATCTAAGATATATCGAATTCATATCGAATCACATCTCCCCACCGAAATCCCCTGGCCGAACCGGGGACTTGGGCGGAGCCTGGCGCAGCGAAGGCGCCCGGGATCAGGCGGCGGCCGCCATGCCCGCCGCATGCCCGCGCGTGAACGCCTCCTCGAACACCGAGTAGCCGGACCAGTCGGCATGGGCGAAGGCCAGGCGGGCCGTGCCGGGCACGGAAGGCGCGGCGATCCGCTCGCCGTTCGCCAGCACATAGCGCTGCCGGGGCGCGGGCATGCGGCCGGCCTGGCTCAGGAAGGCCAGCGTCCCCGGCACGGGGATGGACATGGCGTGCCCGTAGCGGGTGATCTCCACGCGCGTCACGCGGGCGCGCAGGTCCGGATGCGGGCCGGACAGGCTCGCGAGGATGGCGTCGCGCCAGTGCGTCCAGGGCTGTTCGGCGAGCTGGCGGCGGCCGTCGGGCACGTCGCCCAGCGCCCGGTAATAGGTGAGCACCGTGGGGCCGGGGCGCGGATCCAGGCGCTGGTGGCCCGCGTCCACATAACCCAGGCCGCCCGGCGCCGGATCGTCGTACAGCACGTTGTCCCAGGCGGGTGCCGCGCCCTCGCGGTCCGACAGCGGGGCGTCGATGCGCAGGTTCGCCACCAGCCAGGGAGCCCACTGCAGCCGCTGCGCGGCCTGCGCGAGGAACGCGGGCGGGTTGCGCACCACGCGTGCCGCCACGAAGACGGGCAACGCCACCACGCAGCGGCGCGCCTGCCAGCGCTCGATGCTGTCGCTCGCATGGTGCAGCACGTCCACCTCCACCCCGCGCCGGTTCTCCTCGATGCGCAGCACGGTGCTGCCGGTGCGCAGCGCCCCGGCGTCGTTCACCGGCGCGGCCAGCCGCCGGGACAGCCAGCCGTTGCCCTCCGGCCAGGTCAGCACGCCTTCGCGGTCCTCGCTGGCGGCATCGCCGGGCGCATGGAATCCGTGGCGGCTGGCGAAATAGTGGATGCCCGCCCAGGCCGACACCCGCGCCGTGCCGGCGCCGTAGTCGTCGCGGCAGCAGTAGTCCAGATACCAGCGCAGGTGCGCATCCGAGAAGCCCTCCTGCGACAGCCAGGCGTCGAACGTGAGGGCATCCAGGGAGCGCAGCACGGCGGACACCGGCTGGTCCGGCCGCCACAGCTTGAACGTGGGCATGGCGAAACGCGCCGTGCGGCCCAGCTCCGCCACGCGTGCGGAGAAGCGCCGGTACTGCTCCAGGGTGTCCGCGCCGATACCGTTCACGGGCAGCAGGCCCTCCTGCCAGGCCCCCCGGAAGAACAGCCGCTCCTGCGGGCTGTGGCACAGGCTGCGCTCGTCGATCTGCCAGCGCCCCGCCACGCGGCGCCGCAGGCCGAGTTCTTCCAGCAGGTCCTGCACCTCGCGCGCGCCGTCGCCCGGCACCGGCAGGTAATGGGCACCCAGGGGGCAGGCGATGCCATCCACCTGGCCGGCGCGGCTGTTGCCGCCCGCGGAATCCTCCATCTCCACCAGCATGAAGTCATCGACTCCGGCCAGGCGCAGGGCACGCGCCGCGGCCAGGCCCGCCACCCCGCCGCCCGCCACCACCACCTGGGTGCGGCGCACGATATCGGGCTCGATCGTCCCGCCCTTCTGCAACCGGTCGCGCAGCGCATGGCCCCGTTCCATGTCGATGCCCGTGAAGCCTCCGGGCAGGTCGCGCGGCGCCGGCCCGCACCCGGCCAGCGCGCAGGCGGCGGCCGTGGCCGTGGCCGTGGCGCCCCGCAGCAGGGTACGGCGCTGCAGCGCGGGAAGATCGAGGTGGGAAGCTGGCATGCGGCGTACTCTACGCCACGGCCATGTCAGGCCGTGCCCGGCATCAATGCGCCGCCACCTTGCCCCATTCCTGCTCGTAGGTGTGCACCAGCACCTGGTTCGACAATCGGTTCACCTCCGCCGGCACCCGGGCCATGTCCAGCGGGAAGTCGAACAGCAGCGGCAGCGTGGGCACCGACAGGAACCGCAGCCCCCCGGGCAGGTGCTCCGGCAGGCGCCAGGGCCGCCGGCTGGCGATGACGAAGCCCCATTCGCCGAAGCTCGGCACGTGCACGTGGTACGGCGCCGTGGCCAGGCCCACCGACTCGACGGTCTGCACCACGGTCCAGAAACTCTGGCGCGCCACCAGCGGCGAGGTGGTCTGCACCACCGCATAGCCACTCGCCGAGAGGCGCTGTTCCAGCAGGGCATAGAAGCTGTTCGTGTAGAGCTTGCCGATCGCGAAGTTGGTGGGATCGGGGAAGTCCACCACGATCACGTCGAAAGTGGAATCCACCCCGCCCCCCTCCTGCAGCCACTGGAAGGCATCCGTGTTGACGATGTGCACCCGCGGATCGTTGAGCGCCCCGGCGTTGAGCCACACCAGCGCCGGATCGGTGCGGAAGAGCCGCGTCATGGCCGGATCGAGTTCCACCAGCGTGACCGACTCGACCGAGGGGTACTTCAGGATCTCGCGCACCGCCATGCCGTCGCCGCCGCCGAGCACCGCCACGTGCTTCGGGGCTCCGTGGGCGGACATCGCCGGGTGCACCAGCGCCTCGTGGTAGCGGTACTCGTCGCGCTCGGCGAACTGCAGGTTGCCGTTCAGGAACAGCCGGTAGCCCGAGCGGCCGTGCGTGACCACGATGCGCTGGTAGGGCGAGGCGCTGGCGATGACGATGCGGTCCTGGTAGAAATGGTCTTCCGCCAGGCGGGTGATGTGCTCGGCCCCCGCGAAGCCGGCCAGCAGCGCCACGAGCACGGCCGCGCACGCCAGCGCATGCGCCCGGAAGCGCCGCAGTTCGTGCCGGAAGAGCCACAGCGCCCAGACCGCCACCACCGCGTTGAAGATGCCGAACAACAGCCCCGTGCGCACCAGCCCCAGGTGCGGCACCAGCAGCAGCGGAAATGCGAGCGAGACCGCGAGCGCGCCCAGGTAGTCGAAGGTGAGCACCTGCGAGACCAGGTCCTTGAGCGCCACATTGCGCTTGAGGATGCGCATCACCAGCGGTATCTCCAGCCCCACCAGCATGCCGACCAGCAGCACCATGCCGTAGAGCAGCAGCCGGAACGCGCCCGGCACGTAGGCGTTGGCCAGGAAGAGCAGCGCGGGCAGCGCCCCGCCGACCACCGCCACCAGCAGCTCGATCCGCAGGAAATGCGCGGGCAGCTGGCGGTCGAAATACCGCGACAGCCACGAGCCCACGCCCATCGCGAAAAGGTAGGTTCCGATGATGGTGGAGAACTGCAGCACCGAATCGCCCAGCACGTACGAGGCGAGCGCGCCCGCAACGAGTTCGTAGAGCAGGCCGCAGGCGGCCACCACGAACACGCTGGCGAGCAGCGCGATGTCCAGCGGACGGGGAGCGGGCTGCGGGGGGGATGGGAGGGGAGCGGCGGCGGTCAAGCCCGCTATTTTGCGGGATGCGCGCCGCCGCACCTTGCCGCCACCGGCCGCACAATCCACCCACACCGTCACGGGCGCCGGGCCCCTGTACGGCCCTCCGGAGGCTTCGCATGCATTTCATCGTCATGGGCGCGGGCGCCATCGGCCTTTACGTGGGCGGGCGCCTGGCCGCGGCCGGGGAAACGGTGGCCCTGGTGGGCCGACCCCGCATCCTGGACGCGATCGCGCGGGACGGCCTGCGGGTGAGCGATCTGGAGGGGGCCGACGCGCACGTGCCCCCGCACGCGCTGCGGCTGGCCCCGGCGCTGGACGGCATGGAATGCCCCGGCGACGCCGTCGTCCTGCTGTGCGTGAAGGGCGGCGCCACGGCGCAGGCGGCCCGCGCGCTCGGCGGCGCATGCCCGCCCGGCACGCCGGTGGTGTCGCTGCAGAACGGCGTGGACAACGTGGCACGCATCGCCGCCCATGCGCCGGCACTGCGTCCCATCGGGGGCATGGTGCCCTACAACGTGGTGCTGCGCGGCACGCACGTGCACCGCGCGACCACCGGAGACATCCACCTGCAGCGCGATCCGGCCGTCGCCGCGGCGGCTGGCGCTTTCAGGGCAGCAGGACTCGGCACCACGGTCGTGGAGGACATCCGCCCGGTGCAGTGGGGCAAGCTGCTGCTGAACCTCAACAACCCCGTGAATGCGCTCTCGGACCTGCCGCTGCGCGAGGAACTGCAGGACCGCGACTGCCGCAAGGTGTTCGCGGCGCTGCAGGCCGAAGCGCTGCGCGCCATGGCGCGCGCCGGCATCCGCCCCGCGAAGGTCGCGCCCGTGCCGCCGGCACTGCTGCCGCACGTGCTGCGGCTGCCGGACGCGCTGTTTACGCGGCTCGCACGCCGCATGCTGCGCATCGACCCGGCCGCGCGCTCATCGATGTGGGACGACCTGGAGGCCGGCCGGCCCACCGAGATCGACGACCTCTGCGGCGCCGTCGTGCGGCTGGCCGCGGAGCATGGCCTGCGGGCGCCCTGCAACGAACGCATGTGCGCCCTGCTCGCCGGCCCGCGCCAGCGGCTCACGGGCGCGCAGATGCGCCGGGCCCTGGGCCTCTGAACCGCGAAGCGCCTCAGAACTGGTAGCTCGCGCTCACCAGCAGTGATCGCGGTGTGCCCGGCAGCGCGCTGGTGCCCGGGCGCCAGTACTCCTTGTCGAACAGGTTGGAGACGGCCGCCGTCACCGTCCACGGCGCGGAGCGCCAGCCGACGAGCGCATCCCAGCGGATCCGCGCGGCTGGACCTGGCGGCCCAGGACGCCATGTCCACCTGCCGGTTCCAGCCGGCACACGACTCCACTGGCTCGCCCATGCAGTCGTCCTACAACATGCACTACGACTGGCGCCTGGAAGATGCACCGCCCGACCCGTGGGTGGAACTGAAGGCCCTCGGCGGCGCGGGCTTTCCCGCCACTGGCGACGTTGCGGCCGTGGCCTTCACTGGCAGCAGCGTCGCATCACCCGCGCAGCGCGCGAAAGTGCTGGCCATGGTGAAGGCCAAGGCCACGGAAATGGCGGCTTGCCCGAGCATCGAGACAGCGGCCTCGCGCATCGTGCGCGACATCAGCGCCACGGCTGCCGCGGGGCGCCGCTCGATCGAGCTGTGGACGCTGGCCCAGTGCGGCCGGACCATGCGATATGTCGTCCTCATGGCGTTCCCTCTGGATGCCCCGGCCTTCTTCCATGCCGTGCCCCTCGCAGCGTCGGAACCCGATCCGACCTGACAGCGCCCGCCCCCGCAGCCGGCACCGCAAGCCAGCGCACCACGGCGGCCTCACCCCCCGTGGATCGCTGCCGCCACGATGATGCTGATGCCCAGGCACATCGCCGCCACGACCATGGCCAGGGCCTTGTTCTGCTTCTCGACGATCTCGGCCCACAGGTCGTAGGGCGTGATCTTGTCGATGACGATGAAGCTGATCCAGAACACCAGCACGCCGATCAGCGCGAACAGGATGGAGCCGAAGAAGGCGGCGGGGTGCAGCCAGTCGAATGGCATGGTGAACTCCTTCATTCAAACAACGAACCGGAAAAAAACGGGCTCCGCGATCACGGCCGCTACTTGTGCCCGCCGCCGCTGGACCAGCCCCCGAAGGAGCCGCCCGAGGAGCGGTAGCTCGACGAGGTGCAGTTCTCCCGCGCAGGATCGCAGGAGGAGCTGCAGCCCCGCGAGAACAGCAGCAGCAGAAGGACCAGCACGACCGCCACGATGATCACCGTGACGCAGCCCACCCCCCCGAGGCTGCCGGCGCTCGCCAGCGGAGCGGCATCGTCGCGCTTGAACAGGTCCTTCTGCCCTTCGAGCTTGAACGCCTGGGCCACCAGGGCGCTGTCCACCAGGCTGCCCACCGACCACGTGATCTCGCGCGGGGTCTGCTCCATCGACAGCCGGCCCCGGCCGCCCTTGCTGCTGTAGTCGCGGTTCTGGGTGGCCTGCCCCCGCTCCACGGGCCAGTAGAACTCGCCCAGCACATAGGTGGTCTCGGCGCGGTACTGGTAATCCAGCCGGTAGGGATTCTGCAGGTAGGTGGCGGTCTGCCCGTCGGCGGACAGCTTGGGTGCGCCCGTCGCGGGCCGCACCAGGCTCCAGCCGTCCGAGGCGTCCACGAGGAAGGCGAACCCGCGCTGGCGGTTGTAGAGCAGGTACTCGTCCCAGCCGAAGCTCTCGTCGTCGTCCGGCTCGCTGCCCATGCGGTGCTGGAAGCCCACCACTTGCCAGACCACGCCCTCGAGCAGGCCGGTCGTGCCCAGCGGGATCAGCGGCTGCACGGGCTCGTCCTGCACCGCGTGGCGCAACTCGCCCCCGATGCCGCCCGAGATGTCGATGAGGCTCGCGCACGACGGGCAGGTCAGGCTCTTGGTGGTGTCGAACGCCACCTGCACCGGCGCACCGCAATGCGGGCAGCTGAACTGGCGTGCCTTCTCGTCCTTCGCCGACTCCTCCCGCAGGCCCTGCATGCGCAGGTCTTCCAGCCGCACGGCCCGGCCGCGCTCCACCCTCGGGGGTGCCTGCGAATAGTCGATGGACAGCACTTCGCCCTGCTCGCTGCGCAGTTCCACCACCGCGAAGGGCTGGCCCAGCGGCGGCAGCCTGGGCAGTTCGCCCTGTGCGGACACCAGGTGCGCCTGCACGTTCGCCGCCACGCTGTAGGGCACGCCGTTGATCGCCGTGGTGGCGCCCACGCGGAAGCGCTCCGGTGCGGGCAGCTCGCGCCCCGGCTCGATGGGCCGCGTGAACACGTAGCCCCCGTTGTCCTCGCCCAGCGTGGCAGTGGTGCCATCCTCCAGGATCGCGTTCCACTCGGTCCACGTGCCCGTGTCGGCCTTGTACTGCAGCCGCCCGATGAGCGTGAACGGCTGCTCGCGCCCATCCAGCATGGCGCGGCCGCTCGCCATGAGCTGCAGCGGGCTGTGGTCGTCGAACACCTCCGCCATCTTGCCCACGCGCGACAGAACCTCCCCGCTGCGCACCACGGTGCTCTGGCAGTAGGGACAGACGGCGTGCGTGGACTGCGCGCTGCGGAATTCGACCGGCGCGCCGCAGCCCGGGCAGGGTGCGCGGTAGTGGCGCTGGAGTTGGGGGTCGGCCATGTGGGAATCGGTGTTGTCGGCCTCCTGCCGGCATCCGCGCCGGCAGGGATTGGTTCACGCCGCAGCGGTGGGCGACCTTGCCACCCGCCGACTGCGCCGCGTCGGGACTCGCCCGCTCAGACCAGCTTCTTGAGCAGCTCCGCCTTCTTGGCGTCGAACTCTTCCTGCGTGAGGATGCCCTTGGCCTTGAGGTCGCCCAGCTTTTCCAGCGTGGCCATCACGTCCTCGGGCCGCACGCCAGACACGGGCACGGCGCCCGCAGCGGCAGGAGCCTGCGCACCGGCGCCGCCCTGCAGGCCCTGCTGCAGGTTCTGCGCCAGCACCTGCCCGAGCGCCACGCCCGCGCCCAGGCCCATCGCGTCGCCCGCGACGCCTCCCCCGTTGCCCGCGCCTTCCGCGAACTTTGGGATCGACTGCGCCGTCTGGTACTGCATGAACTTGCCCATGTCGTTGCCGACCATGCCCATGCCGATCTTCTGGTCGAGGATCTTCTGCAGCTCCTCGGGCAGCGACAGGTTCTGCACCGTCATCGCCTCCAGCTGCAGGCCGATCTTCGCGAAGGCCGGCTGCAGCTCCTTCGCGAGCGCATCGGCGAACATGATCTGGTTGGCCGCGAGGTCGAGGAACGGCAGGCCGCTCGATGCGATCGCGTTGCTGATGTTCTGCAGCACGAGGCCGCGCAACTGGCCGTCGAGCTCGCCCACCGTGTAGGCCGCGCGCGTGCCCGAGATCTCGGTGTGGAACAGCTTGGGATCGGCCACGCGGTATGCATAGTTGCCGAAGGCGCGCAGGCGCACCGCCCCGAAATCCTTGTCGCGGATGGTGATGGGCTGCGGCGTGCCCCACTTCTGGTCCACCTGCTGGCGCGTGCTGAAGAAGTACACGTCGCTCTTGAACGGGGACTCGAACAGCTTGTCCCAGTTCTTCAGGTAGGTGAGCACCGGCAGGGTCTGCGTGGTCAGCTTGTAGGTGCCGGGGCCGAACACGTCGGCCACCTTGCCCTCGTTGACGAAGACCGCCATCTGCGACTCGCGCACCACCAGCGTGCCGCCGTTCTGGATTTCCAGGTCGCGCATGGGAAAGCGCCACGCCAGCGTTCCGTCGTCGTCTTCCGTCCACTGGATGATGTCGATGAACTGCTTCTTGATGAAGTCCATGAGGGCCATGCGGTGCTCCGGCTGTAAGAAGGGAAAACGGACTGCCAACCCGTCCGTGCGGTGGCCGATCATAGCGGCGCCGGGCCGCGGCGCTATCGCCGGATTCGAGAGGATCAATTGGCGCACGCCAATGAGAATGCCTAGCATTCACAAATCCCCCACGAACACCGATACGGAACAAAAGAAGGAGAGCCGCCATGGACCGCATCCGCCAAGCCACCCGCCAGAACCTCCCCACGCTCATGAAGACGGGCAGTTACTACCTCATCCACATCTGCGTGGCGGCCATGGTGGCCTATGCGGTCACCGGCAACCTGATCGCCTCGCTCACGCTGAGCCTGCTGGAGCCCACCGTGCAGGCCGTGGCGTTTTTCTTCCATGAGAAGGCCTGGGAGCGCGCGGGCCGGCGCCGCGCCGCTGCAGCGGCAGCGCAACCCGCCGCTGCAGGCGCCTGAGCGCCACGGGCCGGAGAACCACCATGGAACATGCTTGCACACGCACCGCAGGAGCGCATCACCCGCTCGCCATGCAGCCCCGGGCACTGCCGTTCTCCCACTGGCTGGTCGAGCGCCTGGCCGACCTCGCCACCGGGCGCTGAACCCCGCCCCGACGCCGCCGCAGGGTCAGGCGCGGGTGTCCAGCAGCGAACCGAGCATGCGGTCCTCGGTCTTGAGTGTCTGCAGGTTGGCCGAGAAGGCATAGGTCGCGGACATCTGGTCCACCGAGTCCGCCTCCGGCGAGGCGCCTTCCCGCGCGGCCCGGCCGACGCGCGCCTCCACCCCGCCCTGGTCCGGCACCGCAGACTGCTCCACCGTCTGGCGGCGGAAACCCTCCGTGTTCATGTTGGCCACGTTGTGCGCCGAAGTGTCCAGCTGCAGCTGCGCGGCGCGCAGGCCGGAGGAGGCGATGGAGGAAATGGAGGACATGGCGGGAGGCTCCTGCAGGAGGGGACGTTGGCGGATTATGAGCGCTTGACGTGGATTTGGCTGCCCATGTGTCGAAACCCTCCATAGCCCAGGGCTGCGGCACCCCGAACGGCGCATGAAACGGTGGTAAGTCATCCCCCTCAAGTCACGTACGCAGAATTTGCACTGGTGGTGCCGCCGCATGCACTGGAATTCATACAATGCCGCTGCAAAAATTTCAAATTGATACAGAGGAAACATGCGGCAATACTCAATGGGATTGGTTTTCTTGCTGGCAGCTTGTGGCGGCGGTGGTGGGGGAGATGCAACAAGTCCAGCGCCAGCGCCAGCACCAGCGCCAGCACCAGCACCAGCACCAGCACCAGCACCAGCACCAGCACCAGCACCAGCACCAGCACCAGCACCAGCACCAGCACCAGCACCAGCACCAGC
>NZ_JMKU01000007.1 GCF_000687165.1 Paracidovorax oryzae ATCC 19882 | reverse complement strand
GAAGAACTGCGAGCGATGGCTCAACACCAGCTTGCAGTTCGTCCACCTAGCGTTCCTGGTTCTCCTGATCAGGAGACTTTGAACACGTTCTAAGACGCTACGCGTCACCGCCGACGAGTCCCATCGGTGCAGCGCGCCATCTGCCGGAATTTCGAGCACATGCGTGCCTCCGAAGAGCAACATCCGACCCCGGTACGCGGAGCAGATGTGATAGGCATCGCAAGTCTCGGCGGTATGCAGTTCCATACCCGATTCGGTGCGCATGCTCGATGCGGTGATGCCGCCGATGGACGCTCCCGAACTGCTCACGTCCAGCTCGGTGCTCGGCGCGGCCACCATCTTGATCGGCACGTAGACCGCAGACAGCTTCTGCTTCGCCTCGTCCATGTCGGTGGTCTTCAAATGAAATGTCCACGACTGGCCGTTCGACGACATACCCTTCGCATCCCCAAGTCATCCATCTGCGGTGCCTGCCCTCGACTGCGCAGGGCCCGTTCCCCGGCAATACTGCGTCACCCCTTGAAGACGCTCACCGATTCCGCCAGCCGCTGCGCCTGTGCTGCCAGCGACCCCGCGGTCACTGCGGACTCCTCCACGAGCGCGGCATTCTGCTGGGTCATGTGATCGAGTTGTGATATCGCGACGTTGACTTCATCGATACCCCTGGATTGCTCCACGGTCGAATGGTTGATCTGGCCGATCAGGTCGTTCACGCGGGCGGCCTGCGTCAATATGTCGGCCATTGCGCGGCCTGCTGCATCCACTTTCAGCGCACCGCTTCCCACCTTGTCCAGACTCGCGCCGACCAGGCTCTTGATCTCCTTGGCGGACGAGGCGCAACGCTGCGCGAGATTGCGGACTTCGCTCGCGACCACTCCGAAGCCTTTGCCCAGCTCTCCCGCGCGCGCTGCCTCCACCGCGGCATTCAGGGCCAGGATATTGGTCTGGAAGGCAATGCCGTCTATCACGCCGAGGATGCTGGAGATCTGCTGGCTGGCTGCCGAGATCTCCTGCATGACCTCCACGACTTCCCGCACGATGGCGCCTCCGCTGCTGGCGGCCTGGTTCGCTCCTTCCGCAAGTTCCGCGGCCTTGCATGCGATGGCCGCATTGTTCTTGACGGTGGAGTTCATTTCCTCCATCGCCGCCGCCGTTTCCTCCAGGTTCGACGCTGCATCTTCGGTGCGCGAGTTCAGGTCGTGGTTGCCATCGGCGATTTCGGAACTGGTGGTGAGCACACCGCCGACCTGTTCGCTGACGTCGTCGACCAGCGACCGCAGATTGAGGCCTGCCTGGTTGACGGCGCGCAGGATCATGCCGATCTCGTCGACACGGTTCAGATGCTTGTTCTCGATCGGCTGACCCGCTGCCACGCTGAGTGCCTGCCGTTGTACCAAATCCAGCGGGCGTGCGATCTGCGACTCGAGCCACAGTGACAGGGCGAGCGCGGCAGTGGCTGTCCCTGCCGCATAGGTGCCCAGGGCGTCTCCGGAGAGGCCGCAACCGGCGGCCGCTGCGCAACCCAGCGCGGCGCAGGCACAAAAGCCTGATCTGATTCTCCAGCGCACAGGCATCTTCTGGAACACCGACATCCATCCCAGCCAGCCCGTGCGGATGATCAGCCCCTGGTGGAAGGCCAGTGAGCCTGCCTCTCCCCGCCTGAATTTGCGGTACAGCGATTCCGCAGCCTCGATCTCGAAGCGCGAGGGCTTCGTCCGCACCGACATGTACCCCGTCACCTGCCCTCTGCGGATCACGGGCGTGGCGTTGGCGCGCACCCAGTAGTAGTCGCCGTTCCTGCGCCGGTTCTTCACCAGGGCCGTTCACGATTTTCCGAGCTTCAAAGTGGCCCACATGTCCGCGAACGCCTGTTTCGGCATGTCGGGATGGCGGACCAGATTGTGGGGCTTCCCCATGATCTCATCACGGTCGAAGCCGCTGACGGCGATGAAGGCCGCGTTGGCGTATGTGACGTGGCTCTGCGTGTCCGTCGTAGACATCAGGGTTGCATTGGCAGGAAAGTCAAACTCTCGCTGCGTGGTGAAGACGTCTTGTCGCATAACTCTTGCTCCTCCGGGCCTTCCGCCGCACAAAGGCATCGGCGTGTTGTCGTGCGTCACGTAATCGGTAACGGCTTGGAACAACTATGACGGAAGATCTGATCGCGCTACGGGCGTCTTCATCAATTGAGCGCAATCACCATCCAGTCGGCGCAAGACATTTCACCGAAAGCCGGTTTGAATCAACTTCATACGCTTTTCCTTGACCGACGGGGTGGCTTTTAAAAGTGAAAACGTCGGAGAAACAGTGAAAGTCAAGGCTGCAGGTACAGCCGGTCCGACCAGGTTGCCAGCCACTCGGGCCGGAAGGCCACGAACACCGCGCACAGCATGCCCGTGACCACCGCGTCGCCCCAGGCCATGAGCCAGCGGGCGACCATGGCCAGGCCCGGGTCCACGCCCGGCAGGCCATGGCCGCTGCAGAGCGCAAGGCCGCTGGCCGCGAACATGCACAGGGCCGTGCCGAGGAAGGCGCGGCCCAGCACATAGACGAAGAGGTGCGTGCCGGCCAGCCGGCGCAGCAGCGCACCCAGCAGCAGCGCCAGGGTGGCGGGCACCACGCCCTGCCAGGCCGCCAGGCCCAGCGCCTCGCTCCATGACAGGGCGGGCGAGAGCAGGGCCGCCATCGCCGCCACCGTGGCCAGCACCGGCACGGCCAGCGGCCAGCCCACCATCAGCACCACGAGGCAGGCGCCCGACATCTGCAGTTGCAGCGGCATGGCGTGCAGCGTGGGCAGGGCCCATATCCAGGGCAGGAACACCAGCGTGGCCAGCAGCGGCGTGAGCAGGGGCGATAGGGGGCGAGCGGGCCCGGCCGCCAGCAGGCGCCACGGGCGGGTGGCGGCCGCGGCGGCGAGGGCGGTCAGGACGATGGCGGCTTCGAGGGGCATGGGGGCATCCGTGGGCGGCTCCGGCAAACGGCGCTTCGGGCGCCCCTGCGGTCCGCGGTGGCCATGCCCCGCAAGCGTGGCGTCAGGCCGGAGCGCCCTGCGCCGCCCCCAGCGGCTGGCCCAGGCTGCGCAGCACGTCGCGCACCATCTGCGCCCGGTCCTTCGCGTCCGGCAGTTCGCGCTCGATGCGCAGCTTTTCGTTGCCCGCGAGCTTGATGTGCCTATTCTTCTGGATCAGGTGGATGATCTGCATCGGATCCACCGGCGGCTGGGGCCGGAACGTGATGTTCGTCACGCCCGGTGCCGCATCCACCTTGATGACCCCGTAGGGCTGGGACAGCACGCGCAGCCGGTGCACGTCGATCAGCGTCTGCGCTTGCGGCGGCAGCTTGCCGAAGCGGTCCACGATCTCTTCGAGCAGGGCGTCGATCTGGTCCGCCGTCTTCGCGGTGGCGAGCTTCTTGTAGAACGACAGGCGCAGGTGCACATCGCCGCAGTAGTCGTCGGGCAGCAGGGCCGGCGCATGCAGGTTGATGTCCGTGGTGACCGACAGGGGGCTCAGCAGGTCGGGCTCCTTGCCGGCCTTGAGCGACTTCACGGCCTCGCTCAGCATCTCGTTGTAGAGCTGGAAGCCCACCTCCAGCATGTTGCCGCTCTGGTTCTCGCCCAGCACCTCGCCCGCGCCGCGGATCTCCAGGTCGTGCATGGCGAGGTAGAAGCCCGAGCCCAGTTCCTCCATCTGCTGGATCGCGTCCAGCCGCTGGGCCGCCTGCTTGGTCAGGCCGTCCACGTCCGGCACCATCAGGTAGGCATAGGCTTGGTGGTGGCTGCGGCCCACGCGGCCGCGCAACTGGTGCAGCTGCGCCAGGCCGAACTTGTCGGCGCGGCTCATGATGATGGTGTTGGCCGTGGGCACGTCGATGCCGGTCTCGATGATGGTCGAGCACAGCAGGATGTTGTAGCGCTGCGCCACGAAGTCGCGCATCACCTTCTCCAGCTCGCGCTCGGGCATCTGGCCGTGGGCCACGGCGATGCGCGCCTCGGGCAATATCTCTTCCAGCTTCTGGCGGCGGTTCTCGATCGTCTCGACCTCGTTGTGCAGGAAGTAGCACTGGCCGCCGCGCTTCAATTCGCGCAGCACCGCCTCGCGGATCACGCCCGTGCCCTCGTTGCGCACGAAGGTCTTGATCGCCAGGCGCCGCTGCGGCGCGGTGGCGATCACGCTGAGGTCGCGCAGGCCCTCCAGCGCCATGCCCAGCGTGCGCGGGATCGGCGTGGCGGTGAGCGTGAGCACGTCCACCTCGGCACGCAGGGCCTTCATCTGCTCCTTGTGGCGCACGCCGAAGCGGTGTTCCTCGTCGATGATGAGCAGGCCCAGGTTGTGGAACTTGGTGGATTCGGACAGCAGCTTGTGCGTGCCCACCACGATGTCCACCGTGCCGTCGCCGATGCCCTTGATGGCGGCCGTGATCTCCTTGCCCGAGCGGAAGCGCGAGACCTCGGCGATCTTCACCGGCCACTTGGAGAAGCGGTCCACCAGAGTCTGGTAGTGCTGCTCGGCCAGCAGCGTGGTGGGCGCGAGGAAGGCCACCTGCTTGCCGCCCGTGACGGCCACAAAGGCCGCGCGCAGCGCCACCTCGGTCTTGCCGAAGCCCACGTCGCCGCAGACCAGCCGGTCCATGGGGCGGGGCGAGATCATGTCCTGGATCACCGCGTGGATGGCGGCGTTCTGGTCGGCCGTCTCCTCGAAGCCGAAGTCGTTGGCGAACTGCTCGTAGTCCTGGGGGCTGTAGCGGAAGGCATGGCCCTCGCGCGCCGCGCGGCGGGCGTAGATGTTGAGCAGTTCGGCGGCGGAGTCGCGCACCTGCTCGGCGGCCTTGCGCTTGGCCTTTTCCCACTGGCCGCTGCCCAGCTTGTGCAGCGGCGCCTCGTCGGCGGACACGCCCGTGTAGCGGCTGATGAGCTGCAGCTGGCTCACCGGCACGTACAGCACGGCCTTGTCGGCGTATTCGAGGTGCAGGAACTCCTGCATCGCGGGCGTGCCGTCGAGGTTCTTCTGGCCCACGTCCATGTGGATCAGGCCCCGGTAGCGGCCGATGCCGTGCGCGCTGTGCACCACCGGGTCGCCGAGGGTCAGTTCCGACAGGTCCTTGATGAGCGCCTCGACATCGCTCACCTGCTCCTGCTTCTTGCGCCGGCGCGTGGTGGTGCCGGCCGCGAACAGCTCGGTCTCGGTGACGAAATCGATGCCTTCTTCCAGCCAGGCGAAGCCCGTGGCCAGGGCCGCGGTAGCGATGCCGACCCGCTCGTCGGCCTGGCCCTGGAACTCGGCCAGCGAATCGAAGGCCGGCGGATTCAGCTGCGAGGCGCGCAGGAAGTCCAACAGGCTCTCGCGCCGGCCGTCGCTCTCGGCCAGCAGCAGCACCCGGTGCTGCGTGTTGCGGATGTGGGCATGCAGGCGCGCGAGCGGATCCTCGGCGCCGCGCACCACCGACAGGTCGCCCAGCTTCTGGAAGTGCGGGTTGCCCTCCACGTCCTCCACGCCCGGCCGCAGCGCGAGCTGTGCATGCGCATTGGCCCGGGTGTAGAACTGCTCGATGCCGAGGAACAGCGATTCTGGCGGCAGCGCCGGCCGGTCGGGGTCGCCCTGCACCAGGCGGAAGCGCTCCTTTGTGTCCTGCCAGAAGCGCTGGAAGGCCGGCTCCAGGTCGCCGTGCAATACCACGGTGGCGTCTTCTCCAAGATAGTCGAAGACCGTGGCCGTCTCGTCGAAGAAGAGCGGCAGGTAGTACTCGATGCCGGCGGTGGCCACGCCGTTGCCCATGTCCTTGTAGATGCGGCTCTTGGTGGGGTCGCCCTCCAGCAGCTCGCGCCAGCGGCTGCGGAACTTGGCCCGGGCCGCGTCGTCCATGGGGAACTCGCGGCCGGGCAGGAGGCGCACCTCGGGCACGGGGTAGAGGCTGCGCTGCGTGTCCGGGTCGAAGGTGCGGATGGAGTCGATCTCGTCGTCGAACAGGTCCACCCGGTAGGGCACGGGCGATCCCATGGGGAAGAGGTCGATCAGGCCGCCGCGCACCGCATATTCGCCGGGGCCCACCACCTGCGAGACGTGGCTGTAGCCGGCCAGCGTGAGCTGGGCGCGGAACTTCGCCTCGTCCAGCTTCTGCTTGACCTTGAAATGGAAGGTGTAGGCCGCGAGGAACGAGGGCGGCGCGAGGCGGTAGAGCGCCGTGGTGGCCGGCACCAGCACCACGTCGGCGCCGGTGTCCCGGTCCTTCTGGCTGATGCGCCAGAGCGTGGCCAGGCGCTCGCTGATGAGGTCCTGGTGCGGCGAGAACGTGTCGTAGGGCAGCGTTTCCCAGTCGGGGAACAGCGCGCAGCGCAACTCGGGTGCGAAGAACGCCATCTCGTCGATCAGGCGTTGCGCGTCGGTGGCGTCGGCCGTGACGATGGCGGTGGTGCGCCGGGCGGCCTTCTCGCGCTCCGCGACGCGCGCGAGCAGCAGGGCGTCCGCGCTGCCCACGGGGCGCGGCATGGTGAAACGTTTGCCGGGGATGAGTTTGGGGAGGTCCATGGGAAAGCGGGGACTGGCTGGGCGCACCGGAGCGCCGCGGGCCGCGCGCGTGTGGCGCGGCCATGCAGGCATTCTAGGGCGGTGGCCATCCCGGCGGGGCGCCCGGGGCATGCCGGCCGGCCACGGCGCGCCGCGCTCCTACAATGGCCGCCCCATGAGCGACCTGCTGCCGCCCCGACCGACCCTTTCGCCTCCGGCCACGCCGGGCCGTTTCTGGGCCCTGCTGCCCTGTGCGGGCACCGGCGCCCGCGCCGTGGCGCCGGGCGCCGCGGCCGGCGTGCCCAAGCAGTACCAGCCGGTGGCCGGGCTGCCGCTCGTGCTGCACACCCTGGCGGCATTCGCGGGCGTGCGGCGCCTGCTGGGCACCCTGGTGGCCGTGGCGCCGGGAGATGCCTTCTTCGATGCCCATCCCTCCGGCCTGCATTTCGCCGTCGCCTGTGGCGGCGCCACGCGCGCCGATACCGTGCTCGGGGGCTTGCGTGCGCTGCGCGAGCGCGGCGCGGAGGAGGGCGACTGGGTGCTGGTGCACGACGCGGCGCGCTGCCTGGTGACCACCGCGCAGATCGACGCCCTCATCGATGCCTGCGAGCACGACAGCGTGGGCGGCCTGCTGGCCCACAAGCTGGCCGACACGCTCAAGACGGCCAGCGAAGGCCCGGGCGGCGTGCGCGTCGCCTCCACGGTGGACCGCAGCGACAAATGGCTCGCCCAGACCCCGCAGATGTTCCGCCTGGGCGCCCTCGAATCCGCGCTCGTGCGTTACGGCGCGCAGGCCACCGACGAGGCCAGCGCCATGGAAGCCATGGGCCTGCACCCGCGCCTCGTGCCGGGTGGGGCGCAGAACTTCAAGGTCACCTATCCGGACGACTTCGCCCTGGCCGAGGCCGTGCTGGCACAGCGCATGCTGCCGGCCACCCTCGAGCGCTTCGGCGGGCCGCTCGCCCAGGGCGCGCCGCTGCCGGGCAAGACTTTCTTCTGACAGACAAGGACGGAACTGCCCATGACGCTTCCCCCATTCCGCATCGGCGAGGGCTGGGACATCCATGCCCTGGTGCCGGGCCGCCGCCTGGTGATCGGCGGCGTGGACATCCCCCACACCATGGGCCTGCTCGGGCATTCCGATGCCGACGTGCTGCTGCATGCGGTGACCGACGCGCTGCTGGGCGCCGCCGGGCTGGGCGACATCGGCAGCCATTTCCCGGACACGGACGAGCGCTTCAACGGCGCCGATTCCATGGTCCTGCTGGTGGAAGCCGCACGGCGCGTGCGCGAGCGCGGCCACGAGATCGGCAACATCGACAGCACCGTGATCGCCCAGGCCCCGCGCCTCGCACCGCACATCCCCGCGATGCGCGAAGGCATGGCCCGGTCACTGGGCCTGCAGCCCGACCAGGTGAACGTGAAGGCCAAGACCGCCGAGCGCATGGGCCCCGTGGGGCAGGGCCTGGCCATGGAGGCGCGCGCGGCCGTGCTGCTGTTCAGGCCTTCGCCGGCTTGACGGGCTTGCCGCCCTTGGCGGCATCGGGCGGCAGCTGGCGCTTGATCTGCGGACGCTGCAGCCGCTGCTTGGGGTCCTTGCCGGCGGGCAACTGCGAGGCGCGCTGCAGCTGGATGTGCGCCACCAGGCCGCCGGAGCCGGAATTGGCCAGCGCGAAGATGCCGCCCATGCGCTGCACGGTCTTGTCCACGATGGCGAGGCCCAGGCCCGCGCCCGCGGCCGCCGTGCGCGCGGAGTTGCCGCGGAAGAAGGGCTTGGTCAGGTTGCTCAGCTGGTCGGGCGGCACGCCCGGGCCGTGGTCGCGCACCTTCACCAGCACCCATTTCTCGCGCCCCTTGGCGGCGATCTCCACGGAGGCCGTGCCGCTCTCGGGTGTCTTGCCGTAGCGGCGGGCGTTCTCCAGCAGGTTGGAGATCACGCGCGCCAGCTCCACCTCGTCGGCCAGCACGATCAGGTCTTCCGGCACGCTCATGGAAATCTGCAGTTCGCGGTGGTCCTGCACCGCATAGACGCAGGAAGACACCACCCCGTGCAGGTTCACCGGCGTGAGGGTGACGTGGTCCGGCCGAGCGTAGTCCAGGAACTTGTCGATGGTGGCGTCGAGCTGCACGATGTCGGCCACCATGTGCTCGCGGGCCACGTCGTCGATCACGCTCATCTCGGTTTCCAGCCGCAGCCGCGCCAGCGGCGTGCGCAGGTCGTGCGAGATGCCGGCCAGCATCACCGCCCGGTCCTGCTCGAGCTTCGCGAGCTTCTGGGCCATGCGGTTGAAGCCGATGTTCACCTCTCGGATCTCGCTGGTCACCACCTCCTCGTCGAGCTGGCTGGCCGCGAAGTCGCCGTCGCGCACGCGGTTGGCAGCGTAGGAAAGCTGCTTGAGCGGCCGGTTGATGAGCCGCGCGATCGCCGCGGCACCCGCGAGCGACAGGGCGGCTGCGGTGATGAGCCAGATCAGCCAGGTCTTGCCGCCCGCCGTGCTCAGGCGCGAGCGGTCCATCAGCAGCCAGTTGGGATCGCCGTTGATGGTGAAGCCCACCCACAGTCCGCTCTCGCCGTTCACGCTGCCGGCCACGATGGTGCCCGGGCCGAGGCGCTCGGTGAGCTCTTCGGTCAGGCGCACGCCCAGCGCGGTGTCGTCCACAAGGTCGAAGCGGTCGCTGGGCTCGCGGGGCAGGATGCGCACGCCCTCCTGGTCCGCCATGGTCTTGATGAGCGAGACGCGGGCGATGGCGTCCGCATGCACCAGCGCGGCACGGCTCAGGTTCACGAGGGAGGCGATCTGCTGCGCGGTCTGCAGGGTGCGGGGCTCGAACTCGAGCGCGCGCAGCGTCTGCAGCCAGGCCAGGATGCTGCCCACCAGCAGCAGGGCGAGCAGGAAGAAGGTGCGCCAGAAAAGGTTCAGGCCGACGCGCGTGCGCTGGGACGCACGCCGGTCCGGCGTCGTCTCCAGTGGCGCGGGGCTGGTGGCGTCCGAAGACGCATCATGGGAGGCGCTCATGTCAGGTCAGGAGAAGAGCCGGGCCGCTGCAGGCCATGGAAGGGCAGCGGGCACCGGGCTGCACAGGGTGCCGGCCGGTGCCCGCGCGCGGGGTTGCCGGTCGCGGATCAGCTCGCTCCATCCGGCACGAACACGTAGCCCACGCCCCAGACGGTCTGGATGTAGCGGGGAGCGGCGGCATCCACCTCGACCAGCTTGCGCAGGCGCGAGACCTGCACGTCCAGGCTGCGGTCGAAGGGCTCGAACTCGCGGCCGCGGGCCAGCAGGGCCAGCTTTTCGCGCGACAGCGGCTGGCGCGGGTGGCGCACCAGGGCCTTGAGCATGGCGAATTCGCCGGTGGTGAGGGGCAGCTCCTCGCCGTTCTTCTGCAGGGCGCGCGTGCCCAGGTCGAAGGTGAAGGGGCCGAAGGTCACGACCTCGTTGTCGCCCGAGGGGGCGCCCGGGGCCTCCTGCGGCGGGCGGCGGCGCAGCACGGCGTGGATGCGCGCCAGCAACTCGCGGGGATTGAAGGGCTTGCCCAGGTAGTCGTCGGCACCCACTTCCAGCCCGACGATGCGGTCCACGTCCTCGCCCTTGGCGGTGAGCATGATGATCGGGGTGCGGTCGTTGGCCGCGCGCAGGCGGCGGCAGATGGAGAGCCCGTCCTCGCCGGGCATCATGAGATCCAGAACGATCAGTTCGACCGTCTCGCGCAGCAGGATGCGGTTGAGCGCCTTGCCGTCTTCCGCCACCATGACTTCGAAGCCTTCCTGGGTCAGATAGCGGCGCAGCAAATCACGGATGCGCGCGTCGTCGTCCACCACGAGGATCTTGTCGGTACGGTTGGTTGTAGAGGCCATGAGTTTCCTGGGTCCTATTTGTAACAGAGCCGATTCTGACCACCTTGCCGCCCGAAGTTCGCGTTTTTCCGGCGGGTCTGACCAAGTGTTACAAATTTTGCGGAGGCTATCAGCGGGGTTGCCCGTGCGACATCTCCCGGGGCCGCCGCGTGCGTTACCGTGGGCGGCCTGCCCGCATGCGCGTGTCCGGCATGTAGGTTTTCACACGATTTTTTCCATACAGGGAGTCCCTTCATGAAATTCCTCGCCCCCCTGGCAGCAGCCTGCGCCATCGCCGCCGTGTCGGGCACGGCGTTTGCCCAGAACGTGGCCACGCCGGCGCCCCAGAACGTGCTGCAGCTCGCCGCGAGCGGCTCGGTGGATGTCCAGCAGGACCTGCTGGTGCTGACCCTGGCGGCCACGCGCGAGGGCGCGGATGCATCCACCGTGCAGACACAGTTGCGGCAGGCGCTGGATGCCGGCCTGGCCGAAGCCAAGCGCGCCGCGCAGCCCGAACAGATGGAGGTGCGCACCGGTCAGTTCGGCCTGTACCCGCGCTACGGCAAGGACGGCAAGATCACCGCCTGGCAGGGTCGGGCCGAACTGGTGCTGCAGGGGCGCGACTTCTCGCGCATCACCACCACGGCCGGCCGCATCCAGTCCATGCCCATCAGCCAGATCGCGTTCGACCTGTCCAAGGAGGCGCGGGCGCGTGTCCAGGCCGAGGCCCAGACCCGGGCCATCGAGGAGTTCAAGAACCGCGCGGGCGAACTGGCCAAGGGCTTCGGCTTCTCGGGCTATTCGCTGCGCGAGGTGTCGGTCAACAGCGACGAGATGTCGCCCGGGCCGCGCCCGCCCCGCATGATGGCCATGCAGGCCAAGTCGTCCATGATGTCCGCCGACGAGTCGGTGCCGGTCGAGGCCGGCAAGACCCAGGTGGTGGTCCACGTCTCCGGGTCGGTGCAACTGCGCTGACCAGCGTGGGGGAGGGCTGTCGCGGCCTACTGCGCCGCCCAGCCCCCGTCCATGTTCCAGGCCACGCCGCGCACATTGTTGGCGGCCGGCGAGCAGAAGAACACCGCCAGATCGCCCAGCTCCTCGGGCGTGGTGAACTGCATCGAGGGCTCCTTCTCGCCCAGCAGCTGGCGCGTGGCTTCCTCGTTCGAGAGGCCGTGTTCGGCGGCCCTGGCGTCCACCTGCTTCTGCACCAGCGGCGTGAGCACCCAGCCCGGGCAGATGGCATTGCAGGTCACGCCCGTGGTGGCGTTCTCCAGCGCCGTCACCTTCGTGAGGCCCACGATGCCGTGCTTGGCGGCCACGTAGGCCGACTTCTGCGCCGATCCCACCAGGCCGTGCACCGAGGCCACGTTGATGATGCGCCCCCAGTTCGCGGCCTGCATGGCCGGCAGCGCGAGGCGCGTGGTGTGGAAGGCGCTGCTCAGGTTGATGGCCAGGACCGCGTCCCACTTCTCCACCGGGAAAGCCTCCACGCGCGCGACATGCTGGATGCCCGCGTTGTTCACGAGGATGTCCACCCGGCCGAACTGGGCGGCGGCGTACTTCATCATGTCCTCGATTTCCGCCACGCTGCCCATGTCCGCGCCGTGGTAGGCCACCTGCGCGCCCGCGGCATGCCCGGCCGCCAGCACCTCCGCCCTGGGGCCGTCCACGTCGCCGAAGCCGTTGAGGACGATGTTCGCCCCTTCGCGCGCCAGGGCCTTGGCGATGCCCAGTCCGATGCCGCTGGTGGAACCCGTCACGAGCGCAGTCTTGCCAGTGAGAAGCATGCCGGTCTCTCCGAATGAATTAGGATGAACGAAGGGCCATTATCGAGCGGCCCAGAGACGATTGCCCCCCATGACAGAGCCTACGCTGAACTACGTACATTGCCCCGGTGCCGCAGCATCCCCCGGGGGCGCATCCAGGGAGGGCGAGGGCGGGCACCGCATGGCGTACTGGGAGTGGAACGGCACGGGCGACCCCGCGCACCCCCACGTGGTCGTCTGCGTGCACGGCCTCACGCGGCAGGGCCGCGACTTCGACGTGCTGGCCCGCCGCCTCGCGCGGCATGCCCGCATCGTCTGCCCGGACGTGGCCGGGCGCGGCCGCAGCGACTGGCTGGCCGATGCCTCGCATTACCAGGTCCCCGTCTATGCGGCCGACATGCTCGCGCTGCTCGGCCACCTCCATGCTTGTGCGCCCGTGCGCGTGCTGGACTGGGTCGGCACCAGCATGGGCGGGCTCATCGGCATGGCGCTGTGCGGCCAGCCGGAGCTGCCGCTGCCCGCGCCGGTGCGCCGGCTGGTGCTCAACGATGTCGGCCCCACCCTGGAATGGGCAGCACTGCAGCGCATCGGCCAGTACGTGGGCCGCGTGGTGGATTTCCCCAGCGTGGCGGCCGCGGTCGAGGGGCTGCGGGTCGTCTCCACGGGCTTCGGCCCGCACACCGCCGAGGAGTGGCAGGCGCTGTCCGAACCCCTGCTGCGCCCGCAGCCGGACGGCTCCGTGCGCCTGCACTACGACCCTGCCATCGCCGAGAACTTCCGCGGCCTGACGCCCGAGTCCGCGCGGGCCGGCGATGCCCAGCTGTGGCAGCTCTATGACGCGATCCGCGCGCAGACCCTGGTGCTGCGGGGGGCGGAATCCGACCTGCTGCTGCCCGCTACGGTGCAGGCCATGGCGCAGCGCGGGCCGCGCGCGCGGGTGGTCGAATGGGCCGGCGTGGGCCATGCGCCCACCCTCGTGGCCGCCGCCCAGGTCGATGTGGTCGAGCAGTTCCTGTTCGGCACGCCCGCCGCGGACAGCCAGGGCGCGCGGGAGGCCCGTCCATGAGAAGTGTCGCCGCGCCCCAGCCACCGCATGCCCTGTCCGGCCAGGAGGCCGTGCCCCAGCTCATCGCCGCGACCTCGCTGTCGCTGCCCGAGCAGGCCGGCGCCCTGGCGCGCGCCCGGGCGTTCGCCGAGCCGCTGCTGTCCGGTGAAACGCTGGAGACCGGGGAGAACACCTTCGCCCACGCGGAGGCCGTCGCCGCCATCCTCAAGGCCATCGGCGGCTCGGAGGCCATGCAGGCCGCCAGCTATCTCGTGCATGCCTGCTCGCACCTGAACAAGCCCGAAGAGGTCATCGCCAAGGCCTTCGGCCAGAACTTCGCCACGCTCGCCGTGGAGACCACCAAGCTCATGCGCGTGCAGCACCATGCGCGCGAGGCACAGCTCGCCGGCCACGTGGTGGACGACCCGGCCACCCACACCGAGAACGTCCGCAAGATGCTGCTGGCCTTCTCGCGCGACTTGCGCGTCGTCATGCTGCGCCTGGCGTCGCGCCTGCAGACGCTGCGCTTCTACGCAGCCAGCAAGCGGCCCGTCTCGCCCTCGATCGCGCGCGAGGCGCTGCAGGTGTTCGCGCCGCTCGCCAACCGCCTCGGCATCTGGCAGATGAAGTGGGAACTGGAAGACCTGTCCTTCCGCTTCCTGGAGCCCGACACCTACAAGCAGATCGCCCGCCTGCTCGACGAGAAGCGCGCCGAGCGCGAGGTGTACATGGAGCAGTTGCGCGGCCGGCTCGAGTCCGAGCTGCGCGCGCGCAGCATCAGTGCCACCGTGCAGGGGCGGCCGAAGCACATCTACAGCATCGTCAAGAAGATGCGCGGCAAGTCGCTCGACTTCGACCAGGTGTTCGACATCCGCGCGCTGCGCGTGGTCGTGCCCACGGTGAAGGACTGCTACGCCGCGCTGTCTTGGGTGCATTCGCACTTCAAGCCCATCGACGCGGAGTTCGACGACTACATCGCCAAACCCAAGCCCAACGGCTACCAGTCGCTGCACACCGTGGTGCGCGACGAGGCCGGCAAGGCCATCGAGATCCAGATCCGCACCCAGGCCATGCATGACCACGCGGAGCATGGCGTGGCCGCGCACTGGGCCTACAAGGAGGCCGGCGCCAAGGGCTATGTGGGCGTGTCCGCCAGCAGCGAATACGACGCCAAGATCGCCGTGCTGCGCCAATTGCTGGCGTGGGAGCGCGACATGTCCGGCGCGGTGCAGCAGCGCGGGCTGTTCGAGGACCGCATCTACGTGCTGACGCCGAACGCCGAAGTGGTGGAACTGCCCCAGGGCGCCACGCCGGTGGACTTCGCCTACGCGGTGCACACCAGCGTGGGGCACCGCTGCCGCGGCGCGCGCGTGGACGGCGCCATGGTCACGCTCAACACGCCGTTGCAGAACGGGCAGACGGTGGAGATCACCACGGTGAAGGAGGGCCGGCCCTCGCGCGACTGGCTCAACCCCGAACTCGGCTACCTCACCAGCCACCGCGCCCGCGCCAAGGTGCGCGCGTGGTTCAACGCCCAGGCCACGCACGAGACCGTGGCGCGGGGCCGCGAGGCCGTCGAGAAGCTGCTGCAGCGCGAAGGCAAGACGGCCATCCGGCTGGAAGACCTGGCCGTGCAGCTCGGCTTCAAGACCGCCGATGCGCTCTTCGAAGTGGTGGGCAAGGATGAGTTCTCCCTGCGCACCATCGAGACCCTGCTGCGCCCGCCCGAGCCCGTGCTGCAGCCCGACGACTACCTGCTGCTCAAGAAGACGCGCACGCAGGAGAACGCGCCCAAGGGCGGCGTGCTGGTGGTGGGCATCGACTCCCTCATGACCCAGCTGGCCAAGTGCTGCCGGCCCGCGCCGCCGGACCCCATCCGCGGCTTCGTCACGCGCGGCAAGGGCGTGAGCGTGCACCGCGCGGACTGCAGCAACTTCCGCGAGATGGCTGCCCGCAGCGCCGAACGCGTGATCGACGTCGAATGGGGCAGCGCCGGCGGATCCGGCGGCGGGGCCCAGGGCAGCGGGCAGAGCGGCCACCCTGCCGCCCTCTACCCCGTGGACGTGGCCGTCGAGGCCGCCGACCGCCAGGGCCTGCTGCGCGACATCTCCGAAGTCTTCGCGCGCGAGAAGACCAACGTCATCGGCGTACAGACCCAGTCGGTGAAGGGCACGGCGTGGATGACCTTCACCGTGGAGGTCTCGGACTCCGGGCGCCTGAACAAGGTGCTCTCCATCGTCGCTGCCGTGCAGGGGGTGCGCTCAGCGCGGCGGCGGTGAGGGGGTTGCAGCGGGATTTCGCCACTTTGTCCGGAGGCCGGTTTTTTGCTGCTATACTCTCGCTTCTCGAATACACACAGGCGCGTAGCTCAGCTGGTTAGAGCACCACCTTGACATGGTGGGGGTCGTTGGTTCGAGTCCAATCGCGCCTACCAAGTTTCCCCTCTGAAGTTGACCAGGCTTCGGAACATCAGGGAACTCTTGGGGAACTTTCTCAGGTTCCAGTCCCGATCAAGCCGCCTCCTCCAGGCGGCTTTTTCATTTCCGCGAGCATCTGCTCGATCTTCGCTTTCTCCCGCCCTCGGTCAGCCCCGTCGATCCATTTGGCGTACACGGTGAACCGCATCTCGGCGTTCTTGTGGCCCATCTGGCGCGCGATGTAGGCCGGGTTGGCGCCAGCCGACAGCGCGTTGGTGGCGCAGGTGTACCGTGTCCGGTACGCACGGCGCCTGCGGATGCAGCACGCGCGCAGCGCCGGTTGCCAGAACGTGTCGCTCTGGCACTTTTCGTCATTCCACGGCCGGTCAGTGCTGGGGTCTCGAAGATCCGGCGGCCCAGCTCCTGATCGATCGCGTCCTGGCTGCCGATCACGAGTCCAATCGCCCGGGCCTCCGGAGTCCGGCTCGTTCGCCCATGCCCAGCGCAGTGGACCTGCCCAAAGCGGGATGCGGGTTCCTCGGGCATCTGGAAGGCCAGGGCTGGCTCTGCTGTTTCTCCGTAAGTCTGGCCATATGGTTGATAATGCGAATGGTTACTATTTTTTATACGTGCGCTGGATCCGCCTGCATGGTTGCCGCGAGCCAGGCTGCCGGGACGCCGTCACCCTCCGTTCCATCGATCCGTGGTCACACGCCATTACCGAGAGTTGCTGAACTTCCTGGCCCGTGCGGTCAGGGATCGCGACACTGCGCGTGATCTGGTGCAGGAAAGCTATGCACGGGTGCTGGCCGTGCAGCATTCGGGGAAGGCCATCGGCGACGCGCGCGCGCTGTTGTACCGGACGGCACGCAACCTGGTGATCGACCGGCACCGCCGGGCCGAGGTGCGGGCCGGCAAGTCTGCATCCTCCGGTGCCGAGAGCGAGGCCGATCCGATGGCTGTTCTGGAGGGTATCGCGGCTCCCGTTGCCTGCGAGCCTGAGGTCGCTGCCGCATCCGCGGAAACGGTCCAGGCGCTGCTCGCCGCGATCGGGGCGCTGCCGCTGCGCTGCCGGGAGGCCTTCATCCTGCACAAGTTCGACGGGCTCTCGCAGGCCGAGGTCGCCAACCGGATGGACATATCGGTGAAGATGGTGGAGCGGCACATACAGCGCGCGATGGAGGCGTGCCGCCTGTGCCTGCGCCGGATGGACGGTGCGGCCGAGGATGCACCCGAATGACCCGCTACCCGTGTTTTCCAAGCGTGGAGGTAGGGTTGGGGTGGGCTCGCGCGTCTTCATCCATGAACACCGGCATCTTTCCATGAGCCATCCGTCGTCCGCCGACTCCGCATTGAGCGACCTCGAACGCCAGGCGCTCGAATGGTTCGTGCGTCTGGAGGGTGGCCTTCCCGCCGCCGAGCAGCGCGCGTTCGAAGCCTGGCTGGCCGCCGACCCGGCGCATGGTCGCGCCCTGGGGCGATGGCAAGGCGACTGGAGCCTGCTGGATGGGCTTCCGCAGGAGGGCGTGGACGCGTTGCGCCGCGACCTTGCCGCTGACCAGGCGGCCGAAAGGCGGGCTGCCCAGTCTGCGTCCTCGCCTCGCCGTCCCTGGTGGCGCAGGCTGGGCGAACTGCTCCCGCAAGCTGCGCTGGCGGGCAGCGTGGCTGCGGCAGGCTGCGGCTATCTGGCCTGGGACCATTGGCAGCGCCAGCCGGTCTATTCCCAGAGCTTTGCCACCTTGCGCGGCCAGCAGCGCCTGGTGGACCTTCCCGACGGAAGCCGCCTGCGGCTCGATACGGCCACCCGTGCCGAGGCGGTGCTCTACCGGCATCGCCGGGAAGTCCGGTTGCCGGAAGGTCAGGCGGTGTTCAGCATCAAGGGCGACCCATCCCGTCCCTTCGATGTATTGGCCGGACCGCTGCGCATCACGGTGGTCGGCACCCGTTTCTCCGTGCGCTTCACGCCGGGTGTGTCCGGCCAGGGCGGTGTCCGGGTGGCCGTGGAGGAAGGGCATGTACGAGTGGCGTCCCTGGTGCGTGGCCGCAAGGGTGCCAGCCTGCCGCCGGCAGACGAGGCGCCCGGGGCCGTGGAACTGGCCGCGGGTCAGCAGGTCGCGAGCGATGCCGCTGGCGAACTCGGCCAGGTGACGGCCATCTCCTCCGCCGGCATGGCGCCCTGGCGCGACAACCGTGTCAGCTTCGACGATACGCCGCTGGGCGAGGCGCTGGCGGAATTCGAACGCTATGGGGACACCCGGCTGACGGTGGGCGATCCGGCGGTGGCGGCATTGCGCCTGACCGGAACCTTCGATCCGCACCGTCTCGACAGCTTCATCCGGGCACTGCCGCAGGTCTTGCCGGTGCGCCTGCGGGAGCATGACGGCACGACCGAGATTCTTCCGCGGAAGTGAAAGCGGGGCAGGGCGCAGGCAGGACGTTGGGGTAGAGCGGGCTCATGCGTCTACATGAGAAGGATTCTTATTCGTAGACCTTCCCGGAGAACATGCGCATGCACCGTACCTGCCCCAGGCCCGCCCCCCTCGCTCTTGCTGTCGCCCTCGCCATCGGCGCCACTGGAGCCTTGTCACAGCCCACAGCCAGCGCCGCGGCCGCGCGGGCCGTGCCCATCCGCATCGCCGCTCAGCCGCTGGCGGAGGCGCTCAACGACCTGGCCCGGCAGACACGGATGGAGTTGATGGTACGGCCTGCCCTGGTGGCGGGCAGGACCGCGCCCGCCGTATCGGGAAACATGACGCCACGGCAGGCCCTGGACCGGCTGCTCGCAGGCACCGGACTGGCTGCGGTACTGGATGGCGCAGGCATCGTCATCAAACCGGCCGGACCCGCCGACGCCATGTCCACCACGCTCCCGGCCGTGACGGTGTCGGCGGCGTCGGATCCCGAGACATCCACCGGTCCCGTCGCAGGCTATGTGGCCCGGCGCAGCGCGGCGGGTACCAAGACCGATACGCCGATCATCGAGACGCCTCAGTCGGTGTCGGTCGTGACGGCCGACCGCATCCAGGCCATCGGCGCGACCACCGTGCGCGATGCGCTGGGCTACACGCCAGGCATCACCATCTCGCCCTACGGCGCGGACTCGCGCTACGACTGGCTCAACATCCGCGGCTTCGATGCCTACAGCCCGGGCTTCTACCAGGACGGCCTGCCCCTGCGCAACGCCAACACCTTCGCCGTCTGGAAGATCGAACCCTATGGCGCAGAGCGCATCGACGTGCTGCGCGGCCCGGCCTCGGTGCTCTACGGCCAGGCGAGCCCCGGCGGCGTGGTGGATGTGGTCAGCAAGCTGCCCACGCCCATGCCGGTCCGCGAGCTGCAAGTGCAATACGGCAGCCATGGCCACAAGCAGGTCGCCGGGGACTTCTCGGGTGCGCTGGATGCGGAGGGGACGGTGCTCTACCGCGTGCTCGGCGTGGTGCGCGATGCCGAGTTGCCCGCGGGAGGCGAGCGCAACGACCGCACCTACTTCGCGCCATCCATCCAATGGAAAATCTCGGGCGACACATCGTTCACCGCGTATGCGCAGCTCATGCGCAACCGTTCGGGGGTCTATACCCGCACGCGCCCCATGGTGGGCTCGCTGGTGCCGACGGCCATCGGCAGCTACATCCCCAGCGAGCTGTTCGTGGGCAACAGCCACTTCGACCGGTTCGACCAGGACCAGGAACTGGCCGGCTACCGGTTCGAGCACCGTGTCAACGACGCTCTCACCTTCCGCCAGAACCTGCGCGCGGGCCACATGAAGCTGGACTACTCGGGACTGCAGTCGCCGATGTTCATCACGGTGGACCGCGGAGACCCATTGAACCCGGCCAACTACCAGACGCTGAGCCGGACGCTTTTCGGCAGCCGGGAATGGGCGAACACCTTCAGCGTGGACAACCAGCTGCAGGCCGACATGCGCTCCGGCGCATGGCGGCACAGGCTGCTGTTCGGCCTCGACTACCAGCGCAGCCGCTTCGAGTCGAGCACCTTCAGCGGGGGCAGCGCGCCGCCACTCGACATCAACGCGCCTTTGTATCCGAATGGACCATTCGAGGTGCCCGATCCCTACGCGATCGATTCCTCCCGCCTGAGGCAGATCGGCCTCTACATGCAGGACCAGATCAAATGGGCCGACCGCTGGCAGTTCACGCTGGGCGGACGTTATGACCGGGCACGAACGGACTATGTGGACCGGCTCGGTGGCGGGGCGGCCACCAGCGTCTCGAACGGCAAGTTCACCGGCCGCGCCGGGATGGTGTATCTGGCTCCCAATGGCCTGGCGCCCTACGTCAGCTATACCGAGTCCTTCAGTCCCGTCACTGCTGTCAACCCGGTGACCCAGCGGCCTTTCGAACCCGAATCCGGACGCCAGTACGAGGCGGGCCTGCGCTACCAGCCCGCCGGCACGCGCGACATGTACAGCATCGCGGTCTTCGACCTGCGCCGCCGCAATTACGTGACGTTGGACCCGAACTTCGTTCCCTACCAGACGGGCGAGATATCCACGCGCGGAATCGAGTGGGAGGTCAGCATGCAGCCGATGCCCCGCATGAATTTCACGGCCGCTTACAGCTACACGCCGCGGGCCATCGTCACTGCCAGCGCCAACCCCGAGCAGATCGGCAGGCAAGCCCTGGCCGTGCCCCGCCACCAGCTGGCGGTGTGGGCGGATTACCGCTTCGTCGGCGGCGTCAAGGTGGGCGCGGGCGCGCGCTACATGGGCTCGACCCGCGGCAACGGGGGCATCACGCCGGCCAAGGTCCCGGCGTATTTGTTGCTGGACGCCATGGTCGGCTACGATTTCCAGCAGTGGAGCCTGGCGCTCAATGTGCGCAACCTGGCTGACAAGACCTACCTGTCGAACTGCGACGGCGCTGCCCAGTCCTGCTTCTACGGAGACCAGCGCGGGCTGATCGCGACCGCGACCTATCGCTGGTGAGTCGTGCCGGCCATGCCCGGGGTGACGCCCTGGGCTCATCGATATCTATGCGCGAGGGCACTCGTGATGTGTTCCCGTGCATTGGGCAAGAGCCATGCTGGCTCGACAGCAAGTTCCATCGGCCGGAAGTCGCCAAAGGCTAAGCCCGCCATAGGCAGATCCCATCGCCAAGTCAGCATCCATTCAGGTGCGCGGTTTCCCAATAGGTACATCACCTCCCGGACCGCGCCATGAACCTCCAGCACCTCCGCATCGGCCTCAAGCTGGCCATCGCCTTCGCGCTCACCACCGCGTTGACCCTGGCCATGGGCCTGGCCGCCTGGACGCAGATGCACGCCATCCAGGCTGGTGCCGAGGACCTCGCCACCAACTGGCTGCCGAGCGTGCAGGCGATCGGCAACGCCCGCACCGCGGCCAACCGCGTGCGCCGCACCGAGAGCGAACTGTTCCTGCCGGAGCCGAACGAGACCACGGCGAAGCGCCGCGAGGAGCTTGCGCACCGCATGGCGCAGTTCGCGGAGGCCGAGCAGGTCTATGCTCCCCTGGTCACGCCCGGCGAGGAGCAGCGCCTGTTCGGCGAGTACCGTGCGGCGCGCGACGCCTATGCGAAGGTGCAGGCCCGCCTGCTCGCGCTGCCGCCCGATGCGCGGGCCGCAGCGACCCGGCTGTTCTTCGGGGAGTCGGAGCAGGCTTTCGATGCCATGGCCGGCGCGCTGGGCACGCTCGCCGATTTCAACCGGAAGTCCGCGGATATCGCCGAGCAGAACGTGCGCACGGTGTATGGCCGCGCCGTGTGGACGCTGGCGGGCCTCGTGGCGGCGGCCGTGGCCATCGCGGTGGCGCTGGCATGGTGGATCACGCGCCTGATCACGCGGCCGATCCGCGAGGCCGTGGTGATAGCGCAGGGCGTGGCCTCCGGCGACCTGACCATGTCCATCGTTCCCCAGGGCCGCGACGAGGCCGCGCAGCTCATGCAGGCCCTGGCCGGCATGCGCGACAGCCTGTCGCAGGTGGTCGGCGGGGTGCGCGCCAATGCCGAAAGCGTGGCCACCGCCAGCGCCGAGATCGAGCAGGGCAATATCGACCTGTCCTCGCGCACGGAAGAGCAGGCCTCGGCCCTGGAGCAGACCGCAGCGTCGATGGAGGAGCTCGGCTCCACCGTGCGCCAGAACTCCGACAATGCCCGGCAGGCCAGCGCGCTGGCGCAGGATGCCGCATCGGCCGCGGCGCGCAGCGGCGAGGCGGTGGGCACGATGGTGGGCACCATGCGCTCCATCGATGAAGCCTCGCGGCGCATTGCCGACATCATCGGCCTGATCGACGGCATCGCGTTCCAGACCAACATCCTCGCGCTGAACGCGGCGGTGGAAGCGGCCCGGGCCGGCGAGCAGGGGCGCGGCTTCGCCGTGGTGGCAGGCGAGGTGCGCAGCCTGGCCCAGCGCAGCGCGGCGGCCGCCAAGGACATCAAGGAGCTGATCGCCACCAGCACCCACCGGGTGCAGGACGGCTCGCAGCAGGCGGAGCAGGCGGGCTCCGCGGTGCAGGCAGCCATGGATCTCATCCAGAAGGTGGCGTCCATCGTCTCGGAGATCAGCATCGCCACGCGCGAGCAGAGCGACGGCGTGGCGCAGGTCGGAGAAGCCGTGACCCAGATGGACCAGGCCACGCAGCAGAACGCCGCGCTGGTCGAGGAAAGCGCGGCGGCGGCCTCCAGCCTCAAGGCGCAGGCCGACCAACTGGTGGGCGCGGTCTCGGTCTTCCGCCTGCCGGCCTGATGCTTCGCCGCGGGGGGGCGGCTGGCTGTCGGGGATGTCGCAGCCACGGCTGGGGCACCGCCCCTGAACGACGTGCACCGGGCCGCTGGGGAAAACGCTGCTATCGCTTTGACGCGCCGCCCTTGTGTTGCTGAATGTTTCCGTGCAGGATGCTCTCGCGCCTATCCCGGCGTGAGAGGAAACACAACATGAAGAAATCCCTGATCCTGGTCGCGGCGTTGTCGCTGTGCACCTTCGCCATCGCCAAGGGCGGTGGTGGCCACGGCGGTGGCCATTCCGGCGGCCATCACGCCTCCAGTTCCGGCAGCAGCCACGGCTCCAGCCATTCGGTGAGTGGCTACACCCGCAAGGACGGCACTTATGTGGCACCGAGCCACGCGACCAATCCGAACGGCACCAGGCTGGACAACTGGAGCACCAAGGGCAATGTGAATCCGCACACCGGCAAGGAAGGGACGAAAGAGCCATGAAGCGCCGCTTGCTGGGTTCTGCATTGATGGCTGCGCTCCTGGGTGCCGTGGCTGGTGAGGCGGCTGCGCGAGGCCGGCGGGGCGGCGGAGGTTCGTCACGCGGCGGCGGACAGGGCCGTACCCGCGGGCGGGCTTCGTTCACGGGTGGCGGGGGCGGCGGAGGAGGCCGGGGTGGTTGCGGTTCGCGTGGCGGGCCGGGCTACCGGAAGGCCGACGGCAAATGCGCCAGCCATCAGGACTGATGCTCCCGTTCCTGCCTGCAAGCAAAGCCCTCGAAAGAGGGCTTTTTAATTTCCGCTGATTTCCAGCACCGGCTCGCAGTCGATGCGCGTCTTCACGGAGTTCGCCAGGAAGCACGACGCGTGGGCCTGGTGGTGCAGGGCCTCCAGTTGCTCCGCGGTGGGCGCGTGCGCTGCATCGAAGCGCGTGACGGGGCGCAGCTGCACATGGGTGACGGCGATCTGGCCAGCCTCGTTTTTCGCCATGGTGCCGGTGGCCGCATCGGTGTAGCTGTCGAGGCGATGGCCCGCGCGGCTGGCGAAGTCCATGAACCACAGCATGTGGCAACTGGAGAGCGCGGCGATGTAGGCCTCCTCGGGATCGACCGCTGCCGCGTCGGAGTAGGGCAGGGGCACGACGTGGGGCGATGACGAGGCCGCCACCGTGGCCCCGCCATCGAACTGCCACGTGTGGGCGCGGTGGTATCGCCTGTCCAGGAAATCGTCGGTGCCGCGCTGCCAGGCGATGGTGGCGGTATGTGTGGCCATGGGGCTGTCTCTCTCTGCTCGGTGGCGATGGCCCGCCAGTGTAGGCCAGGCTGTCGCCGCAGGGCCCCGTGGCGGGGGCTGGCGGGGGATCAGCGCGTGCGGCGGCGGGCCGCGCCGATGCCCAGCAGCGCCAGCAGGGACGACATCAGCAGGATGCCCCATTCCGACAGGGTCGGGATGGCGAGGATGGCGGGAAGGGTCACGGTGACGTTGACGGTGGCTTCCGAGCAGGAGGCGGTGGGGTTGCCGGCCGATACCACCGTGCAGACCTTGTACGAGAACGAGTCCGTGCCGGTGAAGGCGGGGTTCGGCGTATAGGTGGCGGTGCCGTCCGCGTTGAACACCACGGAGCCGTTGCGCGGCGAGACGCTGCCCGCCGATGGCGTGCCGAGAGGTGCCGCCGCGGGGTTGGACGAGGTGTCGTTGGCCAGCAGGTTGACCGTGGCCGGGCGACCCATTTGTGTCGATGCCCTATCGTCGCCTGCGGCCACGGTGGGAACCGCCACGCTGACCGCGACGGACGCGGTGGAGCAGAACGGAGTGGGATTGGTCTGCGACGCCACGGTGCAGATGTCGTAGGAGAACGCATCGTTGCCGGTGTAGCCCGCGTTCGGCGTGTAGGTGGCGGTTCCGTCGTTGTTGAACACCACGGTGCCGTGCTGGGCCGGAGTATTGCCCTGGGAGGGCAGGCCGAGCGCAGCGGCCGTGGGGTTGGACGACGAATCGTTGGCTCGCAGCGCGATGGTGACCGGGCGGTCCGGCGGCGTCGTGCCGGTGTCGTTGACCGCCGTGACGGTGGGCACCGAGGTCGTGGGGCAGGTCACCTGGCCTGCAGCTCCTCCGCTCGCCTCCGCTATGGAAATGTCGTCCAGGAACAGGTCATTGCCGTTGGTCACCGGCGAGTTGTTCCGCACGCTGACCGCGTACTGCCGGGTGGTGCAGACGCCGGGCGTAGTGAAGTTCCAGGACAGGCGCACCCACTGCCCTGCGCCCGTGGAGCCGGTGGTCGTGAAACCCGGCGAGCTGCCCAGGCTGGCGGTATCGTCGGGCTCACGCAGTTCGAAGCCCAGATCCGTCGGGCCGTTGACCACTAACCGCCATGCCGCCAGGGTGTACGTCTTGCCGCCTTCGAGGGACACGATGCGGCGATAGACGGCGTTTTGCACATTGCCCGCGTTCACGATCAGTACGGCGCCGCCATCGCCCGTGTGGTCCGTGAAGGCGGAAGCCGGGCCCGTGTCGCCGTTGGCCCACCACGAGGCACCACCCGTGGCGATGACCTGGTTGGGGTTGAGTACGGCGTAGTACCCGTTGTCCAGATCGCGCGAGACCCCCGCCACCGTCGGATCGGCGAACTGGTAATAACTCACCGCGCCGGCTGCTGCGAATTGCGGGACGTACAGCGAGCGTTGCCGGGTGGCGGTCTTGCCGAAAGTTTCCAGAAACGTGTCGGAGTGTGCGGCGCCGGTAGTAAGCGCCAGCGCGAACAGGGTCCCCCTCGCCAGGCTGATAACGTACTTATTCATCATGCAAAAGATCGATAGCTTTATGAAATCGATCCTAGCAATAAAAAGTTACGTTGACGCGAGGCCTGCGCTCTCTGGGGCCGGCTGTTGCAATTTGCGTGTCGCGCAAAATACGGGATGGTGGGACTTCGCGGAATTCCAGGAAAAGAGTACCGCGACAGACACTTTTCCTGCGGCCTGCTCAGCAGCGATGCCTGGTGCGATGGCTGGGGGTGATGGGGGCTTGCGGTTCGCGGAGCGCCGGGGTTGTGCGGCTGCAGCCGGCGCCGAGGCCTTCTGGCCGGTGCTTTCGCCGCGGGTTCCCGGCCGCGTGCCTGCGGGGCGCAGGCGCCGCGAGCGCCGCCATCTGCCGGCGCTGGGCGATGGCGGCGGCGCGCTGCGCTTCCCATCGCATGCCTGCGGGCACGGTTTCGGTCCGGTCCACCCAGGCTCCATGTGCATGGCAATGCCGCGGCGTCCAGAACCTGCCGCCGGCCGGGGCGCGGCAGAGATAGACGATGGCGGTTCCCGGTGCAGGGCCGGACGTGATGGATTGCGGGGTGGTGTCCACCACGCGGCCGCCATCGCAGGCCTGCTGGCCGTAGGCATTGCCGCAGCGATAGACCGGCTGGGCGGCGCCCGGCGCGGCCAGGCAGGCCAGTGCGGCGGCGAGGATGGCGCGGCGGATGGCGCGGGCCGGTCCAGCCGGCAGCGCGGTTCGATACGGTGGCATGGTCCCTCCCTGGACAGGGCCCGGTGCGCGGGCCTCTTCGCATGGCGGGACGATGATAGGCCGGGGCGGCCAGCCTGCCGTTTCAGTCTGTGAGGCCGTCCTGGCGGTTGCCTTCCCGGTCCGGTTGCGCGGTGTCGCCGTGCGAGGGCGGGCGGGGCTTTTTCTCGATGCTGCGGCGGTCGTCCGTTTCCACGAAGGCGGGGCTGGGTCGGCTTGGATCCTTGCGGGGCTTGCCGTCGGGGGAGTCGAGCTGGGTCACCATGGTGCGTCTCCCCGGGTCAGCTGCGGGCTTCGCGTTCCGCGCCGGCGCCTTGCTGCAGTGTCTTCAGGATCTGCTCGTTGAACTGGGGGATGTCGTCAGGCTTGCGGCTGCTGATCCAGCGGCCCTCGACCTGCACGGGGCGGTCCACCCACTGTGCGCCCGCATTGCGCAGGTCGGTGGCGAGGCTCGGCCAGCTGGTCAGCGTCTTGCCCTTCACCAGGCCCGCATCGATCAGCAGCCAGGCGCCATGGCAGATTACCGCCACGGGCTTGCCGGCGCGGTCGATCGCCTGCACGAAGGCCCGTGCCTTCTCGTTGGTACGCAGTTCGTCCGCATTCACCACGCCGCCGGGCAGCACGACGGCATCGAACGTGTCGGGCGATGCCTGGTCCAGCGTCTGGTCCACGTCGAAGCGGTCGGCCTTGTCCACGTGGTTGAATCCCTGGACCTGGCCCGGCTTCGGGGCCACGATCTGCGCGTCGAATCCTGCGCGTTGCAGGGCGTCGCGAGGGCCGGCCAGCTCGGCCTGCTCGAATCCGTCGGTGACGAGCAGGGCGACGCGGCGGCGCGTGTTGGATGGATTGGGGGGTGACGATGCCATGGGGAAGCTCCTGTGAACGTGAAAGCTTCCAATCTAGGCACGGGGCGGGCCGGTGCCTGTCGGTCGATGGCGACGATGCCCGTGGGCTTTGGCGGGCCGGCCGTCTCCGCTAGCGCTTGCGGCAGGCCGCGCGGACGAGCTTGTCGGAGGGCTCGCCCGGCATGCCCGCGAAAGTCACGGAAGCCTCGTGCTCCTTGAAGTCGAGCCTGGCGGTGACGGGGCCCTGCCACAGCGGTTCCTGGTAGTACTGCAGGGACAGGTACCAGCCCTTGCGCCGCACGCAGTCGAACACGGCCATGCCCTGGTAAGACCGGTAGGGCACGTTGCGGTAGTTCAGGCGCATGCCGCTGCGCGATACGCGCAGATCCACCGCGATCTGGTCCTGCCACTGCTGGGCGGTCGGGTTGATCTGCACCAGGTCGCCGTCGGGCACCTCGGGAAAGCCGTGGATGGTGAGCCATTCCTCGGTGCGGCGGGCACCCTCCGGAAGCACCGCGGCGCCCGCCGCAGGCGCGGGCTGCGTGGGTCCGGCGCTGGCGGGCAGCGAGGCGGCCAACAGGGCCATGCACAGGGGTGCGAGCAAGAGGCCTCCGGGTATAGGTGCCGGTGGAAGGAAGGAGCTCGATCCATCTTACTATATGGATGGGCGCATGCCGCACAGCGGAATCGCCGTGGATGTGACCCCGCCGGCGCGTCAGGGTATTCCTTTGCGGCCCGGCAGTGCGCCCCTCCCTAGAATCGGGTGCACAGCCATAACGAAAAGTTCTGGGGCCCTCCTGGCCCCAGGTGCGCAAGGAGCCCGCCGTGTCCGAGTCCCCGTCCGAATCCCCATCCCCCCGCGGTCCGCAGCGGGTCATCAAGAAGTACCCGAACCGCCGGCTCTACGACACCTCCACCTCTACCTACATCACGCTGGCGGAGGTGAAGCAGCTCGTCATCGATGGCGAGGAAGTGGCCGTGCGCGACGCCAAGACCGGCGAGGACCTGACGCGCAGCATCCTGCTGCAGATCATCCTGGAAGAGGAGGCCGGTGGCGCACCGATGTTCACCGAGACGGTGCTGGCCAACATCATCCGCTTCTACGGCCACGCCATGCAGGGCTTCATGGGCGCCTACCTGGAGAAGAACGTGCAGATGTTCTCCGACTTCCAGGCGCGCATGGCGGAGCAGTCGCACGGCTTCACGCCCGAGATGTGGACCCAGTTCATGAACCCGCAGTCGCCGCTCTACCAGGGCATGATGGGCCAGTACCGCGACCAGTCGCAGGCCATGTTCACGCAGATGCAGGAGCAGATGCAGAAGCAGACCGAGCAGATGCTGAGCGCCTTCGGCATCAAGCGCTGAAGGCCTGGAGAAGCCGGGGGCCGGGCCTCAGGGGCGTGGGACGAGTATGGCGGTGAGGGAGGCCTTCCCCTCTGAGTGGTCGAGGTCCTTGAAGAAATCGTGCGTGTCCTTGAATTCGACGCACGTGCCGTGGAACGGGTCCCGGATCGTGATGCGGTAGCTTCCGCCTTCCTTCCTGACGTTGTCGAGCATCAGGTAGTGGTCCCCCTTTTGCAGGATGGCCGACCCCATGGTGCCGGTGTTGATGCTGGCAGCCATCTTCTCCCAGAAGGCGTTCCTTGCCGCGTGGCGACGGCCGAATTGGTGGAAATTGGCCTCGTGGGTGACCACCACCGGCTCCTGGCCGGTCATGGCCTTCAGTTTGCCGGTGACGCTTTGCAAGGAGGCACCGCGGTGGCCTGTCTCCGGTTCGAACTGGTGGGCTTCACCGGGGTGAAGGTGTCCCTGGTCCAGCAGCAGCATGAGCGCGCACGCCATCCCGCCCTGGTACTGGTCCGGCTGCAGGACCAGCAGCTTGCCGCCCGGCAGGGGATGGCCCTGGAATTTCCCCAGCTTCAGGGGGCTCACCGGGTGGCCTTCGACCATGAACGCTGCCCCTGTTTTGTCGGGGGTGAGCTCGATGCCGCCCATGCGCTGCTTAACGTGCGCTGCGGGAATGTCGCAAATGGTTCCATCGGGCATCCAGTCGCGACGGGCATCTGACATAGGGGGATAGCGGCGGACGGCTCCGTCGGCGGAGGTGGCCATGACATCCACGTCCATTCTCGTTTGGTCCCACGGCCTGGGCACGCCGGGTATGACGGGTCGAGTGAGGGCTTCGCGGACGAACGCCCCGACCACGTTCTTGTGAATCTTTGCCCCATCACGGGTCATCCCGGAGATCCGGTCCAGGGGGATCAGCGGCATCGTCGTCAGCGGCGTGAGTACCTCGACCTGCTGTGCAGGGCGGCCGGACGAAAGGACTGAGGGGCCTGAGGGGCTTGCCGCATGGGGAGGGCGGGTGGGCGAGCCAACGCCGTGCAAGGAGGCCCGGGGGCGCATCGCCGAGGGCGAGCCGGGCTCGCCCCGCCCGGGCGAGCCGGGCTCGCCCGGGCGGGGCGGCGTCCTCGGTCCGGTCGCGGGGCCGATGTAGAAACTCTCCGTACCGCCCGAGTGCGACCGGGAGGTGCTTCTGGAACTTTCGCCCCGTGCTTCCTGGTGCCCATGGGCGCGGTTGCTGCGAAACGGATTGCTAAAGGATATTTTTTTCATGGCTGGCCATGGGATGTCCGGATCACATCCATCCTATGGCCAGGTACCGGTGCACAGGGGCTGCCCCGCGAATCGATGGATAGCCGGGCGAACGGCCCCTTCCGGTTCCTGGCCTCTCAGCCCACTGCGCGTGAGTTCAGGGCTTCTTCGAGCTGGCCCCGCGTAGGCAGCCCGTCGCTGTCGCCGGGAAACTGCACCACGCGGGCGCCGATCGCATTGGCGCGCCGGGCGGCGGCGTGCAGGCCCAGCCCTTCCAGGCGGGCGCTGATCACGCCGACGGCAAAGCCATCTCCGGCGCCGACGGTGTCGATGACCCTGTCTACCGCAAAGCCCGGCACATGGGACGCGGTACCGCTCCGGTCGGCGCACCACGCGCCCTCGGCGCCGAGCTTCACCAGGACCTCGCCTGCGCCCGCGTCGAGATAGAACCGGGCGATGTCCGGGGCGCTGTCCCGGCCCGTCAGCATCCGTCCTTCCGTGACGCCCGGCAGCACGATGTCGCTCAGGCCCGCGAGCGTGTTGATCGTGCGGGTCATTGCTTCGGCCGAGGGCCAGAGGCGGGGCCGCAGGTTCGGGTCGAACGAGATGCCCATGCCCTGGCCGCGCGCCCAGCGCAGGGTGTCGAACACGAGTTCGCGGCAACCGGGTGACAGGGCCGGGCTGATGCCGGTCAGGTGCAGGTGCCGCGCGCGGACGGCAGCCAGGCGCTGCAGGTCTTGCGGCCCCATCGCGCTGGCGGCCGATCCGCGCCGGAAATACTCCACCTGCGGATCGCTGCCATCGTCGGAGCGGGACTTGAGCATGAAGCCCGTCGGCTGTGCCGGCGTCGTCTCGACCAGGGCGGTGGAGACGCCTTCCTGGCGCATCGCGCCCAGCAGGCTGCGGCCGAAGGAGTCATCGCCCAGGCGGCTGAGGTAGCCCACGCGCAGCCCCAGGCGCGCGAGGCCGATGGCCACGTTGAGCTCCGCGCCGGCGCTGAAACGCTGGAAACGTGCCACGCTGTCGAGCGCACCGGGCTCCTGCGCGGCGAAGAGCACCATCGCCTCGCCGATCGTCACTACATCGAAATCGGTTTCGTTCATCGCTGGGGTTGTGTCACATCACCGTGCCGACTGCCACGGCACGAATTCCTTGTCGCCCAGGCCGTGCGTCTCGCTCAGCGTGCCGTCCACCAAGTCGCCGGCGTTGAAGTCCATGTCCATGCCCATGTCGCGGAACAGCGTGGTGTTGGTGGCGAGCTGGCCGGTGGCGGATACCGGATCGTAGCCGGGGGTGTCCATGGACACCAGGCCCGCCGGCCTTGTTGCCGGGCGAAGGGTTGTTGTTCATGTTCGCATTGGCCGCTATCAGCGAGCCGGACTTGCGCAGCACCGTGCCGGTCGCCCGCACATGGATCGACGCCCCCAGGCAGAACAGCCAGACCGCGAGGATGGGCACCACGCCCGTGATGAGGCCGTTGGTGAACGAACCGAAATATGCTCGTAGCTCAGATTTGATTTCATTGGAGAAATCTACTTTCAACCAAGGATGCGCATGAAGCGAGTGCAAGGAAAGACGGCGCTGGTCACCGCTGCGGGCCGGGGCATCGGCCGGGCGAGCGCGCTGGCACGCGAGGGCGCCACCGTGTGGGCCACCGACGTGGACGAGCAGGCCCTGGCCGAACTGGCCGCCGAGGCCGCGGGCGAAGGGCTGGCCGCGCTGGAGACGGCACGCCTGGACGTGCTCGACACCGCCGCCGTCACAGCCTTCGCCGGGCGCACCGGCAAGCTGGACGTGCTGTTCAACTGCGCGGGCTTCGTGCACAGCGGCTCGATCCTGCAGTGCGAGGAAAAGGATTGGGACTTCAGCTTCGACCTGAACGCCAAGGCCATGTACCGCACCATCCGCGCGTTCCTGCCGGCGATGCTGGAAGGCGGCGGCGGTTCGATCATCAACATGGCCTCGGCCGCGTCGAGCGTGAAGGGCGTGCCCAACCGCTTCGCCTACGGGGCCTCGAAGGCGGCGGTGATCGGACTGTCGAAGGCCGTTGTGGCCGACTTCGTGCAGCAGGGCATCCGCTGCAACGCCATTGCCCCGGCACGGTGGAATCGCCTTCCCTGCAGGGCCGCATCCGCGTCCAGGCGCAGCAGGCCGGCACCGACGAGGCCTCGGTGCGCGCCGCGTTCGTGGCGCGCCAGCCCATCGGCCGCGTGGGCCGCGCCGAAGAGGTGGCCGCGCTGGTGGTGTACCTTGCGAGCGACGAGTCATCGTTCACCACGGGCACCATCCACATGATCGACGGCGGCTGGTCCAATTGACGCCCTTCGCCCCGCCCACGACCCACCCACCCTTCATCCCAGGAGATTGAACATGAAATTGGTACGCTACGGCCAGCCCGGCCAGGAAAAGCCGGGCCTGATCGACGCCCGGGGCCAGTTGCGCGACCTGTCGGCCCAGGTGGCAGACATCGACGGCGCCGCGCTGTCGCCCGCGTCGCTGCAAAAGCTCGCCGCCATCGATGCGGCGAGCCTGCCCGCGGTCGGCGGCCAGGTGCGCTACGGCCCGCCGGTCGCCCGCGTGGGCAAGATCATCTGCGTGGGCCTGAACTACGCCGACCATGCGGCCGAGACCGGCGCGCCGATCCCGGCCGAGCCCATCCTTTTCCTCAAGCCCAGCTCGTCCATCATCGGGCCCGACGACACGGTGGTGATCCCGCGCGGCTCGGTCAAGACCGACTGGGAGGTGGAACTGGGCGTGGTGATCGGCCGGAAGGCTTCGTACGTCACCGAAGCGGAGGCGCTGGATTACGTGGCCGGCTACACCATCGTCAACGACGTGTCGGAGCGTGAGTACCAGCTCGAACGCGGCGGCCAGTGGGACAAGGGCAAGGGCTGCGACACCTTCTCGCCCATCGGGCCGTGGATGGTGACGCGGGACGAGGTGGCCGACCCGCAGGTGCTGGCCCTGTGGCTCGAAGTCAACGGCAGGCGCTTCCAGGACGGCAGCACCCGCACCATGATCTTCGGCGTGGCGAAGCTGGTGAGCTACATCAGCGAGTTCATGTCGCTCCTGCCGGGCGACATCATCAGCACCGGCACCCCGCCGGGCGTGGGACTGGGCCAGAAGCCGCCCGTGTACCTGAAGGCCGGCGACACCATGCGCGTGGGCATCCAGGGCCTGGGCGAGCAGCAGCAGGCCACGCGCGCCTGGTCACGCGAACTGGAATGACCACTACTCCCGCCAACGGCTCCACGGACGAAGACCCGGGCACCCGGCGCAGCAGTCCGCATTACGCCGCTCCGGCGCTCGAGAAGGGGCTGGCTCACCCTGCAGCGGTGCGGCTACGTGATGGTGGACGACAACAACCGCTACACGCTCTCGATCAAGCTGTTCGAGCTGTCGCTCCGCCAGCATGCGCTGCGCTCGCTGGTCACCGTGGCGCAGCCCCTGCTGCAGGAACTGGCGCACCGCGCCCGGCAGTCGTGCCACCTGGCCATGTACCAGGGCGGGCGCGTGGTGGTCATCGCGCAGGTGGACAGCCCCGAGCGCTGGTCGTTCGGCCTCAAGATCGGCGTGATGCCGGGGCTCACGGACACATCGTCCGGCCACGTGCTGCTGGCTTTCCGCGACGAGGTGGAGCGCGCGCGCATGCTGGCCGCGCACATCAAGGTGAATGGGGAACTGACGATGGAGCCGGGCGAGCTGTTCGAGATCCTGCGCCAGGTGCGCGAGCACGGGCACGCCGTCATGCCCAGCCGCCAGATCCGCAGCGTGACCCATGCCGCCTTCCCCATCCTGGGCGTGGGAGGGCAGGTGATCGCCGCGCTCAACGTGCCCTACATCGAGCGCATCGACGCGCAGGCCAACCCTACGCTGGACGAGGTGAAGGGCATCGTGAGCAACATCGCTGCGCGCATCTCCACGTCGATGGGGTACCAGAGCGCCTGAAATTGAAGGTGTTCGCCAAAGCTGCGTGCCGGCGAAGCAGCCATGATGATCGGGCTAATACTTCACGAAGTACGGGACGGTGCAGTCGGAAAACTCGATCGTGCAATGTTGGTTGCCGCTCTCCTTGCACGATTTGAGTCCAACCGACTCAGCGGCTTCTTTGCTCCCGCTCTTGCCGATCGTGATCCCCTTTTGTTCATCCGAAGAGACCACCGCTACGCATTGATTGAAGTACGTGGTGTCCAGGCTGCAATCGGAGAAGCCCCTGGCTTGGCACCTGCCCAATGCGTCCTTCCGGGCGTCCGCTTCGGAGTCCTTTCCTTTGGACGACCAGGCTTCTTTGGCCTTGTTCGAGCTCACCAGCGCCCCCCAGGTCTTTACCCAGTAGCCTGTTGGCCGCGACGGCGCGCTGTCGCCGCTGTCGCCGCTCGGCCCGCAGAGCGCGCTGCCCGCGGCCACGCCGGAGGGGCATGCTGTCTGGGCGAAAAGGCTGGGAGTCAGCAGGGATGCGGCCAGAAGAAGTGAGCACGTGAATTGGGATTTCATGCGCCCGATTCTCTGCAGTGCGAGGTCATGCTGCAACTGGCCGGCGGGTCTGCGCACCGCGACGTTGCTATTGATGTCTCGCGATGGGTTCTGGCGTTCGGTCGCGTGCAGGACGTAGCACTGGTTAGTCGGGAGAAGCTGAACTGCGTCTTTACCGCATGGTCTTCAGCTTTTCTTGCCGCTCGTGCGCGGCCTCCACGCCCTCCTGAACCCTCCGGGAGCGCGTCTCCGCCCTGGCGGCTTCGTCGATGCGACGGACCAGAAAGCTTCGCTTGCCAGGGGGCAGGGCCTCGAAAGCCTGCAGCACACCTTCGGCCCGCAATGCAGCCAGCAGGTCATCCGGAACCTCCACATTGCCGCGTTCCAGGACGGTGACCTGCACTTTGATGCGGTCGCCAGTCCGGATGGACGCTTCCTTGCGCACCTTGGCCTTGATCCGGATGTAATGCCGACCCCCGCCGACGGGAAACAGGCTGATCTGGAACGGTTCTGAACCATTGACTCGCGCCAGAACAGGGACGGGGCCCTTGGTTCCGAGCTCCTCGGTGATCTCGGCCGGCACGGGAATGGCGCAGTAGTCCATCCCCTCGGCCCAGTTCTCCAGGACCGCGTCGAACGAGAATTGCTGCCCTGCGCGTGGAGTGGTTGTCATGGGCGTGAACCTGGGTTCGCACTGCGGTGTTGGCTGTCAAAACTTTGCCGGGCTTCCCGGAAGATGTCTGCATTCTCGACAATCCAGGTCCATAGCGGCACCATGCGCACGAGCAATTCCATGCCCGTGTCCGACAGTTCGTATTCGACCCGTGGCGGCACCTCTTCGAAGTCATGGCGCAGCACCAGGCCATCCCGCTCCAGCTGTCGCAAGGTCAGCGTCAACATGCGTTGCGTCACGCCGTGCATCCGCCTGCCGATCTCGGCGTGGCGGAGCCTGCCATACACGCCGAGCGTATGGACGATACCGAGCGACCAACGGCTTCCGGCATGGGCAAGCACCTCGCGTCGCACTCCGTCATCATCGTCCCGCAAGCCGTCGCAGACGGTCTGTGCATACTTGAGAATTTCTTCGTTGTTCACTGTGGTTTTGTTCCCGGTATCACGTGTGTACCTTCTTACGGCGCGAGCGATGGCTGGCTAGACTGGCCCCCGCTTTCTCTTCAGTGGGCTACACGATGAACCTGTCAGATCCTAACGCTACCTCCCGAAAAATTCTCGTCCTCGGTGCCGGCGAACTTGGCCTTCCGGTGCTGCGCAATCTGGCACGGCAGGCCCATAGCGTGGATGGCGCCAGGATCAGCGTGCTGCTGCGCGCCGGTGCCGTCGAATCCTCGGAGCCGGCCAAGCAACGGGACGTCGCGGAGATCCGGAACCTTGGGATCGAGATCGTCGTGGGCGATCTTGTGAAGAGCTCCATCGATGAACTCGCCGCGGTGTTCTCGCGGTATGACACGGTCATCGGTTGCGCAGGCTACGCGGCAGGCATCGACACGCCGATGAAGCTGGCGAAAGCCGCGCTGCTGGCCCGCATACCGAGGTATTTCCCATGGCAGTTCGGGGTCGATTTCGACGTGATCGGCCGTGGCAGTCCGCAGGATATCTTCGATGCGCAGCTGGACGTGCGCGAATTGCTGCGCAGCCAGCATCAGACGGAATGGGTCATCATCTCGACAGGCATGTTCATGAGCTACCTGTTCGAGCCGGAGTTCGGTGTCGTTGACCTGCACAACGATGCGGTCCATGCCCTGGGCAGCCTGCAAACCGCCGTGACGGTGACGACTCCCGGCGACATCGGGGCGCTGACGGCCGAGATCGTGTTCGCCACTCCCCGCATCCGGAACGAGATCGTGTACCTGGCCGGTGACACCGTGACATACGGTGAGGTTGCCGACAAGCTGCAGGCGGCCCTTGGTCGCCCCTTCAGCCGCTCGGAATGGACCGAGCAGTATCTGCTGGATGAGCTGGCGCGCGACCCGCACAACATGATGCGGAAATATCGTGCGGCTTTTGCCCAAGGGCGCGGCGTCGCCTGGGACAAGAGCAGTACGTTCAATCAACGTCGTGCCATTCCGGTGACCGATGTCGCATCATGGATTCATGCCAACCTGGCGCCGGACGGCAAGGACGGCCGTGCACATACATTGAAAATGCACTGATGGGTTTACTTTTTGCATGAAAAATCTACACTGCACGGTGTAGTGTAATTTTTGCAGGAGAAACTCAGATGTACAAGGTCCTTGACCAGCGGGGACGGCGGATCGTCATCACCGGAGCCAATAGCGGCACTGGCAAGGAGGCCGCCAGGCGTTTGGCGGCGGCCGGTGCCGACGTTGTCATGGCTGTGCGCAGCGAGTCGAAGGGCGACGCCGCGTGCCGGGACATACGCAAGGAGTTCCCTGGGGCGTCGATTGAGGTCCGCGCGATGGATCTCTCCAGCCTCGCAAGCGTGCGGTCCTTTGCAGGCCGGTTGCTCAAGGAAGGGCGTCCTCTCGATGTGCTCGTGAACAACGCGGGTGTCATGATGCCGCCGGAGCGCGTACTGAGCGCCGATGGGTTCGAACTGCAGCTGGCGACGAATTTCCTTGGTCATTTCGCACTCACCAATCTCCTGCTCCCCCTCCTGCTCGAAGCGAAATCTCCTCGCGTCACGACGATGACGAGCAGCGCTGTCATTGGTGCCAGGATCAACTTCGACGACCTCCAGGGTGAAAGGTCGTACAAGCCCATGGCGGCTTACGGCCAGTCCAAGCTCGCATGCCTGTTATTGGCAAACCGATTGGCAGAAATTGCGCGCGAGCGCAGCTGGCCGCTGCTCAGCACGAGTGCCCACCCGGGCCATACACCCACCAATCTGCAGACGAGTGGTCCCAACATGGGCACGGACTCGACCCGGAAGAGGCTGTCGTTCCGGCTTGTTCCCTCCATGGATGTGAAGTGGGCCACGGATTCGCTTCTGCAGGCGGCAGTCGACCCCACGGTGCACCAGGGCGCCTTTTATGGACCGCGATTTCTGCTCATCGGGAACCCGCATGTTGCGCGGCAGCCAGCATCGGCAAAGAGCGCGGATTCAATTCGCCTGTGGCAGGTGGCAGAGGCACTGACGGGGACGAGGCCTCCGCAACAGTGAATCGGTTCTCGCTCTATGACGCCTGCGTCGTGGCGGCGGCAGCGAGGGCGCCCTCCAGTTGGTCTCGGTCGGAAGGGGAATCTGGAGGAAGCAGGATGAAATGGCCCTGGGGCCGTACGGCGCCCGCACAGCAGTTGCAGGCGGATGCCGCCTGCGAAGTTCGCGGCCCAGCATCGCAAAACAGCCGGCGCCGCCGTGCCGGCGCCGCAGCAAACCCAGGAGTAATCTCCTTCAACCCAGCGGATTCCTCAAATCGATTGGTACGGGTTCTGGGGGCAGGTCAAACGGAAGAAAGTGAATCCATGCCTTCGCGATTCGATCCTCTGCCCGACATGCTGCTGCGCAACTTGGGCCGCTATAGCCGCCAGGAGCCGCTGCAGAAGGCGTTGATGTCGCTCAAGCCGCCGGTCAGGGACCTCCGCCGTAGCCGTGATACCGATCCGTATCACGTCAGCGTGGAGTGCCTGGGGTTGGATCTCATGCTGCAGTGCATGGACCCCACCCTGCCCGACCATGAGCAGTTGTGGGGCCTGCACGCCCTGACTTTCCATACTTCCTTGTCCCGGCCAGCGAAGGCCTGGAGTGGGGAGTGGCCCCGTGGATTGAACGTCGCTACCGCCACGTCGAGTGACGTCGTTGCTCTGCTGGCGCAAAAGGACGATGAGGCCGTTCTGGCCCTGCCCGAGATGGCCTGCTTCGTGGTGCCAGGTTTTGACGGCCAGGCCTGGGCCGTGAACTGCACGTTCGGCGGCCCGGACAAGACGCTCAAGACCATGAGTCTGGTGCGCACCGGGGATTGGGTGGGAGCCTCCTGGCTTCCTGGGCACAAGACCGCAGGTAGCTACATCGCGGCCTGATTTCCTCTGGAGAGACAATGCAGCGCCGAGGCGGCGCGTCCGATTGCTGCACGAGCCGGCATCTCCACACCTCAACGTTTCCTGCCATGACCTACATGAAACTGCTCGGCTCTTTAGCCGCTTCGATGACGATCTGCTGCAGCGCCGCTGCCCAGACGGCCTGTCCGGTAGGCGTTGCCCCCGGCAGCGCGCGCTGCGGCCCCAGCGGGGATGGTGGGGCAGAGCCGGCTCCTCGGCCGACGGGCGAGTGGATCAAGACGTGGGGTGCAATCGCCACCTCTCCCAGTGGCAACGGCGGGGTGAGCTCTCGGCAGTTGTCCGAAGACGCTGCACGCAAGAAAGCGTTGGAGAACTGCAAAAGCACGGGCACCCGGGAGTGCATCGTGGAGTTCGTCTACCAGAACCAGTGTGTTTCAGTTGTGTCTGCTCCGCAGGGCAATGGAGGCGTGTTCACGTCGGCCGCGACGATCGACGAGGCTGTGCGCCTGGGGAAGGCCAAATGTGCAGCACTGGGGAAGGGGGAGTGCGCGGTGAAGGTTTCCGAGTGCTCCGAGCCTGTTTTCAGGAAATTCTGAGCATTCGCTCGCATGTCGTTTCGCTTGGGCCATGGCAGATACCGAGCATTCCGCGAAGATCTGCGTGCTCACTCCCGGTACGAGCGCGGAAAGCTGTTGCGCTGGTAAGTTTGCGCCCGTGAGTCATCGCACGGACTGTTCTCGGTTTCAGCAACTCACGGCGCCCTGAAACTCTACTCGCCCGGATGCGTTCCCACCCGCCCCCCAGCGAGGTTGCGGATGGACATTCATGGCCTGGGGCGTGCGGCCCGATGCGTTCCCAGTCCTGCCCAGGCCGAAACTGGGACAATACGGGGATGAGCGACGTTCTCTCCCCCACGAAAACCCCCAAGGTCGGGTTCGTGAGCCTCGGCTGCCCGAAGGCCCTCACGGATTCCGAACTCATCCTCACGCAGTTGAGCGCCGAGGGTTACCAGACTTCCAAGACCTTCGAGGGCGCCGACCTCGTCATCGTCAACACCTGCGGCTTCATCGACGATGCGGTGAAGGAAAGCCTCGACACCATCGGCGAGGCCCTGGCCGAGAACGGCAAGGTGATCGTCACCGGTTGCCTGGGCGCGCGCGCGGGCGAGGGCGGTGGCAACCTGGTGCGGGAGATGCACCCGAGCGTGCTGGCCGTCACCGGCCCGCATGCCACGCAGGAGGTGATGGACGCCGTCCACCTGAACCTGCCCAAGCCGCACGACCCGTTCATCGACCTCGTTCCCGGCGGTTTCGGCGTGGCGGGCGTGAAGCTCACGCCCCGGCACTATGCGTACCTGAAGATCAGCGAGGGATGCAACCACCGCTGCACCTTCTGCATCATCCCCTCGATGCGCGGCGACCTGGTTTCGCGCCCCGTGGGCGACGTGCTGAGCGAGGCGAAGGCGCTCTTCGAAGGCGGCGTGAAGGAACTGCTGGTGATCAGCCAGGACACCTCCGCCTACGGCGTGGACGTGAAATACCGCACCGGCTTCTGGGACGGCAAGCCGGTCAAGACGCGCATGCTGGAGCTGGTGCAGGCGCTGGGTGAGATCGCCGAGCCCTACGGCGCCTGGGTGCGCCTGCACTACGTGTACCCGTACCCCAGCGTGGACGAGGTGATCCCGTTCATGGCCACGGGCAGGATCCTGCCTTACCTGGACGTGCCGTTCCAGCACAGCCACCCCGACGTGCTCAAGCGCATGAAGCGGCCGGCCAGCGGCGAGCGCAACCTGGAGCGCATCCAGCGCTGGCGCGAGGCCTGCCCGGAGCTGGTGATCCGCAGCACCTTCATCGCGGGCTTCCCCGGCGAGACGGAAGAGGAATTCCAGCACCTGCTGGATTTCCTGCGCGAGGCGCAGATCGACCGGGCCGGGTGCTTTGCCTACAGCGACGTGGACGGCGCCGTCGCCAACGAGCTGCCCGGCATGCTGCCGATGGAAGTGCGCGAGGAGCGCCGCGCGCGCTTCATGGCCGTGGCCGAAGAGGTTTCCATCGAACGCCTGCGCCGCCGCGTGGGCGCGACCATGCAGGTGCTGGTGGACCACGCCCCGGCGCTGGGCCGCAAGGGCGGCCGGGGCCGCAGCTATGCCGATGCGCCCGAGATCGACGGCGTGGTGCACCTGCTGCCGCCCGAGAAGATCAGCAAGCAGCTGAAGGTGGGCGAGTTCACGCGTGCGCAGATCGTGGGCGTGCAGGGGCACGATCTGGTGGCCCGGCCGATCTGACGGGCGCACCCGGAAGGCAGGGCCTCACCCGGCCGCTTCGCTGGATGGGGACGTCTTCTGCAAAATGGCCCTGTGCTGGTCGGCCATCCACGCCGCGAAGGCCTGCAGCCGCGCAGTGAATTCTTCACACCCGGCCGCGGGCTGGCTGGCTTCGGCCAGGAAGAAGGCGGTTTTTGCGGCCATACCGGGATGCCGCCTTCGGAAAAGCTGCGCATGGTCGTTCAGCGACCAGGGCCATTCCCCAAGGTACACGTCTTGAAGGATCTGGGTGGCGCGCAGCAGCTTGCGCGATGCGGCACGCTGCAGCACCCGCCTGTCCTGCAAGCTGCCGGCTTGGCCGAGGCGCGCCAGGTAGCCGCCCAGCACGGTTTCGAAATCGCCATTCATTGCCAGGGCGATATCTCGGGAAGGGCGGAAGGGCCCAAAGCTGCGCGACCGGTCTTCGCCCCAGAGGCAGCGGCAGTGGTGCCGCAGCCAGAAGCCCCAGCGGTACGTCTGGCCTGGGTCGAGCGCTTCAGCGCAGCTGCCGATGTCGAGGTCTATCTTCACCACATCAGGGTGCCGCGCTTCCAGCGCGCGGCGGAGGCCCTCCAGCCGTTCCCGCGCCGCCGGGGTGGGCGGCTCCCGCAGCAGTACCGTGAGATCGAGGTCGGAAACCCCGGCACGTGCTTCGCCCCGGGCGACACTGCCATAGGCGTAGATGCCGTCCAGGTTCGATGCCTGCGCCGCGAGCGTGCCGCAGACATCGTTGAGCAGAGGCATGAACGAGGGCTGCAGGCGCGCGTCCGCCACCGCGAGGATGAAACCCCGGTCATCGACCCCCGGCAGGGTGAAAGGGCTGCCCATGGGAAAGAAAATCTCCAGTAAGAAGCGGCGGCAAGGGTGCTGCGCCTATCCGCACGATAGCCGCACCCGGCTCCCTGCGCGCCCGTGGCCTGCATAAGATCGCGGAATGTTCTTCCCGCTGCCGCGCACCGCCACCGCACCGTTCTGCCCTTCGGAGGTGAAGGGTTCCGTCCGCATCGATCCGGGGCTGCCGTTCCACCGGAAGCTGCTGCGCTATGCCGGCCCGGGGCTGCTGGTGTCCGTGGGCTATATGGACCCGGGCAACTGGGCGACGGACATCGAGGCGGGGTCGCGGTTCGGCTACGGGCTGCTGTTCATCGTGCTGCTGGCCAGCCTGGCGGCGATGCTGCTGCAGGCCCTCTGCGTGCGGCTGGGGCTGGTGGCGCAGAAGGACCTGGCGCAGCTGTGCCGGGAGCGCTACGGGCCCGCGGCCAACCGTTTCCTGTGGGCGGGGGCCGAACTGGCCATCATCGCCTGCGACCTGGCCGAGGTGCTGGGCGGGGCGCTGGCCCTGCACCTGCTCTTCGGGGTGTCGATTCCCGTGGGCATCGGCATCACCGCGTTCGATACGGTGCTGGTGCTGGGCCTGCAGGGCGCGGGTTTCCGGCGGGTGGAGGCGATCGTCCTGGGGCTGGTGGGCACCATTGCCGCCTGCTTCGCGGTGGAGCTGGCATTCGCGCAGCCGCTCTGGTCCGAGATGGCCATCGGTTTCGCGCCCAGCCTGGAGCGGCTGCAGCAGCCGGGCGCGCTGTACCTGGCCATCGGCATCGTGGGCGCCACGGTGATGCCGCACAACCTGTACCTGCATTCCTCGGTGGTGCAGACCCGGCTGGTGGAAGACAGCGACGCCGGCCGGCGCGAGGCGATCCGCTTCTGCACGCTGGACGCGGTAATTTCCCTGTCGCTGGCGCTGCTGGTGAACGCGGCCATCATGGTGCTGGCCGCGAGCGCCTTCCATGGCAACGGCCACCGGGACGTGGCCGACATCGCGGACGCCTACCGCCTGATCGAGCCACTGGTGGGCAGCGCGCTCGCCGCCACGCTGTTCGGTATCGCACTGCTCGCATCGGGCCAGAGTTCGACCTTCACCGGCACGATCGCCGGGCAGATCGTGATGGAAGGCTTCCTCCAGCTCAAGATTCCCTGCTGGCAGCGGCGCCTCATCACGCGCGTGCTGGCGCTGGTGCCGGCCCTGGTGGGCGTGTGGTGGCTGGGCGACGAGGGCGTGGGGAAGATGCTGGTGCTGAGCCAGGTGGTGCTGAGCTTCCAGCTGCCGTTCGCGATGTGGCCGCTGATCCGGTTCACGGGGGACCGCACGGTGATGGGGGCGTTCGCCAGCGGCCGAACGGTGCGCGTGCTGGCCTGGGGCCTGTTCGGCGTGATCTCGGTGGCCAATGTGTGGCTGGTGGGTTCCGTGCTGGCGGGGTGAGCGGCGTACGCATTTCCACGTAATGCTTTCGCGTACGGTTGGGCTCTAATTTCAGGGTGTCCACTTCCGGTCGCGCCGCCGTCGTCGATGGCGGTGCCTCCTGCCTCCCATGACTCCCACTCCCCATTCCTCCATGGCTTCCGGCAGCGAAGCCGCTCTTTCCGCGCCCGCTTCGTCGAAGCTGGCCACCGTCCTGCGGGTGACGGGCGGCAATTTCATGGAGATGTTCGATTTCTTCCTGTTCGGCTTCTACGCCACGCAGATTTCCAAGGCCTTCTTCCCGGCCGGCAATGAGTTCGCGTCGCTGATGCTGACGTTCATGACCTTCGGCGCGGGCTTCCTGATGCGTCCGCTGGGCGCGGTCTTCCTGGGTGCCTACGTGGACCGCGTGGGCCGCCGGCAGGGTCTCATCGTGACGCTGGCGCTGATGGCGCTGGGCACGCTGCTGATCGCCTGCGTTCCGGGGTACGCCACCATCGGGCTGGCGGCGCCGCTGCTGGTGCTGATCGGGCGCCTGCTGCAGGGCTTCTCGGCCGGCGTGGAACTGGGCGGCGTGTCCGTGTACCTGTCCGAGATGGCGACGCCGGGCCGCAAGGGCTTCTACGTGAGCTGGCAGTCGGCCAGCCAGCAGGTGGCGATCATCGTCGCGGCGGCGCTGGGCTACTGGCTCAACGTGACCTTCGTGCCGCAGGAGATCGCCGACTTCTACTGGCGCGTGCCGTTTTTCGTGGGTTGCCTGATCGTGCCGGTGCTGTTCATCATCCGCCGCTCGCTGCAGGAGACCGAGGAGTTCAAGGCGCGCAAGCACCGTCCCTCCACGCGCGAGATCTTCCGCTCGATCATGTCCAACTGGGGCCTGGTGATCGCGGGGATGATGATGGTGTCGATGACGACGGTGTCGTTCTACCTCATCACCGTGTACACGCCCACCTTCGGCAAGAGCGTGCTGCACCTGAGCACCACGGACGCACTGGTCGTGACGCTGTGCGTGGCGCTGTCCAACTTCTTCTGGCTGCCGGTGATGGGCGCGCTGTCCGACCGCGTGGGCCGCAAGCCGCTGCTGGTGGCCTTCACCGTGCTGACCATCTTCACCGCCTATCCGGCCCTGAAGTGGCTGGTGGCCGCCCCGGATTTCGCGCGCATGCTGGAGGTGGAGCTGTGGCTGTCCTTCCTCTACGCGAGCTACAACGGCGCGATGGTCGTAGCGCTCACCGAGGTGATGCCGGTGGACGTGCGCACGGTGGGCTTCTCGCTGGCCTACAGCCTGGCGACCGCGGTGTTCGGCGGCTTCACGCCGGCCGTCGCCACGGGCCTGATCGAATGGTCGGGTGACAAGGCCGCGCCGGGCTGGTGGATGACGGCCGCCGCGGTCTGCGGCCTGCTGGCCACGCTGCGGCTGTACCGCCGGGCGGCCGGCCGATAGCCCGGCCTCAGTTGGTCGGATAGGCCGTGAGGAGGATCCACTGGCCGCCGACCACCTCGAAATCGAGTTGGATGTTCGAGTACTGCGAGGCCGTCTTGGTGGTGCATCGACCCTGGGCATCCGCGGCCGTGCAGTTGAAGCCTCCGATCCGGTCCTTCTTGAGCACGCTGTAGACGGTCACCTTCTGCCGCGCGCTGTTTCCGGAGCAATTGACCGCATTGCCGGTGTATTTCTTCGGATCGAGGTAGTTGTTCCAGAAGCCCTTGTATTCGTCAACGCTGGAGAACAGGGTCTTGGTGGCCTGGCTGCTGCCTTGCGGCGGCGTGGCGCCGAAGATGTGCTGGTTGAGGTGGCCGCCCGCGGCATTGTTGTTGGCGGAGACCCCGCTTTGCTGCACGGAGGCGATCGCGCGGCACTGCTCGGCATGCGCGCCTTCCGTGTGCAGGCCTGCTGCGAGAAGCAGCACGGCGAGGAGGGGCGTGGCGGCGGGGCGCATGGACGGGGCCCGGTCGGCTGTCATGGTCATGGTGTGTTCTCCCTGGAGAAAAGCTCCATGGCCATTCTTGGCGTTGCTCGGCGCCGTGCGCTGAAGGGCGCCTGAATCGTTCTGAAAAGCGCTGAACGGCTGGCGCGGCTTCGCCAGGGAGCTTTCCGTGCCAATAATGGCCCCATGAGCCTGATCGACCGCTACCTGCCACGCCACCAGTTCGCCGAGGAGCACAGCCGGCACATCCCGGCTTCGCCGGCCTGCGTGCTCGATGTGCTCGGTCGCCCCGAGGTGCTGGACGATCCGATCGCCCGCGGATTGATCGCGCTGCGCGAGGCACCCGAACGCCTCGCCGGCTGGCTGGGATTCGCCTCCCGCCTGAAACACCGTCCCTCGTTCAGCGTCGCCAACTTCACGCCCCTGGGGCGGGACGGCGACCGTGAACTCGCGTTCGGCCTGGCAGGCCGCTTCTGGCAATCGGACTATGGACTGATCGAGATGCGCGACGCCGCGGCCTTCGAGGCCCTGGATCCGGCGGGCATCGCCAAGCTGGTGATGAACTTCACGGTAGTTCCGGAAGGCGCGGGGACGCGGCTGACGACGCGCACCCGCGTCTGGTGCGGCGACGGCGCGGCAGTGCGGCGCTTTCGCCTGTACTGGCTGCTGATCAGGCCGGCGAGCGGCCTGATCCGCCGGCGCCTGCTCCAGCGCGCGCATGACGCGGCGCTGCAGGCGTCGCGGCCTTCTTCCTGACGGCCTCCGTGCAGTCCGGCCAACTCGGGTGCCGGCACCCATGAAAAAAGGGCACCGGCCTGATGGCCCGTGCCCTTGTCGCAGCGAATTCGTCGCGGATGACGGTTCGCTTTCCGCCGGAAGGCGGAGCGGCGCTCAGACGCGCTTGCGGTACTCGCCCGTGCGGGTGTCGATTTCGATCTTGTCGCCCTGGTTCACGAACAGGGGCACCGGCACTTCGAAGCCGGTGGCGATCTTGGCGGGCTTGAGCACCTTGCCGGACGTGTCGCCCTTGACGGCGGGCTCGGTCCAGGTGATTTCGCGCTCGACGCTGGTGGGCAGTTCGACCGAGATGGCCTTGCCGTCGTAGAACACCACTTCGACGGACATGCCGTCTTCCAGGTAGTTCAGCGCGTCACCCATGTTCTCGGCTTCGACTTCGTACTGGTTGTACTCGGAGTCCATGCACACGTACATCGGGTCGGCGAAATAGGAGTAGGTGCACTCCTTCTTGTCCAGGATCACGTTGTCGATCTTGTCGTCGGCCTTGAACACCACTTCGGTGCCCATGTTGTTGAGCAGTGCCTTGAGCTTCATGCGCACGGTGGCGGCGCCGCGGCCGCCGCGTGCGTATTCGGTCTTGAGGACGATCATCGGGTCCTTGCCGTGCATGATCACGTTGCCGGCGCGGATTTCTTGAGCGATTTTCATAGCAGGTCTGCCTGGGTTGGGGCCGCTCAACGCACCGGAGCGCCCGCCGAAGGCCGGCGGCGAGCGCGGCGGTGCGACAGGGCGCCGGGCAGGTTCCGCGGCGGGGGGATGCGCCGGCCGGCATGCGGAACTACGCGTGCCGCCCCTTTTGGGCGCAAAACCCCGGATTTTAGCTTTTTTCCCGGACGAACCCGAGCAACTGCGTCACGAGGTCGTCCTGCGCGAACAGGCGGCCGCGCGCCGCCTGCACGCAGTCGCGCCACTCGGCGAGGTGGGAGGCCGTCAGGGCGGGCAGGGCGGCCGGGTCCGCGATGCCGTTCCAGGCGTGGTGGAAATGCCGCAGCGCGGCCGGTGCCTGCAGCCAGTCGAGGAAGGCGTCGAGCTTGGCATGGTGCGCGCCGTCGTCCTGCGGATAGATGTGCCAGACGAAGGGCTGCCCGGCCCAGAGCGCGCGCACCAGCGAGTCTTCGCCGCGCACGGCGTTCAGGTCGCAGGCCCAGAGCATCTCGTCGAATCCAGGCTGGGGGCAGTGCGGCAGGTAGGTGACCATCGGCGGGGCGTCCGCCGCGGGGCTGCCCGCCAGCGCGGCGCGCACGGCGGCCGTGGCGCGCCCCGGGGTGGCCAGCAGGTGGGTGCGCGGCTCTTCGGAGAGGCGGCGCAGCAGGGCGGGCAGCCCGGCGGGCTCGTAGCAGAACAGCGATACGGCCAGCGCGTCCGCGGCCACGCCGTGGCGGGCGCGCCAGGTGTCGCGGTCGAAGGCTGCCTGGCGCGCGACCAGGTCCGGTTCGCGCAGCAGGCCGCCCGTGCGGGGCGTGAAGCCTGGGTAGAAGAACCAGCGGGTGCGTCCGGCGGCGGGGCCGGAGAAAAGCGGCGAAGGCAGGCGATGGCTGCGCTCGACATAGGCCTCGGCCGAAAGGTATTCCAGGTTGATCCACACGGGGCGCCGTGCGGCCCGCGGCCCGTCGGCGGCGGGCAGGCGGGCGAGGAAGGCCTCGGGGATGTCGCAGCCGAAGGCTTCGACGAGCACCTCGCCCGGCCCGGCGGATATTGCACCGGCGGTGGGCCAGGGCAGCACCTGCACGCCCGGTGCGCCGTCCGGCGCCATCCAGTCGAGGGCGGTGGCGTCGTCGGTCCACAGCCGCACGCGGTGGCCCAGCGCGCCGAGCTGGGCCGCGAGGCGCCAGCAGACGCCGATGTCGCCGAAGTTGTCGATGACGCGGCAGAAGAGGTCCCAGGAAAGGGGCGGGGTGGCGGTCATGGCGCGGCCTCCGCGGGCGGCGCCGCGCGCAGGTGGTCCACGAGCAGGCGCGCCGCGCTGGAGAGCGCATCGTCCGCCCGCACGCACAGAGCCAGCTGGCGCCGTGCCCAGGGCTCGGCGAGCGCGACGGTGCGCAGCGGCAGGGTGCCCAGGTAGAGCCGCGCACTGCCGCGCGGCAGCACGCCGACGCCGAGCCCGGCGGACACCATCAGGCAGAGGGCGTCGTAGCTGGTCACCTGGATGCGCAGCCGCAGGGGCTGGCCGGCTTCCGCGGCGGCTCGCGTGAGCAGGTTGTTGATGGCGCTGCCGGGATGCACGCCGACGAAGTCGCAATGGAGCGCCTCGGCCAGGCGCACGCTGCGGCGGCGCGCCAGGGCATGGCCCCGCGGCGCCACCAGCACCAGCTCGTCCTCCCGGTAGGGCAGCAGCGCGACGCGGTCGCCGTAGTTGCCGTGGTTGAGGATGCCGATGTCGGCCGCGTTTTCCGCCACGGAGCGGGCGATGGCGCTGCTGATCTGCTCCTCCAGCCGCACCTGCACCTGGGGGTGGGCCGCCATGAAGCGCTGCAGGTCTCCGGGCAGGAACTGGGTGATGGCCGAGATGTTGGCCACCACGCGCACCTGGCCCCGCACCCCGGCGCGGAAGTCGCCCATCTGCGCGGCGATGCCGTCCAGGTCGTTGAGCACGCCGCGCGCCAGGTGCAGCAGCGCGTAGGCGGCAGCCGTGGGCTCGCTGCCGCGGTTGCTGCGGGCGAACAGGTCCACGCCGAGGGCATCTTCCAGTTCCGCGAGCCGGCGGCTGGCGGCCGAGGCGGCGATGTGCTCGCGCGCGGCGGCGCGGGCGATGGCGTTCTCTTCCATCACCGCCACGAACAGGCGCAGGGACACGGGATCGAGTTTCATGGGCGCTAGTCTGCCATGCCGTTTTGCGATGGCACCTTCTCGATTGGGCGTTTTGCGGCCGCGCCGGTGCTGGGCATGATGCGCGCCATGCAGGAGACGACATCCATGGAAACCAGGGCCACGCAGGCACCCGCCCCGTCCGCCACCCCGACGACCCCCGCGGCCCTGGCCGGTGTACGGGTGATCGAGATGGGCCAGCTCATCGCCGGGCCGTTCTGCGGCAAGACCCTGGGCGAATTCGGTGCCGAGGTGGTGAAGATCGAGGCCACCGGCACGGGCGATCCGCTGCGCAACTGGCGCATGCTCAAGGAGGGCACGTCGGTGTGGTGGCAGGTGCAGTCGCGCAACAAGCGCTCGGTGGCGCTGGACCTGCGCCAGCCCGAGGGGCAGGACATCGCGCGCCGGCTGATCGCCGAGGCCGACGTGCTCATCGAGAACTTCCGCCCCGGTACGCTGGAGGACTGGGGCATGTCGCCCGAGGCGCTGCACGCGCTCAACCCGGGCCTGGTGATCCTGCGCATCTCGGGCTACGGCCAGACGGGCCCCTACCGCGACCTGCCGGGCTTCGGCGTGATCGGCGAGGCCATGGGCGGGCTGCGCCACCTCACGGGCGAGCCCGGCCGCGTGCCGGTGCGCGTGGGTGTGTCGATCGGCGACACGCTGGCGGCGCTGCACGGCGCCATCGGCGTGCTCACGGCGCTCTACCACCGCAAGGTGAACGGCGGGCAGGGGCAGGTGATCGACGTGGCGCTGCACGAGGCGGTGTTCAACGTGATGGAAAGCCTGATCCCGGAATACAGCGCGTTCGGCGCCGTGCGCGACGCCGCGGGCAGCGCGCTGCCGGGCATCGCTCCTTCCAACGCCTACCCCTGCACGGACGGCTGGGTGCTGGTGGCGGGCAACGGCGACAGCATCTTCCGGCGGCTCATGGAGGCCATCGGCCGGCCGGACCTGGCCGCGGCGCCCGATCTCGCGAGCAATGCCGGCCGCGTGGCGCGCGTGCAGGAAATCGACGCCGCGATCGGTGCCTGGACGGCGCAGCGCACCGTGGCCGAGGTGATGGAGACGCTCGCCGCCGCTCGCGTGCCCGCCGGCAAGGTCTACACGGCGCAGGACATCGCGCAAGACCCGCACTACCGCGCCCGCGAGATGCTGCTGCCGCAGGCCACGCGCGACGGCTACACGGTGGAGGTGCCGGGCATCGTGCCCAAGCTCTCGGCCACGCCGGGCACCATCCGCTCCAGCGCCCCGCGCCTGGGCGACGACACCGACGCGGTACTGCGCGAGGCCGGCCTGAGCGACGCCCAGATCGCGCTGCTGCGCGAGAAGGGGGTGGTGCAATGAGCGCCGGCGGCACAGTGTGGCACGGCGCGGGGCGCCGCATCCACATGCAGGAGGTGGGTACGCGCGACGGCCTGCAGATGGAGCAGGCCTTTGTGCCCACCGAGGACAAGATCTCGCTGGTGGACGCCCTGTCGGATGCGGGCCTGGCGAAGATCGAGGTGACGGCCTTCGTCTCGCCGAAGGCGATCCCGGCGCTGCGCGACGCCGAGATCGTGATGCGCGAGATCGCGCGCCGCCCCGGCGTGGTCTATGCCGCGCTGGTGCCCAACGTGCGCGGCGCGGAGCGCGCGATCGAGGCGCGCACCGACGAGCTGAACCTGGTGATGTCCGCCAGCGAGACGCACAACCTGGCGAACCTGCGCATGACCCGTGCGCAGTCCTTCGCATCGCTCGCGCAGGTGGTGGCCACGGCGCAGGGCGCGGGCGTGGCGGTGAACGTGTCCCTCTCGTGCGTGTTCGGCTGCCCGATGGAGGGCGATGTGGCCGAATCGGAAGTGTTCGGTTGGGTGCAGCGCTTCGCCGACCTGGGCGTGGGCGGCATCACGCTGTGCGACACGACCGGCATGGCGTATCCGGCGCAGGTGGCGGCGCTGGTGGCCGCGGCGCGCGCGCGCTGGCCTGCCATGGTCTTCACGCTGCACTTCCACAATACGCGCGGCATGGGGCTGGCCAACGTGCTGGCGGCCATCGACGCAGGCGCGGACCGGTTCGACGCCTCGCTGGGCGGGCTGGGCGGCTGCCCCTATGCGCCGGGGGCCTCGGGCAATGTCTGCAGCGAGGAGGTCGTGCATGCGCTGGAACTGATGGGCTACGACACGGGCGTGGACCTGCCCGCCCTGCTCGCGGCCGCGCGGCGCCTGCCTGCGCTCATCGGCCACGACATTCCCGGCCAGCTCGCCAAGGCCGGCAGGCGCCTGGACCTGCACCCCGTGCCGGCGGATTTCGAGGCCATCCGGGCGCGGGCGATGGCGCGATAGCACCCCGGCCAAGGCAGCCACGGCGGCGGCGCAAACGCCGTGCCGGGCAGACCAGAAAACACAACGACGACAGGAGACACAACCCATGCCCACGCTTCCTTTCCTCTCCGGCCACGTGCCGCGCCGTCGCGCGCTGCAGGCCCTTGCCGCCACCCTCTGCGCTCCCGCCCCATTCGCCCGGGCGCAGGACGGCTACCCCTCCAAGCCCATCACGCTGGTCGTGCCGCAGGCCGCCGGCGGTGCCAACGACGCGATCGCGCGGGTGGTGGCGCAGCGCCTGTCCGAGCAGATGGGCCAGAGCGTGGTGGTGGACAACCGCCCCGGCGCGGGCGGCACGCTCGCCACCGCGGCCACGGCGCGCGCGAAGCACGACGGCTACACCCTGCTGCTCACGGCCGACAGCGCGCATGTGATCGGTCCGGCGCTCTACCGCAACCCCGGCTTCGATCCGGTGAAGGATTTCGAGCCAGTCGCGCCCGTCGCCACGGCGGGCTACGTGCTGGTCGCGCACCCGTCGTTCCCCGCGAACGACATCGCGGGCCTGATCGCGCTCGCCAAGGCGAAGCCCGGGGAATACGCGATCGCCTCGGCGGGCAACGGCACGCTCAACCACCTGATCGGCGAGATGCTGCAGAAGGCCGCGGGCATCCGGCTGCAGCACGTGCCCTACAAGGGATCAGCCGCCGCCGCGACGGACGTGGCGGGCGGGCAGGTGCCGCTGTCGGTGCAGAGCCTGCCTTCCTGCATCGCGTTCATCAAGGCCGGCAAGCTCAAGGTGCTGGGCGTGGTCAACAGCCGCCCCGTGGCCGCGCTGCCCGGCGTGCCGACGATCGGCCAGACGCTGCCGGGTTTCGGCCAGTCGCCCTGGTATGCGCTGTTCGCGCCGGCCGGCACGCCTGCCCCCATCGTCGCGCGCCTGCAGGCCGAGGTGGCCCGCGCGCTGGAGCAGAAGGACGTGGTGGACAAGCTGGCCGGCGTGGGCTGCGAGCCGTTCAAGGGCACGTCCGCGCAGCTCGGCGCGCTGGTGCAGGCGGAACTGCCGCAATGGGCGCGCGTGGTGAAGGAAACCGGCGCCACCGTGGATTGACGGGGCCCGGTGCCACGCAACGCAACAGATAACAACCCAGGAGACATCGACATGCGACATTCCCTCCCACGCCGGCTTGCGCTGGCCGCCCTGGCCGCCTGCGGGGCCCTGCCGCTGGCCGCGGCGGCGCAGGGCAACTACCCTTCCAAGCCGGTCACCCTCGTCGTGCCCACCGCGGCCGGGGGCACCACCGACCTGTCGGCACGCATGCTCGCACAGGCGCTGGGCCCCGTGCTGGGGCAGTCGGTGGTGGTGGACAACAAGGGCGGCGGCAACGGCAACATCGCGGCCGGGGCCGTGAAGCGTGCCGAGCCGGACGGCTACACGCTGCTCATGCAGTATTCGGGCTACCACGTCATCTCGCCGCTGCTCACGGCGCAGAAGACCTGGGACATGGGCGACTTCCAGCCCGTGGCGAACGTGCTCTCCGCGCCGCAGATCATCGTGGTGCGCGATGGCCTGTCCGTGAAGACGCTGGGCGAGTTGATCGCCTATGCGAAGGCGAATCCCGGCAAGCTCAACTACGCCTCGTCGGGCAACGGCTCGCTGCAGCACGTGACGGGCGCCATGCTGGAACAGCAGGGCGGCGTGAAGATGGTGCACGTGCCCTACAAGGGCACCGGCCCCGCGCTGCAGGACCTGCTGGGCGGGCAGGTGGACCTGACCTTCGGCACGGCCCCGCCCTTCATGCCGCATATCCAGTCGGGCAAGCTGCGCGTGCTGGCCGTCACGGGCAGGGAGCGGCTGCCCAGCCTGCCCAACGTGCCCACCACGGCGGAGGCCGGCTATCCGAAGGTGGATGCCACTTCGTGGTTCGCCCTGTTCGCGCCAGCGGCCACGCCCCGCGCGGTGGTGGACAAGCTGGTGGCCGACGTGCGCACCGTGGTGCAGAACCCCGCGTTCCAGCAGAAGGCGCAGGAGCAGGGCGCCACGGCGGATTACCAGGGGCCGCAGCAACTGGGTGCGCGCGTGAAGGCCGACCTCGCCAACTGGGCGCAGGTGGTGAAGGCCGCGAATATCCAGGCGGAATAAAAACCTGCGCGCCTGGTTTTTAAGGGTTTTCCCCATTGCGGCGGCGTGCTGCATTTCAGGGCCTCCATGCACCGCATGGGGGCTTTTTTCTTGCTGCGCCGCACCATGCGGGTGCGGTGGCGAAATCGCTTTGAATGATTGATTTTTTTCTTTAATATGACGTTGTTGTAAATTTTTTCTCAGCGCTCCGCCGCCATGTCCGACCTCCCCGAAACCGCCAGCGAAGCCGTGTCGATCGCGATCCGCATCGGCCGCGCGCGCCCTACGCTGACGCGTTCGCACCAGCAGATGGCGGACTACGTGCTCGCGCATCCGTTGCAGGCGGCGACGATGCCGATCGACGAACTGGCGTCGGCGGTGGGGGTGTCCATTGCCACGGCCAACCGCTTCGCGCGGGCCGTGGGCCTGGATGGCTACCCGATGCTGCGTGCCGAGCTGGTCAAGGGTTTCGAGGCCATGCTGGCGCCCATCGAGAAGATGCGCATCAAGCTGGAAAAGCCCACGTCCGTCCACGACGTGTTCGCGGCCGCGCTGGAGGAGAGCCAGCGCAACATCGCCGCCACGCGCGAGGCGCTGGACCCTGCCGCCTGCGAGGCCGCGGTACAGGCGCTGCTGGGTGCGCGGCGCATCTACCTGGCGGGCTTCGGCGCGAGCGGCTGGCTGGCCGGCCTGCTGCAGCGCGGGCTGGATGCGTACTGCGACAACGTGCACCTGCTCTCGGGCGTGGGCGGGGCCTCGTACGGCGCGCGCCTGCTGCCGCGCATGGGCGCCGAAGACCTGTTCGTCGCGATCAGCTACCCGCGCTATCTCACCGACACCGTCGTGCTGGCGCAGGGCGCCTTCGAGCGCGGGGTTCCCGTGCTGGCGCTCACCGACGGCGCGCGCTCGCCGCTCGTGCCGTTCGCGCGCGTCTGCCTGTTCGCGCAGACCGAGAACCAGTACGCGGCGAACTCCGAATCCTCGGCGCTGGCGCTGATCGAGTCACTCACCAGCGCCGTGGCGCACCAATCCCGCGAGTCCGTCAAGACCGCCGCGCGCATGACCGAGGCGGTGCTGCCGTGGCTGCACGACAGCGCGCACAGCCGGCTTTCGCCGCGGTCTTCCGAGGCCGGAATCCGCAAGGCGGAGCTCCGGCCCGCCCCGCGGGGCCCGGGGCGCTGAGGCCGCCCGCACCACTGCCTTTTCGCTGCCTGTCCGCTGCCTGGCTCTTCCTTCCGCTCCGTTGCCGCCGCCTGCCCGCATGAACGTCTTTCTCGCATCCCCTTCGACTCCCGCCGTGCCCGTGATCGCCATCCATGGCGGTGCGGGCACGCTGAGCCGTGCGCACATCAGCCCCGTGCAGGAGCAGGCCTACCACGCCGCGCTGCAGGACGTGCTGCGCGCGGGCCAGGCCGTGCTGGCGCAGGGCGGCAGCGCGGTGGATGCCGTCTGCGAAGCCGTGCGCCTGCTCGAGGAATGCCCGCTGTTCAACGCCGGCCATGGCGCGGTGTTCACGGCCGACGCCACGCACGAACTGGACGCGGCGGTGATGGATGGCGTGAGCCTGGCTGCCGGCGCGGTGGCGGGCGTGGCGCATGTGCGCAACCCGGTGCTGGCCGCCCGCGCGGTGATGCAGCACGGCCAGCATGTGCTCATGGCGGGCGACGGTGCCGAGCGCATGGCGCGCGACGCGGGCCTGGCGATGGTGGATCCGCCCTATTTCTCGACCGATGCGCGCCGCGCGCAACTGGAGGCCGCGCGCGCCAGCCAGCGCGGCGCCGTGCTGGACCACGACGGCGCCGCGGCGCTGGCGGGCCGTGCGCTCGACGAAGACCGCAAGATGGGCACGGTGGGCGCCGTGGCGCTGGACGCGCACGGGCACATCGCCGCTGCCACCTCCACGGGCGGCATGACCAACAAGCGCCCCGGCCGCGTGGGCGACAGCCCGCTGATCGGCGCGGGCACCTATGCCGACGACCGGACGGCGGCCGTCTCCTGCACCGGGCACGGCGAGAGCTTCATCCGCGTGGCGGCCGCGCACGACGTCTGCGCGCGCATGGCCTACGGCGGCCTCGGCCTCGCGCAGGCCGCCGATGCGGTGGTGCATGGCGCCCTGGCCGCCATCGGCGGCACCGGCGGCCTGATCGCCGTGGACCGCCTGGGCAACGTCTGCCTGCCGTTCAACACCGAAGGCATGTACCGCGGCCTGGCCCGCGTGGGCGCATCGCCCGAAACCTTCATCTACCGCTGAGCGCCCGGCATCCGCCTGTACGCCGCCAACGACCGCATTTCTTCCCGGCCCCATGAAATCCAACGTCCCGACCTCTCCCTCGACCCTCGTCCTGCCCGAGCAGCGCGTGCTGGCCGTCGATGACCTGACCATCCGCTTCGCGAATTCCGAGCGCACGGTGGATGCCGTGCGGAACCTGTCCTTCCACGTGGACCGCGGCGAGACGCTGGCCATCGTGGGCGAATCGGGCTCGGGCAAGTCCGTCACCTCCCTGGCGCTGATGCGGCTCGTGGAGCACGGCGGCGGCAGGATCATCGGCGGTTCGGTGGCATTGCGCCGCCGCAACGGCCAGGTGCTGGACGTGGCACGCGCCAGCAACGCCGTGATGCGCGACGTGCGCGGCGCCGACGTGGCCATGATCTTCCAGGAGCCGATGACCTCGCTCAACCCCGTGTTCACCGCGGGCGAGCAGATCGCCGAATCCATCCGCGTGCACCAGGGCAAGGACCGGGCCGCCGCGCGGGCCGAGGCGCTGCGCATGCTGGAGCTGGTGCGCATCCCCGAGGCGCGCAACGTGCTGGACCGCTTCCCGCACCAGCTCTCGGGCGGCATGCGCCAGCGCGTGATGATCGCCATGGCGCTGTCGTGCAAGCCGCAGCTGCTGATCGCCGACGAGCCCACCACCGCGCTGGACGTGACCATCCAGGCGCAGATCCTGCAGCTCATCCGGCAGCTGCAGGACGAGATGCACATGGGCGTGATCTTCATCACCCACGACATGGGGGTGGTGGCCGAGGTGGCCGACCGCGTGCTGGTGATGTACCGCGGCGACAAGGTGGAAGAGGGCGCGTCGGACCGCATCTTCGCCGCGCCGCAGCATGCCTACACCCGCGCGCTGCTGTCGGCCGTGCCCAAGCTCGGCGCCATGCAGGGCACGGACCTGCCGCGCCATTTCGAACTGCTCGGCGCCGATGGCACGGTCCATGCGCAGCCGGTGCTCGAATCCACGCCCGCGGACACCCGCCCGGCAGGCGTGCAGCCCATCCTGCGCGTGAAGGACCTGGTGACGCGCTTCGACCTGCGCGCCGGCCTGCTCAACCGCGTGAAGCGCCGCGTGCACGCGGTGGAGCGCGTGAGCTTCGACCTCTATCCCGGCGAGACCCTGGCCCTGGTGGGCGAGTCCGGCTGCGGCAAGTCCACCACCGGCCGCTCGCTGCTGCGCCTGGTGGAGAGCCAGAGCGGTGCCATCGAGTTCGGCGGCCGCAACATCCTCGACCTGCCCACTTCCGAGGTGCAGGCCCTGCGCCGCGACATCCAGTTCATCTTCCAGGATCCGTTCGCGTCGCTCGATCCGCGCCTCACGGTGGGCTTCTCGATCATGGAGCCGCTGCTGGTGCACAAGATCGGCACCCGCGAAGAGGCCCAGGCCCGCGTGGACTGGCTCATGGAGAAGGTGGGACTGCCGCGCGAGCATGCGCAGCGCTACCCGCACGAGTTCTCCGGTGGCCAGCGCCAGCGCATCGCCATCGCACGCGCCCTGGCGCTCAACCCCAAGGTGGTGGTGGCCGACGAATCCGTCTCGGCGCTCGACGTCTCCATCCAGGCGCAGATCGTCAACCTGATGCTGGACCTGCAGCGCGAGCTCGGCGTGGCCTTCCTCTTCATCTCGCACGACATGGCGGTGGTGGAGCGCATCAGCCACCGCGTGGCGGTGATGTTCCTCGGCCAGATCGTGGAGATCGGCCCGCGCCGGGCGATCTTCGAGAACCCGCAGCACGCCTACACGAAGAAGCTCATGGCTGCCGTGCCCATCGCCGATCCTGCGCGCCGCCATCTCAAGCGGGCGCTGCTGGACGGCGATATTCCCAGCCCCATCCGCGCCATCGGCGACGAGCCCGCGGTGCAGCCGCTGGTGGAAGTGGGGCCGGGCCATTTCGTCGCGCGCCACGCCATCGCCAACCTGTATTGATGTTCCTTTCCCAACCGGAGTCCACCATGAAGAAGACCCCCGCTTTCCGCCGCGTCGCCGCCAGCCTGCTGGCACTGGCCGCGCTGTCCGCCACCGGTTCGGCACTGGCCGCCGGCAATGCCGTGCTGGCCATCTACCAGCAGCCCGAGACGCTGGACCCGTACAACACCAACACGACGATCACCACGGCCGTCACCAAGACCTTCTACGAAGGCCTGTTCGGCTTCGACAAGGACATGAAGGTCAAGAACGTCCTGGCCGAGAGCTACGACGTCTCCAAGGACGGCCTGGTGTACACCTTCAAGCTGCGTTCGGGCGTGAAGTTCCACGACGGCACCGACTTCAATGCCGCCGCGGCCAAGGCCAACCTGGACCGCGTGATGGATCCGGCCAATCGCCTGCTGCGCGCCAACCAGTTCAACCGCGTGGCCAAGGTGGAGGCCGTGAATCCGCAGACCCTGCGCATCACGCTGAAGGAAGCCTTCGGCCCCTTCATCAATGCCCTGGCGCACGCCTCGGCCGCGATGATCTCGCCCGCCGCGCTCGCCAAGTGGGGCAGCAAGGACATCGCCTTCCACCCCGTGGGCACGGGCCCGTTCGAATTCGTCGAGTGGAAGCAGACCGAAGCCATCGTGGGCAAGAAGTTCGCCAACTACTGGAAGAAGGGCTACCCCAAGGTCGATCAGGTGACCTGGAAGCCGGTGACCGAGAACAACACCCGCGCCGCCATGCTGCAGACGGGCGAGGCCGATTTCGCCTTCACGCTGCCCTATGAGCAGATCGCCACGCTCAAGAAGAGCGACAAGGTGGAAGTGGTGACCGCACCGTCCATCATCCAGCGCTTCCTGACGTTCAACATGCTGCAGAAGCCCTTCGACAACCTGAAGGTGCGCGAGGCCATCGGCTACGCGATCAACAAGGAAGCGCTGGCCAAGGTGGCCTTCAACGGCTACGCCTTCCCGGCCCAGGGCTTCGTGCCCCAGGGCGTGGAATACGCCGTGAAGATGCAGCCGATTCCCTACAACGTGGCCAAGGCCAGGGAGCTGCTGAAGGAAGCAGGCTTCCCCAACGGCTTCGAGACCACGCTGTGGAGCGGCTATAACAACACCACCAGCCAGAAGGTGATCCAGTTCCTGCAGCAGCAGCTGCAGCAGGTGGGCATCAAGGTGTCGGTGGAGGCGCTGGAGCCCGGCAAGCGTGCGGAACTGGTCGATGCCTGGCCCGATCCCAAGACCGCCAAGGCGCGGCTGTATTACATCGGCTGGTCGTCCTCCACTGGCGAAGCCGACTGGGCGCTGCGCCCGCTGTTCTCGACTGAATCGTGGGCGCCGAAACTCGCCAACTACGCCTTCTACAGCAACCCGGTGGTGGATGATTCCATCGCCAAGGCACTGCTGACCACCGACGGCGGCGAGCGCGCCGCGCTCTACAAGACCGCGCAGGAGCAGATCGCCAAGGACCTGCCGCGCATCCCGCTGGTCACGGAGGAAGTGCTCTACGCCCATTCCAAGCGCCTCTCCGGCGTGTACGTGATGCCCGACGGCAACATCAACAGCGACGAGATCTCGCTGAAGTAAGCCCCGGTGTCCGGCCCCCGCACGCCGCGGGGGTCCTTTTCCCGTTTTCGTTCCGCTCCCGTTTTCCCCTCGCTGCGCACCGCAGCGCCGCATCATGCTGAACTATTTCCTCAAACGACTGCTGGGGCTGCTTCCCACGCTGCTGATCGTGGCGGTACTGGTGTTCCTGTTCGTCCACATGCTGCCCGGCGACCCCGCGCGCCTGGCTGCGGGCGCCGACGCCGACGAAGCCACCGTGCAGGTCGTTCGCCAGGAGCTGGGCCTGGACAAGCCCCTGCCCGAGCAGTTCGTGCACTTCTTCTCGCGCATGGTGCAGGGAGATTTCGGCACGTCCATCCGCACCCGCCGCCCCGTGGCCGCCGAGATCGGCGAGCGCTTCATGCCTACGCTGCTGCTCACCCTGGCCGCCATGGCCTGGTCGGTGGTGCTGGGCATGGGCATCGGCATCCTGTCGGCCGTCTATCGCAACCGCTGGCCCGACCGGCTGGGCATGACGCTCGCGGTGTCCGGCATTTCCTTTCCCGCCTTCGCGCTCGGCATGACGCTGATGCAGGTGTTCTCGGTGGAGCTCGGCTGGCTGCCCACCGTGGGCGCCGACAGCTGGAAGCACTACATCCTGCCCTCCATCACGCTGGGCGCCGCGGTGGCCGCCGTGATGGCCCGCTTCACGCGCGCCTCCTTCGTCGAGGTGGTGCAGGAGGACTTCGTGCGCACCGCGCGCGCCAAGGGCCTCAACGAGCGCACCGTGGTGCTCAAGCACTGCCTGCGCAACGCGCTCATCCCGGTCGTCACCATGATGGGCCTGCAGTTCGGCTTCCTGCTGGGCGGATCGATCGTGGTGGAAGCCGTCTTCAACTGGCCCGGTCTCGGCCGCCTGCTGGTGGACGCCGTGACCATGCGCGACTACCCCGTCATCCAGACGCTGGTGCTGCTTTTCTCGCTGGAGTTCATCCTCATCAACCTGGTGGTGGACATGCTCTACGGCTTCATCAACCCGACCATCCGCTACAAGTGAAGCGCACGGACCGGACCCCTCCCACGGACGAAGACTCGGTATGACCACGCCCTCCATTCCCACGCCGCCCGACGCCGCCCAGCTTGCGGCAGCCTCGGTGGCCCCCGCCGCCGGCGCCTCCACGGTGCGCACGCCCTGGCGCGAGTTCTGGCGCAAGTTCAAGAAGCAGCACGTCGCGGTGGCCGCGCTGGTGTTCGTCGTGCTGCTCGTCGCCGTGGCCGTGCTGGCCCCGGCCATCGTGCCGTTCGATGCCGAGAACTTCTTCGACTACGACCGGATCAACGACGGCCCGTCGGCCATGCACTGGTTCGGCGTCGATCCGCTGGGCCGCGACATCTTCAGCCGCATCCTGATGGGCGCGCGCATCTCGCTGGCCGCGGGCTTCCTCTCGGTGGCGATCGGCTGCCTGATCGGCACCACGCTGGGCCTGCTCGCCGGCTACTACGAAGGCTGGTGGGACCGTATCGTGATGCGCATCTCCGACGTGCTGTTCGCCTTCCCCGGCATCCTGCTGGCGCTGGGCGTGGTGGCCATCCTGGGCAGCAGCATGACCAACGTGGTGGTGGCCGTGGCGGTGTTCAGCGTGCCGGCCTTCGCGCGGCTGGTGCGCGGCAACACGCTGGTGCTCAAGCAGATGACCTACATCGAATCCGCACGCAGCATCGGCGCATCGGACTGGACCATCATCGTGCGGCACATCCTGCCCGGCACCATCTCCTCCATCGTCGTGTACTTCACCATGCGCGTGGGCACCTCGATCATCACGGCCGCCAGCCTGTCGTTCCTCGGCATGGGCGCGCAGCCGCCGACGCCGGAGTGGGGCGCCATGCTCAACGAGGCACGCGCCGACATGGTGAACGCGCCGCACGTCGCGCTGTTCCCGAGCCTCGCCATTTTCCTCACGGTGCTGGCCTTCAACCTGCTGGGCGACGGCCTGCGCGACGCGCTGGACCCCAAGATCGACCGGCAGACATGAGCGTGCGCGACCCCGCCGCCATGGCGCCGCCGCGCATCGGCCTGCTGGATGCCGGCCCCCGGGACGCGATCACGGACGTGGCCGGTGTCACCGTCGGCCACGCCACGCTGGACGACGGCCCGGTGCAGACCGGCGTGACGGTGATCCATGCCCACGCGGAGGATCCGTACCGCCACAAGGTGCCGGCCGGCGCCGCGGTCATCAACGGTTTCGGCAAGAGCACGGGCCTGGTGCAGCTGGAAGAGCTGGGCCAGCTCGAGACGCCGGTCGCGCTCACCAATACCTTCTCCGTCGGCGCGCTGGCGCAGGCGCAGATCCGCGACTGCGTGCGCGCCAACCCCGAGACCGGGCGCGCCCTGCCCACCGTCAATCCGCTGGTGCTGGAGTGCAACGACGGCTACCTGAACGACATCCAGCGCATGGCCGTGGGCGAGAGCCACTACCGCGCGGCCTGCGATGGCGCGGGCGTGCAGGTGGCCCAGGGTGCGGTCGGCGCGGGGCGGGGCATGTCCAGCTTCCAGTGCAAGGGCGGCGTCGGCACCGCATCGCGCCGCGTGCCCTTGCACGGCCGCGGAACCAGCACCGTGGGCGCGCTGGTGCTGGCCAACTACGGCCTGCTGCCGAACCTGGTCTGGGGCGGCGCGCCCATCGGTGCAGCCCTGGCCTGCGCGCTCCATGCCGAGGAGCAGGCCGCCGCCCGCGCCGCGGAGAAGGGCTCCATCATCATGGTGCTCGCCACCGACGCGCCACTGGACGCGCGCCAGCTGCGCCGCCTGGCCTGGCGGGCCGCCGCCGGCCTGGCGCGCACCGGCTCGGTCTATGGCCACGGCAGCGGCGACATCGCCCTGGCGTTCTCGACCGCCTACACCCTGCCGCACCTGGCGCAGGAGCCCATGCCGGCCGTGGCGATGGTGCACGAAGGCCTGCTCGACGGCCTGTTCCAGGCCGCGGCCGACAGCGTGGAGCAGGCCATCGTCCATGCGCTCTGGCATGCGGAAACCGTCACCGGCAGGGATGGGCACCGCCGCCGCGCGCTGCGCGACCTGCTTTCCGGGATCGACTGAACGGGCCGCCCGCAGCCTCCCACGCCCACCCCTTCTTTTTCTGCCCAGTGCAGCGTTCCATGAAAATCCTCATCTCCGTCGATATCGAAGGCGTGGCCGGCGTCTATCACCCCGAGCAGGTGCGCGCCGGCAACCCGGAATACGAGCGCGCGCGGCGCCTCATGGCCGCGGAGGCGAATGCCGCCATCGCCGGGGCTTTCGATGGCGGCGCCGCCGAGGTGTTCGTCAACGATTCGCACGGGGGCTTTCGCAACATGCCGCCGGACCTGCTCGATCCGCGCGCCCAGGCCATCCAGGGCAAGCCGCGCTACCTGAGCATGGTGGCCGGCGTGGAACTGGGCGTGGACGGCGTCTGCTTCATCGGCTACCACGCGAAATCGCGGGCCCACGGCATCCTGGCCCATACCATCAACAGCTTCGCGTTCGCCCGCATCTCGCTCAACGGGCGCGAACTGGGCGAAGCCGGCATCTACGGCGCCCTCGCGGGGGCCTATGGCGCGCCGGTCATCGCCGCGTCCGGCGACGATGCCTTCATCGCGGAGACGCGGGACCTGTTCCCGCACGCGCAGTTCGTGCAGACCAAGCGCGCCACGGGCGCCAACAGCGGCATCAGCCTGTCGCCCGAACGCGCCTGCGCCGCGATCCGCGAAGGCGTGGCCCAGGCCACGGCCCGGGCCGGCCAGGCCCGGCCGTTCCGCATCGACGGCCCCGTCACGGTGGACCTGGAGGCGCAGTCGGTGGCGCTGGCCGACCTGTTCTGCCAGTGGCCCACGCTGGAGCGCACGGAGGCCGGCGCGCTGCGGTTCACTGCACCCGATACCGAATCGGCGGTGCGGATGATCAATGGCCTCTCCGCTATGTCCAGCATGCTGAGATAGGGAACACCCCCCTGAGGCGCTATGCGCCTTCCCCCCGCTCTCGCCGTGCTGCGCACGGCGGGCAGGGGGACGACGCCGGTGGCCTGGCGAAGCCAGTTCCACGGCGCCTGCTGGCGTGGCCTGCTCCGCGGCCTTCTGATGGGTGACGCTGTGCCTGTTGCATGGATTGCGCACTATGCGAGTGATTGTTGGGATAACGAGATGACTGAAACTGCAAATCCGTCCACTGGCGCCATGCGAGTGATGACCGTCGGCATCGTGGCCGGCATGGGCCCCGCCGCGGGCGTGGATTTCGCGCGCCTGTTCGTGCACGCGTCGGAGCAGTGGCTGCGCGAGCACGGCCAGCCGGTGCGCGACCAGGCGTTTCCCGAGCACTGGATCGCCCAGGTGCCGGTGGTGGACCGCACGCAGGCCCTGCGCGACCCCGCGGCGCCCCAGCCGCTCGAGGGGCTGGTGTCGGCGCTGGAGCGCCTGGCCGTGGTGGGGGCCCGCGCTGCGGCCATGTCGTGCAATACGGCGCATGCCTGGCATGCGGCGCTGCAGGAGCGCGTGCCGGGCGTGGAATTGCTGCACATCGCGCGGGAGACCGCCGCCGAGCTGCAGCGCCGCGGCATCCGCCGTGCGGCGCTGCTGGCCACGCAGGGCACCTACGGCATGGGGCTGTACGACGAGGCCTTCGCCACCCATGGCGTGGAATGCGTGCTGCCCTCCGCCGAGGCGAAGGAATGGCTCATGGAAGGCATCTACGACGGCGTGAAGGCCGGCGACATGGCCCTGGCCCGCCGGCGGTTCGCCGATGTGGGGCGGGCGGTGCGCGCGCAGCATGGCGACGTTCCGCTCGTCATGGCCTGCACGGAGATTCCCCTGGCGCTGCCCGATGCGCCGGATGCCGCCGGCTGGTCGCTGGTGGATCCGTCCGGGATCCTCGCGGCCGCCCTGGTGCGCCGCGCCTACGGCGACCACTGACAAAGCCCGGCCGGGCACGGGCCATCGCACGGCCCCGCCCGGCGCGGCCGTGCGTGCCGGCCACAATACGCACCATGTCCGACGTGCACTCCGATGAACTGCTCGCGCAGGTGGCCTCGCTGCCGCCCCTGCCGGGCGTGTACCGCTATTTCGACGCCCAGGGCGGGCTGCTCTACGTGGGCAAGGCCCGCAACCTGAAAAAGCGCGTTTCCAGCTATTTCACCAAGACCCATGGGGGCACGCGCATCGGCCACATGGTCGGCAAGATCGCGCGGCTGGAGACCACCGTGGTGCGCTCCGAGGCCGAGGCGCTGCTGCTGGAAAACAACCTCATCAAGACGCTCAACCCGCGCTACAACATCCTGTTCCGCGACGACAAGAGCTATCCCTACCTGAAGATCACCGGCGTGGCAGCGCGCGACGGCACCGGCGAGCAGCCCGGCCAGCGCTTCCCGCGCGTCGCGTATTACCGCGGCTCGATGGACAAGCGGCATCGCTATTTCGGGCCCTATCCCGGTGCCTGGGCGGTGAAGGAAACCATCCTGCTGCTGCAGAAGGTGTTCCGGCTGCGCACCTGCGAGGACACCGTCTTCGCCAACCGCACGCGCCCCTGCCTGCTCTACCAGATCAAGCGCTGCTCGGGCCCTTGCGTGGACCTGATCTCTCCCGAGGCCTATGCGCTGGACGTGCGCAACGCCGACGCCATGCTGCGTGGCGAGACCAGGGAACTGCTGGAGGCCCTGGAGGCGCGCATGATGGCGCACTCCGAACGGCTGGAGTTCGAGCAGGCGGCGGACATCCGCAACCAGATCACGGCGCTGTCGCGCGTGCTGCACCAGCAGGCCATCGAGACGGTCTCCGACAAGGACGTGGACATCCTGGCCGTGAAGGTGCTGGGCGGCCGCGCCTGCGTCAACCTCGCCATGGTGCGCGGCGGCCGCCACCTGGGCGACCGGCCGTACTTCCCCGTCCACGTGGAAGACGCCGCCGCGGTGTACCAGCTGGAGGAGGGGGGCGACGGGAGCGACGGCCCCGATGGCGCTGCCGAAACGGCAGGCTCGGCGCAGGCCTCCCCCTCCGCACCCCGAGCCCCGCAGCGCTCGCTGGAGGTGCAGGTGCTGGAGGCCTTCATCGCCCAGCACTACATCGGCGTGCCCGTGCCGCCCGTGCTCGTCACCAGCGAGCCGGTGGATCGCGCGCTGCTGGAGGCGCTCTCGCTGCAGGCAGGCATCCGCGTGGGCGCGGTGCACCAGCCGCGCGAGCAGCGCCGCGCCTGGCTGGACATGGCGCAGAAGAACGCCGACATCCAGCTCGCGCGGCTGCTTTCCGAAGAGGGCTCCCAGCAGGCCCGCACGCGCGCACTGGCCGAGGCGCTGGACCTGCCCATGGACGACCTGGAATCGCTCACCATCGAGTGCTTCGACATCTCCCACACGGCGGGCGAGGCCACGCAGGCATCGTGCGTGGTCTTCCACCACCACCGCATGCAGAGCAGCGAATACCGCCGCTACAAGATCGAAGGCATCACCGGCGGTGACGATTACGCCGCCATGCGGCAGGTGCTCACACGGCGCTACAGCAAGGTCGTGGAAGCGCAGCGCGAGGCCGGCGGCGCCGAGCCGGCACCCGGACAGGCGCGCCTGCCGGACCTGGTCCTGATCGACGGCGGCAAGGGGCAGGTCAGCATGGCGCGCGAGGTGTTCACCGAACTGGGCCTGGACCTCACCCGCATCGTCGGCGTGGAGAAAGGCGAGGGCCGCAAGGTCGGGCTGGAGGAACTCGTCTTCGCCGATGGCCGCGAGAAGATCTACCTCGGGCGCGACTCCGCCGCGCTCATGCTCGTGGCCCAGATCCGCGACGAGGCCCACCGCTTCGCCATCACCGGCATGCGCGCCGCGCGCGCCAAGGTGCGCGTGGGCGGCGGGCAGCTGGAGGAGATCCCCGGCGTGGGGCCCAAGAAGCGCGCGCGCCTGCTGCAGCGCTTCGGCGGAGTGCGGGGCGTGGCGGCCGCCAGCGTGGAGGACCTGGCCACGGTGGACGGCATCTCGCTGGAGCTCGCGCAGGAGATCTACCGGGCGCTGCGCTGAGCGGGCGGCGGCCATGGTGGCATGACACAATCGGCCCATGTTCCTGACCATCCCCACCATCATGACCTGGACGCGCATCGTCGCGATACCCTTGATCGTGGGCGTGTTCTACGCGCCGCTGGAGCCGGCCACGCGCAACCTCATCGCCACGGTGATGTTCGTGGTCTTCGCCGCCACCGACTGGCTCGACGGCTACCTGGCGCGCAAGCTGAACCAGACCTCCTCCTTCGGCGCCTTCCTCGATCCCGTCGCCGACAAATTCCTCGTCTGCGCATCGCTGCTCGTGCTGGTGCACCTGCAGCGTGCCGACGTGTTCGTGGCGCTCATCATCATCGGCCGGGAGATCGCGATCTCCGCCCTGCGCGAATGGATGGCGCAGATCGGCGCCTCCCGCAGCGTGGCGGTGCACATGCTGGGCAAGGTGAAGACCACGGTGCAGATGGTCGCCATTCCGTTCCTGCTCTACGACGGGCGTGCCGGCGCCATCGACACGGGCGTGTGGGGCACGTGGCTGATCTGGCTGGCCGCGGTGCTCACCGTGTGGTCGATGGTCTATTACCTGCAGAAGGCTTTGCCGGAGATCCGCGCACGCGTCAAGCGCTGACCGGGCAGCCCCTGCCGCATGTCAATGGGGGCTTGCGATAGAACGCGCGGCGCCCGTTGCGCAAACCCCGCGCATCGCCTGGCACCTCCGGAATTGCCGCTAAAATCCACATCTTCCGCCGTCGCAAAACGGCCCGTTGTATTGACACCCGGAAAGTCGATGGCTTTAATCTGGCACAGCGGCATCTGCCCCATGCCAGCCCCTCTCACGCCCCGTACGAACCCCGCGCAGCAGCGGCTGTTCCGGCGCGTGTGAAGGCCAGATACGCGCCAGACATTTCCTCCACATCCTTTCCCGAGAGGCTTCTTGTGAACAAGTCCGAACTGATTGAGCAAATTGCGACCAACGCCGACATCTCCAAGGCAGCCGCTGCGCGCGCCCTGGAATCCATGATCGAGTCGGTCAAGAAGACCCTGAAGAAGGGCGGCACGGTGTCTCTGGTCGGTTTCGGCACCTTCGCGGTGGGCAAGCGCGCTGCGCGCACGGGCCGCAATCCCCGTACGGGCGATACGATTAAGATCAAGGCTGCTAAAGTTCCGAAGTTCCGCCCCGGCAAGGCATTGAAGGATGCCCTCAACTGAGGCTCAAGGTTCAAGGTGGGGTGCTTAGCTCAGTTGGTAGAGCGGCGCCCTTACAAGGCGTAGGTCGGCGGTTCGACCCCGTCAGCACCCACCACCGATCAAAAGGCGAACGAGAGTTCGCCTTTTCTTTTGTCGCCATTGAAAGATCGAAACCATGTTCGAATCCATCCGCAAGCACTCCAAGGTCGTCATGATCGTGCTGTTCTTGCTGATCATTCCGTCGTTTGTGCTCGTGGGCATCGACCGGAACTACTTCACCAGCAAGAGCGCCGTGGTGGCGCGCGTGGATGGCCATGACATCACCCAGGACGACTGGGACAACGCGCATCGTATGGAAACGGACCGCATCCGCGCGCAGTCGCCCTCGGTGGATGCCAAGCTGCTCGATTCGCCCCGCGCGCGCTACGCCACGCTGGAGCGCCTGGTGCGCGACCGCGTGATGCAGGCCGCCGCCGTCAAGATGCACTTGGTCACGAGCGACGCCCAGCTGGCCCGCACGCTGCAGGGCATTCCCGCCATCGCCGCGCTCAAGCGCCCCGATGGCTCGCTGGATGCAGAGGCCTACCGCGCGCTCGTGGGTTCCCAGGGCCTCACGCCCGAGGGCTTCGAAAACAACGTGCGCCGCGAGCTCTCCCTCAGCCAGGTGATGGGCGGCGTGATGGGCTCCGCCTTCGCGGCCCAGGAGCCGGCACGCCTCGCGCTGGATTCGCTCTACCAGCGCCGCGAGATCCGCGTCGCCCGCTTCGACGCCAAGGATTTCGCCGCCAAGGTCACGCCCACCGACGACGAGCTCCAGGCCTACTACAAGGCCCACGAGGCGCAGTTCCGCCAGCCCGAGCACGCCGACGTGCAGTACGTGGTGCTCGACCTGGACGCCGTGCGCGCCAGCATCACGCTGAGCGAGGACGACCTGCGCACCTACTACAAGGAAAACCTCGAGCGCCTCGCCGGCAAGGAAGAGCGCCGTGCCAGCCACATCCTGATCAACGCGCCCAAGGATGCTCCCGCCGCCGACCGCGAGAAGGCCAAGGCCCGCGCGCAGGCGCTGCTGGAGCAGGTGCGCAAGGCGCCCAACACCTTTGCCGAGGTGGCCCGCAAGAACTCGCAGGACAGCGGCTCCGCGCCTTCCGGCGGCGACCTGGGCTTCTTCAAGCGCGGCGACATGGTCAAGCCGTTCGAGGACGCCGCCTTCTCGATGAAGAAGGGCGACATCAGCGACTTGGTGGAGAGCGAGTACGGCTACCACATCATCCAGCTCAACGACGTCAAGACGCCGAAGCAGCCGACCTTCGAGGAAGTGCGCGCCAAGCTGGAGACGGAAGCCAAGCAGCAGCAGGCGCAGCGCAAGTTCGCCGAACTGGCCGAGGTGTTCTCCAACACCGTGTACGAGCAGGCCGACAGCCTGCAGCCCGTGGCCGACAAGCTCAAGCTGAAGGTGCAGACCGCCAGCGACGTGACGCGCACCCCGCGCCCCGGCGCCCAGGGCCCGCTGGCCAACGGCCGCTTCCTGGAGGCCCTGTTCTCGTCCGACTCCGTGCAGAACAAGCGCAACACCGAGGCCATCGAGACGGCGCCCAGCACCCTGGTGGCCGGCCGCATCGCTGCCTACACGCCGGCGTCCACCCCGTCCTTCGACCAAGTGAAGACCCGCGTGCGCGAACTCTTCGTGGCCGAGCGCTCCGCCGAACTGGCGCGCAAGGAAGGCGAGGCCAAGGTGGCCGCCTGGAAGGCCGCTCCGGCCAGCGCCACCGGCCTGGGCGCGCCCGTGACCGTCTCGCGCGACAAGCCCGAAGGCCAGCCCCGCCCCGTGGTGGATGCCGCGCTGCAGGTGAATGCCGACACGCTGCCCGCCTTCGCCGGCACCCCCCTGGGCGCCCAGGGCTACGCCGTCATCAAGGTGGACCGCATCGTGCCGCGCGACCCCGCGGACCCGGCCGTGGCGCGCCAGCAGCAACAGCAGTACGCCGAAGCCGAGGCCCAGGCCGAAGCCATGGCCTACTACGAACTGCTCAAGGACCGCTTCAAGGTCCAGTTCAAGGTGGCCCGCCCGACGGGCGACGGCACCCCCGCCGCGGAAAATTGATGCCAGGAATATAGGCGGATAGGTTTTTATCCGGCTATAATTCGAGGCTACGGTGGCTGTAGCTCAGTTGGTAGAGTCCAGGATTGTGATTCCTGTCGTCGTGGGTTCGAGTCCCATCAGCCACCCCAGATCAACAAAGCCGCTACAGCTCTGAAAGCTGTAGCGGCTTTTGTCTTTGGTTCCCATGGCGGGAATATCTGCTCCATGCACGAGGCGCGCGCGACGCTTTTCTCCATCCAGGCCTTGCGCGGCATCGCTGCCGTGATGGTGTTGCTCGCACACGTACCTCGGACTCCGCAGGCTCCTGCGCCACCCGTGTTCGGTTTCGAAATCGGGGTGGACCTGTTTTTCGTGATCTCGGGTTTCGTGGTTGCCCTCGCCGCTGAAAAGCCCGTACCGGTCCGCCAGTTCGTCGAGGACCGGCTGTTGCGCGTGCTGCCGCTCTACTACCTGGTGTCGCTCGTCGCGCTGTGGGTGCTCGGGGTCTGGGGTCCCGCGCTCAACGTGTTGTGGAACACCTTCATGCTGGTGCCTGTCTTCGACAGGACGGCTTATACCAATCCGGCCCTCTATCTCGGATGGTCCGTTGGCGTCGAGATCTGGCTGTACATGCTCGTCGCTCTGTCCATGTCACTTTCCAGGGGCCGGTGGCACCTGCTCTTCACGGGACTGGTCCTGGCGCTGCTGGTGCAAGGCTACTTCGCTCCTGACCGGATGATGGCGCTGCATTTCATCGGCACGCCGTTGATGCTGGAGTTCCTCATGGGTGTGTGGCTCTGCAAGAGCCGGCTGCCACTGAAATGGCCGTTCGCGCTGGCCGCTGCGGTGCTGGGGGCCTGCTTCGTGCTGACGAACATGCAGGAACGGCCTTATATCGCTGCCCATGCGGGACCGTTATCGATTTTCGGTATCGGCATGCTGAGGGCTCTGACATGGGGCGTGCCGTGCGCCATCCTGCTCTTCGGCTGCGTGAGCCTGGAAAGGTGCGGGGCCATGGTCCCGCGCGTGCTGTCGTGGTTCGGCGGCTGGTCCTATTCCTTCTACCTGGTGCAACCCTTTTCCGTCTCTGCTGTAGAGGTGTCCGGACTGACGTCGTGGCTGGGCATGGCATCGGTATTCTTCTTGGCCAATTGCGTTGCCGGCTATGCGGTGCACCGCGCCGTGGAGCGCCCGTTGATGGCCTGGAGGACGCGGCGGGCAGCAGTGCGAAGGCAGGCGGGCATTCCGGTTACACCAACCTAGGAGCGTGCCTCCGGTGCCGCCCTCAATCCACGCTCGCCCCGGACGACCGCACGAGCCTGGCCCATTTCTCCGTGTCGGCCTGGATGCGGCCCGCGAATTCCTCCGGGGTCGAGGTCATCGGCGTCGCGCCCTGCGCCAGCAGCTTGTCCGTGGTGGCCTTCTCCTGCGCGATGGCGGTGATGTCCTTCGACAGGCGCTCCACGATGTCCCGGGGCAGGCTCTTCGGGCCCACGACGCCGAACCACACCTCCACTGCATAGCCCGGCACGCCTGCTTCGGCCATGGTGGGTACGTCGGGCAGCACCGGGGAGCGTGCCGGGCTGCTCACGGCCAGGGCGCGCAGGCCGCCGGCCTTCACCTGGGGCAGCGAGCCCGGCAGGTTGTCGAACATGAGCTGGATCTGATTGGCCAGCAGGTCCGCCATCGCGGGGCCGCTGCCTTTGTACGGCACGTGCAGGAAGGATGCGCCGGTCATCGACTTGAACAGTTCGCCGGAAAGGTGGTTGGTGGATGCGTTGCCGGCGGAGCCCATGTTGATGGAGTCCGGCCGGGACCTGGTGTAGGCGACCAGTTCCGCGACGGACCGGACCGGCAACTGCGGATTGACCACCAGGATGTTCGGCACGCTGGCGAATGGTGCGACGGGCGTGAAGTCCTTCGCGGGGTCGAAGGGCAGCTTCCTGTAGAGCGATCCGTTGATAGATTGGGTGCCGACCGTGGCGAACAGCAGGGTGTAGCCGTCCGCGGGTGATTTGGCGACCAGATCCGCCCCGATGTTGCCGCCGGCTCCGCCGCGGTTGTCGACGACGACCTGCTGCCCCAGCTTTCCGGACAGTCGCGCGGCCAGCAGGCGGCCGAGGTTGTCCGTGGTGCCTCCGGCAGCGAAGGGCACAACGAGGCGGATGGGCTTGGAGGGATAGGTATCGGCGCAGGCGCCGGCAGTGCCGAGCGCGAGGGCGGCCAGGGCAGCGAGTTTTGTCAGGGGCTTCATGGCGTGGTCCTTGGGAAGCGGTGCAGGGCAGGAGGGGAAGAGGGGGCGGACTCTCAACGGTCCGCGAGGGCGGCGATCTCGGCCTTGAGCGCCGCGCGGGCGCGGGCCAGGGTGTCCCGCCGGTCAGCGGCCCGTGCCGCGGATTGCCGGAGGGCCTGCAGTTGCCCGGCGGCGCGTTGCCGGACCAGCGATGGCGCCGGGCCGCCTTCGACGCATCGGTCCGTGACGCTGGCCACGGGGTCCAGGCACCGCTGCACGGCTGCGCTGCCCAGCTCGATGGTGCGTCCGGTCTGCGCGGTAGCGGCGGCGTTTACCATGTCCGCCGTGATCGCGTCGGCCGAAAGTCCGGCATCGAGCGCCTCGCGCACCACCGCGCCGACCACGTGGTGTGCCTGCCGGAACGACAGGCCTGCTTCGCGCACCAGTGCGTCCGCGAGGTCCGTCGCAGTGGAGAAATCGGCCCGGGCCTTGCGCAGCATTGCCTCCTGCAGGGGCCGTGCGGAGTCCACCACGAGCCTGAACAGCGCGAGGCAGCGCGCGCATTCCTCCGCGCTTTCCCAGAGGCTGCGCATGCTTTCGCGGTTACCGTCGCCGCTGTGCGTGAAGTGCGTGCCCTTGACCGTCGCCATCGCGGCATTGAGCAGGCCGATGAGATGGCCGGTCTTGCCCTTGAGGTATTCGACCACCACCGGATTCTTCTTCTGCGGCATGATGCTGGAGGTGCCTGCGACGCTGTCAGGGAACTCGATCAGGCCGAATTCCGGCGTGGCCCACACGTAGAAATCCTGGGCGATGCGCCCCCATGTCACGGCGGCGATGGCCATCGACGACATCAGTTCCCAGGCGAAATCGCGGGACGCGACTGCATCCAGGGAGTTGCCGACGCATCCCGAGAAGCCCAGCAGCCGGGCCGTTTCCTGGCGCTGGATCGGGAACGCCGTGCCCGCGATGGCGCCGGCGCCCAGCGGGCAGGCGTCGAAGCCTTCCATGGCGACCTCGATGCGCCGGGCATCGCGGGCCAGCGCGTCCGCCAGGGCGGCCAGGTAGTGGCCATACGTGATGGGTTGCGCCGACTGCAGGTGGGTGTAGCCCGGCATGACCACGCCGGCATGCTCCGAGGCGCGTGCAATAGCGACCTCGCGGACTGCATTCAGCCCTTCCAGTACCCGCAGTCCGGCGTCCCGCGCACGCATCCGATCGGAGGTCGCCAGGATGTCGTTGCGGCTGCGCGCCACGTGCAGCCGCCCGCCGGTGTCTGCGCCGGCCAGTGCCATCAGGTGGGCCTCGTAATTGAAGTAGGCATCCTCGCGCTGCGGGTCGAGCGCCACGGCGCCGGGGCCTTCCTCTTCCATCCGCAGCAGCGCTTCGGCCAGACGTGCGGCGGTGTCCCCGGGAACCAGCCCCGCCTTGTGGAGCATCAGCAGGTGTGCCTGGTTGATGTCGGAGAGGCAGGCGAAGCCGCTGGCGAACTCGCGTTCCAGGCGTGGCAGGTAGATGTGCTCGCAAACCTCCTGGGCGGTGGCCTGCTGCAGGCGGCGGCTGACTTTCGATTCCATGGGCCTTCTCGATGCGCATCCGTGCGCTGTGACGATGGGGCCAGTATCGAAACCTCGTAACATGCGGTCAAATACGAGGTTCTGCCAGATCCATACGGTTTTGTTATGCACCATCCACCCAGCGCGAAAGCCATCTACCCATGAAGTTCAAGCAGATCGAGGCGTTCCGCGTGGTGATGCTGACCCGCTCCATGACGCTGGCCGCCAGCGAACTGCATACCTCGCAGCCCAACATCAGCCGCTTCATCACCCAGCTCGAGGCCGAGACGGGCATGAAGCTGTTCGAACGCAAGGCCGGGGGGCTGAGCCCCACGCCGGAGGCCGAGGCCTTCTACCAGGAGGTGCAGCGGTCGTTCATCGGGCTGGATACGCTGGAGGAGTCGGTGCGCCTGATCCGCCGGCTGGGCACGGGTACCCTGCGCGTGGCCGCGTCGCCATCCATCGCCATGAGCGTGATGCCCCAGGTGGTCAGGGCCTTCCGGCAGCGCTATCCGGAGGCGCCGGTGTCCATCCAGACCAGCGATTCACCGGCCGTGGCAAAGTGGACGGCGACCCGTTACTGCGACATCGGTCTGGCGTCCTACCTGGCGGACACGCCGGGTGTCCAGGCCCGGCACTGGGCCACGGATGAAGGCGTGTGCATCGTTCCGCTCGGGCACCGGCTCGCCCGCAAGCGCCGGATCGTGGCCGGGGACCTGGACGACGAGCCGTTCGTGTCCCTGTCCCCCGGCGATGGCACGCGCGCGGCGATAGACGGGGCATTCGAGCCCGACCGGCGCAGGCTGACGCTCGACACGCCGTATGCCGCGACCATCTGCCGCATGGTCGCGATGGGACTGGGCGTCAGCGTCGTGAATCCGCTGGTGGTGCGGCATCTGAACATCCCCGGCATCAAGGCGATTGCGTTCCGGCCGCAGGTGCCGTTCCCGCGGTACATCCTGCTGTCGCAGCAGCACGTGGAATCCGCCCTGATGGCGGCATTCCTGGAATGCCTGGCCGAGGTGTGAGCCGGGCGGGAGGCCGGTGCGCCGGCGGGGCCTGAGGCGCGCAAAAAAGGGGCGCTCAGCCCTGCGGCACCGGCCCCGGTGGCGGCAGCAGCCCCTTCTCGCGCAGGATGCCGGTCACGATCCCGAAGGCATGGTTGGCGACCGGCACGCCGCAGTAGATGGCGGCCATGAGGATCACCTCCTTGATTTCGTCGGGCGTGAGGCGCGACTCTGGCGGGCCGTCCAGCGCGGCGCGCACGTGCAGCGCGAACTCCTCGTAGGCATGGATGCCCAGCATCATCGACAGCACCATGAAGCGCCGCGTGCGGTCGCCCAGCGCCGGCCGTCCCCAGATGTCCTGCCAGGCGTGGCGGGTGATGAGTTCCTGGAATTCGGCATTGAACGGCGTGCGGTTCTCCAGGGAGCGGTCCACCCAGGCATCGCCCAGGATGCGGCGGCGGTTGCGCAGGCCGGCCTCGAAATCCTCGCCACGCGTGGCGGAAGCGGAAGAGGCGGCGGAGTCCTGTGGAGGAAGAGGCATTTGCGTCATGGTGGTCGTGCGGAGCAGTGGAGGCCTGTGCGGCGCGGAACAGCGGGTTGGGGCGAGGCCGGCGGATGGAGATGGAGTGGTGCGGTGCTGGCGGCCGGCGCCCATGCCCGCGACAATCAACCCGTGCATTCTTCCCTGATCGCCCTCGTCGCCCTGCTGAGCCTTCCCGCCATTGTCCTTGCATGGCACGTGTGGCGCGACCTCCGTGGAGGGCGCCGCAATGCGTCGCAACGGTGCTATGCCTGCGGCAACAAGAGCCGGACACTGCGCCCGGTCAGCCATGGCAAGGGCGGGACCTACCTGTACTGCCGGCCTTGCGCTGACAAGGAGGGGTTCAAATCGGCCGTCGCATGGATCGCCCTCGCGTCCTCATTGCTCATCGCTGCTGCTATTCTGGCCACGCGGTGGGCCTGATGGTCCGACCTGGGCCTTGCACGGGGCTGCCCAGGGGCTTGCCCATTCATGGCGGAAGCTCAGATCCCTGCACGTCCACCCGTCCCGCCGGGCCAGCGCGTCAGCACCTCGAAGCCATCGTGCGTCACGGCCACCATGTGTTCCCACTGCGCGGACAGCGACCGGTCCCGCGTGACGACCGTCCAGCCGTCGTCGAGCTGCCGGGTCGCGGCGCGGCCGGCGTTGAGCATGGGTTCGATGGTGAAGACCATGCCGGGCTCCAGCCGCAGGCCCTCGCCGCGGTTGCCGTAGTGCAGCACGTCCGGTGCCTCGTGGCAGGTGCGGCCGATGCCGTGGCCGCAGTATTCCCGCACGACGCTGAAGCGTTCCCGGCGGGCCACCGTTTCGATCCTGCGCTGATTTGAGCGAGATGGTGCGCGCCATCAGCGTGCGCTTTGCGCCACGGACACGGGCGCCGGGGATGCGCCCGCACCGACGGTGGTGGCGACGTCCAGTCCCCCCGCGAGTTCGGTGCGGACCAGCCACTGGCAGATCTGCCGGTGGTCCAGGTCGGGGTTCAGCTCGCTCAGCATGCCGATGCGCATCCAGTGCTCCGCCTGGGCATTGATGGAGCGGCTGAGCGCGTTCGCAGCGACGCGCAGGTTTTCGTGCATCCGGTCGGAGATCTTGACGATGCCCATGGTCTTCCCTTGTATGAAACGCATATGAATTGTGCGTGTTTCGTATTTTCGTGTGTGCAAACCCTCCTGAGCATCGCTCGCAGGTTGCGGAAATTCCGCGTTCCAAGGGATTGTGCTGAGTCAAAAATATTGCATGTTTTTGTCTAAACGATAAACTTGCGTCAAATTCGGTGGTGAAAGTCTGGTCCGGATGGCCTGTTTCTCATGCAGGCCCCCGGCAGCCTCTTGCCGTTGGCGTCAACGTTCGGTGTGGAGGTGGGCGATGAGAAGGCATTTCTTGCAGCGGGCCTGTGCGGTCTCTGCGGCCTGGCTGGCCGTGTGCCTGGCGCCTGGCTTGGCGCAGGCGCAACCCGGGGCCGAATGGCCCGCGCGGCCGATCCGCATCGTGGTGCCCTATCCCCCCGGCACGGGCCCCGACGTGATGGCGCGGCTGGTCTCCGAGGGTCTGGCCCGGGAGCTGAAGGCGACCTTCGTCGTGGAGAACAAGCCGGGCGCCAACGCCATCATCGGCACCGGCGAGGTGGCGAAGGCCCCGGCCGACGGCCACACCTTCCTGCTGGTGGACCGGCTCACGCTGTCGGTCAACCCGCTGCTCTACAAGCCGCTGCCGTTCGATCCGAAGAAGGACCTCGTGTCGGTCAGCAACATCGCCGACGTGGACCTCTATCTGGTGGTGAGCGCGCGCGTGCCGGCGGGCGATTTCCGGTCGTTCATCGACTATGCGAAGGCACGCCCGGGACAGGTTCCCTTCGGCACCGGCGGCGTGGGCAGCGTGATGCACCTCAACATGGAACTGCTGCAGGCCGGCACGGGCGCGCAGTTCCTGCATGTGCCCTACAAGGCACTGGCCGAAGTGATCCCGGCGCTGCTCGGCGGACAGGTGGATGCAACTTCCGGCGGAGTGGAGGCCCTGCTGCCGCATGTGCGCAAGGGCACGCTGAAGCTGCTCGCGGTGGGGGCGGACGCGCGCACGCCGGTGGCCCCCGACGTGCCCACGATGGCCGAGGCAGGGGCCCCCGGCATGCTGCTGTCCACCTCGTATTCGCTCCATGCCCGTGCCGGCACGCCGCCCCAGGTGCTGGAGCGCATGCATGCGGCGCTGGACAAGGTGCTGTCCGCCCCCGCGCTGCGGACCTGGGCGTCCGACCGCGGGCTGCGGGCCGGTGCATCGGCGCCGCAGGAACTCGATGCCCGGATCGCGGCCGATGCGGAGCGTGTCGGGCGGCTGGTGCGCGAGCGACACATCCAGGCGCAGTAGCCAGGCCGCGCGCCTTCCGATTTTCTCCAAAGGACCCAAGACCATGAACCGACTGACCGGCGCGCACGCGCTATGGACCGCGCTCGCCGCCGAGGGGGTGGATACCTGTTTCGCCAACCCCGGCACCACCGAACTCGACCTCGTGCGCGCGCTGGAGCCCCTGGACGGCATCCGCTGCGTGGTGGGCCTGCAGGAAAACATATGTACCGGCGCTGCCGACGGCTACGGCCGCATGCAGGGCCGGCCTGCGGCGACGCTGCTGCACCTGGGGCCCGGCTTCGCCAATGGCATCGCCAACCTGCACAACGCCCGTCGCGCGCATACGCCCATCGTCAATGTCATCGGCGACCACACGAGCTGGCACCTGCCCTACGATGCGCCCCTGACCTCGGACATCGAATCGCTGGCGCGGCCGGTGTCGGGCTGGGTGCGCCGCATCGGCGGCGTGCAGGAATGCGCGCAGGCCGGCGCGGAGGCAGTGCGCCAGAGCCTGGCGCAGGGCGGGCAGGGCGCCACCCTGATCTTCCCGGCGGACTTCCAGGCCGCGGCGCTGCCGGACGCCGTCGCGGACGTGCCGGCATCCACGCCATCCCCCGCGCCGCGCCGTCCCGCCGAAGAGGGCGCGCCGGATGGCTACGACCATGCGCTGGCCCTGGAGCGTTTGCGCACGGCGGGCCGGGTGGTCTTCCTGCTGGGCGGCGGCGGCGAGCACAGCGGCCTGGGCGCGCGGGCCCAGCGCGCCGCGGCGCGGCTGTGCGGGCAGTTGGGCGCTTCGGCCTATGCCGAGACTTTTCCCGCCCGGTCGGAGCGCGGCCAGGGCCTGCCGGCCTTCGACCGCCTGCCGTATTTCCCCGAGCCGGCGCGCGCGGTGCTGGATGCGGCGGACCTCGTGGTGCTGGCCGGCGCACTGCCGCCCATTACGTACTTTGGCTATGCGGGCCATCCGAGCGCGCTGGTGCCGCCGGAGCGGCTGCTGGTGCTCGCAGCCCCGGGCCATGCCGTGGCCGAGCGGCTGGAGCAGCTTGCGGATGCGGTGGGAGCGCCGGCCTACGAGGCTCCCGCGGCAGAGATGCCCGCGATGCCGGAGGGCGAGCTGACGCCTGCGCGCATCGCGGCGGTGCTGGCGCGCGAGCTGCCGGAGCGCGCCATCGTGTCGGTGGAAGGCGGAACCTGCGGCTATCCGTTCTATGCCGCGTCGGCGGCGGCGCGGCCGCATACCACGCTCACCAACACCGGCGGCGCGATCGGGCAGGGCCTGCCGGTGGCGTTGGGCGCGGCCATCGCGTGTCCTGACCGCCCGGTGGTGGGACTGCTGTCGGACGGCAGCACGCAATACACGGTCCAGGCGCTGTGGTCGCTGGCGCACGAGCAGCTGGACGTGGTGGTGCTGATCGCGGCCAACCACCAGTACGCGATCCTGCGCAACGAACTGCGCCGCGACGGCGGCGTGCTGGGCGCGCGCGCCGAGGCGCTCACGGCGCTGGACCACCCCCGGATCGACTGGGTGGGGCTGGCGCAGTCGTACGGCGTGCCGGCGGCACGCGTGTCCACGGCCCAGGCGCTGGCCGGCGAGCTGCGCCGCGCGTTCGGGCGCAAGGGGCCGGCGCTGATCGAGATGGCGCTGTGACGGGGTTCATCGGCCGGGGCGTTTACCGCGGCCTTCCATCCATCCAAAGGAGTGTGCAATGGATCTGAAACTGAAGGGCAAGGTCGCGGTGGTGACCGGAGGCAGCCTCGGCATCGGCCGGGCGGTGACCGAAGCGCTGGCTGCGGAGGGCGTGCGCGTGGCGATCGTGGCGCGCAGCCAGGGCGCGCTGGAGCAGGCGGCGCGCGAGATCGGCGAGAAGACGGGCGTGGAGATCCTCGCCGCGCCTGCGGACGTGGGCAGCACTGCGCAGGTGGAGGCCATGATGGCAAAGGTGGCGGCGCACTTCGGGCGCATCGACATCCTGGTGAACGGCGCGGCCCACCCGGGCGGACTGGTGCGCAGCGAGATCGAGAACGCCGATCCGGAAGGCCTGCTGGAGGACATCAACATCAAGGTGGTGGGCTACATGCGCTGCGCCAAGGCCGCGGCGGCGCACATGAAGCAGGGCGGCTTCGGCCGGATCATCAATATCGGCGGGCTCACCGGCCGCGGCAGCAAGCAGCTGTCGGGCATGCGCAATGTGGCGATCTGCCACCTCACCAAGACGCTGTCCGACCAGCTGGGCCCGTCGGGCATCACCGTGAACGTGATCCATCCGGGGGTGGTGGAGACGCCGCACATCCACGAGCTTTATGCGAAGGAGGCGCGCCTGCAGGGCCTGACGCCTGAGCAGGTCGAGGCGAACTACGCCAAGGCCACGCCGATCCGCCGCGTGCTGCAGCCCGAGGAGATCGCCGACACGGTGCTGTTCCTCGCCTCCGAGCGAGCCGGCGCGATCACCGGCGAATCCATCGCGGTGGATGGCGGCATCACCCGCGGCATTTTCATCTGAACGCATCCAGGAAGGACCCGATCATGCAGGGAACGATTCTCGTGGGGACGGCCGGGCAGGGCATCCTGCGCAGCGCGGACGACGGCGCGAGCTGGCACCGCCTCGGCCTGAAGGAGGCCATCGAATTCGACGGCGTGGTGCGCAGCCTGCTGGTGGATCCGCACGACCCGAACCGGATCTTCGCGGGCGCGGATGCCGGTATCTGCCTGAGCGAGGATGCGGGTGCGCATTTCCGTCGGCTGGCATCGCCGGCCGACGGCATGCACGTGTGGGCGCTGGCGATAGACCCGCGCGATGCGCGCGTCATCTACGCGGGCACGGGCGCGCCGTCGAGGGCGGTGATGTTCCGCTCGCTGGACGGTGGCGCCAGCTGGACGCGCCTGCCCATCGAGCTGCCGGAGTTCTGCGCGGGCGTGAACCGCCCCCGCATCCTCGCGATCGCGGTGGACCCGGACGACGGCTCCGTCTGGTTCGGAGTGGAGGAAGGCGGCGCCTGGCACAGCACCGACCGCGGCGACACCTGGCGGCGCGTGGACGATGCGGACAGCGGCATCGCCAACAGCGACATCCATTGCATCCGCATCCTGCCCGCGGCCGGCGGCCGGCCCAAGACGCACATCATCGCCACGGTCAATTCGGTCTATACGAGTACCGAGGGTCCGGCCGGCCCCTGGGCCGCGGAGAGTTCCGCCGACCGATTCGACGGCATGTACTACACGCGCATCCTCACGCCGCTGGAGGGCGATCGCGAGGTGCTGCTGGCGGCCATCGGCGACGGCACGCCGGGCACGCGCACGCAGATCTACCGCTCGCAGGACCGTGGCCGGACCTGGGCCCCGTCGCTGCTGCATGCCGTGCCCAACTCGACGTTCTGGGCGCTGGGCACGCATGCCGCCGATCCGGACCTCGTGTTCGCGGGCACCAAGTACGGCCATCTCTTCCGCTCCATGGACGGCGGCCGCAGCTGGTTCAAGGACTGGCGCGATTTCAGCGAGATCACGGCCGTGGCGTGGACCCCCGCCGTCGCCGCCGTGAAGGCCCACCCGAAGTCCACCCTCGGAGCGAAGCCCCACCATGACTGAAATCCAGGCCGGGGTGGTGCGCCCCCGCATCCGCCGCACCCACCTGTCGCTGTTCGTGACCGACCCGTTCGCCTCGGCCGCATGGTACGAGCGCATCCTGGGCATGCAGGAAACCGCCCGGGGCGAGCGCTGGGTGTTCATGAGCTTCGGCCGCAAGCACCACGACATCGCGCTGATCAAGCCCGAGCCGGGGCAGGTGGTGGGCGGTTGCGCGCTGCAGCACTACGGGCTGGAGATCGAGGGCGATATGGACGAACTGCGCCGGCTCTACGGCCAGTTGCTGCGTGCCGGCGTGGAGGTGGTCAAGACCACCGACCACAAGGTGGGCTACGGCCTCTATTTCAACGACCCGGACGGGCACCGCTTCGAGTTCTTCCTGGAGATGGTGCACGACGACGAGGAGGGCAAGCGCGTGCTGCAGGCCCACCACGCGCCCAGCGAGCCGTTCCGGCTCGAGCCGCTGTTCGACTGATGCGGCCCGCGCCGGATTCCGTCCTCCCTTCCATTCCCCTCCATTCCTTCCACACCATCATGACCAAGGCTGCCAATTTCAGCGTCTTCCATATCCGCAAGTGGTATCTCCAGATCGAGGACACCCTGGCCGGCGAGACCGGTGCGCCCGCGGACGGCGAACCGCTGCGCAAGATCGTCATCGCCGCGTGCCTCCACAACCCGTTCGCCGGCCGCTACGAGCCGGACCTGTCGTCCTGGATCGATCCGTCCCCGGAGCTGGGCCGCGAGTTCGGCCGGCGCATCCAGGAGGCCGCCGGCGGCCGCGCGATCGAGAGCTACGGCAAGGCGATCGTGGTGGGCATCGACGGCGAGTACGAGCACGGCAACGCGCTGCTCACCAACCCCGCGGCCAACCCCATCCGCGACGCCATCGGGGGCGGCAAGTCCTGGGTGCCGTCGTCCGGCAAGCGCGGCGGCCCGGGCACCTCGATCGACATCCCGCTCGCGCACAAGGATGCGCTGTACGTGCGCTCGCACTACGACACCGTCACTGCGCAGTTCGCGGACGGCCCCAACCGCGACGAGGTGGTGCTGATCTGGGCCTTTGCCACCCGCGGCCGGCTCAATGCCCGCCTGGGCGGACTGAAGGCTTCGGAAATCCAGGGCCGGGACGGCCTGGTCTGAGGGCGGGCCATGGAACGGCGCGAACAGGTGATGTCCCTCCAGGGGCTGCGGTTCCACCTCACCGAGTGGGGTAGCCCGGCGGCCCGGCCCGTGGTGATGCTGCACGGCATCCGCGGCTATGCCGAGACCTTCGCGGGCCTGGCCGCCGCGCTGCAGCCGGATTTCCGCGTGATCGCCTTCGACCAGCGGGGGCGCGGCCAGACCGACTGGGATCCGGCGGGCGACTACTACACGGACACCTACGTGGCCGACCTGGAAGGCATCGTGGATGCGCTGGGCCTGGATGCCTTCGACCTGCTGGGACATTCGATGGGCGGGATGAACGCCATCGTCTATGCGGGCCGGCACCCTGGGCGCGTGCGGCGGCTGGTGATCGAGGATGCCGGCCCGGGCGCCTTCGATGCCAGCGAGGGCGCGACCCGCATCCGCAGGGAGCTGGCCATGACGCCCGCGTCGTTCCCGGACTGGGAAGCGGCGGCGGACTTCATGCGCGCGCTGCGGCCCACGGTGACCGAGGAGGCTCGCCTGCAGCGGCTGCAGAGCATGCTCTCGCCGCTGCCGCAGGGCGGCTTCACCTGGCGCTACGACCATGCGGGCATCACCGCGACGCGGCTGCATCCCGATCCCACGCGGGCGGTGGACCTGGAGGCCAGCCTGCGCGCGATCGCGTGCCCCACGCTGGTGGTGCGGGGCGGGCGCTCCGATTACCTGCAGCCGGCCATGGCCGAGCGCATGCGCGCGCTGAATCCGCGCATCGAAGCCATCGAGATCCCGGATGCCGGGCATTACATCCACGACGACCAGCCGGCGCTTTTCGCGCAGGCGGTGGCCGGATTCCTGCGGAGCGCGGCGGCCCGCGAGGCCGCCTGATCCCCTGAAAAGAAAGAGCCTCATGATCCATGAAATCCGGACCTACACGCTGGTGCCCGGCGGCACGCGCGAGTACCTGCGCCTGTACAACGAAGCGGGCCGCGAAGTGCAGACCCGCCTGCTGGGCGGCCTGGTGGCGGTGCTCACGCCGGAGAGCGGCGACCTGAACCAGCTCATCTACCACTGGGTCTTCGACAGCTACGAAGAGCGCGTGCGCCGCCGCGCCCAGCTGATCGCCGACCCGGCCTTCACCGAGTTCCGCAAGTCGGTGCGCCACCTGCTGGTGAGCCAGGACAGCCGGCTGCTCAGTCCGGCCTGAACGGCCCGGGGCGTGTGTCCACGAAAGGCTGCAAGGCAATGACATTTCCCACTGAAGTCCAGGTCCTCGTCGTCGGCGCGGGTCCGGTCGGGGCCACGATTGCGAACCTGCTGGGCGGCTACGGCGTGTCCGTGCTGGCTGTGGACCGCAGCCCGCAGGTGCTCGACTATCCGCGCGCGGTCGGGCTCGATGACGAGGCGCTGCGCACCTTCCAGGCGGCGGGCCTTGCCGAGCGCATGCTGCGCGACATGATCCAGAACGTGCCCATGCGCATGTACACTGCTTCGCGCCGCTGCTTCGCGGAGATCCTGCCCAGCACGCGCGAGTTCGGCTGGTTCCGGCGCAATCTGTTTTCCCAGCCGCTGGGCGAGGCGGTGCTGCGCGAGGGCCTGCAGCGCTTTGCGCATGTGCACCTGTGCCTGGAGACGGAGCTGCTGGACCTGCAGCAGGATGCGCAGGGCGTGACCGCGGTGCTGCGCGACGCGCAGGGGGCGGAGCACCGGGTGCGCGCGCAGTACCTGGTCGGATGCGACGGTGGCCGCAGCCGCGTGCGCGAGGGCATCCTGAAGCTGCCTTTCGAGGGGCGCACCCATCCCGCGAAGTGGGTGGTCATCGAGTGCGACCAGGATCCGCTGGATGCGCCCTACACGGCGCTGCACTGCGACCCCGAGCGGCCCTACGTGTGCCTGCGCCTGCCCTACGGCCTGCGTCGCTGGGAATTCATGCTGTTTCCCGGCGAGGACGGCGAGCAGATGCTGGCTCCGGACAAGGTGCGCGAACTGCTGGGCCGGCACGTGGCGCGGCCGGAGTCGCTGAACGTGATCCGGGCGCGCGTCTATACCCACAACTCGCGCGTGGCGGGATCTTTCGTGGTCGGGCGCGTGTGCCTGGCGGGCGATGCCGCGCACATCACCCCGCCCTGGATCGGCCAGGGGCTGAACGCAGGGCTGCGCGATGCGTTCAACCTGTCGTGGAAGCTCGCCTGGATCCTGCAGGGGCGCCTGCGCCCCGAGCTGCTCTCGAGCTATCAAGACGAGCGCCACGCGCATGCCAAGGCGATGATCGACCTCGCGGACCTGTTCGGGGCCATGCTGTCGCAGCGCAACCGGGCCCTGGCCTGGCTGCGCGACCGTTTCTTCCTGTCGGTGCGCAACATCCCGCGGGTGCGCGATTACGTGCTGCAGATGAAGTTCAAGCCCATGCCGCGCTTCACGCGGGGCGTCGTGCAGGACAGCGGGGATGCGCGGAGCGACGAGGTGGTGGGCCGCATGTTCATCCAGCCCGTGGTGGAGTGCGCGCCCGGCCGCCAACAGCGTCTGGACGACGTGGTCGGCCCGCGCTTCGCCGTGCTGAGCTGGTGCGAAGACGCGCTGGCCGATGCGCCTGCAGAGTTGCGGGAGCAACTGGAGCGGCTGGGCTGCGGGCGCTACGTGGCAGTGCGTTCGCGCGGCGCCGCGGCGGATGCCTGCGCACCGGCCCGCGGAGGACGCATCGAGGATGTGGAGAACACGCTGCATTTCTGGTTCCAGGACCGGGGTGTGGACTGGGTGCTGATCCGGCCCGACCGCTTCGTGGCGGCCGCTGGCCGCCGGGGCGATGCGGTCCCGCAGCTCGCGGCTTTTTGCCAGGCCGTGCTGCCGCCCGTGCTCCAGCCCCAGGCAGAGCCGGCCCTGCCGGCGTGAAGGAATCCGAGATGTATCCCGAACTTTCCCTGTTCATCGGTGGCAGCTTCCAGGGCCGCAGTGCCGGGCAGCCCGTGCATGACCCGGCCACGCTGGAGGTGCTGGGGCACCTGCCCTGGGCAGGACCCGCCGATGTCGAGGCGGCGATCGAGGCCGCGTACAGTGCCTTTCCCGCCTGGCGCGACAGCTCGCCGATGGATCGGTCCGCCGTGCTGCGCAAGGCCGCCAGCCTCGCGCGCGAGCGGGCCCAGGACATCGGCCGCGGCATCACGCTGGACAATGGCAAGCCCCTTCCGGAGGCCGTGGCCGAGGTGCTCAACGCCGCGGAGCACCTGGAGTGGCATGCGGAGGAATGCCGGCGCATCTACGGCCGCGTGGTGCCGCCTCGCCATCCGTCGGTGCGGCAGTGGGTGGTGCGTGAACCGGCCGGCGTGGTGGCTGCGTTCAGTCCCTGGAACTTTCCTTTCGGCCAGGCCGCGAAGAAGCTGGCCGCCGCGCTGGGCGCGGGTTGCACGGTGGTGCTCAAGGGGCCCGAGGAGTCGCCGAGCGCCATCGTCGCGCTGGCGCGGCTGTTCCACGACGCCGGCCTGCCCGCGGGGGCGCTCAACCTGGTGTGGGGCGTGCCGGCGGACATCTCCCGCCAGCTGATCGAATCGCCGCGCGTGCGGGTCGTGTCGTTCACCGGTTCGGTGCCCGTGGGCCGGCAGATCGCCGCCCTGGCCGGAACCCACCTCAAGCGCACCACGATGGAACTGGGCGGCCATGCCCCCGTACTGGTGTTCGACGATGCCGACGTGGACGAGGCCGCCGCCGCGCTGGCGCGCATGAAGGTGCGCAACGCCGGGCAGGTGTGCGTGTCACCCTCGCGCTTTTTCGTGCAATCCGGCATCTACGTCCGGTTCGCGGAGCGCTTCATGGACGCCCTGGGCGCGGTGAAGATGGGCCCCGGCCTGGAGGAGGGCGTGCAGATGGGGCCGCTCATCCATGCGCGCCGGCTGCAGGCGGTGCAGGGGCTGGTGGACGATGCCGTCGGCGCGGGCGCGAAGGCGTTCACCGGCGGGCAGCGCGTGCGTGGGCGCGGCCACTTCCTGGCCCCCACCGTACTGCGGGACGTTCCCCCGGGCGCGCGCATCCTGCGGGAGGAGCCCTTCGGACCCCTGGCGGTACTCGCACGCTTCGACACCGTGGACGAAGCGCTGGGCCTGGCCAATGCGCTGCCCTTCGGGCTGGCGTCGTACGTCTTCACGCAATCGCTGCCGGTATCCACGCGCGTGGCCCGTGGGCTGGAGGCCGGCATGGTCAACATCAACCATTCCGGCATGGCGCATCCCGAACTGCCCTTCGGCGGCGTGAAGGACAGCGGCTTCGGCAGCGAAGGCGGCACCGAGTCCTTCGACAGCTTTCTCGTGACCAAGATGGTCACCCAACTCTGAGCCGGCCCGCCCGGCCCCCTTATGCTGAACCTGCAAGATCCCTCCCTGCTGCGTGGCCGCTGCTTCGTGGACGGCCGCTGGACCGCCAGCGAGCGCTCCCTGGCCGTGGCCGACCCCGCCACCGGCGCCACCGTGGGCCACGTGCCCCGCATGGGCCCTGCGGAAACCCGCGAGGCCATCGATGCGGCGCACCGCGCATGGCCTGCGTGGCGCGCGCGCACGGCCAGCGAGCGTGCCGCGCTGCTCGCGCGCTGGCATGCGCTGATCCTGGCGAACCAGGACGATCTGGCGCGCATCATGACGGCGGAGCAGGGCAAGCCCCTGGCCGAGGCGCGCGGCGAGATCGGCTACGCGGCTTCCTTCATCCAGTGGTTCGCCGAGGAGGCGAAGCGCGTCTATGGCGAGACCGTGCCCGCGCCCGTGGCCTCGCAGCGCATCGTGGTGGTCCGGGAGCCCGTGGGCGTGTGCGCTGCCATCACGCCGTGGAACTTTCCCGCCGCGATGATCACCCGCAAGGCCGGGCCGGCCCTGGCGGCCGGCTGCACCATGGTCGTGAAGCCCGCCAGCCAGACGCCGCTGACTGCGCTCGCCCTGGCGGTACTGGCCGAGCGCGCGGGGATCCCCCCGGGCGTGCTGTCGGTGGTGACCGGACCGGCCGGAGAGGTCGGCACCGAGCTGGCGACGAATCCGCTGGTGCGCAAGCTGAGCTTCACCGGCTCCACCGAGGTGGGCCGGCACCTGATGCAGCAGACGGCGGCCACGGTGAAGAAGGTGTCGATGGAGCTGGGCGGGAACGCGCCCTTCATCGTGTTCGACGATGCCGACCTGGACGCCGCTGTGGAGGGCGCTCTGGTCTCGAAGTTCCGAAATGCCGGCCAGACCTGCGTGTGCGCCAACCGGCTCTACGTGCACGCGCGCGTGTACGACGCGTTCGCGCGCAAGCTCGTGGAGGCCCTGCGGGCGCTGCGTGTCGGCCCGGGCGCCGAAGAGGGCGTGCGGATCGGCCCGCTGATCGACGAGGCCGCGGTGCGCAAGGTGGAGGAGCACATCGCGGACGCCGTCGCCGGCGGCGCGCAGGTGGCCCTGGGCGGGCGGCGCCATGCGCTGGGCCGCAGCTTCTTCGAGCCGACGGTGCTCACGGGCGTGACGCAGAGCATGCGCGTGGCGCGCGAGGAAACCTTCGGGCCGCTGGCGCCGCTGTTCCGCTTCGATACAGAGGACGAGGTGGTGGCGATGGCCAACGACACCGAGTTCGGACTGGCGAGCTATTTCTACGCCCGCGATATCGGCCGCGCATGGCGCGTGGCCGAGCGCCTGGAGTACGGCATGGTGGGCGTGAACACGGGACTGATCTCCAACGAGGTCGCTCCGTTCGGCGGCATCAAGCAGTCCGGCCTGGGGCGCGAGGGATCGCGCCATGGCATGGACGATTACCTCACCCTCAAGTACATCAACATGGCCGGCATCTGACGCGGCCCGTGCACGTTTTTTCCAGGAACCAGGAGTCTTCCATGTCCCAGTCTCTCTCGCCCCGGCAGCCCGACCATGCGATCCACAGCGTGTTCACCGACCGGTGGTCGCCCCGCGCCTTCACCGGCGAGCCCATTCCCGAGTCCGGCCTGCTGGCTTTGCTCGAGGCGGCCCGCTGGGCGCCTTCGGCCTACAACGCCCAGCCGTGGCGGTTCATCTATGCCCGGCGCGATACCGCGAGCTGGGATCCCATCTTCCAGGCCCTGGAGCCTTTCAACCAGGGGTGGGCCCAGCGGGCGGCCGCCCTGGTGGTGATCGTCTCGGCCGAGCAGGCCGTGTTCCCGGGCGAATCCGTGCCTGCGCCGAATGCCTGGCACGCCTTCGATGCGGGTGCCGCCTGGGCCAGCCTCGCGCTGCAGGCGACGCTGTCGGGCTGGTCGGCCCATGCCATGGCCGGCTTCGATGCTGCCCTCGTGCGGGAGGCGGCAGCCATCCCCGCGGGCTATGCGGTCCAGGCTGTGGTGGCGATAGGCCGGCGCGGCGACAAGGGCGTGCTGCCCGAAGGCCTGCAGTCGCGCGAGTCGCCCAACGGCCGCCTGCCTCTGGCTCAACTGGCCTCGGAAGGGCGCTTTCCTGCAGGGGCTGAGGGCGCCTGACATTCCGGAGGCCGCCTCCTGCGGCCCATGCGCTGCCCGCGGTGCCGTGCCTGGCGCCGCGGGTTTTCTTTTGCCTGCGTGGCGTCAGCGGGCGGTGGCGGTCGGCGCGACCGGCCCCTGCCGCGAATAGAACACATCGGGCCGGTCCGGGGTGCCGGCACCGGCCACCACGCTGGTCAGGGCCAGCCGGTCCGGCCGGACTTCGGTGGCGAAGCTGGCGCCACTGTCGGCGCTGCGCAGCACCAACCCGTCCAGGCCTGCACCCACGACGGTGCTGCCGCGGGCTTGCAGCGCGGTGATGGAGGACTGGCTGTGCGTTTCCACGCGCTGCCAGGTGCGGCCGTCGTCGCCGCTGCGGTAGAGGGAGCCGCGCAGGCCGGCCGCCAGCAGCGTGCCGTCCGGCGTGGCCGCCCCTGTCCAGAACGAACCCTGGTATCCGGTGGGAAGATAGGTCCAGCTGCGGCCCTGGTCGTCCGAGCGCAGCACATTGCCTTTCTCTGCGGCGGCGAACAGCCGGCCACGGGCATCCGTGAACAGGCCCAGCAGGTTCAGGTCGGCCTTGCGGGCGCCCTCGGGCGGGGCCAGGTCCACCTTCCGCCACGTCGCCCCACCGTCGTCCGTGGTCAGCACCAGCGACCACAGGCCGACCGCCACGCCGTGGGCGGCGTCGAAGAAGTGCACGGCGAAGAGCGGGCGGTCTTCCTGCAGGTCCTTGCGCTGCAGTGTCCAGGTTTCGCCCCCGTCGGCGGTGTGCAGGATCACGCCGGCATGGCCTGCAGCCCAGCCGTTGCGCACGTCCGAGAAGGCTACGGATGTCAGCGTCACGTCCACGGGCACCGAACGGGCCTGGCGGTGCGTTCGGCCGCCATCGTCGGACAGCAGCACCACGCCGTGGTCGCCGACCGCCACCAGCCGTGAGCCCGCCAGGGCGCTGGCCAGCACCATGGCCTGGGCGGCGTAGGGAACCTGCCGTGCCGCGGAGATGTGCGGCACGGTCGCGGAGCCCGTGGCCGGCGCGGGCTGGGCAGAGGCGGCTCCCTGCAGGCACAGGGCCGCGGACAGCAGGAGGGGGGGAATGCTGGGGCGCATGGGGCGGGTCCTGGAAAGGGATCAATCGTGCTGCAGCCCGGTGGCCTGCACGGGCTTGCGGCGGGGAAAGAGGCGTTCCAGCCAGACGGCCACGGCCGGCAGGGCCGTCATGGCCATCACCATGTTCACCATGAACATGAAGGCCAGCAGCTTGCCCATGTCGGCCTGGAACTTCAGCTGCGAGAACGACCATGTCGCCACGCCGATAGCCAGCGTGATGGCCGTGAAGATGGTCGCCGTGCCCACCTCCAGAATGGCCGATTCCACGGCCTTGACGATGCTCTGGCCGTGGGCGAGGTGCATCAGCAGCCGGTTGTAGATGTAGAAGGCGTAGTCCACGCCGATGCCCACCGCCAGCACCATCACCGGCAGCGTGGCCACGGTCAGGCCGATCTCCAGCTCTTTCATGAACCAGTAGCCGATGAAGGTGCCCACGGTGAGGGGCAGGCAGCAGGCCACGACGGCGCGCAGGTCGCGGTAGACCAGGAACACCAGCACGATGATGGCGGCATACACATAGAGCATCATCGGCAGTTCGCTCTTCTCCACCTCATCGTCGATCGCCGCCAGCACGCCGGCATTGCCGGAGGCGAGGCGGATGACGATGCCGTCCTGCCTGTCATGCTCGCGGAAACGCTTCACGGCGTCGATCACGCGCTGGATGGTGGCCGCCTTGTGGTCGGTCAGGAAAAGGTGGACCGCCGTCATGCTGCAGTCCTTGCGCATCATGCCGGGCAGGCGGGCGATCTCGGTGGACAGGGCCGCGTAGTTGCCGGGGTCCAGCGGGATCACCGCCATCTTCGGATTGCCTTCGTTGTAGCCCTCGTTGTAGAGCCGCAGCTGCCCCGCATACGAAGACACGGAGAGCACGCCCTCCACCGGCTGCATGGTCCAGGTGAAGCGGTCCTGGTAGAGCCCGACATTGACGTTGCCGCAACTGTCGGGCGGCGCCTCGAAGACCACGGTCAGCCAGTCCAGGCCGGTGTCGTAGCTGCTGGAGATGGCGACCGCGTCGCGGTTGAAGCGTGAGTCCGCGCGCAGCTCCGGCGCGCCGGGCTGCAGCGTGCCCACCACGCGGTCGCGGCTCTGCCAGACGGCGGCGGCGAACACCACCGCCGTCGCCGCCAGCACCAGCAGGGCGTTGCGCGGCTCGGCCACGCGGGCGAGCACCCGCAGCCAGCCCGAACGCCGCTCGCGCTGCACCAGCGCCGCGTCGGCGTAGCGCTTGCCGATGTCGAAATACGAAGCCGCCACCGGCAGCATCACCAGGTTGGTGACGATCTTGTAGGCCACGCCCAGCGAGGCGGTGATCGCCAGCTCGCGCACCATCGGGATCGGGATGAGCAGCAGGGTGACGAACGATACGAAGGCGGTCACCAGGGCCAGCGTCCCCGGAATCAGCAGGCCGGTGAAGCTGTCGCGGCAGGCGTCGTAGTTGGAGCGGCCGTGCGATATCTGCCGCACGATGAAGTTGATCTGCTGCACACCATGCGATACGCCGATGGCGAACACCAGGAAGGGCACGAGCACGCCGAGCGGATCCAGGCCGAAGCCGAGCAGCTTGAGCGTGCCGAACTGCCACACCAGCGAGGTGAGCGAGCACACGATCGGCAGCAGCGTGAAGCGCACCGATCGGCAGTACCAGTACACCGCCAGCGCCGTCAGCACCAGGGCGATGGCGCAGAACTTCAGCACCGAGCGCGCGCCGTCGGCGATGTCGCCGATCTGCTTGGCGAAGCCGATGATCTGGATCTCGAAATCCGCGTCCTCGAACTTCGCGCGGATGCGCTCTTCCAGCAGGTGGTTGTAGGCCACGTAGTCCAGCTTCGTGTTGTCGGCGCCCACCTCCAGCAGCTCGGCGGTGACCATGGCGCTCGTCTCGTCGCGCGAGACCAGCGTACCCACGAATCCGCCCTGCGAGGCGGCACGGCGAATGCCCGCGATGGACTCGGGCGTGAGCTGTCCGGGCGTGATGGTGCTGTCGATCAGCGGGTCGGCCCGGAAGCCTTCCTCGGTGATCTCGTTGACGAAGCTGTTGGGCGTCCAGACCGAGCGCACGCCCAGCCGCTCGACATTGGGCAGGTAGCCGACCGCCTGGGTGACCTCGTACACCCGCTGCAGCGCGGCGGGCGTCCAGATGCTGCCGTGCCGCGCCTTCACCACGATGTTCAGGCGGTTGGCGCCCAGCACGTCGTTGCGGTACTCCTTGAAGGTCTCGATGTACTCGTGCCCGACAGGCATCTGTTTCTCGAAGCCCGCGTCCATGCGCAGCTGCACCGCGAACCAGGCCATCACCACGGTGAAGAGCACCAGCGCGGCGAGCAGCACCGTCCTGTGGTGGAAGACGATCTGTTCGACGCGCTGCACGGCGCGGACGAGGGCGGACCGGGGGGGAGATGCGGAGTCGGGCACGGGTGGCTTTCGGCAGACGGTCGGGGGGCGGTCGGGCGGTCAGAAGTTCCGCGACAGGGTGAAGCCCAGGTAGTTGCGGTCGCGCAGCGGCTGGTCGAACACCCGCTTGCCGCCGAAGAAGGCCGCGTAGTTGATCGAAGCCTGCCACTTGGCAGGGTTCTGCACGAAGCTCACCGTGAGGTTGATCGACTTCGCCCCCTCCATGAGCTGGCCGGCCGCATTGGGCGTGCGGCCCTTGACGGCCTGGAAGTAGTAGATCTCGGGGATCACCTGCCAGCCCGGGATGACCGTGCCGTCGTACACCCAGCTGAAGTCCAGGTTGTATCCCCACGCCGTCTTCGAGCCCATGGGCGAGGGCGACGCCCCCGCGTTGAACTCCTGCCCCCAGCCCCAGGCGCCAGCGGAGATCGGATCGGCGCCGTACAACTGCTTGAGGTGCGGGTAGCGCACCACCACGGTTTCCGCCATCAGGGTGGCGGTGCTGGCGCCCAGCAGGTCGAGCAGCCACTGGCCGTTGCTGGGCGTGACGCTGTAGAGGCCGGTCAGGTGCCACTGGAACTTCTTTTCGTCCACCCAGCAGTTGCCGCCCTGCGAGGCGCACCCGGTGGCGGCGGAGTTCAGCGACACCGCATCGCGCGGCCGGTAGGACAGTTCCGTGCCGACGGACCAGTCGCCCACGGGCATGTTCGCGCTCACGCCGTAGAGCCGGCGGTTCTCCGCGAACGCCCAGCCCGCGCGCCCCGTGCCGTTCACATTGCTGCTGAAATTCGCACCCTTGTCCTGGTAGTTCAGCACGTAGGCGCCGAGGTTGAGCGAAGTGCCCTCAGGCTGGTAGCGCAGCGCCACGCCCCACTGCCCGCTGTTCTTGGGCTTGGCCTCCACGAGCCCGTAGGTGTCGTGGCCCTTGCCGAGGCCGTTGGCAGTGGACCAGTAGCTGCCCGTGGGGGGCATGTAGTTGCCGTTCCAGTGCGTCTGCACGTAGGCCTCGACGTTGAGTCCGTGGCCCAGTCCGCTGGCGACGCTCACCATCGGCGCGGGCAGCAGCACCTCCTTGAGCTGGGTGCCGGGCTGCGAGGCGCGCATCACGTCCACCGCGTTCGTGCTGTTGATGCCGCCGGACAGGAACAGGCTTTCGCCCCAGTTGATCACCTGGTTGCCGACGCGCACGCGCGCGCGCTGGTCTCCGATGTCGAAGGACTTGCTCACCCACAGGTCCAGCAACCGCGCCTTGAACCGCAGGTCACGGCGCGCATCCGGCGCCAGCCCGTCCCGCAGCCCGGAGGGCGCGCCCGCGGCCAGGTAGCCGGTGGTATCGGAGGCGGTGAAGTCCTTGATCCAGTTCACCCGCCCGAGAAAGGTGATGTCGGACGGCAGCTTCAGCAGCAGTTCGTGGCTGCCCTTGAGGTACGTGGTGAAGGCGTCGCCCTTGGCGTAGTTGAGGTTGCCCTGGTCGCCCAGGGCCGAGGTGGGCGCCAGGCAGCCCGCGGGTGCCCCGTCGCCGGTGGCGCCGGCGTTGATGAGCGTGCAGGCCGGGTCCTTCATGCGGATGCCGGTGCCGATGGTGACGGTCGAATCGAAGCTTCCGCGGATGTTCTCCGTCTCGAAGGTCATGGCGTCCGCGCCGGTGCCGAGCAGCGCGGCGGCTGCCAGCGCGGTCGTGCGCAGGTGCAGGGAGTGCTTGGTGGTCATCCTGTTCTCCTGGGTGGGCGCGGGGGCTCAGCGCTCGCTGATGGCGCGGAGGTTGTCGGAGGTGTAGAAGCCCGGCTTGAACCGCGGGCCGGTGGGCTCGGTGAACCAGCGGATGTCCTTGCCGACGCCGACCGTGTGCGTGTCGAACACGTAGCGGCCTTCGGCCAGGTTGTTCTGCACCATCGCCATCACGTCGCAGCTGCCGGTCTCGTAGACGGGAATCAGGAAGCCCTCGCGCATCTTGGCCAGCTTGTTCTGGCCGTCGAAGTCATCCATCAGCACCGGGGCCCAGCTGTCCTCGTCGAGATAGATGGTGCGCTTCGGCGCGGAGTGCCGCATGCCGGACTTGACCGTCGCCTCGATCACCCACACGCGGTGCAGTTCGTAGCGGCGGTGCGTCTGCGCGATGAAGTCCGGTTTGGCGACGTCCTCGAACTTCGCCTTGAAGTCGAACGCGCCGAACGCGTTGTAGGGCACGTACATTTCCTTCTTGCCGACCAGCTTCCAGTCGAAGCGGTCCAGCGCGCCGTTGAACACCTGGGGCTCGTCCAGCGTGTACTGGTTCTCCATGCCGATCTGCGGCGCGTCATGCGAATAGGTGGGCATGCGCCGCACCCGCCGCTGGCCCGGGAAGTAGTAGAAGGTCTCGTTCTCTGCCTGGTTGATGTACTGCGTGATCGCCAGGGCCTGGCCGGCCAGTGCGGCAGGAGCCACGTAGCCGAAATACACGTAGAACTCCACGGGCGGCAGCGAGGACAGCTGCGTGGAGCCCTTCGCTCCGGAGGGGATGAACACGGTCTGCTCCGAATCGGCGCGGATCCATTCCGTGCTGCCGCGCCGCGGTGATACCGCGGTGATCGTGCCCTTGTAGTCGATGCCCACGCCGCGGTAGCGCATCTTGGAGTTCCACATCGCCTCCACGCCGGAGGAGGGGATGGGGAACGGGTATCCGGGCACGGTGGCCTCCTTCAGGCTCCAGCCGTCGTCGTTGAGCTTCGCGGTGCCCAGGTTCTTGCGGGTGTTGGCGGCCACGAAATCCGGCACGCCGCAGGTACGGTGCGACGGGTACACGTCCATGCGGTAGTCCTTGCGCTGCTTGAGCATGGCCAGCTGGCCGGCGCTGAGCTTGTCCGCGTACTTGTCCGCGTTGGATGCGTCGATGGTCAGCAGCGGCTTTTCATCCTTGTGCTTCCAGTAGTCCACGCGCAGCTTGCCCCATTCCCATCCGGCCTGCGGGGCTTCGGCTCCCTGCCATGCGGGAATGGAGCCGTCCTTGTTGCCTTCCTTTTCCGCGCCGGACGGCGTGAGCTTGTCCAGCTGGGCGAGGTCGGCCGCGGGAGCGGCGAAGGGAAGCGCGAGCAACTGGGCCGCGAGGACGGCCGTGCAGGTGGCGCGGAAGAAGGGGGCTGGGGGCTTGCGGACCATGGGGATCTCCGTGGGTTGGGTGGGTTCGATCGGTCGTCCGCGCGCCATGGCGGCGGCGTGCGGCGTGCGGGGCAGGACTGCGGCCGTGCGGGCCGCGGCGGTGCGGGAGCGGTGCTGTCTAGCGGTCCGCCGGCGGGGCCTGGGCGCCCGCCGGCGGTGGGGCAGGGGCGCGCTGGCGCAGTGGCAGCATGCGGCGCAGCACGTCGTCGCGCCGGATGAAGTGGTGCACCAGCGCCGCTCCGATATGCAGCGCCACGAGCACCCAGGCCACCCTCTTGCCGAGGAAGCTGTGGACCGTCCACATGGCGTCTTCAAGCTGGAGCGTGGTCAGCCCGAACAGGGACCGGATCCATTCCGCGAACGCCGTGTCGCGGCAGGCGGGAATGACGAACAGGCCGAAGTTCGTGGGGTCGTACGTGGTCATGTAGCCCGACACGGGCATCAGGATCAGCAGCGCGTAGAGCGCCCAGTGGGCCACATCCGCCGCCAGCACCTCCAGGCGGGAGGCCGGGGCGTGCCGCGGGGTGGTGCCGAGAATGCGCCACAGCAGCCGCGGCAGCACCAGGAAGCCGATGGTCATGCCCAGCACCCAGTGGATGTTGAGGATCGGCACCACGCGCTGCGCATCGGGTGCCCACCCGAACAGCGGGGGACGCACGCTGGTCTCGGGATCGACGATCCAGATCACGTAGTACGCGACCCCGTACGCGGCGATGAAGGCCGCGGCCATCGCCCAATGGAACAGCATCGAGACGCTGCCGTAGGCATCGAGGGTATTGCGCCATCGCATGGTGGATCTCTTTCGCACGGAGGTCGGGGGGCCGAACTGCCGCCGGCTCAGGGCAGCAGGATGGTGATGACCTTCTCTTCGGTGTAGGCGAGGGCGCCGGCCAGCCCGCCCTCGCGCCCGATGCCGCTGTCCTTCACGCCGCCCCATGGCAGGTTGGCCTCCAGCGGGCTCCAGCAATTGACCCCGACGGCACCGACGCGCACCGCAGCGGCGACGCGATGCGCGCGCGCCAGGTCGTTCGTCCACACCGTGGCCGCGAGGCCGTAGCTGGAATCGTTGGCCAGCGCGATCGCTTCCTCGTCCGTGTCGAACGGGATCACCGTGCCCACCGGGCCGAAGATCTCTTCGCGCGCGATGGTCATGGCGTTGGTCGCGTTGGCGAAGATCGTGGGCTTCACGAACCAGCCCTTGTCGGGCGACGAGACGCCGCCCGCGAGCAGTTCGGCGCCTTCCTCCAGACCGATGCGGATGTAGCGATTGACGCGCTCGAACTGCGCCTTCTTCGCCACGGGGCCCATCTGCACGCCCGGCTGGCGCGGATCGCCCACTGCCACGGCATCGGCGGCCTCGGCCAGCGCGGCCGCGAAGCGCTGCGCCAGGCCGCGCTGCACCAGGATGCGCGAGCCCGCGGCGCAGACCTGGCCCTGGTTCACGAACAGGCCCAGCGCGCAGCCGCGCAGCGCCTGCTCGAACGAGGCATCGTCGAAAACGATCTGTGCGCTCTTGCCGCCCAGCTCCAGGGTCACGCGCTTGAACGAGGCTCCGGCGACCTGCTGGATCGCCCGGCCGGCCTCGGGGCTGCCGGTGAAGCTGATCTTGGCGACGTCGGGGTGCTCGCACAGCGCGCGGCCCACCACGGCACCGTAGCCCGTCACCACGTTGACCACGCCGTCGGGGAAACCGGCTTCCTTGCACAGCGCGGCCAGGTGCAGTGCGGACTGGGGCGTTTCTTCCGACGGCTTCACCACCACGGTGCAGCCGGCCGCGAGCAGGGCGGCCAGTTTCCACGTGGTAATCATCAGCGGCGAGTTCCAGGGAACGATGGCGCCCACCACGCCCACCGGCTCGCGCAAGGTATAGGAGAGCGTGCGCATGCCCATGTACCCGCTGGTCGGGATGGTGCGTCCCTCGAGCTGGTTCGCCCAGCCCGCCGCCGCGCGCAGGTGCGACACGGCATTGGGCACGTCCATCATGCGCGGCTCCATGGGTGAGCGGCCGATGGCGTGCGCATCCATGTCGGCCAGCAGTTCCGTGTCGCGCTCCACGAGGTCTGCCAGGCGCAGCAGCAGGCGCGCACGCTGGGCCCCGCCGAGCCTGCTCCAGGCTCCGCCGTGCAACTGGGCGTGGGCTGCCGCAACGGCGCGCCGGATGTCTTCGGCGGTACCGAGCGCCGCCGTCGCGTATTCCTGCTCGTTCACGGGATCCACCAGCGCCATCCTGCCTCCGTCGGAGGCTTCTGCGGGGGCGCCGTTGATGTAGTGCTTCAAGGAGTGGTTCATGGGCATGTGGCGGTGTGTGTTGTGCAATGGCGGGAAACGGTCATCGCGGGAAGTGCTCCTGGGTGAAGCGGCTGCACTGTGCGACGGTGGCGGAAGTTTCGGGTTCGGCTTCCCGGCCGCGTTAGCCCAAATCAGCAACTGCATTCGCCGCAACGCATGCTTGCGCAGGCCGGTTCGCCGGCCTGCGGCGGCCTCCAGAAGGGGGCACAGCCTCATCCCCGAGGCCACGATGTGGTGCGTGATGCACCGGCAACGTGCATGTGCGGGGTTTTCCCGGCTGTATGTGGGAAAAGGCGCTTGCACAATTCTTGCAATGTGGCAAAGCCGTCAGGCCTGCATCCGCGGGTCGCGCCCGCGCAAGAGGTTCCGCCAGACCATGAATCAGTCGATCGATCGGTTTCAAGATATCCATGTGCATGCATCTGCAGTGCGCGAATGGCACCAGACCTACAGCCAGATCACGGCGGGGGCGTTGGAGAGTTCGCTCATCCAGTTGAACAGTGCGCGCTGCCATGTCTTCCGCGAGCACATCAACCAGCGCGTGGTGCAGCATGGCGAGGCGCCCCGCGGCAAGCTGTGCTTTGCCGTGCCCATCGCCATTCCCGGTTCCATCCGCATGCAGGGCCGGGAGGCGGACGACAAGAGCATCTTCGTGCTGCGGGGTGGCGAGGAGTTCATGTTCCACATGCCCATGGGCATGGACCTGCTGGCCATCACGTTCGAGCAGTCGTTTTTCGACCAGGCCCTCGCGGACACGCCGTGGGAGCAGGAGATCGGCATGCTGCTGCGGCAGCCGGTGATCAAGGTGCCGCAGCAGCGGCTCGAGGAGGCGCGCCGCCGGCTGCTCGCGATCTTCTCGAGGGCCATGGCTTCCGGCGATGCGGGCGTGCCGCCGCAGGGAGAGCCGCCGCAGGCGCTGGAGCAGGCCATGCTCGAGGAAATGCTGCGGCTCGTCACCGATCCCGCCTGCGACCGCGCCCAGCGCCACGGCAGTTCCACGCACAGTTTCATCGTGGAAAAGTGCCATCGGCTCGCGATGTCCGACGCGGTCAACGTGCCCAGCGTCATGGACCTGTGCGAGCGCCTTCACGTGAGCCGCCGCACGGTGCAGAACAGCTTCCGCACGGTGGCGGAAACCACCCCGCTGAACTATCTGCGCTCGGTGCGCCTCAATGGCGTGCGCCGCAAGCTGATGTCCACCGCTGCGTCGGAGCTGTCCATCGGGGACGCGGCCTCGGCCTGGGGGTTCTTCCATCTGAGCCACTTCGCCGCCGAGTACCAGGAGCTGTTCGGCGAGCTGCCGTCGCAGACGCGCCGCGCCGACGCGCGCCGGATGGCGAGCTGAGCAGCTCTCCCCAGCCCGCCTGTCCGTTGCACGCTGGCACCCGTTGCTGCGGGAGCGGAGCGGTTGCCGCGCGTGCCGGCCGCGCAGCCGCGGCACCGCACTCCCTGCATGGATGCCGGGCCCGTGCCGCGCCGCGGCCCATCGCGCCGGCTTGCCGATCCGGGATATCGTCCTGCGGCCTGCCGTTCTTAGACTGCGCCTGCTTCGGCCCGGGCCCGGCTTGCGCTCTTCGCGCGGCGTCCGGGTCCCGACATGACACGCCGAGCACGGAGATGAACGTATGGAATGGACAGACCCCCAAGTGACCGGAGCGCAGCAGGCCGGTACGCCCTCCTCGACGGGCCTGCGGAGATCGACGCTCGGCGCAGGAGTCATCACGCTGCTCGTGATCTCCGCCGCCAGCCCGCTGAGCGTGGTGGCCGGGGGCTTCCCGATCGGCATCATGCTGGGCAACGGGGCGGGAACACCCGCGCTGGTGCTGGTGGCGCTGGCGCTGCTGCTCATGTTCGCGGCGGGCTACACCGCCATGGCCACCTGCGTCACCAGCGCGGGCGGCTTCTACTCGATGGTGGCGCGCGGCCTGGGCGGCTACGCGGGCGGGGCAGTGGCGATGGTGGCCATCCTCGGCTACGTCGTACTGCAGTTCGGCCTGTACGGCCTGCTGGGAGCGGTGACCTCGGAGGCGATCCACGCGCTGTCCGGGTGGCAGTTGCCGTGGTGGTCGTGTGCGCTGGCGGCCATGGCCTCGGTGGCCTATTTCGGATACCACCAGATCGATTTCTCCGCGAAGATGCTCGCGGGTTTCGTGGTGGCCGAGTACGTCGTCGTGCTGTGCCTGGACGTGCTGATCCTCGCGCACGGCGGTGCCGACGGCATCCACCTGCGTTCCTACACGCCGCAGGCCATCTCGGGCGGCAATCCCTTCATCGGCCTGCTGTTCTGCTTCGCCGCCTTCATCGGCTTCGAGGCCACCACGATCTACAGCGAAGAGGCCAAGGATCCGCGGCGCAGCATTCCTGTCGCCACCTATGCGGCGCTGCTGCTGGTGGGCTGCTTCTACTCGTTCTCGCTGTGGTGCCTCGTGATCGGCGCGGGCAGCGACAGGGTCGTGGCGTCCATCGCGGCGCTGGAAGACCCGACCAACTTCCTCTACCTGCTCTCCGACCAGTACGGCGGGCCGCAGCTCACCCTGGTGCTGCGCGGCATGTTCATCGTCAGCATCTACGCGGGCCTGATCGCGTTCCACAACTCCACGGCGCGCTATTTCTATTCCATGGGCCGCGAGGGCCTTCTGCCTGCGGTCCTGGGCCGCACGCACCCTGAGTACAAGAGCCCGCACGTCGCCTCGCTGCTGCAGACCGCACTGTGCGCGGTGGTGGTGATCGGCTTCGCGGTGGCCGGTGCGGACCCGGTGCTGTCGGTGTTCTCCTGGCTCAGCAACCTCGCATCGGTCTGCGTACTGGCCCTGATGGTGTGCACTGCCGCCGCAGTGATCGCGTTCTTCCATGGCCGGCCACGCGGCCACGGCCGCCTGCGCGTGCTGGTGCTGCCGCTGCTGGCCTGCCTGGGCCTGTGCGCGGTGCTGGCGCTCGCGGTGGCGAACTTCCACGTCCTGACGGGCGCCAGCCCCCGCGCGTCCATCGTGCTCGTGGGCGCGGTGCCGGTGGCGGCGCTGCTGGGCCTGTTGGCCGCCAGGCGGCTGCGGCGGCGCGAGCCCGGCCGCTTCGCGAACCTGGGCCAGGACCGGGCATAGCCCGCAGCCCGTCCGATGGCAGGTACCGGCATGCGCTGGATGAACGACATGCGGATCGGGGCCCGGCTCGGCCTCGGCTTCGGCGCGGTGATCGCGCTGCTGATGGCCCTCGCGGCCGTGGGCATCGAGCGGATGGCCGCGGTCTCGGCCAATACCGAGCGCATCGTGGACGACCGATATGCCAGGGTGGCCCAGGCACACGCCATCGAGAACGCGGTGCACGCGCAGGCCATCGCGCTGCGCACGGCACTCATCGCCACCGACCTGGAGGCGGTGCGTGCAGAAATGAACAAGGTCGATGCCGCGGACCGCGCCATCGACGGTGCGGTCCGCGCGCTGCAGGACATGCCGGACGCAGCGGAACAGGGGCTGCAGACGCTGGATGGCGTGCTGGAGCTCCGCAAGGCCTACGCCTCGCGCAAGACCGAACTATCCCGGCTGGTGCTGGCGCAGAGCCTGGACGAAGGCGGGGTTTTCCTGGTGCAGCACATGCTTCCGGCGCAGCAGGCCTACCTGGCCGCCATCGAACGCTTCGGCAGGGCCCAGGCGGACGGCATGGTGCAGTTCGGCGCCGACGCTCTGCGCACGGCGCGGCTCGCCCAGGCGGCCATGGCGGTCCTGGCCGCTGCGGCCCTGGCGCTGGCCGCGGGCATCGCCGTGGTGCTGACGCGCTCGATCACCGGCCCCCTCTCCGAGGCCCTGGCGCTGGCCTCGACGGTGGCGCGCGGCGATCTCAGCGTGCGCACGGAGACCCGGCGCGGCGACGAGGCGGGCCAGTTGCTGGGCGCACTGCAGCGCATGGCGGAAAGCCTCGCGGGCATCGTCCGCCAGGTGCGCGAGAGCAGCGAATCCATCGCGATCGGTGCGTCGCAGATCGCCTCGGGCAACCTGGATCTGTCGCGCCGCACCGAGGAGCAGTCTTCCAGCCTGCGGCAGACCGCTGCCGCCATGGACCAGGTCTCCGCCGTGTCCGGTCAGAACGCGCGGGTGGCGGGCGAGACCGCCGCGCTCGTGGAGGAAGCTCGCATCGCCGCGCAACAGGGCGGTGCGGCCGTGCGTGAAGTGGTCGCGGTGATGGGCGAGATCGCGACCGGGGCGCGCAGCATCGCCGACATCACGGGCGTGATCGACGGCATCGCCCGGCAGACCAACATCCTCGCGCTGAATGCGGCGGTGGAGGGCGCCCGCGCCGCGGAGCATGGCCGGGGCTTCGCCGTCGTGGCGGCAGAGGTCCGCACGCTGGCACTGCGCGCCACCGCCGCCGCCCGGGACATCAAGGCGCTGGTTCAGGCCAGCGCGCTCCAGGTGGACGAGGGATCGCGGCTCGTGCAGGGCGCGGGCGCCACCATGGAGGCGGTCGTGCGCCACGTCGCGGGCATCGCGCAGCGGGCCGCCGGCATCGACGACGCCAGCCGCGCGCAGAACCAGGACATCGTGCGGGTCGCGGAGGCCATGGGCTCGATCGACCACGCGACCCAGCAGAACGCCGCGCTGGTGGAGGAAGCCGCCGCTGCCGCGGGCAGCCTCAGCGACCAGTCCGCCCGCCTCGCCGGCGTGGTCCGCTCCTTCACGCTGGAACGCGAGGCATAGCGCCGCCGAAACAGGCTGCATTCCGGTTGCCGATTCCGGCTAACCCGTCTTCCGCGGCTTGGATGACCATCACCTGGCGCTCCACGGTGTGCGGCGCATCCGCCGCACGCCATCCCGCAGATACGCAAAAAGGTACGTTTTTATGACTGAAGCTGAACTGGAAGCACTGAACTTTGCCGATGCCCCGAAGATGGTGTCCACCGCCTTTCCCGGCCCGAAGGCGGCCGAAGCGCTGGACCTGTCCGCGCGCACGGAATCGATGGCGCGCGGCGGCGGCCGCATGCCCGTGGTGATGGACCGCGCTTTCGGCGTGACCTTCAAGGACCCCGACGGCAACGTCTTCGTGGACCTGTCCGCCGGTGTCGGCGTGAGCAGCGTGGGCCGCTGCCATCCGGAGGTGGTGAAGACCATGCAGCAGCAGGCGGGCGACCTGATGCACGCCATGGAAGTGAACAACACGCGGCGCACCGAACTGGCGGCGAAGATCTCCGAAATCGCGCCTGACGGCCTGCGCGGCGACTGCATCACCTTCTTCACGCAAAGCGGAAGCGACGCCCTGGAAGCGGCCGTGAAATTCGCCCGGCGCGTCACAGGCCGCCACCAGATCGTGGCCTTCCACGGCGGCTACCACGGCATCTGGCAGGCATCCAACGCGCTCACCACAGGCACGGCCTACCGCAAGGGCTACGGCCCCTTCATGGGTGGCGTGATCCATGCGCCCTATCCGTATGCCTACCGTTTCCCCTTCGACACCACGCACAAGAGCGCCGAGCAGATCGCGGGCGAGTACATCGACTACCTGCTCAACACCCCGTACACCGCCGCCGACGACGTTGCCGCGGTGATCGTCGAGCCCGTGCAGGGCGAGGGAGGCTACGTGCCCCCGGCGCCGGAATTCCTGCAACTGCTGCGCAAGGCCTGCGATCGCAGCGGCGCGCTGCTCATCGTGGACGAGGTGCAGTGCGGCGCGGGACGCACCGGAAAGATGTGGGCCGTGGAGCACTCCGGCGTGAAGCCCGACATGCTGACCTTCGGCAAGGGCATGGGCGGCGACGTGCCCATGGCCGGCCTGGTCATGCGCTCGGACCTCGCCGCGAAGATCCCGGACGGCTCCGCTCCCAACACCTTCGCGGCCAACGCCCTCTCCGCTGCCGTGGCGCTCACCAACATCCGCCTGCTGCAGGACCCGGAACTGAACCTGGTCCAGCGCGCCCACGATGTGGGCCTGGAGGCGCAGGAGTACATCCGCGGCTTCAACAGCCCCTATGTGGGCGAAGTGCGCGGGCGCGGGCTGATGATCGGCATCGAACTGGTCGAAGACCAAGCCACGAGGGCCCCGCTGACCGGCGAGAAGCTGGGCCGCCTCATGGGCTACGTGCTGAGCCACGGCGTGCTGATGGTACCGTGCGGCCGCTACACCAACGTGATGCGCGTCATGCCATCCCTCACCGTGCCGCGCTCGCTGCTGTTCAAGGCGCTGGACGTCTTCGGCCGGGGGCTGGCGTCGCTCTGAACGCCGTGCGGGCCGCCGGTGGTCCTCCCGGCCTGGTGGGGAGGATGCCGGCGGCCGCGGCCGCGGCCAGGGAGCGGCCGCGCCTCATTGCCGGGCGATGCGCTCGGTCAGCTCGGCCGCAGCCTCGGTAACGAGCTTGCACAGGAAGCCTTCCTGGAAGGCCTTGAAGCGCTCGCTGCGTCCCACCAGCGTGATGCTGCCCAGCACGCGCTGCTTTTCGTCGAACACCGGCGCCGCGATGCCGATGCGCTCGGGGTGCAGCTCTCCCTCGCTGATGCAATAGCCCTGCTTGCGGATCGCCAGCAGGCTCTTGGAGAAATCCTTCCACTGCAGGCCGACATGCTCCAGTTCGGGCCCGGCCGCATGCGCGTCGTAGATGCGGCGGATCTGCCGCGGCGAGAGATAGGCCAGCACCACGCGGGCCGTCGCGCTGTGGAACAGGTCGATGGGCTTGCCGCGCCCGCTGTCCGCCGGCGCGGCATCGCTGCCGCGCTGCAGCAGCACGTTGATCACCACGTCGCCATACAACTCGCTGATCAGCGCGTCCAGCTGGGTTTCCTTCACCAGCCGGTCGATGAGGTCGCGGCTGCGCACCAGCATCGGGTCGTAGTCGGTCATCTGCCGCTCCAGCGCGATGATCCGGGGGCCCAGCGCATAGCCGCGCGGCAGCCTCACCAGCAGCCCCACGTCGCCGAGTTCGCGCAGGTAGCGGTACGCGCTCGCGGGGGTGTAGTCCAGTTCCCGGCAGATGGTATCGACGTCGATCACCGGCTGTTCCGGGCGAAATAGGTCGAGCACGGCGAGCATTCGGCGCAGGCTGTTCATGGGTTCTTCGAAAGATGGAGACGGTGCCGGCTGCCATGCCCGGAGGGCACATGCCGTGCGGTGGATCGGACCTGCGCGGCACCGGAAGGTGGCCGCGGCCCTGTGGCCGGATGCATCTGCCTCCCGTCGCCGCGGGGGCTGCAGAGGCGCCCGCGCCGCATGTATGTTACGGCAGAACACCGGGGCTGCTGCGCGTGTTCCGGTGCAGCGTACGCAGAGACTGACGCCCTCGCGTGCGTAGGAGGGCGCGCCGGTGCGCATCGCGATGGTCACGTTCCGATGCCAGACGTGCAGTCGCTGCAACTTCCGTGAACCGCATTTGCCGTGCTCGTGGATATTCGCTGCGATTCCTACAAACGGCCGAGCCGGCGCAGGAGGAAGCTGGCGTCCAGGCCCGGCAAGCCGCAGCGGTCGCTGCCACTGCCACGCTTCCCTCCGGAAGCGCACGGCCTGCAGTCCTCAACCACGACACAAGGAGAGTCATCCATGAACAGGAATCCACAGGTGCGCAAGACGCTGCAGTACTGCGCCGGCGCGCTGATCTCGGGCGCGGTGCTGATGGGCGCCCCGCTGGCGCAGGCGCAGACGTCGGGCGGGTCTTCCGGCGGCGCCATGGGTGGCGGCACCGCCGATGTCCCGTCCCCCCGGGCCAGCGGCGCCAGCAAGCGCTCCGGGGCCCATTCGGATGGCCGCAGTTCCGGCGGCGCGCATTCCGGCAGCGGCTCCGGAAGCTCCGGCACTGGCTCGGGCGGCAGCGGCGGCACACCGGGAAGCGGCGGTGCCGGCAGCAACGGTTCGGGCGGTTCCGGTACGGGAACGGGCAGCGGTGCCGGCGGTTCGGGCATGGGGCCCGGCGGCACCGGAGCCGGTGGCTCCAGCGGTGGCGGTACCGGTGGCAGCGGTGGTGGCAGCGGCGGCGGTGCCGGAGGCGCCACCGGCCGTTGAGCAGGCCCTGCAGCGCTAGCGCGCCGGGAAAGGCGTGCGCCCGGCCGGTACGCCGGCGCTGGCGGGCGCGGTTCCTACAGCGCATGCCCCGCCCGTCCCACCCCGCGCACGTCCTGCGGGGAGCCCAATAAGGGATCGCAGGTTGAAAAGGAGGTGCCGCATGTCCGTCGTCCAATGCCCGGGAGGCTCCGCCTTCTTCATCGCCGAAAGCACGCGTGCGCGCCAGATGGGGCAGCGCGACCTTCCCCGTTGGCAAGCCCAGCTCGGCGACGTCGAGCCCTGCCCGGATGCCGAGGACATTCCCGACAGCCGCCAGGCCGTGCAATCCCAGTTCTCGGATGAAGATGTTCCCCGCCACCGGCAGTGGCTGGGTTGAGGCCGTGATCCGGGGCAGTGATGCGCTTCAGCGGCGCAGCCGGCAGGCCGCCCGCACCAGCCGGTCGGCCTGGTCCGGTATGGCCTTGAACGTGACGGGCGCCTCTCCCTGCCGGAACGTCCGTTCCGCGGACGCCGCACCCGTCCAGCCCGGCAGCGCGTAGAAGCGCATGCGGGTGTACCAGGCTTCCCTCCGGGAGCAGTCCACCACCACCAGGCTTTCATGGCCGCGGTACGGGCCCCCGCCATAGGCTTCGCGCACGGTCTCGCGGGTCACGCGCACTTCCACGCTGATCAGGTCGCCCTCGAGGTGCGTGACCGACTCCGGGCGGATCTGTATCAGGTCCCGCTCGACCAGCGCCGGATCCCCATACACGGTGAACCATCCGCCATCCGCAGCGGATGTCAGGGAAAGGGTGGCCAGCAGGACGCCGGCAATCAGAGCGTGCATGGGTGGGGCGCCAGAGGGTGCACCATTGTGATCAATTCGTCCATCACCCCCTTCGCGCCATGGGCTTGCCGGCATGCAAGGGTGCGGGGTGACCATCCGGGCTGCTTTACACCCCGCACGGCCGCCGGACCGAGAGTGGCCACGGTACCGGCCCAGACCCCGCGCCCTCCAGAATAGGGGCGCCATTCCGATACGGGCTGTGAAGGCAGGTAAGTTGCTTGTCGGTGTGCGTGGGAAGCCTTGGCCTGCCCGGAGGGACTCGAACCCCCGACCTATTGCTTAGAAGGCAATTGCTCTATCCAGTTGAGCTACGGGCAGATGGTGGGAAGCAGGCCGGCTGCTGCGGCGCTTCCGAGGCCCGTGATCATACCCGTGCGGCAGGCAGCCCCGGGGGGCGGGGGCATCGCCGCCGGATCGCTTTGCGGTTATAACGGAACACAGCGAGATCGCTTCCACCGCCCCTCCCGCGCGCTGAGCGCTGCCAAAGCCCCTCCTTTGACACATGCCCCATAGCGTCGCCCTCATCCATACGATCGCCGTCGGCCTCGGCCTGGCGCTGCTGCTGGGCTTCCTGGCGACGCGGGTGCGCCTGCCCGCCCTGGTGGGCTACCTGCTGGCGGGCGTGGCGATCGGGCCCTACACGCCAGGCTTCGTGGCCGACGGGGCCATGGCCAGCCAGCTGGCCGAGATCGGCGTCATGCTGCTGATGTTCGGCGTCGGACTGCACTTTTCCCTGGGCGACCTGCTCGCCGTGCGCAAGATCGCGCTGCCCGGCGCCATCGTGCAGATGGCCGTGGCCACGCTGCTGGGCGTGGGCCTGGCCACCTGGTGGGGCTGGGGCCTGGGCGGCGCGCTGGTCTTCGGCCTGGCCCTGTCGGTGGCCAGCACGGTGGTGCTGCTGCGGGCGCTGGAAACGCTCGGCATCCTCGATTCCTACACGGGCCGCATCGCGGTCGGGTGGCTGGTGGTGGAGGACCTCGCCATGGTGCTGGTGCTGGTGCTGCTGCCGCCCCTGGCGGGGTGGCTCGGCGGCACGCCGGAGGGCGCGGCCGATGCCGTGGCCCATCCACCGCTCTGGAAGACCGTGGGCTGGACGCTGGCACAGGTGGGTGGCTTCGTGGCCGTGATGCTGCTGGTGGGGCGCCGGCTTTTTCCCTGGATGCTGTGGCAGGTGGCGCGCACGGGCTCGCGCGAGCTGTTCACGCTGTGCGTGGTGGCAGCGGCCGTGGGCATCGCTTTCGGCTCGGCCGCGCTGTTCGGGGTGTCGTTCGCACTGGGCGCGTTCTTCGCGGGCATGGTGATGCGCGAGTCGGAGTTCGCCCACCGCGCCGCGCAGGAATCGCTGCCGCTGCGCGATGCCTTCGCCGTGCTGTTCTTCGTCTCCGTGGGCATGCTGTTCGATCCGCGCGTGCTGCTCGAGCGCCCCCTGCAGGTGCTCGCCGTGGTGGCGATCATCATCTTCGGCAAGACCTTCGCGGCGGCCGCGCTGGTGCTGGCCTTCCGCTATCCGCTCCAGACCGCGCTCACCGTGTCGGCCAGCCTGGCGCAGATCGGCGAGTTCTCGTTCATCCTCGTGGGCCTGGGCGCATCGCTGGGCCTGCTGCCCCCGGAAGGCGCAAGCCTGGTGCTGGCGGGCGCGCTGTTTTCCATCGCCTTCAACCCCATCCTGTTCCGAGCCATCGCGCCGCTGCAGGACTGGCTGCGGGCGCGCTCTGCCTGGGCGCGGCAGCTGGAGCTGCGCGACGATCCGCTGGCGGAGCTGCCGCAGAGCACGCACCAGCGCTACCTGGCCCGGCAGGTGGTGCTGGTCGGCTACGGCCGGGTGGGGCGCCGCATCGCCGCCGCGCTGGCGGCGCGCGACATCCCGTTCGTGGTGGCCGAGCAGAACCGGGAACTGGTCGAGTGGCTGCGCGCCCGGGGCATGGCGGCCGTCGCCGGCGATGCCGTGGAGCCGGCCGTGCTGATCCAGGCGCACATCGCGCGCGCCCACATGCTGGTGATCGCCACGCCGGACACGCTGGACGTGCGGCAGATCGTCGCCACTGCCCGCACCCTCAACCCCGCCATCGAGACCGTGGTGCGCACCCACAACGAGGAGGAGGCGCAGTTGCTCGAAAGCGAGGGCGTGGGCAAGGTCTTCCTGGGCGAGGAGGCGCTGGCCGTGGCCATGACCACCCACGTGGTGGCCATGGCGGACGGGCAGGAGCGCCAGGCCGCCACGGTGCCGGGCACGCTCGACGAGCGGCACGCGTCCGTCTGACCCGCCGGTGCCTGCCGGGCGGTGCATGGGCGCCGCACGTGCGCCATGTGGGCGCTAGGCGGGCGCCGCGGTTCAGCTCAGTCCGGTTCCTCGAACACCAGCGTCGGCGTGGTCATCACCCGGGCCATGTCGCCCAGCGAGCCGATGAGCCGGTTCGCGAAATAGCTGTTCTGCGTGTCCGGCTCCAGCGCGGCGACCGCGAGGTTCGCCAGCGGCTGGTTGAGCGGCACGTAGTAGCTGCCGGCGGGCGCATCGATGGCGGTGCGCACGGTCTCGACCTTCACGCGCACGGTGTCCGCCGCGCCGGCCACGGTGCCGCGCACGTCTTCCCGCGGGGCGGTGTCGCGTGCGGTTTCACGGTAGGTGTCGGCCAGCAGCGATCCCTGCTCGGCCACGCGCATCACCTGCACGCCCATCATCTTCAGGTGGTCCACCGCCTCGCCCGCCGCGGGACCGAGCCAGTAGCCACAGGGGCGCGGGCGGCTGGTGAGGATGCGCAGGTCGAGCGACGAGTTCCATTCCACGCGCACGGTCTTGTCGGCACCGGTCTGCGGGTCGAGCATCAGCAGGTCGCGCTGCGTGGCGGTCGGGCCCGCATCCACGGCGACCTCGCCGCGGCAGGCCTGCGCGACCGTGTCGCGCGCGACGAACGAGCGCACCTGCTCCAGGTTGGCTGCACGCTCGGCCGTGCTGCGCAGGGCGCTGGTCAGCGCCGTCACCTGGGTATGCACGCGGCGCTGGATGTGCGTGCGGCCGATGCCCACGCCGCGCGTTTCCACCAGCAGGCTGACCGCGTTCTTGAGGCCGTTCACGTTGCGGCCGGTGTCCGGCCGCGTGCCGCCCATGGAGACGCGCATGTCCGCCGGATCGGTGGAGGTGGTGTAGTACCAGTCGCTGGTCAGTCCCTGGCCCTGCAGGGCGGCCGCCATGGGCTGGTAGTACCACTCGCGCGAAGCCTTGGTGAGGAATTCCGGCACGTTGGCGGTGGTGGCGTACTGCATCAGCGCGTCGTAGCGCTGGATGCCGCCGAACTTCTGCAGGAAGCGGCCGACCACGGTGTATTCGTGCGCATCGACGATGGCGATGGGGCGGTAGTCCCGCACCAGGCGGGCCAGTCCCTGCGCCTCGGGTGTGGTGAGCAGCAGGTGGTCCCGGTTCATGTCGGTGCCGTTCGCGGTCACGCGGGTGCCGGCTTCCGCGCCGTCGGGGTTGGCGCGCGGCACCACGACGACGTTGATGCGGTCCAGCAGCGGCTCCAGCAGGCCTTGCGTGAGTTCACGCGCGATCACCAGCAGCGCTTCCGAGCCCGCGGGCTCGTCACCGTGCTGCTGGCCGATCAGCACCACGGTGGGCCGGCCGCTGGCATCCAGTTCCTGCAGCGAGGTGCCGGCTCCGCGCGTGGCCACGAGGGCCTCGAGCGGGACGCCACGCTGCGAGCGGCCCCACTCGATCACCGCCGTCTTCGTCGCGCTGCCCGCCTGGGGCGCGAGGCTGTGCAGCCACTGCGAGGCCTCGGCGTTGGTGGTGAAGGCCCGGCGGCCGTCGGCCAGGCCGGGCGTGTCGTAGCGCACCGAGGGATCGGGGAACCGTGCCGCGACGGCGGCGGAGTAGGGCAGGGCCTCGGCCGGCGCAGCGGCGGGAGGGGGCGCCGCACCTTCCGGCTGCGGCACGATGGGGGTTTCGGAGACCGGAGTGGTGACCACTTCCGCGCGCGTGGTGCCCAGCGGCGGGGGAACGGTGCGTGCGGGAGCCGGACGCGTCTGCGCGGTGGAGGGCAGGGGCGTCGGCGCGCTCGCGGGCCAGGGGGGCAGCGGCGTGCTGCTGCAGCCCGCCGCCAGCACGGCGATGGCCAGAACCAGGGGTGCGAGCGCGCGGGGCGGCAGGCCGGGAGCGGCGGTCCTGGAGGGACGGAGGGCGTCGAATGGCTGGTTCATGGTCGATCGGGCCGCGTGCGGCCGGGGTTGGCAGGCGGGGCCGATGTTACCCGGCGCCGGGGCCGGGCCGTGTCGGTGGCAGTCCCGTGTGCCAGCGCATTCGGGCCCGGACCGGCGGAAACGAAACGGCGCGGCACGGAACGGTCCGGAGACCGCCCGTGCCGCGCCGTGGGCATGCAGCGCCGCCCCGGGAAGGGGCTGCGCGGAGATTCAGCGCCCGTAGCCGCCGCCACCGCCGCCACGGGGGCCGCGGTTGCCGCCACGGCCGCCGCCGTAGCCGCCGCCACCACCACCGCCATAGCCGCCACCACCGCCGCCGCCGCTGCGGAAGCCGCCGCCGCGCCGGCCGCTGGACATGCTGTCCACGCTGGTGCGCATCGGGTCGGGCTGGCCGCCGCCACTGCCGCTGCCATGCCGCGTGGGGCCCAGGTGGGTGCCGAGCTGCGTGCCCAGGTGGGCGTTCTCGCGCCGCGGCTGCAGGTCGTCGGAGCGGTGGCCGCCTTCGCTGCGCGGGGGGCGGTTGCCGCGGCCGCCGCCATTGCCGCCGCCACCGTTGCCGGAGCGCGGATGGCCGCCGTTGCCGGGATGCGCCGCACGCGGGCCGTTGCCCTGGCCCTGGCCTTGCGCGCCGCCGCGGCTGCGCTGGGGCTTCTGGCCACCGTTGCCGCCGCCTTCGCCCTGGCCTTGCGCGCCGCGTCCGCCGGACTTGCCGCCGCCGCTGCGCTCACCCTGGGTGGCCTTGTTGGTGCGGATGCGTTCCATCATCTCGCTGCGCGCTGCCTTGGCAGCTGCCTGCATGACTTCGCGGCTCGGCGGCTTCCCGGCACCGCCCCAGATGGTCTGGCGGCCCATGGCGATCGGCTCGGCCTTCTCGCCTTCCTCGGGGCCGAAGCCGTCGAGCACCTGCACCGGGATCTCCTGCTTGGTGAAGCGCTCGATCTCCATCATGAAGCCTTCCTCGTCCATGCAGACCAGGCTCACGGCCTCGCCGCTGGCGCCCGCGCGGCCGGTGCGGCCGATGCGGTGGACGTAGTCCTCGGGAACGTTGGGGATCTCGTAGTTGACGACGTGCGGCAGCTCGTCGATGTCGATGCCGCGCGCGGCGATGTCGGTGGCCACGAGGGCGCGGATCTCGCCGCTCTTGAAGCCGGCCAGGGCCTGGGTGCGGGCGCTCTGGCTCTTGTTGCCGTGCAGCGCCATGGCCGTGACGCCGTTCTTGGTGAGGAATTCGGCCACGTTGTTGGCGCCGAACTTGGTGCGGGTGAAGACCAGCACCTGGCTCCAGTTGTGCTGCTGGATGATGTGCAGCAGCACCTGCTTCTTCTTGCCACGGCCCACGGGATGGATCACCTGCGTGATGCGCTGCACCGTGGTGTTGCGCGGCGTGACCTGGATGCTCTGCGGGTTCTTGAGCAGGGTGTTGGCGAGTTCACGGATCTCGTCGCTGAAGGTGGCCGAGAACAGCAGGCTCTGCTTGTCGCGGGGCACCAGGGCCAGCACCTTCTTCACGTCGTGGATGAAGCCCATGTCGAGCATGCGGTCGGCTTCGTCCAGCACCAGGATCTCGACCGTGGAGAGGTCGAGGAAACCCTGCTGCTGCAGGTCCAGCAGGCGGCCGGGAGTAGCCACCAGCACGTCCACGCCACGCTTGATGCGGTCGATCTGCGGGTTCATGCCCACGCCGCCGAAGACGACGGTGGAATTGATGTCGAGGTACTTGCCGTACGCGCGCACCGATTCCTCGACCTGGGCGGCGAGTTCCCGCGTGGGGGTCAGCACGAGGGCGCGCACGCCCTTGCCGCCGAACTTGCTCTTCGGCGCCGATCCTTGCGAAAGGCGGTTCAGCATGGGCAGCGTGAAGGCCGCCGTCTTGCCCGTGCCGGTCTGGGCTCCGGCGAGGAGGTCGTGCCCTGCGAGCACGGCAGGGATGGCCTGGGCCTGGATGGGGGTGGGGGTCTCGTAGCCCTGCTCGTGCACGGCTTTCAGAATGGCCGGGGCCAGATTCAGTTCGTCAAAAGTCATTCAAGGAAGCGCCCTCTCCGGGCGCGGGAGGCATCGGCCTGTCGCAGGACCCGGGGGAGGGGCTGCGTCCAGTCAAGGCAGATGGGATTCACGAATGGGAGCCGGAACACCGCGTGGCGGCTTCCTCGTCCCCAGCAGGTTGCTGAGGCCGCCGGTTCCTGGTGCCGGCGGCTGAGGCGCTATTGTGGCACGAGATCGCACCACACCGTGCGCAGGGACACACTGCAGGCGTGGCCGTTGCCCGCGCCGGACTGTCCCGGGCTTAGACTGGCGACCTGTCATTCACGTTGCGGTGGCCGTGCCGCCATCGGGATTTACCCGGTGCGCGGCCGTCGTCACCACGCCAGCCCGCGGATCCGCCCCCATGCCCTCAACGCCATCGACATCGCCCGCCGCAGCGCCGGACGGCGCCCTGCAACTCGACATCGCCCACATGGAAGGCCTGGTCTGGTCCGGCCCGGTGCGCGTGGTGGGCCTGCCGGGCGCGGAGGGCGCCTTCGGCGTGCTGCACGGCCACACGCCGCTGCTCACGCGGCTGCGCGCGGGCTTCGTGCACATCGAGACCCCGGCTGGCGAGCGCATCGAGGTGTATGTGTCCGGCGGCTATGTGGAGATCCAGCCCGCGCGCGTCACGGTGCTGGCCGACACCGCCGTGCGCAATGCCGACCTCGACGCCGCGCGCGCCGAGGCCGCGAAGCAGGCGGCCTCCAGCCTGCTCGGCGGGGAGCTCGCCCATATCGACCACGCGCTGCTGCATGCCGAGATCGCGCGCGCCGCGGCGCAGTGGACGCACGAAGCCCGCAAGCTCTCCGGGCGCTAGGCCCTCCCGCCGGGCCCGGCATCCCGTCCGGCGCAAAGCATCCGATAATCGCAGGCGAAGCCTCCGCCGCGCGGCGCCCCGCCGCCGCCTCCCGCCCCTGGCGGAGCCGCCCCCATTCCAAGGAAAGAAACCCAATGGCCCAGTACGTTTATTCGATGAACCGCGTCAGCAAGACCGTGCCCCCGAAGCGGCAGATCTTGAAGGACATCTCCCTGTCGTTCTTTCCCGGCGCCAAGATCGGCGTGCTGGGCCTGAACGGCTCGGGCAAGTCCACGCTGCTGAAGATCATGGCCGGCGTGGACAAGGAGATCGAGGGCGAAGCCATCCCCATGCCGGGCCTGAAGATCGGTTATCTGCCGCAGGAGCCGCAACTCGACCCCAACCACACCGTGCGCGAGAGCGTGGAAGAGGCCATGGGCGAGGTCTTCGCCGCCAAGGCCAAGCTCGAGGAGGTGTACGCCGCCTATGCCGAGCCCGACGCCGACTTCGACGCGCTGGCCGCCGAGCAGGCCCGCCTGGAGGCCATCATCGCCACCGCCGGCACCGATTCCGAGCACCAGCTGGAGATCGCCGCCGACGCGCTGCGCCTGCCGCCCTGGGAGGCCAACGTGGGCGTGCTGTCCGGCGGCGAGAAGCGCCGCATCGCGCTCTGCCGCCTGCTGCTGTCCAAGCCCGACATGCTGCTGCTCGACGAACCCACCAACCACCTGGACGCCGAATCCGTCGACTGGCTGGAGCAGTTCCTGCACCGCTTCCCCGGCACCGTGGTGGCCATCACCCACGATCGCTACTTCCTCGACAACGCGGCCGAGTGGATTCTCGAACTGGACCGCGGCCACGGCATTCCGTATAAGGGCAACTACAGCACCTGGCTGGACCAGAAGCAGGCCCGCCTCGAATCCGAGCAGAAGGGCGAGGAAGCCCGCGCCAAGGCCCTGAAGAAGGAACTGGAGTGGGTGCGCCAGAACGCCAAGGGCCGCCAGGCCAAGTCCAAGGCGCGCATCGCCCGCTTCGAGGAACTGAGCGACTTCGAATACCAGAAGCGCAACGAGACGCAGGAAATCTTCATTCCCGTGGCCGACCGCCTGGGCACCCAGGTGATCGAGTTCAAGAACGTCACCAAGTCCTTCGGCGACCGCGTGCTGATCGACAACCTGTCGATGAACATCCCGGCCGGCGCCATCGTCGGCATCATCGGCCCGAACGGCGCCGGTAAATCGACCCTGTTCAAGCTGATCGCCGGCCGCGAGCAGCCCGACAGCGGCGAGGTGGTGATCGGCTCCACCGTCAAGATGGCCTACGTGGACCAGAACCGCGATGCGCTGTCCGACGAGAAGACCGTGTGGGAAGACATCTCGGGCGGCCTGGACATCATCAACATCGGCAAGTTCCAGATGGCGAGCCGCGCCTATGCGGGCCGCTTCAACTTCAACGGCGGCGACCAGCAGAAGAAGGTCGGCAGCCTCTCGGGCGGCGAACGCGGCCGGCTGCACCTGGCCAAGACGCTGATCGCGGGCGGCAACGTGCTGCTGCTGGACGAACCCTCGAACGACCTGGACGTGGAAACCCTGCGCGCCCTGGAAGACGCGCTGCTGGAATACGCGGGCACCGTGCTGGTCATCAGCCACGACCGCTGGTTCCTTGACCGCATCGCCACCCACATCCTGGCCGCCGAAGGCGACAGCCAGTGGGTGTTCTTCGACGGCAACTACCAGGAATACGAAGCCGACAAGAAGAAGCGCCTGGGCGAAGAGGGCGCCAAGCCCAAGCGCATGCGCTACAAGGCGCTCAAGTGAACGCGGGACGGCTCCACCCCGTCCGGTAGCTCCGTCCTTTTCCCGCCGCGATCCCCACCGCGCCGAACCACGCCGCCGCGCCATGTCCGCCATCGCCCCCGCCGCCCGGTCGGCTTTCCGTGCCTGCGTCGTGGCAGCCATCCGCGACGGCGAGGCGGTGATGGAGGCGCTGGTGGCGCAAACGCGCGATGCCCTGGAGGCAGAGGCACCGCTGGCGCGCGAGCCCCGGCGGCGCGATGCGCTGGAGGGCGCCCGCGCGCTGCTGGTGCAGCACGCGCCCGCGCTGGTGAGAGGCTTTCCCATGGCCCTGCTGGAGATCTTCGCGGGCGCCGGTCCGGACGCCCGGGCGAGGCCTTCAGAGCCCGCGGGGCTGGATTTCGGCGAGCTGTCCCTGATGGACGAGGCCGAGGTCATGGCGCAGGTGGAACTGTCGCGCGCCCAGCAGGTGGCGCTGCATGCCACCGAAGCCGTGCTGGCGGAACTGGACGCGCTGGTGAGCGCGGCCCAGGGCCTGCCCAGCGTGCAACCCGACCGCAATCCATTGCGGCCCGGGAACTACATCCGCGCCCTGCAGCAGGTGGTGGGCGCCACGGGGGTTGCGTCCGACGTGCGCACCCTCTGGATGGCGCCGCTGCGCAATGCCCTCGGCACCCAGCTCCAGGCCGCCTACCGCAGCGCCGCTGCCCGGCTCCGCGAGGACGGCGTGCAGCCCGTGGGCTACGCCGTTGCAGCCCATGCTGCGGGGCGGAGCGCCGCCGCCGGGCGCTGGCATGGGCCGGCGGCTGGCCAGGTGGGCGGTGGGCAGGGCGGCGGCTGGGGCACGGCATACGGCCCCGTTCCCACACTGGGCGACATGCAGTCCGCGCAGGGCGGATGGCGGGGGCCGGTGACCGACTGGAGCGGCATGGCGGACGCGCCGCTGCAGCCGTCCCGGCCGGCAGTCCTGGCGCCTGAAGCCGAGGAAGCGCTGCTCACCGTCGCCATGCTCCGGCAGATGCTGACCCAGCCGATGGGGTCGCTCGCCGCCCCGGCGGCCGCAGGGGTGCCCGCGCACCTGGCACTGGCGGCGCATCCGGGGGGACTGGACGGCCTGCCACTGGCCGGCCTGCCACTGGCCGTTCCCCCGGACGGTGGTCTCGCCGCCGCTGCGGCCGAGGCCATGGAGGACATCGCCGAACTCGAGCGCATCGTGGGCCGCCTGTCCGGCAGCCTGCCCGCACCGCTCGCCGCCGTCGCGCCCGCAGCCGCGCATCCGGGCATGGCTGCGGCCCCCATCGCACCACCGGCAGCCGGCCCGGCCGGCGCGCCTGCACGTTCCCGCTCGCGCACCGCCAGCGAGGTGGTGAGCCGCATGATGGACAACATCGCGCAGGACGACCGCCTGCTGGCGCCGGTGCAGCGCTCGCTGCAGAACCTGCGACCGGCGCTGCAGCGCCTGGTGCGGCACGACCCGCGCTTTTTCACCGATGAGCGGCATCCTGCGCGCCGCCTGCTGGACGTGCTCACCCAGCGGGCGCTGTCCTTCGATTCCGAGGACGTGGATGATTTCAGCGGCTTTGCGCGCCTCATGGAGCGGGCCGTGGAAAGCGTGACTTCGGGCGACACCCGCAGCGCCGACACCTTCGCTGCCGCCCTGGCGGGGCTGGAGGCCGGCTGGTCCGAGCAGGACCGGCGCCGCCGCGAGCGGGAGGAGTCCGCGCGCGCCGTGGCGCAGGAACTGACGCGCCGCGAAGCGCTGTCGCAGCGCGTGTCGCAGGACATCCGTGCGCTGGCCCGCACCGAGGACTTACCGCCGGACATCGTGGAGTTTGCCGCGGGCCCCTGGGCCGATGTGGTGGCGCGCGCCCAGGCGGACCGGCCCGGCGAGGATGACCCCGGCGGCTACCTCGCGGTCGTGCCCGAGCTGTTCTGGCTCGCCCAGCCCTGGCTCGCAGCCCGCACGCCCGAGCGCCTGGCCCCCGCCGTCACGTGCATCCTGGGCGCCCTGCGCGGCGGTTTGGACAGCGTAGGCCACGACGAGGGCATGACCGCCGCCATCCTGGAGCGTGTCGCGACCCTGCACCAGGCGGCCGCCGAACAGGCTGCGGCCCGCGCTGGGGAGGCCGTGGACTCCGGCATGCCGCAGACCGGCCACTCCCTGCTGGAGCCCGAGGAGCCCGAGGAGTCCGAAAGGCCCGGAGAGGCCGGCGAGGACAGGGCCGGGGGGGCAGCCACGTCCGCTGGCGGGGCGAACGCCTCCGGCGACGAACTCTCCATCGGTACCTGGGTGGAGCTCACCACGAATCACCGCGCGGTGCATACGCAGCTCACCTGGGCCAGCCCGCACCACACGCTGTTTTTGTTCACGGCGCCCGACGGCAGCACGCAGTCCATGACGCGGCGCGTGCGGGACAAGCTCATGGCCGAGGGCGCGCTCAAGGTGCTGCCGGGGCCTCCGGCGAAGATCCGGCCCGCACGTGGCGGATCGCGCAAGCCCGTACGCTGAGCCGCCGCAGGCCGCGCCAAGAGCGGCTAACACGACCCAGCGAAGCGGTTCTGGCCAGGCGCCGTATCACAGGCAGTACGAGTAGTACGACAAGATGCGGCAACGACGCCAGAAGGGTCGTGCTAGCCGCTCTAAGGAGTAGCGGAGGGGGCCTGCATGCCGCCAGCCACCTTCTGCCGCACGATCTGTATGTGGTGGCGCAGCGCATAGAGCTCATCCGCATACGACAGCGGCACGCTCACCTTCTCGACCTGGGTTTCCAGCCGGGCCAGCTGCGCCAGCAGTTCCGGGGGCGGCATGCTGCCGGTCTCGAACTGGTCTTCGATCTCGCGCAGGCGGCCGTACCAGCGGAACACGCGCGAGCGCACCCGGAACTGGTAGAGCGGCGGCACGATGCGCGACAGCGGCAGCATGGCCGCCAGCAGCACGCCCAGCACCAGCCACATGCGCTCGACGAGGTTGGCGATCCAGAACGGCAGGTAGCGCTGCAGCAGCGGCGGCGAGCCGTTGATGGCGCGCTCGCCTTCGGCGGCGATCGGCACCTCGCTGTGGCGGGTATTGGGAAACTCGCGCGCGCGGTTGAACCAGCCCGCGCCGCCGTGCAGCGTCTGCGCGCTCTGCGCGAACAGCTGCAGCAGCGCCGGGTGCGTGCCCTCGCGCGCCAGCAGCGAGGTGGTGGAGGCCACCAGGCGCACATCGGAGGAGGGCACGTTGCCCGCGAGGTCCACCACGCCGCGCGGCAGCGTGACGGGCGTGAGGAACGGAAAACGCCGGGCATAGGCTTCGTTCTGCGGGAAGTCCATGAGCCGCACGCCGGGCGTCTGCAGCAGCATTTGCACCATCAGTGATTCGGGCGCGGAGGCGAACACCAGCGCGTCCAGCCGGCCCGCCAGGAAGTCCACCGTGGCGGGCGTCTGGCCCAGTTGCGTGCGGTGCACGCGGGCCGGGTCCACCCGGTTGGCTTCCAGCAAGGTGTCCATGAGGGTCGGAACCCCACTGCCCGGCGTGCCCACGTTCACCCGCAGGCCGCGCAGCTGCGCCAGGCTGGCGAGGCGGCCGTTGGCGGACACGCGCCGCGCTGTGTCGTCCCGGTAGAACAGCCAGATCGGCTCCACGAACAGGCTGCCGAGCGACTCCAGGTTCCCGGCGTCCTCCGGGCGCAGTTCGCCCGTGCCCCCCTGCACGAAGGCCAGGTCCGCCCGGCCCTCGCGCAGCAGCTGCAGGTTGGCCGAGGAGCCTTCGCTTTCCAGAAGCAGCACGTCGATGCCGTCCGCCGCCAGGGCCTTGCGATAGCGCTGGCCGAACTCGGCGTAGGCGCTCTGTGCGGGGCCGGTGGCCAGGGTGACCCGGCGCGGAGGATTGGGCTGCAGCCACCAATAGGCCAGCGCCACCAGCCCCACGGCCAGGAAGGCGAGCGGCCCGGCCGAGAGCAGCAGGTCGCGCACGTTCAGCAGGGCGGTGCGCAGGCGCCGGGCGGCGGTGCGCGATCGGGCGGCCAGCATGTTCATGGCCAGACCGCTCCCCAGGAGGCCATGCCGCCCAGCTCCGCTGCGCCGGGCAGATGCAGGCCCTGCGGCGTGGCGAGCGAGCGCGCCGCGAGCACCGCGCGCAGCGTGGCGCGGGCCGTGACTTCGGCCGCCAGGGTGGACAGCACCATCATGCCCGGCGAGCGGCCCGCCAGGCCCGTGCCCAGCGCGAAGAGCGTGTCGCCGTCCGACAGCGTGTGCACGGGGTTGATGGCGCGCGCCAGCCCGTCGTGCGCGCACACCGCCAGCCGCCGCGCCTGTGCCTTGGTGATGGCGGCATCGGTCGCCACCACGCCGATCGTGGTGTTGGTGCCCGCGAGCAGCGTGTCCGGCACGTCCCCGGCCAGCAGAGCGCGGCGCGTGTCGCGCAGCCGCAGCCCGTCGGCCGTGCGCGCACCCGCCACCGGACGGCCGGACTCCGGGTCCACCACGTCGCCTGCCGCATTGCAGGCCACCAGCGCGCCCACGGTCACCCCCAGCACGGTGATCGACGCGCTGCCGATGCCGCCCTTCATGGCGTATTCCATGCCGAAGAGCTTGCCCACCGAGGCACCCGCGCCCGCGCCCACGTTGCCTTCGGCCGGGTCCGCACGCGACGCGGCGGCGCAGGCCGCGTAGCCCGCGGCAGCGTCGGGGCGGATGCGCGCGTCGCCCACGGGCAGGTCGAACAGCACGGCGGCCGGCACCAGCGGAATGCGTGCCACGCCCACGTCCAGGCCGATGCCGCGCTCTTCCAGCCAGCGCACCGCGCCGCCGGCCGCATCCAGTCCGAACGCGCTGCCGCCGGCCAGCATCACGGCATGGATGCGGTCCACCAGGTGCGTGGGCTCCAGCAGGTCGGTCTCGCGCGTGCCGGGCGCGGCGCCGCGCACGTCCACGCCGCCCACGGCGCCCTCCCGGGCGATGACCACGCTGCAGCCGGTGGGCCGGCGCGTGTCGGTGCTGTGGCCGACCTCGATGCCGGCGACGCGGGTGATGGAGCCGGCATCGCCGGCAGGGCCTGGGGAGTGCGAGAACTGGGACATGGGAAGAAGGGCCGGTTCGCCGGCGTGCCGCGGAGGCGCCACCATAGCGCAAGCGCGCGGGCTCGGTCAGCCCGCGAGGAGCCTGCGGCGGAATCCCTCCGGCGACAGGCCATGCCAGCGCTTGAAGGCCTGGGAGAAGGCCGACAGGTCGGCATAGCCCATGCGTTCGGCCACTTCGGTCAGGCTCAGCCGGGGATCGCCGACCAGCGCCGCAGCGGCCGAGGCCTGCGACTGCGCCGCCAGCTGCCGGAAGGACGTTCCTTCGCCCTGCAGCCGCCGTTTGAGAGTGCGCTCGCTGGTGTGGAGCAGGCCCGCGATGTGCTGGAGGCTGGGGAGGGCGCCCGGGGGCAGCGCGGCGAGCTGGTGCCGCACCATGGCAGCGCAGCCGATGTCCACGCGCCGCTGCTCCAACAGTTTCTGGCACATGCGCTCGCACATCGCCGCGGTGGCCGGGTCTGCCTGGGGCAGTGGCCTGGCCAGATAGGCGCGGTCGTAGGCGATCAGGTATGCGTGCGCCTTGAAATCGGGCACCGCGCCGAGGATGTCGTGGATGCCGGCGGGCGGCGCCCCGATCCTGCCGGGCAGGGCCTTGAGCGCGATGCGGTCCAGCCGGAAGCCGTCACCCGCCACCTGCCGCATCAGCATGGCGGCGGCGGCCATGTCGCGTTCGACCAGGAGGCGGCCGAGCCCGGGCGACAGGTCCGGCTCGCTGAAATGCACTTGCACCGAGTCCTCCAGCACCTGCGTGCTGATGGCGGAAAAAGCATACGAGAGCGGCAGGAAGCGCATCGCGATCTCCAGCGCCGCGCCGGCCGTGGCGCTGCTCAGGAGGCCATAGCCCCACATGCCGAAGTTGCCCAGCCGGTAGCGCAGGCCGAGCTCCAGTCCCAGGCCGGGCGGGTGCCCCAGCAGCCGCGAAAGATTGCGCGCCACCTGCAGCTCCTGCCCGGGTTCCAGCTCGGCGTCGGGCTCGGCCAGCAATGCCTCGCCGATACCGCTGCCGGCAAGCAGCGACGGGCAGTCCAGCCCTTTTTCACGGCCGTACTCCACCAGCAGGCGCGCGCCCGTGACCCCTCTTCGGAACATCAGAAAGCTCATCCAGACTTACCCTCAATGCCGCCGATTTGGCCCGAATTCTAAAGTGGCTGGCCCGGCCGCGCCTTGTGGCGCGCCGGGCGTGATTCGATGATGGCCCCATGCATAACGACGATACGGAGACATGATGCACGTGCGAATCCCATTCCCGACACCGTGCAGCCGCGGCACCGGGAGGCGGCCATGCTGATGCCGACGCCCATTCCCGGCACCTCCCTGGCCGGCATGCTGGCTCGCCAGCGCGCGGCGTTCGACGCCGAGCCGATGCCTGCCTGGCAGGCGCGCGCCGACCGGCTGCGCCGCCTGCTCGCCCTCACGCACCGCTGCGAGGCGCAATTCATCGCCGCCATCGACGCCGACTTCAGCGGCCGCAGCGCGCATGAAAGCCGGCTGGCCGAATTGTTCGTGGTGCGCGCCGGCATCCGCCATGCCCTGCGCCACCTGCGCGGCTGGATGCGGCCGCGCCGCGTGCCCACGCAGATGCATTTCCTGCCGGGCGGCAACCGCCTGCTGCCGCAGCCGCTGGGCGTGGTCGGCGTGGTCGCGCCCTGGAACTATCCGCTGCAGCTGGCGCTGGGGCCGGCCGTGGCCGCACTGGCGGCGGGCAACCGGGTGCTCATCAAGCCGTCGGAACTCACGCCCCGCTTCGCGGACGCACTGTCGCGGGCCGTTTCCGATGCGTTCGATCCCTCCGAAGTGGCCGTGGTGACCGGCGATGCAGAAGTGGCCCGCGCCTTCGTGGAACTGCCCTTCGACCACCTGTTCTTCACCGGCTCCACCGCCGTGGGCCGGCAGGTGGCCCAGGCCGCTGCAAAAAGCCTGGTGCCGGTGACGCTGGAACTGGGCGGCAAGTCGCCCGCCATCATCGATGTCAGCTGCGACCTGGGCGAGGCCCTGCCGCGCATCGCCTTCGGCAAACTGCTCAATGCCGGCCAGACCTGCATCGCGCCCGACTATCTGCTGGTGCCGGCCGGCCAGGGCGAGCCGGTGGCGCACGGCCTGGCCGCCGCCATGGGACGGCTGTATCCGCGGCTGCGCGACAACCCCGACTACACCTCCATCGTGAGCGACCGGCACCGCCAGCGCCTGCTCGCATTGCTGGACGATGCCCGGGCCCAGGGTGCGCGCGTGATCGAGGTGAACCCGGCCGGCGAGGACTTCAGCCACGGCACGCGCAAGCTGCCACCCGTGCTGGTGCTGGGCGCCACGGCGCAGATGCGGCTGATGCAGGATGAAATCTTCGGCCCGGTGCTGCCCATCGTGGAGGTGGCCGACACCGGGGCCGCCATCGCCCATGTGAGGGCAGGGGATCCACCGCTGGCCCTGTACTGGTTCGGCCGCGACCGGGCCGCCGAGGGACGCGTGCTGAACGGCACGCTGGCTGGCGGCGTCACGGTCAATGACTGCCTCTGGCACCTCGCGCAGGAGCACCAGCCCTTCGGCGGCGTGGGTGCGAGCGGGCAGGGCGCCTACCACGGCCGCTGGGGGTTCGACCGGCTGAGCCATCTCAAGCCCGTGTTCCGCCAGGCCCGGTTGAATGGCACGGCAATGTTCCATCCACCCTATGGCAAGACCTTCGAGCGCCTGCTCGGCTTGCTGGAGCGGCTGGCCTGACCTGAAGTGATGATGAGATGAAGGAGACAACGACATGAGCGACCTCTTCGATTTCGTGGTGGTGGGCGGCGGCTCCGGCGGCTGCGTGCTGGGCGGGCGGCTGACGGAAGACCCGGCCACCAGCGTCTGCCTGCTGGAGGCCGGTGGACGGGGCGACGGCGCGCTGGTCCGCATGCCGGTCGGCGCCGTCACGATGATCCCGACCCATCTGAACAACTGGGCCTTCGAGACCGTGCCGCAGCCCGGCCTGGGCGGGCGCCGCGGCTACCAGCCGCGCGGCCGGGCCCTGGGCGGTTCGTCGGCGATCAATGCGATGGTCTATATCCGCGGGCACCGCAGCGACTACGACGACTGGGCGCGCATGGGCGCCACGGGCTGGTCGTACGACGAGGTGCTGCCGTATTTCCGTCTCTCCGAGCACAACGAGCGCATCCAGGATGCCTGGCACGGCAGCGACGGCCCGCTGTGGGTGGCCGACCCGCGCACGGACAGTCCCTTCCATGCCGCCTTCCTGGAGGCGGGCCGGCAGGCAGGCCATGCGGTGAACTCCGACTTCAACGGTGCAGAGCAGGAAGGCGTGGGTGTCTATCAGCTCACGCAGAAGCACGGCGAGCGCTGCAGCGCGGCACGCGCCTACCTGCTGCCGCACCTGGGGCGGCGCCCGAACCTGGAGGTGCGTACCCATTCCCGGGCACTGCGCGTGCTGTTCGAGGGCCGGCGCGCCGTGGGCGTCGAGTACCTGCAGGATGGCGTGGTGCGCAGCGTGCGTGCGCGGCGCGAGGTGATCCTGGCGGCCGGCGCGCTGCAGACGCCGCAGCTGCTGATGCTTTCGGGCGTGGGCGCCCTCCATGCGCTGTCCGCGCAGGGCCTGCCGGTGGTGATGCACCTGCCCGGCGTGGGGCAGAACCTGCAGGACCATCCCGATTTCATCTTCGGCTACCAGGTGGACAGCACCGCCGCCATGGGTGTGTCGCTGTCCGGCGGACTGCGCATGCTGCGCGAGGCGCTGCGCTACCGGCGGGAGCGTCGGGGCATGCTGACCTCGAACTTCGCCGAATGCGGCGGCTTCCTGCGCTCGCGCCCCGATGCGGACCGGCCCGACCTGCAGTTGCATTTCGTCGTCGCCATGGTGGAAGACCACGCCCGCCGGTTCCGCCTGGGCCACGGCCTCTCGTGCCATGTCTGCCTGCTGCGCCCGCGCAGCCGCGGCAGCGTGGCCCTGGCCGGCCGCGACCCGCTGGCCGCGCCGCTGATCGATCCCGCCTTCTATGCCGATGGGCAGGACCTGGAGGACATGGTGCGGGGTTTCCGCATCACGCGGCAGATCATGCAGGCGCCCGCCATGGCCCGCTGGCTGCGCCGGGATGTGTTCACGAAGGACGTGGAGTCGGACGAGCAGATCCGCGCGGTGCTGCGCGCGCGTACCGATACGGTCTATCACCCCATCGGCACCTGCCGCATGGGCTCGGACGAGAACGCGGTGGTCGATCCCCAGCTGCGCGTGCGCGGACTGGACCGGCTGCGCATCGTGGATGCCTCGGTCATGCCGACGCTGATCGGCGGCAACACCAATGCGCCCACCATCATGATCGCCGAGAAGGCGGTGGATCTCATCCTCGGCCGCCGGCGCGTTGCGCAAAGCGGCGACGCTTCGCCATCCATCCCGCAGGAGGCCACCCATGCGATCGCCTGAGACCCCTGCCGCGATCCCCGGCGCCACGTCCTTCCGCTTCCTCATCATCGGCTCCGGCTTCGCCGGGCTGGGCATGGCGATCGCGCTGCGCAAGGCCGGCATCGACGACTTCGCCATCCTGGATAAGGCCGGCGACGTCGGTGGCGTCTGGCGCGACAACGCCTACCCCGGCGCTGCCTGCGACGTGCCGTCGCACCTGTATTCGTTCTCCTTCGAGCCCAACCCGCGCTGGAGCCGCGTGTTCGCTCCGCAGGAGGAAATCCTCGAATACCTGCGCCACTGCGCCCGCCGCTACGACCTGCTGCGACACGTGCGCTTGCGCAGCGAGGTCGCGTCGGCCGCCTGGGACGAGTCCGCGCAACGCTGGATGGTGCAGCTGCAGGGCGGCCAGCGCCTGGATGCGCAGTTCCTGGTCAGCGGCACGGGCCAACTGAGCCGTCCGGCGCTGCCCGCCATCGCCGGCATCGAGCGCTTCGCCGGGCCCAGCTTCCATTCGGCGCGCTGGGACCACGGCGTGGACCTGGCAGGCAAGCGCGTGGCCGTGATCGGAACCGGGGCCTCGGCCATCCAGTTCGTGCCGGCCATCGCCGGCCGGGTGGAGGCGCTGCATGTGTTCCAGCGATCGCCCAGCCACATGATGCCGCGCCCCGACAGGGCCTACAGCGGGCTGGAGAAGGTGCTGTTCGGCCGCGTGCCCGGCGCCATGCGGCTGCACCGCGCCTGGATCTACCTGAAATACGAGTCGCGCGCGCTGGCCTTCACGCGCTTCAAGGGCCTGATGCAGTGGGCCGTGGGCCGGCCCTTCCGCAAGATGCTGGAGCGGCAGGTGCCCGATGCGGCACTGCGCGAGGCGCTCACGCCCGATTACCCCATCGGCTGCAAGCGCATCCTGCTGTCGAGCGAGTACCTGGCCACCATGGCGCGCGCCAACGTGCATGTGCAGACCGGCGCCATCGATCGCGTGGAGCCGGGCGGCATCCGTACCCGCGACGGACAACTGCACGCTGCCGACGTGATCGTCTACGGCACGGGCTTCGCGGCCACGCAGTTCCTCTCGCCCATGAAGATCACAGGGCGCGGCGGGCGGGACCTGAACGCCGCCTGGCAGCGCGGCGCGGCGGCCTACCTGGGCATCACCGTGCCGGGCTTTCCCAACTTCTTCATGCTCTACGGCCCCAACACCAACCTGGGCCACAACTCGATCGTGTACATGATCGAGAGCCAGATCGCCCACGTGATGCGCTGCCTGCGCGCCATGGAACGCGCGGGCGCGACCACCATCGAGCCGGACGCGCAGCGCTTCGAGCGCTACAACCGGCACATCCAGCAGAGCCTGCGCCGCACCGTCTGGAATGGCTGCAAGAGCTGGTACGTGGACGCCAACGGCCACAACAGCACCAACTGGCCGGGATTCACGCTGAGCTACCGGGCTGCCACCCGCTGGTCGGGCCTGGACGCCTACCGGCTGCAGAGCCCGCAGGCGGGCGCCGATGCCACGCGCATCGCACCGCCGCCCGGTGTCGCGGAAAACCTCTCGGCCGCCTTGCTGCGCGGCTTCCTGCGGCTCGGCTTCAAGCGCCTCATCGGCCCTCCCTTCGGCGCAGGCTGGCAGCGCGCGGTGGTGGGCCTGCTTTCGCCGCTGATGCCCGGCGCGCGCGGCACCGTCCAGTACCGGGAGCAGTGGGGTGGTGTTCCGGTGCAGGTCGTGGCGCCTGCCGTGGGCGAAGGCCGTACCCATGTGCTCTACCTGCATGGCGGCGCCTTCTGCCTGGGCAGCCCGCACACGCACCGCAGCATCACCACGCGGCTGGCCCTGTCGGCCGGCGCGGTGGTGGCCGTGCCGGATTACCGCCTGGCGCCAGAGCACCCTTACCCCGCAGCGCTGGACGATGCCCGCGCCTGCTACCAGGCGCTGCTGGCGCGCGGCGTGGCGCCCGGGCGCATCGTGCTGGCCGGGGACTCGGCCGGCGGTGCGCTGGCCATGGCGCTGCTGCTGTCGCTCAAGCGTGCCGGCCAGCCCATGCCGGCCGGTGCGCTGCTGATCTCGCCCGTGACCGACCCGGCGCTGCGCGGGGCGAGCCTGGCGAACCTGCGCGCCGAAGACCCGATGATCCGCGAAGGCTGGCTGCGCCAGGGTCTGGCCTGGTACGGTGCCCCGGCCACGGCGGGCGAGCACCAGCCTCTGGCGGCGGACCTTTCCGGCCTGCCGCCCGTGATGATCCAGGTGGGCGAGCAGGAAGTACTGCGGGACGATTCGCTGCGGCTGGCCGACCGGCTGCAGCAGGCGGGCGTGGAGTGCCGCCTGCAGGTGTGGCAGGGGCGCTGGCACGTGTTCCACCTGCAATCGGCCTGGCTGCGGTCTGCTGCGCTGGCCATTGGCGAACTGGGCGCGTTCGCCCGGGAGCGGGTCCGGAGCGCGGGCGGACTGGGCGCGAGCATTGCGCAGGCGCGTTCCATCGCCACCGCGCCAGGGGGCGCGGGCCGGCAGGATGCCTGCGCGTTGCCTTGAGGCGTGCCAGGGCGGATGTCACCGCGGCGGGCGGCGTTCCCCGCTGCGGCAAGCCGCGAACAAGTTGCCCAGCGTCAGGTGTTCCGACCACGCCGCCTCGAGATCCACGCCGTAGCGGCTGGCGGCCTCGAGCGCCAGGACCTCGAGCTCCATCGCATCGACGCCCAGGCCGCCCTGGCGCGGGTAGCGCGCGGTATGGATATCCAGGATACGGTCGTCCGGTGCGAATCGCAGCCGTTCGCCGGCATGCAGGAGGAAGCTGCCTGCGAACATGCTAAGGAAGTCGCGGATCTCCTCCTTGCTGGCATGCGGAAATGCGCGCCTCCAGGCGCGGCCCTGGCAGGGGCGGCCGCGGAACGACCCGGGGGCCCGGCTTCCGGGCCGGGAAATCCACAGGGCGCATGCTGCCAGCAGATCGGTGAATGTTCGTACGAACGCAGGCATGCCTGGCCGCAAACTTCAGAGGAGGTTGGACAAAACCCGGGCCAGGCGGTCCTGGATGGCGTCCATCACTTGCCCGCGGCGTTCGCGCCGATCTCCGGCATATACGGCAACCTTCACTGTTTCGCGCATCGCGAAAGACTCGAACGTGCCGTTGTCTTCCTGGCGTTGCTCAATGCGATTTCCGCCGATCACGAAGAAGTCCTTTTTGCGGTTCTCCTGTTTCACGACACCGACATTGACGTCAGACAGCACGAGGTAGCTGTCGTATTCGTTGTTGGCTCGCAGCACTTCCTGCAGTGTCGCGCCCGCGACGGCTCCCAGCAATGCCCCCGAGCCCGGTCCCGTGCCACCGGGGCGCTTAGCCATCTCGTAGCCGGCCACGCCCCCCAGCAGCATGCCCAACTCATTGGACGCACGCTGGCGACCTTGTGCCACCGAGTTCATGAAGTAAAGGTTCACGTCAACGAGGATGCCGAAGTTCTGCTCGCCGATCTGGTAGCCGGCAGCGCGCAGGCCGGACTCCATTGCACCCCTGATTGCAGAGACGTCGATGGAGGGGTCCCCGGAGGAGTTGCGCAGGCGGAGCTTCACAGTCCGGTTGGCGAACTGGCCGGGATCGACGAACACATTCTTCGATGTGGCGCTTCCGATCTTGAATGCGTTGACCTGGGTGTCATGGGCGGCGCATCCAGCGAGGGCCATGAGCACGAGTGGCAGGAAAAGTCGGGTTCTCATGGTCATTTGCCTTTGAATCGATCGAGGTACGACCGGATCTCGTTGTAGGAGACGCTGAAATTGAGGTTCTGCGAGCCTTTGTCCACGCGGATCCAGTCATTGACGCCGATCACGGCGTCCTTGAGCAGTAGCGGTCCGCCAGAATTTCCCTGGCTGATGGGCGTATCGGTTTGAACGAATTCCACGAGGTTGTCGGAGCCGATGGCAGCGCTGCGCTGGCGCCGCATCGCGCTGATGACACCGCGCGTGATGGTGAATTCATACCCTTTCGGATGACCGATGGCCTCGACGGTTTCTCCGAGCTTGAGCGGGCCGGTGTGAATGGCTAGCGGCTTCCCTGCCTGCTGTGCCTTGACCAGTGCGAGATCGAGGCGCACGTCGTGGTCTATTACGCGGCCATAGGTCTTCGTGCCGTCGTAGTAGGTCATCTCCACCAGGGATTGGCCCTCGACCACATGGTGGGCTGTGAGCACCAGTTCCGGGGTGATGTAGAACCCCGTGCCGGTGGCTTTCGCGTTGCGTATCACGACGACGCTGTCGAAGCGTCCATCTGCAATCGTGTCGCCCACTGGCGCCCGGGCAGGAGGTGCACTGGCCAATGCCGCAGTGCCGCGTGCATTCAACCCGGAGTAAGACGGAGCGGCTGACGCATAGCTGCGCGTGCTGAGCGTTTTGAGAAACGCCTGCATGTTCGTGTAGGTACTAGATTCGGCTGCGCGCAGGTTGGAAGAACTGAAGAGCGTGCTGATGGGGACGGTCATTGGCCGCTTCTCCCAGGCCGTGACCTCGTCCTCGGTCTTGACATTGCGCTGGATGCTGGCTTTGTCCGGGTCGGCATCCCTCACGTTGTAGGCAACGTTGAACACCTCGTTGTCATTGATCTGGAAGCTGTTGCGAAGGATGCGCTTCTTTCTGACGTCGATGACGTAGTAGTTCACATCCGCCGTTTTTGTCGTGTTGATATCAACGGACTGATAGGCATATTCCGAGTACACGGGCTGGTCGATCATCTGGCTGGTGGCAGCGAGGCGTGCCGAAGCCTGGTCGACGCCGGCACGCGCACCGGCGCTCGCCAGGCCGTCAGCGAGACCTTGCAGCGCGCAACCCCAGCCGGAGCACAGCTTCGGTATGGCGCTGCTGATCTGCGCGCGCTGGAATTCGGCCATGGCTTTCTGGTAACTCGCCATCGCGGTGACATAGTCGGGATTCTGAATTTGCTGGGTTCCCGTCTGAGCGCGGCTCTTGTTGTCGCGCTTGTTCCTGAATTCGCGGGATACCTTCGCCACGGAAAGATCCGTGACGAAGAGGTAGTCGAACCGGGAGATGTCTCCGGAAGCGAAGACGGAATCGGTGGCTGGAGCGAAGCGGAATTCCAGGTCCGGCTTGAAGGCAATCTCGAAATCAAAGACGTTGCGGTCCCTGAAGCTGGCACTGGTCAGATCGACATAGCCGATCGTCGCGAGCCCCGCCAGCGCTTCCGCTCCGCTGCCGAAAGGTGTCCGGAGGCTGCCCAGCGTCGACACTTCATCGAGCGATATGTGCCCATCGGCCATGAGTTGCCTGCGCACGATCTCGACATAGGTGTCGTCTATGCTTTTGCGACTCTGCTCGTGCAGATAAGGTCCGAGCTGGACAGCTTGCCGGTAATAGCTGTCCTTGTCGCTGCGATGGGACGCCAGTTTGGCGAGCGCCGCGGTCTGGAACCTGGGAGAGCCGACATAGTCGCTTTCGCTGAATGTATGTCGGCCGATGAACTCCGCGCTGTGCCTGCCTTGGCTCAACGTGTCCTCGAAAGTAGATTCGAGAGCCTCGGCTTTGCCGGCCTCGGCAAGCTGTACCACCCGCGCGGCTTGTTCTTCCAGTTGCTGTCTCTTCTCTGAGCCCACATGGGTCAATTCAAGCAGCCGGTCTGCTGCAATGGCTTCAAGAACCTGATCACTGTTCTTGAGGGTGCGAGAAATCTGCGGCCATTGCGATTTGTCAGCGAGGCTGTGGATACCCCTCAACTCGTTGAGCGCCGAGTCCGCCTTGTTGCGGTAACGGGTTTCCCACACCTGGTTGGCCAGCTGTTCGAATTCGGGTGGAAGAGGTTTGTCGCTGCCTTTGTAGCGTTTCTCGAAGTAGGCGGCTTCTTTGAGAAAGAGCGCATCCGCTTCGTCGAATTTCTGCTCCCCGACCAACTTCTTGAGTTCGCGCAATTGCGGGCTGAACGCATCGCCAATGGTTCCGCTGATGTCGTCCAGCCCCAGCTTGCCGAACTGCAACTGGGGAAGAGTGGAGGCGCTGCCCCCTTGCGTGGTGACGCAGCCTCCGAGAGCCAGGCCCGATACCAGCAATGCCAGGCGAAGCAGTCCACTGCTTTTGTTCATTTGATCGTTCCTCCTGCAGGCCGGGGCTCGCCATACCGCGGGCCACGCGCCACAGCACGAACCTGTGGAACGTCCCTACCCCCTTATACAACTGGAAACATCTTAAGGGATGGATAGGGGATCGCCAATGGGTTTCAGCCCGATCCATCGAGGAGGCTCAATGTGATGGGCGCACCCCCGTCCGCGGAACGGGCGTACGAGATCCAGGTGTTGGCTACGCGGTTGGCCCGACAGGGCATCCCGCCGCCTGAAGATGGATATTCCGTCAGGCCATGATCCACACCTTGCGTACCGTCTCGAGGGTGCGCCAGGTGCCCACGTAGCCCGGCTTCATGATGAAGCAGTCGCCGGCCCTGAAGATCTTCGGCGCATGCCCGCGTTCGGTGATTTCCACCACGCCGGAGAGGATCAGGCAGAACTCCCAGGTTTCACCCTTGATGGAGTGGTTGAGGCCCGGAGTGGCTTCCCAGACGCCCGCGCGGACGGCGCCGTCCTTGGCGCTGTCGATGTCCCAGTTGCGGCAGACGATGTCGCCCTCGATCACGCGCTCGGCGGGCGGGCGGTATTCGGGGGCTTCGCCCAGCTTGTCGAAGGGAAAGGTCACGAGCAGATCAGACATGGCGCGGTCCTGAAGGGAAGAAGAGAAACCCCCGGTGGGGCGATGCCCCGATGCTAGGCGGGGAGGGAGCCCGGGAGGTGCTGAAAACACGCGCGCCGGCAGCGGCAAATGCGCTTTTGCCGCGGGTCCGCCAGCGCAATCTGCCGCCCATGTTCTCAGGGGTGGGCGGGTTCGATGCGGCTCGCGACGAAACCGCCGGCATCGCGTTCCGCGAGGAAGCGCACCCGTGCCCCCGGCACCTGGGCTGCCGCAGGAATCGCCTCGCGCACGCGGAACACCATGGTCATGGGAGGCATGTCCAGGTTCCGCAGCTCGCCGTGCCGCAGCGTGATGCGGCGGGTGGCGGCGTCCCAGCGCACGACTTCGCCCTCGCTCAGGTCCGGCGCCTGCGGCGCGCTCCCGGTGTTTGCGGTGGTGCCATGGTCCGCATGGTCGGCGGCGGCCGGCTGCGCGCAATAGCTGGTGAACACGCGTGCACTGCCGTCACGAGCGACCAGCAGCACGTCATGGGCATCGCGGCGGCCGCCGTAGAAAGCCCCGTCCATGCCCGGCGACCCCACCGGCATGCCCGGCACGGCCAGGCCCAGGGCGCGGGGCTTTTCGCGCAGCAGGCGCTGTACATCGGCGGCGGGCACGTGGCCTTCGACCAGGTAGCCGCCGACGAGGGCGGTGTGGCAGGAGCCAAGCTTTTGCGGCAGTCCGAGCTTTTCGCGCACGGCGGCGTTGCCGGTGTCGTGCACGGTGGCCTTGAAACCATGGGCCTGCATGTGGTCCACCCAGTCCTTGCAGCAGCCGCAGTTCGGGTCTTTCCAGACTTCGACGGGCGTGGGCCCGGGGCTGGCAGCGCGGGCGAGCAAGGGCAGGCTGGCGGCGGCAGTCGCCGCAGCGCAGAGTGCGGTGCCCAGCCAGGCGCGGCGGATCTCGCCGGCCGCGGAGAGTACAGGAGCCGGGGCGTGGGTGCCCGCGCCGGGCGCGGCGTGGATGGGGTGCGTGGCGATGTTCTTCATGGGGGGACTCCTTTGCGTGCGGAACATGCCGCAGTGATGTAGGGGAAAGCAGCGGTGCTGCCGATGGCAGCAATGGCAGAGCGATCAGTGGTCGTGCCCATGGCCCTGTTGGCTCCCATGGCCGTGGCCCGGCTTGCGCACGCGGGCTGCGCCGTCGTCGGCGCCCGCGCCCGCGCCCGCTGCCGGCGCACCCGCGGCACGCGGTGCGGGCGGCAGGGCATCCGCGCCACCCTGCCATTCATGCGCGCGTGTTCCAGGCGTCTGCACGTAGTCGCCCGGGTCGCGGAAATCCTTCGCCGCGAGGCCCTCGCGCACCTTGAGCACGCTGAACATGCCGCCCATCTCCAGCGCACCGAAGGGGCCGGTGCCGGTCATCATGGGCAGGGTGTTGTCGGGCAGGGGCATTTCCATGGCGCCCATGTCGGCCATGCCGCGATCGCCCATCACCATGTAGTCGGGCACGATCTTCTGGATCTTCCCCACCAGGCCGCTGTGGTCCACGCCGATCATGGTGGGCACGTCGTGGCCCATGGCGCCCATGGTGTGGTGGCTCTTGTGGCAGTGCACGGCCCAGTCGCCGGGTTCGTCGGCGATGAACTCGATCTGCCGCATCTGCCCCACGGCGACGTCGGTGGTCACCTCGGGCCAGCGGGCAGACGGAGGGACGATGCCGCCGTCGGTGCCCGTCACCTCGAATTCGTGGCCGTGCACGTGGATGGGGTGGTTGGTCATGGTGAGGTTGCCGATGCGCAGGCGCACGCGGTCGCCGCGCCGCGCCACGAAGGGGTCGATGCCCGGGAACACGCGGCTGTTCCAGGACCAGATATTGAAGTCCGTCATCTCGTTGATGCGGGGCGTCCGGCTGCCCGGTTCGACCGCGAACGATCCGAGCAGGAAAGCGTAGTCGCGGTCGGCCGTGGCGATGCGCGGATGGCGGCCGCGCGCGTCCAGGCGCGGGTGCGTGATCCACAGGCCCATGAGGCCCATGGCCATCTGCACCATTTCGTCGGCATGCGGGTGGTACATGAAGGTGCCGGGCCGGCGCGCGGTGAACTCGTACACGAAGGTCTTGCCCGAGGGAATCGCCGGCTGGTTGAGGCCCGAGACGCCGTCCATGCCGTTGGGCAGCCGCTGGCCGTGCCAGTGCACGCTGGTGTGCTCGGGCAGGCGGTTGGTGACGAAGATGCGCACGCGGTCGCCTTCGACCACCTCGATCGTGGGGCCGGGGCTCTGGCCGTTGTAGCCCCAGAGGTTGACGTGGAAGCCGGGCGCGAACTCCCGCACCACGGGCTCGGCGACGAGGTGGAATTCCTTGACGCTGCCATTCATGCGCCAGGGCAGGCTCCAGCCGTTGAGGGTGACGACCGGGTGGAAGGGCAGGCCCGTGGGCGGGAGCGGTGGAACCTGGGTGCCGGCGCCCGCGGGCGCGGCGGCCTCGGGCAGGGCCGCGAGGGCCGCGCGGCCCACCGAGGCGGCGGAGAGGGCGGCCACGGCCGTGGCGGCGCCGCCGAAGAAGTGTCTGCGTTGCATGGTGGATCAGTGGCCCGCGCCGGCCGGGGCCGTGCTGGACGAGGAAGTGGGGGAGGACAGGGAGAGGGCGGAGGAGGTGGCCGACGCGGAGGCGGAGGGCTGCGCGCCGGGCGAGGCGACCGCGAGCGCGAACTGCAGGTCGGTGTCGGCGAGCCAGAAGTCGCGCCGGGCGGCGACGGCGTCGGCCACGGCCTGCGTGGTCTGCCGGGCCTGGGCGAGCAGGTCCCAGACGCTGGCGAGCATGCCGTTGTAGCGCAGCAGGGTCTCCTGCTGGATCTGCTGCTGCAGGGGGACGACGTGCTTTTCCTGCTCCTGCGCCAGCTCCCAGGCGGTGCGGTAGCCGCGCCAGTGCATGCGCACTTCGGAGCGGGCGCGCAGGGCCGTCCGCTGGAGCTGGGCGGCGCTCTCGTTCACGAGCCCCTGGGCACGGGCGTTCGCCGCGCCGCCCCAGTCGAACAGCGGCAGCGGCAATTCCAGCTCCCAGCCCCGTTTGACTTCGGAGTGGCCGCCGGCGCCGCGCCCGGTGGTGGTGTCGCGCCGGTAGCCGAGGCCGATATCACCGAAGAGCTGGCCGGCGCGGGCGATGCCCTGCTGGCCGGCCACGCGATCGAGCCCGATGCGCGCCGCTCGCACGTCGAGGCGCTCGCGCAGGGCGCGCTGCTCCAGGGCCGCGGAGTCCATCGGTTCGGCGGGCAGGTCGGGCAGTTGCTTGGGCAGCGTGATCGAATCGGCGGCGGTGCCCCAGAGGCCGAGCGCGAGCGCCAGGGCTTCGCGCTCCGTGCCGGCCGCAAGGCGTGCCCGTGCCAGCCGGGCCCGCGCATCGGCCAACACGGCCTGTTCGCGCGCGGCCTGCAGCCGGCTCCAGTTGCCGGCGCTGGCCATGCGGCGCGCCAGCTCGGCACCGGCTTCGGCGGCATCGTGCATGCGCTCGTGCGCGGCGAGGGTTTCCTGCGCGGCCACGGCGCGCAGCCAGGCGCGGCGGGCGTCGCTGGCGGCGCGCGCGGCATCGGCCGCGGCGGCGAGCGTGTCCTGCTCGCGCAGGCTGCCGGCCCAGCGGTTGCGCCAGGGCAGGGTGATCAACTCCACCAGGCTGAAGGTGATGGAGCGCTCGATCTCGCGCTCATGCGCGGTGGTGAGCCGCCCCAGGCCGAGTACCGGATTGGGCGGCGTGAGCGCCTGCACGCGCTCGGCGTCCTGCACGCCCAGGCGGGCGAGGCGAGCCTGCAGGCCGGGGTGGCGGAGCAGCGCGATGCGCACCGCGGCCTCCTGCGTGAGCGGCGCGGCCAGCCAGTGGGCGACGGCGTCGTCTGCGGCACGCTGCGCGGCGGGGTCCGTGGAGGGCAGGGTGGCACCCTCGGCGCCGGCCGTGCGGCCCTGCAATGTGGCCTGCACATCGCCGCGCAGGCCGTCGGGCGAGACGCTGGCGCAGCCTGCGAGCAGGAGCGCTGCGGCAGCGGGCAGGGCCGACCGGAACGGTCGGAAAGATCGGAAACGGAAATGGGGATGGAATGGGGCGCGGGGCCCGGGGGTCTGCATGGAAAGCCTCTCCTGGACTCGGAAGCGAAAGCGGAACGCGGCCGCGCCGCCGTGCGCCGGGTGCTTCCCTGACGGCACGGCGGGGGCGGACGCACTTCGGGCGTCGAGGCTCAGGAAATGGGCGGCTTGGTGGCCTGCGCGGGCAGGGCGCTCGCGAAGCGGACGGCGGCGGGCACGCGCGGGCCGGCACCGTGGGAGGCCGCGCCTGCAGCAGGCGCGGGAGGGGCCATCACCACCGTATGGCAGATCTCGCAATCGGCGCAGGCGGCATGCGCGGCGTGGTCGCCGGATGCGGCACTGCAGGCGGAGGGAAGTTGCGCATGGGTCGCGGATTCGCCATGGCAGTTCGAGGCGATGGTGGCAGGGTCCAATGATGCGAAGCCGTGTCCGGCATGGGCCATGGCTTGTGGAGCGTGCGCCGCGGCATCGCCGGTGGCTGTGCCGTGGCCATGCTGCGCCCACCCGTCCTGCACTGCGGAGGGGTTTGCATCGGCGCCATGGGCACCATGCTCCGCGTGGGCTGGAACCGCGCTGCCCGCGTGCGGCATTCCCGCCATCTGCGCGGCCATGGCCGGGCCCACGAGCCCGCGCAGGGCCATGAGCACGATCAGCGCGAAGAAAACGAGGCGGCGGCGCATGGGCCCGATGATACGGCGTGCCTGGCGCGCCCGGTCACACGGCCATGTAGCGGCCGGGGCGATGGTTCATGGCCAGCACCAGGTTGAGCGCGACGGCGCCCACGATGGACCAGAGCACCCGGCCCGGCTCGACGGTGAAGAGCGCCAGCAGCACGATCGCGCAGTCCACGCCCATCTGCACCTTGCCGGCGCGCCAGCCGTGCCGGTCCTGCAGGTAGAGCGCGAGGATGCCGACGCCGCCCAGGCTGCAGCGGTGGCGGAACAGCACGAGGAACCCCGTGCCGACGATCAGCCCGCCGGCCACCGCCGCGTAGAGCGGCTGCAGCGCCGACAGCTGCAGGAAGCGCGACTGCGCCTCGGTCATCAGCGAGAGCAGCAGCACCGCCACGAAGGTCTTCAGGGTGAACGCGCGCCCCATCTTGCGCCACGCCAGCCAGTAGAAGGGCAGGTTCAACAGGAAGAACCATTTGCCGAAGCCGATGCCCGTCGCATAGTGCAGCAGGAAGGCGATGCCCGCCGTGCCGCCCGTGAGCAGCCCCGCACTGGTGAAGAACGCCACGCCCACCGAGATCAGCAGCACGCCCGTGAACACGGCCAGCGTGTCTTCGGTGGTGGTGTGCGGGACCATGGCGGCGGCAGGTGCGGGTGCAGCAGGGGACGGGGCGAGGGTCTGGCTCATGGATGGCGAGGTGAAGGGGCGCGCGGCGCGCGGCGGCCGAGGGGCCCGCGATTGCAGCACGGTGCCTGGAGCGGCGGTTTGCGGTGCGTCAAGGGGCGGCCCCTCGCGCGGCGCGCGCGTGGAAAGATGCAGGATTCTAGGGTAAACCCTGATCTGGCGGCGCGGTGCGGGATCGGCAAGGCAGGCATGCCGAGGGTGTTGCAATAACCGTACCTTGGGCGAAGCACCCCTGCGGTGCCGCGTGTCCAGTTCCTGCGGCGCAAGTGGCCCCCGCTCCCCGCCAGGGCATTGCCGCAGGGCTACCGTGCCGACTTACCCTGCTACCGGGCCGCTCTCGAACACCAGGCTGATCGCCGGCGCGTACTTGTCGCCATGGCCGGCGTCGATCGCCTTCTGCAGCGTGTCCAGCAGGTTGCGCGCGCCGGTGGGATCGACGCCGACCTGCTCGCCCAGGGCGACGGCGTACGAGATGTCCTTCCTGGCGTAGGTGACCGGGAAGGCCTTCTCGGGGAACTGGCCGGGAGCGATCGCCTTCATGCCGTGGTTGCGCAGCGCGAAGCTGTCGGCCGAGCCGGTGGAGAAGGCCTGGAACAGCACGTCCGGCTGCACGCCCGCGCGCCGGCCGATGGCGGCGGCCTCGGAGAGCGCGAGCACGGTTTCGTAGAGCACCATGTTGTTGAGGATCTTCACCACCTGGCCGGCGCTGATGCCGCCGGCATGCGTGACGTCCGAGGCGAAGGTGCGGATGAAGGGCGCGATGCGCCCGAACACCTCGGGGCTGGCGCCGACCGGCACGGCCAGGGTGCCGGCCTCGGCGGCGGCGCGCGTGCGCATGACGGGCGCGTCGGCGAAGGCGATGCCCTTGTCCTGCAGCAGCCGGGCCACCTCGAGCGTGACGTCCACCGACGAGGTGCTCAGGTCCACCAGCGTGGTGCCGGGGCGCAGGCGCTCGGCCAGCCCACCGGGCGCGGCCACGACCTGCTTCATGACCTCGCCCGAGGGCAGCGACATGAACACGATGTCGGCCTGCGCGGTCAGCTCCTGCAGGGCCACGGTGCGCACGCCATGTTCCGCGAGCCGCGCGAGCGGCTCCGCATTCAGGTCGGACGCGATCACGGGCGCGCCGCCCTTCGTTGCGATGTGCCGGCAGATGGGCTCGCCCATCACGCCGACGCCGATGAAACCCACGGTGGGTGACTGCATGTTGTTTTCTCCTGGGATGTTGGTTGGGAGCGCGGCGCGGGCCGGCTCAGGCCCGGACGTTGGCGGGGTTCATGCTCCAGTAGATGCCCTTGCTCTGCTGGTAGAGGCGCACGCCGGTCACGCCCTTCTCGCGGCCGATGCCGCTTTCCTTGAAGCCGCCGAACGGCGTGGCGATCGACAGCTGCTTGTAGGTGTTGATCCAGACGAGGCCGGCCTCCAGCGCGCGGGCCACGCGCCAGGCGCGCTGGTAGTTGGCCGTCCAGATGCCCGAGGCGAGGCCGAAGGCGGTGTCGTTGGCCTGGGCGATCAGGTCGTCCTCGTCGTCGAACGGCAGCACGCACAGCACGGGGCCGAAGATTTCCTCGCGCACGGCCGTGGCATGGTTGCCGAGTCCCGCGATCACCGTGGGCCGGTAGAAGGCGCCTGCGCCGAGATGGTCGCCCTCGGGGCGGCAGCCGCCGGCCAGGATCTCGCCGCCTTCGTCGCGCGCGCTCTGCACCATGGCCTCGATGCGCTCGCGGTGCCGGAAGCCGGACACGGGCCCCATCTGCGCGCCGGGCGCATCGGGCAGATCCACGCGCAGCCCGTTGGCGCGTTCCACCAGCATCGCCAGCACCTGGTCGAGCACCTTGCGGTGCACGAAGAGGCGCGAGCCCGCCACGCACGACTGGCCGCTGCCTTCGAAGATGCCGTCCACCACGCCGTCGATGGCGGCGTCCAGCTGCGCGTCGTCGAAGATGATGTGCGGGGACTTGCCGCCCAGCTCCAGCGCGACCGGGATCAGGCGCTGCGCGGCCACGGCGGCGATGCTGCGGCCGGTCTGCGTGCCGCCCGTGAACGACACCATGCGCACGCCGGGGTGGTGGATGATGGCGTGGCCCGTGACCGCGCCGGTGCCGGGCAGCACGTTGAGGATGCCGGGGGGCAGCCCGGCCTCCTGGGCGATGCGAGCCACCGCCAGGCCCACGCTGGGCGTGACTTCGGAAGGCTTGAGCAGCACCGCGTTGCCGGCCGCGAGCGCGGGGGCGATCTTCTGCGCCTCCATCGTCATGGGCGAATTCCACGGGGTGATGGCCGCCACCACGCCGTAGGGCTCGTAGGCCGTCATCGAGAGGTAGTCGCCGCGCGCGGGCGGCACCTCGGCGCCCAGCGTCTCGCACACGGCGGCGTAGTAGCGGTAGGTGGCCGCGGCGCCGGCGACCTGCGTCCTGCATTCGCTCAGCACCTTGCCGTTCTCGATCATCTGCAAGTGCGCGAGTTCGTCCGCATGCGCGCGGATGCCGTCGGAGATGCGCCCCAGGATCTGCGCGCGCACGTGGGGCAGCATGTCGCGCCAGCCCTTGGCCGAGGCCGCGTCGCGCGCGGCGGCCACGGCCGTGTCCACCTGCGCGGCGCTGGCCGCCGTGACGCGGCGGTTGATGCGGCCGGTGGCCGGGTTGACGGAGTCGATGGCGCCGTCTTCGCTGGTGATCCATTCGCCGCCGATGAGCATCGGCTGGGTGGCATTCGTCGTGGTGTCCATGGACATGGTGAAGGTCTTCTCTGTCGCGCTGAAGGATGAAAAAAGGGAGATGGCGGCGGGACCGGGCGGTCAGCTGATGGTCGCGCCCGACTGCTTCACGATCGCCTGCCACTTGCGGTATTCGGCCTGCATGAAGGTGCCGAACGCGGCCGGGTCGCTGGAGACCACCTCGCCGCCGAGGTCGATGAGCTTGGCGCGCAGGTCCGGCTGGTCCACCACCGCGCGGATGTCGGTGGCGATGCGGTTCTGCAGCGCGGCCGGCATCGATGCGGGCGCGAGCACGCCGAACCACGTCGCGGCCTCGAAATTGCGCAGACCCTGCTCGGCGAAGGTGGGGATGTCGGGCACCTTCTCGACGCGCTGGCCGTTGGCGAGCGCGATCGCGCGCAGCTTGCCCGAGGCGATGTGCGGCAGCACCACGGTGAGTGTGGCGAACATGGCGTCCACCGAGCCGCCCAGCAGGTCGGTGATGGCCGGCGCGTCGCCCTTGTAGGGCACGTGCAGCATGCGCGTCTTCATCGCGGCATTGAACATCTCGCCGGCCAGGTGCTGGGCGGTGCCGTTGCCCGGCGAGGCGAAGGTGGCCTTGTCGGGGTTGGCGCGCACGTAGCGCGTGAATTCGTCCACCGTCTTCGCCTCGAGCGTGGGCCGCACCACGAGCACCAGCGGTACCTTCGCGATCAGGCTGAGCGGCGCGAAATCCTTCACCGGGTCGTAATTGAGCTTGGGATAGACCAGGCCGCTGATGGTGTGCGCCGACGTGGTCATGTAGAGCTGGTAGCCGTCGCCGGGCGCGCGCGCCATCTGCGCGGCGGCGAGCGTGGTGCCCGCGCCGGGCTTGTTCTCGACCACCACCGCCTGGCCCCAGCGCGCGCCGAGCCGGTCCACCACCGCGCGGGCCACGATGTCCGTGGCGCCGCCCGCGGCATACGGCACGACCATGCGCACCGTGTCGTTCGGGTACCTGGGCGCCTGCGCGAAGGACAGGCCGGGCGCGAGCGAGGCCAGCAGCAGGCCGCCCAGTGCGTGCCGTCGGGTGAGGGAGTCGGTGGTCATGGATGTGTCTCCTGGTTTTTCATCGTTGCTGAAGGAATGGCGGCCGCTCACAGGCGGTAGAACTGCGCGGCGGTGTCGCGGTAGAGCCAGCGCTTGTCGCCCTCGGACAGGTCCGCCGTGACGCGCTTGAACGCGTTCCAGAGCACGGCGTAGCTGCACGTGCCCTTGTCGACGGGGAAGTTGCTCTCGAACATGCATCTCTGCGGGCCGAAGATCTCGATGCATTCGCGGAGGTAAGGGCCCCAGGCCTGGGCCAGCGCTTCGGAAGTGGGCGGCGCGTCCCGCAGGTGGAACGGAAACCCGATCACGCTCATGCCCAGCCCGCCCAGCTTGACGCAGACGTTGGGCAATTCGGCGATGCGGCGCATGTCGGCCCTCCACTGCGCGAACACCGCATCGTGCCGGCCCGCGTAGGGCCCGACGCCGACCGGCGCCCCGACGTGGTCGATCGCCACGGGCGTCTGCGGGAAGGCGCGGGCCAGGTCGGCGAGTTCGGCCAGCTGGGTGTGGTACGCCCAGGAATCGAAGCTCAGCCCGAAGGGGGCGAGCTTCGCGAACCCCTCGCGGAACGGGCCGTTCAGGTACAGGTGCAGCGGCGGCGCCTGCATGACGCCGTACTGGAATTCGGGATGCGCCGCGGCATGGCAGCGGATGCCGCGGAATCGCCCGTTGCCAGCCTCCAGGTGCGCCACGAGCACCTCCTCGACGGCCGCGCCCAGCGAGAGATCGGCGAAGCCGACGATACCGGCGCAGAGCCGCGTGGCGTGCCCCGCCTGGGCGGCTTCGCGCGCGATGCGGACCACGCGCTCGGTTTCGCCCACGGGGCGAAGGTGCTCCGGGCCGTGGTCGCGGTACGCGAAGCCCACTTGGATGAACACCGTCGATTCGATGCGGTGGCCCGAGCCCAGGTCGGCCAGCAGGTCGTCCGCGAGGTAGCCGCCCCAGCCGTGGTCGGACAGGTGGTGGTGCGGATCGATGATGGCGAGATCGGGCTCGAGTGCCGCCTCGGTGTGCTGCGCGAGCCACGCGGGCCGCACTTCCGCGCGCGGGATGACCGGCGGGGCGGAGGGCGCGTTCTGCGGATGCATGGGGAGGGTCCTTTCGTGTGCGGCCTTCAGATGCCGAGGAAGGCCTTCTGCACGAAGCTGTCGTTCAGCAGCTCCTGTCCGGAGCCCGAGCGGATCACGCTCCCCTGCTCGAACACGTAGGCGTCGTGCGCCATCTTCAGGGCCAGCCGCGCGTTCTGCTCGACCAGGACGACGGAGATGCCGGTCTCGGCATTCAGCCGCCGGATCGCCTGCGCGATTTCCGAGACGATCTTGGGCGCGATGCCGAGCGAAGGCTCGTCGAGCATCAGGATGCGCGGGTGCGACATCAGAGCCCGGCCGATGGCGACCATCTGCTGCTCGCCGCCCGATAGCGACCCCGCCATCTGCTCGCGCCGCTCCTTCACGCGCGGGAAAAGTTCATAGACCAAGTCCAGCGACCGGGCGCGCTGCGCGGACGAGCGCACCGTGTGGGCGCCCACCATCAGGTTCTCCCAGACGGACATGCGCGGAAAGAGCCGGCGGCCCTCGGGCGAGAGTGCGAGCCCCAGCCCCACGCGCTGCGCCGCGTGCGTGCCCTCGATCGGCTGGCCGTCCAGCAGCAGCGAGCCGGCCGTCAGGCGCTTGAGGCCCATCAGCGCCTTGAGCGTGGTGCTCTTGCCGGCGCCGTTGGAGCCGATCAGCGCCACGATCTTCCCCGCATCGATGCGGAAGCCCACGCCGTGCAGGGCCTGCACCAGCCCGTAGTGGACGACGATGTCCTTGACTTCAAGCGTGCGCATCTTCATCCACTCCCAGGTAGGCCTCGATCACCGCCGGGCTGTTGCGGATTTCTTCCGCCGTGCCCTGCGCGATCTTCTGTCCCTGCACGAGGACGATGATCTTTTCGCAGGTGCCCATCACCAGCGCCATGTGGTGCTCGACGAACAGCAGCGAAATGCCGTGCGCATCGCGCAGCGTCTTGAGCAGCCGCCCGAACTCGGCGCATTCCTCGGGGTTGAGGCCGGCGGCGGGCTCGTCGAGCAGCAGCAGGCGCGGCCGGGTGGCCAGGCCCACGGCCACGCCGATGCGCTTCTGGTGGCCGTAGGCCAGCTCGCCCGCGATCTCGTGCCGCAGCGGCGCGAGCCCCGTGGTCTCCAGCACCTGGTCCACCTGCTCGCGCACGCGGCGGCAGGCATCGCGGTAGGCTGCGGTCTGCGCGATCTGGGCCCAGACGGGCACGCCGAAATGGCAGAGCGCGCCGCGGTAGACGTTCTCCTGCACCGTCGACTTCGGGTAGACCGTGGCCGACTGGAAGGTGCGGGCCAGGCCGTGGCGCACCACCTGGCTCGGCTTGTGGCCGGTGATGTCCTCGCCCGCGAAGACGATGTGGCCGGCCGAAGGAGGCAGCGCGCCGCTGATCATGTTGAACGCCGTGCTCTTGCCGGCGCCGTTCGGGCCGATCAGCCCGACGATCTCGCCTTCGTTCAGCGTGAAGCTCAGGTCGCGCACGGCGGCCAGGCCGCCGAAGTTCTTGCCCAGGCCCTCGATGGTGAGCAATGCGGTCATCGCGTGCCTTTCTGGCGCCGCAGCCGGGCGCCGATGCCGACCAGACCCATCGGCAGGAACTTGAGCACCAGGATCAGCGTGATCCCGTAGAGGATGTTCTGCGTCTCGATCGCGCTGCGGAACAGCTCCGGCAGCGGCGTCATGATGAGCGCGCCGAGGATCGGGCCGACCACCGAGCCGCGTCCGCCGATCACCAGCATGATGATGGCCGCCACGGACACGTGCTGGCTGAACGACTCGGGCGACACGAAGCCCAGGTAGTGCGCGAGCAGTGCCCCCGCGAAACCCGCGAGCCCGCTGCCCAGCAGGAAGGCGAACATCTGCGTGCCCTGGATGCCGATGCCGCTCGCCTCGGCCAGGTCGGGGTTGTCGCCCACCGCGTCGAGTTCGTGCCCGCGCGGCGTCTTGAAGAGCACGATCAGCAGCACGATCGACGCGAAGGCGCCGGCCGCCGCGAGGCCGTAGAACGACAGCTTGCTGTCCAGCGCGATGCCGAAGATGCTGGCCGGCGGAATGTTGGCGATGCCGTTGGCGCCGCCGGTGAGGTTGCCGCCCTCCAGCAGCACCAGCCGGAACAGCTCGCCGAAGCAGAAGGTGACGAGCACGAAGTACACGCCCTGCAGGCGCAGGATCACCGCGCCCAGCAGCCAGGCCACCAGCACGGAAGCTCCCACGCCCGTCAGCACCGAGACGGGGAACGGGGTGTGCAGGCGCGTGGTGCAGATCACCGCCGTGAACGCGCCCATGCCCATGAACGCGGCATGGCAGAACGACAGCTGCCCCGTGCGGCTGATGACCGACAGCCCGTTCACGAAGACGATGTTGATGCAGATGAGCACCGCGAGGTGCACGTAGAACGGATTGCCGGCCAGCAGCAGCGGTGCGGCGAAGAGCGCCAGCAGCGCGGGAATCCAGGCCTTCCAGGGGCCTCCGGGCGCGGCCGGCGATGCCTGGGCCGCCGGGCGCGGGGCAGGGGTGGGGTGCATGGTGGAAGCGTCGTGCATGGTTCAGCGACCTGCCTTTCCGAGCAGGCCCGAGGGGCGGAAGATCAGCATCAGGATCACGAAGCCGAAGAGCAGCATGTCGGAGACGCTGCTGGACATGAAGGTGTTGGCCACGCTCTCGAACACGCCCAGCAGCAGCGCCGCGAGCGCCGCGCCCGGGATGCTGCCGAGCCCGCCCAGGATCACCACGATGAACGCCTTGAGCAGCGGCGTGGAGCCGATGCCGGGCGATACCGAGAACACGGGCGCCATCAGCGCGCCGGCCACCGCCGCCAGCCCCACGCCGATGCCGAAGCCCAGCGGGTACATGAACTGCGAGCGGATGCCCTGGGCGTTCGCGATCTCGATGTCCTGCACCACGGCGCGCAACGCGCGGCCGCCGCGGCTGTGCATGAGAAAGCCGTAGAGCGCCGCCAGCACCGCCAGCGAGAACACCACCACGTAGAGCCGCGACATCGGCAGCACCACCGGCCCGAGCGCAACCACGCCTTCGGCCACGGCGGGCATCGACTGCGGATCGGGCCCGAAGACCATGAGCGCGCCGTTCTGCAGGATCATCGCCAGGCCGATGGTGGCGATCATCCCGTTGAGCTCGTCGCCCCGGAAGCCCTTCATCACCACCACTTCGATCAGCCAGCCGGCCACCAGCGTGACGGCGAAGGTGGCGAGCACGGCGGCCAGGAAGGGCAGCTGCAGCTTCGTGACGCAGACATAGGCGACGAAGGCGCCCAGCATGTAGAACTCGCCATGCGCGAAATTCACCACGCGCATGACGCCGAAGACCAGCGTGAAGCCGATGGCCATCAGCAGGTAGAGCAACCCGATGATGAGGCCGTTGGTCAGTGCCTGGCCGAGCAGGAAAGTGAAATCCACGGCGGTGTTCCCGGAGAGTGGGCGCCGGTCACTTGCAGGCAGTGAGCGAGCAGGTCGCCTCGACCACTTCCTGGCCATCCTGCACGCGGGCGATGTAGAAGGGCGCGTCGATCTGGTGGGCGATGCCGTACACGCTCGCGCCCGTCCAGTTCAGGGTGCCCAGGATGCCTTGGTAGTCCTTGATGGCCTCGAGCGCGGTGCGCACCTTGTCGGTGTCCGCCGCGGTGCCGGCCGAGGCCATGGCCTGGAACAGCATGCGCGTGCCGTCGTAGAACGCCGGGCTGAAGCCGTTCATGCGCTTCTTGTACTTGGCGAAGTAGCGCTCGGAGTAGGCCTTGACGGCGGCATTCGCCGGGTTGACGGGCGTGTTCACCAGCATGCCGTTGGTCGCGCCGGCACCCGCCACGTTCACGATCTCGGGCGTCGCGGGGCCGCCGCTGCGGATGATCGCGCCCTTGAATCCCAACTCGCGCGCCTGCTTGACGATCAGGCCCGCGGTGCCGGGCGCGTTGCCGTCCAGCTCGATCGCATCGACGCCCTTGGCCATCAGGCGGGTGAGCAGCGGCATCATGTCCACGCGCTCGCGCTCGAAGAATTCCTTGGCGTTGAGTTGGGCGCCGGCCTTGGCGTAGGCCTTCTCCAGATCCTGCGCGATCTGCTGGCCGGTCTCGTCGTTCGGGAACAGGCCGCCGACCTTCTTCACGCCCTTGGCCTTCACGATCCAGTCGATCTGGGGCTGGGACGTTTCCATCGTCGTCAGGTTGGGCCGGAAGTTGAAGGGCTTGTCCTTGGCGAGCGCCTTGTCGGTGAAGCCGAGCGTGAGCATCACCACCTTGTTCTTGTTCACGATGGGCGACACCGCCAGCGCGGCGGCGGAGCCGACCGGGCCGATGATGTACTGCACCTTGTCCTCGAAGATCAGGCGGTTGGCCGCCGTCACCGCCTCGCCGGCCTGGTACTTGTCGTCGTAGGCCACCACTTTCACCGGGTGCTTCCTGCCACCCACCTCCAGGCCGCCCTTGGCGTTCACGTCGTCGGCCGCGAGCTCGGCCGCGTAGAGCATCGCCTGTCCCCAGGCCGCGCCCGCGCCCGACAGCGTGACGATGGCGCCGATCTTGATCTCCTCCTGGGCCGAGGCGGGGCCGGCGAGGCACAGGGTGGCGAGGGCGGCGGCGGTGGCGAAGGTCTTCTTCATGGTTGTCTCCTGGAATGTGTGTTGTGTGACCGACGGGAAAAAAGGGGAAATCAGGAACCGGAGGGCGGGGCGGCGTGCCCGCGCTGCGCGATGGCCTCCAGCACCGGGGCGATGTATTTCTTGAACTGCACGGGGTTCTCGCTCATCGGGAAGTGACCCAGTTCCTCCATCACCACGGCCTGCGCGCCGGGAATGTCCTGCGCGGTGCGCAGCGTGTCTTCCGGAGTGCACGAGAAGTCGTACTCCCCGGTGAGCAGGTAGAGCGGTGTGGTGTTCGTGTCGATGCCGCCCAGCTGGCCGCGCAGGTCCGAATCGACGCGGTAGAAGTACAGATCGCCACGGAAGATGCCCGGGCCGCTCTGCCGGTACTGCCACAGCGTTTCGTGGCGGTACTGCGCGGGGCTCTGCGGCGCGACCAGGCCGGAGACCAGGGCCGCGCAGACCTCGCCGCCGTGCACGTCGGGGCGGTTCAGCCAGCTGGTGTCGTACCAGGGCTGCTGGTGGTCGGCGCCTTCGAGGCCGATGAGCGCGCGGAACTCCTCGCCATGGGCGTGCGCCAGCTGCAGCACGATGCGCCCGCCGATCGAGCAGCCCATGACCACGGGCCGGTCCAGCCCGAGCGCCGCGATGAACGCGCGGATGGTGGCCACGTATCGCTCGGTGGTCAGCTCGTAGTCGCGGTCCTGGAAGCCGACGGGCGGATAGGACTTGCCATGCCATGGCATGTCGAAGGCGATCACGCGGAAGCGCGAGGTGACGTCCTCGTCGCACAGCAGGTGGCGGAACTGGCGGCCGTCCGATCCGGCGGTGTGCAGGCACAGCAGCGGGATGCCTTCGCCGCATTCCTCGAAGTACACCCGGCAGGTTTCGCCCAGGATGTCGAAGTGAACGTACCGGCCGACGATGGGTTCCATGGTGGCGTTCATCGCGTTTCCTCTCTCGGGGTTCAGTGGGCCGGCGCCGAGCGCGGCAGGGCCAGGACGTCCTTCAGGTACTGCAGGTGGGCGAACAGCAGGTGCGAGTCGCCCTCGATCGCCATGGCGCCGCGCTTGGTCAGCGCGAACAGGTCGTGCCAGCCAGGACGGGGGATGGGCTCCCACAGGGCCGTCCACGCCTCCTCGGTGCCGCGGATGACCAGATCGGCCGGCGCGAACAGCGGCATCTGGGCCTGCAGGCTCTCGACCCTGCCGCCACGGATGCGCAGCAGGTAGGGCACGTCGCCCACCACCACCTTCAGGTCGGCGGTCAGATGGCGGCCGCGGTGCACCAGCCGGTCGTCGGCGTTCACGCGCTGCGCGATGGATTCGAAGCGTTGCTGCAGGGAGCCGGTCATGTCGCGATCCTTTCGTGGCGTGGTCAGTCGGCGCCCACGCCGATGGGGCTGGGCAGGCGCTTTTCGGTGTTGTGGCGCAGCAGCGCGGCGGTGCGGAAGATGCCGTGCGCGAACTTGCCGTAGGGCAGGGTGGCGAACAGCGCGATCACCGCGCCCAGGTGCAGGCACAGCAGCAACGCGAGCGCCGGGGTGCCGCGGCCGAGCCAGAGCGCCATGCCGCTCGCGGCCACCAGGAACAGCAGGGCGATGAACCCCAGGTCCATGGGCTGCTGCCTGGCGTCGCCGTGCTGCGGATGCCGGGCGCGGCGCAGCGTCCAGAGGCCCGCGGTGCCGACCATCAGGCCCACGCCGCCCAGTGCGCCCAGCAGCTTGGGCAGGCTGGGCAGCTCGTAGGGCGCCACCCAGCCGAAGGCATAGTGGTAGACGGTGCCGAGCGACGTGGCGGCGAAGCACAGCAAAAAGCCGTAGAAGGTGAGGTGGTGGAAGCGCCGGCGCTTCAGGGTATAGGCGTCGTCCTCCTCGTGGCAGCCTTCACCGTGGCCGCCGCCCAGGTACTTGAGGCGCAGCACGTCGGAGGTAGCCTCGGCGGCGGCGGGCGCCCCCACGTCCACGCCGCTGGTGGCGGGCTTCACGTCCTTCCAGAAGCGGCGCACGCCCATCGCCAGCGCGAACACCGCGAACAGGAACACCGGCGCGAAAATGCCCACCAGCAGGTTGTGCGGGAACAGGTGGTAGAAGTTGTTGCCCAGCCCGCCGCCCCAGAGCCGTGCCACGCCGCCCTGCAGCGCCACGGCCAGCGCCAGGAAGAGGAACAGGCCGGCCGCCAGCGCCAGCGACAGCGTGAGGCCGTTGCGCTGGTAGAGCCGTCCCAGCGCGGGCGGCCAGGCGTAGTCCACGTAGGTCTGGCCGCGCACCTCGGCCATGGCCTTCGGGATGTTCACGCCGAATGCATGCGGCGGCGCGTACTGGCAGGCGTGCAGGCAGGCCCCGCAGTTGTGGCACAGGTTGGCCAGGTAGTGCACATCGGCCTTGCCGAACTCCAGCCGCCGCGTCATCGCGGGAAACACCGCGCAAAAACCCTCGCAGTAGCGGCAGGCATTGCAGATCTGCAGCGCGCGCGCCACCTCGGCCTCGGAGGCGGTCTCGGTCGGCGCGGGGCGGATCGGGATCACCCGGCGCGCGGTGGGCATCCGGTCCTGGGCCTCGTCGGCCATGGGGTGGGGGTTCTGCATCTCAGGTCTCTTCGTCGTTCACGGCGCCGTGCACCGCGGGCTGGCCGGTGGCGGCGAGCGCGGCATTGCGCCCCGCGATGCGGCCGAAGGCGGTGCCGATGGACATGCCCACGCCCGCCGTGTAGCCCTTGCCCAGCACGTTGCCGGCCATCATTTCGCCGGCCACGAACAGGTTCGCGCTGGGCTGCCCGCCGAAGCGCACGGCGGCCGTGTCGTCGGTCTTCAGGCCCAGGTAGGTGAAGGTCACGCCGGGCCGCAGCGCATAGCCGTAGAACGGCGGCGTGTCGATCGGGCGCGCCCAGTGCGTCTTGGCGGGGGTGATGCCGTCGGTGCGACAGTCATCCAGCGCCGTGTGGTCGAACCGGCCCGGCCGGCAGGCGGCGTTGTAGGCGTCCAGCGTCTGCATGAACTCCCCGGCGTCCAGCCCGAGCTTCGCCGCCAGTTCCGGCAGCGAATCGGCCTGCTCGCCCGGGAACACCGGCGGCATGAAGCGGCCGATCGCCTTGGCGTCGATGACCGAATAGGCGATCTGGCCCGGCTGCTGCGCCACGAGGCGTCCCCAGATGGCGTAGCGCTTGGGCCAGAAGTCCTCGCCCTCGTCGTAGAAGCGCCGGGCCTCGCGGTTCACCACCACGCCGAGCGACACGCAGTCGATGCGCGTGCAGATGCCGCCGTCGTAGAGCGGCGCGCGCGCGTCGATCGCCACCATGTGCGCCTGCGTCGGGTCGCCGATGCCGTCGGCATGCTGCGCCTCGAGCATGTGCCGCAGCAGAACGCCCTGGTTGAAGGCCGTGCCGCGGATCAGGAAGTTGTCCGCGGGCCACTCGCCGCGCTCGTTGCGGCCCCAGGCCTCGCGCAGCCATTCGCGGTTGGATTCGAATCCGCCCGCGGCCAGCACGCAGCTGCGCGCCGTGATGCGCTGCCCACCCACCCAGGCCGCCTGGAAGGCGCCGTTCCCGATCTCCAGGCGGTCCACGGGCGCTTCGTAACGCACCTGCACGCCCAGGGCTTCGGCGCTGCGGAAGTACGCGTTCACCAGCGCCTTGCCGCCGCCCATGAAGAAGGCGTTTGTACGCGCCACGTGCAGCGCGCCCGACAGCGGCGGCTGGAAATGCACGCCGTGCCGGCGCATCCAGCCGCGGCAGGTGGACGAGGCGCGGATCACCATGCGGGCCAGGTGTTCGTCGGTGAGGCCGCCCGTCACCTTCAGCAGGTCCTGCCAGAACTCCTCTTCGGGGTAGGCCTCGACCAGCACGTCCTGCGGCGCATCGTGCATGCAGCGCAGGTTGCGGGTGTGGGCGGAATTGCCGCCCCGCCAGTCGCGCGGCGCGGATTCCAGCAGCAGCACGCGGGCACCGGCTTCGCGCGCCATCAGCGCCGCGCAGAGGGCTGCATTGCCGCCACCGATCACCAGCACATCGGTGTCGAAGTTGTCTCGTTTCATCATGGGCAGCGACGGGCGAGGCCCACCGCGTTCAGCGCTTTGTATCGTTGCGCTGGACTATAGGAATCGCTGCCGCCCCCGTGCAGGGGCCTTTCGTTATGGGGGTATCACGATCCGTGATGGGTCGGCCGGTCCGTGAGCGTGGCGCCGATCCACTGGCCCGACCGCACCAGCCGCCGGGCGCAATCGAGCAGCGCCACGCGCGCGGCGAGGCCTGCGGGCGAGAGTTCGTCGTTGGAGAGGCTGCAGAGCGCCGCATCGCGCCGGACCTTCTCGTCGGCGATTTCCGACCACTGGAACCGTTGCGCCGCAGCCTCCTTGTAGAGCGCCACGGCCGACCAGGGCTGCACCGTGGCCCCGAAACCCGCGTCCACGGCCTCCATCAGCAGCGGCAGCGAATCGATCTCCATCGCCATGCGCGGCTGGACGCCGGCGGTGGCGAACGCCGCCGTCACCGTGCTGCGCAGGCCATGGCTGCCCGATGGCAGGATCAGCGGCACGTCGCCCAGCTGGGCCAGCCGCACCGGCGCGGCGTGGGTGATGCCGGGCGCCACGGGACGGGTGCGCGACTGGATCAGGAAAAGGCGCTCTTCCAGCAGCGGCGTGATGCTCCAGCGCCGGGCGCTGTGCGTGTCGAACAGGATGGCCAGGTCCAGCTGCCGTGCGTTCAGCAGGCCCGTCAGGTGCCCGGACAGCGCCGAGACGATGTGCATCCGCACGTCGGGATAGCGCTCCTGCATGGCGCGCATCAGCGGCAGGCCGAGCACCGAGGCGATGGACGGTGGCAGGCCCATGCTCACCGCCCCCGACAGGCGCGCCTGCTGCGCCGCGAGCACGGCCTGCTCGGCATGGCGCAGCGTGAGCTGGGCCTCGTGGAAGAAGGCCTGGCCGGCCTCGGTGGGGATGACGCCCCGCGGCGTGCGCTGCAGCAGCCGCGTCGAGAGCTCGGATTCCAGCCGGCCGATCTGCTGGCTCAGCGCGGACTGCACCATGTCCAGGTCCAGCGCGGCACGGCTCATCGAGCCCAGTTCGACGATGCGCACGAAGGTGCGGAGTTGTCTCAGTTCCATCTTGTCCTATTCAGAGCGGCTCACACGGCCCAGCGAAGCGGTTCTGGCGAGGCGCCGCATCGCAGGCAGTACGGGCAGTACGACAAGATGCGGCAACGACGCCAGAAGGGTTGTGTCGGCCGCTCTCAGCGGCTGCCCACCCCGCGCAGCATGCGCAACCCGTTCGCCACCACCAGCAGGCTCGCGCCCATGTCCGCGAACACGGCCATCCACATCGTGGCCTGCCCTGCGAGGGCCAGCCCGAAGAACACCACCTTGATGCCCAGCGCCAGCGCGATGTTCTGCCACAGCACCGCATGCGTGCGGCGCGACAGCCGCACGGTTTCGGCCACGCGGCGCAGATCATCGTTCATGATGACCACGTCGGCGGTCTCCATGGCCACGTCGGTGCCGGCCGCGCCCATGGCGAAACCGATGTCGGCGCGGGCGAGCGCAGGCGCGTCGTTGATGCCGTCGCCCGCCATCGCGGTCATGCCGTGCTGCTGCTGCAGGGCGGCGATGGCCGAGAGCTTCTGCTCGGGCAACAGACCCGCCTGCACGTCGGCGATGCCGGCTTCCTGCGCGGCGGCCCGGGCCGCGGCGGCGTGGTCGCCCGTGAGCATCACCGGCACGATGCCCAGGGCGCGCAGCTCGGCCACGGCCTCGGCGGCCTGGGGCCGCAGCGTGTCGGCCACCGCGAACAGCGCGCGCACGCCCTGGGCATCGCCCAGCAGCGTCACGCTGCGGCCCTGCGATTCATGCGCCGCGGCGGCGGCCTCCACCGCCTCCGTCCAGAGGCCGCGCTCCTGCGCCAGGCGCCGGTTGCCGAGGAACCAGGTCGCGCCGTGGATGCGGCCTTCCACGCCGCGGCCGGGCAGGGCGGTGAAGTCCTGCACGTCCGGCAGATCCGCCGGCAGATCCGCCGGCAGATCCGCCGGCAGGGCAGCCGCGCCGGCCGTGCCGGTCGCACCGGCCTTCCCGACCGTTCCCTTGGGGGCGATCCCGGCCGCGATGGCCTTGGACACCGGATGGTCCGAGCGCCCCGCCAGGGCCGCGGCCACGTCGGCCGCACCGTCATCGCCGAAGCGCTCGCTGCCCACCAGCACCGGCCGGCCGGCCGTCACCGTGCCGGTCTTGTCGAAGGCCACGGCGCGCACGCCGCGGGCCCGCTCCAGCCACTGGCCGCCCTTGATCAGGATGCCGCGGCGTGCTCCGGCCGCCAGCCCGCTCACCACGGTCACCGGCGTGGCGATGACCAGCGCGCACGGGCAGGCGATCACCAGCAGCACCAGCGCGCGGTAGAGGGCGTCCAGCCAGGCCCAGCCCAGCGCCAGGGGCGCGCCCACGGCGACGATGGCCGCGAGCGCGAAGACGGCGGGCGTGTAGACGGCGGCGAAGCGGTCCACGAAGCGCTGCATGGGCGCGCGCGACCCCTGCGCCTCTTCCACCGCATGGATGATGCGGTCCAGCGTGGTGTTGCCGGCCGCGGCGGTGACGCGGAACTGCAGTTCGGCCTGCGCGTTGAGCGTGCCGGCATAGAGGGCGTCGCCGGGCGCCTTGTCCACCGCCAGGCTCTCGCCCGTCACGCTGGATTCGTCCACCGCGCCGCGGCCTTCCAGCACCACGCCGTCCAGCGGCACCCGCGCGCCGGGGCGCAGGCGCAGCACTGCGCCCACCGGCACCTCGGCCGCTGGCACCGTGCGCCAGCGGCCGTCCTCGCCGCGCAGCTCGGCCTGCTCGGGGCTGAGCGCCAGCAGGGCGCCGATGGAATCGCGCGCGCGGCCCACGGCCCGCTCCTCGATGCGCTCGGCCAGGGCGTAGAGCGCCATCACCATGGCGGCCTCCGGCCACTGCCCGATCAGGAAGGCGCCCGTCACCGCCACGGCCATGAGCGCGGAAATGTCCAGCCGGCCGCGCGCCAGCGCACCGAGGCCGGCGCGGTACACGCCCAGCCCGGCCAGCAGGATCGCGGCGGCGGCCACGGCCATGCCCGCTGCCCGCCAGGGCAGGGTGTCGGGCGCGAGCAGGTGCAGCAGTTCGGCGGCGGTGGCGGCCGCGAGCGAGACGCCGAGCCGGCCCCAGCCGGGCAGGGTGCCGTGGTCATGGTCGTGTCCGCCGGCGTGGCCCTTGCCGTGGTCGTGGTCATGATCATGATCATGGTCGTGCGTGCCGCCCGCCCGGTCCGTCGGCCCGTGCGCATGGTCGTGGCCGTGGCCGGCGTGGTCGCTGTGCGCCGCCGCCCGCGGCGCCGGCCCGCACCCGCTGCTGCAGCCGCAGGAGAGGTCGATCCGCGGCTTCGCTCCAGAGGTGGGTGCCGCCGGGGATCGGTCGGTGGATGCCGTGCTTGCCATGTGCTGTGTCCTTGCGTTGGGGAGAATTCCGACAGGGGTCCGCAACCGGACCGTGCCATCATTGGAAACCTTCAAGCCGCTTCAAGGTCAAGCCGTGTCTGCCGCAAGCCCCCACCACCGTATCGGCGATGCCGCCCGCCTCTCCGGCGTGCCCACCGCCAACATCCGCTACTACGAGAAGGAGGGCCTGCTGCCCGCGCAGGCCCGCGCCGACAACCGCTACCGCCTCTACAGTGACGACGAAATCCACCGCCTGCGGTTCATCCGCCTGTGCCGCGCCATGGACATGTCGCTGGACGAAGTGCGCACGCTGCTCTCGCTCGGCCGCGGGACGGACACCGCCGCGGACCATGCGGCCTGCGCCACGGTGGACGAGCACCTGCTGCATGTGCGCACCCGCCTGCGGGAGCTCCAGGCGCTGGAGGCCCAGCTGCTGTCGCTGCGCGGGCGCTGCGACGGCACCGACGGCAGCCGCTGCCACGTGATCGAGGCCCTCCATGACCGTGCCGATGCCGATCCCCTGCCGCTGCCCGACCCGCCGGCGCGCCGGCATGTGTGATCGTCTTTTTCCCATGCCCGCGCAGCCGCTTCCGACCGGAGTGCCGTCCGCCTGCCGCCTGGCGGAGGAGGCCGCATGAGTGCCGGAGCCGGCACCCTGCCCGCATGGACCGACCGGCTGTGGCGCGCCGCGCGCGGCTGGGCGCTGGCCTGGTGGCGCATCATCTATCTTGGCGCAGTGGTGGCGGTGCTGATGCTCTCGCCGTCCAGCTACGGGCGGTTCACCCGCGCGCGCCTGGCGCGCCACATGTACATCGACACGGCGCCCCTGCTGCTGGGCTTCACCGCGCTGGTGGCGCTCATCTGCCTGGTGGTCACGCACATCGTCGTGGTCACGGCGCGCAGTTACGGCCTGTCGCACTATGCGCTGCAGATGGTGGTGCGGGTGCTCGTGCTGGAGCTGATCCCGCTCACGGCGGCGCTGTTCGTGGCGCTGCGCACCACGATCCCGGGCGGCACGCAGCTGGCGCTCATGCGCCAGTCGGGCCACTGGGACGCGTTGCGCGCGCGCGGCGCCGATCCTGTCCGCGTGGAACTGCTGCCGCGCGTCGTGGCCGGCATCTATGCCAGCATCACGCTTGCCGCGCTGTCGTGCGTGGTCGCCCTCGTGATGGCCTACCTGGGCGTCTATGGCGCGAGCACGGCGGGCGTGCCCGCCTACACCCGCATGTTCGGGCAGGTGTTCACGCCGCCCGTCACCCTGCTGTTCGCGCTCAAGACCCTGCTGTTCAGCCTGGCCGTCGCGCTCATTCCCATGGCCGCCGGCCTGCATGCCACGGGCGACCCGCGCGCCCGCTCCGAGCTCGGCGGCTTCGCACGCATGTTCGCGGTGCTGCTGCTGATCGAGATCGCCTCGCTCATGGGCAACTACTACTGATACTGATTCACGCTGTCCCGGACCGCCTCCGATGAAAGACCAACCATCCCCGCCGCCGCCCCCCGCCGGCCCGCCCGCTTCCGAGCCCGCCGAGGCGCTGCTGCGCCCCGTGGCCCACCTGGAACGCAAGGCCGCTGCCCTGCTGCTCTTCACCCTGGTGCTGATCATCGGCTCCGGCCTGTACCTGCTCTACGCGCGCGGCGTGTTCGAGCCCACGCAGCAACTGGTGCTCACCGCCGAAGACTCCGAGGGCGTGGTCGCCGGCATGGACATGACGTTCTCGGGCTTCCCCATCGGCCGGGTGCGCAGTACCGAACTGGCCGAAGACGGCGATGTGCGCATCCTGATCGACGTGCCGCGCAAGGACGCGCACTGGCTGCGGGAATCCAGCGTGTTCACGCTGGTGCGCGGCATCGTGGGCGGCACCACCATCAAGGCCTACAGCGGCATCCTGACCGATCCGCCGCTGCCCGACGGGGCGGTGCGGCCGGTGCTGCGCGGCGATGCCACGGCCGAGATCCCGCAACTCATGTCGGCTGCGCGCGAACTGCTCTCCAACCTGCAGGCCCTCACCGCGCAGGACGCCGCGCTGGGCGGCACGCTGGCCAATGTGCGCACCCTCACCGAGCGGCTGAACGCGCCCGGCGGCGCCCTCGGCGTGCTGATGGGCAGCGACGCCGAGGCGCGCAAGATCGCCACCACGCTCGACCGCACCAACCAGCTGCTGGCGCGCATCGACGGCATGGCCGCCAAGGCGGACCGGCAGGTGTTCGGCACGGCCGGCGAGGCGGGCCTGGTGACCGATGTGCGCGCCACCGTGGTGCAGCTCAACGGCCTGCTCGCGGACACGCGCCAGAGCCTGGCCAAGGTGGATGCGGTCCTGGCCGAAGCCCAGGCCATCGGGGCCAACGCCCGCGAGGCCACCACCGACCTCGGTGCCCTGCGCGCCGATGTGGAAAGCAACCTGCGCAAGGTCGAGAGCCTGGTCAACGAGATCCAGCGCAAATGGCCCTTCGCGCGCGACACCCGGATCCAGCTGCCATGAGCCCTGTACCCATGTTCCCCCGGCCTGGCCGGCCCCGGCTTCCCCGGCGTTCCAGCGCGTTGCTGTCCGCCGTGCTGGCTGCCGCGCTGTCCGCCGGCTGCGCCCAGCGCCCCCCTGCGCCCGAATGGGAAATGAACGCCCGTGGCGCCGCCGACCGGGCCACGCAGGCCTACCTGTCCGGCAATGACCGCGTGGCTGCACAGGAATGGCGGCGCGCCCGGGAAGAAACGGCCCGCACCGCGCGGCCCGACTTGCTGGCCCGGGTCGTGCTGCTGGAGTGCGCCACGCGGGTCGCCAGCCTGGCGCAGGTGGGATGCCCCGATTTCGCGCCTCTGCGTGACGGCGCGGCCGCGGCCGAGCGTGCGTATGCGGACTATCTTGAAGGCCGTGCAGGAGGGGCGGAGGGGGAGCTTCTGCCACCGGCCCAGCGGGCCGTGCTGGCCGGCGGAGCTTCGGCGCTGGCCGGGGTGGAGGATCCGCTGGCCCGGCTGCTGGCCGCCGCGGTATTGCATGGTCAGGGGCAGGGCGGTCCGGATGTGTCGCGAGATGCCATCGATGCTGCGTCGTCACAGGGCTGGCGCAGGCCGCTGATGGCCTGGCTGCTGCTGGCCGAGCAGGACGCCCGGGCGGCGGGCGATGCCCGGCGGGCGGAGCAAATGAGGCAGAGGCTGGATGTGCTCGAACAGGGAGGCGCCGGAGGAGCGCGGTAAGCCGCTGCCCGACGGCTCCCGTTCAGCCGGGAGCCGGAACGGTGCGGGTGGCGCCCGCCGCCTCGCTCAGGGCGAGGAAATCGGATCACCCGGCAGGAACTGCTCCAGATCCTGCGGGATGCGCACAAGGGAATCCGCCGCCTGGACGGCTTCGTCCGGTACGAGGTTCATCGCCGTGGCGGCCACCGCCAGCAATACCGTGGTGGTGAACGCGATGAACGCGCGGGGGCCGGTGTAGCGGTTGCGTTGCATGGCAGTCTCCTTGGATGGGGATCGGTGGGTGGGCGAGTAATGCGTGGTGCTGGATGCATTACATGCCGGCCTGCCGCCCGCGTCTGTCGGACACGTCCTCGCGGACGTGTGCTGCAACGGGAGTTACCCTTGGTTTCGCCGTGCGGGATGTCTTGTAGGACGGCCGGGTTATTCGCCCACCGCCGGGGCCAGCCGGCGAGCGAGGGCGGAAGCGGTCAGCGTACTGCCCGGCGGCCATTGGTCGGCCGCCCTCCCATGGGCATGACAGGCCGCGGTGGCCGCCTCGAACGCTGAATCCTCGCCTTCGGGCCGGCCCGCCCACAGGGCACCCAGGAATCCCGCCAGCACGTCTCCGGTGCCCCCCGTGGCCAGGCGTCCGTTGCCCGTGGGATTGATGTGCACCGGCCGGCCCGGCGCGGCCACCACGCTGCCGGAGCCCTTGAGCACGACGGCGCAGTGGAAGCGCTCGGCCAGTGCACGGGCCGCACCCAGCCGGTCGGCCTGCACGGCGGCCGTATCGCTGCCCAGCAGCCGCGCGGCTTCCAGGGGATGGGGCGTGAGCACGGTGGGCAGCGGGCCATGGCGCAGGGCGCGCCCGCGCAGTTGCTCCGCCAGGGTGCTGTCGCGGGCCACGGCGTTCAGCCCGTCCGCGTCCAGCACCAGCCGGGGGGCCTCGGCCAGCACGCGCGGCAGTACGTGCCGCACGGCCTCGCCACCGCCGCAGCCGCAGACCACGGTGGCCCGGTCCAGTTCAAGGGCGTCGAAGCGGCGCAGCATGCATTCCGGCTGTTGCGGGTCCACGGGCAGGGTGTCCTTCCCGCTGGCGTCCAGCAGCGCCACCACCACCCGCCCCGCGCCGCCATGCAGCGCGGCGGAGGACGCCAGCAGCGCGGCCCCGGTCATGCCCTGGCCCCGGGACGCGATAGCCTCGCCGCCCACCACCGCCACGTCGCCGTAGCTGCCCTTGTGGGACGCATGCGCCCGCCGCACGGGCACGCCGGGTCCTGCCAGCCACGCCGACGGGGGCTCGGCCGATGCATCCACTTCCAGATCGTCCTGCCAGACGGTGCCCGCGGCATCCCGGCCCTGGCCGGTGAACCACCCGGGCTTGAGGGTCAGCAGCCCCAGCGTGTGCCGCATGCCTGGGGGCGTGTGCCCCGGCGGCGCGAGGCCGGGAAGGTATTGGCCCGTATCGGCCTGCAGACCCGAGGGGCCGTCCACGCAGAGGAGGGGGGCGCGGCTGTCGTGCAGCGCGCGCAGCAGCGCGACCAGTTCCGGCGAGGGCGCACCGGAGCGGGCCGTGGCCCCGATGCCCAGCAGGGCATCGATGCACAGGTCGTCCGGCCCGAGATCCGCGGGGGCGCGTTCGACGAAGGGCACTTGCGCGCCCCGGGCGCGTTCCCAGGCCCGGCGTGCGTCGGCGGGGGCGGCGTCGGGCCGGCCCAGCCAGGTCACCTGCACCCGCACGCCGCGCAGCGCCAGCTGCGCCGCCGCCTCGAGCCCGTCGCCGCCGTTGTTGCCACTGCCGCAGGCGATCCACACCTGCCGCGCATGCGGCGCCACCGCCTGGGCCAGGCGCGCCACCGCCAGCCCCGCGCGCTCCATCAGCGTGCCGGCCGGCAGCGATCGCAGCGCGGCCTGCTCGATGCGGCGGGTCGTCGGAACGTCGAACAGCGGATGGGGGCGGTCGGGTTCGATGCGGATCATGGACATGCGGCAGGCCTTCCTTCGGAAACCCATTGTGGACCGCTCCGCGGCCCGTGCCGCTCCGGTCAGAACCTGCGCAGCCCGAAGGGCTGCAGGTCCGTTTCCGGCACCCGCTGGGCGACCAGGTCGGCCACCGCGCGGGCGCTGCCGCAGGCCAGGGCCCAGCCGCACGCGCCGTGCCCGGCGTTGATCCACACGCCCGGCACGCCGGCGGCGCCCACCACCGGCAGGCCATCCGGAAGCATGGGCCGCGCCCCGCGCCAGGTCTGCACCTGAGGCGATGACCACTGCGCGCCGCCGGGGAACCAGCCCGAGGCTGCGTTGTAGAGCGTCTGCAGGGTGGGGGCGTGCGGCGCGCCGCTGCCGGGGCCCAGTTCCGCGCCGCCGGCCACCCGCACCCGCTGTCCCTGCCGGGTGACGGTGATGCGGTGCAGCGGGTCGATCACCGTGCCCTGCGGGGCATGGGTGTCCTCGCGCACGGGCGCGCTCAGGGTGTAGCCGTGCAGCGCCGCCAGCGGCATCGCGGTACCCGTGCCCCGCAGCAGGGCGGCGGCCGACACGCCCGCGCACACCACGACCGCGTCGAACCGGCGCGCGTCGCGTTCGCCGGCCAGACGCACGCCGGCCGGGCCGCCCTGCAGCGCCTCCACGCGCGACTGGAACAGGAACTGCACGCCGCGCTCCTGGGCCGCGTAGCGCAGCATCTGGGCGAAGAGGCGGCAATTGCCGGATTCGCCGTCCGGCAGGTGCAGCGCACCCGCCAGTTCGCTGTCCGAGGCCAGCCCGGGTTCGATCAGGCGGGCGGTGTCGGCATCCACGTCGAGCACGTTCAGCCCGGTGTCCCGCAGGATGCGGGCGGCCGGCTGCACGCGGTCCAGGTCGGCGGGTGCGCGCAGCAGTACCAGCACGCCGCGGCTGCTCTCCGGATCCAGCTCCAGGGCCTGCGCCACCTGCCGCATGCGGATGTGGCTGTAGTGCCCGAACCGGGCCAGCGCCGCGATGGAGGCCTCGGCCATGCCACCGCGCGCCGACCTGCGCCGCCGCCACAGCCAGCGCAGGTCGGCGAGCCCGGCTCCCTGGGCCAGGCGGACGGCGGCGTGCCGGCCCAGGAGCCTCTGCCGTGCGGGGCCGCCGATGGCCGGCGATGCCCAGGGAATCAGGGGCGCGGGAGCGAGCAGGCCTGCATTGGCGAAACTGGCCTCCTCGGCGGCGGCGCCGCGCTGCTCGAAGACGGTGACGGCATGACCGTCGCAGGCCAGTTCATAAGCGGTGGCGGTGCCGACGATTCCGGCACCGACGATGGCGATGTGCATGGTGGGTGGGGGCCGCCTCCGGTGTGCCGGGGCGGACCCGCTTCTGGGGTTCTGGGAGGGCCGCGGGGCGCCGCAGCCCGCGGCGGGGGAGCGGCGGCGGGAGGTGCATGCGACCCGGTATGCTAGAATCTCGGGGTTTTGCTGTGAGGGGCGCCTCTTTTTTCAGGTGGCGTCAGCAGCGGCGGAACATTCAAGCCAACGCAAATGCGAACCGGCCCTATCAAGGTGCCGCCCCGGTCGATTCGATATTTCGATCGCTGCCGGGCGGTTAGCGGGGCCGGATTTTAGACCCAACCTTTGGAGAATACCCATGTCCGTCACCATGCGCGAAATGCTGGAAGCCGGTGTCCACTTCGGCCACCAAACCCGCTTCTGGAACCCCAAGATGGCCCCGTTCATCTTCGGCCATCGCAACAAGATCCACATCATCAACCTGGAAAAGTCGCTGCCGATGTTCCAGGAGGCGCAGAAGTTCGCCAAGCAGCTCACCGCCAACCGCGGCACCATCCTGATGGTCGGCACGAAGCGCCAGGCCCGCGAGATCCTGGCCTCCGAGGCGCAGCGCGCCGGCGTGCCCTACGTCGACCAGCGCTGGCTGGGTGGCATGCTCACCAACTTCAAGACCGTCAAGACCTCCATCAAGCGCCTGAAGGACATGAAGGCCCAGCAGGAAGCCGGCCTGGAGTCCATGAGCAAGAAGGAACAGCTGACGTTCACCCGCGAGATCGAGAAGCTCGAGAAGGACATCGGCGGCATCCAGGACATGAATGCCCTGCCGGACGCCATCTTCATCATCGACGTGGGCTTCCACAAGATCGCCGTCGCCGAAGCCAAGAAGCTGGGCATCCCCCTGATCGGCGTGGTGGACTCCAACCACTCCCCTGAAGGCATCGACTACGTGATCCCCGGCAACGACGACTCGGCCAAGGCCGTGGCGCTGTACGCCCGCGGCATCGCCGACGCGATCATCGAAGGCCGTGCCAACGCCGTGAACGACGTGGTCAAGGCCGCCGCTCCCGAAGGCTCGGACGAATTCGTCGAAGTGGAAGAATCCGCTGCCTGAAGGCCCGGCCGCGCGACCTGTCGCGAATGAAAGAGGGGCTCCTGGTTAGCCCCCTTTTTTTTAGCCTTGAATCCTGTAACGAACTGAAATCTGGAGAATTACCGATGGCTGCAATTACCGCTAGCATGGTTGCCGAACTGCGCGCAAAGACCGACGCTCCCATGATGGAGTGCAAGAAGGCGCTGACGGAAGCCGACGGCGACCTGGCCAAGGCCGAGGAACTGCTGCGCGTCAAGCTGGGCACCAAGGCTGGCAAGGCTGCCGCCCGCATCACCGCCGAAGGCGTGGTCGCCAGCTTCATCGAGGGCACGACCGGCGCCCTGATCGAAGTGAACAGCGAAACCGACTTCGTGAGCAAGAACGACAGCTTCATCGCCCTGGCCAAGGCCGCGGCCGAGCTGGTCGCCAAGCACAACCCCGCCGATGTGGAAGCCCTGGGCTCGCTGCCCTACAGCCAGGAAAGCTTCGGCCCCACGCTGGAAGAAGTGCGCAAGGGCCTGATCGGCAAGATCGGCGAGAACATGTCCTTCCGCCGCTTCAAGCGCTTCTCGGGTTCCAAGCTGGCTTCCTACCTGCACGGCACCCGCATCGGCGTGGTGGTGGAGTTCGACGGCGACGAGACCGCCGCCAAGGACGTCGCCATGCACATCGCCGCCATGAAGCCCGTGGCCCTGACCAGCGCCGACGTGCCCGCCGAGCTGATCGAGAAGGAGCGCACCGTCGCTGCCGCCAAGGCTGCCGAATCCGGCAAGCCTGCCGACATCGCTGCCAAGATGGTCGAAGGCTCGGTGCAGAAGTACCTCAAGGAAGTCTCGCTGTTCGACCAGGTCTTCGTGAAGGCCGCCGACGGCAAGCAGACCGTGGGCCAGATGCTCAAGGCCGCCAACACCACCGTGAAGGGCTTCACGCTCTACGTCGTGGGCGAAGGCATCGAGAAGAAGGTGGACGACTTCGCGGCGGAAGTGGCCGCGCAAGTGGCCGCCGCCAAGGCCGCAGCCTGATCCCTGGTTCCGTACAGTCCCCCGATTCCACCACCCGAAGAGAAACGCCCATGACCCTCGCCGCTCCAGCCCACAAGCGCATTCTGCTCAAGTTGTCTGGAGAGGCTCTCATGGGTGACGACTCCTTCGGCATCAACCGCGCCACCATCGTCCGGATGGTCGAGGAGATCGCCGAGGTCACGCGCATGGGCGTGCAGGTCGCGGTGGTGATCGGGGGCGGGAACATCTTCCGCGGCGTCGCGGGAGGCTCCGTCGGCATGGACCGCGCCACCGCCGACTACATGGGCATGCTGGCCACGGTCATGAACGCGCTCGCGCTCGCCGACGCCATGGACAAGCAGGGCCTCATCGCCCGCGTGATGTCGGCCATCGGCATCGAGCAGGTAGTGGAGCCGTACGTGCGGCCCAAGGCGCTGCAGTACCTGGAAGAGGGCAAGGTCGTGGTGTTCGCCGCCGGCACCGGCAACCCCTTCTTCACGACGGATACCGCCGCGGCCCTGCGCGGCGCCGAGATCGGCGCCGAGGTGGTGCTCAAGGCGACCAAGGTGGACGGCGTGTACACCGCCGATCCCAAGAAGGACCCGACGGCGACGCGCTACACCAAGCTCACCTTCGACGAGGCCATGTCCCGCAACCTGGGCATCATGGATGCCACGGCGTTCGCGCTCTGCCGCGACCAGAAGCTGCCCATCCGCGTCTTCTCGATCGTGAAGCACGGCGCGCTCAAGCGCGTGGTGATGGGCGAGGACGAAGGAACGCTGGTGTACGCTTGACGCCCGACTGCACCGCGCCCGCGGCGGCTTGGCGCTGCCCCGGGCGACGGATGCGCACAGGAGAACACATGACGATTGCCGACATCAAGAAAAACACCGAAGCCAAGATGGACCAGTCCATCGTGGCCTTCAAGAACAACCTCGCCAAGATCCGCACGGGCCGTGCGAATCCGGCGCTGCTCGACTCCGTCCAGGTCGAGTACTACGGCTCCATGGTGCCGCTCTCGCAGGTGGCGAACGTGTCGCTGATCGACGCGCGCACCATCAGCGTCCAGCCCTGGGAAAAGGGCATGGGCGCCAAGATCGAGAAGGCCATCCGCGAAAGCGACCTGGGCCTGAACCCCGCCTCCATGGGCGACCTCATCCGCGTGCCGATGCCGCCGATGAGCGAGGAGCGCCGCAAGGAGATGACCAAGCTCGCGCGCAACGAAGGCGAGAGCGCGAAGGTGGCCGTGCGCAACCTGCGCCGCGACGCCAACGAATCGGTCAAGAAGCTCGTGAAGGACAAGCTCGCCTCCGAGGACGAGCAGAAGCGCGCCGAAGCCGACATCCAGAAGGTGACCGACAAGCACATCGCCGAGGTCGATGCGCTCGTGGCCGCCAAGGAACAGGAAATCATGGCGGTCTGATCGGCCCGTTGCACGGGTTCGATCGATGCCTTCCATGTCCACTGCCTCGCCTGCCATCCCCCACCACATTGCCATCGTCATGGATGGCAATGGCCGGTGGGCCACGCGCCGGTTCCTGCCGCGGCTGGCCGGCCACAAGCAGGGGGTGGAGTCGCTCAAGCGCTGCGCCCGCGAGTGCGTGGAGCGCGGCGTGGCCGTGCTGACCGTGTTCGCCTTTTCCTCCGAGAACTGGAACCGTCCCGCCGAGGAGGTGTCCGGCCTCATGGACCTGCTGGCCAAGGCCCTCGCGCGCGAGGTGCCGCAACTGCAGAAGGACGGCGTGCGCCTGCATTTCGTGGGCGAGAAGTCCACGCTGTCCGAGAAGGTCCGCGCCGGCCTGGCGCAGGCCGAGGCGTCCACTGCCCACAATGACCGCCTCGTGCTGAACGTGTGCTTCAACTACGGTGGGCGCTGGGACATCGCCCAGGCGGCCTCCGCGCTCGCGGCCCGCGGCGAGCCCATCACCGAGGCAAGCCTCCACACCGCCATGGGCCTGGCCCACGTGCCGGATCCCGACCTGGTGATCCGCACCGGCGGCGAGATGCGCATCAGCAATTTCCTGCTGTGGCAGTGCGCGTATTCCGAGCTGTACTTCAGCGACCGCCTCTGGCCTGATTTCGACGGCGCAGCACTGGACCAGGCCATCGCCGCCTACGGGGCGCGCGAGCGCCGCTTCGGCAAGACATCCGAGCAACTGCTGGCCTCCCCGACCTCGTCGGCGTGCGCCTGAAGGGATTTCCCATGCTGGTGACGCGCATCCTCACGGCCATCGTCCTGCTGGCCATCCTGCTGCCGGCACTCTTCGCCGGCTCGGTCGTGCCTTTCGCGGCCGTGGTGCTGGTGCTCATGGCCGCCGGCGGCTGGGAGTGGGGCCGGCTGCAGGGCCTGGGCCAGCCGGCGTCCCTGGCGGTGGGCGCGGCCTGCGTGCTGCTCTGCGCCGCGAGCTGGGCGGGCGGCTGGACCGCGCGTCCGCTGCCCTGGCTCTGGGCCGCCGCCGGAGCCGGCTGGGTGCTGTGCGGCGCCTGGCTGCTGCGCCATGGCGTGGAGGGCTGGCCGCGCATCCCCCATCCCGTGCGCCTGGCCGGCGGGGTGCTGGCCCTCTGGCTGGCGTGGCTGGCCGCCGTGCAGGCGCGCACCATCGGCATCAACTTCCTGCTGTCCGTGCTCGTCCTGGTCTGGGTCGCGGACATCTTTGCCTATTTCGCCGGTCGGGCGTTCGGCTTGCGCTTCACGCGTTCCAAGCTGGCACCGTCCATCAGCCCCGGCAAGAGCTGGGAAGGCGTCTGGGGCGGCATGGCGGGCGTGATCGTGCTTGCCGTGGCCTGGGCGGCCGCCGATGGCGCTTGGCAGGCCCTGGTCCCGAGCTTCTACACGCGGCTTGCCGCCAAAGGGTGGTGGCTGCTGGTCATCGGCGCGGTGTTCATGGCCTGCATGAGCGTGGTGGGGGATCTCGTCGAATCGCTGGTCAAGCGCAGCGCGGGCGCCAAGGACAGCAGCCGGCTGCTGCCAGGCCACGGCGGTGTGCTCGACCGCGTGGATGCGCTGCTGCCCACGCTGCCCCTGGCCATGATGCTCACCCATTTCGCTGCCCCATGAAACAACGCCTTACCGTCCTGGGTTCCACCGGCTCCATCGGAACCAGCACCCTGGACGTGGTCGCGCGCCACCCCGGCCGCTACGAGATCTTCGCGCTGAGCGCCGCCATGCAGGTGGACGCGATGGCTGCGCAGTGCCTGCGCTTCGGTCCGCGCTACGCGGTCATGGCGAGCCCGGAGCATGCCCGCGCGCTGCGGGAGGCACTGGCCGCACAGGGCTCGTCCACCGAGGTGATGGACACCCCCGATGCCCTGCAGGCGATTTCGGCGCACCCCGAGGTGGACGTGGTCATGGCGGCCATCGTCGGCGCCGCCGGGCTCGCCCCGTGCCTGGCCGCCGCACGGGCGGGCAAGCGCCTGCTGCTGGCGAACAAGGAAGCGCTGGTCGTGGGCGGCGAGGTGTTCATGTCCGCGGTGCGCGAGGGCGGTGCCACGCTGCTGCCCATCGACAGCGAGCATTCCGCCATCTTCCAGTGCCTGCCGGAGGATGCGTCCTCCTGGCCGCGGCGCGTGGACCACATCCTGCTCACCGCGTCCGGCGGCCCGTTCCGCACGCGCGAGCCCGCCACCTTGCGCGACGTGACGCCCGAACAGGCCTGCGCCCATCCCAACTTCTCCATGGGGCGCAAGATCTCGGTGGATTCCGCGACCATGATGAACAAGGCGCTGGAAGTGATCGAGGCGCGCTGGCTGTTCAACCTGGCGCCGGAACAGATCCAGGTGGTCATCCATCCGCAGCAGATCATCCATTCGATGGTGCAGTTCAAGGATGCCTCCGTGCTGGCGCAGCTGGGCACGCCCGACATGCGCGTGCCCATCGCCTGCGGCCTCGCCTGGCCCGAGCGCATCGAGAGCGGCACGCCCCGGCTCGATTTCCGCAGCCTCGCCGCCCTGACCTTCGAGGAAGCCGACGCCACGCGCTTTCCCGGGCTGCACCTGTCGTGGCAGGCCCTGCGCGCCGCGCCGGGTACCACCGCTGTGCTCAATGCGGCCAACGAAGTGGCGGTGGCGTCCTTCCTGGAGCGCCGGATTCGGTTCGACCAGATCCACCGGCTGAATCTTGCAACTCTGGAGGCGGTATCGCCCTCCAACCCGGACTCGCTGGGCGCCTTGCTCGACCTCGACGCCCAGGCGCGCTCGGTCGCGCGGCACCGGGCAGAGCGGCTCGCGGCCTGACCGCCGCGTTCCTCCACCGTACGGGAGTGCCCCCATGCTTCTCACCATCGTCGCCTTCGTCGTCGCCCTGGGCCTGCTCATCGCGGTCCATGAGTACGGGCACTACCGCGTGGCCGTGGCGTGCGGCGTCAAGGTTCTGCGTTTCTCCGTGGGCTTCGGCAGGCCGCTGCTGCGCTGGCAGCCGCGCGGGTCTTCCACCGAATTCGTGATCGGCGCCTTCCCGCTCGGGGGCTACGTGCGCATGCTCGACGAGCGCGAGGCGCCGGTGGACGCTGCCGAGCGCCACCTCGCCTTCAACAACAAGCCCCTGCGCGCGCGCGCGGCCGTCGTCGCCGCCGGCCCGATCGCCAACCTGCTGCTGGCCGTGGTGCTCTATGCGGTGGTCAACTGGATCGGCGTGCAGGAACCGCGCGCCATCCTCGCCAGCCCCGCCGCGGGCTCCGTGGCCTACGACGCCGGGCTGCGCGGCGGCGAACTGGTGGTGGGCGCCGCCATCGGCGCCGAAGAGCCGGAGCCGGTCCGCTCCTTCGAGGATCTGCGCTGGGCGCTCACGCGCGGCGCTCTCGACGGCCAGGACGTGCGCCTGCAGGTCGAATCCGATCCGGGCGCGCCGCAACGCGAGCTGGTTCTGGAACTGCACGATTTCGATGCGCGCGAGGCCGACGCTCAGCTGTTCCGCAAGATCGGGGTGCTGGGCCCGTGGACCCGTCCGGTCATCGGCGAGGTCGTTGCCGGCGGCGCCGCGCAGCGGGCCGGCCTGCGTGAAGGGGACACGGTGCTGCAGGTGGGTGCCACGCCCGTGGTGGATGGCCAGCAGCTGCGCGAGCTGATCCGCGCCTCCGTGCGCGACGGCAAGGCCGCCGCGCAGGCCTGGCGCATCGACCGGGCAGGGCGCGCGGTCGATCTGCAGGTGACGCCCGACGTGGTGCGTCAGGACGGCGCGGCGCCCGCGGGCCGCATCGGCGCCTACGTGGGTGCCCAGCCCGCGATGGTCACCGTGCGCCACGGTCCGCTCGAAGGCCTCTGGAACGGCGTGACCCGCACCTGGGAAGTGTCCGCGCTCACGCTGCGCATGATGGGCCGGATGGTGCTGGGCGAGGCTTCGCTCAAGAACCTCAGCGGGCCCCTCACCATCGCGGACTACGCCGGCCGTTCAGCCAGCCTCGGATTCACCCAGTACCTCGTGTTCCTGGCCCTCATCAGCGTGAGCCTGGGGGTGCTGAACCTGCTGCCGCTGCCGGTCCTCGATGGTGGCCACCTGATGTATTATCTTTGGGAAGGCGTGACCGGCAGGGGCGTGTCCGACGCCTGGATGGAGCGGTTGCAGAGGGGCGGCTTCGCATTGCTCCTCGTGATGATGTCCATCGCCCTCTTCAACGACGTCACCCGGCTTTTTGGCTAAACCTACCGCCGCATGAATCCGCCATGTCGGCACCAGTTCACTCATGAAAAAACACATCAACCGCCTGGGCGTGCGTACGGCATGCGCCGTTGCCGCAATGGTCTTCGTCGCGCAGGCTGCCTGGGCCCTTGAACCCTTCAAGGTCCAGGACATCCGGGTGGAGGGCCTGCAGCGCGTGGAGCCGGGCACGGTGTTCGCCTCCATGCCTTTGCGCGTGGGCGACGACTACAACGACGAGAAGGGCGCAGCCGCCATCCGCTCGCTCTTCGCGCTGGGGCTGTTCAAGGACGTGCGCCTGGAAGCCAGCGGCAACGTGCTCGTGGTGGTGGTGGAAGAGCGCCCGACCATCGCCGACGTCGATTTCGCCGGCACCAAGGAGTTCGACAAGGACACCCTCAAGAAGGCCATGCGGGACGTGGGCCTGACCGAAGGGCGGCCCTACGACAAGGCCCTGACCGACCGGGCCGAGCAGGAGCTCAAGCGCCAGTACATCAACAAGAGCCTGTACGGCGCCGAGGTGGTGACCACGGTGACGCCCATCGAGCGCAACCGCGTCAACCTCACCTTCACGGTGACCGAGGGCGAGCCCGCCAAGATCAAGGACATCCACATCAACGGCGCGCAGGCCTTCAGCGAATCCACGCTCAAGGGCCTGTTCGACCAGGACACCGGCGGCTGGCTGAGCTGGTACACCAAGTCCGACCGCTATTCCCGCACCAAGCTCAACGCCGACCTGGAGACGCTGCGCTCCTACTACCTCGCGCGCGGCTACCTCGAGTTCCGCATCGACTCCACCCAGGTGGCGGTGTCGCCGGACAAGCAGGACATCAGCATCACGATCAACATCACCGAAGGCCAGCGCTACGTGGTCTCCGGCGTGAAGCTGGAAGGCAACTACCTGGACCGCGACGACGAGTTCAAGTCGCTCATCACCATCCAGCCCGGCGAGCCCTACAACGCCGACAAGGTCACCGAGACCACCAAGGCCTTCACCGACCACTTCGGCAACTTCGGCTTCGCCTTCGCCCGCGTGGAGGCCGTGCCCGAGATCGACCGCGAGAACAACCGCGTGGCCCTCGTGCTGCGTGCCGAGCCCTCGCGCCGCGCCTACGTGCGCCGCATCGTGGTGAGCGGCAACAACCGCACCCGCGACGAAGTGATCCGCCGCGAATTCCGCCAGTACGAGGCGTCCTGGTACGACGGTGACAAGATCAAGCTGTCGCGCGACCGCGTGGACCGCCTGGGCTACTTCACCGAGGTGAACGTCGAGACCCAGGAGGTCTCGGGCTCGCCCGACCAGGTCGATCTGGTGGTGAACGTGGCCGAGAAGCCCACCGGCTCCCTGCAGCTGGGCGCAGGCTTCTCCAGCGCCGAGAAGGTGTCGCTGTCGTTCAGCATCAAGCAGGAGAACGTGTTCGGCTCGGGCAATTACCTGGGCGTGGACGTGAATACCAGCAAGTACCGCCGCACGCTGGTGCTCAGCACCACCAACCCGTACTTCACCCCGGACGGCATCTCCCGCACGCTGGACCTCTACTACCGCACCGACAAGCCCTACCAGGACCAGGGCGGAAACTACCAGCTCGTCACCGCCGGTACGAGCGTGCGCTTCGGCATCCCGTTCAGCGAGACCGACACCGTGTTCTTCGGCGGCGGGCTGGAGAACACCCGCATCAAGCTGGGCACGAACATTCCCGCGGCCTACCTCTCCTACGCCAACACGTACGGCACGAGCAGCACGGCCCTTCCCCTGACCGTCGGCTGGTCGCGCGACGACCGCGACAGCGCCCTGGCACCGAATTCGGGCCGCTACCAGCGCCTGAACTCCGACTGGTCGGTGGCGGGCGATGCGCGCTACGTCCGGGCCAACTACCAGTTCCAGCAGTACGTGCCGCTGAACAAGAAGTTCACCCTGGCATTCAACTCCGAGCTGGGCTGGGGCAAGGGCCTGAACGGCCGGCCCTACCCGGTGTTCAAGAACTTCTACTCCGGCGGCCTCGGCTCGGTGCGCGGCTTCGACCAGGGCACCCTGGGCCCGCGCGACGTCACCGGCGCCTCCCTGGGCGGCCCGAAGAAGGTCACGCTCAATGCCGAATTCATCGCGCCGTTCCCCGGTGCGGGCAACGACCGTACGCTGCGCGTGTTCACGTTCGTGGACGCCGGCAACGTTTACGGCGAAGACGAGAAGGTCTCCTTCAGCGACATGCGTGTCTCTGCGGGCCTGGGCCTGAGCTGGATTTCCCCGCTCGGTCCGCTTCGCCTCGCTTTCGCGCAACCGGTGCGCAAGTTCGCCGGCGATAAAATCCAGAAATTGCAATTCCAGATCGGAACGTCTTTCTAATGAAATCCCTTTCCCGCCATATTCCCCTGGTCCTTCTGCTCGGCGCGCTCGGCGCAGCCGTGCCCGCGCAGGCACAGGAGTTCAAGGCCGGTTTCGTGAACACCGACCGCATCTTCCGCGAAGCCAGCACGGCCAAGGCCGCACAGGCCAAGCTGGAGCAGGAATTCTCCAAGCGCGAGAAGGACCTCGTCGACCAGGGCGCCGCGCTCAAGTCCGCCACCGAGAAGTTCGAGCGCGAGGCCCCCACCATGGCTGAGAGCCAGCGCACGGCCCGCCAGCGCCAGCTGGCTGACCAGGACCGCGACTTCCAGCGCAAGCGCCGCGAATTCCAGGACGACCTGGCCGCGCGCAAGAACGAAGAGCTGGGCCAGGTGCTGGAACGCGCCAACCGGGCCGTCAAGCAGGTGGCCGAGGCCGAGAAGTACGACGTCATCCTGCAGGAAGCCGTCTACATCAACCCGAAGCACGACATCACCGACAAGGTGATCAAGGCGCTGAATGCAGGCGCTGGCGCCAGTGCGAAGTGATCGCAGCGGCAGCCGGGCGGCGCGCGCGGGGCATCCCGCGTGAGCGTGCGTCTCAGGCAGATTGTTGAGGCGCTGGGCGGAACGATCGAAGGGGGCGACGGCAACGTCGAGATTCTTCGCATCGCCCCGCTCGACTCTGCGGAACCGGGCGACCTGGCTTTCCTGAGCAATCCGCGCTATCGGCAACAACTGGCCGCCTCCCGGGCGGCCTGTGTCATTGTGGCGCCCGCGATGCGCGAGGAAGCGCTGGCGCGCGGCGCGTGCATCGTGGCGCAGGATCCCTACGCCTATTTCGCGCGGGCGACGCAGCTCTGGAAGCGCCTGCACGGGCACACGCCCGCGGCAGGCGTCCATCCGTCCGCCGTGGTGGATCCGGAAGCCTTCGTCGATCCCTCGGCGCGCATCGGCCCGCTCTGCGTGGTCGAGCGCGGCGCGCACATCGGCGCAGGCACGGTGCTGACCTCGCGCATCACGGTGGGCGAGGGCTGCCGCATCGGCGAGCGCTGCCTGCTGCATCCCGGCGTGGTGATCGGCGCCGACGGCTTCGGCTTCGCGCCCGACGGCGGCGCCTGGACCAAGATCGAGCAGCTCGGCGCGGTGCGCATCGGCAACGACGTGGAGATCGGCGCCAATACCTGCATCGACCGCGGCGCGCTGGACGACACCGTCATCGAGGACGGGGTCAAGCTCGACAACCTCGTGCAGATCGGCCACAACGTGCGCATCGGGCGGCACACGGCCGTGGCCGGCTGCACCGGCGTGTCCGGCAGCACGCGCATCGGTGCGCACTGCATGATCGGCGGCGCCGCCATGATCCTGGGGCACCTGGAGATCGCCGACGGCGTGCAGGTGTCTCCGGGCACGGCCATCACGCGCTCCGTCCTGCGGCCCGGGCTCTACTCCGGCATGTTTCCCTTCGACGAAAATGCGAAGTGGGAAAAGAACGCGGCCACGCTGCGCCAGCTCCACGGGCTGCGCGCGCGCATCATGGCCCTCGAAGAACAGATACGAAAAGACGGTCCCCCCGCACACATCCAATGATGGACATCCACCAAATCCTCAAGCTACTGCCGCACCGCTATCCCTTCCTGCTGGTGGACCGTGTCGTTGAACTCGAAAGGGGCGAGCGCATCCTGGCGATCAAGAACGTCACGATCAACGAGCCGTTCTTCACGGGCCATTTCCCGAGCCGCCCGGTGATGCCCGGTGTGCTGATGCTCGAGGCGCTCGCGCAGGCGGCAGGTCTGCTGTCCTTCGACATGATGGGCGAGGCGCCGGGCGACGACAAGGTGTTCTATTTCGTCGGCATCGACGGCGCGCGTTTCAAGCGGCCCGTGGAGCCGGGCGACCAGCTCATCCTCGATGTGAAGCTCGACCGCATCAAGGGCGGCATCTACAAGTTCGTCGGCGTGGCGCGCGTGGGCGACAGCACCGCGTGCGAAGCCGAGATCATGTGCACCATGCGGACCGTCGCCTGACGGGCCGGGGGCGCGGGACCATGAGCAGCATCCATTCCACGGCCATCGTCGATCCGGGCGCCGAGCTGGACAGCTCGGTCACCGTCGGCCCCTATGCGGTCATCGGCCCCAAGGTGCGCATCGGGGCCGGGACGCGCGTCGGGCCGCACTGCGTCATCGAGGGCCGCACGACGATCGGGCGTGACAACCAGATCTTCCAGTTCGCCTCGCTCGGCGCGATTCCCCAGGACAAGAAATATGCCGGGGAAGACACGTGCCTGGAGATCGGCGACCGCAACACGATCCGCGAGTTCTGCACATTCAACCTCGGCGTGCCGGGCGCGGGGGGCGTCACGCGCGTGGGCGACGACAACTGGATCATGGCCTACTGCCACATCGCGCACGACTGCCTGGTGGGCAACCACACCACGCTCTCGAACAACACCACGCTGGCCGGCCATGTCGAGCTGGGCGACTGGGTGACCGTCGGCGGGCTGGTGGGCATCCACCAGTTCGTGAAGATCGGCGCGCATGCGATGGTGGGTTTCGCCTCGGCGGTGTCGCAGGACGTGCCGCCTTTCATGCTGGTCGACGGCAATCCGATGGGCGTGCGCGGCTTCAACATCGTCGGCCTGAAGCGCCGCGGCTTCTCCGCGGACCGCCTCGCCGCGGTCAAGCAGATGCACCGCCTGCTGTACCGCCAGGGGCTGACCCTGGAGGCGGCCGCCAAGGCGATCGAGGAGCTTCCTGCCATGCACCCCGAGGCCGCGGGCGACATCGCGCTGCTGCGCGATTTCATCGTCTCCTCGACGCGTGGCATCGCGCGCTGAAGGGGAGCGTCCAGCCATGCAGGAAGCCCCTCGCATCGCGATGGTGGCCGGCGAGACGTCCGGCGACCTGCTCGCCGGACTGCTCCTGGACGGCCTGCATGCACAGTGGCCGGCGGTGTCTGCGCAGGGTATCGGCGGCCCGCAGATGGAGCGCAGGGGCTTCCACTCCCTGTGGCCGAGCGAGCGACTCGCGGTGCATGGCTACAGCGTCGAGCTGGTGCGTCGCCTCTGGGGCATCGTGCGCATCCGCCGGCAATTGCGCAGCCGTCTGCTGGCAGAGCGGCCCGACCTGTTCATCGGCGTCGATGCCCCGGATTTCAACCTGGGCCTGGAAGCCGACCTGCGCGCCGCAGGCATCAGGACCGTGCATTTCGTCTGCCCCTCCATCTGGGCCTGGCGCGCGGAGCGCGTCCACAAGATCCGGCGCAGCGCCGACCATGTGCTGTGCATCTTCCCCTTCGAGCCCGATTTGCTGGCGCGCCATGGCATCGAGGCGACCTACGTGGGCCATCCGCTGGCCCAGGTCATCCCGATGGAGCCCGACCGCCTCGCAGCCCGCGCACAGCTGGGACTGGGTGCGGGCGACGAAGTGCTGGCCATCCTGCCCGGCAGCCGATCCGCGGAAGTCGCCTATATCGCCCGGCCGTTCTTCCAGGCAGCGGCGCTGCTGCGCCAGGCGCGGCCCGGCCTGAAGATGGTGGTGCCCGCGGTGCCGGCGCTGCGTGCGCGCATCGAGCAGATCGCCGCCGAATGTGGCATGCGCGATGCGCTGCAGATCACGGCCGGCCAGTCCCACGCCGTGCTGGCGGCCTGCGACTGCACGCTGATCGCCAGCGGGACCGCGACGCTGGAGGCAGCGCTGTTCAAGCGGCCCATGGTCATCGCATACCACATGCACCCCATCAGCTGGCGCCTGATGCGCCGCAAGCAGCTGCAGCCCTGGGTGGGGCTGCCCAACATCCTGTGCGGCGATTTCGTGGTGCCCGAACTGCTGCAGGACGCGGCCACGCCGCAGGCCCTGGCAACGGCCGTGCTGCAGTGGCTTGACGCACCTGCAGGCCAGCGCGACGCGCTGGCGCGGCGCTTCACCGCGCTGCACGAGGAGCTGCGCCGCGATACCCCGAGATTGGCCGCCGATGCGATCCAGAAAATCCTTGCCGCGCGTTGAGCAGGCCCATCTGCCATGGCATCCACCCGGGCTCGTCGCGGGCGTGGACGAGGCGGGCCGCGGACCGCTGGCCGGGCCCGTGGTGGCCGCGGCCGTCATCCTGGATGAACTGCAGCCTATCGAAGGCCTGGCGGATTCCAAGACCCTCACCGCTGCCCGCCGCGAGGCGCTGTTCGACGAGATCCGCGCCAAGGCGTTGTGCTGCAGCGTCGCCGAGGCCACGGTGGAAGAGATCGATACGCTGAACATCCTGCAGGCCACCATGCTGGCGATGCGCCGCGCCGTGTCCGGCCTGCGGCTCAAGCCGGTGCGCGTGCTCGTGGACGGCAACCGCCTGCCGCCGCTGGACGTGCCCGCCGAGGCCATCGTCAAGGGCGACGCGCTGGTGCAGGCCATCTCCGCTGCGTCCATCCTGGCCAAGGTCACGCGCGACCGCTGGTGCGCGCAGCTGCACCAGGCTTATCCGCATTACGGTTTCGCTTCGCACAAGGGCTACGGCACGGCGGAGCACATGGCGGCGCTGCAGGCCCATGGAGCATGCCCGGAACATCGCCGGTCCTTCGCGCCGGTCGCGGCGGTGGTGCAGCGTACCGTGGCCATGCAGGCCACTGCCACCATCGTGACCACCGTGGAAACCACCGTGTGCGTGCGCCCTGCGGCGCCCCGGCCCGCGGAAGGACTGCACGCATGACCACCGGGCCGACCTTCATCCAGTCGCGCGACAACACCTTCGTGAAAGACCTGCGCAGGCTGGCGCAGGACAGCGGCGCTTACCGCCGCCAGGGCCGCGTCTGGCTCGAGGGCGACCATCTCTGCCGTGCCGCGCTGGAGCGCGGCGTGCGGCCGGCGATCGGGGTCTATGCCGAATCCGCCTGGCCGGCATGGGAGCACGAGTGGGGACCTGCGGCCGCTCGCAACGTGGTGCTGGCAGATGCGCTCTGGGCCGACGTGAGCGGGCTGGAGTCACCTGCGCGCATGGGCTTCGTGGTGCCTGCGCCCGAGGCGCCGGTGCTGCAAGCCGGCCTGCCGACGGTGGTGCTGGACCGGCTGCAGGACGCTGGCAACGTGGGGTCCATCCTGCGCAGCGCCTCGGCCTTCGGTTTCCGGCAGGTCGCGGCGCTCAAAGGTACGGCCGGCCTCTGGAGCCCGAAGGTGCTGCGGGCAGGCATGGGTGCGCATTTCGCGCTGCACCTGGTGGAAGGGCTGGCGGTGGACGACATCGACACGCTGGGCCTGCCGCTGCTGGCCACGAGTTCGCACGGTGGCGACCTGCTGCACCGCGCGCGCCTGCCCTGGCCCTGCGGCTGGATCCTGGGCCACGAGGGGCAGGGCGTTTCGGAGGCGCTGCAGCAGCGTGCCACGCACCTGATCCGGATCGCGCAGCCGGGCGGCGAGGAGTCGCTCAACGTGGGGGCCGCGGCCGCCATCTGCCTGCACGCCAGCGCGGCGAGCGCGGATTCTTCCGGACACGCTTGAGTCGTCCGGGATGGCATCCGGCGCGGTGGCCGCGCCGCGGATGCATCGCGTCACGGTGCCCCGTTGTGTCGCCCATGAAAAAACCCCTGACTCTTGCGAATCAGGGGTTTTTTGTTTGGTGCCGGAGAGATGAATCGAACACCCGACCTTCTCATTACGAATGAGCTGCTCTACCGACTGAGCTACACCGGCGAAGAATTGAATTATATACCGGAATGGTAGCGTGTCACGCGTTCCACTTCATTTTTTGATCCGAGGATCACGCTGACGCGTTCGTGCAGCTGCTTGGGCTGGATGTCCAGGATGCGTTCCTTGCCGTTGGTCGCCGCACCGCCGGCCTGCTCGATCAGCCAGGACATCGGGTTGGCCTCGTACATCAGGCGCAGCTTGCCCGGCTTGTTCGGCTCGCGCTTGTCCCAGGGGTAGAGGAAGATGCCGCCGCGCGTGAGGATGCGGTGCACGTCCGCCACCATGCTGGCGATCCAGCGCATGTTGAAGTCCTTCTCGCGCGGGCCTTCCGTGCCGGCCAGGCATTCGTCGATGTAGCGCTTCACCGGGGCGTCCCAGTGGCGCATGTTGCTCATGTTGATCGCGAATTCCCTGGTGTCGGCGGGAATCTTCACGTTCTCTTCCACCAGCACGAACGAGCCTTGCTCGCGGTCGAGCGTGAACATCGCCACGCCGTCGCCCACCGTGAGCACCAGCGTGGTCTGCGGGCCGTAGATGCAGTAGCCGGCGGCCACCTGGCTGGAGCCGGCCTGCAGGAAGTCCTCGGTGGTCACGCCGGGGTGGCCCTCGGGCTTCTTCAGCACGCTGAATATGGTGCCGATGCTGACGTTCACGTCGATGTTGGAGGAGCCGTCCAGGGGATCGAACAGCAGCAGGTATTCGCCCTGCGGGTAGCGGTTGGGCACCACGTAGATGCTGTCCATCTCTTCCGACGCCATGGCGGCCAGGTGGCCGCCCCATTCGTTGGCCTCGATGAGCACTTCGTTGGCGATGATGTCCAGCTTCTTCTGGATCTCGCCCTGCACGTTTTCGCTGGAGGCCGAGCCCAGCACGCCGCCGAGGGCGCCCTTGTTCACGGCGTGGCTGATGTGCTTGCAGGCGCGGGCCACCACCTCCAGCAGCAGGCGCAGCTGCGAGGGGATGAGGCCATCGACGCGCTGCTGCTCGACGAGGTAGCGGGTGAGGCTGATGCGTTGTGCCATGTTCGGTGGATCTCTCGTTTCTTTATCGTCAGGGATGTCCGGCCTGCCGGATCAGTCTGCGAGCGCGCGGCCGACCACCTCGCGCACGTCGTTGGACAGGTCGGGCTTGGCCGCCACGCGGGCGATGGCGTCGCGCGCGGCCGTCCGGTAGGGTTCGGCGAGCTTGCTCCAGCGGTCGAGGGCGCGCGCGAGGCGGGCTGCCACCTGCGGGTTCAGCGTGTCGAGTTCGATCACGCGGTCGGCCCAGAAGGCGTAGCCGGCGGCGTCCTGCCGATGGAAAGCCCCGGGGTTGGCGCTGCAATAGCTGAAAATCAGGCTGCGCGCGCGGTTCGGGTTCTTGAGGCTGAAGTCCGGGTGCTTCATCAGTTCCTTCACGGCGGGCAGCACGTTGCCGCCGCGGTCCGGAGCACCGGCCTGCAGCGCGAACCACTTGTCCAGCACCAGCGCCTCGTCCTTGAACATCGTATGGAAGCGCGCCAGGGCCTGCGCGGCGAGCGGCTGGCCGCTGGCCACCAGGGCGGCCAGCGCGTTGAAGCGGTCGGTCATGTTGCCCGCATCCTTGAAGCGCTGGTAGGCCCTGCCCGGCCAGACGGTGTCGCCCGTGCGGCGCGCTGCCAGGCACAGCATCGACAGCGCCATGCCGGCCAGCGCGCGGCGGCCGGAGGACGTGGCATCGGGCCGGTAGCCGCCGGTGTCGTGGTGCTGCTCCCACGTCCATTCCCAGTCGGGCTGCAGGGCCACGGCGAGCTGCTGGCGCATGGCTTCGCGCACGGCGTGCACGCGCTGCGGATCGACCACGTCGAGCTGCTCGGCGATGTAGCCTTCGGAGGGCAGGGCGAGGACCAGTTCCTTGAAGGCAGCGTCCAGCGCGGGATGGCGCAGCACGTCGCGCATCGCGGCGACGAAGCTCGCCGGCAGCAGTTCACGCTGCAGCACGCCATCGGCGGGTACATCCAGCGACGTGTCGCCGATGGCCTGGATGGCGATGCGCAGCGCCAGGCGCTGGCCGGCCTCCCAGCGGTTGAACGGATCGGTGTCGTGGGCGAGCAGCGCGAGCAGTTGCGCGTCGGTGGCCTCGATGTCCAGCAGCACCGGGGCGCTGAAGCCGCGCAGCAGCGACGGGACCGGCTCCGACGGCACGTTCACGAACGTGTAGGTGTGGGCCGGCTCGGTGAGCACCACGGTGCGGTCCGGGGCGCCGGCCTCGGCCTCGCCTTCGAGCTGCAGGGGCAGGGCGGCGCCGTCGGCGCCGAGCAGCCCCAGCGCCACGGGGATCACCATCGGTTCCTTCATGGGCTGGCCGGGCGTGGGGGCGATGCCCTGTTCCAGCGTGAGCGTGTAGGTGCGGGCGCCGGCGTCGTAGGCGCCGCGGGCGCGCACGCGCGGCGTGCCGGCCTGGGCGTACCAGCGCTTGAACTGCGGCAGCAGGCGGGCCAGTTCGCTGCCCGGGTTGGCGTCGGCGATGGCCTGCGCGAAATCGTCGCAGGTCACGGCCTGGCCGTCGTGGCGCTCGAAGTAGAGCTTCATGCCCGCGGCGAACCCGTCGCGGCCGACCAGCGTGTGCATCATGCGCACGACCTCGGCCCCTTTCTCGTAGATGGTGACGGTGTAGAAGTTGTTGATCTCGACGTAGCTGTCCGGGCGCACGGGGTGTGCCATCGGGCCGGCGTCCTCGGGGAACTGCACGGTGCGCAGCACGCGCACGTCCTCGATGCGCTTGACGGCGCGCGCGGACGGGCTGCCCGAGAGGTCCTGGCTGAATTCCTGGTCGCGGAAGACCGTGAGGCCTTCCTTGAGCGACAGTTGGAACCAGTCGCGGCAGGTGACGCGGTTGCCGGTCCAGTTGTGGAAATACTCGTGGCCCACCACCGATTCGATGTTCGCGAAATCGGCATCGGTGGCCGTGGCCTGGCTCGCCAGCACGTACTTCGTGTTGAAGATGTTCAGGCCCTTGTTCTCCATCGCGCCCATGTTGAAGTCGCTGGTGGCGACGATCATGAAGCGTTCGAGGTCGAGCGGCAGGCCGAAGCGCGCCTCGTCCCAGGCGATGCTGGCCATCAGCGAATTCATCGCGTGCTCGGTCTTCTCCAGGTCGCCCGGGCGCACGAAGATCTGCAGCAGGTGGTCGTTGCCGGAGCGTGCGCGGATGCGCTGCTCGCGCGCCACCAGCTTGCCTGCCACCAGCGCGAACAGGTAGCAGGGCTTCTTGTGCGGATCGACCCACTTGGCGAAGTGCCGGCCATCGTCCAGCGCGCCCTGGTCCACCAGGTTGCCGTTGGACAGCAGCACCGGGTACTCGGCCTTGTCGGCGCGCAGCGTGACGGTGTAGCTCGCCATCACGTCGGGGCGGTCGAGGAAGTAGGTGATGCGGCGGAAGCCCTCGGCCTCGCACTGCGTGAAGAACGTGCCCTGGCTCACGTAGAGGCCCGAGAGCTGGGTGTTCTTCACGGGCGCGCAGGTGGTGAATATCTCCAGGTCGAACGGCTCGTGGCCCTCGGGCAGGTTTTCCAGCATGAGCTGGGCGCCTTCGAGCTTGAAGGACGTGCCTGCCCCGTTGACCAGCACCCGTGCGAGGTTCAGATCCTCGCCGTCCAGGCGCAGGGGGCCCGGCGGCACGTCGGCGTTGCGGCGCACGCGCAGGCGGCTGAGCACGCGGGTCTTGGCGGGGTCCAGGTCGAACGTGAGGTCCACGCTGTCGATCCAGAACGCGGGGGCGGTGTAGTCGGCACGGTGGATGGCCGTGGCGGCCTGTCCTTCTCTCATCATGGCTTGGCTGCTTTCCGGGCGTGGTCAAACGCCCTGCTTGAGGGAGGCTTCGATGAACACGTCGAGGTCGCCGTCCAGCACCTTCTGGGTGGCGGAGACTTCGATATTGGTGCGCAGGTCCTTGATGCGGCTGTTGTCGAGCACGTAGCTGCGGATCTGGTGGCCCCAGCCCACGTCGGTCTTCGTGTCTTCCAGCTTCTGCTGCTCTTCCATGCGCTTGCGCATCTCGAAGTCGTACAGCCGCGAGCGCAGGCGCTGCCAGGCGACGTCGCGGTTGCTGTGCTGGCTGCGGCCGTCCTGGCACTGCACGACGATGCCGGTCGGGATGTGCGTGAGGCGCACGGCCGAATCGGTCTTGTTGATGTGCTGGCCGCCCGCGCCCGATGCGCGGAAGGTGTCGGTGCGCACGTCCGCCGGGTTGATGTTGATCTCGATCGAGTCGTCGATCTCGGGATAGACGAACAGCGAGGCGAAGCTCGTGTGGCGGCCGCCGGACGAATCGAACGGGCTCTTGCGCACGAGGCGGTGCACGCCGGTCTCGGTGCGCAGCAGGCCGTAGGCGTACTCGCCCTCGATCTTGATCGTGGCGCTCTTGATGCCGGCCACGTCGCCCGGGGTCTCGTCTTCCACCGTGGCCTTGAAGCCCTTGCGCTCGGCGTACTTGAGGTACTGGCGCAGCAGCATACCGGCCCAGTCGCAGGCCTCGGTGCCGCCGGCGCCGGCCTGGATATCGACGAAGCAGTTCAGCGGATCGGCCTCGTTGCTGAACATGCGGCGGAACTCCAACTCCTCGATGAGCGGGCGCAGCTTGGCCGCTTCGGCCTCGATGGTGAGCAGGCCGGCCTCGTCGCCTTCTTCCTTGCTCATCTCATAGAGCTCGGCGTTGTCCGCCAGCTCGCGCGTGAGCTTGTCGAGCGTGACGACCACGGCGGAGAGGGACTTCTGTTCCTTGCCCAGTTCCTGGGCTTTCTTCGGGTCGTTCCAGACGGACGGGTCTTCCAGCGAGGCGTTTACCGTGCGCAGGCGTTCGAACTTGGCATCGAAGTCAAAGATACCTCCGTAACTCTTGCGTGCGCTGCGAGAGGTCTTCGAGGGTGGTGCCGATGAGGTTGATGCGTTCTGCGTCCATGGTGCTGTCCTGTCTTGCGGTTCGTTGGTGTAACCATCGATTTTCTCATGGGCGCGGGGCCGGGGCTCCAATGTCCCTTCGCACTTCCTCGCAGCGCACCGCGGGGCAGGGCAGGACAGTGCGTCAGGCCTGCAGGAAGTCCTCGATGAGCCGTGCCACCACGGCCGGCTGGTCGTGGTGCAGCATGTGGCCGGCGTCCTGCACCACCGCGGTGCGGCAGTCGCGCACCTGCTCCAGCCGCCGGTGGTATTCCTCGAGCGAATAGCGGCCCTTCCACCACTGGCCCATGCTGTCGTCGCTGGCCTCCACCGCCAGGACGGGGGCGGAGATGCCGGCATACAGGGCCAGGGCCTCTTCCACGCGGTAGAGCAGGGGATTGACGACCTTGTGGGCGGCATCGCCCAGGATGCGCCAGCCTCCCGCACCGTCCGGCTGCGCCCACTCGCGCGCCAGCCATTCGGCCCGGTCGCGTGCCAGCCGCGGGTTGGTCTTCATGAGGCGGCCCGCGACGGCCTCCGCGCTCTCGTAGCGCTTGAGCTCCATGCCGCCGGCCTCCAGCGTGCGCAGTTCGTCCAGCCACTGGGCGTAGCGTGCGGGCGCCTGCGCGGGCTCCGTGGCGGGCAGGCCGAAGCCTTCCAGATTGACCAGGCGCCGGATGCGGCCCGGCCGCACGCCGGCATAGGCCATCGCCACGTTGCCGCCCATGCTGTGGCCGACGAGGTCCACCGGGCCGTCGGGCGCATAGTGGTCCAGCAGCCTGTCCAGGTCGGCGAGGTAATCGGCAAAGGCGTAGTGGTCGCAGCGCGCGGGCGGCATGCTGTGCCCGAAGCCGCGCCAGTCGGGCGCGATGATGCGCCGCGCGCCCGCGAAGGCCGCCCCGAAGGCATCGACCACGAACTGGTAGGACGCGCCCACGTCCATCCAGCCGTGCACCATCACCAGCGGCGGTGCCGTCGCCGCGGTATCGGCGGCCTCCCACAGCCGGACGTGGTACTGGAGGGTGCGGATGGGCAACCGTTCGCTGCGCGAGGTTCGGAGGGGCTGGTACATGCCCGGATTATTGGCATGCCGGGCGGGCCCGGCAGTCAAGGCTGGGACAAGGCGCGGCAGCCTGCGCAGGGCCGAAAAGCTCCTGGCAGCGTTCGCAGCAGTAGGCAATGCGTGCGGTGCGTCCCAGCTTGCGCTTTTTGAAGGGAATGTGGCAGCGCGGGCATTCGGACTGCCAGTGGCTGAGCCGGGGCGGGGTGTCCTTCGGGTCGTCGATGCGGAAGGAGCCGAAAAGGAGGAAATGCCCGCGCACCGTGCAGCCGCTGTCCGGCTCGAGCAGGAAATGCTTGCCCCAGGTGCGCACGGATACGACGCTGCGCCCGGTCAGGGCCGCGGTATCGATGGGGGGGGGGGCCGACGCCCGCTCGATCCTGCGGCCCTCGGCCAGTGGGCGCGCGGCTTCCTTGAGCAGGACGAGTGACGGGCCTTCTGGCATGGGGGCGGTCTGCGGCGTTCGTCAAAATCCATTATTCTCCCCAGCCACTTTCGCAGCTTGTAGGCCTCATTCCATGCAAAAAGTCACGTTGGGCGCGAGCGCGCTCCAGGTCTCCCCCATCTGCCTCGGAACCATGACATTCGGCGAGCAGGTGGGCGAAGCCGACGCCCATGCCATCCTCGACCGCTCGCTGGCGGCCGGTATCGACTTCATCGACACCGCCGAGATGTACGCCGTGCCCGCGCGCGCCGAAACCTACGGCGCGACCGAATCCATCATCGGCCGCTGGTTCGCGAAGAACCCGGGCGCCCGCGGCAAGGTCGTGCTCGCCACCAAGGTGGCGGGCCCCTCGCGCGGCATGCCCTGGGTGCGCGAGGGCAAGGGGATGACGGCGGCCGACATCCAGGCCTCCTGCGAGGGCAGCCTGCGCCGCCTGCAGACCGACGTGATCGATCTCTACCAGATCCACTGGCCCGAGCGCCACGTGGCTGCCTTCGGCACCATGTACTACGACCCGCAGAAGGAAACCTCCGCGACGCCCATCCGCGAGCAGCTCGAAGCCCTCGCGAAGCTGGTGCAGGTCGGCAAGGTGCGCTACGTGGGCCTGTCCAACGAGACACCCTACGGCGTGCACGAATTCGTGCGGCTGGCCGAGGCGCACGGCCTGCCGCGGGTGGCGACGGTGCAGAACCCGTACTGCCTGATCAACCGCACCTGGGACAACGCGATGGACGAGAGCTGCCATCGCCTGGGCGTATCGCTGCTGGCCTATTCGCCGCTGGGCTTCGGACTGCTGACCGGCAAGTACGACCAGCACGCGCCGGCAGACCCGGGCGCGCCGCAGGGCGCGCGCATCGCCCGCTACGAGTCGGTGCGCAAGCAGCGCTGGGGCCGGCCCGAGGCGCTGGCTGCCGCGCGCCGCTACAACCAGCTGGCCCGCGACAACGGCCTGACGCCCACGCAGATGGCACTGGCCTTCTGCTACCGCAACTGGCGGGTGGCCAGCACCATCATCGGCGTGACCTCCCTGGCCCAGCTGGAGGAGGACATCGCCGCCTGGAACACGCAGCTGTCGCCCGAACTGCTGGCGGCCATCGACGCGATCCGCTGGGACATCCGGGACCCGGCGCTGTGAGCCGCAAGGACCGGGCCGGCGTCCACGTCAGCGAAACGCCGGCCACGCAGTTCCTGCGCCGCCACGGCGTGGCGTTCACCGAGCACCCCTACGAGTACGTGGAGCACGGCGGCACGGCCGAATCGGCGCGGCAACTGGGGCTGGACGAGCACATGGTCGTCAAGACGCTGGTGATGCAGGACCAGGACGCCCGTCCGCTGATTGTGCTCATGCACGGCGACCGCAAGGTCTCCACCAAGAACCTGGCGCGCCAGATCGGCGCCAAGTCGGTGGAGCCGTGCAAGCCGGAGGTGGCGAACCGCCACAGCGGCTACCTCGTCGGCGGCACCTCGCCCTTCGGCACGCGGCGCGAGATGCCGGTGTACGTGGAGGAGACCATCCTGGCGCTCCCGCGCATCGCGATCAACGGCGGGCGCCGGGGCTTTCTGGTGCAGCTCGATCCCGCGGTCTGCGTGCAGGCCCTGGGCGCCCGGACCGTGCAGTGCGCGCTGGCAGAATAGCCGGCCCGTGCGCGGCGGCCGACGCCGCGCCCCGCTCCACCACAAGGACACGATCTTGACCGCCGTCTATTCCCTCCTGGCCACGCTCGCCGCCTACCTGTTGGGCTCGCTCTCCTTCGCCGTCATCGTGAGCCGCGCGATGGGGCTCAGCGATCCGCGCACCTACGGAAGCAAGAACCCGGGCGCCACCAACGTGCTGCGATCGGGCAGCAAGGCGGCCGCGGTGGTGACGCTGCTGTTCGATGCGCTCAAGGGCTGGCTGCCGGTGGTGCTGGCCCAGGCGTTCGGCCCGCGCTACGGGCTGGGGGACGGCACGGTCGCGCTCGTGGGGCTGGCAGCGTTCCTGGGCCATCTCTGGCCGGTGTTCTTCCGCTTCGAGGGGGGCAAGGGCGTCGCCACGGCCCTGGGCGTGCTGATGGGCGTGAGCGTCTGGCTGGGCCTTGCCACGCTGCTCACCTGGGTCATCATCGCGTTCTTCTTCCGCTATTCGTCGCTGGCCTCGCTGGTCGCGGCGGCTTTCGCGCCGCTGTACTACGTGCTCGGCGGCGGCGTGGCCTGGTATGCCGAGCCACCGGTGGGCGTGGCCATCACCGCCATGTCGGCGCTGCTCGTTTGGCGCCACCGCGAGAACATCCGCCGCCTCGTCGCCGGCACCGAATCGCGCCTGGGCCGCAAGGGCAAATCCTGATCAGCGGGGCGCGCCGGGCGCGCCCACCAGGCCGGCGATGCCGCGGTACTGGCGGGCGGCATAGAGGCCCAGGCGCACCAGCAGGCGGTGGTCCAGTTCCACCTGCACGGCCGAGCGCGCCAGCGCCGACTGGATGCGCGGGCGTCCGGTGGCCGTCTGGTGCAGCGCGGGCTGGCGCCTCTGCTCCCCCTCGCGGTCGATCACGCTGGCCACCAGCGGTGAATTGATCTTCTCGCTGCGGCGCAGCACCAGCGCGGTCTCGCCATTGTCCAGCCGCACGAACGTGCCCGGCGGGCACAGCCCGACCGAGCGCACCAGCGCATATGTGACCTCGTCGCGGCGCTCGTCGTCATGGCCCACGATGGCGCGCACCGAATCCGTGGCACTGCGCCCCGCCCGGGACTTGCGGGGGCTGATCATGGCCGCGTAGCGGTCGATCGTGCCCAGGATGCGGGTGAGCCGCCGAGCCGCCGGCAGGGTGGCCAGCGCACGCACATCGCCCTCGGTGAGCGGCGCATGGTGGTGGCCCACCACCTCGAGCCACAGCGCGTCGCCGACGCCCAGCTGCTCCAGCAAGACCCGGCTGTGCCGGGGGTGTTCGTCGATGGCTTTCTGCTGGGTGGACGAAGGGCGCTCCCGCTGGTTGGCCAGTTCGTCCTGCAGGGCCGTCATGCCGATGTTCATCGTCATCGCCGCGCGCACCAGGCTGTCGCGTTCGGCAGGCGGCAGCTGCAGCTCGTGCGCGAGGATGTGGCAGAGGGTGCTGCACACCAGCGCGTGCGAGGCGCTGTAGCCCACGCTGGAGGTGGCCGCGAGCTGGAACATCAGGTAGAGCGCCGCGTCCGTGTCGTGTGCGACGAGGTCCTGCAGCCAGGCGTCGCACTGGCGCATCTTGGCGGGGAAGCCCACCACGCTGCCGGGCCGCGAGAGCAGGACGGACAGCGCCGATTCCAGGTCGGACCACAGGCCGAGCAGGTCTTCGTATTCGCTGTCGGGGCCCTCCGCATGGAGCGCCGCGGGGCGGGAAGACGAGGGCGGCGGGAAGGGCATGGCGTTCACAGGCCCTAGTGCCGCTTTTCGAGCACCAGCCGGTCGCCCGACCGGTTCATCTGGAATTCGTTGAGGGCGCTGTTGCCCAGCAGCACGTAGGGCATGCCCTGCGGCGTGACGATGGCGTCCACGCCGAACAGTTCCACGTCACCCAGCCGGAGGGAGTCGAGCCGCAGGCGCCAGCCGCGGGCCGTGCCGTTGGCGGTGCCTACCGTCACGGGCTGGCCGCCACGGTAGTCCAGCCCCAGGCGATCGGCATCGGGCTGGCCGATGGCCACCATGCTCGCGCCCGTGTCCACGAGGTACTGCATGCTGCGGCCGTTGACCGTGCCGGTGCCCGAGAAATGCCCGCGGCCGTCGGCGATGAGCACCACGGTGCGCCCCGTGCCCGCGCCCCGGCTGCCGACGCTCACCGGCGCCTCGCCCAGCCGGACGGTGTGGCGTCCGGCGGATGTTTCCAGCACGGCATCGTCGGGGCCGACGGACACCACCTTCACGCCGCCGAGCGATTCGCCCGCGGCCAGCGCGCGGGGCGCGCCGCCATCGACCACCAGCAGCGCCTTGGCACCCAGGATGCCCGTGAGCGCGATCGACTGGGACGCGGCCGGAAGCGGCGCGAGCCATGCCAGCGCGCAGGCAGCGGCGCACGCCCGCACCATGCGCGGCGCCAGGGCCTGGGTCTGGGCGTCGGTCAGCCGGAACATGGCGGGCGGGCAGGCGGCGGGCGGCCCGTCAGTCGCGGAAGTTGTCGAAGGACAGCGGCACGTCGGTGATGTCCTTGCGGATCAGCGCCATCACGGCCTGCAGGTCATCGCGCTTGGCGCCGGTCACGCGCACCTTCTCTTCCTGGATCGCGGCCTGCACCTTGATCTTGCTTTCCTTGACGAGCTTCTGGATCTTCTTGGCCAGCTCGCTCTCGATGCCGTTGCGCACCTTGATGACCTGCTTGACCTTGTCGCCGCCGATCTTCTGCACGTCGCCCTTGTCGAGGAAGCGGACGTCCACGTTGCGCTTGGTGAGCTTGTTGCGCAGGATGTCCTCGACCTGCTGCAGCTGGAACTCGGCATCGCCGAAGAGGGTGATTTCCTTGTCCTTGATCTCGATCGCGGCGGAGGTGCCCTTGAAATCGAAGCGGGTGCCGATTTCCTTGGCCGAGTTCTCCACGGCGTTCTTCACTTCCACGAGGTTGGCTTCACAGACGGTATCAAAAGAAGGCATGGCTTTGCTCTCGGTATCTCGGGTGGGGGCCTCGCCGGCGAGGCCCGAATGCGACAATCCGGTGGATGTTAGTCGAGAAAAACGTCCCCCTGCAGGCCTGCAACACCTTCGGCATCGTGGCGCGCGCCCATACGCTGGTGCGCGCGCGCTCGGCCGACGACGTGCGTGCGCTGCTCGCCGATCCGCAGCTCGGCGCCGGCCCGCTGTTCGTGCTGGGCGGGGGCAGCAACATCGTGCTCACGGGCGACGTGAAGCCCGTCGTGCTCAAGATGGAGATTCCGGGCATCCGCCTGGTCGAGGAAACCCCGCGCGCCTGGATTGTGGAGGCCGGCGCAGGCGAGCGCTGGCACGACGCGGTCGCCTGGACGCTCGAGCACGGCTTCCCGGGGCTGGAGAACCTGGCCCTCATCCCAGGCACCGTGGGGGCCGCCCCCGTGCAGAACATCGGCGCGTATGGCGTCGAGCTGCAGGACCGTTTCGACTCGCTGGACGCCATCGACCTCGCCACGGGCCGCTCGTTCTCGCTGGACTCGGCCCAGTGCGCCTTCGGCTACCGCGACTCCGTCTTCAAGCACGCACCCGCCGGCACCGGTGCCGACACCGGCCTGCCCAGGGGAATGGGGCTGGCGGGCCGTGCGGTCATCACCCATGTCCGCTTCCGCCTGCCCAAGCCCTGGAGGCCCGAGCTCGGCTATCTCGACCTGGAGCGCAAGCGCCAGGAGGCGGGCGTGGAGCAGCCCACGGCCCGCCAGATCTTCGACTGGGTGTGCGAGGTGCGCCGCGCCAAGCTGCCCGATCCCGCAGTGCTCGGCAATGCGGGCAGCTTCTTCAAGAACCCGACCGTGACGCCCGAGCAGTGCTCGGACATCATCGCGCGCGACCCGAAGATCGTGCACTATCCGATGCCGGACGGCACCATCAAGCTCGCGGCCGGCTGGCTCATCGATGCCTGCGGCTGGAAGGGCAAGACGGTGGGCAAGGCCGGCGTGTACGAGAAGCAGGCCCTGGTGCTGGTCAACCGCGGACGCGGCGGCGAAAGTGTCACGGGCGGCGAGGTGATGACGCTCGCCAAGGCCATCCAGACGAGCGTGTACGAGCGTTTCGGCATCCGGCTCGAGCCCGAGCCGGTGGTGGTCTGAACGGCCGCGATGCGCGAGCCCGCCGGGCCGCTTACCAGGCCATCTCGCCCTTGAGCACCTTGGCGCCCAGTTCGAGCGACGACGCCTCGCCCAACTGCGGATAGGCCTCCCGCATCGCGCGCACCACGCCCGCGCTGTCCGGGGACTGCTGCAGTGCGGATTCGAACTTCACCAGATAGCCGCGCGTGAAATCGATCGTGCTGGCGTCCAGCGGCGTGCCGGGTGCCATGTGGCCGGGCACCACGATGCGCGGCTGCAGCGCCTTCATCTCGTCGAGCTGCGCGATCCAGGCCTGTCGCTCGGCGGGCTTCTGCGTATCGGCGGTCCATGCGTGCATGTTGCCGAACACGGCCACGTTGCCCAGGATGGCGTGCAGGGAAGGCACCCACACATACGGACGGTGTGCCAGCGGGCCGGTCGTGCCGCGGATCTCGATCGCCTCGCCGTCCACCGTGATCCGGTCTTCCGCGAGGGCCTCGGGCACGATCGGCTGCGCCGGCGCGTTGGCGCCCATCTTGGGGCTCCAGAACGCCACCTTGGCGGGCAGCTTGGCGGCGATCTTCCCGCGCACCGCCGGCGTGGCAACCACCTTCGCCTGCGGGAAGATCGCCTTCAGCACTTCCGCGCCGAAGTAGTAGTCCGGATCGGCATTGCTCACGAGGATCGTGGTCAGCGTCCTGCCACTGTCGAGCACGTTGGCGGCGATGCGGTACGCATCGGCGCGCGTGAAGCCAGTGTCGATCACGACGGCTTCCTTCGGCCCAGTGATCAGGGCCGAATTCACGAGGAAGCTCGTGGCCGGCGCATTGACCACCTGGAGCGCCAGCGGCTGCGCGGCCAGGGATGCCGAGGAAACCACGGCCAGCGTGGCGGCGAGCACGGTGGTGCGAAGGGACGAGGGAAGGGCGTGTGCGTTCGAGGTAGTCATGGTGTGGTCATGTGAAGGGAGTCGCTACAGCCATTCACTGTATGTTCTTGGATCGATCGAATAAACGCCTCAAAATGCCCATATTTGTTGCCTGGATCGATCAAATCGATGGACCGAATCACCGCCATGCAGGTGTTTGCCGATGTGGCCTCCACCGGCAGCTTCACCGCCACTGCCGACCGTCTGGAGATGTCGCGTGCGATGGTCACGCGCTATGTCGCAGCCATGGAGCGCTGGCTGGGCGCGCGGCTGCTGCAGCGCACGACCCGCCGGGTCACGCTCACCGATGCGGGCGAGCAGTGCCTGCGGCGCTGCCTGCAGATGCTCGACATCGCCGCCGAGGTGGTGGACGAGACCGCACCGTCCGACGGTACGCTGCGCGGCCAGTTGCGCCTGGCCTGCAGCGTTTCGTTCGGGGCCGCGCAGCTGGCGGCAGCGCTGGGCGATTTCCTGGCGCTGCACCCCCATCTCAAGGTCGATCTGGACGCGGGTGAAGGCACGTTGAACCTGGTCGCATCGCGCATCGATCTGGCGATCCGCATCAGCAGCGATCCGGACCCGGCCCTGATCGCGCGGCCCCTCGCCGCGTGCGAATCGGTGCTGGTGGCGGCGCCCGACTACCTTCGGCGCGCGGGGCGACCCGTGCATCCGTCCGGGCTGGCTGCCCATGCCTGCCTGGGGCATGCCACCTATGGCCGCAGCCGGTGGCGCTTCTCGTCGGGCGGCGAGTCGGTGGAAGTGCCCGTGACGACGCGCCTCACCGCCAATGACGCGGTGGTGCTGCTGGCGGCCGCCGAGGCCGGTGCAGGCATCGCGCTGCAGCCCGCCTATCTCGCGCGCCCGCGCATCGCCGCCGGCGCGCTGGAGGCGCTGCTGCCGCAGTGGCAGCCGCCCGTGCTCACGGTCTATGCCCTCTATCCCTCGCGCCGGCACCTGCCGGCGGCCGTGCGGGCGTTGCTGGATTTCCTGGCCGGACGCTTCGCCGGGGCGCGCTGGTAGACGCTGCGGCCGTACCCGTAAAAGCTCAAGGCACCGCATGCCCCGCAGGCGGCGCGCGAAACGCGACCATGAGACGGTTCCAGCCATTGATGGCGACGATGGCCATCGACAGTTCAACGATCTCCGCCTCGGTGAACCGGGCACGCACTTCGTCGTAGACGCTGTCGGGCACCTGCGAAGAGGCCACCAGCGTGAGCGCCTCCGTCCATGCGAGGGCGGCGCACTCGCGGGCATCGAACACGCCGGACTCCCGCCAGGCGGCCAGCAGGTGCAGCCGGCGGTCGCTCTCTCCGTGCTCGCGCGCCACGCGGGCGTGCATGTCGATGCAGAAGGCGCAACCGTTGATCTGAGAGGCACGCATCTTCACCAGTTCGTGCAGCTGCACGGGCAGCGTGCCGGCATTCACGTGCTTCTGCAGCGCGAACATCGCCTGGTAGCTGGCGGGGTGCTGGCGCGGCAGGTCGATGCGCGGGGCGTGGGCGGTGGTCGTGGTCATGGATGGCCTTTCGTCGAGAAGTACAGGGGGAACGGGATGGAGCGGTCGCAGGGCGAGGCGCGCGCAGCGCGTGCGCTGCCCGGCCCGCGGCCCCGTCAAAGGCCGCGCAGCTTGTCCGGGTTGAGGACCGAATAGATCGCGCGGATGCGCAGGCCGTCGGTCTCGAAGGCCATGACCGACCGCACGGCGCCGCTGTCCGCGTCGCGCACGATCAGGCCGGGTGCGCCATTGACCTCGGCCGCTTCGATGGGCTGCCCCGCCAGGTAGCGGCGCCAGATGCCCGCGGCCAGCCGGGCGAGCGCGCGCGGGCCGTGCAGCACCCTGCTGGCCGCGCGCACGCGGCCGCCGCCGTCGGATGTCCACTGCGCCTCTTCCGAGAACAACGCGAGCAGCTCGGCATGGCTCTGCGTGCGCATGCCTTCCAGAAAGCGCGCAACCAGTGCACGGCCCGCCTCGGGCGTGGCGGAAAAGCGGGTTCTGCGTGCACGCACCTGCGTGCGGGCGCGGTGCACCAGTTGCCGGCAGGCGGCCTCGCTGCGGCCGAGCACGTGCGCCACTTCGCCGTAGTCGCTGTCGAACACATCGTGCAGCAGGAAGGCGGCGCGTTCGTCGGGCGTCAGTTGCTCCAGCACCACGAGCAGGGCGATGGACAGGTCGCCTGCCAGTTCCGCGCGCGCATCGGCGGGCGGCGCGACCTCCGCGCCCAGCCAGGGCCCAGGCAGCCAGGGCCCGCGGTAGGCCTCGCGCTCGGCGCGCGCCGAGCGCAGCCGGTCCACGCACAGGCGCGTGGTGGTGGCGACGAGCCAGGCCTGCGCCGTCTGGACGCGCTCGGCGGGCGTGGCCTGCCAGCGCAGCCAGACGTCCTGCACCGCGTCCTCGGCGTCGGCGCGCGAGCCCAGCATCCGGTAGGCGATCGCACCCAGCCGTGCACGGTGGTGCTGGAACACGGCGGCATGGACGTCCTGGGCGGAGCCGGGCGTGGACATCGGCGGGGTCGGGGAGAAATCGGTTGTCATGCCCTCAAGACGAATGGCGAGCCCGGTTTGTGACGGGCTGCGTGCCGGCCGGCGCTCGCGGGCGAAAAAAGGCCGCCCGGCCTGGCGGCGGGGCGGCTTCATGCAAGAGCGCATGCGCCATCGCAGGGATGGCGAGCGCTGCCTTTCGCTTACTTCCGGTCGCTGTCGTCGCCCAGTTGCGCCAGCGCTGCATTGCCGCCCAGCGACAGCAGGCCCGCCTGTGCATAGACGCCGAGCTTGGCGCGCGTGTCCACGATGTCCAGGTTGCGCATGGTCAGCTGGCCGATGCGGTCGGCAGGGCTGAACGGCGCGTCTTCCACCTTCTCCATCGACAGGCGTTCGGGCGCGTAGGTCAGGTTGGGCGATTCGGTGTTCAGGATGGAGTAGTCGTTGCCGCGGCGCAGCTCGAGCGTCACGGTGCCGGTCACGGCGCGTGCCACCCAGCGCTGGGCGGTCTCGCGCAGCATGATGGCCTGCGGGTCGAACCAGCGGCCCTGGTAGAGCAGGCGGCCGAGCTTCAGGCCGTTCATGCGGTACTGCTCGATCGTGTCCTCGTTGTGGATGCCGCTCACCAGGCGTTCGTAGGCGATGTGCAGCAGCGCGAGGCCCGGGGCTTCGTAGATGCCGCGGCTCTTGGCCTCGATGATGCGGTTCTCGATCTGGTCGCACATCCCCAAGCCGTGGCGGCCGCCGATGCGGTTGGCTTCCAGGAACAGTTCCACCGGGTCGTTGAACTCGACGCCGTTCAGGGCCACCGGCTGGCCTTCCTCGAAGCGCACCGAGACTTCCTCGGCCTTGACGACCACCTCGTCCTTCCAGAACGCGACGCCCATGATCGGGTTCACGATGCGCATGCCGCTGTTCAGGAACTCCAGGTCCTTGGCCTCGTGCGTGGCGCCGAGCATGTTGGAGTCGGTGGAGTAGGCCTTCTCGGCGCTCATCTTGTAGCCGAAGCCCTCCTTCGTCATGAAGGCAGACATCTCGGCACGGCCGCCCAGTTCGTCGATGAAGAGCTGGTCGAGCCAGGGCTTGTAGATCTTGAGCGACGGATTGGTCAGCAGGCCGTAACGGTAGAAGCGCTCGATATCGTTGCCCTTGAAGGTCGAGCCGTCGCCCCAGATGTGGACGTCGTCTTCCTTCATGGCGGCCACCAGCATCGTGCCCGTGACGGCGCGGCCCAGCGGCGTGGTGTTGAAGTAGGTGGCGCCGGCGGTGCGCACGTGGAATGCGCCGGCCTGCAGGGCTGCGATGCCTTCATGGGCCAGCTGCGTGCGGCAGTCGATCAGGCGGGCCTTCTCGGCGCCGTATTCCATCGCCTTGCGCGGGATGGCATCGTAGTCCGGCTCGTCCGGCTGGCCCAGGTTGGCCGTGTAGGCGTAGGGCAGGGCGCCCTTGTTCTTCATCCAGCGCAGGGCCGCGCTGGTGTCGAGGCCGCCGGAGAAGGCGATGCCGACCTTCTGGCCGGCGGGGAGGTTCTGGAGGATGGTCGCCATGGAAATCTCGGGTCTTGTCGGGTGCGTCGGTGCGGCAGTGGAGCGGTTTCGGCCGCGGATCAGCCGAAGTGGCAGATGTAGTGGTAGGCCTCGGTCACGCGGATCTCGAACTTCGAGTTGCCGGGCACGCTGAACTTGTCGCCCTCGCCGGACTTCACCCAGGTATCGGTACCGTCCAGCTTGTATTCGCAGGCGCCGCCCACGCATTCCATGATCTCCGGCGCGCCCGTGTTGAAGGTGAGGGTGGCGGGCAGGATCACGCCGACCGACTTCTTCGTGCCGTCGGGGAAGGTGATGCCGTGGCTCACGCACTTGCCGTCGAAGTACACGTTGGCTCGGGTGGTGACGGACACGCCGTCGATCTTTTCGGTCGTCATGGATGCGCTGTTCTCTGAAAGGGGAAGGAAGAGGGCGGAAGCCGAAGATTCTAGAGCGTGTCCGGCCGCGTCCTACACGGGATGCCCCGGCACGGCCCCGCCGTTCGCCCGCGGCCCGGGCATGAAAAAGGAGCCCGAAGGCTCCTCGTCGCGGCGGCGCGCGGCGCGCTCAGCGCCAGTACGGGTCGCCCGGAGGGCCATAGGGCCGCCCGTAGGCGTCGCGGTACTCGATCACCGTGGCTGCCGGCGGCGTCACGTAGGCGGGCGGGCCGGGCTGCGTGGACACCACGACACCGGGCTGCACGTAGGTCGTCGTGGTGCTGCTGTACACCGGCGCGCGCGGTGCGCTCGCGAGGGGCTGGACGCTCAGCGGGATCCAGGCGCCCGGATCGTGCTGGGTGCGCGTGGTGTACTGGCGGCCTGCATATTCATACAGCACGTCGTAGCCCACCACGCGGTTTTCATAGTGCGTCTGGTTGGAGCAGCGCGTCACGTTCTGGTACTCGGGGCGGCTGCCCTCGATGTTGTTGCCCAGTATCGCGCCGCCGATCAGGCCCAGGGCCGTGGCGGCCACCCGGCCGCCGCCATGGCCGATGGCATTGCCGGCGGCACCGCCGGCGACCGCGCCCAGCACGGCGCCGGCCCCCGTGGGGCGGGATTCGGAATAGATGGTCTCGTTGCCGCAGACCTGCTGGGGGATGGCGACCTGCTGGGTGACGGGGGTGGCGGACAGGACCCGGCCCTGTTCCTGTGCATGGGCGCTCGCTGCCGCTGCGGCCATGGCGGCGAGGGCGGTCCAGGCGATGATCTTTTTCATGGAGATGCTCCTTTCGGTCGGCATACAACGCTCCGGCCTGCAGAAAAGTTTAGGCGCCGGCCGTGAAGCCGCCGGAGGGGGGACGTAAAACTCCGTAAAGTTCGGTGTCTTTCAGGCGGAGCGGTGGCCGTGTCACCGCTTGGAGGCGGCCGTGAGCCGTTCGTTCCATCGGGCGTGATGGAAGCCCACCGTCACCTCGCCGCCGGCATCGCCCGTCCATTCCACCACCGGCCGCTTGATGGCGCTGGGCTGTGCCTGCAGCAGCGCGGCGGCGCTGGCCGGGTCGCTCACCGCGGCCTGGGCCTGCGGATCCAGCTTGCGCCAGGTGGTGCCCTGGCGGTTCACCAGGGGCTCCCAGCCCAGCGACGCCATCCAGGCGAAGAGGCGCTCCGCCGGAACGCCCTGTTTCTTGAAGTCGTGGAACCGGTACTCGATGCCGTGCTCCGTGAGCCATGCGCGGGCCTTCTTGACCGTGTCGCAGTTGGGAATGCCGTAGACGATGGGGGTGGGGGTACTCATGCGCCCGATCATCCTGCAACGCCGCCTCGGCGACAATCGCGGGCTCTATGCACACCACTTTCGACACCCTGGACGGCTGGCTGGCCCATTGCGAACGCATCCACCCGAAAACCATCGACATGGGCCTGGAGCGGGTGGACGAGGTGGCGCGCCGGCTCGGGCTGCACTTTGCCTGCCCTGTCATCACGGTGGCCGGCACGAACGGAAAGGGCTCCACCTGCGCCATGCTGGAGGCGGTGGCGCTGCAGTCGGGCTACCGCACCGGTGTCTATACCTCCCCGCACCTCGTGAAGTTCGAGGAGCGCTGCCGCATCCGCGGCGAGAGCGTCGGGGCGGACGACCTGGTGGCGCACTTCGCGGCCGTGGAGGCGGCCAGGACGCAGGACAGCGCGGAGGTGTCGCTGTCCTACTTCGAATTCACCACGCTCGCCATCCTGCGCCTCATGAGCCAGGCGGGCCTGGACGTCGCCATCCTGGAGGTGGGACTGGGCGGCCGGCTCGATGCCACCAACGTCGTGGATACCGATTGCGCGGTCATCACCAGCATCGACATCGACCACACGGAGTTCCTGGGACCGGACCGCGAATCCATCGGCCGGGAGAAGGCCGGCATCATGCGGCCGGGCCGTCCCGCCATCGTCAGCGACCCCATGGCTCCGCAGAGCGTGCTGGACCACGCGCGCGCCCTCGGGGCCGACCTGTGGCAGTTCGGCCAGGACTTCAATTTTTCCGGCGACAAGCAGCAGTGGGCCTGGGCCGGGCGGGGCCGCCGCTATGCCGGGCTGGCCTACCCGGCGCTGCGGGGGGCGAACCAGCTGGTCAACGCCTCCGGCGTGCTGGCCGCCCTGGAGGCGCTGCGCGACCGGCTGCCGATCACGGCCCAGGCCGTGCGCACCGGCCTGGCCATGGTGGAGCTGCCGGGACGCTTCCAGATCGTCCCGGGCCAGCCGACGCTGGTACTGGACGTGGCCCACAACCCGCATTCGGTGGCGGCGCTCACCGCCAACCTCGACGCCATGGGTTTTTTCCCGACCACGCACGCGGTGTTCGGTGCCATGGCCGACAAGGACCTCGCTCCCATGCTGGCCCGCATCGGCCCGCTGGTGGACCGCTGGTACTTCACCGACCTGCCGACGCCGCGCGCCGAAACCGCTGCCGCCCTGCAGCAGAAGTGGAATGCCCTGCAGATCGTCGCGGGCGGGCGCCGCGAAGTGCGCACCAGCCTGCACCCGGACCCCTGGCAGGCACTGCAGGCGGCCGTGGCCGCCGCGGAGCCGACTGATAGAATCGTGGTCTTTGGCTCCTTCTATACGGTCGGCGGTGTGCTGCACCACGGAACGCCCCGCCTGCAGGCCAAGCACCTGGGCACTTGAGCATCCGACAGCGCACTCCCCGCACTGCATCCATGGCATTTTTCAAGTTTCGTTGGCCCGGCCGCAAGGAGCAGCCCGAGCAGCCCGCAAAGCCCGCCAAGCGGTCACGCGGAGGCGCCGCCCAGGCCGCGGAAAGCATCGAGGCGATGCGGCGGCGCGCCCGCCATCGCCTGATCGGCGCGGCCGTCCTCGTGCTGGCCGGTATCGTGGGCTTCCCGATGCTGTTCGATACCCAGCCGCGGCCCATTCCCGTGGACATCCCGATCGACATTCCCGACCGCAACAAGGTGGCGCCCCTGGTCGTGCCCGAGGCGGCCCAGGCCGCATCGTCCCCGGCCGCCGCTGGCACGGCCGCGAAGCCCCCGGCGGCCCCTCCGGCCACGGCGGGCCTGTCCGATGGCGAGGAGGTGATCCAGCCGTCGCGCAGCGCCGCTGCGCAGGCGCCCCAGGCACCCGCTCCGGCTCCTGCTGCGGCACCGCGGCAGGAAACCCACCATGCCGACAGCCGTGCCGCGGCCTCGAAGCCCGAAACCAGGCCGGCGAAGCCCGCCCACGAGACCAAGCCCGAGACCAAACCTGCAGTGGCCGAGGCGCGCCCGGCCGCGCCGGCCCCTGCCGCCGTATCCCGCGACGACGCGGCGCGCGCCCGTGCGCTCCTCGAAGGACGCGAGGGGGCTGCGGCCGCGCCCAAGGGTGATGACGGTGCGCGCCTGATCGTGCAGGTCGGTGCTTTCGCAGACGGCGACAAGGCCCGCGAAGTGCGCCAGTCGCTCGAGCGTGCGGGGCTCAAGACCTATACCCAGGTGGTGGATACCAAGGACGGCAAGCGCACCCGGGTGCGGGTCGGGCCTTTCGCCAGCAAGGCGGAGGCGGACAAGGCCGCGGCGCGCATCAAGGGCCTGGGCCTGTCGGCCTCGGTGCTTGCGCTGTAGCCCGCGTGGAGCGGGGCGGCATGGCGGCGCTGGACTGGATCTTCGTGGCGGCGCTGCTGGCTTCCCTGCTCCTGGGGGCCTGGCGCGGGCTGGTGTACGAGGTGCTTTCGCTGGCCGGCTGGGTGGTCGCTTTTTTCGTGGCGCAGTGGTGGGCGGCCGATGCGGCGGCGCTGCTGCCGATCGCCGAGTCGGCCGGCTCCATCCGCCATGCGGCGGGTTTCCTGCTGGTTTTCGTGGGCACGGTGTTCGCTTGCGGATTCGTCGCCTGGCTGGCCAAGAAACTGATCGAGGCAGTGGGCCTGCGGCCGGCGGACCGGACGCTCGGCGCGGCGTTCGGCCTGCTGCGCGGCCTGGTGCTGCTGCTGGCCGCCACGCTCGTGGCGCTGTGGACGCCGATCCACGAGGCCGTGTGGTGGAAAGAGTCCGCTACGGTCCCCATATGGACCGAGATGCTGTCGGTGCTGAAGCCGGCGCTGCCGGATTCGCTCGGGCGGCACCTGCCCGGATGAGGGTGTTTGTTTCGTGCGCGGCGGCCATCCCTGCAAAGGACGCCGCGGCGGGTTTTTAGGATATCGCGGGCACGGCCCGCATCTGGATGGAACGCTAACTATGTGTGGAATCGTCGGTGTGGTCAGCACGGCTCCCGTCAACCAGCTGATCTATGACGCCTTGCTGCTGCTGCAGCACCGGGGGCAGGATGCCGCGGGCATCGTCACGCAGCAGGAACGCAAGTTCTTCATGCACAAGGCGAAGGGCATGGTCCGCGACGTGTTCCGCACCCGCAACATGCGCGCGCTGCCCGGCACGGTGGGCCTGGGCCAGGTGCGCTATCCCACGGCTGGCAACGCCTACAGCGAGGAAGAGGCGCAGCCCTTCTATGTGAACGCGCCGTTCGGCATCGTGCTGGTGCACAACGGCAACCTCACCAATGCGCAGTCGCTGCGGGCCGAGCTGTTCTCCACCGACCACCGCCACACCAACACCGAGAGCGATTCCGAGGTGCTGCTCAACGTGTTCGCGCACGAGCTCGAACGCGCCACGCGCGGCGTTCCGCTGCAGGTCGAGGACGTCTTCAACGCGGTGGCCGCCGTGCACCGTCGCGTGAAGGGCTCCTATGCCGTCATCGCGCTGATCGCGGGCCATGGCCTGCTGGCGTTCCGCGATCCGCACGGCATCCGCCCGATGTGCCTCGGCCGCAGCGCCGACGGCACCGTGATGGTGGGCAGCGAATCGGTGGCGCTCGAAGGCACCAACCACGTGTTCGAGCGCGACGTGCAACCCGGCGAGGCCGTGTTCATCACGCCCGACGGCACCGTGCATGCCCGCCAGTGCGCGCAGGCGCCCCAGCTCAACCCCTGCATCTTCGAGTTCGTGTACCTGGCGCGGCCCGATTCCGTGCTGGATGGCATCTCCGTGTACCAGGCGCGCCTGAACCTCGGCGAGGCCCTGGCCAAGCGCGTGGTGTCCACGGTGCCGCCCAACGAGATCGACGTGATCATCCCGATCCCCGAATCCAGCCGCCCGAGCGCCACGCAGCTCGCGCACCTGCTCGGCATCCCGTACCGCGAGGGCTTCGTGAAGAACCGCTACGTGGGCCGCACCTTCATCATGCCGGGGCAGGGCGTGCGCAAGAAATCCGTGCGCCAGAAGCTCAATGTGATCGCCAGCGAATTCAAGGGCCGCAACGTGCTGCTGGTGGACGACTCCATCGTGCGCGGCACGACCTCGCGAGAGATCGTGCAGATGGCCCGCGACGCCGGTGCACGCAAGGTGTACCTCGCCAGTGCCGCGCCGCCGGTCCGCTATCCCAACGTGTACGGCATCGACATGCCCACCAGCAATGAGCTGGTGGCCCATGGCCGCACGGTGGAGGAGATCCGCCAGGCGATCGGCTGCGACGCGCTGATCTACCAGGACGTGAACGCCATGAAGAAGGCCGTGGGCTCGCTCAACGGCGGTATCGAGGGCTTCGACGCTTCGTGCTTCGACGGCGTGTACGTCACCGGCGACATCACCGCCCAGGACATTGCGCGGCTGAACGAGGGCCGCGTCGGCAAGGAAGAGCAGGAAGAGGACACTTCCCGCCTGGCCCTGCCGAACGCCCAGGACGCCTGAGGGAGACGCCATGGCCCACGACAGAACGAACGGCGCCGGGGGGCTCCCCGAAGGCCTGCATCCCGACACGCTCGCCGTGCGGGAATCCATCCCCCGCAGCCAGTACGGCGAGCATTCCGAAGCGCTCTACCTGAGCAGCAGCTTCGTGCAGCCCGACGCGCAGACCGCCGCGCGGCGCTTCGCTGGCGAAGAGGACGGCTACACCTACACCCGCACTGGCAACCCCACGGTGACGGCCTTCGAACGGCGGCTGGCCGCCATGGAAGGCACCGAGACGGCGATCGGCACGGCGACCGGCATGTCCGCGATCCTGCTGATGTGCCTCGCACTGCTGAAGGCGGGCGACCACGTGGTGTGCTCGCAGTCGATGTTCGGCTCCACCATCAAGCTGATCGGCGGCGAACTCTCGCGCTTCGGCGTCGAGACCACCTTCGTGCCGCAGACGGATGCCGCTGCCTGGAAGGCGGCCCTGCGCCCTGCAACGCGCCTGATGTTCGCCGAAACGCCCACCAACCCGCTCACCGACCTGTGCGACATCGCCGCGCTGTCGGCGATCGCGCGCGAGGCAGGCGTGCTGCTGGCCGTGGACAACTGCTTCGCGTCGCCCGCGCTGCAGCAGCCCGCGAAGTGGGGCGCGGACCTCGTCATCCATTCCGGCACCAAGTTCCTCGATGGCCAGGGCCGTGTCATGGCAGGTGCCGTGTGCGGCCCGCGCTCGCTCATCGACGACAAGCTCGGCCCCATGATCCGCAGCGCGGGCATGAACCTCTCGCCCTTCAATGCCTGGGTGGTCCTCAAGGGGCTGGAGACCCTGTCCATCCGCGTCCGTGCCCAGGCCGACAATGCCCTGCGCCTCGCTACATGGCTGGAGTCGCACTCCGGCGTGGCGCGCGTCTATTACCCGGGCCTCGCCTCGCATCCGCAGCATGCGCTGGCGATGCGCCAGCAATCCGGCCTGGGCGGCGCGGTGCTTTCCTTCGACGTGAAGTCGAAGGAGGGGGCCGAGGCCGCGCGCCGCAGCGCCTTCCACGTGATCGACAGCACCCGCGTGTGCAGCATCACCGCCAACCTGGGTGACGTGAAGACCACCGTCACCCATCCCGCGAGCACCTCGCACGGGCGCCTGACCGAGGCGCAGCGCCAGGCCGCCGGCATCGGCCAGGGGCTGATCCGCGTGGCCGTGGGCCTGGAACACATCGAAGACCTGAAGGCCGACCTCGCGCGCGGCCTGGATACCCTGCAATGAGCCAAAGCCTTTCTCCCGCTTCCTCCTCCAGCGGCGCGCAGCAGCGCGTGCGCACCCGTTTCGCGCCGTCCCCCACGGGCTTCATCCACCTGGGCAACATCCGCTCGGCGCTCTATCCGTGGGCTTTCGCGCGTGCCACGGGCGGCGACTTCATCCTGCGCATCGAGGACACCGACGTGGAGCGCTCGAGCCAGGCCGCCGTGGATGTCATCCTGGAAGGCATGCAGTGGCTGGGCATGGAGCCGGACGAGGGCCCGTTCTACCAGATGCAGCGCATGGACCGCTACAAGGAAGTGCTGGCGCAGATGCAGGCACAGGGCCTGGTCTATCCGTGCTACATGAGCGTGGCGGAGCTCGACGCGCTGCGCGAGCGCCAGATGCAGGCCAAGCAGAAGCCGCGCTACGACGGCACGTGGCGCCCCGAAGAAGGCAAGACCCTGCCCCCGGTGCCCGAGGGCGTGCAGCCGGTGCTGCGCTTCCGCAACCCCGTCGGCGGTGCGGTGGCGTGGGAGGACAAGGTCAAGGGCCGCATCGAAATCCAGAACGACGAGCTGGACGACCTCGTCATCGCGCGCCCGGACGGCACGCCCACGTACAACTTCTGCGTGGTGGTGGACGACATCGACATGGCCATCACCCATGTGATCCGCGGCGACGACCACGTGAACAACACGCCGCGCCAGATCAACATCTTCCGCGCGCTCGGCAAGGAGCCGCCGGTGTATGCCCACCTGCCCACGGTGCTCAACGAGCAGGGCGAGAAGATGAGCAAGCGCAACGGCGCCAAGCCCGTCACGCAGTACCGCGACGAAGGCTACCTGCCCGAAGCCATGGTGAACTACCTGGCGCGCCTGGGCTGGAGCCACGGCGACGACGAGATCTTCTCGCGCGAGCAGTTCCTGGAGTGGTTCGACCTGGACCACCTGGGCCGCAGCGCTGCGCAGTTCGACGAGGCCAAGCTGCGCTGGGTGAACGCCCAGCACCTGAAGGCCATGCCCGACGAGCGCCTTGCCGAACTGGTGGCGCCGCGCCTCGCGGCCCGTGGCATCGCGCAGGCCGATCTGCAGGACGGACGCCTGCCGCGCATCTGCGCGCTCTTCAAGGACCGCTGCGACACGCTGGTGGCGCTGGCCGACTGGGCGCAGGTGTTCTACGGCGACGTGACGCCCAATGAAGAAGAGCGCGCCAGGCACGTGGTCGATGCGGTGAAGCCCGCGATCGCCGCGCTCGCCGACGCCCTCGCGCAGTGCGCCTGGGACAAGGCCAGCATCGCCGCCGCCTTCAAGGAAGTGCTCGCGGCCCAGGGCCTCAAGATGCCGCAACTGGCCATGCCGGTGCGCGTGCTCACCGTGGGCACGGCGCACACGCCGTCGGTCGATGCGGTGCTCGAACTGCTCGGACGCGAAAAAATTGCAGCGAGATTGCGAACGGCCTGAAAACCTGTCTATAATTCAAGGCTCAGGAGATGACGACGATAAATAACAATATCGACGGCATCGAAGTGGGGGTATAGCTCAGCTGGGAGAGCGCTTGCATGGCATGCAAGAGGTCAGCAGTTCGATCCTGCTTACCTCCACCAAACTGAATCAAGAACGGAAGTTCCCAGGTTTTGACCCTATCGTCTAGAGGCCTAGGACATCACCCTTTCACGGTGAGTACCGGGGTTCGAATCCCCGTAGGGTCGCCAAGTTCGTGGCACTTGGCTTGCATGGATTTGCAAGCGAAACAGCCGCCTGCCAGGAGTGGTAGTTCAGTTGGTTAGAATACCGGCCTGTCACGCCGGGGGTCGCGGGTTCGAGTCCCGTCCACTCCGCCAGATTCATGCCTTTGCAGGTGGTTCGCGCAAAGGCCGAAATTTTGACGATGCCGTATGGCTTTGTCAGGATTCGGGGGTATAGCTCAGCTGGGAGAGCGCTTGCATGGCATGCAAGAGGTCATCGGTTCGATCCCGTTTACCTCCACCAAACCATTTTTGAGAACGGAAGTTCCCAGGTTTTGACCCTATCGTCTAGAGGCCTAGGACATCACCCTTTCACGGTGAGTACCGGGGTTCGAATCCCCGTAGGGTCGCCAAGTTCACGGCACTTGGCCTGCATGAGAATGCAGGCAAAACGCTGTCTGCCAGGAGTGGTAGTTCAGTTGGTTAGAATACCGGCCTGTCACGCCGGGGGTCGCGGGTTCGAGTCCCGTCCACTCCGCCAGTTCATCCAGGCCGGTCCATGCCGCACCTGAAGGCACAAAAGCCGCAGCGAGCAATCGTTGCGGCTTTTTTTCTTGCCCCCGGCCCATGCGACCCTTCCATCACCGCGTGCCTCTGCCGATGCCGTCTTTCCTCACATCCGCTCCGCAGCTGCCCCCTGCGCCATCCGCTGTGCCTGCGGGGGCCGCCACGTCCCGCCTGGTGTCCATCGACGCACTGCGCGGACTGGTGATCGTCTTCATGCTGCTCGACCACGTGCGCGAGACGTTCTTCATGCACCACCAGGTCACGGACCCCATGGCGTTGGCTGATACGCCACCGGCCCTGTTCTTCAGCCGCGTCCTGGCGCACCTGTGCGCGCCGGTGTTCATCTTTCTCGCGGGGCTGTCCGCCTTTCTATACGGCAACCGCCAGCCGGACGGCCGGCGGGCCGCCGCGGTGTTCCTCTTGCAGCGCGGGCTCTTCCTGGTGGTGCTGGAACTCACGGTGGTGAATTTCGCGTGGACCTTCCAGTGGCCGCCGCAGGTGGTCTATCTGCAGGTGATCTGGGTGATCGGCCTGAGCATGCTGGCGCTGGCCCTGCTGCTATGGCTGCCCCGCGGCGTGATGGTGGCGGTCGGGCTGCTGCTGGTGGCGGGCCACAACCTGCTCGACGGAGTGCACTTTCCTGCGGGGCACGCACTGCATGTGCCGTGGGCGGTGCTGCACGACCGGGGATGGCTCGCGGTGGGCGACGGCCTGCGGATGCGTACGTCCTATCCGCTGCTGCCCTGGATCGGCGTGATCGCGCTGGGGTATGCCGCCGGCCCCTGGTTCACCGCCGGGGCAGACGCGGGGCTGCGGCGGCGCCGCCTGGTGGCGTGGTCGGTGGGGGCGCTGGCGCTGTTCGTGGCGCTCCGCTGGCTGAATGTCTATGGCGATCGGCCCTGGGCCCTGGGTGCCACGCCGCTGGAGACCGTGATGGGTTTCCTGAACGTGACGAAGTACCCGCCCTCGCTGCTCTTCGTGGCGCTGACCTTGGGGCTCGGCTTGGCACTGCTCGCCGCCCTCGAGCGCGTGCCTGCGCGGGCGGGGTGGCTGCGGGTGCTGTTGGCTTTCGGTGCCGCGCCCATGTTCTTCTATGTGCTGCACCTGTACGTGCTGAAGGTGCTCTACCTCGGCGCGCTGGGAATCTGGGGGGCCAACCAGGGACGCTATTTCGGTTTCGATGCGGTGTGGCAGGTGTGGCTCTGCACGGCCGTGCTGGCCGTGCTGCTCTACGGGCCGGTGCGTGCGTTCGGGGCCTTCAAGGCGCGGCGAAAAGACCTGGCCTGGCTGCGGTTCCTGTAGAGCTGGCCACGCTTTCCGCACAGGGGCATCCGCGCGCGCTCTTCGGCGAGGGCCTGCACGGGCCTTTGCTCCTGGCGACAATGCGGGATGTCTTCGTCGCCTTTCCTGCGCATGGCCCTGGTGCTGGGCCTGCTTTCCGCCATCGGTCCTTTCGCGATCGACATGTATCTGCCCGCGCTGCCCGAGATCGGGCATGGCCTGGGCGCGCCGGTGGGCGCGGTGCAATGGAGCCTGACGGCCTTCTTCCTTTCGCTCGGCGTGGGGCAATTGCTGTACGGTCCGCTGTCGGACATGGCGGGACGCAAGCCACCGCTCTATTTCGGGCTGGTGCTGTTCACCGTGGCGAGCATCGGTTGCGCGCTGGCCACCAGCATCGAGGCCCTGATCGTGCTGCGCTTCCTGCAGGGGCTGGGCGCGGCCGCGGGCATGGTGGTGCCGCGTGCCGTGGTGCGGGACCTGCACACGGGCCATGAGGCCGCGCGGCTGATGTCGCTGCTGATGCTGGTGTTCAGCGTATCGCCGCTGCTGGCGCCGCTGGCAGGCAGCGGCGTGATCGCCCTCGCGGGCTGGCGTGGCGTGTTCTGGGCGGTGGCGATCGCCGCGCTGGCCGGGTTGCTGCTGGTGCGCTTCGCCCTCTCCGAGACCCGGCCCGCCGCGGAGCGGACGCACAGCACCCCGGGCAGCGCGCTGCGGGGCTACGGCCTGTTGCTGCGTGACCGGCATTACCTGGGCCTGGTCTTCATCGGCGGTTGCGCGATGGCGGGCTTCTTCGTGTACCTGGCGGGCTCGCCGTTCGTGCTCATCAACCACTATGGGCTCACGCCCACGCAGTACAGCCTGGCGTTCTCGTTCAATGCCGCGGCGTTTTTCGCCATGGCGCAGTTCAACGGCATGCTGGCCGCCCGCTTCGGGCTGGAGCCGATCGTGAAGGTGGCGGCCACCGCTTCGTCGGCGGTGATGGCCGTGATGCTGGGCTACTACCTGCTGGGCGGTGACCGGCTCGCGGTGCTGATCGGCCTGTACTTCATGGCCAGCGCACTCATGGGGCTGGTGATTCCCACGACCTCGGTGCTGGCACTGGAGGAGCACGGCGCGATCGCGGGCACGGCCTCCGCGCTGATGGGCACGCTGCAGATGCTCACGGGCGCCGTGGCGATGGGGCTGGTGGGGCTGTTCGCCGATGGCCGGCCGCTGCCGATGGTCGCGGGGATGGCAACCGGCGCGTTCCTCGGCACGGCGCTGTGCTGGACCACGCTGGGCCGCACCCGCGTGGCGCCCGGCCAGGGCCGCCGGGGAGCCCGGGCATGAGCGGCACAGCACCTGGCACGACGCCCGGCACGGGGCAGGGCAGCGCCCCGGAAGCCGCCGCGTCGCGGCCTGCAGGCGTGACGGACGGGCTGGAGCCGCCGGAGCGCGGGCGGGCGATGCTGGTGATCATCCTCGGCATCGCCGTCGCGGTGCTGGATGGCAGCATCATGAACCTGGCGCTGCCCACCATCGCAAGGGAACTGCAGGCCGGCGCGCCGCAGGCCATCTGGGTGGTGAACGCCTACCAGATCGCCACCCTGGGCATGCTGCTGCCGCTGGCCGCGCTCGGGGAGCGCATCGGCTACCGGCGCGTGTACCTGCTGGGCATGGGCCTGTTCGCCATCTCGTCGCTCGGTGCCATGCTGGCGTCGTCGCTGGAGGTGCTGATCGCGGCGCGGGCCGTGCAGGGCCTGGGCGCGGCGGGCATCATGAGCGTGAACGCGGCGCTGGTGCGCATGATCTATCCGCGCGCACGGCTGGGGCAGGGGCTGGCGCTCAATTCGCTGGCCGTCGCGGCATCATCGGTGGCCGGCCCCTCGGTGGCGGCCGCCATCCTTTCGGTATCGTCCTGGCCGATGCTGTTCGCGATCAACCTGCCGCTGGGCCTGGCGACGCTCTGGCTCGGCCGGCGTGCGCTGCCGTTCAATCCTGCGCCGCCTGTGCGCGGGGCAAAAGCGGTCGCGCGCTTTTCCGTGATCGACGTGGCGCTCAACGTGCTGATGTTCGCGCTGGTGTTCATCGGCGGCGACCAGTTGGGCGTGCACGGCGGGGCGGGCGGGCTGCCGCAGGGCCCCGTGCTGACGCTGCTGGCGGGCCTGGCGGTGGGGGTGGTGTTCGTGCGCAGGCAGGTGCGGGCCGACCGCCGCGGGGAGACGCCGCTCTTTCCGGTGGACCTGCTGCGCATCCCGGTGTTCTCGCTGTCGATGGGGGCATCGGTCGCGGCCTTCTGTGCGCAGATGCTGGCGTTCCTCGCGCTGCCGTTCCTGCTGCTGGAGGCGCATGGCCGCTCCCATGCCGAGGCCGGCCTGCTCATCACGCCCTGGCCGCTGGCCATCGTGGCCGTCGCACCGCTTGCAGGGCGGCTGATCGGGCGCGTGCCGGACGGCCTGCTGGGCGGCATCGGCATGGCCGTGCTGGCACTGGGGCTGGCGGCGCTGGCCGGCATGCCGCAGGATGCGGGCGCGTTCGGCGTGGCGTGGCGCATGGCGCTGTGCGGCGTGGGCTTCGCGCTGTTCCAGTCGCCCAACAACCACACCATCGTCACGTCCGCACCGCTGCAGCGCTCGGGTGCCGCGGGCGGCATGCTGAGCACGGCGCGGCTCACGGGCCAGACGCTGGGTGCCGTGCTCCTCGCGGTGATCTTCGCGATCCAGGGCACGCACGGCGGCCATGCGGAGACGGTGGCGTTCTGGCTTGCCGCAGGCAGTGCCGTCGTGGCAGGCGTATGCAGTGTGCTGCGCCTGGGGCCGGCGAAGGCTGCCGGAGGACGCGGCGCAGGCCACTGATGGTGCGCGTGGCGCGTGGCAGGTGAGGCCGCCGCTGTACTGCGCGTCGTCAGATCGTGGATTCGTTGCCCGATTCGTTGTTGGAGTCGTCACCGGATTCCGCTTCGGCGCATGCACCTGCGTTCCGGTCCGCGTCGCTTTGCATGCCGGCATCGGCAGGCGGACGATAGCCCTGCAACGCCGCCACCTGACCCGCCAGGGTGCGGATGGTGATCGGCGCGCAGCCCTCCGCATGGTTGCTGATCGCGACGAACGCGTTCTGCCCCTTGCCGGTGATGCCGGCCAGCGTGCGCGCCAGCAGCGCATGCACCTCCGGCGCGGGATGGACGATGCGGTCGAACGGGCTGTAGAGCGCTTCGGCTTCTTCGTAGCCGTAGGCGCCATGCACGGGGTTGAGGTTCCAGCGGCACACCAGCGGGCCCGGCCAGAGCCTGCGCAGCAGCCGCAACTGCTCTTCGAGCGGCGGCATCTTGGCATGCAGCCCCAGGCAATAGGTGGCGCCGGCCGAGAGCAGCGCTTCGGCGAACAGCGGCTCGTATTCGGGCGACAGCCACTCCGGATCGCGCACTTCCACGGCCAGCACGCCGTCCGGTGCGGTGGGGGCGAGCGGCGGCATCGCGCGCAGCAGGGTGCCTAGCTGGGCGATGGTGCCTTCGAGGCGATGGAGCTGCGCCAGCGGCAGGGGGCTCAACTGGAACACCAGGGCCCCGATCTTGGCCCCCAGGCCTTCCAGCGCGGGCGCCACGAATTCCTGCAGCGCCAGCGCGGGGTCGAGGAAGGCCGGGTTCGGCGCACGTCCGCGGCCGTCTTCGGCGCGCACCAGTGCATCGGTGACGAGGCTGGGCGCCTTCACGATGAAGCGGAAGTCGTCGGGCACCTGCGAGGCGTAGCCCGCGTACTGGCTCACGGTGAGGGGTTTGTAGAAACCGCGGTCGATGCTCACGGTGCGCATCAGCGGGTGCCGTGCATAGGCGGCCAGGCCCTGGCGCGCCAGCGTGGATTCGGAGTGCTCGCCTTCCCAGACGAGGCCTTTCCAGCCGGGGTAGCTCCAGGAGGAGCCACCGAGCCGCAGCTGCTGGGGCAGGGCGGCGGCGAGGGCCAGCAGGCCGGGGGCGGGATCGATGGGATGGACGCCGCCGCCAGTCCTGGGCGGGCGGCGCGGCTTGGCGGGGGCTTCCTCCGCTGCTGGAGACTGGGCCGCTGCCGGCGCCGGTGCAGGCGGGGGAGGAAGGTCGTCGTCGCCGAAGAGGGACTCTTGCATGGGTGGAGCCTGCCGGAAGCACCGGCGCGGTTCAAAACGGGGATCGGTGGCTATCTGGACGGCGCGGTTGCACGGCGGGGCTCCGTGGCAGGGCTGCTGTCGCCGATGGCGTCATCCTTCACGGAATCGATGACGAAGCGGTCGCGCGACCAGCGGTAGATGATGGTACGGCGGATCTGCGGCGCACCGCCTTCCGCGTCCTCGCCATATCGGACGAACCAGCGGATGAGCCGGCCATGCCGCACTTCCAGGCGCGGCGTGCGGCGCTGGCCTTCATACAGCTTGTCATCCTGGTATCCGGTGTCGTCCAGTGGCAACGAGGCCAGTCCGCCGTCGGGCAGCCTGCGGAACACCTCGGTGATGTCCGCACCGCCGTTGCCCATCGCGCAGGTGGTGGCCTCCACGACGGCCTGCTCGTCGTCTTGCCCGAGCAGGTCCGCGTACTGCACCGTGATGTGCCTGATCGGATCCCTTTTGCAGAACTCTTCAGCGAGCTGCTTTCCCAACCCGCCGCGCGCGAGCAGATAGGCGCGGAAGTCCACCTTGCGGATTGCATCCGCATGCGCGCGGGCACGGCCATGGGCCTGCGGGGTAGGCGGCAGCTGGGCATGTGCCGTGGTGGAGGCCAGGACCAGGACCGCCGTTGCCGCGGCATGCCAACGGGACGGGCGGACGGCGCACGGCGCTGTGCGGGTTCTGCGTTTCGGCGGGATCTGGAGGGGCATGCAGGCAGCGGCGATGAAGACGCGCCGATTCTCCTGGCATGCCTCCATCGAGGCATCGTTGCAATTGTCACGAAGTGTGGAGGCGCCGGTGGCATCGGGGCCCGCGCGCGGGGCATCCGCGCCCGCTATGGCACACTCGCCCGCTTCGAGTTTTCATCGTTCGTTCGCAAGGGTTATGCAGCAGATCATCCGGCAACTGGCCACGGAAATCAGGGTGGGGGAACAGCAGGTCCGTGCGGCCGTGGATCTGCTGGACGGCGGGGCCACGGTGCCCTTCATCGCACGCTACCGCAAGGAGGCCACGGGTGGCCTGGACGACATTCAGCTGCGTGAACTGGAGGCGCGGCTCGCCTACCTGCGCGAGCTGGAGGACCGCCGCGCCGCCGTGCTCAAGGCCATCGACGAGCAGGGCAAGCTGACCGACGCGCTGCGGGCCGCCATCGCGACCGCGCCCACCAAGCAGGAACTGGAAGACATCTACCTGCCCTACAAGCAGAAGCGCCGCACCAAGGGGCAGATCGCCAAGGAGTTCGGCATCGAGCCGCTGGCAGACCGCCTGTTCGCGGACCCGACGCTCGACCCGGCCGTGGAGGCGCAGGCCTTCCTGCGCCCGCCCGAGGTGCTGGACGACGGCAAGCCGGGCGCCGATTTCTCCACCGTGGGTGCGGTGCTGGACGGCGTGCGCGACATCCTTTCCGAGCGCTGGGCGGAAGATGCCGCCCTGGTGCAGTCGATGCGGGAATGGCTCTGGACCGAAGGCCTGCTGCGCAGCAAGAAGGTGGAGTCGAAGAACGAGGCCGACCCGGAGGTGGCGAAGTTCCGCGACTATTTCGACTACGACGAACCCATCGGCCGCGTGCCGTCGCACCGCGCGCTGGCCGTGTTCCGCGGGCGGGCGCTGGAGATCCTGGAGGCCAAGCTCGTGCTGCCCGTGGAGCCCGAGCCCGGCAAGCCGAGCATCGCCGAAGGCCGCATCGCGCTGCACCTGGGCTGGAGCCATGCGGGCCGGCCGGCCGACGACCTGCTCCGCAAGTGCGTGGCCTGGACGTGGCGCGTGAAGCTCAGCCTGTCCACCGAGCGTGACCTGTTCTCGCGCCTGCGCGAGGAGGCCGAGAAGGTGGCGATCAAGGTCTTCTCGGACAACCTGCGCGACCTGCTGCTGGCTGCACCTGCCGGCCCGCGTGCCGTGATGGGCCTGGACCCTGGCATCCGCACCGGCGTGAAGGTGGCGGTGGTGGATGCCACCGGCAAGCTGGTGGAGACGGCCACGGTCTATCCCCACGAGCCGCGCCGCGACTGGGAAGGCTCGCTGCACACGCTGGCACGCCTCGTGCAGAAGCACGGCGTGCAGCTGGTGGCCATCGGCAACGGCACCGCGAGCCGCGAGACCGACAAGCTGGCGGCCGATCTGCTCAAGCTGGTGGCCAAGGCCGAGCTCAGTTTCGAGAAGGTGGTGGTGAGCGAGGCGGGTGCCTCCGTCTATTCCGCCAGCGAGTACGCGAGCCAGGAAATGCCGGACGTGGACGTGAGCCTGCGCGGTGCGGCGAGCATCGCCCGCCGGCTGCAGGACCCGCTGGCCGAGCTGGTGAAGATCGACCCGAAAAGCATCGGCGTGGGCCAGTACCAGCACGACGTGAACCAGAGCGAACTGGCGCGCACGCTGGACGCGGTCGTCGAGGATTGCGTGAACTCCGTGGGCGTGGACCTGAACACCGCGAGCGCGCCGCTGCTCTCGCGGGTATCGGGCCTGTCGGGCAGCGTGGCCAAGGCCGTGGTGCGCTGGCGCGAGGCGAACGGCGCCTTCCGCAGCCGCCGCCAGCTCATGGAGGTGGCGGGCCTGGGCGCGAAGACGTTCGAGCAGTCCGCCGGGTTCCTGCGCATCCGCGGGGGCGACAACCCGCTGGACATGACGGGCGTCCACCCGGAAACCTATCCGGTGGTGGAGCGCATCCTCGCCCACACGGCCAAGCCGGTGACCGAGGTCATGGGCCGCGCAGACATGCTCAAGCAGCTCAAGCCCGAGCTGTTCGCCAACGAGAAGTTCGGCGTGATCACTGTCAGGGACATCCTCGCCGAACTCGAAAAGCCCGGCCGCGACCCGCGCCCGGACTTCAAGGTGGCACGCTTCAACGACGGCGTGGAAGATATCGCCGACCTGAAGGAGGGCATGGTGCTCGAAGGCACCGTGAGCAACGTCGCCCAGTTCGGCGCCTTCGTGGACCTGGGTGTGCACCAGGACGGCCTGGTCCACGTGAGCCAGCTCAGCCACAAGTTCGTGCAGGACGCGCGCGAGATCGTGAAGACCGGCGACATCGTGAAGGTGAAGGTGCTCGAGGTGGACCCGGTGCGCAAGCGCATCAGCCTGACCATGAAGCTCGACGCCGCGCCGGCGCGCCGGGACCAGGATGGCCGTGGCCCGCGCGAGAACCGCTTCGAGGGCGCCGGCCGCGGCTACGCCCAGCCTGCGCGCCGTGCGGCCGACCCGGCGCCGCAGTCGGCCATGGCGTCGGCCTTCGCGAAACTGCAGGGTCACAAACGGTAAGAAACGTTTTCAGGCGTGGATAATGGGGCGAACGCCTCGTCTCCCCACGCCATGGAACTCAACGCCCTGCTGGAAATCCCCGTGGCGCTGCCGAGCCATCCGCGCGCGGTGGCGCTGCTGATGGCCGAGCTGTCGCGCGCCGAGCCGAGCCTGCGGCGGCTGACGCAGATCTTCGGCACCGATCCGGCGCTCGCCGCACGCCTGCTGGAGCTGGCCAACGGGCCGGAATTCGACATGCCGAGCGCGGTCTGCGGCGTGCCGGAAGCGCTGGCGCTGGTCGGCGTCCCCCAGGTGCGTGCGCTGGTGGGCTCCGCCCCGCTGGGCACCACCTCCCGCTCGGTGCCGGGCGTGAACCTGCAGCAGTTCTGGCGCTACAGCCTCCACACGGCCAAGATGGCGCGCTCGCTCGCGGGCGTGGTCCGGCACAACCCCATGGCAGGCTACACGGCCGGCCTGCTGCACGGGCTGGGTGAATTGCTCATCCACCTGGGGCATCCGGAACGGCTGGCCTCGGTGGATTCCGTGGTCGGAACTTTCGATCCCCGCCGCGCGGCCCTGGAGCACCGCCTGCTGGGCTATGGCTTCGGCGCGGTGAGCGCGGCGATGGCCCGGCGCTGGCAGCTGCCGCAGGTGGTCGTCGATGCCCTGCAGTACCAGCATGCACCCTTCGAGAACAGCGTCTATGAACCGCTGGCCGGCGTGCTGCACCTGGCCGCCTGGCGGGCCTGGGCCCGCGAAGCCGGCTGGGGGGACAAGGAACTGGCCGTGTCCTTTCCGGCGGAAGTCGGCCTGCCGCTGGGCCTGGACATCGACATGGTGCTGCAGCAGGACCCGATCGACTGGACGGCGCCCGTGGATGCGGGCGCCTACCTGGTGTGACGGCGTCCCGGTCCGCTGGCGGGCGCGCACTGCGCATCCATGCCGGTCCGGCGGCGCTGCGGCACATCGCGCGGGAGGGGTTGTCGCCCGCGGACGTGGCGGTGGTGCCCGCCGCCGCGGGAGGCCCCAAGGGGCTGGTGCTGGGACCGATGGACCGTTTCCTTTTCGGCGACTGGCTCGCGCAGGGCACGGAGCCCGTCCACCTGGTCGGCGCATCGATCGGCGCCTGGCGCATGGCCACGGCCTGCCTCGGCACGCCCGTGGAAGCGTTCGAGCGGCTGGAGCAGGCCTACATCCACCAGGCCTACGACCTTCCGCAGGGCCGCAAGCGGCCCGATCCGGCGCATGTGAGCGAGCGGTTCGGCCAGAACCTGCAGGCCTTTTATGGCGGGCGCGTGGACGAGGTGCTGGCGCACCCGCGCTACCGGCTGCACGTCGTGGCGTCCCGCGGGCGGCATCTGCTCGCGCGGGAGCACCGCGTCGCGACGCCGCTGGGCTATCTGGGCGCCTTCGCGGCGAATGCCGCGCACCGGCGTGCGCTGGGCCTGTGGCTGGAGCGGGTGGTGTTCTCGTCGCCTGGAGGGGACGGCGCTCCGGCCCTGTTGCCGTTCGAGGGGCGCGACTATCCCACGCGCCAGGTGGCGCTGGATGGCGGCAATTTCCTGCCGGCCCTGCAGGCGAGCTGTTCGATACCGTTCGTTCTGCAGGCCGTGCATGACATTCCCGGCGCGCCGCGCGGTGCGTACTGGGACGGCGGCATCACCGACTACCACCTGCACCTGCGCTATGCAGGCGGCGCGCCGGCCCGCCGGGGCGGGGGGCTGGTGCTGTACCCGCATTTCCAGCAACAGTTGGTGCCGGGATGGCTCGACAAGGGACTGCGCTGGCGGCATCGCGCCACGCGGGCGCTGGACACCATGGTGCTGCTCTCGCCCGATCCGGCCTGGGTGCGCGAAGCGCTGCCCGACGGCAAGCTGCCCGACCGCCAGGACTTCCTGCGCTATGGGACCGACACGGCCGCCCGGGCGCGTGCCTGGGGCGCGGCGGTGGCGGCCAGCCGGCAATTGGCCGACGAGTTCGCGCAGTGGCTCGCACGGAGCTGCCCCCCGGACGCCGTGGAGCCGCTGTAGGCCGGTCTCCACCGGGGCGGCAGTTGCAGCTACATCGACGCTTCCAGCATGGCCCGGTAGTCGTCCACGGTGGCTTCGCGCGGATTGGTCTTGTGGCAGTGGTCGGCCATGGCGCCGCGGATCACGCCGTCCCACACCTCCTCTCCGACTCCCATGGCGGCCAGACCGGTCGGCAGGCCCAGGCGAGCGCTCATGTCGCGGATCGCATCGGGGATGTCGTCCGCGCTGGCCAGCCCCATGGCCTGGGCCATGCGCTCCAGCCGGCGGTCGCGGCGCACGGCCTCGTCCTGCGCATTGAAGCGCACCACCGCGGGCAGGAACACGGCATTCAGCGTGCCGTGGTGCAGGCGCGGGTTGATGCCGCCCAGGCTGTGGCTGAGGGAGTGCACGCAGCCCAGCCCCTTCTGGAAGGCCATGGCGCCCTGCATGCTCGCGCTCATCATGTGCAGCCGCGCGTCGCGGTCCTGCCCGTCGCGCGTGGCGCGCTCGATGTGGGCCCAGCCGCGGGCGAGGCCGTCGAGCGCGATGCCGTCGGCCGGCGGGTTGAAGGCGGAGGACATGAAGGTTTCCATGCAGTGCGCGATCGCGTCCATGCCCGTGGCGGCCGTCAGGTGGGGCGGCAGGCCCAGCGTCAGGGCCGGGTCGCAGATGGCGGCCTTGGGCACCAGGTGCCATGAGTGGAAGCCCAGCTTGCGGTGGTCGTCCACGATGAGGATGGCTCCGCGCGCCACCTCGCTGCCCGTGCCTGCCGTGGTGGGCACGGCGATCAGGGGCGCCACCCGCTCCGTGATGCGGGGCGAGCCGCCCTCGATGGTCGCGTAGTGGGTGAGCGGCCCGTCGTGCGTGGCGGCGATGGCGATGCCTTTGGCGCAGTCGATGGCCGAGCCGCCGCCGACGGCGATCAAGCCGTCGCAGCCATGGGCGCGGTAGATTTCCACGGCCGCGCGCACGGCGGCTTCGGTGGGGTTGGCGGGCGTCTGGTCGAACACCGCCACCGGCAGGCCGGCGAGCGCGTCCAGCGCGGGCTGCAGCACGCCGGCGGCCTTGACGCCGGGATCGGTGACCACGAGCGGGCGCGTGATGCCGGCGCGCGCGCATTCCTGGGCGAGCAGCCGCACTGCGCCGAATTCGATCTGGATCTGGGTGATGTAATGGATGAGGGCCATGGTGGTGATGGGGGTTGCCAGGATGCGCGCGCTGGCGCATTGGTGGTCTGATCACGCCAATCTACAACCCCGGAGCTTGCCATGGCCCTGCAGCAAACCCTCATCGCGGCGCTGGCCGCCGTCGCCTGCGTTACAGGAGCGCGGGCTGCGTGCCTGGGCGACGCGCAGGTGGCCGATCTCGCGGCGCACTACATGGCCCGCACGCCCGCGGCCAATCCGCCGCCCATGGACGCCGCCGATGCCGCCTGCACCCGCGGCAAGTTCAATGCGTTGCTGGAGCAGCGCCTGGGCAAGCCCGTCGGCTACAAGGCCGGTCTCACCAACCCGGCGGTGCAGCAGCGCTTCCGCACAGACCAGCCCGTCTGGGGCCGCCTCTATCCGGGCATGGTGCTGCCCTCCGGCAGCACCGTGGATGCCGCCTTCGGCGCACGGCCGCTCTATGAAGCCGACATGCTGGTCCGCGTGAAAAGCGCGGCCGTCAACCATGCGCGCACGCCCCTGGAGGTGCTGGACGCCATCGACCAGGTGATTCCCTTCATCGAACTGCCCGATTTGCTGGTGCAGGTGCCGCCCCAGCTCGACGGAGCAGGCGTGGCGGCGATCAACGTGGGCGCGCGCCTGGGCGTGGCCGGCACGCCCATTGCCGTGCCGGCGCTGCGCGCCGAGCGCTACGCGATGCTCGACGCCCTGGCCGCGATGACTGTCACGCTCACTGATGGCTCGGGCGCCAGGCTCGGCGGCGGCCGCGGCAGCGACATCCTGGGGCATCCGCTGCAGGCCGTGGTGTGGCTGGCCGGTGCGCTGCAGAAGGAAGATGCCGCGCTGCAGCCGGGCGATCTCGTCAGCCTGGGCTCGTTCTCCGCATTGCTGTCGCCACGGCCGGGCCTTGCGGTGACGGCCACGTTTGCCGGATTGCCAGGTGCCGCGCCCGTGGAAGTGCGCTTCAAATAAAGAAGGAGGGGCTGCGGTTGCGTCCTGCGCCCCGTCGCGCAGGGCACTCCAGGCGGCACCGGTTTCGGGGATGATCGGTGGATGCGCCGCAGTGCGTGTTCCCTGTCCGCCCCCGATCCGTGATTCCCGTGACCGCTCCACCTCTTTCGCCGCCTCCGCATTCCACGTCCCAACCGCACCGTCTCACGCCGCAGATGCGCAGCGTGATCGACCGCATGCACCGCGCGCGCCGTCCGCCGCTGGAGACCCTGACCGTGCAGGAGGCCCGTGCCGCCTACGAACTGGGCGCGGGCGTGCTCGAGATTCCGAAGCCCGCGCTGCCGCGCGTGGAGCCGCTGCGCATCCCGGCGCGTGATGGACATGCGCTGCCGGCACGCCTGTATGCGCCGCACGCAGAGGGAACCGCATTGCCGGTGCTGCTCTACCTGCATGGCGGCGGCTTCACCGTGGGCAGCATCGACACGCACGACACGCTGTGCCGCGAACTGGCGCGCCGCGCCGGCTGCATGGTCGTGTCGCTGGACTACCGGCTCGCGCCGGAACACCGCTTCCCCACGGCGGTGGAGGACACCTGGGATGCCCTGGCCTGGCTGGCCGCCGAAGGCCGCGGCATCGGAGCCGACCCCTCGCGCATGGCGGTGGGCGGCGACAGCGCGGGTGGCACGCTGGCCGCCGTGGCAGCCCTGCAGGCGCGCGATGCCGGCCTGCGGCTGGCGCTGCAACTGCTGATCTACCCGGGTTGCGCTGCCCACCAGGACACGCCGTCGCATGCGCTATACGCGCACGGGTTCGTGCTGGAAGAAGCGGCCATCACCTGGTTCTTCAGCCACTACGTGACCCACGCCCAGCGCGACGACTGGCGCTTCGCTCCGCTGCATGCCCCCGATGTGGACGGCGTGGCGCCCGCATGGGTCGGCCTGGCCGAATGCGACCCGCTGGTGGACGAGGGCATTGCCTACGCCGACAGGCTGCGTGCCGCGGGTGTCGCCGTGGACCTGGAGATCTACCGCGGCGTCACACACGAATTCATCAAGATGGGTCGCGCCATCCCCGAGGCGCGCACCGCCCACGGCCATGCCGCTGCCGCCCTGCGCGCGGCCTTCGGCCTGCCCGAACCCCTGGACGAGGAGACCCCCGATGCGACGCGCTGATTTCCGCTGCACCGAACGCCTGCGCGTGCGCTGGGCCGAGGTGGACATGCAGAAGATCGTCTTCAACGGCCACTACCTGATGTACATCGACACCGCCATGTCCGCCTACTGGCGGGCCCTGGCCATGCCCTACGAGGGAGGCATGCGCGCGCTCGGCGGCGAACTGTACGTGAAGAAGGCCACGCTGGAATACCACGGCTCCGCTCGGCTGGACGACATGCTCGACGTGGGCCTGCGCTGCGCGCGCATCGGCAACAGTTCGCTGCGCTTCGAGGCCGGCATCTTCGCGGGCGACCGCCTGCTGGTGTCGGGCGAGCTGGTCTATGTGTTCGCCGACCCGGCCACGCAGACCTCGCGGCCCGTGCCCGCCGCGCTGCGCGCGCTCATCGAAGCCTATGAAGGCGGCCACGAGGTGGTGGAACTGCGCACGGGTGACTGGGCCGCGCTGGGGCCGGATGCGATGCGCCTGCGCATGGCCGTGTTCGTGGAGGAGCAGGGCATCGATCCGGCGCTGGAGGCCGATGCGCTCGATGCGGGCGCGGTGCATGTGGTGGCCTACAACCGCATCGGGCTGCCCGTGGCCACCGGCCGGCTGCTGCAGCCCGCGCCGGGCGAGGCACGCATCGGCCGCATGGCCGTGGACCGCGCGGTGCGCGGGCAGCGGTGGGGCAGGGCGGTGCTGGATGCGCTGGTCGAGGCCGCGCGGGCGCGGGGCGACAGGCGGGTCACGCTGCATGCGCAGTGCACCGCCGAGAACTTCTACCGCCGTGCAGGCTTCGAGGTGGAAGGCGAGCGTTATGAAGAGGCGGGCCTTCCCCATGTGAATATGAGCATCCCCCTGAGGACCGGTGACATCCCCCTGAGCGGCTGACGCCGCTTCCCCCTTCTCTCGCGCTGGCGCGCGGGAAGGGGGACGACGCCGGTGGCCGGGCGGAGCCCGTTCCACGGCGTCTGCTGGCCTGGCCTGCTCCGCGGCCCTCTGACGGGAAAGGCCTTGGGGTATCGGGCATCTTTCGCAAGGCGCCCGCTCAGGCCGTCGGAAGATCAGTGCAACGTCAAATATCGTCGAGCAGCGCGTAGGGCAGGTCGCCCAGGGCGAGGGGCACGCCTTCCGGGCCGCCCACGCGCAGTGCCTCGCCGGTGGAGGCTACCTGCAGTGCCACCAGCGCATCGAAGCCGCCGCCCGGTGCCGCCGCGGCCTGGACCACCGTGCCGCAGGGCTGCTCGGCATCGCTGGCGGCGAACACCTCGGCGCCCACGGCGATCGGCTCGGGGGCGTGCGCCAGGTAGGTGCGGCGCTTGAGCGTGCCGCGGAACTGGCTGCGCGCCACCACCTCCTGGCCGGGGTAGCAGCCCTTCTTGAAATTCACGCCGCCTACCGATTCGTAGTTGAGCATCTGCGGCACGAACAATTCGACCAGCGGTGCGGTCAGCGTGGCCACGCCGCTCTGCACTTCGCCCCACTCCCAGAGGCCGGGCGCCAGGGCCGGGCCGGCCGGTGCGGGCTGGCCCGCGGGTTGCGCCAGCAGGGCACGCGGCTGCCCGGCACCGGGATGGAGGTGCACCACGGTGCCCTGGGGGGTATCCTGCCGGCTCCAGGGCGGCAGGGCCTCGCCCGCCACCGCGGAGACGGCATCGCCTGCCAAGCCCCAGAGTGCGAAGTCGGCCGTGGCATCGGTGAGCCGCGCCTTGGCGCGCAGCACGAACATCGACAGGCGCTTGAGCACCGTGGCGAGCACGTCGCGGCTGCAGACCAGCAGGACCTCGGCATCGCCCGCGCGCCAGCCGATGAAGCTGGCCTGCATGCGGCCCTTGGCCGAGAGGAAGGCCGCCAGCCGCGCCTGGCCGGGCGGCAGCAGCAGGAAGTCCTGCGTGAGCTGGCCGTGGAGGAATTGCGCGGCATCTTCTCCTTGCACGCGGATCACGCCGAGCCCGTTGAGGGGGGCCAGGCCATTCAGGGGGGACGTCATGGGTGAATTATCATGCCCGGCTCTTTCCCCTCTCTCCATTCCGGTTCGTGCGCCGTTTCTTCCTTTTCATCGTGTTGGTGGCCTTCGCGGCAGCCGGCCTGGGTTTCTGGTGGCTCCACCATCCGCTGCCGCAGCGAGCGGCCGCGGGCGCCGCCACGGCCGGGGGCACCCCCGGCGTGCTGGAACTCGAGATCGAGCCCGGCACCACCCCGCGCGGTGTCGCCGTGGCCGCCGTGGAGGCCGGCGTGGATACCGATCCGCGCCTGCTCTATGCCTGGTTCCGCCTGTCGGGCAAGGACCGGCTGATCAAGGCCGGCAACTATGAAATCCCGCCGGGCACCACCCCCTTCGGCCTGCTGCAGAAACTCGTGCGCGGCGAGGAGGCTCTGCGCGCCGTCACGCTCGTGGAGGGCTGGACCTTCCGCCAGTTCCGCGCCGCGCTGGACCGCGACGAGGCGCTGCGCCACGACACCCAGGGCCTGGCCGACGCCGCCATCATGGAGCGCCTGGGCCGCACCGGGGTGCCGCCCGAGGGGCGTTTCTTCCCCGATACCTACACGTTTGCCAAGGGTACGAGCGATCTCGCGGTGATGAGGCGGGCCCTGCGCGCCATGGATCGCCGGCTGGAGGCCGCATGGGCGCAGCGCTCCGCCGACCTGCCGCTCAAGAGCGCCGACGAGGCCCTCATCCTGGCGAGCATCGTCGAGAAGGAAACCGGCCGAGCCTCCGACCGTGGCCAGATCGCCGGCGTCTTCGTCAACCGCCTGCGGGCGGGCATGCTGCTGCAGACCGATCCCACGGTCATCTACGGCATGGGCGAGAAGTTCGACGGCAACCTGCGCCGCCGCGACCTGCTGGCCGATACGCCCTGGAACACCTACACCCGCGCCGGCCTGCCGCCCACGCCCATTTCGATGCCGGGCAAGGCCTCGCTCATCGCCGCCGTGCAGCCCGAGCGCACGCAGGCCCTCTATTTCGTGGCGCGGGGCGATGGCACCAGCCACTTCAGCCCCACGCTCGATGAACACAACCGCGCGGTGAACCGCTACCAGCGCGGCCAGCCGGCGCCGCAGGGGCAGTAAGCCGCACCGGCAGCGCACGCACCACAAAGGTCTTTCTTCCATGCAGCGACGGGGTTGGTTCATCACATTCGAGGGCATCGACGGGGCGGGCAAGTCCTCCCACATCGAGGCCGTGGCCGAGGCACTGCGCCGCGAAGGCCGCACGGTCACCGTGACCCGCGAGCCCGGCGGCACGCCCCTGGCCGAGACCCTGCGCTCGCTGCTGCTGAACGAGGCCATGGACGCGCTCACCGAGTCGCTGGTCGTCTTCGCGGGCCGCCGCGACCACCTGCGCTCGGTGATCGCGCCCGCGCTGGTGCGCGGCGAAGTCGTGCTGTGCGACCGCTTCACCGACGCCACCTTCGCCTACCAGGGGGCGGGGCGGGGCTTCGACAGGGCCGTGCTCGCCCAGCTCGAGCGCATCACCCAGTCGGGCCTGCAGGAGGGCTCCGATGCCATCCTCCACCCCCACCTGACGCTCTGGTTCGACCTGGCTCCCGATGTGGCCGCCGCGCGGCTCGAAGGCGCGCGGGCGCCGGACCGCTTCGAGGCGCAGCCCGTGGAGTTCTTCCGCCGCGTGGCGCAGGGCTATGCCGACCGGGCGGCGGCCGACCCCGGGCGCTTCGCGCGGCTCGACGCCGACCAGCCGCGCGAAGCGGTGCGTGCCCGGCTCATGGACATCCTCCACCGGCGTGGCGTGCTGGATGCGGCGCAGGAGGGGGCATGAGTTCGGCCGCCGTGTCCCCCTGGATCGCTGCCCAGCGCCGCAGGCTGCTGGCCCAGCGCGGCCATGCGTGGCTGCTCAGCGGTCCTTCCGGGCTGGGGCAGTACACGCTCGCGCTCGAGCTGGTACGTGCCTGGCTGTGCGAAGCGCCGACCGAAGACGGCGCATGCGGGCACTGCGGCAGCTGCCATGCCATCGAGGTGCGCACCCATGCCGACCTCTGCGTGCTCATGCCTGAAACCGAAATGATCGGGCGCGGATGGCCGCTGCCGGAGAAGGCGCAGGCCGAGATCGACGACAAGAAGCGCAAGGCCAGCCGCGAGATCCGGGTCGAGGCGATGCGCGATGCGGTGCAGTTCGCGCAGCGCACCTCCGCGCGCGGACGGGGCAAGGCCGTGCTCGTCTATCCGGCCGAGCAGATGAACACCGTCACTGCCAACGCCCTGCTCAAGACGCTGGAGGAGCCCGCGGGCGACGTGCGCTTCGTGCTGGCGAGCGAGGCCGCGCACCAGCTGCTGCCCACCATCCGCAGCCGCTGCCTGGGCCACACCATGCAGTGGCCCGGCGAGGATGAATCGCTGGCCTGGCTTGCAGGGCAGGGCGTCGCTGCCGATGCCGCGGCGTCCCTGCTGCGGGCGGCCGGCGGCCGGCCCGAGGACGCCCTGGCCTTCGCCCAGGGCGGGCGCAGCCCCCAGGCCTGGTCGCAGATCCCGCGCGCCGTGGCCCGCGGCGATGCGACGGCGCTGTCGGACCTGTCGCCCGCCGATGCTGTCGATGCCCTGCAGAAGCTCTGCCACGACCTGCTCGCCCGGCGCGTGGGCGCCACACCACGCTACTTCGCCGAGGCCGACCTGCCTTCGCCGCCCGCCGTCGGTCCGCTCACCCGCTGGGCCCGTGCGCTCGCCAAGGAGGCCCGCACCGCGGACCATCCCTTCAACCCGGGATTGATGCTGGAGTCGCTTGTTGCCCAGGCGCGAAACGCCCTAAACTCCCGCCATTGAACGACCGGCCCGCCCCCACATGAGTACCCCTCCCAGCGCCCCCCGTCCCAGCGTCATGCAGCTGGCCATCAAGGAAAAGGCGGCACTCTACGCGGCGTACATCCCGTTCTTCTCCGAAGGCGGCATCTTCGTGCCCACCCAGCGCGAGTACCGCCTGGGCGACGACGTCTATGTGCTGCTCACGCTGCCGGAGGACACCCAGCGCTATCCCGTGGCCGGCCGCGTGGCCTGGGTCACGCCGGCGCGCGCCGCCGGCAACCGCACGCAGGGCATCGGCATCCAGTTCCCCAAGGACGACAAGTCCCGCGTGCTCAAGGCCCGCATCGAAGAGATCCTGGGCACGGCCCTGGCCTCCGAGCGGCCCACGCAGACCATCTGAGCCGGTTTGCCGCGTCCGCGCCGCCCTGGCGCGAAGCGGGCCGGTGCGCCTCGCGCCGTCTCGGTGGCCCGGCGGCCGACCTGACCTCCTGTCCCGGCCGGAACCCGGCCGTGCCGTCGTTCTCCTACGGCCGTGGCGCTCCGCGCCGCCTAACATCCCTGCTGCCATGTTCACCGATTCGCACTGCCACCTGAGCTTTCCCGAACTGTCCGCGCAACTGCCCGCCATCCGCCAGGCCATGGACGAGGCACGCGTCACCCGCGCGCTGTGCATCTGCACCACCATGGAGGAATTCGGCGACGTGCATGCGCTCGCTCTCGCCCACGACAACTTCTGGAGCACGGTGGGGGTGCACCCCGACAACGAGGGCGTCACCGAACCGTCGGTGCAGGACCTGCTGGACCGCGCCGCGCTGCCGCGGGTCATCGCCATCGGCGAGACCGGGCTGGACTACTACGGCATGGAAGACCGCAAGGGCGGCCGCAGCATCGCCGACCTGGAATGGCAGCGCGAGCGCTTCCGCACCCACATCCGCGCCGCGCGGGCCTGCGGCAAGCCGCTGGTCATCCACACCCGCAGCGCGTCCGACGACACCCTCGCCATCCTGCGGGAGGAGGGCGAGGACGGCGCCGGCAACCGCGCGGGAGGCGTCTTCCACTGCTTCACCGAGACGGCCGAGGTGGCACGCGCGGCGCTGGATCTCGGCTACTACATCTCGTTCTCGGGCATCCTCACCTTCAAGAATGCCCAGCCGCTGCGCGACGTGGCGGCCTTCGTGCCGCTCGACCGCATGCTCATCGAGACCGACAGCCCCTACCTCGCGCCCGTGCCCTACCGGGGCAAGACCAACAACCCGTCCTACGTGCCCTTCGTGGCGCAGCAGATCGCGGCGCTCAGGGGGCTGGAGGCCGAGGCCGTGGGCGAGGCCACGAGCCGGAATTTCGACACGCTCTTTTTCCGAAAGGATGCTCCATGACGCAGTTTCGCCACCTGTCGCGGCGCCTGTTCGTCTCCGCCGCGGCGCTGGCCGGCGCGGGCCTGTGCGCCGCCTGCGCGCACGCCGGCGCCTATGACGACTTCTTCACCGCCATCGTGCGCGACCAGGGCGACGACATCACTGCGCTCGTGCGGCGCGGATTCGACCCCAACACGCGCAACCCGAAGGGCGACGTCGGCCTCACGCTCGCCCTGCAGCAGGGCTCGATGAAAGCGTTCGACGCGCTCATGGCCGCGCCCGGCATCAAGGTGGAAACGCGCAACTCCAAGGACGAGAGCCCGCTCATGATCGCCAGCCTGCGCGGGCAGGTCGCCGCGGTCCGCGCGCTCATCGCCAAGGATGGCGACGTCAACAAGACCGGCTGGACCCCGCTGCACTATGCCGCCTCCGGCACCACAGACCAGCAACTGGAAATCACCCGGCTGCTCATCGACCAGAGCGCGTACATCGATGCCGAATCGCCCAACGGCACCACGCCGCTCATGATGGCCGTCAGCTATGGCCGGGCCGACGTGGCGCGCTTCCTGGTGGAGCAGGGCGCGGACCCCACCATCAAGAACCAGCTCGGCCTCACCGCCGCGGACTTCGCCCGGCGGGCGGCGCGGCAGGACATGGTGGACCTCGTCGCGCAGGCCCTGCAGCGCCGCCAGCCCAATCGCGGCAAGTGGTGAACAGGTAGCAAGGTAGCAAGGTAGCAGCGGCCCTCAGCCGCCCGCGAGGGCGGAGCCCTTCAGGCGCGCATAGAGGCCGCCGCGCGCCTGCAGTTCGGCGTCCGTGCCCTGTTCCACGATGCGGCCGCGCTCCATCACCACCACCCGGTCGGCGTGCTCGATGGTGGAGAGCCGGTGCGCGATCACCAGCGTGGTGCGCCCGCGCATGAGGCGCTGCAGGGCGTCCTGCACCAGCCGCTCGGATTCGGTATCCAGGGCCGACGTGGCCTCGTCCAGGATCAGGATCGGCGCATCCTTGTAGAGCGCCCGCGCGATCGCCAGGCGCTGGCGCTGGCCACCGGACAGCTGTACGGCGTTGTGGCCCACCAGGGTGTGCATGCCCTGGGGCATCGATGCCACGTGCGCCGACAGGTTGGCTGCCTCCAGGCAGGCCTGCACGCGCCCTTCGTCCACGTCCGCGCCCAGCGCTACGTTGGCCGCCACGGTGTCGTTGAACATCACCACGTCCTGGCTCACCATGGCGAACTGCGAGCGCAGCGCGGACAGGTTCCATTCCTCCAGGGGCCGGCCGTCGAGCAGCACGCGGCCTTCGGTCGGCTGCAGGAAGCGCGGCAGCAGGTTCACCAGTGTGGTCTTGCCGGCGCCCGAGGGACCCACCAGCGCAACGACCTCGCCGGGACGCACCGACAGGTGCAGCCGGTCCAGCGCCGGCGCCAGTTCGGCCCCGAAGGCCACCGTCACGCCCTCGAGCTCCAGCGCGCCCTGTGCCCGCTCCTTCGGCGCATGCTGGCCTCCCGACTCGGCCGGTGCGCTTTCCAGCAGCACCAGGCCGCGCTCCAGCGCGGCGACGCCGCGTGTCAGCGGGTTGGCCACGTCCGCCAGGCGCCGGATGGGCGCGATCAGCATCAGCATCGCCGCCATGAAGGCCGCGAAGCCGCCCACGGTCACTTCCCGCGTCTGCCCGATGTGGCTCTGCCAGAGCGCCACGCAGATCACGGCCGACAGCGCCGCCGCGGCCAGCAATTGCGTCAGCGGGGTCATCGCGGCCGAGGCGATCGTGGCCTTGATCGCCAGGCGCCGCAGTCTATGGCTGAGCACCCCGAAGCGGCGCGCCTGCCCGGGCTGCGCGCTGTGCAGCCGCACCATGCGGTGGGCCAGCACGTTTTCCTCCACCACGTAGGCGAGCTGGTCCGTCGCCTCCTGGCTGCTCTTGGTGATCTGGTAGAGGCGGCGCGACAGCGTCTTCATGATCCAGGCCACGCCGGGCACCAGGAAAGCGACGATGAGCGTGAGCTGCCAGTTCAGGTAGAGCAGGTACACGAGCAGCGCCACCAATGTGAAGCCGTCGCGCGAAATGCCCAGCAGCGCCTGCACCAACTGCGTGGCGCCGTTCTGCACTTCGTACACCACCGTGTTCGACAGGGTGCTCGCCGACTGGCGGGAAAACAGCGCCATCTCCGCCGACAGCAGGCGCTCGAACAGCGTCTCGCGCAGCTTGAGCATGCCTTCGTTGGCGATGCGGGCCAGGGCGTACTGCCCGCCGAACTGCGCCAGGCCGCGCACGAAGAACACCCCCATGACGGCCACCGGCACCAGCCAGAGCTTGAGCGAGCCTTCCGTGAAGCCCTGGTCGAGCAAGGGCTTGAGCAGCGCGGGGATCAGCGGCTCGGTCACCGCGGCCACTACGGTGGCCAGCACCGCCAGCGACCAGGCGAGGCGCTGCCCCCCGAAGTACGAGGACATGCGCCGCAGGCGCGCGAACAGGGAAGGGGGGGCGGATGCGGGAGCCGCGGCGGTGTCCGTCGCGGGGGCTCCCTGGGGGGCGGAGGCTTGCATGAAGGGCGGATTCTACGTAGGACCGCGCCGGCAACTTGCACAGTTTGTCACAGGACTGTCCGCCCTGTGTGTAACATTCGGCCCCTGACCTTTCCGGTTTCCCTCCGGCGAATGGCCCGGTATCCCAACGCTGTCAATGACTTCAGACCGCCCATCCCATCCCCTCGCCGCGGCCCTGCCGCACGCCACGCGCCGCCACGCCATCGTGGCCCTCGCCTCCGCAGCCTCCTTTCCCGCCTTCGCGCAGTTCCGCGTCGAGATCACCGGCGTGGGCCTGACCCAGCTGCCGACCGCCATCGCGCCGTTCCGCGGCGAGGAGAGCGCGCCGCAGAAGATCTCCGCCATCGTGCAGGCCGACCTGGAGCGCAGCGGCCAGTTCCGCGCCGTGGACGCCTCCGGCCAGCAGCTGGACGAGAACTCCCGCCCCGACGTCGCCCTCTGGAAGCAGAAGGGCGCCGACTCGCTCACCACCGGCAGCATCACGCGCCTGCCCGATGGCCGCTACGACGTGCGCTTCCGCCTCTGGGAGACGGTGCGCGGCGAAGACAAGGGCGGCCAGAGCTTCGTGGTCACGCAGGGCGACCTGCGCCTCGTCGCCCACCGCATCGCCGACTACGTGTACGAGAAGCTCACCGGCCAGCGCGGCATCTTCTCGACCCGCATCGCCTACGTCACCAAGGCCGGCAGCCGCTACAGCCTGTGGGTGGCGGACGCCGACGGCGAGAACGCCCAGTCGGCGCTCTCCAGCCCCGAGCCCATCATCTCGCCGGCATGGTCGCCCTCCGGCACGCAGCTCGCCTACGTGTCGTTCGAGTCGCGCAAGCCCGTGGTGTACGTGCACGACGTCTCGACCGGGCGGCGCCGCCTGATCGCCAACTTCCGCGGCTCCAACAGCGCGCCCGCTTGGTCGCCGGACGGCCGCACGCTCGCCGTCACCCTGAGCCGCGACGGCAGCTCGCAGCTCTACACCATCGACGCCAACGGCGGCGAGCCGCGCCGGCTCATGCAGAGTTCGGGCATCGACACCGAGCCCACCTATTCCAGCGACGGCCGCAGCATCTACTTCGTGAGCGACCGCGGTGGTGCCCCGCAGATCTACCGCGTGCCCGCCACGGGCGGAAGCGCCGAGCGCGTCACCTTCACGGGCGCCTACAACATTTCTCCAAGCATCAGCCCCGACGGCAAGTGGTTGGCCTACATCTCCCGCGTGGGAGGGGCTTTCAAACTGCACGTCATGGATCTGACATCCGGCAGCGTGACCGCCATCACCGACACCACGGCCGATGAGAGCCCGAGCTTCGCGCCCAATGGCAAACTCATCGTCTACGCGACCCAGCAGCAGGGCCGTGAAGCACTTATGACCACCACGCTGGATGGCAAGATCAAGGCCCGCCTGGCGGGCCAGAGCGGCGATATCCGGGAGCCGGACTGGGGTCCGTTCCAGAAACAATAATTTGAATCTTTTTCGTTTTTCAGACTCGACAGTAACGCCTTATCCGGACTAGGAGAACCATCCCAATGATCAATCTTCCCTTCAAACGCATTTCCCTGGCCCTCACCGTCGCCGCCCTGATGGCCGGTTGCAGCTCCGGCGTGAAGCTGGAGGACGTGCCCGTCGAGAACAAGGGCGCGACCTCCACGGCGCCCAACGGTGCCAATTCCAACGGGAATTCCCAGAGCGGCGTCGCTCCCGTGGACCTGAACCAGTCGGCGCGCGACGCAGCCGGCCCGGTCGGCGTGGCCCGCATCGTTTACTTCGACTTCGACAGCTACGTCGTCAAGCCCGAATACCAGTCGCTCATCGAGCAGCACGCCCGATTCATCAAGGCCAGCCAGGGCCGCAAGGTCATGATCGAAGGCCACACCGACGACCGTGGCGGCCGCGAATACAACCTGGCCCTCGGCCAGAAGCGTGCCGAGGCCGTGCGCCGCGCACTGGGCCTGCTGGGCGTGCCCGATGCCCAGATGGAAGCCGTGAGCTTCGGCAAGGAAAAGCCCGCGGTGCAAGGCAACACGGAAGACGCCTTCTCGCAGAACCGCCGCGTTGAACTGTCCTACCGTTGATGGCCATCTCCACCGTGCAGCAGCGGACGCGTGAGCGCGTCCGCAAGGCGGCGGCGCTCGCTGCGCTGTCGCTGGCCGCCGGCTTCGGTGCCACGGCCAGCCATGCCGCGCTCTTCGAGGACGACGAGGCCCGCCGCGCCATCCTCGAATTGCGCCAGCGCGTCGATGCGCTCCAGCAGCAACTGGGCGGCGACCAGCGCCGCAGCTCGGACGAAACCTCCCAGATGCGCCGCAGCCTGATCGATCTGCAATCGCAGATCGAGACCCTGCGTTCCGAGCAGGCCAGCCTGCGTGGCCAGAACGAGCAGCTGCAGCGCGACGTGGCCGACCTGCAGCGCCGGCAGAAGGACATCGCCCAGGGCGTGGACGAACGCCTCAAGCAGTTCGAGCCGGCCAAGGTGACCATGGACGGCCAGGAATTCCAGGCCGATCCTGCGGAAAAGCGCGACTTCGAAGCCGCGCTGGCCGTGTTCCGCTCGGGCAAGTTCCCCGATGCCGTGTCCGCCTTCGGCAACTTCCTGCGCCAGTACCCCCGCAGCGGCTACATGCCCTCGGCCCGGTTCTGGCTGGGCAACGCCCAGTACGCCACGCGCGACTACAAGGAAGCGATCAACAACTTCAAGGCCCTGCTGGCCGCGTCGCCCGACCATGCGCGCGCACCGGAAGCCGCCCTGTCGATCGCCAACTGCCAGATCGAGCTGAAGGACACGCGCGCCGCGCGCAAGACGCTGGAAGACCTGCTGCGTGCCTATCCGCAGTCCGAAGCCGCTGCCGCGGCCAAGGAACGCCTCGCGCGGCTCAAGTGAGCACGCCGGTGCAGCAGCATGCGCAGGGGGAGGTGCCGGAAACGGTGCAGCCCTCTGCCCCCCCTCCCTCGGGTCCCGGCCCGGGGGAGCACAATACCTTTCCCCTCGATGCCGACATGGGCCGCCGCTTCGGTGGCCTGGAGCGCCTCTATGGCGTGGAGGGGGCCGCTCGCATCCGCGCGGCACACGTGGCCGTGATCGGCGTGGGCGGCGTCGGCTCCTGGGCCGTCGAGGCCCTGGCCCGCAGCGGGGTGGGGCGGCTCACGCTCATCGACCTCGACAACGTGGCGGAATCCAACGTGAACCGCCAGATCCACGCCCTGTCCACCACCGTGGGGCAGGCCAAGGTGGAAGCCATGCGCGACCGCATCGCGCTCATCCACCCGGGCTGCGAGGTCCGCTGTATCGAGGAATTCGTCGAGCCCGGCAACTGGCCCGCCATCCTGCCCGAGGGCGTGGATGCGGTGATCGACGCGTGCGACCAGGTCCACGCCAAGACCGCCATGGCCGCCTGGGCCCTGAGGCTGCGCCACGGCCACCACCGCTTCATCAGCGTGGGCGCGGCGGGCGGCAAGCGCCTGGCCCACAAGGTGGACATCGACGATCTGTCCCAGACCACGCACGACCCCTTGCTGGCGCAATTGCGCTACCGCCTGCGCAAGCAGCACGGTGCCGCGCGCGAGGGGCGCCGCATCGGCATCACCTGCGTGTTCAGCCGCGAAGCCGTGGCCCCTCCACATGCCTCGTGCGCGGTGGATGCCGGTGCCGACGGCACCCTGAATTGCCACGGCTATGGCTCGGTGGTGTCGGTCACCGCCACGTTCGGCCAGTGTGCCGCCGGCTGGGTGCTCGACCGGCTCGCCGAATCTGGTTCGGGCCCCAAAGTGGCGCTATAATTTGAGTCTTTGCTGTTGCGGCTTCCGGGCCGTGGCAGCAATGTTGGGACGTTAGCTCAGTTGGTAGAGCAGCGGACTTTTAATCCGTTGGTCACAAGTTCGAATCTTGTACGTCCTACCAAAAATCAGGAAGCCCTGCTATGCAAAACGTAGCAGGGTTTTTTATTTTCCGAAGGCTGGCGGTCTGACAGGCCGTGTCCGAATGGCTCTTGTCCAAAGCAAGGCTTGCCTGGCATCGCGTTCCACGGGCCGCTTTTTTGGGGTGCGCTTCTAGAATGGGCCGATGCCCACGTCCGTCCTCCTTGACCGCTTCATCGATGCCCAGGAACCTGTCTGGGACCGGGTACTGTCTGAACTGAACGCCGGGAAAAAGCGCTCCCACTGGATGTGGTTCATCTTCCCCCAGGTCCACGGCCTGGGCCGCAGCGACATGGCGCAACGCTACGCCATCCAGTCCCGCGCGGAGGCCGTGGCCTACCTGGACCATCCCGTGCTCGGCGAGCGCCTGCGCGAAGCCTGCCGCGTCCTGCTCGGCCTGGATGACGGCCTGTCCGCCCATGGGATCTTCGGTTCCCCCGACGACATCAAGCTCCGCTCCAGCATGACGCTGTTCGCCGAGGTCGCAGGGCCGGGCAGCTGTTTCGATGCCGTGCTGGCCCGGTACTTCGATGGCGTGAAGGATGCGCTCACGCTCGAACTGCTGGGATCGATGGCCTGACGCCTGACCTGGCGCCTGGCGCCGCAGCGGCTTTACCGCCATAAGGCTTGCTCCAGGCCCGGGCCCCGGCGGAACCGGGGCCCGTCCTGCTCACAGGCTCTTCAGCGGCACCACGTCCTTGCCCTTGAAGGTGTACACCGTCACCGCCGACGACTTCAGGTCGTGTTTCGCGTCATACGAGAACTCGCCCGTCACGCCGGCATATTTGCCGTTGGCGATCGCCTGGGCGATCTTCTTCGTGTCGGTGGTGGACTGGGCGGATTCCATGGCGTTGGCCAGCAGGTGCATGCCGTCGTAGAAGGCCGCGGCGTAGGTGAGCGGGTCGCGCTTGTATTCGGCGCGGTAGCGCTCGGCGAATTTCTGGCCCTTGTCGCTCTTGTCCAGCATCGAACCACCCTGGGTGCAATAGACGTTCAGGTCACCGGTGAGCTGGGCCAGGTTGGCGGTTTCGGTGGAGCAGATGCCGTCGCCGCCGAGCAGGGGACCGGTGATGCCGAGGGCGCGCATCTGCTTGAGCAGGGGGCCGCCCTGGGGCGAGTAGCCGCCGTAGAACACGGCCTCGGCCTTGGCGCCGCGGATGTTGGTCAGGATGGCGCTGAAGTCCGTGGCCTTGTCGGTGGTGAATTCGGTGGCCACGACCTGCAGGCCCAGGCGCTTGGCCTGCGCCGTGAATTCGCGGGCGACGCCCTGGCCGTAGGCGGTGCGGTCGTCGATCACGGCCACCGTCTTGAGCTTCAGGTCCTGCGCCGCGTAGGTAGCCATCTTGGTGCCCAGCTGGTTGTCGCTGGCGCCGATGCGGAACAGCGTGCCGTAACCGAGTTCGGTGATCTTCGGGTTGGAGGCCACGGTGAGCGTGAGGATGTCCGAGTCGTTCAGCACCCGTGCGGCGGGCACCGTGACGCCCGAGTTGTAGGGGCCGAGCACGAAGCGGATCTTCTTGTCGGCCAGCGTCTGGGCGACCTGCACGCCCTGCTTGGGATCGGCCACGTCGTCGTTGATGTCCAGTTCGAACACCACGGGCTTGCCGGCCACCTTGACGCCCTTGGCGTTCAGTTCCTTGATGGCGAGCAGGGCGCCGTCGCGGTTGTCTCCTCCGTTGGCCGCCTGCGGGCCCGTGACGGGGCTCATGAAGCCGATGCGGACACGTTCCTGTGCCTGGGCATGGGCGGCCGCGCAGGCCAGTCCCAGGGCCATCGCGGTCAGGCGGAATATCGTTTGGGTCTTGCTCATTGGCATGTTCCTTGTGATGCAGGGATGGGGCACGACGATCGGATGGGCCTGGTGCCCCGGCAGGCGGGAAGGGCCCGCCTGGCTCGTGGCTGGGCGGACCGGTAAAAAACCCCCGATTGTGCGCACGCTTTCGGTGCATTGGCGCGCAGTGCCCGCCCAAATCGGGGTGGTTCCGATCACATGGCGATGCCGAGCGACCGGATGGCGACCCTCGCGGCCGCGAGGTCCCAGGCGGCCGTGCCCACGCTCTTGAAGACCGCCGGGCGGCTGCGGTCGGGCCCGGCCCAGATCAGCGACGCGAGCGGATGGACGCTGCTCCAGTCCACCTGCGCGCGGATCAGGTCGCCGGCCTCGTGCCGGGCGCCCGCGGGGTCGTCGGCGTACAGGTCGCTGCCCTGCAGGGTGGTGGCACCGATCTCGGCCATGCCGGGCCGGAAGGCGCCGACCCCGATGACCACGCGCCCGGCACGGGCCGGCTCGTCGTAGACGGGGGCCGTGGCGGTGGTGAGTGCGATGACCGCATCGACCGACTCCGGAATGGCCCCGGTGCAGGGCTGGACGGCGGAGGGCGCTGCGGCCTGTGCGCAGAAAGCCTGCGCCGCCACGGCGGTCCGGCCGCAAACGAGCACCTTGCAGGCGGGGTGCAACTCCCGTATGGCCTGGAGGTGGTGCCGGGCCTGCACGCCCGTGCCGATGAGCAGCACCTGCCGTGGCGCATGCCCCAGCAGCCGGCCCAGCGCCACCATCGAGACGGCCGCCGTGCGGCGGCCCGTGAGTTCCGGGCCATGGAGCTGGCACAGCGGCCGGCCGGACGGCGCATCGCACACCGTGACGATGCCGTGCAGTGTCGGCAATTGCCGGGCGGCGTTGCCCGGCTGCACGGTGACCAGCTTGTGGATGCCCAGGTCGTGCGCCACCGCCGGCATGCTGAGCATCACGCCGCCCTGGCCCAGCGGCAGCGCCAGGCGTTCCGGGCTGGCGATCTCGCCGCGGTGGAATTCGATGGCGGCGGCCTCGATGGCCGGCACCAGCGCTGCGAATGGCAGGGCACGGGCCGTGGCTGCCTGGTCGCAGGCGTGCAAGGCCGCGGCCTGCGCGGGAAGGGCGGAGGTCATGCCGTGGCTCCGGTGGGCTGAGAAGGAGTCCCGCATTGTCCTCCCGCAGGCCGGGAGCCCGAGGACAGTCAGGCCAGCCGCACCTCGAAATACGCTCCTTCCGACTCCCCCAGGCCCTGCATGCCGGCAGTACGCGCCGCCGCTGCCGCGCGGGCCCAGCGGTTGATGGTGGCCATCGGGTCCGTGCCTTCGGGGGCTTCATCGCCGTCCTGCAGGCACTGTACGGCGGCGAGCGATCCGGCCACGCCTTCCGGGCCGCCGAGCTGGCGCTCCAGCACCCGGGCATAGCGGGCCTCGGCGGCGGTGCGCTCGCGCTGCGGCAGTTCGGGGAAATCGCACAGGGCGACGGTGTAGGCGAGGGTGGCGGTTTCGGACATGCCTTTTCTCCTGAAGTAGCAATGACTGTATGAATATACAGCTATTGCCATGCAGGTGTGAAGGGGGCGTTTCCGAAGGCGCGTCAGTGCGCGGGCGCTGGCGAGGGCAGCAGCCGCATGCCGGTGCGGCGCTCCACCTCCTGCAGGGTGATCGGCTGGCCTGCGGTGGCATCGGGCGCGTTCTGCTGCCAGTGCGCCCACGAGCGCCCGGTCTCGGCGTCGTACACCAGCTTGAACAGGTGCGATGGCACGGCCACCTGTCCGGCGCCGATGGTTCTGGCGCCGGGCTCGAAAACGGGGCCGGTGATGACATACACGTCGCCGCGCGCGCGCATCGCATAGCGGCGCGTGTCCTCCTCGATGCGGGCCCAGGGGCCGCTGTTTTGCTTCGGGTCCTGCGGCACCATGTTGGCGAGGCTGAAGGACTGCGCCATGGCTTCGGGCGTGCCCATGTCGCCCGCGGGCGCCATATGGCCTCGGGCATAGCCCGAGCCGCGGTAGTCCTCGAGTTCGGCGCGCTCGCCGCGCGGCAGCCGGGCGTCCGCATAGAAGTGGTCGGTGCGGTGCTGTTGCCGGGCCTGCTGCAGTATCTGGCGGTTGAGCCGCTCGGCCACATACACGGGGGTGCGCGTGTTGCCGCTGTGCAGCACCGCGAAGGCGTCGAAGCACAGCTCGCGCAGCCGGGGGGCGTCGGGGGTGAGGGGCGGCACGCCGCCCGCGAAGTGCTGCCGGCACTCCGAGAACTGGCCGGCGCGCGTAGGCTGTACGGCGCTGCCGGACCAGGGGCCCTGCGTGGGGTGGATGCCGCAGCTCGTGACCTGCAGGCCCACGATCGCGGAGGTGAACAGGGAGACCAGCAGCCGGCGCATGCGGCCGGAGGACCGGCGCAGGAGGGTGATGGACGGGGACCGGGAGGATTTCTTTCTGCGCGATTGCTTCTGCTGGGCCATCCCTGGATTAGAACCCGCGCAGGTGCCGTGCCGGGGCTTGCGCACGCAACAGATGCTGCCGGCCGTGTCCGTCCTGACCGGCCAATGCTGCGTTGTCTGACGTGCAGGTTTGCAGGCACGCCCTAAGGTCGGTGCATCGATCGCACACCAGGAGCCTTGCCATGATCACCACCGAACCCACGATGACCAACCTGTTCCTGCAACTGGGCCTGGAGGAGAGCCCGGACGCCATCACCCGCTTCATCCACACCCACCAGCTCGGCGCCGGAGTGCAGGTGGCCGATGCGCCGTTCTGGAACGATGCGCAGCGCCAGTTCCTGGCGGAGCAGCTCAAGGCCGATGCACCCTGGGCCATGGTGGTCGACCAGTTCAATGAAGCGCTGCACGCCGATGCGGTCGAGCGGCGCACCGAAGCGGAAGTGCCGGGCAGCGCCGAGGCCGTGCCCACGCGCTGATCGCCGCACCGCCGGAGGACCCGGCACCCCCCTTCCGTGCGCTGCGCATCCGGAGAGAATGTGCAGGCAATCTTGCGGGCGAGAGGCGCGGAGGGTCGATGATGAGGGATGGTGGGGATGGTCAGGAAGCTGCGCAGCCCGGTGGCTGGGCAGGCATAGCCGCGCTGGAAGGCGCGTGGTCGCGCATGGCGCGGGCGCGCCGGGGGCATGCACAGGAGGTGCCGATGCGGCAGTGGCGCGAGGACCATTGGGTGCTGCATGCCCTGGGTATCGGGATCGAACCGTTCCATGCCTGGTTCGGCCGGCCCGGTGCAGTGGACTTCCCTGCATTCGCACGGTGGCTGCAGGAAACCGCAGGTCATCCGCCCGCGGACCGGCTGGCGCGGCTCGAGGCTGCACTGGCAGGATTGCCCCTGCCGCCCGACGCGCAGCGGTTGATCGCCGCGGTGGACCGCATGGAGCCGGTGTTGTCCGAGGAGGACCTGGCTTTCTGGGATGCGCACGGCTATGTGGTGCTGCACGACGCTGTGCCACCGGACGATGCCGCGGCCGCTGCCGATGCCATCTGGGCGTTCCTCGGTGCGCGCCCGGAGGAGCCCGCCACCTGGTATCCCTTCAACGACCACGGCATCATGGTCCAGCTCTTCCAGCACGAGGCCCTGGAGCGCAACCGGTGCAACCTGCGCATCCACAAGGCATTCGCCCAGCTGTGGGGCACGGCGGACCTGTGGTGCACCACCGACCGCGTGGGGTTCAATGCGCCGGAAACGCCTGCCTGCCGCTTCCGCGGCCCGCACCTGCACTGGGACGTCAGCCTGCGGATGCCCGTGCCCTTCGGGACGCAGGGCATCCTGTACCTCGCGGATACCCGGGCGGAACAGGGGGCGTTCACGCTCGTGCCCGGCTTCCACCACCGGCTCGGGGAATGGCTGGACGGGCTGCCCGGGGGGCCGGCCTCCGCGCGTACGCAGGACCTCCAGGCGTTGGGCGCGGTGCCCGTCGCCGGGCGTGCCCGCGATCTCATCATCTGGCACCACGCCCTGCCGCACGGCAGCCGGCCGAACACGGCCGATCGGCCGCGGCTGGTGCAGTACCTCAACTTCTTTCCCGCCGACGCGCCCGCACAGGACGAGTGGATCTGAGCGGCGTTGCGGTGCATCGGGGCATTGCGCGACCCGCGCGCATGGCCTTGTCCGACGCGGGGCGCGGGGCACGGCAGGTTACCTTGGGATTCTCAAAACCCGTCAATGGAGAAGACCCCATGAATGCACCCCGCAACTCGGCTGGCGCCGTCCCCACGTCCTCGAGCCGCAACCGGTTCGCCAGTGCCCGCACCCTGTGGGTGGCCGGCATCGCCTTGGCGGTGATTCTCTTCGTATTCATGATCCCCTGGTAATCGCCGCCCGGGTACAACCGGCATGGGAGTCCGGGCAGGGCGGAGCGCATGACCGCTTCGTCCTCCGGGCCGACGGCGGACGCCGGCGATGGTCGCCAGGCGCCGCACCATGTTGTGAGGGACCCATGTCGAAATCTCTGTATTCCGTATTCGGCCGGCGCTGCGCGCGGGCCTTGAGCTGGCTCGCGCTGGTGGTCGCGTTGCCGGTCGCTGCGCAAGTCACTCCGGGAGAAACCTATACCGGGCGCGGCACGAACTATGGCTACAGCGGCGGTGGCAATTGCAGCCTGCCGTTTCCCGAGCAGGTGTTGACCGTGGCCATCAACGATGCCGACTACCAGGGTTCGCAGGCATGCGGCGCCTACCTCGAGGTGCTGAATCCCGCGACGTCGAAGAAGGTGGTGGTGCGCGTGGACAACCGCTGTCCCGACTGCCCGCCGCGCGGGCTGGACCTGGCCATACCGGCCTTCGCGCAGATCGCCCCGCTGGAAGCGGGCATCGTCTCGCTGCGCTGGCGCTACGTGTCGGGCCCCGATGCGCAGGCGAGCGTCGTTTTCAAGGAAGGCTCCAGTGCTTCGTGGAGTGCGCTGCAGGTGCGCAACCAGCGCAATGCGGTCGCTTCGCTCGCCTATCGCACGACCGGTTCGGGCGGCACCTATGTGCCGCTGGAGCGGCAGATGTACAACTACTTCCTCGCGCCCGGCGGCATGGGGCCGGGGCCGTTCGACCTGAAGGTCACCGATGTGTTCGGCCAGGTGCTGGAAGTGTCCGGCGTGCCGCTGAGCGTGGGTCCCGAGCTTCCGCTGGGCGTGCAGTTCCCTGCGGTTCTGCCCGCACCCGGCTCGGCTTGGTCCGTACCGGATTCCACGCCACCGGCGCCTGCCACCGGCCCGGTCACCTATGCCACCAGTGTCAACAGCGACTGGGGCCAGGGCTATTGCCTGAACGTGATGGTCACCAATCCCAATGCCGGTCCGGTGGACTGGGCCGTGCGCATCCCCGTGGCGGGGACGGTCTACAACGCCTGGGACTCCCAGGTGACGCAGGCAGGCAACGAGCTCCTGGCCCAGGGCGCGGCCTGGAACCGCACCCTGCAGCCCGGCGCCAGCCTGCAGTTCGGCTTCTGCGCCAATCGCTGAGCGTTGCCCGGCAGCGGCCTGTTTCCGGTGGTGTCAACCACCGGCGCCGGACGGGTGGTGGCCCGCCGCAACGATCCTGTCGCGGCCCTGCTGCTTGGCTTCGTAGAGGGCCGTGTCGGCGCGGCCCAGCAGTTCTTCCGGCGTTTCGGGAGCAAGCCCCGGGCAGCAGGCGACGCCCCCGCTCACGGTGACGTGGCCGAAGGGGCTGCCGGGGTGCGGCAGGCGCAGGGCGATGACCGCGGCGCGGGCGGCCTGGGCCACCTGCAGAGCGCCCGGCGCATCGGTTTCCGGCAGGACGATGGCGAACTCCTCGCCGCCATAGCGGGCGATGAAGTCCCCGGGCCGGCGGATCGATCCCGCCAGCGCGTGCGCCACACGGCGCAGGCATTCGTCCCCCTCCGGGTGCCCCAGGGCGTCGTTGTAGCGCTTGAAGAAATCGACGTCGAACATCACCACCGAGACGGGCCGCTGGTAGCGCCGGCACTGCGCCATCACTTCGCGGATGCGCCGGTCGTAGGCTCGCCGGTTGTGCACCCCGGTGAGTCCGTCGTGCTCTGCCATGTGCTCCATGCGCGCGTGCGCCTCGACCAGCGCCTCGTGGGTCGTGCGCAGCCGGAGGTCGGCATCCCGCCGCAATTTCACGGTGCGGATCAGGTAGGCCCCCGCAGGGCCGATCACGGCGAGCAGGAGCAGGATGCCTGCGAACTGCACGGCCGTGGCCCTGCGCCACTCCGTGAAGATTTCATCCTCGGACAGTGCCACGGCCACGGCGAGCGGGACATTGCGCGCGTGCTCGAAACTGACGAGACGCACCACGCCGTCGATGGGCGACGGCATGACGGAAATACCCGATCGGGAACTGAGGAGTTGCTGCAGTTGCTGACCCGGCAGCATGCGCCCGAGGTCTTCCACACGGAAGGGCTCGCGGGTCAGCACCGTGCCGTCCGTGCGCAGCAGCGCGATGGCTCCCTTGTGTCCCACGTCGAAGCCCTGCAGCACCTGCTGCACGTACCGGACGCGGAGGGTGGCGAGCACTACGCCCGCGAACCCGCCCTGGGCATTGTTGATGCGGCGGGACAGCGGGATGACCCATTCACCCGTCGTCCGGCTCTTCAGGGGCTTGCCGACGTAGGTCAGGGTGCTGGGATTGTCGCGGTGGTGGACGAAGTACTCGCGGTCCGCATTGTTGGCGGCCGGAGGAGGTATCGGCAGACTGTGCACGAGCCATTCGCCATTTTTTCCGAAAACGAACAGCCCGTGCAGGTGCTCCGCCAGGGACACCTGGTTGACCAGCACGGGCTGCAGCGCGTCCAGTTGCTCGGGAGACAGCTCGTCCCGCTCCAGTTCGTACTGGATGGAGACCAGCGCGCGGCCTACCTCCGTGGCGAGGCCGTCCATTTGCTGCGCCACGGCCCGGGACAGGTTCCGGGCGAAGACCTGCGCCTGCTGCCATTCAGCCTGCCGGGCACGCCAGGCCAGCCACACGTTCGAGCCGATGAGCAGCAAGGCCACCAGGACGACGAAGCCGACGGTGAGGGCCAGGGAGCGGTCCGGGCCGGATCCCTGCGGTGGGTCGGAAGGCAACGGCGGTTCCGGGGGGGCGTTGGACATGGACGGCGAGGTGCTGGGTGCTGGCTGTGGGCGAAAGACGGGCTGTGGCTGGCCATTCTCACATTGCCGGGCGACATTCCATCACCCTGCGATAGAGCTCCCGGGCGGCGACGGACAGTTCCCGGTCGCGGCGCCGCACGAGGAAGATCTGGCGCGTCAGTGCCGGCAGCGACAGCGGCCGCGTCACGAGGCCGGGCTGCGAGAAATGGAAGAGCGTGAGCGTGGGCACCACGCTGATGCCGATGCCTGCGCGCACCATGCCCATGACGGTGGCGAGCTGTTCCACCTCCATCAGCGTGTTCATGGCGTGGGGATGGATGGCGGCCTCCAGGTACTGGCGCACGCTGCTGGTGCGCGCGAGGTGCACGAACGGCCAGGGTGCGAGATCCTGCACCTGCAGGCCGCCGCGGGGACGGCGTTTCGCGAGGGGGTGGTCGGCGCGGCACACGAGATGGAAGCCGTCGCTGCAGAACGGCTCGGCCTGCAGGGACGGCGTATCGGCGCGGATGGCTGCCAGCGCGAAGTCCGCGCGGCCCGACGCCACGCGCTCGATGCAGGGCTCGGACAGCACGTCGGCGATGTCGAGTTCGATCCGGGGGTGGTCGGCCCGGAAGCCGGCCAGGATCCCGGGCAGCCAGCCCGCGGCCAGCGAGGGCAGCAGCGCCAGGGACACCCGGCCGCGCCGCAACTGCGCCGCATCGCGTGCCATGCCGATCGCGCTGTCGATCTCCGCGCGCAGGCGCCGCGCGGACTCCAGGAACTGCAGGCCTTCCGGCGTCAGCTCCACATGGCGCGTGCTGCGGTCGAACAGGCGCAGCCCGAGGCCTTCCTCCAGCGAGCGCACGAGGGCGCTGAACGCCGGTTGCGAGAGATGGCACAGGCCCGCCGCGCGCGTGAAGCTGCGTTCCTGCGCCAGGGCCAGGAATGCATCGATGTGGCGGCTGGAAAGATGCATGGGTCGGGCAGGGCGGCGTGGCGGATGCGGCCGGTGAATTGATCGGAAAAACGGATGAATCCATCTTAACAATCTATTTCACGAAACAAGCCGCGGCGCCTACATTGGGCCCAGGAGACCACAACGCATGGCGAATGGAGACATATTGCGCATCGGCTGCGCGGCCGGCTTTTCGGGCGACCGCACCGATGCCGCGCTGCCCGTGGTGCGGGCACTGATCGGCAGCGGCGGCCCGGCCGTGCTCATCTTCGAGACGCTCGCGGAGCGCACGCTGGCCCTTGCGCAACTGGCCCGCCGGACGGACCCGGAGGCCGGCTTCGAACCGCTGCTCGACGAACTGCTGCGCCCGGTGCTCGCGCTCTGCCTGGAGCACGGCATCCGCATCGTGAGCAATTTCGGCGCCGCGAACCCGGAGGGCGCTGCGCACCGCATCCATCAACTCGCTGCGGAACTCGGCCTGAGGCGCCCGCGCGTGGCCGTGGTGCAGGGCGACGACCTGAGCGGCCGCGGCCACCAGCCGCTGCTGTCCGGCGCCCTGGGCGCGGCTCTGCCCGCCGAGCCGGTGGTGAGCGCCAATGCCTACATCGGCGCGGAGCCGATTGCCGGGGCGCTGCGCGAGGGTGCCGATATCGTGGTGTGCGGGCGGGTGGCGGATCCTTCGCTCGTCGTCGGGCCCGCCTTGGCGCATTTCGGCTGGAGGCTCGACGACTGGGACCGCCTGGCCCGCGCCACCATGGCCGGGCATCTGCTGGAATGCGGCGCTCAGGTCACCGGCGGGTATTTCGCCGATCCGGGCTACAAGGACGTGCCCGGCATGGCGCAATTGGGCTATCCCATCGCCGAGATCGATGCCGACGGCCACTGCACGCTGTCCAAGCCGGAGGGCACGGGCGGGCGCATCGACGAGCGTACGGTGAAGGAGCAACTGCTGTACGAACTGCACGATCCGGCGGCCTATCTCACACCCGATGTGGTGGCGGACATCACCGCCGCCACGGTGCAAGAGATCGCGCCGGGCCGCGTGCGGCTCGAGGGCGTGCGCGGGCATCCCCGGCCGGCGGCCCTGAAGGTGAATGTGTGCTTCGAGGCCGGCTGGTTCGCCGAAGGCGAGATCTCCTACGCAGGCCCCCGGGCCGAGGCGCGGGCGCGGCTGGCGGGCGAGACACTGCGCGAGCGCCTGGCCGGCGTCGCGCCGCTGCGCCTGGACCTGATCGGCGTGACCAGCGTGTTCGGCGACGACGCCAGCCGCTGGATGGACCAGTCGCTCCAGGGCGACGCCCGCGACGTGCGCCTGCGCGCAGCGCTGCAGCACCGCGACCATGCGGCGGCCCGGCGGCTGGTGCGGGAAGTCACGGCCCTGTACTGCTGCGGCCCGGCGGGCGGCGGCGGCGTGCGCACCGCCATGCGGCCGCGCCTGGGCATGGTGTCGTGCCTGGTGCCGCGCGAGTCGGTGCCGACGGGGCACCACTTCCTGGACTGAAAGGACGGACGCGATGGATATTCCGCATTCGGCCGCCGCGGCGGCCTCCGGCGAGCACATCGCCGTGCCGCTCTACCGGCTCGCGCACGGGCGCACGGGCGACAAGGGCAACCGCTCGAACATCAGCGTGATCGCCTGGCATCCGGCGCTCTGGGACGTGCTGGTGGAGCAGGTGACCGAGGGCGCCGTCGCGCGCCGCTTCGACCAGCGCCGGCCGAGCCGCGTGCGCCGCTACCTGTTGCCGCAGCTGCACGCGATGAACTTCGTGATCGACGACGTGCTCGACGGCGGCGTGAACGATTCCCTGAACCTCGACAGCCACGGCAAGGCGCTCGCCTACCTGCTGCTGGACCTGCCCCTGCAGGTGCCCGCCGCGCTCGCGCCGCACCTGGCCGGCCCGCCCTGACGGCGGAGCGCATGCACGTTCCCACATAAATCCACAAGGAGACAACGCCACCATGAACCATTCCGCCTTCCGCCCGTCGCGCCGCCGCGTGGCCCTGGCAGCCGCCTTTACCCTGTTCGGCACGGCCGCATCCGTCACGGCCCAGCCGGCCGCCTATCCGTCCAAGCCGCTCACTTTCGTGGTGCCCTTCGCCGCCGGCAGCGCCACCGACCAGCTCGCGCGCGCCCTGGGGCAGGCAATCACCACCGACACGAAGCAGCCCGTGGTCGTGGACAACAAGGCCGGCGCGAGCGGCATGATCGCCGCGCAGGCGGTGGCCAAGGCGCCGCCGGACGGCTACACGGTGCTCATCACGACGAACACCACCCATGCGGCCAACGAGCACCTGTACCGCAAGCTGCCCTATGACCCGGTGAAGGATTTCGTGCCCGTCACCGGCCTGGGCAAGGGCGGGCAGGTGCTGGTGGTGAATGCCGGGGCACCCTACCGCAGCGTGGCCGACCTGCTGGCCGCCGCGAAGAAGAACCCGGGCAAGCTGAGCTTCGGCAGCGGCAGCTCTTCCAGCCGCATGGCCGGTGAGATGCTCAAGCAGCTGGCCGGCGTGGACATCCTGCACGTGCCCTACAAGAGCAATCCGCTCGCCATCACCGACCTGCTGGGCGGGCAGATCGACATGATGATCACCGACACCTCCACCGGCGTGCCGCAGATCAAGTCGGGCAAGCTGCGCGCATTGGGCTATTCCACGCAGAAGCGCAGCGCGCAGCTGCCGGACGTGCCGACCCTGGAGGAGGCGGGCGTCAAGGGCTACGACATGGGCTACTGGTTCGCGGCCTACGTGCCCGCCGGTACGCCGGCCCCCGTGGTGTCGCGGTTGAACGAGCTGCTGACCGCTGCGACGCAGAGCGCCGCGGCCAAGTCGTTCTACGACACCGCGGGCTCCGAGCCCTGGACCACCACGTCGGCCGAGCTGGCCCGCTTCCAGGCGGCCGAGACGCAGAAGTGGGGCAAGGTGATCAAGGCCGCCGGGATCGATCCGGAATAGGCTCCTGCCCGCACAGGGCACTTCACGCCCGGAACGCATGGCACCGCGCATCGCCAGGGGCGGTTGCGCCTGGACTCCGGCGTTCCTGGTGGCAGCTTGCGCATTCCACAACGACAACACTGGAGACATCGCCATGCATTTTCCCGGAGCCATTTTCCGGCGCGCCCGCCCGCGGCGTCCATTTCCCACGTCCGCCGCCGCGGCGCTCGCGGCGGCCGCGCTGCTGGCCGCATGTGGTGGCGGCGGATCACCGCCGCTGGCGGACGGCGTGCCGAAGCTGCGCCTGACCATCGGCGCCACGGAAGACTTTCCCGGCAGCTTCGGCAGCGTGGGCGCCTATGAAAAGGTGTCCGGCACGGTACAGGGCGAGCTCGATCCGGCGGATCCGCGCAATGCGGTCATCCAGGACCTGCAGCTCGCGCCGCGCAACAGCCGCGGCATGGTGGAGTACAGCGCCGACTTCGTGCTGCTCAAGCCCAAGGACATGTCCAAGGCCGGGGGCGTGCTGCGCTACGACGCGCCCAACCGCGGCAACATCCTCACGCTGCCCAATCCGGCGGCCGTACCGGGCGATGCGGTGTATTTCGAGCGGGGCTACACCTTCCTCTATTCCGCATGGCAGGGCGACGTACCCAAGAGCTCGCCCGCGCGGCTCACCGCCACCGTGCCCGTGGCCCGCAATGCCGACGGCAGCAGCATCACCGGCCCGTACCGCACGGAGTTGGTGCCCACCGCCGTGGCCGCGGCCATGGCGTTGCCCGGAGGCGTCTTCAACGGCACCATGATTCCCTACGAGCCCGCGGGCCTGGACAACACGCAGCCGGGCTATTCGCTCACGCGCCGCCGCAACGAGACGGATGCGCGCGAAGCCATACCGGCCGCCGACTGGAAGTTCGCCGCCTGCGATACCGGTGCCAACCCGTTCCCCGGCACGCCCAGCCCCGCCAGCGTCTGCCTGCGCGGCGGGTTCGATCCGCAGTATCTGTACGAACTGGTCTATGTGGCCAAGGATCCGAAGGTCATGGGCGTGGGGCTTGCCGCGCTGCGCGATACCGTGGGCTTCTTCCGCGGCAGGGCCGCCGATGCGGATGGCCGGGCCAATCCGCTGGCGGGCCGCATCACGCACGTGATCGGGCAGGGCACGTCCCAGTCGGGCAATGCCATGAAGACCTTCCTGCACCTGGGCTTCAACCAGCGGCTGGACGGCGGCATGGTGTTCGACGGCATCTACGCTCACGTCGCCGCGCGCCAGACCAACGTCAACACCCGCTTCGCCGTGCCCGGCGGCGGCGGCGGCCTGCGCACCGACCACACGGCCTTCGGGCAGACGGCGCCGCGCGGCCTGGCGGCGGATTACGTGGATGCCGTGAGCGGCCGCGAGGGTGGCGTGATGCGCCGCTGCAGCGCGACCGGCACCTGCCCGCGTTTCTTCCTCGGCCTGTCGGGCACCGAGTTCTGGCAGCTGCAGGGCTCGCCCGTGCTCACCGATGCGCAGGGCCAGCGCGACATCGCCCAGCCCGCCAATGCACGCATCTACTACTACGCGAGCACGCAGCACGGCGGGGCGGGCGGGGTGGAAAGCATCAGCTACACACCCTCGCGCACCGTCTATCCCGCCGGCACCGTGGTGCATTTCAACGACACCTTCCGGGCGCTGTTCCTCGCGCTGGAGGACTGGGTGGTGCGCGGCACGGAGCCGCCGGCCAGCCAGGTGCCCCGCATCGCCGACGGCACGCTGGTGCGCCCGGCCCAGGTCGCCTATCCGGCCATGAAGGGACTGGCCTGGAGCGCGGGAGGCGTGCAGACACCGATTCCGGAATTCCGCTACCAGGCGCGCTACAACGGCTTCACCCTGCTGGACTTCGGTCCGCAATATGTTCCGCAGGACGAATCGGGCATCGCCACGGTGCTGCCTCCACGGACGGTGGGGCGCGACTACGCCATCCTGGTGCCGCAGGTGGATCCGGCGACCGGGCTGTCGCGGGCCGGCATCCAGAGCGTGGAAGCCCAGGCGCCGCTGGGCACGAGCATCGAGTTCAACGAGGTGGCCACACCCGGCATCGTCGATCTCGCCAACCTCACGGGCAGCTTCATCCCGTTCCACAAGACACGCGCGGCGCGCCTGGCCGCGGGCGACGGGCGGCCGTCGCTGGAGGAGCTGTACGGATCGCAGGCGGGGTACGTGGCCGCCGTGTCCCGCGCCGCCGACGGGCTGGTGGCGCAGCGCCTGCTGCTGCGCCGCGACGCCGACGCGATCGTGGCCAAGGCGCGGGCGGCCAGCATCCTGCCCTGAACTGACCGCCACCTGCGCCCGGGGACGCCTGTGCGCCTCGGGGCGCAGGTGGCGTGGAGTGCAGCGGTGTGACGCGGCGGGCTGTACGTGCCGGCCGGGGGTGCGTAGAGTGGCGGGGCAGGGCGCCCCGCCCATATAACGAACGAAGAGACAGACCCCCATGCCGCCCATACCCCCAGGCCCGCCCTGGCCTGCATTCCTTTCTTCCCTGCTGCACCGTTGCACCGCCCGGTTCCGGGCCGCTGGGGCCGCACTCATCCGCAGGGCCAGACGCGTAGACAAAGCGGAGTGCTGGGCGGCGGCCGTGGCGATGGCTGCGATGGTGTGCGCCACCAGCCCTGCCGCGGCACAGGCATCCGTCGATGCCCAGGTGCCTGCCGCGCCGGCGCCGGCCTCCGGCATGGCCGACCGGGTTATCGCCTGCACGGCCTGCCACGGCCGCGAGGGCCGGGCGACCCAGCAGGGCTACTTTCCGCGCATCGCCGGCAAACCCGCGGGTTACCTGTACCACCAGCTCCTGAACTTTCGTGACGGGCGCCGCAGCTACCCGCAGATGTCCTACCTGCTCGAGCACATGACGGACGACTATCTGCGCGAGATCGCCCGGCATTTCTCCGCGCTGGAGCTTCCCTATGCCGCGCCGCCTCCGCCCCAGGCCCCCCCGGCGACGCTGGAACGGGGCCGCCGGCTGGTGCGCGAGGGCGATGCCGCCCGTGGCATACCCGCCTGCGTGCAATGCCACGGCGACGCCATGACCGGCGTGCAGCCCGCCATCCCCGCGCTCGTCGGCCTGCCGCGCGACTACCTCAACAGCCAGATCGGGGCCTGGCAGACCGGCCAGCGCCGCTCGCAGGCACCCGATTGCATGGCCCGCGTGGCACGGCAGCTCACGGCCGAGGACGTGAGCGCCATCTCGGCCTGGCTGGCCGCCCAGCCGGTGGCCGGCAGCGGCAAGCCCGCCGACGCACCCGCAGGCCCGCTGCCCATGCCCTGCGGCGGCGTGGACGTATCCGCCTTGGGGAGCGCGCCATGAACGGGCCGCCACTGCATGCACGGAGCTTCTGGCGGCGCTGGCCTGCGCGCGTGGGCGCGGCCCTGCTGGGCGCGCTGGCGGCCTGCGCTGTGCTCGTGGCCGTGCTCAACCGCTGGGGCGAAACCCCGCTGCCGCAGGACGACGGCCCGCCCGCGCCCGCCACGCCGCAGGCCATCGCCCGGGGCGAATACCTGGCGCGGGCCGGCAACTGCATGGCCTGCCATACCGAGCCGGGCGGCGCGCCGTTCGCGGGCGGCCGCGGCATCGAGACGCCGTTCGGCACGGTGTACAGCACCAACCTCACGCCCGACCCCGACACCGGGCTGGGCCGCTGGTCGGATGCTGCCTTCTGGCGCGCCCTGCACCATGGCCGTTCGCGGGACGGGCGGCTGCTCTACCCGGCATTCCCATATCCCAGCTACACGCACGTGACGCGGGAGGATGCCGACGCGATCCACGCCTACCTGCGCAGCCTGCCGCCGGTGCGCCAGGCCGCCCGCCCGCACGCGCTCGGCTTCCCCTACGGCACCCAGGCCGCGCTCGCCGTGTGGCGGGCGCTGTTCTTCCGGCCCGGCGGCCTCGCGCCCGTGCCGGAACGGCCTGCGGACTGGAACCGCGGCCGCTACCTCGTGCAGGGCTTGGGGCATTGCGCGGCCTGCCACAGCCCGCGCAATGCCCTGGGGGCCACGCGCGATGCCGGCGCCCTGCGTGGCGGGCTCATTCCCGTGCAGAACTGGTATGCGCCGGCCCTGGACACGGTGAGAGAGGCCGGCGTCGCCGACTGGCCCGTGGACGAGGTCGTCGCCCTGCTGCGCGACGGGACCGCGCCACGCGGCACGGTGACAGGACCCATGGCCGAGGTGGTCTTCCGCAGCACCCAGTACCTGGACGACGCGGACCTGCGCGCCATCGCGGCCTACCTGCGTGCGCTGCCCGCGCCGCAAGGCCCCGCGCCAGCGGCATCGCCGCCGCCGTCCCGGCCCGTGATGGAGCGGGGCGGGGCGGTCTATGCCCGCCACTGTGCGCAGTGCCACGGCGATGGCGGGCAGGGCCGGCCCGGGGCATTCCCTTCGCTGGCCGGCAACCGCGCGGTGCTGCTCGAATCGCCGGTGAACGTGGTGCGTACCATCCTCCAGGGCGGCTATCCTCCGGTGACGCCCGGCAATCCGCGGCCGCACGGCATGCCGCCCTTCACCCAGGTGCTGGGCGACGACGACGTGGCCGCCGTGGCCACCTTCGTGCGCAACAGCTGGGGCAACCGGGCGCCCGGGGTGGGTACCATCGACGTGTACCGCGCACGGGAGCGCCGGGGCCGCTGAGGCGGGCTCCTTCCTGCGCGTGCTCCGTCCCTTGCCTCCCTTTTTCCAAGCCCGTTGAAAAAATCCATGCCGGACACCACTTCTCCACCCGTACCGCTTTCCGCCGGCGGCCCCCCCGCGGCCCCGGGCTGGTGGGTGGTCTGCCTGTGCGCCGCCTGGTGTGGCGTCTGCCGTGAATACGGCGCCGTCTTCGAGGCGCTGCGTGCCGCCCATCCGGATGTCCGCTTCGAGTGGGTGGATGTGGAGGACGAGGAAGACCTGGCCGGAGACCTCGATGTGGAGACTTTTCCCACCTTGCTCGTGGCCGACGGCACCCATGCACGTTTCCTCGGCCCCGTGCTGCCCCAGTCCGGCGTGCTCGCGCGCATGCTCGCCGCCCTGCGGCAGGAGGGGGACGCACCTCCCGTGGATGCGCAGGCACAGGCCGTGTTCGAGCGCATCCGCCAGGCGCGCGCTGCGGCCGGAAACTGACGCTGCGCCGCCACGTTTGTGGCGCACCTGCAATGCAAATTGCATGCCGCCGGCTTGGCAAAGCAACGCGCAGCAGGCTACAATAAGGGCTTCACGGCCAAACGGGCGGGTCCCCACCGCCCGTTTTTTTTGGCCGTTCGCTTTCTTCGAGCTCGAAGCTGTCGGGGAGATTCCTCGGCGGTTATCGGGTTTTTTGCACTTCTGGAACAGAACTGAACGACACGTGGCATTGCAGCAGATCGTCGAACAAACCGTCGCGGGCCTGGGTTATGACCTGGTGGAGATCGAACGCTCCGCCGGCGGACTGCTGCGCATCACCATCGATCTGCCCTGGCAGCCGCCCGTGGAAGGCGCCGCCTCCGATGCCGCCGCTGCGGCCGGCCCCGAGGCGTTCGTGACGGTCGAGGATTGCGAGAAGGTCACGCGCCAGCTGCAGTTCGCGCTGGAGGTCGATGGCGTGGACTACAAGCGCCTGGAGGTCTCCTCGCCGGGCATCGACCGCCCGCTGCGCCATGAACAGGATTTCCAGCGCTTCGCCGGCGAGGTGGTCGACATCACGCTCAAGGCTCCCATCGGCGATGCCGCCGCCGGCCAGGTCAACGCCAACCGCAAGAAATTCCGCGGCACGCTCGAGCGTGCCGAGGCCGGAGGCTGGCAGATCGTCTGGAGCGACGAGCCTCCCCCGAAGCCGGGCCAGAAGGTCAGCAAAAAGCGGGTGCCCCCGCCGCTGCAGGCCCTGGGCTTCACGCTCGACGAGCTGCGCGACGCCCGGCTGGCGCCGATCGTGGACTTCAAGGGGCGCGGGCCGAAAGGCGGGCCGGCCCCGGACTGAATCGGGCCGCAGCGGATTCGAAGCAAGGGCCGCCGCGCAGGGCGCGGGCCTTCAAGGGATTGAAAAATAGGAGAGTCGTCGATGAATCGCGAACTGTTGATGTTGGTTGAAGCCATTTCGCGCGAGAAGAACGTGGAGCGCGACGTGGTGTTCGGCGCCGTGGAACTGGCGCTGGCCCAGGCCACCAAGAAGCTCTACCCGGGCGAGGTGGACATCCGCGTGGCGATCGACCGCGACAGCGGCAACTACGAGACTTTCCGCCGCTGGCTCGTCGTGCCCGACGACGCCGGCCTGCAGAACCCGGACGCCGAGGAACTGCTGATGGACGCGCAGGAGCGCATCGCCGACATCGAGGTCGGCGAGTACATCGAGGAAGGCATCGAGTCCGTGCCCATCGGCCGCATCGGCGCCATGGCCGCCAAGCAGGTCATCCTGCAGAAGATCCGCGACGCCGAGCGCGAGATGCTGCTGAACGACTTCATGTCGCGCGGCGAGAAGATCTTCACCGGCACCGTCAAGCGCATGGACAAGGGCGACATCATCGTCGAGTCCGGCCGCGTCGAAGGCCGCCTGCGCCGCAGCGAGATGATCCCCAAGGAAAACCTGCGCAACGGCGACCGCGTGCGGGCGATGATCATGGAGGTGGACCTCACGCTGCGCGGTGCGCCCATCATCCTCTCGCGCTCCGCGCCCGAGTTCATGATCGAGCTGTTCCGCAACGAGGTGCCCGAGATCGAGCAGGGCCTGCTGGAGATCAAGAGCTGCGCCCGCGACCCCGGCAGCCGCGCCAAGATCGCCGTGCTGTCGCACGACAAGCGCGTCGACCCCATCGGCACCTGCGTCGGCGTGCGTGGAACGCGCGTCAATGCCGTGACCAACGAACTGGCCGGCGAGCGCGTGGACATCGTGCTGTGGTCCGAGGATCCGGCGCAGTTCGTGATCGGCGCGCTGGCGCCGGCCAACGTGTCCTCCATCGTGGTCGATGAGGAAAAGCACGCCATGGACGTGGTGGTGGACGAGGAGAACCTCGCGATCGCCATCGGCCGCGGCGGCCAGAACGTGCGCCTCGCTTCCGACCTGACGGGCTGGAAGATCAACATCATGGACGCGGCCGAGTCCGCCCAGAAGCAGGCCAACGAGACCGATGCGTCCCGCCGCCTGTTCATGGAAAAGCTCGACGTGGACGAGGAAATCGCCAACATCCTCATCGAGGAAGGCTTCGCCAGCCTCGAGGAAGTGGCCTACGTGCCGCTGCAGGAGATGCTCGAGATCGAGAGCTTCGACGAGGATACGGTGAACGAACTGCGCGCCCGCGCCAAGGATGCCCTCCTGACCATGGAGATCGCCCGCGAGGAAAGCGTGGAAGGTGTCTCGCAGAACCTGCGGGACCTGGACGGGATGACGTCCGAGCTCATCGGCAAGCTGGCCGAGGGCGGCGTCCACACCCGTGATGATCTGGCCGACCTGGCCATCGACGAACTGACCGCCCTGACCGGCCAGTCTGAGGAAGAAGCCAAGGCCTTGATCATGAAGGCGCGCGAACACTGGTTCGCGGGGCAAGAGTAAGGGTCAGGGGAGGTACGAACCGAATATGTCCAGTAACACTGTCGCCGAGTTCGCCAGCGAACTCAAGAAATCGCCGGAAACCCTGCTCGACCAGCTCAAGTCCGCTGGCGTGTCCAAGGCTACCCCGTCCGATGCCCTGACCGAATCGGACAAGCAGAAGCTGCTCGCTTTCCTGCAGGCCAGCCACGGCACCGCCACGGCCGACCGCAAGAAGATCACGCTGACGAAGAAGTCCACCAGCGAGATCAAGCAGGCCGATGCCACGGGCAAGGCGCGCACGATCCAGGTGGAAGTGCGCAAGAAGCGCACCTTCATCAAGCGCGACGACGCGGCCGAGGGCGCCGCCGAGGGCCAGGGCACCATGTCTGAGGACACCGTCGCGCCGTCCGCCGAGGACCAGGATCTCGCACGCCGCGAGGAAGAGGCCCGCCGCCAGGCCGACCTCATCAGCCGGCAGGAGGAAGAGCTGAGCGCAGCGCGCCGCGAGCGCGAGGAGCGTGAGCGCCGCGAGCGCGAAGCCGAAGAGCGCGCAGCCGCCTACGCCGCCCAGCAGGCCGAGAAGAAGGCCCAGGAGTCCGCCGTGCGCGAGGAAGCATCGCGCGAGGCCGCTGCCGAGGCCGCTGCCCGCAATGCCGCGCAGGCCGAGGCCCGCGCCAAGGCCGAAGCCGAATCCAAGGCCCGCGCGGCCGAGGAAACCGCGCGTGCCGCCGACCTGGACGAACGCCGCCGCAAGGCCCTGGCCGAAGCCGAGGCGATCCGCGCCATGATGGCTGCGCCCAAGAAGGTGCTGGTCGCCAAGAAGCCCGAGGAGCCGAAGCCGGCTCCGAAGCCCGCGACCGCGGCCGACGCCAAGAAGGGTACGCTGCACAAGCCCGCGGCCACGCCGGGCGCGCGTCCCGCGGCCGGTGCGCCGGCCGGCGGCGGCAAGGAAGTGAAGTCCGCCAAGCTGTCTTCCAGCTGGGCGGGCGATCCTGCCAAGAAGAAGGAAATCAAGACCCGCGGCGACGCCAGCGGCGGCGTGGGCCGCAACAACTGGCGCAGCGGCCCGCGTGGCCGCCGCAGCGACCGCGACGAGCATTCGCACCAGGCCTCCGCACCCGCCGAGGCGCGCATCATCGAAGTGCACGTGCCCGAGACCATCACGGTGGCCGAGCTGGCGCACAAGATGTCGATCAAGGCGTCCGAGGTCATCAAGTCGCTGATGAAGATGGGCCAGATGGTCACCATCAACCAGCCGCTGGACCAGGACACGGCCATGATCGTGGTCGAGGAAATGGGCCACAAGGCCGTCGTGGCCGCGCTGGACGATCCGGAAGCATTCACCGACGAAGACGTGTCCGGCCAGCAGGCCGAGGCGCTGCCGCGCGCTCCCGTGGTCACCGTCATGGGCCACGTGGACCACGGCAAGACCTCGCTGCTGGACTACATCCGCCGCGCCAAGGTGGCGGCGGGCGAGGCCGGCGGGATCACGCAGCACATCGGCGCCTACCACGTCGAGACGCCGCGCGGCATCGTCACGTTCCTGGACACTCCCGGCCACGAGGCCTTCACGGCCATGCGTGCCCGTGGCGCGCAGGCGACCGACATCGTCATCCTCGTGGTGGCGGCCGACGACGGCGTCATGCCGCAGACCAAGGAAGCCATCAAGCACGCGAAGGCGGCGAAGGTGCCGATCGTCGTGGCCATCACCAAGGCCGACAAGCCCGATGCCAACCCCGACCGCGTCAAGCAGGAACTGGTGGCCCAGGAAGTCGTGCCCGAAGAGTACGGCGGCGAGTCGCCCTTCGTGCCCGTGTCCTCCAAGACCGGCATGGGCATCGACGACCTGCTCGAGCAGGTGCTGCTGCAGGCCGAAGTGCTGGAACTCAAGGCGCCCGTCGAGGCCATGGCCAAGGGCCTGGTCATCGAAGCGCAGCTGGACAAGGGCCGCGGCCCCGTGGCCACGGTGCTGGTGCAGTCCGGCACGCTGAAAGTGGGCGACGTGGTGCTGGCTGGCCAGACCTCCGGCCGCGTGCGTGCCATGCTGGACGAGAACGGCAAGGCGACCAAGTCCGCGGGTCCCTCCATCCCGGTGGAGATCCAGGGCCTGTCCGACGTGCCCCAGGCCGGCGACGAGTTCATGGTGCTCTCCGACGAGCGCCGAGCCCGCGAGATCGCGACCTACCGCGCCGGCAAGTTCCGCAACACCAAGCTGGCCAAGCAGCAGGCTGCGAAGCTGGAGAACGTGTTCGCCGACATGACGGCGGGCGAGGTGAAGAACCTGCCCATCATCATCAAGGCGGACGTGCAGGGCTCGCAGGAAGCGCTGGCCGCCTCGCTGCTCAAGCTCTCGACCGACGAGATCCGCGTGCAGCTCGTGTATGCGGGCGTGGGTGGCATCAGCGAGTCCGACGTCAACCTGGCCATCGCCTCCAAGGCGATCGTGATCGGCTTCAACGTGCGTGCCGATGCCGGCGCACGCAAGACGGCCGAGGCCAACGACGTGGACCTGCACTACTACAACATCATCTACGACGCGGTGGACGAGCTGAAGGCGGCCATGTCCGGCATGCTGGCGCCCGAACAGCGCGAAGAGGAAATCGGTACCGCCGAGATCCGCACGGTGTTCGTGGCCTCGAAGATCGGCACGGTGGCCGGCTCCTACGTCACGTCGGGCCAGGTCACGCGCAACTGCCGCTTCCGCCTGCTGCGCGACAACGTGGTCATCTACACGGGCGAAGTCGAGTCGGTGCGCCGCCTCAAGGACGACGTCAAGGAAGTCAAGGAAGGCTTCGAGTGCGGTATCAAGCTCAAGAACTACAGCGACATCAAGGAAGGTGATCAGCTGGAGTTCTTCGAGATCAAGGAAATCGCAAGAACGCTGTGAAACACCCCCTGAGTCGCTTCGCGCCTTCCCCCTCGAGGGGGACGACGCCCGTGGCCTGGCAAAGCCAGTTCCACGGCGTCCGCTGGCATCGCCTGCTCCGCGGCGTTTCGATCGGGCACACGCCGTGCTTGAACGAAAGCCGCGAGCAGTGCGCGACGCGATAGGGACAACGATATGGCTGCCAAGAAATCCTCCACGCCCAACCGCGGCTTCAAGGTCGCGGACCAGATCCAGCGCGACCTGACCGAGCTGATCCGCGAGTTGAAGGACCCGCGCATCGGCATGGTCACGCTGCAGGCCGTGGAAGTGACGCCCGACTATGCGCACGCGAAGGTGTTCTTCAGCGTGCTCGTGGGCGACGCCGACGCGACGCAGGATGCGCTGAACCAGGCCGCGGGGTTCCTCCGCAACGGCCTGTTCAAGCGCCTGCACATCCACACCGTGCCGACGCTGCACTTCATGTTCGACCGCACCACCGAGCGCGCATCGGACATGAATGCACTGATCGCGCGCGCCGTGGCTTCCCGTTCCAAAGACGACGACGAAGCATGACCGCACGCGCTCCCCGCATCCGGGTGCAGCGGCGCCCGGTGCACGGAGTGCTGCTGCTCGACAAGCCCCTGGGCCTTTCCAGCAACGATGCGTTGCAGAAGGCCAAGTGGCTGCTGCGCGCTGAAAAAGCCGGCCACACGGGCACGCTCGACCCGCTCGCCAGCGGCGTGCTGCCGCTGTGCTTCGGCGCGGCCACCAAGTTCAGCCAACTGCAGCTCGATGCGCCCAAGACCTACGAGGCCGTGGCGCAGCTCGGCGTGACCACCACCACCGGCGATGCGGAAGGCGAGGTGCTGGAACGCCGCGAGGTGGATGCCTCGCAGTTCGCTCCTGCGCGCCTGGCCGAGGTGCAGCGGCAGTTCACCGGCCCCATCCGCCAGGTGCCGCCGATGCACAGCGCCCTCAAGAAGGACGGCAAGGCGCTCTACGAATACGCCCGCGCGGGCATCGCCGTCGAGCGCGAGGCGCGCGACGTGGTCATCCACGCGCTCAAGCTGTCGCTGGTCGAGGACCAGGGCGGCGGGCCTGCCGTGCGCATGGTCGTGACCTGCAGCAAGGGCACTTACATCCGTACGCTGGGCGAGGACGTCGGCGCCGCACTGGGCTGCGGCGCGCACCTTACCTTCCTGCGCCGCATCGATACCGGCGGGCTGGGCGTGGAGCGCTGCGTCACGCTCGCTGCGCTCGAGGCGATGAACGAGGCCGCACGGATGGCCTGTGTCCAGCCCGTGGAGACGCTGCTCGCAGGGCATGCGGCTGTCACGCTGGACCATGACAATACGGCGCGATTCCTCTCCGGCGTGCGCCGCCTCGGGCCCTGGCCCGATGCGCCCGCCGTGGCGGTGTTCGGCGACGAACCCCGCGCCCTGCTGGGCGTCGGCCGCGTGGCGGCCGGCGAACTCATCCCCGAGCGCCTCCTGAGCCCCCAGGAGATCGCACAGATTCTGGAAAGCACGCCGCGGGCAGAGCGCGGCACATTGGAACCCACTCTATGAGCAAACAAATCCGCAACATCGCCATCATCGCGCACGTTGACCATGGCAAGACCACCATGGTGGACCAGCTGCTGCGCCAGTCCGGAACCTTCGCCGACCACGAGAAGGTCGTCGATACCGTGATGGACAACAACGCGATCGAAAAAGAGCGCGGCATCACCATCCTGGCCAAGAACTGCGCCGTGAGCTGGGAAGGCACGCACATCAACATCGTGGACACCCCGGGCCACGCGGACTTCGGCGGCGAAGTGGAGCGTGCCCTCTCGATGGTGGACAGCGTGGTGCTGCTGATCGACGCGCAGGAAGGCCCCATGCCCCAGACGCGCTTCGTGACCAAGAAGGCCCTGGCCCTCGGCCTGCGCCCCATCCTGGTGGTGAACAAGGTGGACAAGCCGGGCGCCAACCCCGACAAGGTCGTGAACGCCGCGTTCGACCTGTTCGACAAGCTGGGCGCCACCGACGAGCAGCTCGACTTTCCTGTGGTGTACGCCTCGGGCATCAACGGCTGGTCGTCGCTGGAAGAAGGTGCGCCGGGCGAGCAGTGGGGCCCCGACATGTCGGCCCTGTTCAACACCATCCTGAAGCACGTGCCCCCGAACTCGGGCGACCCGGCCGCCCCGCTGCAACTGCAGATCTCGGCGCTGGACTTCTCCACCTTCGTGGGCCGCATCGGCGTGGGCCGCATCAGCCAGGGCACCCTCAAGCCCGGCCAGGACGTGCTGGTCATGGAAGGCCCCGACGGCAAGAGCGTCAAGGGCCGCGTGAACCAGGTGCTGACCTTCCAGGGCCTGGACCGCATGCAGACCCCGCTGGCCGGCCCCGGCGACATCGTGCTGATCAACGGCATCGAGGACATCGGCATTGGCGTGACCGTGACCGACCCTGCCAACCCCGCACCGCTGCCCATGCTGAAGGTGGACGAGCCCACGCTGACCATGAACTTCTGCGTGAACACCTCGCCGCTGGCAGGCCGCGAAGGCAAGTTCGTGACGAGCCGCCAGCTGTGGGACCGCCTGCAGAAGGAGCTGCAGCACAACGTGGCCCTGCGCGTGAAGGAAACCGACGAGGAAGGCATCTTCGAAGTGATGGGCCGGGGCGAACTGCACCTGACCATCCTGCTGGAGAACATGCGCCGCGAAGGCTACGAGCTGGCCGTCTCCAAGCCGCGCGTGGTGTTCAAGGACATCGACGGCGTGAAGCACGAGCCGATCGAACTGGTGACGGCCGACATTGAGGAAGGCCACCAGGGCGGCGTGATGCAGGCGCTGGGCGAGCGCAAGGGCGAGCTGGTGAACATGGAGTCGGACGGCCGCGGCCGCGTGCGCCTGGAATACCGCATCCCGGCGCGGGGCCTGATCGGCTTCACCAACGAATTCCTGAACCTGACCCGCGGCTCGGGCCTGATCTCCAACATCTTCGACAGCTACGAGCCGCACAAGGGCGACATCGGCGGCCGCAAGAACGGCGTGCTGATCTCCATGGACGACGGTGAAATCTTCACCTACGCCCTGGGCAAGCTCGACGATCGCGGCCGCATGTTCGTGAAGGCGAACGACCCGGTGTACGAAGGCATGATCGTCGGCATCCACAGCCGCGACAACGACCTCGTCGTGAACGCCACGCGCACCAAGCAGCTGACCAACTTCCGCGTCTCCGGCAAGGAAGACGCGATCAAGATCACGCCCCCGATCGACCTGACGCTGGAATACGGCGTGGAGTTCATCGAGGACGACGAGCTGGTCGAGATCACGCCCAAGAGCGTGCGCCTGCGCAAGCGCCACCTGACGGAAAACGAGCGCAAGCGCGCTGCCCGCGGCATGTGACCGGGGCCCCGGCCGGGGCCTTGGCTTCTCGCATGGAACGACGCGCCCCGAGGGGCGCGTTTTTTCGTTTCTGGAGCCGCGGTGCCGCCGCAGCAGCGAGGGCAGGGACTCAGGTGCCTGCGGACGGCGATGCCGCGCCGGCAACGGCCGGATCGGCGCTGTCGTCGCGGCGCACGTCCACGCGAGCGATGCGCCGGCCCTGCAGGGCCACCACCTCGAAGCGCAGGCCGTGCAGCACCATGGCGCGGCCGGGCTCGGGCAATTCCCCGAGGGTTTCCAGCAGCAGCCCGGCCAGCGTGCTGGCATCGTGCGCGCTGTGGGCGAGCCGCTCCACCCGCACCGTGCGCGCGAGCGTGTGCAGGTCCACCAGTCCGTCCGCCAGCCAGTGGTCCGGCCCCACGGGCTGCACCAGCAGGTCTTCCCCCGCATCGGGAAATTCGCCCGCGATGGCTTCCAGCACGTCCATCGGCGTGACGAGGCCCAGGATCGTGCCGTATTCATCGCTCACCAGCGCCAGGTGGTTGCGCGTGCGGCGCAGGTTCTCCATGAGGCGCAGGATGCTCACCGTTTCCGGCACGATCAGCGGCGGCTGCAGGCTGCGCTGGCGGTCGATGGTGCCGCGCTCGACGAGGTCGGCCATGAGGTCCTTGGCGCGGCCCACGCCGAGCACCGCGTCCAGCCCGCCCCGGTCGCAGACCGGGAACAGCCCGTGCGGCTGCGCCTGCAGTTGGCGGTAGAGCGACGGCTTGTCCTGGCTGATGTCGATCCAGTCCACATCCGCGCGCGGGGTCATGATGGAGAGCACGGAGCGCTCGGCCAGCGAGAGCACGCCCCGCACCATGCTGCGCTCCTCCTGGCGGAAGGCGCCCCTGAGCGCGGCTTCCGCGCTGGCGGCGGCCGAATTGCCGCCGGCTGCACCCGCGTCCTGGCCGCCCAGCAGGCGCAGCACCGTGCGCGCCGTGCGCTCGCGCAGCGGCAGCCGCGCGGCATGGCGCGCGATATTGCGCAGCCGCCACTGGTTGAAGAACTCGATGAGGATGGAAAAACCGATCGCCGCGTACAGGTAGCCCTTGGGCAGGTGGAAGCCCATGCCCTCGGACACCAGGCTGAGCCCGATCATGAGCAGGAAGCTCAGGCACAGCACCACCACCGTGGGATGGCGGTTGACGAAGGCGGTGAGCGCGCGCGACGCCACCATCATCACGCCCATCGCGATCACCACGGCGGCCATCATCACCGGCAGGTGCTGCACCATGCCCACGGCGGTGATGATCGAGTCGAGAGAGAACACCGCGTCCAGCGCCACGATCTGCACCAGCACGACCCCGAAAGCCGCATGCTCGCGGCGCTCCGGACCGGTCGCATCCACGCCTTCCAGGCGCTCGTGCAGTTCGGTCGTGGCCTTCCACAGCAGGAAGATGCCTCCGGCCAGCAGGATGATGTCCCGCCACGACAGCGACAGCCAGCCCCATTCGATGACCGGCGTGGTGAGGCGCACCAGGTGCGCGATGGCGGCCAGCAGGCACAGCCGCAGCACGAGCGCGAGGGACAGGCCGATCAGCCGGGCGCGGTCGCGCTGCTCCGGCGGCAGCTTGTCGGCCAGGATGGCGATGAAGACGAGGTTGTCGATGCCGAGGACGATCTCCAGTACCACCAGCGTCGCCAGGCCCGCCCAGGCCGAAGGGTCGCTCAGCCATTCCATGGCGGGTCTCCCTGCGGGCTGGTGCGCTGCGGCGCCTGGCTCGCCGCAAGGCAGCCCTCAGCGGCGGGCCGCACGCGGGGCGGCGTGATGGAGGAGAAAGGGAGGGGCCGCGGTGCCGCGGCGGGGTGGGGCATGCCGGAACATTCTAGGCAGCGCTCCAGGCAGGTCCTGTAGGAGACCGGGCACACCGCGCGGCCTGCGGCACAATTTCCGGCACGTTCCAACACAGGATTCCAAGGAGACTATCGAATGGATGCAACGCAACGCGACGTGCTGGCCGAGGTGCGCGGACAGGTGGGCTTCATCACGCTGAACCGCCCGCGCGCGCTCAACGCCCTGTCGCTGGGCATGGTGCGCGACCTCATGGAGGCGCTGCTGCGCTGGCAGTCGGACCCGGCCGTGCTCGCCGTGGCGATCCGCGGCACGAACAAGGAGGGCGCCTTCGGTGCGTTCTGCGCGGGCGGGGACATCCGCTTCCTGCACCAGGCCGGCAGCACCGGCAACCCGCAGCTGGAAGACTTCTTCACCGAGGAATACGCGCTCAACCACCTGATCCACACCTTCGGCAAGCCCTACATCGCCTTCATGGACGGCATCGTCATGGGCGGCGGCATGGGCATCAGCCAGGGCGGGAGCCAGCGCATCGTCACGGAACGCACCAAGATGGCGATGCCCGAGACGGCCATCGGCCTGTTCCCGGACGTGGGCGGCGGCTACTTCCTCTCGCGCTGCCCCGGCCGCACGGGCGAATGGCTGGCGCTGACGGGTGACACCATCGGTGCGGGCGATGCGGTCGCGCTGGGCCTGGCCGATGGCTGCATGCCCGCCGAGGCCCAGCACGGCGTGTGGGAGGGCCTGGCCACGCAGGGCTTCGAGGATGGGGCCGCCATCGAACGCTGGGTGGCCACGCATTTCGTCGCATCTGCACCCGCCGCCACGGCCGACCGCGCGCGCATCGACGCGGCCTTCGGCCAGGACAGCGTGCCGGCCATTGCCGCGGCGCTGGAGGCCGATGGCAGCGACTGGGCTCGCGCCACGGCGGCCACGCTGCGCAAGCGCTCGCCGCTGATGCTGCACGTGGTGCTGGAGCAGATCCGGCGCGCCCGGGGGATGGACCTGGCCGCCGACCTGCGCATGGAGCGCGACATGGTGCGGCACTGCTTCTACCTGCGGCCCGGACAGAGCGAAACGGTGGAAGGCATCCGCGCGCTCGCGGTGGACAAGGACCATGCGCCCCGCTGGAACCCGGCACGCATCGAGGACGTCACGCCCGCCATGTGGCAGCCCTTCTTCGACAGCCCCTGGCCCGCGCATTCCCATCCGCTGGCCGGCCTGCGGTGACTCACAGCTGCGGATGGACGGCCGTCGCGATGGCCAGCAGCGCATCGCGCGGCAAAGGCCCGCTCAGCGCGTAGCCGAAGCCGTCTTCCACCCAGTAGAAGCTGGGCACGGGACCATCGCCTTCGTAGCGGAACGCGGTTTCCGCCGGAGCCGCAGGCAGCGCGCCGAGGTACAGCGTGACGCGCTGCCCCGCGGCATTCTGGTACATGAACTGCGCCCGCGCGCCGCTGGCGCCGCCCGGTCCCGCATCGCCCGGCAGCAGGCGCCCGCCCACCAGTTCGTAGCCCTGGGGCTGCAGGTCTGGAATGTGCAGCGGCCGGCCCAGGCGCCTGGAGAGCCATTGCACCAGGTGTTCCTGCTGTGCCGCGCCCACCTCCACCGGATGGCGCTGCTCGGGCTGGTACACCGCGTGGGCCGCGGCGGCCTGCAGCGCGAAACGCTGGGTGGGAGGCAGGGTCGTGGGGGCCGGGCCGTGCAGCGTCCACCCCAGTCCGAAGGCGAGCAGCAGGGAGGCGGCAAGACCCGCCATGCTCCAGGCCCGTGACGCCTGCAGGCGGCGGTTGCGGAAGTCCTGAGCCGCCTGGGCGAGCAGGGGCGGCACCGGAGCCTCTTCCCAGTGGGCATGCAGCCCGCGCAGCTGTTCCCGCTGGGCCTCCCAGTCCTGCACGCGTTCACGGTTCGCGGGGTCGTCCGAGAGCTGCCGGCGCAGCGCCTGCGCTTCCTCGTGCGGCAGCCGGCCGTCCACCAGCGCATGCAGGCGGTCGTCGTCCAGGCCGGTGTCCGGAGCGCCGGGTGGGGCGCCATGCGGAGTACCGTCGGGATAAGGTGTGCGCGGGTCGGTCATGGCCTGCGGTCCATCATCATTTCAGCCGCCGCAGCCGCGGCGCTGCAGGCGGCGAGGGCGGCCGCCGCGCCGCGGCCTCCGCCGCCGCGCCGGGTGTACGGGCCTGCGGTTCCATCAGTTCGCGCAGCCGCTGCCGGGCGCGCGAGAGGCGCGACATCACCGTGCCCGCCGGCACGTCCAGCACCTTCGCGGCGGCGGCGTAATCCATGTCCTCGAGTGTCACCAGCAGCAGCACCGCGCGCTGGTCGGCGGGCAGGCGCTGCAGGCAGCGGTCCAGGTCCAGCGCGTCGTCCGTGCGCGCGGGCGGCGCCTGCAGGTGGTCCTGCACCGATTCCAGGTCGAGCGGCGGCTGGGCCGGCACCGCCCGCAGCTGGTTCAGGTACACGCGGTGCATGAGCGTGAACAGCCATGCGCGCAGGTCGCTGCCCGGGCGCCACAGCAGCCACTTCCGGCAGGCACGTTCCAGCGTGTCCTGCACCAGGTCGTCCGCCGCCCAGGCATTGCCCGTCAGGGCCCGCGCATAGCGCCGCAGGCCCGGCAGGTGCGCAGCGATGTCGTCCATGCGGGCGGCGTCGAGGCCGGTCAGGGCTTGGCGGTGCGCCAGACCTGATTCACGCCGTCGCCGGTGCGTTCGCCGGGCTGGGTGTCCTTGACCCAGTAGTACAGCGGCTTGCCCTTGTAGGCCAGTTGCTTGGCGCCGTCATCGCGCTCCACCACGCTGAATTCGCCCGTGGGCGTGTCGCTGCCGGCCAGCAGCGGCGGCCAGTTCTTCGCGCAGGGGCCGTTGCAGACCGACTTGCCGCCGCCGGCCGGGTCGCGGTCGAAGGTGTAGAGCGTCATGCCGTTCGGGCCCACGAGGGCGCCGTTCTTCTCGGCAACGCCGCCGGGCATGCGGGACGACGACATGGAGGCGCAGCCGGCAAGCGCCAGGGCCAGGGCGGAAGCGGCCAAGAGGGTGGAGATTCGGGTCATCGGTGTTGCTCCTGTAGGCAGGGCCGGCGACATGCCGGCCCGCAACGGAGTAAACACCGGACGCGGCGGATTTATTCCGCCCTGCCCGAAAAAAAATTCCACCGCCTCAGCGGTGGCGGCTCTTCATCGCGCGTTCCACCTCGCGCTTGCCCTCGCGCTCCTTGATGGTGTCGCGCTTGTCGTGCTCGGCCTTGCCCTTGGCGAGCGCGATCTCGCACTTGGCGCGGCCGTTGGTCCAGTGCAGGTTCAGCGGCACCAGCGTATAGCCCTTCTGCTCGACTTTTCCGATCAGGCGCTTGATCTCTTCCTTGTGCAGCAGCAGCTTCTTGGTGCGGACCGCGTCCGGGCTCACGTGGGTGGAGGCCGTCTTCAGGGGATTGATCTGGCAGCCGATCAGGTAGAGCTCGCCTTCGCGGATCACCACGTAGCCGTCTGTGAGCTGCACCTTGCCTTCGCGCAGGGCCTTGACCTCCCAGCCGTGCAGCACCATGCCCGCCTCGTGGCGTTCCTCGAAGAAATAGTTGAAGGCCGCCTTCTTGTTGTCGGCGATGCGTGACAGGGTCTCGGGTTTCTTGGCCATGGGGAATCAGATGCGGCACATGGAGGCGTTTGAAAGCCCTCCCTACAATCGGACGATCGGCCGTGCGCTATCCGGGGATTCTAGTGCTCCGTCCCGCCGCGGCCCGCCATGCCCGTCCTCCCATGAAAAACGTCAACAAGTCCGTCCTGATCTGGTACAGCCCCGAAGAGATGTTCGCCCTCGTCACCGACGTGGCGAAGTACCCGGAATTCCTGCCCTGGTGCGACAGCGCGCGGGTGCTGGAACAGGACGAGCACGGCATGACCGCCGAGGTGGGCATCGCCTTCAGCGGCCTGCGCAAGTCCTTCGTCACGCGCAACCAGCACGAGCCCGGCCGGCGCGTGCAGATGCGGCTCGTGAAAGGGCCTTTCTCGCAGCTCGATGGCGACTGGCGCTTCCATCCCGTGGGCGACGGCAGCCAGCGGGCCTGCAAGGTGGAGCTGCAGCTCAACTACGGTTTCGACAACATCGCGCTGGCCGCGCTGGTGGGCCCGGTGTTCGACCGCATCGCGGGCAGCATGGTGGATGCGTTCATCCAGCGCGCGGAGCAGGTCTATGGCTGAGGCCGGTGCCATGGCCGCCGCCGTCGCGGGCCGCGTGGCGGTGACCGTCGCGTGGTCGCCCGGGCCGCGCGAGGTGAGGGAGGCGGCGATGGAATTGCCTGCCGGCGCCACGGTGCGCGATGCGATCGCGGCCTGTGGCGGCCCCGAGGATGGATCGGCTACCTGCGGCATCTGGGGCCGCCCCGTGGCGCTGGACCGCGTGCTGCAGGACGGCGACCGCGTGGAGTGGTACCGCCCGCTGCGGGTCGATCCCAAGAAGGCGCGGCGCGAGCGCTTCGCGCGCCAGGGGGCACGGGCCACGGGGCTGTTCGCCACGCGGCGCCCGGGTGCCAAGGCCGGGTACTGAGGGTCCGGAGCCGCCGCGAACGCAGCCGGCTTCAACGCGCGCAGTCGGAGGCGATCGCCGCTTCCGCACGCCGCATTTCCGCGGCGCGGGTCGCATCGTCCATGAAGGCGCGCTCGCCCTGGGCGTTCACCTGGCTCACGAGCTGGCCCGACGACAGCATGGCCTGTTGCTGGCGCGCGCGCTGGCAGTTCTCGGCACGGGCCTTGGCCTGGCGTTCCTCGTCGGCCTTCTTGCGGGCGGCCTCGGCGGCGTCCGCCTGTGCCTTGCGCTGCTGCAGCTCCGGGTCGGACGCCGGCCGCCGTGGCGCCGCCGCGGCGGATGCCGGTGTGCCGGGCGCATCGGCAGCGGTGTTGGCCGCCTGCGTGCGGGGCGGGGGCGGGGCGCCCCCCGGCTGCTTCAGGATGTTCTTCGCAGGCACGTCGGTCGGGGGCGGGCGGTCGCTGAACACCTTGCGCCCGTCCTTGTCGATCCATTGCCATTGCGCCGAAGCCCCCAGCGCCCAGGAGCAGGCGCAGGCGAGCACGAGAAGCCGGTGGAGTTTCATGCGGGCAGTGTAGCGCCCGGCCTCCGGCCGCGCCATCGCGCCGGCAAGACCCGGCGCGGCAGGGAATGCGGCCCGGCAGGTACAATCGTTTTTTTGGAGCGAATCTCATGCGCCTTCTAGGAAAAGCGCTCACCTTCGACGATGTGTTGCTGGTGCCGGCGTACTCCCAGGTCCTGCCCAAGGACACGTCCCTCGCGACGCGACTCTCCCGCAATATCTCCCTGAACCTTCCCCTCGTGTCCGCCGCCATGGACACCGTCACCGAAGCGCGCCTGGCCATCGCCATCGCGCAGGAGGGCGGCATCGGCATCGTGCACAAGAACCTCACGGCGCAGGAACAGGCGGCCCACGTCGCCAAGGTCAAGCGCTATGAATCCGGCGTGGTGCGCGACCCCGTCGTCATCACCCCCGAGCACACGGTGCTGCAGGTGCTGCAGCTGTCCGAGCAGCTCGGCATCTCGGGCTTCCCGGTGTGCGATGCGGGCAAGGTGGTGGGCATCGTCACCGGCCGCGACCTGCGCTTCGAGACCCGCTACGACGTCAAGGTGCGCGACATCATGACGCCGCGCGAGAAGCTCATCACGGTGAAGGAGGGCGCGACCGCCTCCGAAGCCAAGGCGCTGCTCAACAAGCACAAGCTCGAGCGCCTGCTCGTCATCAACGACGCGTTCGAGCTCAAGGGCCTGATCACCGTCAAGGACATCACCAAGCAGACCAGCTTCCCCAACGCGGCGCGCGACAGCAACGGCCGCCTGCGCGTGGGCGCTGCCGTCGGCGTGGGCGAGGGCACCGAGGAGCGTGTCGAGGCACTGGTCAAGGCCGGCGTCGATGCGATCGTGGTGGACACGGCCCACGGCCACAGCAAGGGCGTGATCGACCGCGTGCGCTGGGTCAAGCAGAACTACCCGCAGGTGGACGTGATCGGCGGCAACATCGCCACCGGTGCGGCGGCGCTCGCCCTGGTCGAGGCCGGCGCGGACGGCGTCAAGGTCGGCATCGGCCCCGGCTCCATCTGCACCACCCGCATCGTCGCGGGCGTGGGCGTGCCGCAGATCATGGCCATCGACAGCGTGGCCACGGCGCTCCAGGGCACGGGCGTGCCGCTGATCGCCGACGGCGGCATCCGCTACTCGGGCGACATCGCCAAGGCACTGGCCGCGGGCGCGAGCACCGTGATGATGGGCGGCATGTTCGCCGGCACCGAAGAGGCGCCCGGCGAGGTCATCCTGTTCCAGGGCCGCAGCTACAAGAGCTACCGCGGCATGGGCTCCATCGGCGCCATGCAGCAGGGCTCGGCCGACCGCTACTTCCAGGAATCCAGCACCGGCAACCCGAACGCCGACAAGCTGGTGCCCGAAGGCATCGAAGGCCGCGTGCCCTACAAGGGCTCCATGGTCTCGATCGTGTTCCAGATGGCCGGCGGCGTGCGCGCCTCCATGGGCTACTGTGGCTGCGCCACCATCGAAGAGATGAACAACAAGGCGGAGTTCGTCGAGATCACCACGGCCGGCATTCGTGAAAGCCACGTGCACGACGTGCAGATCACGAAGGAAGCGCCGAACTACCGGGCGGACTGACTGCCCACAACCCCCTGAGGCGCTGCGCGCCTTCCCCCTTCTCTCGAACGGCTGCGCCGTTCGGGAAGGGGGACGCAGCCGGTGCGGCAGGGCGGCCCTTGCACGGCTGCCCGCGCGTTGGGCCGCTGTGGCGTTGCGTGCCATGACGAAACTGGCGCTCAGGATCATTCTGGTCTGATTGTTATTTTCTGGTCGGTTTGGTAAAGTCTGGTCTGAATTCTTGTTCAGGCCAGACTTTTCTTTTTTCCGGAAGCCTTTCGCGCATGCAGACCGTCGGCATCTACGAAGCCAAGACCCGTTTTTCCGCGCTCATCGAGGCGGTGGAGCAGGGCGAAGAGGTGCGCATCACCCGGCACGGGAAAGAGGTGGTGCGCATGCTCCCGGTGCGGCGCCGGCCGGTGATCACGGACGAGCAGATCGCACGGGAGCTGGGGCAGATCGATGCGCTGCATGCCAGCATCCGCGCCGCGACCGCGCACACGGCGGCGCCCGCCCTGCGCCGCAGCGGGCGGAGCACCGCCGCATGACCATGTCCACCACCGCCTTCGTGCTCGATGCTTCCGTGACCGCCGCCTGGCTGCTGCCCGATGCGGCCAGCGAGCACACGCGGCGCCTCTATGCCCGCATCCGCCGCGACGAGGTCGAGCCCCAGGCGCCCAACCTCTGGCAGTGGGAGTGCGGCAACCTGATCGCGAGCGGCGTGCATGCCGGCCGCATTCCCGCGGGCTCCGTCGAAGGCCTGTGGGCCGTGCTCGAAGCCATCCGCCACCGCGTGGAACTGCACGAGCTGGCGCCCGCGCAGCACAAGGCCGTGCTCGACGTCGCCCTCGATACCGGCCTGCCGGTCTACGACGCCGCCTACCTCTGGCTCGCACGCTCGCTGCGCCTGCCGCTCGCCACCTTCGATACCGCCCAGGCCGAGGCCGCCACGCGCACCGGCGTGGCGCTGCTCGATCTGTCCACGTTCTGACTCCTCCGATTCCACCGCTCTTACCGACCCCGACCACCATGCAACACCAGAAGATCCTCATCCTCGACTTCGGCTCCCAGGTCACCCAGCTCATCGCGCGCCGCGTGCGAGAGGCGCATGTGTACTGCGAAGTGCATCCCTGCGACGTGAGCGACGCCTGGGTGCGCGAATACGCCGCCGACGGTGCGCTCAAGGGCGTGATCCTCTCCGGCAGCCACGCGAGCGTGTACGAAGAGACCACCGACCGCGCGCCGCAGGCCGTGTTCGAACTGGGCGTGCCGGTGCTCGGCATCTGCTACGGCATGCAGACCATGGCGCAGCAGCTCGGCGGCAAGGTCGAAGGTGGCCACAAGCGCGAGTTCGGCTATGCGGAAGTGCGCGCCCACGGCCACACCGCGCTGCTGAAGGACATCGCCGACTTCACCACGGCCGAAGGCCACGGCATGCTCAAGGTCTGGATGAGCCATGGCGACAAGGTCGCCGAGATGCCGCCCGGCTTCAAGCTCATGGCCTCCACCCCCAGCTGCCCGATCGCCGGCATGGCCGACGAAGCGCGCCGCTTCTATGCCGTGCAGTTCCATCCCGAGGTGACGCACACCGTGCAGGGCCGCGCGCTGCTCGACCGCTTCGTGCTCGGCATCTGCGGCGTGCAGCCGGACTGGGTCATGAAGGACCACATCGCCGAGGCCGTCGAATCCATCCGCGCCCAGGTGGGCGACGAGGAAGTCATCCTCGGCCTCTCGGGCGGCGTGGATTCCAGCGTGGCCGCCGCGCTCATCCACCGCGCCATCGGCGACCAGCTCACCTGCGTGTTCGTCGATCACGGCCTGCTGCGCCTGAACGAGGGCGACATGGTCATGGACATGTTCGTGGGCAAGCTGCACGCCAAGGTCGTGCGCGTGGATGCCAGCGAACTCTTCCTGCGCGAACTGGCCGGCGTGAGCGACCCTGAGCAGAAGCGCAAGATCATCGGCCGCTTGTTCGTGGACGTTTTCAAGGCCGAGGCCGCCAAGCTCACCGCCTCGGGCGCATCGAAAAAGGAAAAGGGCGCCACCTTCCTGGCCCAGGGCACCATCTACCCCGACGTGATCGAATCCGGCGGCGCCAAGAGCAAGAAGGCCGTCACCATCAAGAGCCACCACAACGTCGGCGGCCTGCCGGAACAGCTGGGCCTCAAGCTGCTGGAGCCGCTGCGCGACCTGTTCAAGGACGAAGTGCGCGAACTCGGCGTGGCCCTGGGCCTGCCGCACGAGATGGTCTATCGCCACCCCTTCCCCGGCCCGGGCCTGGGCGTGCGCATCCTGGGCGAAGTGAAGAAGGAATACGCCGACCTGCTGCGCCGCGCCGACGCGATCTTCATCGAGGAACTGCGCAACCACGTGGACGCAGAAACCGGCAAGACCTGGTACGACCTCACCAGCCAGGCCTTCACCGTCTTCCTGCCCGTGAAGAGCGTCGGCGTGATGGGCGACGGCCGTACCTACGACTACGTCGTCGCCCTGCGTGCCGTGCAGACCAGCGATTTCATGACCGCCGACTGGGCCGAGCTGCCGTACGCGCTGCTCAAGAAGGTGTCGGGGCGGATCATCAACGAAGTGCGCGGCATCAACCGGGTGACGTACGACGTGTCGAGCAAGCCGCCGGCGACGATTGAGTGGGAGTGAAATTAGGTCCTTTGGGGACTGTCGCCTGCAATCACTATCGTCACGTAAGTTATTGATATTACAGCGATTTGTTTTGCTAGCTATCGGTCGCTATCGCCCGCCAGCAAAACGACTTGGCGGGTGGACTCGCGGTAAAAAAACTTCGAGCGTTTCCTGCTCTAGGGAAGGTCTGCAAAACCCCATCGCTGACTGGCGCGTGAAGTGAGCCGCAGGCAAGATGGCGAGCATGACGCATGAGCAGCAGCAGATGCTGGGGTTCGATCCCCTGCCCAAGAAGACCCGCAAGGAGATCTTCCTTGAAGAGATGAACCGGGTGGTGCCGTGGGCGGCGCTGGTGGCGCTGATCCAGCCGCATGCGCGCGGCGCGCACCAGGCACTGGGTGGACGCCCGCCATTCGCCGTGGAGACGATGCTGCGCATCCACTGCCTGCAACTGTGGTGGAA
>NZ_JMKU01000006.1 GCF_000687165.1 Paracidovorax oryzae ATCC 19882 | reverse complement strand
CTGAGCGCGACGGCATCGCCGATGCCGCGGCGACCGCATCGAATACGCAGCCTCGGGCTGCTTGATCGACGCGACAACTATCTTGACATGCTCCGGCCATTTCTTCCCGCTAGGCTCACGCTTTGCCGGTCGCACGCGCACCCTAGCCTTGGCAGCCGATAGCTTGAAGAACGCATTCACTCCCGGGTCCAGGAAGCGTGCGCCGCCTCATGTTGTAGTAGTCGGTCGTTATCGACATGCCCACGGTGGCGCGGGCCTACCCGATGGTGCGTAGTAACTTGTCCCCCAGGTGCCGGATGCCGGCGGACACGTGTCCGCCTTGGCACGCTTCCTTGCGATGGGCTGGCTGCGCCGCTGCTGGCACTCGCTCAGTAATGTGCCCGGCCCCGCCTTGCGCTACCTCGCGGCCATGACGCCCAGCGTCTTGGGTATTTGCCGCCTTTAGCGGATAGCGTACATCCTGTCCGCATGTACTCACCGAGTGCAGATTTTTCGCTCGATCAGACTCTGATTTTACATACAGCACTTGACTCTAAACAGTGCACGTGGGACAGTGAAGATAAAAGAGTGGGAGGGCACATGCGATTGTTTTTGACATTGCTCATCGGGGTGATGGTAAGCGGCTGCTCAGTGCTGCCTCACATCTATAGAGAGCGAGAAAAGGGCCTGTTCTGGTGTAACAACATTTATAAAGAATCGGAAGATCGCACCCGTGCCGACAAACGTCGCGCCGAGATATCACTCGCTGGCTACCCGTATATAACGGCAGCCGCGCTAACACTACAAAAACAGGATGTAGAGAGCTTAGATCATTGGATTGGTACTCCAAGATCGATGACGTTAATCGAAAGAATTGAAATGCATGACTTCAGCGGCTTTGCCGCTGACATCTATGAATATATCTCCCCACAAGGCGAAAAGCAGATCATAATTGCTTTTAGGGGCAGCGATGATCTTTGGGATTGGCTATTCGCCAACATTTTAGCAAGTCAATCTCAATTAATGAGAGCCAAAGACTTGGTAATTTCCGTTAGCGAGGAGCCCTATGCCGTCGGAAAAAAAATTATTGTGACCGGCATCTCTTTAGGCGGTGCTCTAGCCATTCATGTCGCGAAAGATGAAAAAACAGGAGCTCTAATATACCAAGCATGGGCGGGAAATCCAAGTCCCAATACTTGGGCTAACGGAAAAAGAAATGACAAGATTTGGCTCGTCTACATGAAGAGGGAGTTTCTCGCAGAGATTAGGCGTCAACAGTCGACTTTGCCATGGCGCCTACCTATCAATGCCCGCATGGAACAAACAGCTGTCTACGACGGAATTGCATCGACATCGCTTTATGCTCACTTCCGATATGTTTTATTACGAGACATGTTGCATATTGCACAAGTGGCTGATGAAAAGCTCCCTACCGGCCTAAAAACAGGTGAGCCTGCAGAATTTATTAAAAACACAGACTTTTACGCCTGTGAGGCAAGTCGACGTCGGAAAGCAGTTAACTCCGGTCTTGAACCATAGCGGCCAAGGCGATATATAGCAATATTTTAGCATCGCGGTTTGCAGGGCTGATTGACGGAATTATCACCATATCGAATCATCATACTTATTTTTTAATTGATATGCCAAAGAAAACCAGCAATACCGAAAAGATAATCCAAGAAGAGATTCGCAAGGTTCTCAGAGAAATGACTGATTATTTTTTTAAGTATACTACAGCGCTCCCATATTACGATCCCGGTAGACTGGAAAAGCTGACCGCTGGCGGCTCAGGAACTTATATCAAAGGCAAGAATAACAACTTCATTCTTACGAATGAGCATGTCGTCAAGAATATTCCTGCAAATGGCACTTGCGCACATCTACCCATAGATTCTGGGCAATACGCAGCGAATTTCGCTCATTCAAGGGCTTTGGGTAAACCACACGATGTGGCCATCTTAGTGATGGAGAATGAATCTCTCCCTCAAGACTTAAGATTGCCGGCAAATCGGCTTCTCGATCCATTTTACTTCGATGATCGATTTCAACCGGTGAAGGAAGAATTTCTTTTTCTTGTGGGCTATCCTGGATATGAGTTAATTCGAAAAGGTAACTTTTCCGTTGAACATTTAAAAGTTGCCGACTCGAAACACTTGACTCTATTAGGAAAGCCACTACTCACCCAGGAAGCCTCGCCACCACGGCATTCGAATGATTTTGTCGGTTTCGATCCAGAATATCACGCAGTCATATCTTACCCGAAGTCAGGAATTAATAAGTTCGGATCTTCTGTCCCTCACCCCTGTCCCAAAGGAATGAGTGGATCAATCATATGGGATACAAAATTCATCGCATGCGTCGATAAACAAATTCCCTGGCACCCATCGATGGCAAGGGCTTGTGCTTTACTCTGGGGCGGGAGTACTGCTGACGATAATTTCACCCTAATCGCCACGAAGATTGAACATGTTAATATGTTCTTGATGAAGTGCGACCTCTGACCAACTGTCCTTCAATTTGCATCATTGACATTGGCTCTGCTCGATAGACATCGCTCTCGCAGTGCCGCTCTCACCACCGCTGGGTGCGTATGGCCGAAGACCAGGCTGCATTGAATTTATCATCGCGTTCGCAGGTCGAGGTGCCACGGAACGAAGTCGCTGGGAGGTGTTTCCAGGTGGAAGCGGACGCCCCCGTGAAGCTTTCGCATGCGCCCAAGATCATCGAGATACCCGCCGATCGGCGGAGCTTTGACATAGAGCACGTCGCCCTCCACCACGGCTTGGAATAGCGTCAGCCCGGTGGGTGCCGCGACATGGGCGTACTTCGCCGATGCGGCATCAGCGCGCGCACGTGTCGCTCGCGCGCTGGCCCGTGTCTTCGGGGATTCCACGAAGTCGGAGAGCTCCTTGGCCAGTTCGCGAGTTGCCGGCACAGCGGGTAAACGTTCGAGGTAGCTGGCCGCCCTGCGCAGAAGATCGAGCGCCTGCCCGGTCACGGCGTCCTGCTCGAGTTTCGCAACTGCGTCTGATGGGCTCACAGCAATTGCCCTCCCGCACCCGCCAACACGCGCGCCAACCATCGCCCGTTGGCAGGGGCGCGGCAGACCAGCGTGGTCCTGTACAGCATCCGCTCCGTCGCCGCCGGCGGCTTCGGCCCGGGCGAACACTTGGTATCGCCCAGCCAATAGCGGTTGCGATCGTCTCGCATCGCCCCGATGCGCGCCAGTGCGTGGGACACGGGCGAGGTCTTTGGCACCAGGTCGGGGTAGCACCAGGCGTCGTTGACGCGCCGAGCGATGTCCGCCGTCGTTAGGGGCGCCTCGGCCGAGCGAAGGACCGCCATGACCGCCGCGTCCTTCTCTGCGGACGGTATCCGTCTGGAGCGTGTTTGATTCATATTCCCTCCGGGGTTGAAGTGATGGATTTCGGAACTGGCGGATGCCGCCTGCCCCCACTATTTCTGCTTCGCCGGCTGCACCTTGGCCAACTGCGCTTCAAGGGCCTCGATGCGGCCTCCGGCACGAGCCAGCTGGGTGGTCGCGTCCAGGGCTTCCTTTCGTGCCGACGCCAGTTCGCGCTTCACTTCGTCCACGCTTCCCTCGAGTCGGCGGCGCTCCTCCGCAAGCTCTGCTCGGGCTCGATCTCGCTCGGCCTCCAGCGCGTTGCGCGCCTGCTTGATCTCTTCGAGGGCAGCAGCTAACTGCCGCGCTTGATCGCTGGCTTGCTGCTCCAGCCGGGCGACCACGGATCGCATACGGGTGAGCTCCTCGCTCGCCGTCTTGTGGCGCCCCTCCTCATTCTGCAAGCGCTCCTGCAGATCCTCCGCACGGACTGCGATTTCCGTTGCCCTCGCCTCGGCGGCGGCTGCGCGTGCGGCCTGAGCGCCCGCCTCTGCTTGCGCCTCCGCCAGGGCGCCGCGCAGTTGCTCCGATTCGGTGGCAGCAGCCCGGCGCGCCTCATCGCGCTCGGCTTCGCGTCGCTCTGCCAAGTCCAGGGCTTCGGCCGCTTCGCTCTCGAGCTCGGCCCGGGCGCGTTCGAGTCCCGCGCGCTCCGCCGCGAGCCGGTCGTCCGCAAGCTTGAGCGCGGCCGCCCATAGGTCCGCCGACCACGCCTGAAGCTTGTCCATCACGATTTGTGGAGCCGGCTCGCGTGCGCTGCCCGCCGTCGCAGCTGATTTGCGGGCCTCGTTCCACGCCCTCACGACCGGGCCGATCGTCGCGTAAGAGCCGCCCTTGGTTCCGGTCATCAGTGCGAGACGGGTTCTCACAGACTCATTCGTTGACCGAGTCCCCTCAGCTGCAAGAGCCTCACACGCTTCGATGATGAGTTTCTCGGTGATAGTTGCTTCACTGGACATATAAATCTCCGGGGGTGCGGTTGTTTGTTGTATGTAGTGTATTACATAACAATACAGAACGCAAGCGCCTATTTGAGGTGCGGCCTCGCGCGTCGATCGACGAAAAAAAGCCCAGGGGCGCCTTGCGGCATCCCTGGGCGAAAGTCATGCGACCTCGACAAATCGCACCGTGGTCCGGTGCGGGAACAGAAGAACGTCCCTCGCGTGCATGGGCTCATGAGCCTCCCAGCAACTTCTTTCATAGTCCCAATGTTCCGGGCCGGCCTCGCGGCCCAACAACGGGAGCCCTCCTTCGGTGAGATAGCACCCACCCGCACGAGTAAGCCGCGGCAAACCGACGACCTGTCCCTGAACGAGAACGACGAGCCCGTCGCAAGCCTCGTCCACCAGTGCGGTGCCTGGCGGAGATTGGCTCAGCAACGCCTTCGCGCCTTCGGTCCACCCCGAGCAGCTCCAGAGGTCGAGCCCAACAAGCTCCGGACAAAGCGCCTGCAGCGCAAGCTCTGCGAGCCGAGCCGCGGCAACGTCTCCTGAGCCTCTCGCAGCGTTCAGTTGCAGCAGATAACCGTACCTGGCCTCGGATGCGTCAACTTCTTTCATCATGGTCCTCTACTTACAGGTGAATAAAGCGCGCCCCTCCCCCTCGGCCGAAGCCGAATGAGTCGCGTGAAACAGGGGGGAGGCGCAGGAAACCGCCGGCGGAGCGGCGGAAGTTGGGGACGAATCCCCCGGGGTGCGTCAGGCGGAAAGAAGCTCTCTGGCCAGGGCCACCTCGATGCTTTCGCCTTCCGATTCGTTGAGCACGTCGAGGCCGCTTTCGGGCATCTCTCCGGACGTCGACTGCGACACAGCGATCTTCTTGCCCATGAGTCGCAAGCAGTCCATTTGCGTGGTGCCGGCGTATCCGAGGAAGAAGACGCTGACGTCGTGCTGCTGTCCAATCCGCCATGAGCGCCTGGCAGCCTGCTGTACCGTGTAGACGTTGAAGCCCGACTGCAGGAAAACGATCGTCGGAAAGTCGAGCAGGTCCAGACCGGTCTTGACGAGCTCGGGATTGGTGATCAGCACATCGATGCCACGCTCGACCTGGTCAGCGACCCAGTCTTCCCGCTTCGACGCATCCACGCTGGCGCGCAGAACGCCGACCTTGAACCCTCGGGCTTCCAGGAGCAACCTCAGCCTGGCCGTGGTGTCCCGCGTACCCGAGTAGATCGAGTACACGAGCACTTTGCGGCCGCGTGCCTTCGCTTGCGCACAGAGCTCGATGAGCTTCGCCTCCTTCGGCATGCAGGCCGTCTCCTCGAACACGGCTGGCTGCAGGTGCAGCAAGCTCTTCGTTCTCGGATGGCGCACGGTCTCCGTTCGGAAGGCGCATTCGGGCCACGCGAGCAGCACGTTCATCACCACGCCCAGCAGCGTGCTGTCTCCAACAGCCAGGGCCTGCCGCAGGATCGCGACCAGCTTGGCACTCATTACCGCGTAGGCTTCTGCCTGCTCCGGTGACATGTCGACGTCGATGAAGCTCTCGGTGTAGTCCGGGAGCACCTTCTGGCCGATGTCGCGCAGCTTGAGGAACACGGTCATCGGCAGCACGTAGCGCATCAGGCCGACGGGGCCGAAGCCTGGCGCCTTGCTGGTGCGGACCGTGAGGCTTCTCGCCTTCGCGGTGCGATGCGACGATGCCGCCGACTCCTTGTAGACGTCCTTGAGCACGCCGTGCGCCCTCATGAAGCCCATCGTGGCGGAAGCCATGGATCCGGACTTGGAAGGCCGGAACCCGTCCGCGAGCAGGGCCCGTGGGTTCACGCGCCAGAGCAGGTGAAACAGGTCGTCCGCATAGCCACCCATCAGCGTGCCGGTCAGCAGCAGCACCTTACGGCACTGGCTGGCCAACACGCCCATGGCCTGACCCTGGGCCGAGCCTTCGTTCTTGTACTCGTGCCCCTCGTCGACCACCAGGAGCCCGAAATAGTCCCGCGGCAAATAGCGCTTGATGAACTCGGTCGGCTGGTAGCCGCCCTGCCCGATCGAAAACTCGAAGTTCGCGAGCGAGCGTTCCATGCGCTTGGCCTGGCGATCGCTGAAGACGAGATCTCCGTTCTCGTCCATCAGGTTCACGAACTCGTACACGTTGTCTTCGAGCATCGAGGCCAGCGTTTGATCGCCGAAGGCCTTCAGGAGCCTCGTCGCCGACGCGGGCCCGATGGTTGGCAGTTGCTGCAGCGCGCCATGAACCAGGTCGTGCATCGATTCGATGGGGCGTCCTGCCCGGATCAGCGTCCACAGCGTGGATCCACAGTGCTCGCAGTGCATGCGCCTATCCCCGAAGACCGCCTTGGCGAGCTCCATGGACATCGGCATCCTCTCGCCATCGCCCGCCTTCGATTCGATGGGCCGCATGCAGTCGGGGCAACATGCCACCGACATGCGGTCGCCGTCGACCACGATGCGCCGTTCAATCAGCGACGGACGCCAGTGAAAACCCATCCGCATGCGTACACGGCCCAGCACGAAAAACTCGGGTTGCGAGCTCTCCAGACCGAGACGGGCACGCAGGGTGAGCAGCTTGCGAAGGGTGTCCGGACCGTTGAGCACCCATACACGCGCGTTCGGCACGGTTTCCATGATCTCGCGCCGCCACTTGTAGACCAGGTGGGGCGGAGAGATAACGAGGGTGCGGGGATGGCTCTCCTGCATGAGCGCAGCTGCGCAGATCGCCATCATCGTCTTGCCTGTCCCCATCTCCGCGTTGAGCACGGCGGCGGGTTCGTCTTGGTCGACGAGCAGTTTCACGATGGCCTGCACTGCCTCTGCCTGTGGCTCGAAGGGCTTGCGCTTGAGCGTTCCGAGGATGCTCTTGCGTGCCTGCCAGGCCTCCGTGGCCTGGTCCCGGTCGGGTACGTACACGGGTGGGTGTTGCGATCGCACCTGCTGTAGCAGGCCTTGGCCGAAGCTCCGAATGAAGTCGCCCAGGGCGATGGTTTCATCGAAGACGTCGGCTACGGTGCCACTGTGCGGATCCGTGGCCACGCCAGCGCGCCGCGGCTCGGACGGCGCGTCAGCAGCCGCCGGCGCGGCGATGTTCTCCGCCGGCGCTGCGATCGCTTCCGAGGTGTCGAAAAAAGTGACGTCATTCATGTACTGCTCCAGAAATAAAAAGAGCGATCGCCCGAGATCGGGAGATCGCTCATGCGGTTGAAGAAATGGTGGCCCTGCTGCTGCAGGGCCTGTACGGTAGGTGGTCAGGCGGTGAGAACGCCTGACCGCACACACGCACTGACGTGCCGTACGAAATGGTCGGTCACGCTGACGCGCACGGCAGTCGCCCGACCGATGGGCTCGTAGAGCCCGGTGCCGAGCGCCGCCATGGCGCCCTTCTCCCGGGCCCACGCCATCAGCGGCCGCTGCCAGGTGTCGAGCAATGCGACTGGTGAAAGCTCCTTGAGCAGCTCCCAGGCCGCAGCATCGATCGGCTGATCCGCGTGGCTCACGATCCAACCGATGCGGTTGGCCTTGTCGACCTCTCGCATCCGCTTGTCGTAGATCCAGGTTTGCGACAGCGGTCCGAACAGGTTCTGCCGCGGCAATCGCCCGCTGTGCTTGGCCAGTCGTTCTGTCGGGCCGATTCCGACCTGGTGGCGACGGCCGGCTCCGTTCACGAGATTGAAGCTGGTGATACCTGCCTCGGCTCTGCTCCCCAGTTCCACGGCCGCAACGAACTGCATGGCAGATGCGTCACGGCCGTAGAACGAGAGAAACATCAGGTCTCCGTCATCGTCGCGAAGGCAAGCATCGACCCAGAGATCGGCGAAGCCCTCGATGCGGTACAGGGTGGTGTCGTTCATGGATGGCTCCGGAAAGATGCGGAGCCGCCCTGCGGGGCGTGCCCCGCAGAGGGTTGGAGAAAGAAGAGCTTCATTCCCCGGAGGGAACGAACACCCAAGCCGAGATCCAGACGCCGCCCTCGCCTCGGCAGACCAGAGGCGCATCGCAGATCTCGCAAGTGTCAGATGCGTACACCTCGTGGGCACGGGCGATCTCGGGCGCTGCGCACTCGCGGTCGTGATCGAGCCGTCGTATGCATTGGTCCAACTCGTTCAACGCGTTGGCGCGATTTCCGAGCTCCCAGTTGCATACGACCGCCCGGGTGCGAGCTTCCAATTCATGCATGGCCGCTCTCCTCGTTCGCCAAAGCGAGGTCGATGGAGCGCTGCTTGGCATAGTGCAGATCGATGGCTATTCGCACGAGCGGAAGCTGGATCAGCGCCCGCTCGTGGAAATCCCTCACGGCCGCCTCGGTGACGTCGGTGACTGGCAGGGCCGCGATCGTCTCCCGGAAGTCGCCGCAACCACCGCCGTTGCTGGAGGAATGCACGAGCGTCATGCCGTGCTTGCGGTACGTCAGGGCACGCGTGGCCAGGCAACCGAGGGATTGCCTGCCGGTTGAAAGATGCACTTCCATCGCATCATCCAGCTGGACGATCGTGAGCGCGCGTGGGCCGTCTTCGGCCGGAAAGTAGATGGTGTCGTTCGTCATGGTTCGCTCCTTGTGGATGGGCGCGAGACATGCCCCCTACGGGACGTGCCCGCAGGGGTGGATAAAAGTGAGAAAGCCAGGACCTCGGAAGGTCCGCGCACTTGAATGGCTTCAGTGCGCTCCAAAACCGGCTTGGAGATGGGTTCAAGCGGTTTTCCATAGCGGGGTAGCCGTCGCTATGGAAAACCGGCTGGTGCCGGTTTAAAGACGTCGCTCATTGCGCGGAAGGTCCGCCGTGAGCGGTGCACGTGTGGCGGAGCGAAGAAATCGACGAGGCCGCTGACGTTCAGACCGTCGGAGTGGAAGTTGGCGGAGGTGAAATCGAAACTACCGAAGACGGCCGCAGCTTTACGAACTCGACGCCGGCGGAGAGCTCGGCATAGGTCGGATTGATTGCCGCGCCCGTGGCATCGCAAACGATGGTCACGTAGTCGCTCTGGACATCCGCGACGCGCCATTCGTGACCCGGCGCTGTGGTCCGCTCCCGGCTGCAATGGTCGAGATCGAGCTCCGCGTTGACGTTGACGTATGGATCGCCCACCGCGGGAGCAATGGTCGCGTTCGGTGAGGGTTCAGATGGGGTAGGTTCCATAGTTCTTCTTGTGGTTGGCCAGGATGGGCCGCGCGCGGCGGCCCGTCTGGATGGTGATCGAGGCGCGGAGCCGCGCCAGGTGTTCTTTAGTATTCGCTCGGCAACAAGATCGTGGTCACGCTCCTATCGCTTTCGGTGATGACCCATAGACGGGTTGCAGCATCGACGCGATATGTCGAAAGAATCCGTCCGCCCGAGCGCACGGCCTTATCGTTGCAGCGCTTGTCCTCGTCGCAAAGATCACCCCAGTCGCCACTTTGGTGGCGCGAAACGATTCTGAGTGCGCTGATGACTCCACTGAACAGGTACGGCGCGGCGCCCTGCGTCACCGTGAGCTCGCCGAGAGGGAAGAGCTCGGTCGTTGGCGCCGAGGCCGAGGGTGCGCCGCCGGCGGACGGCGCTGCTTCGATGAGATTCATAGATTGCTCCAGTACGAAGGGCATGCCCCCTGTGGGGCGTGTCCCCACAGGGTTAGTAAATGGCGTGCATTCGGCCTGTCGGTTAGGCCGGCTGCTGCCCTGGCTGAGGAGCGTCCGACTTGGCGGCGGAGGCCTCGAGGCGCGCGTAGTGCTCGCGCACGTCGCGCTTGATGGCATCGAGCCGCAGCAAAGCCTGCTCATGCTGGATCCGCACGATCGACTCCGTGCAGCGCGCCGGTTTCGATGCGAAAACCAGGGCGGAGAAGTCTCCGCCGCCGGTGCCGAGGCCCATCCGGTGTACGAGCGAGCGATCGCCCGTGATCTCGTGCACCGTGGCGTTGGTGGTCAGCCGACCGGAGATGCTGTTCCGGCAGGTACGCAAATGCAGCATCTGCGCGTTCCCGAGTTCGAGCTCGGTGAAGGCGGTCCAGCCGCCGCGGTCTTTGGTCAAACGAGTATTCATGGTGGCAGTGCCTTTCAAAGGGTGCAGCGCCACCCCAGCGGGAGTAGCCCTGCTGGGTTGATGAAGTAGTGGTTGAAGATTGCTCCTGCAGCTCGCGCCGCGCCGCACGTTTCCAGAGCTCAACGTGCTGAAACCAATGGTCTAGGTTCAAATGGCTTCCCTTGTCGGCCTGGCGCGCCGGGCGGACAAGGGAACCCATCTGGATGGGTTCTTTGGGCTGCAGGGTGGCAGCAGAGGTGCCTGGTGAGGCCGTCGTCAGTCCGGCAGCACCACATCGGGTGGCAGCGGGCCGTACTTTTCATCCATGCGCTGCAGGATCTCCTTGGCAACGTCCTGCCAGACCTTTCCGTCGATGGCTGGCGAATCGAACACCATGGGATCGGGCTCCTCCGCGACTTGCTTCGCGGCGGAATGGATGGCATTGACGATGAAGACCTGCACGAGCGGCCCCTTCGGGCTGAACTGCATGAGGTCGGTTACGAACTCGATATTGCTTTGTAGGTTCATGGCTATCTCCTTGGGTTGGCGGGACAGCCACCCCCCAGGGCGTGCTGCCCCCGGGGGTTGAAAAAACGATGTCTCAGGCGATCTTCACCACCTGGCCGAGACGCGAATCGGGCGTGAACTCGATCGCGGTGATGACGGGCACGAAGCGGTCGAGAAGCACCACGGTCTGCGATGCGTTCCCGTCGCTGTCGAACTCCACGGTGCTCGTGCGCTCTTTGCGCTTGAAGGTGTCGCCCTTGATCAGGAACACGCGGCCATCTGCAGCTTCAATTCGCCCGACGACCTGGCCGGCCGCAAGGGCCAGCGCGAGATGCCAAGGCGTCAGGTCGCGCAGGGGTGGTCGACATGCGCCGTAGCGCTGGGTGAAGTGCTGGTTGAGCCCTTCCCAAAGCAGGCTTGACCGGTAGCGCGCAAGCTCGTCTTGCAGCTGCTCTTCGTCAATTCGCACCGCGTGAAAGACCTGGTCCTGCTCTGGCGGCGCCGGCGGAACGGCATAGGGTTCGAGCTCCCAGCCATCGGGAAGCATGGGCGCGCCCTCCTCCGAGGCCTGCGCGTCGACGAGCATCTGCAGGGCCGCCTTGCTGGCGTAGCCTGGCCGGCATCGGCTTCCGATGACCACGCATTGCTTGAACCTCCGCTCAGGCGCAGAGAACACGCGCAGGTGGGTGAAATTCCTGGCCAGGTAGGCTCGGATCTCGTCATCCAAGGCGTAGTGCGGCACGATGTAGACCAGCACGCCACCGTATGCGAGGTATGGGACAGTCTTCCGAAGGAAGGTCCGCTCGAGCCTCTCGGCCTTCTCGGGTTCGGCCAGCAGCTGTCGCTGCGAGGCGGCGTCCGTGACGCCATAACCGTACGGAGGGTTGAGAAACAGCAGGCCCATGCTCCGGGGGCGCACGATCACATCGTGCATGTCCGCCTGGACCACACGATCGAGGATGCCCTTCGCGTGCCGCGCACGCTCGGGATCAAGCTCGATGCCATAGGTCTCTGCGACCTGGTTGTCTGCACCGGAGCGCTCCTGCAGCAGCTGGCGGAGGTCGGCCAAAGCCGTGCCCTCGCCGCAGCATGGATCCAGCATGCGCACGTCCTGCTCCGGCAATCGGAGGAGGTTGGCCACGCGCTCGATCGTTGCCTCATCGGTGGGGAAATACCCCGCCTTCACGAAGTTGTGCGCCAGGCGCGCGAACATCAGAGCCATGTCTTGTCCATGAAAGAGAAAAGCCAGCCCGAGAGAACTCGGGACTGGCTTGTTTGAAAGGGGCGACGCCGAAGCGTCGCGAGGGTTTCACATGTCGTAGCGTTGCGTCCAGTTGCCGGTCGCCAGGGCCTTCTCGGCTTGTTCCCTCTTGCGCCAGTATTCAACCGACTCCCGCGTGAACGGGCCGCTGTCGGAATACGTGCCCAGGTAGAAACCTGCCTGCGAACGGCAGACTTCGAGCGGAAAGCGCTCGCCGTACTGCTCAGCCATCAGGCCGAATTGCTGCTGCGTCACTTCCGTCGTTGCCAGTGCTTGAGATTGAGTCATCAGATCGTTCCAGAGGAAGGCGGATTGCTGCTGTGCCACTTCCATCGATTCCATTGCTTGTGCGCGCATGAGATTTCTCCAAAGGTGAAAAAAGTGGACAAGCGCGCCCCTGATGGGACACGGCCCATCCGGGTTGAGGTAAGGATTCGTGCGACACTTTTCGGATGACCGATCAGCGAAGCACATTCAGGGTGATTGAAGGCATGCCCCAAGAGGATCCGGACATGGTCCATCTCCTCGAAGAGCTCGACGCGCGGGATGCGCTGCCTATCCTTCGGCAGCTTTCGCGTCGAAGGAAGGCGGCGGCAAATTCCGCGCTATCAGTTGTTGCAACAGGCTGTCCGGCAGATCCGCCAGCAGATCCGAGCGCGCATAGCACGCCTGAATCAGCTTGACCATCGATCCGATCTCGCCCGAAGCGACTCGCTCATAAAGGTCGCTGACCTTCTGGTAGTCCTCTTCCGTGCAGATGAGGATCCAGTCGTTGAATGCAGCGTGCACGCTGGCTCGCTGCTCTGTGCTCCAGTCCGTCGACGGGTGCGGTGAGCTCATGGTGGTCTCCAAGGTTTCGGAGGCCACCGTCCCCTGAGGAACGAGGTCCCCGAGGGTTACAAAAGCGCGCTGCACGCAAGGCGCTGCACGACGTACACGGTTGAAAAGGTCATGCCCTAGCGGAAGACCGCTATGCACATTTGCAGGGCTCAATGTGCTCGAAACCATTCCTAAATGGTCAGATGGTTTCCCAGAGAAACCGCTGCCGTCGGCAGTCTCTCTGGGAACCCATCGGGCTCCCTTTTCACCGTGCTCCCGGCCGCATTGAGCAGGCCAGCCATCGCAAGGAGCTCAGATGGCCAAGGAAAGGCGCGTGGGTCGGGTCGGCTTCGCTCTTGCCGTGTTCCGCCTCATCGCAAAGCCGCTGCGCACCGGGTCGCAGCCACCCTAGTTCTCATGCCGCCGTACGCATCGCTGCGCGCTGCGCGCTGTCCGGTGCGCCCGCGCGGGCGCAATGGACAGCCCGCTGCTGGCGGGCTGGTTCTCGTCGTCACACCGTGTCCGGCACGAACATCTGCTTGATGGGATCCATGTAGTAGCCCAGTTGGCGAATGGCCGCGGATTGGGCGCGTATGACCGAGCGTTCAACGGTGGGGTCGAGCTTGACCGGCTCTCGCGCTTTGATGCTTGCCCACAACTCGCCGAACAAGGCCTCCATCTCGCGTTCGCGGCCGTCGTCGCGACCCTCGGTGGGCTCGGGTGCCGGTGTAGAGGCTTTCTTCCCCACTGCCGAGAGACGGTCGCGGAGCTTGCTCAGCCGACTCGAGGCCGGTGCGGGTGAAGGCGATGCGACGTGCGCCGCAGCTGGCGCTGCCTGGGCCACCAACTCGTCCGCAGGATCCGGTTCTTGTGGTTCAGTGTCGCGTGGGCGTTCCCGTGCTCCGTCCAGTTGCAGATCGTGCAACCTGGCGCGGATCTCCGTCACGCCCTTGCCGAAGGATATGTACTGGGCCAGGTAGATCTCGTTGATCCACGCCGTGCCGGTGTATTCGCCGTCGTCAAACTGATCGAGCAGCGCGTCCTTGACCTTGAATTCGCCGATGTCCGATTGCAGGTCGGCGACACAAAAGTCGCCGTTGCGGCCGGTCATTTTTTTGACTCTCAAGGTCACGCCGGACAACTTGATCATGGGTAGTGCTCCTCGCAACGGGGGCACTCGCCGTGCGAGGCGCGGCCCCGCAGGTGATGAATGAAAAACACCCCGTGCACGCGAACGCGCAAGGGGTGTTGGTTTGAAGTCGCCGGAGGTTTTCCAGGCCGCCGGAAATCCGACCTACCCTATCGAGGTGTGCGTCAACGAGGGAGGGGATTGGTCTACAAAATATGCCTCAGCCCGAAGGGCGTGCGCGTCTCAGAGGCTCACGTGCCGCGCCAGAAAACTGGCCGCCGGCTTGTGTGACACCGGCAAACACTTGGAGCCGTGAGCATAGCGCAAAAGGTCGGGGGAAACGCCTCTCGGCAGTGGAACGAAGCGAGAAGGCAGCCGTGACAACTTGCTCTGCTCGCGTCGTCTCAATCACGCCGGACTTTCCCCGGCTGCGATGTCGATGTGTCGGAAGACGTCGTCGTACGACAGGCGGTGAGCGCCGGCCGTGGTCTTCAGCTTCTCGCTCCAGCGCGAGACGATGACGGGCAGACCACCAGGATCCTGGCCGTCGATGCGTACGCCTGACTTCAGCACCACGATGGCCAGGCCACCGTCGTCCCGAGTAGGAGGCGCACCATCGACCCAGCCCGCCAGGGTTGAATCTAGCGACATGAAATCTCTCCTTTGGATTTGATGATACCCCCGGGACCGCAAGCGGTCCGGGGTTCTCACATCAGTGCTCAGGCTTCCGCGGGTTCGCGGTGCTCAGCACGTGGTTGCCTGCCCGCGATGGAGCGAAGAGGCTGCCGACGTTGCGGCGCCGGTGCTTCAGCCCGCGGTTGCGGTGCTGCTGCGCGGCGCTGCGGCATCGGCGTCACGATCGCCCGCGGTTGCGGTGCGACCGAACGACGCGGGGGAGGCGCTTCCTGGTCCATCTCTTCGCGCGCGGAGCGCACGAATTGCGTGGAGTCGGGAGCGTCGCTGTCCATGGGGTGATCGCCGCCCTGCGACTGTTCACCTTCATGTCCCGCGCTTTCTTCAGAAGGCCTGCTGTACACCTTCTCGCCGTCCACCGAAATGGAGTTGATCAGGATGAGCCGGCCCTTGATCAGCGTGGCCATTTCCTTCCGCCCGGTAGGGCGGCCGGACTGCTGGTCACGCACGTCACGCTCGTAAAGATGCGGATAGATGTCGCCGATCTTGAAGCTCACGAGCACCTTGCAGCGATCGTGCACTTCTTGCTGGAGACCGTCGATCAATCCAATCGCTTCCTCACCGCTGACCCGAAGATCGAAATACGTGTAGTCGGCAGCATCCGAAGAGCCACGCAATGCAGAAATACTGCACGCGAGGAACGATTCCGCCTTACGTCCACGACCTTTGGTTTCCACCCAGCGAATACGGTTGAGGTAACCGATACCGCTGGTGTGCAGGTTGAAAAACTCACGGGGTTGCTGTTGTGCAGTTTGCATGGTGTTGCTCCAAAGTTCCAAAAGAATGGACGAGGAGCGCAGACGCACACAACCGGGCCGTAAGGCTCGGATGGGGCGGCTGTGTCCCCATCCGGGTTACGAAAGACAGGTGCTCTGCATGGTGCCCGGGAGGGCGTCATGTGTGCGGCTTCCAAGAGCTCAGCCGCTGCGTGGTGCCCTGTTGGGCGGTTCACGGTTGCAAGACTAGCGCTTTGATCCTCGTGCCGTCAAACGCGGTTGACAGATGCCCCTGGATCGCTCGCCAGGAAGCGGAGCAGATCGCTGATGGTGACGGCGTACCGATCCTTGAGCGCTGGCGCTTCACATAGAAACTCCGCCCAGCGGAGCTCCAGTGTGACGTGCAGCGGAGCAGGCTGGCGCGCGATCTCCGAAGCGAGGCTCGTGGTCAGGCAGATCCCGAACAGGTCCCTGACGAAGTAGCGAGCGGCGTACACGTTGTCGATGCGAGGACTCTGCGTGATCTGGTAGGACGCTTGCGTGGCTACGAAGGCTACGACGTCGTCCACGGCCCGCAGCTTCGCGAAGTTGCTGGCCAGCACCAACTCCCGCGCATCGGCCACGCGCTTTTCATGCTGCTTCTCGCCCAACGCCTTGAGCTTTGCTGCCTTACCGCAGACGCTCGCTGCCCGGTCCAGCACTGCCACAGCTTCGGCCAGTGCCGTCCTGTCGTCGCCGGTGAGATCGAGCAGGCCTGGTTGGATGTTGCGGATCCCCGTGGCGAGCCGCCTGAACCGGGCGACATGCGCTGCCATGTCGCGACTCGTACCCAGTGACCGCGCAGCGAGTTCCTTCTCGTTGAACATGGTTCTCTCCTCTCTCATAAAGAAAAAACCCACCTCCGGGCACTGCCTGGAGATGGGTTCGGACGATGCGGATGCAGCTGCTACTTGCCTGCAGCAGTGCGACGCACAGAGGAAAGCGCTACCACGTTGGCGGCCTCGGCACGGGCCGGGCTCGCGGTGTGATGGCGCTCGACGCGGGCACGGCGAATCGCTGCCGCGACGTACCGCGCTGCGATCAGGAGAGCACGCGCTACGAACGAGATTTGCCCGCGGGCCCGGGCATACGCCCGCCCCGCGGCGCGAGCTCGCTCGAAGCGCATCTGCTGCCGACGTACGGTTTCAGCGGCCTTCAGGCACGCTCCCAGGTACTCTTGGCGCAGTTCGGGACTGTCGTCCACGACTGCGATGAAGAGCTCTGCTACGACGGGGTCGTCCAGCCTGGTCAGCATGTCCGCCAAATGCTTGGCTTCGACCTGGCGTGCGCTTGCGAACGATGGACCGTTTGAACCGGCCTTGGTGGTTTGGGACATGACGTTGCTCCTGTGTAAAAACGGGCAACGACGGCCCTCCCGGGACTGCGTTGGTCCCGTAGGGTTGATGGAAAAGAACTACCTTGCCCTCGTGTGTACGAGGGGCACGACTTTCAAAGGCTCAGTCGCTTCGAGGTTGCTCATGATGAGCGGTCACGCAGCGATTCTATTGACCCCGGTTGGAGTTTCCAAGTACAGCTCGCACCTGCTTGGCGCACCTGAAATGGTCCACCGACCGGCAATGCCTGAACCGGTGGCCATCCTTCTTTTTATGCTGCAGACCTAGACATGCCCGTGGACTGCAGCGGCACCGTGTAATCGCTCAATGCGATTTTCCACGGCGTAATCGACCTCCTGGATGCGCGTTTCTGGCACCCCGGTCACCACGCTCGCGGTAAAGCAGGTGTGATGCCGGCCATAAGAGGTCTGCTCGTAACGCCGGACCATTGCTCCGGCGATGTCGTGAGGTCGATAGCCCAGTTCCTTCGCGATCGCGAAGAAACGGGCCTTCTTCTCATCGATGGTTCGTTGGATCATGTCGCTGCTCCTCTGTGGCGCGGGCAACGACATCCCCACCGGGACTGCGTTGGTCCCGCTGGGTGGATGAAAAAATGCCCTACCCCATTGGCATGAGGCGACGACTTTCAAAGGCTCAGTCGCGTGGTGGTGCTCTAACGAGCGGTCACGAGTCCATTGTAGGCAGGCATCACGCGAACTCCAACACCGCACGCTCTTCTCGCGCCGCGGCAGGCAGTTCCACAAGCTCCAGCTGCTGCGCGTCTGGTAGGGCCGCTTTCGCGGCTTCGACCACTTCCACCTCCGTGGTTCGCTTCGCGTCTTGGAGCTTCAGTACGCCCTCGTCGATCGTGCCGGGCACGATCGGGACGATGACCAGGACGTCGCGCAACTGCCCGAGCCGATAGGCCCGGTCCTCGGCCTGGCGCATCAAGGCCGGAGTCCATGGCATCGAGGCGAACGCGACCAGGTTGGCCGCGGTGAGCGTGATGCCGACGCCTGCAGCACTCGTAGTGCCGATGAAGACCTTGTTCGACGGAACCTGCTGGAAAGCGTCTACGGCGGCCTGGCGCTTCTTCGCGGAATCAGCGCCGACGAGCGAGACACATCCGATCCCGAGCCCAGCGAGCGCCTGCTTGAGGGCGTCCACGGTGGACATGTACTCGCAGAATATGATGATCTTGTCGTCGTCGCCCATCGACTGCACGGTGTCCAGCAGGAAGGGCACCTTCAGCGATTCGAGCGTCCTTCGCAGCTGCACGATCTTCGGCATGGCCTGAAGGCTCATGTCGCGATAGATCTCGCGGTAAGTGCCGAGTCCTTCTGGCGAGAGATATCGGAGCTGGCGGTCTTTCTTGCCCAGATCGGAGAGCACCGCCTTGCTGCGCCGAATCATCCACCCCTTGATGGCATCCGCGAGCTTGGCGCGCTTCTCAGCCGTTCCAGCAAAACCTTTCCGGAAATCGCCGAGCGGCAGCTGGCCCAGGGCATGCCCGGTAATTCGCAGCAGCGTGTGCATCTCGACCTCGCGGTTCAAGAGCGGCGTCCCAGTGACGACGTAGCAGCGAGGGATCCGCGCGGCCAGCAGAAACACATTGCGCGTGCGGCCGCTCTGGTACTCCTTCAGGTAGTGGGCCTCATCCACGGCCATCACTTCGAACGCGAGCTCGGTCGCACGCACCAGGCCGCCCATGCGCTCGTAGTTGCCGATCACCCAATCGCACGCCTGCAGCGTCGCGATGCGATCTTCGCCCACCATGCCCACAGTCGCCTCCGGGTAGACCATCCGGATCTCCCGCTCCCAGTTGAGGCGCAGGGACGCCGGGCACACGATCAGCACCCTCCCCTTGCCGGCGGCAAGCCGGCTGGCCACGACCGTCTGGCGGCTCTTCCCAAGGCCCATGTCGTCACCCATGCACGCGCCGGCGGATCGCAGCATGTGTTGAACGCCGATCGCCTGGTAGTCCCTAAGAACACCTGTGGCCACTAGCGAAGCAACGGCGGACGCATCGAATGGCAGGTCTCCGGATCGCTGCACATCCGTTGAGAAGAACCCCGTGCCCGCAGAATCGTCTCCCCCGCCGCCACCTCGCTGGGGAGGTGGTGCCGCAGGGACGACGATGGGCGAAGACGAAGCACTTGCGGTGGCGAGCTCCTCGAGCACGACGGCCTGTTCATGAACAAACACGAACTCCGCCTTGACGCCGGCATGCCGCACCAGATGCTCCTGGATTTCAGCGGGATCGCAATGCACTTGCCAAGCGGCGGCGTGCTTGTGAAACAGGCCACGCATCGCTCGCATCGCCGCCACGCACGGCGGGTCATAGACGAAGCTCACAGCCCACTTTCCGCGGCCTCCGTCGCCCTTGGCGAGCGGGAAAACTTGGACGTCGAGCAGTTGGGTGTAGAAGTCGGGCTCGGGCGCCGCGGCCGAGGCCCGCAGCGCAGCCGCAAGAGCGTCGAAGGAAACGTGCTGCCCGCTGTAGGCATCGAGGAGCATGCTCTCGACGTCGGCCGCCCCGGTAGCCCGCACCAGCCACATGCGCCGCGCAGCGCTCCACCATGCCCCATGCCGCTCCAGAGGTTTGCTCAGCCCGGGCACATGGGCGAGTTGCAGGCCGAAACGCATTCCGTCGAAGCATGCCTTTACGACCAGGTCGGGCGGCGACAGGTTGACGGGCGCCGGGAGGCTGGCCGAGCTTGGTTTGCTCGTCACTTGGCCCCCTGCGAGCGCGCCATAGCGGTCCACTGCGCGCTCACCCTGCAGTCCGTCCGATGCAGGTGACGTCGGATCGGAAACCTGCCCAACGCTCGCGATCATGTTCGCGCCATGCCGGGTCGATCTCCGATGTGGCTTCGTCCACGGCCGTCGAGATAGGGTCAGCAATGCGCGGATCGTCGAAGACCACGGCCACCGCGTCCACGATGCCACGCCCATATTTCTGCATCAGCAGTGCGGCAAGACGTGGGGTCTCTGAACCGCGCGCCACGTCGCCGATTTTGCCTGCGGCGTATTCTTCGACCTGCCGAATCAGCAGGTTGATGGTAAATTTTTGATCCATCCGGCTCACCTCACTTTAATTGAAGACACCGCATACGGGTGCTTGGTACATGGTGACGATTTGGCCTGGCAGAGATCCAGATGCAACAATAATCGGTTGATTACTATTATTGTTTACATCCGGATATTTCCTTGTGAGCGCAAGGGATGAGGTGGGTTGCGGAAACTGCTCCGTTTTCGCCAATACGTAGCTATAGCGATTGAAATTTGAATAGCATTGCCCGTTGTCGCTTATTTCAACCGAATCGCGAGTCGCTTGAAAGCTACTGGCAGCATTCTGGCAGTAGACAAAATTGAATTGAATAGCAACAGATCCGCCGGATGCCAGCCGGCCGCCTCCCCCGCCAAATGTAGTGAAATTCGAATCTGCACTCCCTACGGGCGCTCCCATCGTGGCGGGCGTAGCGGGAAACTTGAGTCCGGAGAAGTATTTGTAGAAGTCGCTGTAATAGGAGAGGCTTCCGCTGTAGTTATCTGCCTGCGAGCCGTAGGGTGCAGAACTGCCGTCCGGATAGGTCCCTACGCCGCCTTGCATGTTGAGGCCAGGCGTGCCCGCCATGGCGCCAGACGCGTAACCACCAGCACCTGGGCCATCGCCGCCGCCCTTCCCTGCGATCGCCGGGTAGTCCGAGGCAGACACGGACCGCGAACCGAGTGATCCGCCACCGCCGCCCCCTGTGTAGCCCGCTCCTCCCCCACCACCGATCGCGAAGCCAGACTTCGTCAGCCCTGCGCCTCCCCCGCCCCCAGTGACGAAGCGCAGGGTGTCGCCAACCTTCACCTTGAACACGCCGGTCACCTCAGGGGCGCGCGATCCGCCCGCCCCGCCTGGGCCGACAGCTACCTTCGCGCCGTTCAAGATGATCGCGGACGAGCCGCCCCCACCCCCGGTGTAGCCTGCGCCACCGTCACCCCCGGCGAGCCGGTAGTACACGGTGATGTCCTTCTTGTAGTCATACCCGGGATTGACCGTGACGGTCTGATCGCCCTGGGAAGGCGTCCAGACGCACCTCTGGAGCGTAGACACGTCCTCCCCTGTTCCTCCTGTCGCTGAACCTCCGGCCCCGGCAACTGGCGGGTAGTACACGTAGCTGGAGAGCGAGCCTGGTGTGACCACGATTGGGCCGGCCCAGGTGGATGTCGTGGCGGCGGCGACGCAGGCGAGTGCCTGCAACAGCGTTCGATGAAATTTCATGAGATGCCTCAGCATTTGATCGCGCGGGCAGCGGCGCGCTTTTGCAGCAGCGACTGCATTGCGCTCCAAACCCGAGCGAGAAAGGTGCGCGTGAGAGGGGTGGACTCGCCAATCACGATCGGCCTTGCTGCATGTTCCGCGTCCTGCCGGAGAGATGGCCTCGCATTCGCGAGCGCGGCAATGGCGGTGAGGCGATCGGTACTGGCAAGCGGGTCGCGCAGACATGCATCAACCCGCTGTTGGAAATCTTGCTCACTCATCACTTGCTCCAGTGGATGTTCGGATGCCCAACGCTGATGCGTTGGGGCTCGGTGTTCTGGCGCAGGACGCCCCTCAGGCAGGAACTTCACCTTCCGGCTCCGTTGCATCGCGCCGTGCCTTGAACACGATCTGCTCGATGCGCGTGAGCTGGAGTGCCACGTCCTCGGCCACCACCTTGATGACCTCTACCTCGCCGTTGTCGCCACGGGCAGTGAATTCCCGTTCCTCGCCGATGACCAGGACGCGGGCTCCCCTCCGCAGGTGGCGAGCGACGTCGCGAGCCTTCTGGCCGTAGATCTCGACTTCGCGCCAGAAGCCGCCGACCTGCTCCACCTCGCCGTCCTCCGTCTGCCCATACCGACCGAAGTAGACGCGCATTGATGCCACCTCGAAGTCGCCGTTCCTGCCCGTGAGCTGTCGAAGTTCGGGCGAGTTGGCCAGGTTGCCCTTGCCGATGAAAAGGTTCTGCATTGCGTTGCTCCACGGTGCGTTGAGATTCGCGGGCACGGCTGCACCAGGTCCGTACTCGCGATGAGACTTACACCGAGATTGGTGATCTCGGAAACATGAACGGTTCGGACTGTTCCACCTGGTCACGGATGCGCTTGATCGCCTCGCGTGCGCTGAGGTGACGCGCGTTGATTTCCTGTGCGAGCCGAGACGCGGTCCGGCACCACTCGTTGAGTTGGCGTGAGCCATGGTCCAGACGCTCGGCCTCCTCCCACGGCAGGTGGCGACTGGACGATCGTTCGCGCCACCGCAGGAACATGTAGCCGCTGTGCGACCGTTGGTGGACGACCAGGTATGCGCGCAGGCCGATGACACTCTTGGACTTCGCGGCCAGTTCGCGCATGTCCAGCACGGCAGCGTCGAGGGTGGCAACTTGCTGGCGCAGGTGGGCAAGGGTGCCCCTACCCGTAAGGGCCTTTGCGTCAATCGGGTTTTGACAGGTCTGGTCCTCTGCGGCTCGTCTTGCCCACAGCACGTGGTTGACGGCATGCTCGGATCCGATGAGATCCGTCTGCCCTTTCCCAACCGATCCTTTCATTCGCTCCCCTTTCATGACCGCTGCACCATGCTCATGCGCGATGCTTCAAGAGGTGACTGCGGCATCCTCGGCCGGAGCAGACGTTGCCCCAGCTTCGAGCTCGGCCTGTTCAGCAGCTTCAAGTTGCTCGCCGACTTGCTTCAGCACCGCCTGCTCTGCTTCGCTCAGCGAGTAGCGACGACGGGAATGCGACGGGGAGATGGTGGCCTTGTAGACCGCCGCGGGGACGGGGCCGAAGGTGGACACCGCGAACTGCAGTCGCTTTGCCGCATCCTCGTCACTGCTGACCCAGTCGCTGCGGTTCAGCGCACGAATCTCCGGGCGGCTGAGCCAGCGATCGAAGCGCGCGGTTCCGTAGAAGACGTTCAGGATCGCCCGCTGGGCTTTCCGGAGGATTTCGCGGACCTCGTCGTCGGAGAGCAGGTTCTTGCGCTGCAGCGTCTTCTGCAGCCGTACGTAGTGGTCGTAGTCCACCATCAGCATCGAAATGGCGTAGCCATAAGGACTGCGAAAACCCAGGTTCACAGTCATCGGGCTGGACGACGAAAGGACGGCAAGCACCAGGCCACGCTTGCGCTGCTGATCCAGCATGTCCTCGGCCTTGACTATCGCGGCCTGGAGATGCTTGTGGACCTCGTTGATCCCGTGCTCATGCCGCAGCAGCGCCCACTCCGCGTAGGGGTTGTCGTTGCCCGTCAGCATCCACAGGTTGCGAAGGCACGAGGCGACCCGCTTGCCGCCGATGATGGGGTTGATCCGATTGGCGGCATCCCTGCTACGACCGAGGAACATCCGGTACGCCTCAATCGTGTGGATCGTCATCTGGTCCAGCCCGTCATCTACCAGGCCACCGATGGCATCAAGTCCCGCAGCCTCCGATCGGGTGGCCACGACGTCTGCACCGCGCTGGGCATCTCGCTCGCTCTGCATCTGCTGCAGCCGCTCCCGACGGTCCTCCAGTTCGGCGTATCGATCGAACAGAGGGTCGTCTGGCGATGCCCCAGCCGCGATGTACTCGGCCAGCACCTGCTCTTCGCGGCGGATCGAATAGCCGTCAGAAAATGGTGAGTCGGGCTCTTTTTCAAATGCCAGCGTGGGTTTCAGTAACGCGGCCAAGCCTTCCGGCGCAAAGTTCGGGGCTACAGCCTCGACGCTTTTTTTTGTAGTTGCCATGCAGGTTCTCCTTTGGTTTGGCGTTCAGTGTGTGATTGGCTCGGACGAGGACGGCGCCGAATGTGAGATCAATGCGTTATCACTGGCCACCGTAGGAATGGCTTCGTTCTGGCTGTTGGGTGAAACGGCTTCACCATTCCAAGCCTCAAGGAAAGAAAACTGTTTATCACTGAGCGCAGGCAAGCGCTCTGCCAATGGCTGCCTAAGAAATTCGAGAACGGCCTCCCGGTCAACAGTGATGAGCGTCTTCGTATTTTTATGAGTACGTACGGAAATGAACCGCATCAGTTCAAGCCGCTGAAATGACCGCTGAACGGTAGTAGGGCGAGCGGTGCCGCACAGTTGCTCGTGCGCCATTGAACCGGCTGTCGTGCTGTGCTCACGAACATCCGCTTCCTCCTTCAGTAAAACCCATAACACGGCTGCATCCGTGTAGTTTTGGAATCGCTGGACGAGCTGTGCGAAGAGTTGAGTACCTGTCATAGGGTTTCCTGATCAGTTCTATTGCAATGAAAATCCGGCTTGGCAAACCGGTCGCGATCCTCCGCTCGGGGGATCTTTTAAATTGGACTGTGGGCGGGCAGTCATTGATTGCCTCAAGAACACATAGCCTCGAATGGCATGTGTGTCTTTCCGACATACGTGGTGCAGGGCACCGTGTAACCCGTTTTGGGTCACGTGGTAACGGGTACCAGGTAACCCGTTTTGGGTCACGCGGTAAGCCTTACCGTGTAACCCGTTTTGGGTCACGGGGTCACGGTTACGACGTGAGTCTTTTTGGCTTGCGTGATGACGAGTACCGTGCGTGACGTTCTGACATCCTTTGTGCCCGACAACGCGCGATGCGGCTTGGGATGCGCTGCGACGGTCGCCAACCGGCGCGACTTGACCCTCCTGGTATCGGCGCAAAGCTCCAGCAGCCCTACAACGGGTGATATCTGCGGATGAGCGCGTCACTTGGCTCTCCTGAACCGGCCGCCGCGCATTTCTTCGGTCAGCAGTCGAATCTTTTCGCGCTCGGCGGCAGCGCGCGCCGCGGCGCCGGGGTCAACGGTCACTTGGCGGGATGCCAAGGACGCAGGACCGGGGGCCGGCCTCTCGGCCCTTTCCCTCAGCTTGACACGCATGCGGCGGTCTGTCGCGACCTGGTCGGCGTGGGCGAAGACAACAGGCCCTTCGGCCATGCGTTGCACCAGGCCGCTGACCCATCCAACGGGGCTCTTGATCGGCGTATGGCCGCTCATCCGGCCGGCGAGCTCATCCAGCACCAACTGGCGATGTTCGACTTCCACACGGGCGAGCAGTTGCTGGATGCCCTCCACCTGCGCAAGGGAGAGCGCTTCCGGGAAAACCAGGCCGTCCGGGTTCGTTCCTTCGGCTGCAGTGCTTTCCGGTCCACTACTACTACCGGTAGTAGTAGTTTGTAATGAATCCCCTTGTATATAGGTTGCAGGAAAGGGCAAAACTTGGATGCAGGTTTCGGCACTCTCGCGAGCCTCAAGTTTGCAGGAAACGGCATTCCTTGCCCGTACCGGCGGTACCTCCAGTGCCGGCCAGAATTCCCGCCGTAAGTGCTTGTCGCTTTTGGGTTTTTCGCTAGCGTTGATCGCGGGGACTCCACCTGCAACAGGCGGCGCAACTTGTCGAAATCCGACAACCTCGGGCAGATCGCCGGCCGCCATGATCGACATCAGCAAATCTCGGGGACGCGCGGCCGGAACGGGCCGATTGCATTCTTGTAGGCCAAGGGGAAGCTGCCTAAAAGTCGCAGCCAACCCGGACAGGTCGATTCGCGCGTGTGGCTCCTGTGTGGCCCGAACACCTCTGTCCTTGGCCAAAGGCTGCGTAACGTCCGCGCCCGGGCTTGGAGGCTCGGCCGGTCGCGCTAGTCCTTTGAGAGGCTTGATGCTCTGGCCGCGAAGACACATGAGCACCGCGTCGAGATTGACGCGGACAAGGCCGCCGGCTGGACCTGTTTCCTGGATGAACCCGGCCTTTTTTAGCCGCAGTCGCGCGTTCCGCTGGACCTTTGGACCGAGGCACAATGCGCGGCTGATGTCGTCCTGACCCGCTTCGACGCATCCGTTGCTCAGTTGGCCACGGAGGACTGCCGCGCGATGCCATTGCAGCAGAAGAGACAGGTACAGCCCTGCCCCGACACTGCCAGCGATGTCAGCAAGCGGCTTGTAGTAGTTGTGGTATCCGCGAAACCAGCTTGCGACGGTGTCCCATGTTGGAACGCCGTCGTCTCCAGAGCGCGCCAGCGCCTTGGCCAGGGCTGAGACGTTGAGGCGGAAGTGCATGACCGCGGGCCGGCCAACCAGCATTTCTTCCAGCACGCCCGACTCGGTCAGCGACTGTCGAACCGTGGTCTGCTCTGTTCTGCTGATGCCGATGGCAGCCTGCCACTGCTGGATCGACATGTTGAACCAGCCACTACGCTGCGGGTGATTGCGTAGGCTGTGCCGTGTCCAGTACAGCGCCATCCCGACGAAGACAGCGGCCTTATGGCCGAACTTTTCGGCCAGCGTCGGATGGAACGGGACGTAGCCGCGCTCGTCCAGGTGAAGAAGGATTTGCTCCTGGACAGAGGGCCCGGCGTCCTCGCGCGGAGGGCTCGTTGCCGCGGGCGGTTGAAGTGATGGAGTAGCTCGCACCAGGTCGCACCTCGCCCGTCACGGCCGATTTGCCGTTGTCGCTGCCTCGGCATCGCTCGCGGAAGCATCGCTTCGGCTCACACGCAATGCGTCCGCGAGCGGCTGCGCTTGTCGCATGAGCAGATCGAGCAAGCGGCCCGTATTCAGCGTGTACTGGATCGCCCTGCCCTGGCCCCCCACCTCTGAAAGGATCTCCATCTGCACCAGCACCTTGCGACAGGTCTGCTGCTGCGCGCGGGTGATGCCTGTGTCGCGCTCGCATTCGGCCGACGTCATGTCGATGGCCACCAGGCCATTCTTGGAAGCGCCCTGTTCCCATGCCTTGGCTTTTTCCAAGGCATAGGTCAGCCAAAGCGCACACAGAACATTTCCGGTTAAATCGATAAATGCCCGATGTATGGTCACCGGCGCTTGCCCAACCCATTCGAGTAGCATTGCGGAAAGCATTTCATTGTGTGGCCTGGCCAGATTATGGTTCGTGTGCATGGCGATTCTTTTCAAAGGATCGAATTTGGGCGGGGACTGTCAGAGATTTATCCGCCGAACCTACTTGCGATATTTCTTACAAACGTAGACCAGACATGCGAGCAGCGCAGTCGTTCCGAGAATAAATATTGCGAGGGCAACGAACCTGATGGCAGGCAAACTATCTGCGGGCAACTCACCCCGCTCCACATAAATGGAAGCGAAGTAAGCCACGCATAGCCCAATAGACATCGTCGCCGCGATGACAAAGGCACCCAGTGCTTCCGCGGGCCACCGCGCATTATTGCTATTCCCGATTTTCATTGCGCTGCCTTTCAGCAAGTTCGCGGCTGAGCTCATCAAGATTCTGTCTATGGAGCGCAAACCAAGCGCGGCGGGCAATGCCCTCCAGGCGGTCGGCCTCGACCTTCGCCGCGCAGACAATCACCAAAACTTCGCACCTTCGATCGCTGCCTGCACTCATATACTCATCGAATAGCGAGAAATGGCGATTTTTTGCCACCACCCAAGCGTTAAATTCATCCGGTACGCTTTCAGGTGCATCAATGAGGAAATAATCGACTGCCATAAATCGGTTACGCCGCGGTTTGGGACTCGCCTTGGCGCCTGGCTCGGCACGAAACTACGTCGCCTCGTTCAAATTCGCGGATTGTCGAGTACAGCGTATCAATCGAGTATTCCGAAAATTTCAAATGAAGCTTGTATAGTCGATCGCGGAGAGATGTCATGCCAGAGCCGGCGCGCGATATCTCGTACCACTCGCGGTGGATCTCATCCCGGACACTCAGATCCCGTGGGAGCCTAGTCCGTCCACCGGCACCTCCGCCGACCAATATGTCTCGAAGCTTCCGAATCTCTGTCGCGGATTTGCTAAAGAGTCGCGCTACCAAAGGCTGCGAAGCACCATTTTTAATGAAATATTCGCAGAGTTCGCTATCACGGCGCTGACGATCGATTCCGTTGAGATGCTGACGCATCTCAATGGGCGAGAAGCTGACTCGCCACTCCCGCATGCGAGCCGCCAAATCAAGAAGATCGCGAGAGGAACGACGCCTTAGTCCATCAATGAGTTCAGCATCGCAACCGTGCTCGAGGAGTTGCACCAAGCCATCTTCTGTCTCGATCAGGCGGACCAACTCAGTCAGCAGTAGATAATTGAGCTGGTCGTTCGCCCGAAACTCAATAGGCAATCTGCGATTAATCATATGAACACCGAAAAATCAATTTGCAAAAATGTGTTTAAATGGCGCTTTGGTCAGTTCAGGATGATCTTTGCTAAATTCAAAGATGGTTTTTAGGACGGCCGACAGCACTGGGCCCACACGAGGCGTGCTTAAAGCAAAGAGGAAGTGAAAAGAGGTGACGTACATGAGGCCGTTGCGAAACGGCGCTCGTATCGCAGCGCATCGCGCTTCGAGTTCTGCAGGCCCCCGAGCTACCGCCTCGGCCCAGCCACTTTCAGGGTTGCATCGTTCGATCAGAGGTTGGCTGCATTGGCCCGAAAGAGCAGCCAGGATGGGCCAGATGGCTTCTCGCATTCCCGCCTGCTCCTCGGTGAGCGACTGGCCCGCGATGGCATCGCTGGCCTGAGGGAAGTCCACAAGGAATCCGAACGGCAGAGCGGGCTCGACACGTATGAAATCCGAAATCGGCACCACATCGTTCAGCGCGAGAAAATCGTTGGTGAGTTGTTGGCTGAACACCGCCAGACGCTCTTCCTGCGTCTGGCTCCCCGGCGCGTTAGCGCTTCGCTCGCGCTCCGTTGACGGCGCGGGTGTCTTTCCGGTTGGAACGCTGCCGAGCATTGGTCCAAGCGGCATCTGGCGACCCTTTCCGTCTGCCTCTAACGACTTATCTGGTGGTTCCTTCCGAGTGCTCGTCAGATCAGCGAACGAAGCCTTCGGATTCCCGATAACCTCCTTCAGAATCTGAGGCATCCGTTCCGCATCCAGCTTCAAAACTTTCGCCGAGACACTCTGCAAGTCCGTAATAAGACTTTGCACGTCGAGACGCACATCGGTTCGAGAACCTGGCTCGGTGTCCTTGTTGCTAAGTTCCAGCGATTCAAGATCCTGGCCGTGCATCAGCAGAATTTCGTCGATCGCGGCCTTCACTTGTCCCGCAGCGTCTCCCTTGCGCGAAAGCTCCTGTATAGCACCGATCAGTGGTCGAATTATTTCGTTGACTTCCTTCGTCTGCAACCACGGTCCTACTGGATATAGATGCTCCGTGGCAAATGCGAAGTTCTGAATGGTCTTGAGCCCGTAATTGAGACCGCGCTCTTTCAGTTCCTTATTAATTTCGGCAGCAGTCAGAATGCGGCCAGATTCTCGCTCGAACTCTCGCTTAAACGCTGCGACACCCTGTGCACGCTCCCAAAAAGAGATGTCGCCACGATTGTCGTTTTCGCTGAGATGGGCCGTAATGACTGCCGCCTCTCCGGGCCACTTCTTCGTTACGACGGCGAGGGTTGCGAAGCGATCCTCGCCTTCAGCGTAAAGCTCTTTGGCGAGCTCGATCCGCGTGTTCCCCCCGCCATAAGGGAAATACTTCTCTTTCGGGGAGCGGCGCGTCACCGTGATTACATTCGTAATTCCCTCGGCCTTGATGCTGGCCTTGAGATTCGCCCTGGCAGGGTTCGGCTTGGTCCGGGGGTTGTACTTGTAAGGATCAATCTCGTTAATGCTCAATATCGTCAGCGATCCGTCAACCTCTTCCAATGGATCTAGGTTCGCAGTCGCATTCGCGGAACCTTTATTAAGCGCTGCGCGCGCAGATTCGCGCATTTTCTCTTGGGCTGTCATAGGTTTGGCACCTTGGATTGGTGCAGAAGCGGGGGAGCCCGTCGACTCCCCCGTGGCGCTGGTGGATCCTCGCTGGCGCAGTTGCGCAGCACGCTCCACCGCCGTGAGCGTTTCGGGCGTTCGCATTACTGCCTCCATTTCAGGCGGCAGTGGCTTGGTCGGCGGAGGTCTTGAAAGTAGAGGCCCGGAAGCCTGCGACGTTGGGAATAAGTTCCCACATCAATTCGTGCATGTACAACGCCGCTTTCGCTGGGTCAGCCCAATGCACCGGCACTTGGGCCGTAGCCGCGTTGCGGTAGGCCACCGCGGATGGAATGACTGTCTGCAGCACATCCACGCGTCCGCGCATCGCAATGAAGTTCTCGCGGATGAGATCCGCCATCAGCCGGCTGTTCCGCGTGTTCTCGGTGCGGTTGATCACAGCCTTCATCTGCGGTACTTTGAAGCCGAGATTTGCGGTGGATTCGTGGCGATCGAGCAGTTCGCGCGTGCCGTCAAGAAACTCGCGGGCCGAGACAATGTCGGGAGACGTCGGAACGAGCAGCAGATCAGCAGCGTTCACGGCCGCGTCCTGCAGGTGCCCTACCGCGCCCTGGGTGTCGATAAGAACCACGTCATAGGCGTTTGCCACGGCCGCCTGACGAAGCGGCATTGACAGACGCACCAACCGGTCGAGACGCTGCGCGATCCAATCTTGGAGTCGTCCATCTCTCGTATCCGATTTGACCAGGTGCAATGACCCCTCCTCGGTCTGCGGGATCTTGTCGGCAGCCATGCCGTACCCGGGCGGGGGCAGCTGGACTTTGGAGATGCAGTCCGGTGTCAGCACACCCGTTTGCACCAGGCTGGTCAAGCCCTTGGGTGCCTCTTCGGCCAGGTGGAAATACTTCGTCAGGGAGGGCTGGATGTCCGCATCGACGAGAAGGACGCGGAGGCCGATATCGCGGAGAAGGCCGCCGAGGTTGGCGGCGAGAGTTGTCTTACCTACTCCACCCTTGGTGGACACGACGGTGATGGTGAGCATTTGATCCTCGTTGCTTGGTTAACCAAACAACGAAGCTCCAGGGATCCCAATGCTGCAAAATTCGACAACTGCGGCCATCAGATCGCATATGGCCGCAAGTTGACGTAATCGTCAGATAATATACATCGTATCTTGTAAGATAGCGTGGTCGGCACCGGCGGTTCGACCCGGACACCAGCGCCCAGCGCGTCTCCGGTACTCCCGGACGTCGCCGAGACTGTTCACTCGCCTGCGGCTGCCGCCCGCGATGATTGGAACCAGTCCGGGGCGGCTTCGGCGCATGCCGCTGTCAGCGTATCCACTTCGTGGTCCGGTGCGTCCTCGACATATTGGCGCGCGCGGTCCAGGTAAGTCATCCGCTTTTCTTCGCTGGAGGTATTGATCTCCCGCTTGATGTCCATTCGGTATGCGCGGTTCCTTTCCAATCGTTGAAGCAGACTTTCATCACTGCGCTTGCCGATCGACTGGTGCAGTTCCGCAGGCCTGCCCGCGAAAGCTTGCTTGACAGCGCTTATCGACTGGGCATGCTTGAAGAAACCGGGAGGCATGATGGCATGGGCATCGACGATGCGTTGGGACCCCGGGGCGCTTGCGTTGTCCCAATGGTGCGCGTCGAGAAACCCACGCTCGCCAATCATCTTGGAAGCCGCATGCAACGCGAATATGGGGCAGTCGACCTTGTTCTTCTGGGAATCGTGAACGAGCACCTTGATCGATGCATGGAGCGGCAGGTGCCTTGCCATTTCTGCGAGGCTCGTCCGCAACAGCTCCCTCGTTGAAGAATGGTCCACGGGCTCAGGGATAAGTATCGAAATCGTCGGCCCGAGTGTTTTGATATCTGCCGCCACCACATGGTCTCGGTCCGGCCGTAGCCGGAATATGGCGCGTCCATCGGTCAATTCGCCGCGACGGATGGCGTCGCAGAACGCATGCAGGTCGGGAAAATGGTGCAATGGCAAGTGCGGATTGCCCGCCATCGCAGCCTTCCGCGCCGAGCGTGCATTTTCAGCCCTGACAGCGATCGGCAGCACGGCCGCGTCCAACTGGAGGATGTCGACGTGGTCGAGCATGGCGCCCATGGACCGGAAATCGCCCAGGATGGATTTGATATTGTCGAGATCGTCCGCCAATGGCCGCCTCGGTGCGAGCGAACCGGTCTCTGCATTGGGCCGTGCTGAACGACCGGGATTCAGGCCCCCAAGTTCTTCGAGGTGCCCGCCGGCGGTGCCTGCCCCATAGACCGGCCCTGCATGACCAGGCCGGGTTGCTTGTGACCCCGCCGCTTCCGTAGCGTGCCGTGGCCTACCTGAGCTTCCGCCCAGCCCTGAAATGCAGCCCCCCATGTCCGACTCCTTGAATGGAAGCCGATACTCTCCTCCACAGGCAGTCGAGACGCCGTCGCACATGCGAAGCCATGCCTGCTTTCGCGAAGAGCAGGACATCGCCGCGTTCTCGCGCTTGTTCTTCGCAGTTGCCGGCCCCCCTGCCCTCTGCCCTCTTCCCGTCACTGCTTGCCAGATGCCATCAACCCCAGCTCCGCAAGATCCGTGAAGGTGGCGTCCCCATTGTTGGCCGTGATGTTGAGCCGGTAGTACCGATAGGCCGCCGGCTGCGCGACCGCATAGGTCTTGATCTCATAGCGTTCGGCGAACTGCTGGGCGCCCTGCACGTCCAGCGTCGTCCAGGCCGCTCCGTCGTTCGAGCCCTGGAACTGCCAGTCCTTCGGATCGCGGGGCACCTTGTCGAAGGAGCTGGTCACCGTGTAGCGCTCCACGGTGCGAGCGCTGCCGAGGTCGTACCGCAGCCAGCCGGTGGTGCCCGGGTGGAACCACTGCGTCGCGGAGTTCTGGTCGAACGCGCTTCCGGCGTTGGCCGCATTGCCCGCGCTGTCCGATGCGGTGCCGCCCACGGCGATGTTCACCACGGACTGAAGATTTACCGGAGTGGCACTGTCCTGGGACGAGTTGCCGCTCGTGCCGGCGGAGTTGGTTGCGGTGACGGTGTAGTAGTAGGTCACGCCATTGCTCACGGAGGTGTCCGTGTAGCGGGTACTCGCGACGCTCGGCGCGATGACCTGGTAGGGGCCGCTGCTGGAGGTGGCGCGCTGGACCGCATAGCGTGTGGCCCCGAAGGATGCCTGCCAGCGCAGCGGCACGGCGCCGTCGCCCGGCGAGGCGAGCAGCATGGCGGGAGCCTCTGGGACGGTCGCGGCTGCGCCGCCGTCGCCGCCGGTGACCTCGACGTGGCTGAAGGTGGAACGGTTCAGCGTGCCGTTGGCATTCGAGGACACCACCAGGCCGACATAGATCGTGCCGGGTACCGGCGCATCCATGCGGCCGACATCAGTGGCAGCCCAGTTGGTGCCGTCGGGCGAGACATAGCCGGTGATCATGTTGCCGATGCGCTCGAGCTTCACCCAGTACGACGACGCCCCTTCGGGAAGGTCGTGGGCCTTGTTCGCATAGTTCAGCCCGCCATAGACGGCGAGCTTCGCCATGTTCTGTTCAACCTGCCTGCGGCTGGTGAGCGCCATCCAGGCACGCGGCGCGCCGGACTCGAGGCTGGTGCGCATCATCACGCCCGCCTTGGCGGCAGCGCTGGTGTTCTGGACCGACTCGACCTTCGCGATGATGGCGCCGTCGCCGTCGATGGCCTTGTAGGTGAAGTGGGCGCTGTCACCCGTTGCCCAGATGTCGGAGCCCGCCCCCTGGATGGTCCATGTCCCGCTGGCGTAGGTGGCCGAGCCCGGGGGCGTGGCGCCACCGATGTCGATGTTGCTGAATCCTGACGTGATGGATGCCGTGGCAGGCAGGGCAAGCGCCGGTGCAGGCGCCGCCCTGGAGGTGTCGGTGTCCTTGAGGAACATGAAGCTGCTGCCGTCCACCGGCATCCACAGGCGCCTGCGGGCGATGAACGGCGCCTGCAGTCCCTTGCGCAGCACGTAGGCGGCATGGATCTGCTCGAGCGCGATGTTGCCCCCGTTGGCGCCGCGCCAGCCATGGCCCGTGACGTCGGAGGCGTAGTAGCGGTCCGTGGTGCCGAAGGGCAGCGCCGCCGTCGGGACGAGCTCGTTCACCCGTGCGAAATATTCCCCCGCGGCCAGGAGGCGGTCATCCAGGTCGGAATAGATGTCGATGCCCTGCTTCCACAGCGCCTCGGCGAGCATGGCCAGCGACCGCAGCTGCCCGTAGGCGTGGCCCTGGTCACGGAGCGAGTCGCCGAGCATCCCGATGTCGTTGGAATTGCGCAGGCCGATATGTGCGAGCGTGCGGACCAGTTGGACCACCTTGTCCAGGGTTTCCGCGTCGTCGTTGAAGATGGACAGCAGCCCCAGGGAAACGAGGGCCAGCGCGCCCTTGTTGGCCGCCCCGAACTGGTTCTCGCCATAGGGGTTGGAGGCCGGTATCAGGACATCCTTGAAGTATTTCTTCACCGTGGCGGTATCGGCTTCCTTCCATCCCGACCAGGTGCCGCGCAGGATGTCTGCACCCCCCACGAACATGTAGGCATAGTCGCCCAGGTCGAGCATCGACTCGCGGCCCGAGAACTCGGTGTGCTGGGTGGCCCAGGCCAGCAGGATCTCGCGGGCCTTCCTCGCATAGTCTTCGTTGCGGGTGAAATACCACATCCGCGACAGGTTCCAGATCGCGACCATGTCGTTGCGCCAGGGCCAGAGATTCTCGTCCGGGGCGCGGCTCACCTTGGCGAACGGGCCTTGCATGCGGTAGGTCAGCTGGGCCTTGCCGTCTTTCGACAAGAGGTCGAAGGCGGATTTCCAGGGTTGCCGGCCCTGATCGACGTATGACTTGAGCGTTTCGAGGTCCGAGCGGGTGAGCGGCGCACCGGGGTGGGCGAAGACGCGGGCCTGGACGGCCTGGCTGGCCTGGACATTCTTCGCCGTGCCCTCCGTGATGGCGGGAACTCCGGCAATGGCGGCTTCAGCGCTGGCCGAACCGGAGCCGCCCTGCCCTCCGCCACACCCCGCGAGCAGGAATGAGCACAGCACGACGGACACGGCAGCGGTGCGGTTTTTTTGAAACATGGATTCCCTTGTTGGAATGATTGTGGAAGTCGCGGGGCCCGATTCGACCGGGGCGGGCGAATTCTGGCATTGGCCACTGCACTCAATACCCGTGGAGGCCTGCAGTTTCTCTACCGGACTGCGCATTCGATAAATGCTGCCAATGGGTCGTCGTGCGCGGCATTTTTCGCATAATTTTTATTTATAAGACTTAATATAAAAAATATCCAGCGGGCGCGTCCGCCCTCTTCCACTTCAGGCCATCCGCTCAAGGATCGCAAAGGGATTACACGTTATTACCTGACGCATGGAAAACCACTGGCATTCCCTATCATGCCCATGCCAATCCGGCATTCAAGGAGGAGTTTTTCATGAAAAAGCTGTTGCTCATCGCCTCGTTGCTCGTCTCCATTTCCGGTGCGAATGTGTTCGCCCAGGCACCGTCATCCGGCGATGCTCCCGCAGCCGTCGCGGGCAAGCAGGATGGGGCCTCGCGCAAAGACACGGAACAGGCGGCCAATGCGGAATGCGACGTCAATGCGACCGTCCAGCAGTGCTGCTCTGCCGCCAAATGCCAGGGGAAAGTGCTCAGCAATCGCGATGCCCACAACTGCAAGGACAAGTCCAAGGGCAAGAGCTGGCATGCGGCGGCGCAAGGGGGACAGCCCGCTGCGTGCCAGCGGATGTAATCGGCTGGTGACCGGCCCCATCCGGCCAGTGGCGGCAGGACCTGTGGTAACCAGCAGATCCTGCAGAACGACGATGCCGCTACCGGCGCACCAAGGCTCCAGCATGATTCGCCAGGGCTCCTGGTCTCTCCGCAGCTGACATACAGTTCATACTGCGACTTCGTGTCGCAAGGGGCGCTGGTGCCCGGCGCGAGCAGCACCACGATGTAGCTCAATCGCTGCCCCGCCGAGACCAGCGCATGCCGGCCTGCCGCCTCAGAAGGAGTGGGTCAGGCCGACGGTGAACGCGGTCGAGCTTCCTCCCGGCGTCGGCACCGGCGACGACAGCCCGCCGATGCCCGCGAAGGTCATGGTGTTGCCGCCCTTGTTGTTGATGCGGCCGACCTCGCCATAGAGGAACGTACGTTTCGACAGGTTGTACATATAGCCCGCAGAAATCTTGCTGGCCTCGCGGCTGGTGTTCTTCACCTCGTAGTACGAAGCCTGGACCCGCACCGTATGCGGGCCGAACGGCGCGGTCGCCCCGATATTGAAGGTGTCGAAACGGAAACCTGGAATCGCGCCGCGCCCGGCCATCTGCTCGCGCTGGAAGAATGCCAAAGGCCTGATGAAACCGAGGTCGTAGGCTGCACCGATATTGGCGGTCCTGTAATTGGCAGCATAGAAGGAAGTGCCTACGGTACGGATAGCGTCCATCTGCTGGCCGTAGGAAACCGAGACGTTCAGGGGACCGCCGGCAAACCCGCCGCGCAGGCCCAGGTAATTGCCGCTCTTGCTGGTAGCCGCATTGGCCGCGCTGTTGCTGATGCCGCTGGCATTGGCTGTCGGCGCGGTGCTCGACGGGCGTTCGCCGAAAGCATATTGCACATGGCCGTAGAAGCCGCCCAGGGTGCCTGGCAGGAAATACGCCACCGCGTTATTGACGCGGAAAGCATTCTGGTTGGCACCGGCGGTCGAGACGCCTGGGGTTTCCATCTGGCCGACACCGCGCGAGCCGGTGACGTCGAAGGTGTACTGGTTGACGAAGTGCGCGGCGAAGTCGCGGCCCATGCGCAATTCACCGAACCGGCCGCTCAGGCTGATGGTCGAGCGGCGCTGGAAATCGAACCCCGTGGCCGCACTGGCGCCGCCGCCGGTATCGTTCTGCACCGCGCCTTCCAACCGGAAGCTTGCCGTCCATCCGCCCCCCAGGTCTTCGGTGCCTCGAAAACCAAGGCGGCTGGTAGTATTGCCGCCGGTCACCAGGCCGGTCATATGGCCGGCGCCGGTGGACTTGATATAGCCTGCGCCGGCATCGATAGTGCCGTAAATCGAGACCGAGGACTGCGCCGCGGCGCCGCCCGATGCCGAAATGACCGCCAGGACCATGAAAGACTTTTTCACGTCGATTCTCCAAAAGTGGCTCGAACCAAAGGTCATCGGATTTGAAGCCATGCGGGTGCCATAAAAAACTGTCAGTTCTTATAGTTGTGTCCCGCCGCCGGGCCGAACAGAATTCCGCAATCATTGGAAGCCTCGTGCATCAGGAGGAAATGAATGTCGGCGAGCCACAGCAGTCGGGAGGGTTATGCGCCCTACGGGGAACATCGCACCTGGTATCGAATTACCGGGAATCCCGCTTCGGATAAAACACCGTTGGTGATCGCACACGGCGGCCCCGGTTGCACCCACGACTACCTGCTGGCATTCCAGGACCTGGCGGACGACGGGCGCCTCGTCGTCCATTACGACCAGCTGGGCAACGGCCGGTCCAGCCACCTTCCCAAGGCGCCCGCCGATTTCTGGACGGTCGAGCTGTTTCTCGAAGAGCTCGACAACCTGTTGTCGCACCTCGGAATATCCGATTCCTACCACCTGCTCGGTCACTCGTGGGGAGGCATGCTGGCGGCAGAACACGCAGTGCGGCAGCCGGCCGGCCTGCGGGCGCTGGTCATCGTGTCCTCGCCCTCCTCCTTCCCGGTCTGGGTGGCCGAGGCGCTGCGGCTGCGCGCCCACCTGCCGGCGCCGGAGCGCCTCGCCCTGGAACAACACGAAATATCCGGGAGATTCGACCACCCCGATTATCTGAAGGCCACCGAGGCTTTTTATCGGCGCCACGTCTGCCGCCTGCCCGAGTGGCCCGATGAGGTAAAACATACCTTTGCCGCCATCGAATCCGACCCGACCGTCTATCACACCATGAACGGCCCCACCGAATTCCACGTCATCGGCAGCCTGAAGGACTGGCAGATCGACGATCGGCTGAATAATGTCTTGGCGCCCACCCTGATTATCTCGGGCCATTACGACGAAGCCACTCAGGCCTGCATAGCGCCTTATGCGGCGCTGATTCCCGGCGCACGTGCCGTCGTCATGCCCGATTCATCCCATATGTGCCACCTGGAAGAACGCGGTCCCACCATGCACGCGGTGGCGAGCTTTCTGGCGCAGCACGAATCCTGAACGGGACAACCGCGATGATTTCCACCTGTTTCGCCGTGGTGCAGCTTTGCAGCACCGCCGATGTTTCCGCGAACAATGCCGCCATCGCCGAGGCGATCGCCGAAGGCGCCGCGAACGGCGCGCGGCTGGTGTGTTTTCCAGAGGCCGCCAACCTGCTGCTGCGCGATAACCTGCGGTATCCCGCGATCTGCGTGCCGGAAGCGGATGACACCACACTGGCGCTGTGCCGCTCGGCCGCACGCCGGGCGAAGGTCTGGGTGCACACCGGCTCTTTGCTGGTGCGCACCGAGGACGGCCAGCGCGTGTGGAACCGCAGCCACCTCGTCTCGCCGGAAGGAGAGGTCGTCGCGCGCTACGACAAGCTGCACACCTTCGACGTCGAACTGGGCGGCGTCGGTACCTTCCAGGAGTCGGCCGCGGTGCGTCCGGGCGAAAACGGCCCGACGCTGGCGAGCATCGACGCACTCGGGCTGACGCTGGGCATGAGCATCTGCTACGACCTGCGGTTTCCCCATCTCTACCGCGCCCTGGCACAGGCGGGCGCCAGCGTGCTGATGGCGCCCTCTTCCTTCTCGGTGGTCACCGGCCCGCTGCACTGGGAAATCCTGCTCAAGGCGCGCGCCATCGAGACCGGCAGCTACGTCGTGGCGGCGGCACAGTGCGGCGAACGCGACGGCGTGCGGGTGTACGGCCACAGCCGCGTCATCTCGCCCTTTGGCGAGGTCATCGCCGCGGCCGGCGACACACCGGCCATCATCTATGCCGACATCGACCCCGAGCGGGTACGGCAGACCCGCGTGCGCCTGCCCAGCCTGGCGCGCGGCCGGACCCTGGGCGAAATCCGCCATATCCAGGTGCCGGCCGTCGCACCGGGAGCACTGCCGTGAGCCGCCGACAATGGATGGTGCGCCTTGCCCGCGCGCTGCTGACCTTCTGGTGCGTGGTCACGCTGACCTTCGTCGTGCTGCGCCTGTCAGGCGACCCGGCGGTGGCCATGCTCAGCCCGGATGCGCGGGCCGACGAGATCGCACAGTTCCGCAAGACCTGGCATCTCGACGACCCGCTCGGTGAGCAATACATGAGTTACCTGTCGCACCTGGCGCAGGGTGATTTCGGCATTTCCTACCAGGACGGCCGGCCCGCCTGGGCCAGCGTCCGCGAAAAGCTGCCCAACAGCGTGACGCTCGCGGGCGCCTCATACCTCATCGCCATCCTGGTCGGCATTCCGGCCGGCATCGTGGCCGCGGTCCACCGTAACGGCTGGATCGACCGCATCGTGATGTCTCTGTCGGTCCTCGGGTTCGCCATGCCGAGCTTCTTCCTCGGCGTGCTGCTGATCCTGCTGTTTTCCTTCACCCTGCGCTGGCTGCCCAGTTCGGGCGCCGGCGGCTGGCAGCACCTGCTGATGCCGGCCGCCACCCTCGGCCTGTACATCGCCGGCACGCTGGCGCGCTTCACCCGATCCGCGATGCTCGAAGTGCTGGGGAGGCCTTACGTGCGCACGGCGCGCGCCAAGGGTGCCAGCCCACTGCGCTGCATCTTCGTGCACGCCCTGCCCAACGCGGCGATTCCGATAGTCACCGTCATCGGCCTGAACGTCGGCGCCATCGTCGGCGGTGCGGTGGTCGTCGAGACGGTCTTCGGCTGGCCCGGCATCGGCCGGCTGCTGGTGGCCGCCGTGTCGGCCCGCGACCTGTCGCTGGTTCAACTGCTGGTGCTGATGCTGGCCTGCATCATGGTCGGCGCCAACCTGCTGGTCGATCTGCTGTATGCGGTGCTCGACCCCCGCGTGCGGGTGCAGCGATGAAACGGTCGAGCGCGTTTCCCCTGCCGGTGGCGGCGGCCCTGGCCCTGCTTGCCGCCCTGCTGCTGTTCGCGCTGTTCGGCGCCGCCCTGGCGCCCGCCGGCGGAGGGCATTTCAACCTGGAGGCCCGCCTGCTGCCACCGGTCGGGTTCGGCGGCGAAACCGGGCATTTCCTCGGCACCGACGTGCTGGGGCGCGACCTGGTCGCCCGCCTGGCATCGGGCGTGAGGGTGTCCCTGCTGGTCGCGCTGGCCGGCACACTGGTCGGCGCCATCGCCGGCATCCTGGTCGGCCTGGCGGCGGCACACCTGCGCGGATGGGTCGACCAACTGCTGATGATGCTGGTCGACATCCAGTCGTCCCTGCCTTTCATCCTGATCGCGCTGACGCTGCTGGCCTTCTTCGGCAATTCGATGCTGCTCGCCGTCGGCCTGATGTCGCTCTATGGCTGGGAACACTATGCGCGGATCACCCGCGGCATCGTGCTGTCGGCACGGGCGCAGCCCTATGCCGAGGCGGTGGTCACGTTGGGCGCCTCGCCCTGGTGGCTGTACCGTCGCCATGTGTTCCCGAACATTGCCAGTGCGCTCATCGTGCAGCTGACGCTCACTTTCCCGCAGATCATCCTGCTGGAATCCGCCCTGAGTTTCCTGGGACTGGGCATCCAGCCGCCGCTGGTGAGCCTCGGCCAGATCATGGGTGACGGCCGCGATTCCCTGTCGACCGCCTGGTGGATCTGCGTGGTGCCCGGCACCCTGATTTTGGCGATGACCCTGGCCATCAGCATCGTCGGCGACTGGCTGCGCGACCGGCTCGACCCGACGCTGCGTTCTTCCCAGGCCGCCACACCGCGACCCGCGCAAGGCGGCTGAACCGACATGAACCTGACACGACGCACACTGATCGCCGCGACCGCCGCTGCCCTGGGCGGGCTCTCGGCGGACTGCCGGGCCGCCAGGGCCGGCACGGCCACAACAGGCGGCACGGCTCCGGAGGCCAGAGGCGCCCGCCCCGGCATCACCATCGCGGTCGAGGCGCTGTGGCGCAACATCGCGCCGGTCAGCGGCATCTCGAACCCGAGCATCCGCATCTTTCCGAATGTGTACGACCGGCTGATCGAGGTCGACTACCTCCGCGACCCGAGCGGCCGCACCCTGGCTCCGCGGCTGGCGACCACCTGGACACGCCAGGACCGCACCTGGACCCTGACGCTGCGCGAAGACGTGCTCTTCCATGACGGCAGCCCCATGACCGCCGAGGATGTCGCCTTCACCCTGTCCGCCGAGCGGCTCTGGGGCGCGCATGCCCACGAGCCGCGCGGCCGCACCTACGCCGCCGGTTTCGTGGACGTGCGGCCGGTGGGCAGGTACGCGGTGCAGGTCACCACGCGTGAACCCGACATTCACCTGCCCGGCAAGCTGGCCGGTTATATCGGCTATGTGGTGCCCAAGGCCGACTACCTGCGGCGCGGCGTGGATGCGTTCGGCCAGGCGCCCATCGGTACCGGCAGCTACCGCGTCCGCGCATACAAGAGCAGCGAGGGCGCGGTGCTGGAGGCTTTCGACCGGCACTGGAGCGGGCCGCCACCGGCAAAAAGCCTGCACTTTCGCCTGGTGCCCGAATACGCCGGGCGGCTGGCGGGACTGGCGACCGGCGAGTTCGATTTCATCACCTCGATCCCGACGGATGCCGAGAACCAGGTGCGGGCACTGGCCGGCACCACGCTGCTCGCGCGGCAGATCAACAACTATCCCGCGGTGGCCTTCAACTGCCGGCCGGACCCGGCCGACAACCCGCTGGTGGACGTGCGCCTGCGCCGCGCGCTGGCGTGTTCGGTGGACATGCCGGCCATCGCCCGATCATTGTTCCACGACGAAACGTTTTTCCCCGATCCCCCTTTCAACTTCCCCGAGTACGGCGACTTCTACGACCCGAAGGCGCGGGGCATGAACCCGTACGATCCGCAGGCCGCGCGCCGCCTGATTGCGCAGACGGCCTACCGCGGCGAGCCGCTGATCTGGCACGTGACGCGCAATTTCTGGCCCAACTACGACGCCGCGGCCGAGATCATGGCCGCCATGTGGCAGGACGTCGGGCTGAATGTCCAGGTGCAGTTCCTCGACAACTTCCAGCTCAGCTACAAGCGCCCTTTTCATCTGCTGTCGATTTCCGGCGGCACCAGCTTCATTCCCGGCGACCCCTATCAGCCGCTCTGGCTCGACTGGGGCCCTGAAGGCCTGCATTCGACCGCGGCCTGGCGGCTCTGGGACCCGCCGCGCGACTTCGTCGAACGAGGTCGCGCCTATGCAGCGGCCGTGGCCCTTGCGGACCGGCAGCGCGAAGCCCAGGCGCTGGCACGGCGCTGGGAGCAGGAAATGCCGGGCCTCTATCTGTGGCGCTCCGTCGCCAGCTGGGCCCACGCGGGGCGTTTCCGGTGGACCCCCGTGCCCGAGTTCGAAATGCGGTTGTACGGCGGATACCTGCACACATGACAAAAAACCAGATCCCGGAAATCACCCCGGTGCAGACCTGCTCCGAAGCAGTGCTGTCCGTGCGCGGCCTGGGCATCGCCCTGCCAGGTGCCGCCGACCGTTCGCACGCGGTACGCGACCTGTCCTTCGAATTGTGGCGCGGCCAGACACTGTGCCTGGTGGGCGAGTCCGGCTCCGGCAAGTCGATGACGGCGCTGGCCCTGATGGGCCTGCTGGACCCGGCCCTGCGGGTCGAGACCGGCCAGGCCCTGTTCGAACAGCAGGATCTGCTGGCCCTGCCCGAGCGGGCGCGGCGCCGCCTGTCGGGCCGGCGCATCGCCATGATCTTCCAGGAGCCGATGGCGTCGCTCAATCCGGCGCAGCGGATCGGCACGCAAGTGGCCGAGGTGTTCCGACTGCACACCGATCTGCCGCGGGCCGAGGTGCGGGTGCGGGTGCTGCGGCTGCTCGACGACGTCGGCCTGCCCGACCCCGAGCGGCTGGCGCGCGCCTATCCGCACCAGTTGTCGGGCGGTCAGTGCCAGAGGGTGGCCATCGCCATGGCGATCGCGCTGGAACCGGCAGTGCTGATCGCGGACGAACCTACCACCGCACTGGATGTCGGCAACCAGCGCCAGGTGCTCGAGTTGATCGCCGGGCTGCAGCGGCGGCTGGGCACTGCCGTGCTGTTCATCACCCACGACTTGGGCGTGGTCGGTCAGATCGCCGACGAGGTGGTGGTGATGCAGCACGGCCTCGCGGTCGAGAGCGGACCGGTCGCCGAACTGCTCGACCGCCCGCGCCACGACTACACCCGCCGGCTGATCGGTGCCATGCCCACGCTGACGCCGCGCCCCGCGCGCCCCAACACCAGGACATTGGTGCTGGAAGCCCGCGGGCTGGGCAAACGTTATGCCAGCGGTGCCCGCACGGTCGTCGCCCTGGACGATGTCGAACTGTTGCTGCGGCGCGGGGAGACGGTGGCGGTGGTTGGCGAGTCGGGGTCGGGCAAGTCGAGCCTGGCCCGCGCCGTCGTCGGGCTGATGCCGCTGGACACGGGCACGGTGCGGGTGTCGGGCGAAGCCTTCAGCGGCGTCGATGCACGCAGACTGCGCGGCTTGCGCAAGCGGGTGCAGATCGTCTTCCAGGACCCGTACAGCGCGCTCGATCCGCGCCAGACGGTCGGCGACGCCATCGCCGAGGGCGCGATCATCCACGGCATGCCGCCGGCCGAGGCACGGCAGCGCGCCGCCGGCTGGCTGGAGGCGGTCGGCCTGAGCGCCCAGGCGGCGCAGCGTTATCCGCACGAATTCTCTGGTGGCCAGCGGCAGCGTGTCTGCATCGCGCGGGCGCTGGCGGTCGAGCCGGAACTGCTGATCGCGGACGAGTCGGTGGCCGCCCTGGACGTGTCGATCCAGCAGCAGGTGCTGGCCTTGCTGGCTGAACTGCAGGCCAGCCTGTCCTTCGGCCTGCTGTTCATTACCCACGATCTGCGGGTGGCCAGCGGCATCGCCGACCGGATCGCCGTGATGCACCAGGGGCGCATCGTCGAGACGGCGCCGCCGGACCTGCTGTTCTCGTCGCCCCGCCATCCCTACACGCGCCAGTTGCTGACGGCGCTTCCGAAACGCCGGGACTGATCCAGGCGAGGCCTGAACTCAGGCCCCGTCCGCGTCGAGGGAACGGCGCACCAGTGCGCTGGCGCCGCTGAGCTCGCCGAGCGCCTGCCCGTCGAGCACCTGCCGGCGCAGCGTGCAGGCGAAATCCTGCACGCCCTCGGCCCATGCGGCCAGCGCTTCGGCCTCGGCTCGCGGCAGCACCATGACGCCGTCGGCGTCGGCCACCACCGCGTCGCCGGCCTGCACCACCAATCCTCCGCACGCCACCGGGCGGTTGAGGCTGCCACCCCAGTCGAGCAGCCGGGTGGTGACCGGCGAGGTGCCGGTGCACCACAGCGGAAAACCGCTCGCGGTGATCTCGTCCAGATCGGTGCACGGACCGTCGATCACTGCGCCGGCTGCGCCGGCACGCTGCGCCGCGGCCGTCACGATGCCTCCCCAGCAGGCATGGCGGGTGTCGCCGAGCCGGTCGACGACCAGCAGGTCGCCCGGCCGCAGCTGTCCCAGCGCATGGTGCAGCAGGGTCGAGTCGGCGCCGGGAATGGACAGGGTGACAGCGGTGCCGACCACGCGGCGCCCCCGCTGCAGCGCCTTCAACCGCTGCGACATGAGGTACCAGGGCACGGCATGCCCGAGGGTCGAGGTATCGATGGTGGCCAGCCGGCGTACCAGCGCCTCGCCCAACGGCTGCGGCGCGGGGTCGATGCGGTAGCGGGTGAACAAGCGGACGTCGCTCATGCGCCGGCTCCCCCGAGTTGCTGCAGCGCGCCCTGGCGCAGCAGGGTGACGTCCGAACCCACGGTGACAAAGCCGTAGCCGCGCGCGGCCAGCGCCGCCAGACCGTGGCCCGGCAGCAACGTGCCCCCGAGGGCGATTTTCGACTCGCGGCAGCGCCGCTCGGCCTCGGTCCACAACTCGATGAACTCTGGGCTGTCGTACTCCCCGGGCCTGCCTATGCTGGCACTCAGGTCGAGCGGGCCGATGAAGAACAGGTCCAGGCCCTGCACGGCGGCCATCGCGGGAATGGCCTCGACGCCGCGGGCCGATTCGATCATGGCTGCCACCAGGGTGTTGCGGTCTGCGTGCGCGGCGTAGGTGCCGGCGTGGGCGCCCCAGGCAGCCGCCCGCGAAACCGTGTAGTGCAGTCCCCGGCGACCGAGCGGCGGGTAGCGGCAGGCATCGACCAAGCGCTCGACCTGCTCGGCGGACTCCACGTTGGGCGCCAGAATACCCTCGACGCCGGCGTCGAGCAGCGGCTTGATGCGGTCCGAATCGAAGCCCGGCACCCGTGCCAGCATGGTCGGCGCGAAGGGCGCGGCGGCACGCAGTTGCTCGATCGCCGTCTCCAGGCCGGAAGGCGAATGCTCCAGGTCGATGATGAGCGCTCCGAGCGGCATGTCGGCCAGCACTTCGGTGACCACGGGCGACCCCATGAACAGCCAGCAGCCGGTACACATGCGGCCCTCTGTGAGGGACTGCAAAACACGGTTGGATTTCAGCGGAGGTGGCATAGACATAGTCCTGATGGAAGTGGAGGAACGGAAAGCACCGCGGACGGGTTCGCCTGCGAGGCCATGGCATGTGGATTGCTTCGGTGGTGGCGAAAAAGGCGCGGGATCCTGCCTAGGGATTGCCAGCTTGTGCCCCCCGGTTCGCGGGATTTATTCTGCGCACCAAAGTGGTGAAAAGACGGACAACCTGATGCACGCTGAGATGAAAATCATCGAGAAACCCCTGGTCCATGAAGATTCGGCGGTCAGCCTCTGCATCGACCAGACGTTTTCCGCGGCCCGCGAACTCGGATTCGATGCGGCCATCTATGATTTTTCGCCGGTCTCGATGACGCCCGAGGGTGTTTTGATGACGCCCAGTGTTCTCGAATACCGGAATATGCCGGGGCAAATGCGAAAACTCTGGGTCGAACAAGGCATGTACCAAGTCGATCCGGTACAGGCGCTGGCCTTGCGGGGTTCGGGCGCATTTTTCTGGTCGTATCGGCAGGACGAGGAATCGGTGCTGCAGCCCATGCTCGGCGGTAGTGCGCGCAGCGTTTCCAGCGTTCTGACCGAATGGCGCATGACGCGTGGCGTCACGGTGCCGTTGCATATGCCGGGCAATCGTTTCGCCACCCTGACGGCCATGTGGCAGGACGATCATTTTGCGCAAAAGCAGATGTCTCTGGTGGATTCGGTGATGCGGTTGGCGTATATGGCCCATATCCTGAACGATCAACTGCTGAAAGTCTTCACGAAAAACCAGTTGACTCCCCATGATGTCGCGCTGTCCGACAGGGAGCATGAATGTGTATTGCTGGCGGCCGAAGGCATGCCCAGCAAGCAGATTGCGGCACGCCTGAATCGCGCAGAATCGACGATTGTTTTCCATTTGCAGTCGGCGGCACGCAAACTCGGCGGACGCAACCGTGCTCAGATGATTGCGCGTGCCGCCCATTTTGGATATTTGTCCCGGAATCCCGGGATCCGGGCATTGCAATGAAGCGAACCACCTGCCTGGATTCTTCCACGGCGGCCGCTGGAAAAAACTATCAGTTCTGATAGTTGCTGCGACGCTGGCCTGCGCGCAGCATCGGTGTTCCGAACACCCTCCGCAGTCCGTACTGCCGGGAATTAGAAATCAGGAATCGCCGTGAAACCGTTTTTCGCCGCCCCGGCCGTCGCTACCGCCGCCGTGACCCTGCTGCTGAGTGCCTGCGCGCTGACGCCCGGCGCTGAACGGCAGGCGCGCATCACGCCTCCCACCGACTGCAAGGCCTGGGTTGGAGCCGACCGCAATGCAGAACTGCCCGGCTATCGCATCGCCCAGGCGAACGGCCGGGCCGCCTGCGTTCCCCTGCTGCTGACGGCCCACAAGCCGCCGCTGGGTTATCGCGGCGATTATGCGGTGGACGAGTTCACCGACGAGAAGCTCAAGGCCCGCTGGTTTTCGTGCAAGGCCGATGCTGCCTGCCGAGCCCGCATCGAAAGGGACATGCAGCGCTGGCTGCCGCCCAACAAGGCCCGCGCCACGCGGGTGACCGGACTGGTCGATCCGGCCGGCAGGATCGACCCCGAGGGCCAGGTGGATCTGCGGGATATCCGCCGGCCAGCTTTCTTCGCCCGCGCTCCTTATCTCGAGAGCATCGCGCAAGCAGATGCGCGAACCAGCGTGGTCGAATTCACCGTGCCGCACGATCCGCTGGAAATCAACAGACTCGGCATGACGGGTGATATCAAGCTGCGCGGCTGGTATATCGAGGGGCTGGGCGTGCCGGCTGAGAATGGCGCAAGAAAACGCGCGCTGGTGATTGCAAGTGCCGGGGGCGGTGACCAGATCACTGCCATCCAGGATCCGGGGGATGTCGCCGTCACCGTCGATCCGGTGACGCGGCGTGCGCGTTTTCAGCGTTTTCCCAATGCCACGACTGAAGGTTTCGGCATGAGGACCTGGAGAGAGCATCTCGATGCGCTGAATCGTGCCGGTTTCGATGTGCTGGCTTACGACCGGCGCGGTGAAGGATTATCGGGCGGCTTCAGCGACACCAACACGCTGGAGCAGAGCGAGGATATCTTCAGGGTGCTGGAGCAGATGGAACACGGGGCCGGCATGCGCCTGCTGACCGCTGGTGGTGAAGAACTGGAAGGCGCCGCGGCGCGTGGCCGGCTGATGGCAGGCATGAAAGCCCGCGAGATTCCGCTGTTGCTGCTTGGATATTCCCGGGGTTCGATGACCACCGGATGGGCCATGACCAAGAATTATGCCGGCGGCTGCAGCTATGACATGCCGACCGTCGTTTGCAGCCCGGCCAAGCATTTCGACAATATCAAAGGGACCTTGCTGTATTCACCCTTTACTGCCGGCGCGGCATATCTGCCCGATGCGCCGGACCTGGCCGACCGCAACCTGTTCCTGGCCGGGATGGCTGCGGAAAACCATGTGCAGTTCTACCCGAACTCGGCCGTACTGGCGCACATGGACCGGTGGCCGGCGGCATTTTTCGCCAAGGGCCTCTGGGACCGGGCGGAATCGCTGGAAGGCACCGTGGCAGCCTACGACCGGATCCGCGGACTGAGGGACATCGCAGTGGTCCGCGGGCCGCACCAGTTGTCGATCTGGCCGAAGGCGGAAAGCGATCGCATACGCGATCGGATGGTCGCCTTCGCGGTGGCGGCGGTCAATGACCAGAAAACGCTCCCTGCGCCGGCCGCCGCCTGGCGCGACCTGCGCGGGCTGGTCGCGACCACGCCGGACATCTGGGAGACCTCTTCGCAGCCGCGCTAACGCAGCGGCGCTAAAAACCATCGCCTGCAGGTGATGTCCTGGTGGGAGGCACCCGCACAGCAGCCCGCGTCCCCCCTCGCCCCTCCACCACCCGCCGTGCGCAGGCCACCAGTTCCTGCACGAACGCCAGCCGCGCCGAGGCGCGCAGCCACAGCATGCCGAAGCGGCGGGACTCGCTGGCGCCGGGCAATGGCAGGCGCACGACGCTGCGGCCGTCCGGCCAGTCCAGGGCCGTGTCCGGCACGACGGCCACGCCAAGGCCCCGGTCCACCATCATGGCGATGGCCACGAGCGAACTGAGCTCGAAGCGCTCCTGCGGCGCGATGCCCGCCTCGCGCAGGTAGCGCTCCACCATCTGGCCGCCGCCCAGGCTGCGGTCGTAGCGGATCAGCGGCTGGGTGCGCAGCAACTCGTGCGCGTTCTGGTGGGCCAGGTGGCGCGGTGCGAGCAGCACGAGGGGCTCTTCGCGCAGCAGGGCCCAGCCGAAGGTCTTGGCCAGGGCGAAGCTGGGGTGCAGGCACACGGCGGCGTCCAGCCCGCCCTGCTGCACGGACTGGTAGAGCTGCTGGGTGGTGCCCGACTGCAGGAAAACCCGCACATGCGGCAGGCGCTGCGAGAAATCCGCCAGGATGTCCGGCAGCAGGCTGTGCAGGGCGGTGTTGATGGTGCCGATCGCCAGTTCGCCGGAGGCGCCGGCGTCGTTCACATGCGCCCTGGCCTGGCCCAGTTCGCGCAGCAGGAGCGGTGCGCTGCGCGCGAGGCGGTGGCCTGCGGGGGTCGGGGCCACGGTGCGGCCCGCGCGCGCGAGCAGCGGCACCTGGAATTCACGCTCCAGGCTGTGCATCTGCTGGGCCACGGCGGCGGCCGTGATGTTCAGACGGCGCGCGGCTTCGGCCATGGAGCCGGTCTCGACCACCAGCATGAAACTCTGCAGGTAGCTGGTTTCCATAAAGCAATATTTTCTATCTTCTGAAGAAATACTGCATGTGTTTATCCATGCTTTCCGCGGCACAACAATGGCCGCATGAGAAGCAAGCTGTTCGTTCCGGCATCGCGGCCGGAGTTGTTCCCCAAGGCCCTGCGCAGTGCGGCCGACGGTGTGTCGTTCGACCTGGAGGATGCCGTGGCGGAAGCGCGCAAGGACGAGGCGCGCGCCCTGCTGGGCGACTTCCTGCAGGCGCTGCCGCCGGATGCCGGCGGCAAGACCCTGATCGTGCGCGTCAATGCGATGGACACTCCGCATTTCGAGGCCGACATCGCCGCGTCGGTCCGCCCCGGCGTGCACCTGGTCAACCTCCCCAAGCCGGCGAGCGCCGCCGCGGTGCAGCAGGCCGCCCAGGCCATCGCCGAGGCTGCCCGCAGCCGCGGCATGGAGAGCGCGCCGGGCCTGCTGCTCAATATCGAGACACCGCGTGCGCTGCGCACCGCCGCGGAACTGGCCGGCGCACACCCGGGCGTGCGGGCGCTGCAACTGGGGCTGGGCGACCTGTTCGAGCCTTTCGGCGTGTCCCGCCGCTGCCGCGAGGCGATCGCCCAGGCGATGTTCGCCGTGCGCATGGCGGCGGCGGAGGCCGGCATCGAGGCCTACGACGGAGCGTTCGCCGACATCCAGGACACCGCGGGCTTCCAGGCCGAGGCGGAACTCTCCCGGAGCCTGGGATTCGCGGGCAAGACCTGCATCCATCCCAGCCAGGTCGCCATGGCGAACGCGGTGTACGTGCCCTCGGCCGCCGAGCTGGACGCCGCCCGGCAGGTGCTGGAAGCCGCGCAATCCGCCGATGCCCGGGGTGTCGGCGCCTACGTGGTCAACGGGAAGATGGTGGACAAGCCCTTCGTCCTGCGGGCGCAGCGCACGGTGGAAGCCGCACGCGCCGCAGGGCTCTGCTGACCTGCAGGCCAGCCATACGACATAACGACACAGGAGACATACGACATGGCCGAAACGAGTTCCCGCCGCGGTGCGCTGCGGCGCACCTGCGCGATGGCGGCAGCCGCTGCACTGGCTGCCACCGCCCTGCCCGCCTGGGCGCAAGGCAGCTACCCCAGCCGCCCCATCACCATGGTCGTGCCCTACCCGCCCGGCGGCTCCAACGACCTGTTCGCCCGGCAGGTGGCCAAGGAGATGGGCGATCTGCTGCGGCAGCCGGTGATCGTGGACAACCGGGCCGGGGCCAGCGGCACCACCGGCACCGCGTTCGTGGCCAAGGCCGCTCCCGACGGGTACACGCTGGTGGCGGTGTCGTCGAGCCTGACCACCAACGCCGCGATGCAGGCCAGCCTGCCGTTCGATCCCGCCAGGGACCTGCAGCCGGTGGCGATGCTGGCCAAGGGGCCGCTGGTGGTGGCCGTGAACAACCAGTTCCCCGCCAGCAACCCTGCCGAACTGCTGAAGACCATCGCGGCCCACCCGGGCCAGTTCAACTACGCGACCTCGGGCACGGGCAGCGTGAACCACTTCGCGGGCGAACTGATGCGCTCCATGGTGCCCGGCATGGACATCGTGCACGTGCCCTACAAGGGCCAGGGGCCCGCCGTGACGGACGTGATCGGCAACCAGGCGCAGATGCTGGTCTCCAGCGGTCCGTCGATCCTGCCGATGGTGCGCAGCGGCAAGCTCAAGGCCGTGGGCATCACCAGTCTGGCGCCCAGCCCGATCGCGCCTGAACTGGTGCCGATGTCCACCGCGATTCCCGGCTACCAGTTCGAGCTGTGGTGGGGCCTGCTGGCGCCGGCCGGGGTGCCGCCTGCCACCGTGGCGCTGCTGAACCAGGCCGTGAACCAGGTGCTGGCCAAACCCGGCATCCAGGCCCAGTTCCTGCGCGAGGGCGCGATCGCCACACCGCTGTCGCCGCAGCAGTTCGGGGCAGTGATCCGGGAGGACCTGGCGCGCTGGAAGCAATTGGCCAAGGCCCGCAACATCGTGGCCGACTGACCGGCTGAACCAGGAGGATGGATTCCATGAGTTTCGTACCAGGCGGACGCCAGGGCCCCCCGGGCCCGCTGAGCGGCGTGCGCGTGCTCGACCTGAGCGCCTATATCGCCGGCCCCTACGGCTGCTCGCTGCTGGCGGACCAGGGAGCGGAGGTCGTCAAGATCGAGCCGCCGGACGGCGACAACCTGCGCAAGTACCCTTCGACGCTGGAGGCGGAGAGCCGGGCCTTCCTGGGGGTGAACCGCAGCAAGTGGGGCATGGTGCTGGACCTGAAGCAGGAGGCCGACCACGCGGTGTTCCTGCGCATGGCCCGCGAGGCCGACGTGCTGGTGCACAACTTCCGCCCGGGCGTGCCCGAGCGCCTGGGCATCGGGTTCGAGCGGCTGGCGCAGCTCAATCCGCGGCTGGTGTATTGCAGCGTGACCGGCTATGGCAGCCGCGGGCCGCTCAAGGCCAAGGCGGGTTACGACCAGGTGCTGCAGACCATGACGGGCATGTGCGCCATGCAGGGCAAGGCCGGCGGGCCGCCGGAGATCCTCTATGGATCGGTCGTGGACTACTACGCGTCGGCGCTGGTGGCCGGGGGCGTGGCCTCGGCGCTGTACGAGCGCGAGCGCAGCGGCCTCGGCCAGCACGTGGGCGTGTCGCTGCTGCGGGCCGCGCTCACCATGCAGTCGGCGCGGCTGGTGTGGGCGGACGGCGAGCCACGCGAGGTGGGGCGGGACATGCGCTCGGGCGGCATCACGGGCCTGCACCCGACGAAGGACGGCTACCTCTACCTCTCGGCCAATACGCAGCATTTCTGGGCCGCGCTGTGCCGCAAGACGGGCCTGGATGCCCTGGCGGCCGATGCGCGCTATGACACGGTGCGCAAGCGCGCCCAGCACAGGGACGAACTGGTGCCCCTGCTGCGCCAGGCGCTGGCGCGGCGCAGCGCGACCGAATGGGAAGCGTTGTTCGGCGAGGAAGTGCCGTGCGCGGCCGCCCGGGCGGTAGAGGACATGTTCGGCCATCCGCAGGTGGAGGCCGAGGGCATGATCACCCGCTTCGACCATCCGGTGCTGGGAGGCTACCGGGGATTCGCCGGCGCGTTGGAGTTCGGCCGCACGGCCGGCCCGCAGGCCTTCGCCGCGCCGACCCTGGGCCAGCACACCGATGCGATCCGCCAGGGCCTGCGCCCGGACGAAACTCCATGACCGCGGGGATGGCCCTGCCCGGTCTGCCGGAGTTGCCGGAACTGCCGGCCGGGGCCTGCGATGCCCACCTGCACGTGTTCGACGGGCGCTTTCCCGTGGCGGCCCCCCATGCGATGCAGGCGGCGGCCACTGCCGCGGACTACCTGCGCCTGCGCACGGGCCTGGGGTTCACCCGCGCGGTGGTGGTGCAGCCGCGGGCGCACGGCGTGGACAACCAGGCCACCCTGGACGCGATCCGCGTGCTCGGTCCGGACAGGACCCGGGGCGTGGCCGTCGTGCGGCCGGAGATCACCGACGGGCAACTGGAGGCGCTGCATGCCGGCGGCATCCGCGGGCTGCGCTTTTCCCTGCATTCCGACCGCGACGCCGCAGTGGGGCTGGACATGCTGCGCCCGCTGGCGGCGCGCATCCATGCCCTGGGCTGGCACCTGCAGCTGCACTGGCGGGCCGACCAGATCGTGGCGCAGCGCGGCCTGCTGCATGGCCTGCCCTGCCCGCTGGTGTTCGACCACATGGCGCGCGCGGGCGGTACGGGCCACGAGGCGCAGACGGCGTTTTCGCTGGTGCGGGACCTGGTGCAGTCCGGCCGGGCCTGGGTCAAGCTGTCGGGCCCGTACCTGAACAGCGCGAAGGGACTGGATGCGGCCTATGCGGATTGCGAGGCGCTGGTGCAGGCATGGGTGCGCGAGGCGCCCGGGCGATTGGTCTGGGGCAGCGACTGGCCCCATGTCACCGAAGGCGAGCGGCGCCCCGGCCCGGAGCTGCTGCTGCGGCTGCTGGCGCGCTGGCTGCCCGATCCGGCCATGCGCCGGCAGGTGCTGGTCGCCAATGCCTGTGCGCTGTACGGATTCAACGACTGATTTTTTTTCCATCAGGAAAGGACCGAGGAGATGAAGAAGATGAAGCAAGCAATCTGGCTGGCGGCCGCTGTCGCCGCCCTGGCCCATGGCGCAGTCCGGGCCGCGTCCTATCCGGAGCAGCCCATCACGCTGGTGGTGCCGTTTTCCGCGGGCGGGGGCGCCGACAATGCCGCGCGCATCCTGGCCAAGGGCCTGGGCGAGGTCTCGGGGCAGAGCGTGATCGTGGACAACAAGCCCGGCGCCAGCGGCTCCATCGGCGGCGCGGCCGTGGCGCGGGCCCGGCCCGACGGCTACACGGTGCTGTTCGATGCGTCGTCGTTCGCGATCAACCCGGCGCTGCGCAAGCTGCCGTTCGATCCTGCCAGGGACCTGGTGGCGGTCTCGCAGATCATCAGCGTGCCCAACATCCTGGTGGTGGCGCCCTCCTCGCCCTACAACACGCTGCCGGACTTCCTGGCCGCGGCGCGCGCGAAGCCCGGCAAGCTGACCTACGCCTCCTACGGACCGGGCAGCCTCGCGCAGATGGCCGTGGAACTGCTGCGCATCGACGCGAAGTTCGATGCCGTGCACGTGCCCTACAAGGGCGGCGCGCCGGCCATCATGGACGTGATGGGCGGGCAGGTCGATGTGTACTTCGCGAACGCGGCTTCCAGCCTCAGCTACGTGAAGAGCGGCAAGCTCAAGGCCCTGGCCGTCTCTTCCGCCGCCCGCATGAAGGAACTGCCCGCGGTGCCCACCGTGCAGGAAGCGGGCATCAAGGGCTACCAGGTGATGGAGTGGAACGGTCTGTTCGTGCCCGCGGGCACGCCGCCGGCGGTGATCGCGCGCCTGCAGGAGCTGTCGCAGAAGGCCCTGGCATTGCCGGACGTGCGCAGCAGCCTGGACGCGCTGGGACTGACGCCGGTGGGCAGTTCCTCCGCGGAATTCCAGAACTTCGTGAATGCGGAGCGCAAGCGCTGGGACACGGTGGTGAAGACGAACGGCATCACGGCGAACTGAGCTTTGCCGGGGGCGGCCCGGATGCATGCGGCCCGGCGAGGATATGCTGTGCCGGATCTCCTTCTTCCGGAGTCCTGGATGCCCTCTTTCGCCCCCCAGCTGCCGCTCGGACGGCGCACCTGGCTGCTGCTCGCGGCCTCTGCCTTCGCCACCGCCTGCACCACGTCCCCGGATCGCTTCCAGGGTACGTTCCTGCAGCCCTGGAAAAGCTACGAGTCGCTGTCGCCCGAGGAATGGCGCCGCCGCCTGAGGGCCACCCGGGCACTGGGCTGCGACGAGATCGTGCTGCAGTGGAGCGCCACGGAAGGCGGCGCGCACCCCTGGGCGCTGCCGGAGGCGCTCATCGCGATGCTGTTCGACGAGGCCGGGCGCGAGGGCATGGGGATCCGCGTGGGCCTGCCCTACGACGAGCGGTGGTGGGCCGTGCTCGCGTCACGCGATCCTGGCGCACTGCCGGCCTTCCTCGCGGCCACGCAGGCGCGCTGCCTGCAGTACCTGGCGGCGGCGCCGTGGCCCCGCCGGCAGGGATTCCGCGGCTGGTACCTGCCCTATGAACTGGACCAGTACAACTGGGCCACCACCGAACGCCGGGCGCTGCTCGTGCCCTGGCTGCAGGCCATCGCCGCGGGCGCGGGCAGCCATGCGCCGCTGGCGGTGTCCACCTTCTTCAGCAAGCTGCAGACGCCGGGCACCCTGACCGCCCTGTGGACGGACATCCTCGACAAGGTGGCGCTACGGCCCATGCTGCAGGACGGGGTCGGCGTGGCCGGGATGGGCAACTATGCGGGGCTCGAACCGCTGCGCGCGCTGCTGCGCCAGCGCGGCGTGCCCTTCGACCTGATCATCGAGCTGTTCGAGCAACTGCCCCCCGAGCCGGGCACGGGCGATGCCTTCCGCGCTCGTGCCGCGACGGCCGCCCGGGTGCGGGCGCAGATGGACGTCGCCCGGACGTACGGCGCGGAGCGGGTCATCGCCTTCGCGATCGATCCCTGGATGCTCGGGGACACCCCGGAAGCCCGCCAGCTGTGGCAGGAATGGCGACAGGGCCGTTGAGCTGGCGCAAACAAGGGGACCGTCGGCCGGGAGGCTATTGTCTTATCAATAAAAACTATCGAAAATCGATAGAACACAGAAATTGATAAAGCAATGGGCCTCGCAGACACCACCGCAGATGCCGCGCCCGGCGCGCCGGACAGCCCTTCGCCTTGCGCCGTCGCGGCCTCACACGCAGACGCCGTGGACCGGGAAGGGCGCCTGCCCCTGGAGGCGCTGGACAGCCTGCGCGGCCAGGAGTGGCTGGGCCTGCTCGTGCCGCGCCGGTATGGCGGCCCGGAATGGTCCCTGCGCGCGGTGGCGAACCTCTGCCGTGAACTGTCGGAGTCGTGCGCTTCCACCGGACTGATCTTCGCGATGCACCATTCGCAGGCGGCCGTGGCGGTGCGGCAGGCCGGCGAGAGCGCATGGCACCAGGACCTGCTGGGGCGCATGGTGCGGGAGCAGTACCTGGTCGCGTCGGCCACCACCGAAGGTGCGACGGGAGGCTCCATCCGCACCAGCGCCTGTTTCCTGGACCGCCGGGGCGACGCCGTGCACCTGGACAAGCAGGGCTCGGTCATTTCCTACGCACGTGCCGCCGACGTGATCCTGGTGTCCGCGCGGCGCGAGGAAGACGCAGCTCCTTCCGACCAGCAGCTGGTCGCGGTCATGCACGGGCAGTTCCAGCTCACGCCCCAGGGGCGCTGGAATCCCATGGGCATGCGTGGAGCCTGCACCGACCGGTTCGACCTCCATGCGGAATGCGGCGCGGAGCAGGTCTTCGACGGGCCCTTTGCCAAGGCGATGTCGGAGGCGATGTTGCCGACGTCCCACATCCTGCTGGGCGCTGTCTGGCTGGGCATCGCGGTGTCGGCGCTGTCGCGCGCCCAGGCATTCCTGCGCATGCGCAACCGCAACGGCCAGCCGCCCAACCCTGTCGCCAACCTGCGGCTGGCCGAGGGCGAGAGCCTCGTGCAGCAGTTCCGCGCCCTGCTGGCCGCCAATGTGGCGCTGTACGAGGATGCAGCGGCCCGGGCCACGGCCCACGAACGGCTGGTGAGCTACAACGCGTTGAAGGTGGGCGCGTCCGAACTGGTCGTGCGCATCACCGACATCGCGCTGCGCATCTGCGGCATCCAGGGGTACATGGAAGATGCCGGCGAGTTCTACCTCAGCCGGCACGTCCGCGACGCCCATTCCGCGATGGTGATGGTCAACGACGACCGCATTCTCGGCAACATCGCCCCGGTCGCGCTGGGCGTACCGCTCGGGCGCGATATCTGAGCCCGCCGCCGCCTTTACTTTCCCTGCTTCGTCCACCGATACCGCCTTTTCTCACCATGACACCCTCCGAAATCGAAGCCCAGCTGGCGGACATGATCCAGGCCGCCGTGCTCAAGAAAGTCGCTCCCGATACGCTGCTGCTGGAGTCCGGCCTGCTCGACTCGGTCGCTGCCGTCGATCTCATGCTGGCCATCGAGGGGCGCTTCGGCTGCACGGTGCCGATCACCGAGGTGGAGGAGCACCTGCGCTCGCTGCGCGCGCTGTCCACCTACGTCGCGGCCCACTGCTGAACGCAGCCGCACCCCGCCATGCATTTTGATTTCGACTCCGGGGAATTCCGGGACACGTCCGTGCGGCCCGATGCGCTGGCCGTGATCGCCCACGACCGCAGCCTGAGCTGGAAGGCGCTGCAGGCCGAGGCCGCGGCCTGGTGCCGGGAAGCCCGGGCTCTCGGCCTGGAGGCCGGTGCGCCCATCGTCATCCGCGGCCACAAGGAGGCCGCATTCATGGTGGCCCTGGCCGGCGCGCTGATGCAGAAGGCCCCGTTCGTGCCGGTCGATGCCGTCTATCCGGCCGAGCGGCTGCACAGCATTATCGCCACGCTCGACGCCCACCTGATGTTCGACGCCGCCGCCGGCCGCTTCGAGGTGCTGCGCCCCGGCCGGGCCCCGGAGCTGGCGGAGAAGGATCTCGGCTACATCATGTTCACCTCGGGCACGACCGGGCAGCCCAAGGGCGTGCAGATCGGGCGCGAGGGAGTGCGGGGCCTGATCGACTGGATGCGGCTGGATTTCGATCTCGGTCCGGCGCCGGTCTTCCTCAACCACACGGTGTTCAGCTTCGACGTGTCGCTCTACGACGTGTTCGGCACGCTGGCGCTGGGCGGCAGCATCCTGATGCTGGACCGGGCGCGCGCGGCCTCGTCGCAGGAGGTAGCGGCGCTCATCGCGCGCCACCGGGCGACGACCTGGGTGTCCACGCCGTCGTTCGCACAGCAGCAGCTGATCAACCCCGCGTTCTCCCAGGCCGCCCTGCCCTCGCTGCGCACCTTCCTGTTCTGCGGGGAACCGCTGCCGGTGCCACTGGCGCGCCAGTTGCGCAAGCGCTTTCCCGGCGTGCCGATCCTCAACACCTACGGCCCGACCGAGGCCACCGTGGCCACCACGCTGCTGCGCGTGGACGATGCGCTGCTGGCCACCGATGCGGTGATGCCGATCGGACATGCCAAGCGCGATTCGCTGGTGTACAGCGACGGCGGCGAGCTCTGCATCGTGGGTCCGCACGTGATGCGGGGCTACATCAACCGGCCGGACCTCAATGCCACTCGCATGTTCGTGCGGGATGGCCAGCGCGGCTTCCGCACGGGCGACCTGGGCACTGAGGCGGACGGCGGCATGCTGTTCTGCCAGGGCCGTATCGACGACCAGATCAAGCTCAACGGATACCGGCTGGAGTTGCTGGAGGTGGACGCGGCGCTCGCCACGTTGCCGGGCGCGCGCGCCGGTGCCGCCGTGGCCCTGCGCCGGCCGAACGGCACGGTGGCGCGCCTCGTCGCCTTCGTGGAGACCGGCGACGGCGTACCCGGCCTGCCGGCGGAACTGAAGGGCTGGAAGGACCTGCTGGCCGTGCGGCTGCCGCACTACATGCTGCCCACTGAACTGCTGCCCTGCGCGCGCCTGCCGGTGTCGGTCAACTACAAGATCGACCGCGCGAAGCTGGCGGAGATCTACCAGGCGCTCAACGCCTGACGCTGTCCGTGCGGCTGGGCTGCATGGCGAGCACCGGCCGGCCTGCCGGCCCGGTCAGGAAGAGGCTGAGATGGTCGCCGGCCTGCAGCGGCGGCAGCGCCCGGGCGGCCGTGGCCGCCGCATCGCCGCAGCGGGCCGACAGCTGGGCCTGCACCGGGTTCACCTGCCGCGCGGCCGAGGTGTCCGGGGCCACGTCGCGGAAGACCGGCGTACCCGCGGGCGACAGCACCAGCTGAGCCGCGCCGCAGCCTTGCGCGAGGTTGTAGAAGCGCAGTTCCGCCTTCAGGGCATCCTGCGTGTCCGTCGTGTCGTCGATGGGTGTGAAGGCGTATTTGCCGCCCTCGCGGTGCAGCACGAGCGTGCTGAAGCTGCCGGGCCGCACCTCCAGGCTGGCCGCGGGCCGGCCGTCCACCACCACCGGGAATGCCTTGCCGCCGCCCACGATGGCGTAGCTGGTGGCAGGGGTCTCTCCACCGATGCGCTGGGCCTCTCCCTCGGCCACGCGCACCAGCAGCGTGCCGGGCAAGGGATTGGCCACCCGGACGAAGGCGGCGCCGGCCGGCGGGCGCGCGGCATAGAGCTGCGACAGCACGCCTTCCTGGGCGCCCGCCCCCGCCGCGGCGAGGCCGAGGGACAAGGCGGCGGCCAGTCGGCGAAGCAAGAAAGGAGAAGCAGGCATGTGCGGGTCCGTGGGTCAGAACTGGAAGTAGAGGAAACGCGTTTCCCGGTGCAGGTTGGCCAGGCACAGGAACAGCACGGCCAGGATGGCGGCGAGCCATGCGGCGTTCGGCCGCCAGCGCATCCATGCCGGCCGGGCTTCCTGCGGGCGCGCGAGCGCGGGAGAGAAGTGTCCGAGGATCTGGTGCGAATTCGGGGCCAGCCACACGATCGCCAGCAGCAGCACCAGGTACACGGCCTGCAGGTGCCGGCCGGCGAGCACCCGCCACGGCAGTTCACCGGACCACGCCAGCTCCAGCCCGCTGCCCAGCGGCTCCACGCCCCGCAGGCCGGCCATGCCGCGCAGCAGGTCCAGCGCATCCTGCACATGGGCGGCTCGGAAGAACGCATGCGCCACCATCACGGCCACGAAGGTCAGCAGCACGCAGAAGGCACGCCACAGCCAGCGGCTCCACGCCCTGGAGGGCGCGATGCGCCCGCCCGCCACGATGCGCCAGGCGTGGTTCACGCACAGGTAGCTGCCGTGCAGCAGGCCATAGATGAAGAACTGCAGGCCCGCGCCGTGCCAGATGCCGGCCAGGCCCATGGTGTAGAGCGTGGGCACGGCGATCATCATGGCGAAGCCGCCGGGCGTGCGGCTGCCCGCGGAGCCGACGGCCAAGCCGCGCCGGCTGCGCCACCGCGACAGCTGCATGGCCATGGGGTAGTACAGGTAGGCGGTGAGATAGCGCGTGAGCGTCATGTGCCAGCGCGACCAGTATTCGATGATGCAGGGGGCCTTGAACGGCGAATTGAAGTTCAGCGGAAAGCGGATGCCGAACATCTTCGCCAGGCCCAGCGCCATGTCCGAATAGCCCGAGAAGTCGAAGTACAGCTGCATGGCATAGGCCAGGCTGGTGCCCCAGGCCCCCCAGAACCCCAGTTGCGCGGGCGCGGCGAACCCCGCATCGGCATAGGGCGCGATGGTGTCGGCCAGCAGCACCTTTTTGGCCAGGCCGATCACGAACAGCGTGCCGCCGATCGACAGGTTCTCCGCCCGGAAGCGGTAGTTCTGCGCATCGGCGAACTGCGGCATCATTTCCTTGTGGTGCAGCACCGGCCCCGCGATCAGGTGCGGGAAGAAGGTGACGAACAGCGTGTGGTTGAGCAGGCTGGGCGACTTGACCATGCCTGCCTTGCAATCCAGGAGGTAGCCGATCTGGGTGAAGGTGAAGAACGAGATCCCGAGCGGCAGCAGGATGTCCTGCACCGGGCCCTGCCCCACGCCCCACTCCCGCAGCAGGCCGAGCAGCGCGGCGAAGTACTTGTAATGGAACAGCAGCGCCAGGTTGCAGGCGATGCCGAAGGCCACCGTCCACCACTGCATGCGGGGCCGGGGTGCGCTGCGCACGATGAGCAGGCTCACCAGGTAGTTGAAGGCGATCGAGGCTGCCAGCAGTACCACGAAGCGGGGGTTCCACCAGCCGTAGAACACGAACGACACCACGCAGAGCCACAGGGCCGCCCACCGCAGGCGGACGGCGCCCAGCGCGTAGTAGCCCGCCAGCGCCACGGGCAGGAAGAGGAAGAGGAACAGGTAGGAGTTGAACAGCATGGCGGCTCGGTCAGGGCAGCGCGGCCAGTGCCCGCCGTTCCTCGGCGCTCAGCGGCAGCGAGAGCGAGAGCTCGGAGAACTGCCAGACCACCAGCCGGACGCCGGCGGGCCAGCGCTCCTGCCGGGCCAGCGCCGAGAGCATCGCGCCCGCGAAATAACCGCCGTCCTGGCTCTGGTTCCACACCTCCCGCCCCAGCCGCCGGCCCAGGCGCTCCGCGAAATCGCTGCGCAGGCCGTTGGAGTCGCCCAGCAGCAGCACCTCGGCCTGCGGGCCTTCGTCCAGCAGCCCGACCGCGTGCACTGGCCGCACGCGGTCGGGCACGACACGCTCCACGGGCGGGCGCCAGCCGTCCGGCGCATGCTCCAGGCCGGCCAGCACGATGAGGTCGCCCATGCGCGGCTCGGGCGCCGTGCCCCGCTGTGCCTCGAACACCTGGCCGCCCGGCCCTCCCAGGAGCGGCAGCGCCACCTCGGCCGCGCGGGCCGCCGCGGCTTCCGCTCCCCGGGGCGCCATGTGGACGTCCGTGCGGTAGAAGGCCTGGGGCAGGCTGGACAGCGCCGGGCGCAGGTCCGCGAAGGGAACGCCGCCGGCAGCCAGCGCCTGCTGCCAGGCATCCAGCCGGGCCTGCAGGGGCCGGGACACCTCCAGGCCGCACAGGTGCGCGGATTCGATGCGCGACTTGTCGGGCACGACGGCGACCACGGTGCGGATGCCCGCTTGGCCGAGCCGGGCCGTCCAGTGGCGCATGAGCTTCAGGCGTTGCGAGAAGGCATCGCCCTGGCCGGGCTGCGGCTGCAGGCCGTCGCGGTAGAACAGCCAGCCCGGGCAGCCTTCCCGCACCTGCGGCCCCAGGTCGCCCAGGAGCCGGTAGCGCAACGCCGCGCTCCACAGGTCGATGCGGCCCTGGCCCGGCAGCGTGCCCAGTGCCCGGTTGAGCTGGTTGCCGGCCTGGCCGTCCACCCAGTGGTCCGGCTGCCATTCGGCAGGATCGATCTGCATGCGGGCCAGGCGCGCCGCGCTCCAGGCACAGCCCGCGGCCAGCACCAGGGCCACCGCGATGGCGAACCACCGGTGGCCGGCCCAGCGGTCGCCGTCCGGCGGGGTCTTGGGTGCTTCCATGGCTCAGCCGCCCAGCGCGGCCTGGAGCCTGCGGTTCCAGTCCGCATCGCTGATGAGCGCCGGGCCGTCCCAGAGGCCACGGGCATCGGGCCCCAGGTGGAAGTTGGGCTCGAACAGCTGCCAGACGAGCACCTGCGGCGGCTGCTTGCGGAAGCCTTCCGATTCCAGGTACTCCATCAAGACGGACCAGAAGCCCACGTCGCCCGGCTTCCAGTTCACCGAGACACGCCGGTCGAGCAGGTTCGAGAGTTTCTGGGCGAAGCCGAAGTACGGCTGCACCATGCTGTTGCCCGTCACGTGCACGGGCGCGGGGATGTCGGCCAGCAGGCTGTCGGCTTCCACCGCGCGGCGCACGGTGAAGGTCTCCCGCCCGACGGCCTTGCGCTGCTCCGGCGAGAGGAAGCGGTCCGCCAGGTCGCCGTAGCGGCGCTCGTTGGACAGGCTGCCCAGGGGCAACCCCGTGCCCGGATCGCCGGCCAGCTTCGGCACCAGGCTGCGGATCAGGTCGGCGGTGGCCTGGGCCGTGGCGTCCGCCGCGGGCTGGGCCCAGTGCTGGTCCGTGCGGTAGTAGACGGGCTGCCCTGCCGTACGCAACGCGCGCAGGGGCGTTTCATCGTCGAAGGTGGGGATGTCCGCGGCGCGCATTTTCTCGACGATGCGTGCATAGCGGGTGCGCATTTCGGGCACGAGGGCCATGCCGTCGGGCAGCTTGTCCTCGTAGATCACCATCTTGTCGGGAAGCACGGGCGCCACCAGCAGGATGCCTTTCGCCGCCAGCCTGCGCCGCACGTCGGCCACGCGGGCGACCGTGGCATCGATGCCGGCCCAGTCCGGCGTGGCCGCATTGCCCCAGCCTGCGAAAAGATAGTTGTCCTTGCCCGTCACGGCCAGCGTCGCCGTCTGCTGCTGGGCTGCGACGGGCAGCGCGAGCGCCAGCGGCCAGGCCAGCAGGGAGCGCCGGCGCAGGGAGTGGCCCATGGCACGCAACGGGAAAGCGGACGGAATCGTCGTCATGGAGAAAGTCTCAGTAGGAATAGGACAGGTTCATGAACACGCCGCGCGCGCGGCTCGCGTCGCCGCCGCCGAGGTTGGCGCGGTACTGCAGGCTCCAGTCGATGTGCGAGCGCTGGGCGGTATAGCGGTCGCCCGCGAGCCAGTAGCGGAAGTTCACGCCGGGGCCGGCCGACACCGACCAGGAGCGGCCATTGCCTGCCAGGTCGAAGGAGCCGAAGCCCGCCACGGGAACACCGGAGGCGCGGTTGCGGTTGGAATACCAGTCCGCGGCCACGCTGAGGTGCGGGAAGATGACCAGGCGGTCGCTGTAGGGCGTGAGGAAGCTGCGGCCGGCGCGCACCTCCCCGGCGACGAAGCCCTGCCCCCGCTTCAGGCGGCCCTCGCCGGTGGACAGGACATCGCCCGAGGTGTTGCGCACGGCGTAGCGCACGGGCGTGTCCAGCAGGGTGTAGCCGGCCTGCAGGTAGCCTTCCATCGTGAACCAGTCGCTCGCATCCAGGCGCAGGCCCGTGCCGTCGTAGAAGCCGTAGAGCATGTAGGCCTGCCAGCCGCCGGTGCCCCGGCTGGACTGGTAGTTGACGGCGCTGGCCTGGTTGTTCAGCTGGCAGCGCACGTCGTCCGCCGCGGGGTTGAGCGCTCCGCTGCGGGACGCGCTGCCCAGCAGGAACTGCCGCTCGATGCCGAAGGTCAGGTTGGCAGACGCCGACGGAGTCAGCCGCGCGCCGATCGCGCCGGTGGTGGACGGCAGGCCCGACACGCCGCGGGTGCGGGTCTCGGCGACATCGATCGTGCCGCCGCAGGGATTGCTCACCACCTGGGCCCCGGTCACGTCCGTGCCGCTGCGCAGCGTATTCGACACCCGGCCATAGACATCGAAGGTGGTGTTGCTCGAATTGAGGAACTGCGGCGGCCTCCAGTACACCTCGGCGGTGGAGAAGACCGAATCGCCGGGCACTGACACCGGCTGCCCGACCAGGGCATTGGATGCCGAACGGGCGCCGCGGTAGCCCACCGAAGCGTTCACGCCCCACTCGCGCGAGAAGTTGCCGACGGCGCTGCGGGTGTCGAACCGCTGCTGGGCATCCAGCGGCAGCTTGCCGGCATCCGCGTCGTCGATGGCCTGCCGCAGCATGGCGGCGGCCGCGGGGCGGTTGCCCGTGGCCGCGGTGGCATAGGCTTCGTCCAGCACGTTGGTGGCCGGGGCCTCGCCGGTGCTGCGCGCGGCCACGAAATCCTGCAGCGCCAGTTGCGGCCGGTCTTCGGCAAGGTACAGGTAGGCGCGCTGCCGCAGCAGCGTGGCGTCCGCCGGGGTGGCCTGCAGGGCTGCGTCCAGGCGCTGCAGCGCCTCCTGGCGCTCTGCGCGGTCGCCCGCGGCCAGCGCGATGGTCAGCAGGTTCTGGTTGGCCGCGTTGGCGGGCTGTTCCGCCACGGCCTTGCGCGCGAGCACGATGGCATCCGCATAGCGCTTCTGCCCGTAGGCCGCGTAGGCACGCGCGGCGGGGTTGTCCGTGCCCGGCGCGTCCCAGGGCTGCAGTTCGCAGGTGGTGCCGTAAGGCGTTTCGCGGCACATCTGCAGCGGCGCATAGGCCGTGGCGTCGCCCGGCACGGCCGACCGGCCCCAGCGCGTGGCCTCCGCGGCACGTGCGCGCCGGGCGGCCGCCTGCGCATCGTCCGCGGGCAGCGGGTCGAGCAGCGCGAGCGCCTGCGTGGGCCGCCCCGCGGCCAGGGCAAGGTCTGCGCCGATCAGCCGCGTATCGCGGCGCTGCGCATCGTCGATCCAGTCGTGCCCGAGCACCGCCTGGATGTCTTCCTCGGCTGCATCGGAGCGCCCCAGTTGCTGGCGCAGGTAGGCGCGCAGCAACTGCACGGCGGTGTTCTCCTCGTCCACCTGCAGTGCCGCCGTGGCGGCCTGCTCGGCCCCTGCGATGTCCTGGGTGCTCTGCAGAATGCCGATGAGCAGCATCTGGTGGCTGGGCACGTCCGGGGCCAGCCGCACGGCCTCCCGGGCATCCGCCACGCCCTCGAGCGGCTTGTTCCGGGCAATGGCGTCGTAAGCCTTCTGCGCGTGCTGGTTGGCGATGGCCTGCCGGGCGAGCCGCACTCGGGCCTCGATGTCGTTGCGGTTCGGCGCGCCCAGCGCCATGGCTTCGGCTCCCGCGCGGATGGCGTCCTCATAGCGCTGCCCGTCCTGCAGCGCATCCAGCCACAGCAGCACCCAGGGACCCTGGCTGGGGTCCAGCCGCACCGCCTCCTCGGCCGTGCGCGCCGCCTGGGCGTAGTCGCCCCGATTGTACTGCTCGTAGGCCTGCGTGGCGACGGGAAAACCGCGCCGGTACGCTTCCGTGGTGACCACACCTTGCACCGCAGGCTGGGGCCGCAGGATGGCCACCGCCGCCTCCAGTTCGGGACTGGAGGCCCCCCGCGCCACCGCCTGCTCCGCGGCGCGCAGCGCATCCTCGTTGCGGCCCAGTTTCTGCAGCGCATAGACGCGCAGCAACTGCAGCCGCGCGACGTCCGGACGCAATTGCAGCGCCGCGTCGGCACGCTGCAGGGCGCGCTCGTAGCGGCCGCGTGCATAGGCCCGGTAGCCTTCGTTGGCCAGGCGCCAGGCCCGGCCGCGCAGCACCGGTCCGCGCGCGGCCTTGCGCTTGCGCAGCACGGGGCGAGCCCCTGCCGGGGAACCTGCATCGGCGCGCGTCGTGGGCGAGCGCTCGGCCCTTCCCTGCGCACGCCGGGCGGGCTCCACAGGCTCGGCAGGCAGGAAAACCGGCGGCGGCCGGTTCGACACGGCATAGAGTCGGGCCGGCCACCACGGCATCGGCGGCGGCATGTCCACGACGATGTCGGCCTTGCCGGGGCGCGGAACATCGGCATCCGCCTCGCGGTCCGACGGCCCGCGTCCGGCGCCCGGATCGCCGTGCAGCGCCAGTTCCATCCGCATGCGCCGCGCCATGGCGTCGCGCGGATCCAGCAGCGTGTGGGCGGCGTGGACCACCGGTTCCTGCGGCAGGTCGGGCAGGCGGGACGGGCGCGGCAGGCTGAGGCTGTAGCTCATGGCAAGCCGCAGCGGCGGATCGTCCTGGCCCTCGCCCATCTTCGCGGCATGCTGCAGGCCGGCCGTGGCCATGGCGGGCGCGACGGGCCACAGGGCGGCCAGGGAAACCGCCAGGATGGTGCGGTGGCTCAGTCGGTTCATGCGGTTCGGGCCTGCGGGGAAGCGTGGGAAAACTCTGCGGCATGGGCCGACTCTTCGCGCTGGAAGGAAATCGCCTCTTCCAGCGTGCCCTCGTCGAGCCAGCCGTTCTCCAGCAGGATGGTGCCCAGCGGCCGGCCGGAGGCGCTCTGCAATTGCAGAGCCTGGTCGAGATGCGCCTCGTCGATCGCGCGCCAGGACAACAGCACCTCGCCCAGGCGCCGGCGGCGCTGCACCAGTTGGTCCGCCGAGGGGAAGTCGTGCATGGTCTTGTCCCAGACCAGCCGGGTCCCGAACAGCTTGTTGGACAAGAAGAGCTTCCACGCCCGCGCCGCCGCCATGGCGTTGATGCAGTTGCCCACGATCATGCGCGGCACCGACAGCAGCCCGTGCTCCCAGCCGTACATGCTGGTCACGAAATAGGCGCGCTGCACCACCCGCAGCATCAGGGCGAAGGCGTTGAGGCCCATCACCGTCATGAGCCATCCGCCGGGCGAGAACACCGAGGGGTAATAGACCGTCCACCAGCCCAGCGCGTCGGCGATGAAGAACAGCAGGAAATTGAACATCAGCAGGTAGCCGAGCATGGCCATGAAGGACGTGACCAGTCCCTTGCGGTCGCGGAACAGCAGGTACTTGGTCGCCAGCGATCCGCTCCAGCCCACCTGCTCCCAGCCCTGCAGGCCGATGCCCAGCGTCCAGCGCGCCTTCTGCCGGTAGGCGGTGCGGAAGGTGTCCGGGAAGAATTCGCGCACGCCCAGGGGCATCTGGATCGTGCCGGTCTTCTCGCGCCCGAGGCCGAAGAAGGCCACGCGGCGCGTGACGTAATCGACGTTGAACTTGCCGAAGATCTGCTTCATGCCCATGCGGCTCAGGCGCGTGCCGATGTCGTAGTCCTCGGTCAGGCTGTCCACGTTGAAGGGCTGGTTGTCCATGGTGCGCGACAGCTCGTGCAGCGCCCGGTGCGAGAAGCACGTGCCCACCCCGGCGGACGGCACCATGCTAGACATGCTTTCGCGCACCACGAGGTCCTTGCTGTGCCACTCCGCGAATTCGTCCATGTAGGTGCCGGCGACGATTTCGAACCAGCTGCGTTCCAGGGAGGTAACCGGCAGCTGGATGAAGTCCATGCGCGGCAGCAGGTAGTTGTAATACTTGAGTTCCAGCGGGTGGAGCACGTCTTCGCTGTCGTGCAGCACGACGCCCGCGAAAGGTGCGGGCATGTGCTTTTCATGGCTGAAGAGCGCCTGCACGATCCAGTTCAGGCAGTCGGCCTTGCAGGTGGGGCCGTCGTGCGGCACCTCCACGCGCACCAGCTGGCGGTAGCGGCGCCGCATGCGTTCCACTTCCGCGATGGTGCGGGCATCGTTGCGGTAGGTGCCGACGAAGATCGTGTAGTCCTTGTATTCCAGCGTGGACACCATGTTGCTCAGCATGGGCGCGATCACGTCGTACTCCAGCCAGGCGGGCACCATGATGGCCATCGGCTGCTCGGGCCGGTCGCGCAGCTCCTGCGCGGTGAGGCGCTTGTACCGGCGCCGCACCATCACGCTGCGGTAGGCCTGCCGCGTCCAGTACCACACGTCGATGAACAGGTCATCGATGCTCGACAGCAGGATGACCACGCTCACCACTGCCGTGAGGATCTCCAGGCAGCGGTAGTAATCCGCGAAGAAATAAGGCCAGTACAGCGACATGCCGGCTCGGTCCGTTCAGCAGGCGGCCTCAGGACGACCTGCGCTGCTCCGCGCGGCGGCGTGCACGGTAGGCGGCCACGAGCACCAGCAGCACCACCAGCAACAGGATGCTCAGCAGCGGCACGCCCCACGACAGGTAGCGGCGCCATTCGTAGAAGGCGCTCTCCCCCGCGCCCGGCGGCAGGCTGGCCGACGGGTTGCTGCTGTCCACCCAGCTCACCGGGCCGTCCGCACCGATGAGCGCGATGTCGCCGCGATTGAGCACGAAGGCCTTTTGCACCGCCGCCGTCTGCTCGCCCAGCGGCTGCCAGACCAGGCCATGCTGCCCGTTCGAGCGGCTGACCTCCACCGCGGAGAGGCGGGCTAGTCCGTCCACGTCCAGCCAGGGTGCGTTGCGCCCGTTGATGCGCAGGTGCGCGTCCTGGATCTGCACTTTGGGCTCCGTTCCCTGCACCGGCACCTGCAGCGCGAGGAAGGGCCGGCCGGGCGCGAAGGGCTTGCCCTGTTCCACCACCGCGAACTCCGCGCGCACCGGCGTCACACCCGCCGCGACGGCGATGCGGATGAGGCGTGCCAGGGACTGCGGAGCATCCGCCAGGTACGAGGCCGGCACGGCGACCACCGGCGTGCCCGACATCAGGGGCAGCAGGCCGACGAAGGTGCCATCGGGCTCGGAGTCGCCGGCGCGCACATAGCTCGTGGGCAGCACGTTGACCGGGAAACCCTGCGGGGTCTCGTTGCAATCGTTGGAATACGGCTGGCGCTGCACGGACACGCGCACCACGTTGCTCAGGCCCAGGGCATAGCCCGGCACGCGCGCATCGAGCCGCTCGGGCCGGCCGTCGGCCTCCAGGCGCTTGGCCGAGAGCAGCACGTTGTTCCAGAATACCGAGGCCACCGGCCGCGTGGACGAGGCCCCGGGCGCCGCGGCGATGTCGATCACCAGGTCGGACGGCATGCGTCCGTTCACGGCGACGGCCGCGAGCGGCAGCGAGGCCGTCCAGTCCCCGCGGGACACGACGTCGAAGCTGGCGTCGCTGCCGAAGCCCGCGAGGCGGATGACCGTGCGGTCCTCCGCGTCAGGAGCGTCCGCACGGACCACCGTGGCCTGGCGCGTCACCAGGATGTTGCGCCACACCTCCGCGAAAACGCCGGCCGCCTGCGCGCCCGCGTCTTCCGCCACGGCGATCACCGGGCGCGCGCCCAGCGTCGCCAGACGGATCTGGTGGGAGGCCAGCCCGCCGGGGGCCGCCACAGTCTGCAGGTTGCGCCAGGCGGTGAAGGCGCGCGCGCCATCGGCGTCGCCCGCCAGTTGCGCGCCCAGCGCGTCCAGCGCCCTGCCGATCTGCTGCTGCAGCGCGCCATCGGCCACCGCGATGTCGCCGGTGGCGGACACCGCGCCCAGCACGACCAGGGCACCGATCTCCGCATCGTCCTTGAGCACGTAGCGGGCATTGCCGGTGGCCAGTCCCGCGAACGCGGGCAGGGAGGCCAGGCCGGAGGGCACCTGCCAGCCGGTGGTATCCACCGTGTCGCCCGGCACGGGGAAGGCCTTCACCACCACGCGGCGATTGGCCTGCTCCAGTGCCGCGCCGATGCGCCACGCGGTGTCGTACGACGCCTTGGAAAGATTGCGCGAGGCCACCAGCAGCGTGGGTCGCGCGGGCAGCGTCACCCAGGCATCCGCCAGGCTGGTGAGCGAACCGCTGCTGAAGCGGTAGTTGAAGCGCGTCTCGGCCGCGACCGACAGCACATTGCCCGTGGCCCGCTCCACCTCGCAGATGCGGTGCGCTACGTTGTTGAGCCAGTTCACCCCCAGGCGCAGGAAACCGTTGGTGCGCACGCTGGTGTCCACCTTGAGCGTCTGGCTGGCATCGCCCTCGGGCGATTCGATGCGCCGCGAGAACACGGGCCGGCCGTTGACGGACAGCAGCATCGACGTGCGGCCCTCTTCCGCCTTGTAGTAGCGGCCGCTGAAGTCGATGCTCGCCTCCGCGAGGGGCAGCGTGCGCGGCACGGGCAGGAAAAACTCCTGCTTCGCATCGAAGCCGTTGAGCAGCACCGCATCGGTGAAGCCCAGGTCGGACAGCGCGAAGCTGCGCGTGACCCAGGTATCGCCCTGCAGGCGCTGCAGCGCGTCGCCCGCGGGGCTCGCCATCGCGAGGAGCGGGACACTCAGACCCATCATGCAGATCAGTCTGGAAGCGCGTGGCAGGCGCAGGGGGCTGGGAACCATGGGAATGCTCCGGAATGACACGGGAAAGTGGGAAAGGAAGGGGGCCGGGGGCCGGCTCAGGGTGCGAACTCGTCGAAGGGGCGTCCGCACAGCGCATCGACGATGCGGCGGCATGCCTGCCCGTCGCCGTAGGGATTGCCGCGCCAGCCGAATCCCGCGTGGAACGCAGCGTCGTCCAGCAGCCGGTTGGCTTCCTGGAGGATGCGCTCGCGCGAGGTGCCCACCAGGCGCACCGTGCCGGCGGCCACGGCTTCGGGACGCTCGGTGACGTCGCGCATCACCAGCACGGGCTTGCCCAGGTAGGGCGCCTCTTCCTGCACACCGCCCGAATCCGTCAGGATCAGGTGGGCGCGGCGCATGAACCAGACGAAATCCAGGTAGTCGAGCGGAGGGATCAGGTGGACGGAGGGCAGTCCCGAGAGCGTCTCCGTCACCACGTCGCGGACATTCGGGTTCAGGTGCACGGGATAGACGATCTGCACGTCGCTGCGGCCCGCGAGCTCCGCCAGCGCGGCGCAGATGCTGCGGAATCCGCTGCCGAAGTTCTCCCGGCGGTGCCCGGTGACCAGCACCAGCCTGCGGCCCGCGTCGATCCATCCGTAGCGGCCGGCCACCGCGGCTTCGATGCCGGGGTCGGCATCGAAGCGCGCGACGGTGGCGGCCAGCGCATCGATCACCGTGTTGCCGGTGACCCATGCGCGGCCCGGCACCTGTTCGCGCAACAGCGCATCGCGGGCGGCGGGCGTCGGAGCGAACAGCCAGGTGGCCATGGAATCCACCACACGCCGGTTCATCTCCTCCGGGAAGGGCGACTGCAGGTCGCCGCTGCGCAGCCCCGCTTCCACGTGGCCGATCGGTATGCGGCGGTGGAACGCCGCCATGGCACAGGCCGCCGCAGTGGTGGTATCGCCATGGACCAGCACGCAATCCGGACGCACCGAGGCGAGCACGTCGTCCACGCTGCCCACGAGCCGGGCGAACAGCCCGTTGAGGCTCTGGTCCGGGCGCATCACGTCGAGGTCGTGGTCTGCCTGCAGCCCGAACAGCGACATGACCTGGGCCAGCATTTCCCGGTGCTGCCCCGTGACGCACACGGTGTTCTGCAGCCGGGCCTCCTGGCGCAGCGCAGCCACCAGGGGCGCCATCTTGATGGCCTCGGGCCGGGTACCGAAAATCGACAGGACGTGCATTCGAGGTGTCAGCAGAAATGCCGGCACGGGCCGTTCCGCGGCTTTCGCGGCGGCGCCCGCACAGGCAGGAAACTGGAGCAAGGCGCGTTGTGCGCCCCCGGGCGGGACCGATCTGCGTCGTCTGACCCTCGATGCGTCGATGTTAGCAAATGTCTCCGACGGTCAAACAGATTTTCAATAGATTTAATTATCCCGATAGTCAAAATTGTTGGCCGGGCGCGACTGTGCACGACTCCGCAGCAACGCGGTTAAATTGGCGGCCCGTCCCATCCCGCGCCCGTCCACCCCGGCGCCTGGCCGAATGCCGCCGCCCATGACCTCCATGACCGCATCCGATTTCCACTCTCCCGGCGTGCTCCGGCTTCGCCAGGATCTCGCGCTGGCCCTGCGCGCCGCTGCCCACCATGGCCTGGGTGAAGGCGTCTGCAACCACTTCAGCGTGGAACTGCCCGACGGCTCCGGCCGCTTCCTGCTCAACCCCCGGGGCCTGATGTGGAGCGAGGTGTTCGAGGACGACATCGTGCTCGTGGACGCGCAGGGCGCGGTCCTTGCCGGAAGGCATGCGGTCGAACCGACGGCGATGTTCATCCACGCGGCCCTGCACCAGGTGGGCCGGCATGCCTGCGTGCTGCACACGCACATGCCCTTCGCCACGGCCCTGACGCTGACCGGCTGCGGGGGCCTGGACACCGCGCTGTCGCAGAACGCGATGCGCTTCCATGGCCGCGTGGCGATCGACCGGCAGTACAACGGGCTGGCCCTGGATGCGTCCGAGGGCCGGCGCATCGCGGCGGCCATGGGTGGCTGCGACGTCGGCTTCCTCGGCAACCACGGCGTGGTGGTGTGCGGCGCGCGCATCGACCATGCCTACGACGACCTCTATTACCTGGAGCGGGCCTGCCAGGCCGAGGTGCTCGCCCGCTCCACGCGCAGTCCGCTGCGCCCGGTCGCGCCGTCGCTGGCCGCCGAGGTGGCGCGGCAGACGCTGGGCGAGCGGCTGCAGTCGGAACTTTTCTTCGAGGCGCTGCGGCGCACGCTGCCCGCGGCTGCCGGGCCGAAGTCCTGAGGCACCGCGATCCGGAACCCCGGCCATGTCCCTGCGCGCCGCCTCGCCCGCCCTGGCCGCCGCCGTGCTGTTCGGAGCCAGCACGCCGTTCGCGAAGCTGCTGGCCGGCGATGTACCGCCCCTGCTCTTGGCCGGACTGCTCTACCTCGGCAGTGGACTGGGGCTGGGTGCGCTGCTCCTGGCGCGGCGGACCATGGGCCGGCAGGCCCGCCATGCTCCGGGCGATACGGCGGGAATCGCCCGCGGGGATCTGCCCTGGCTGGCCGGCGCCGTTGTCTTCGGCGGAATGCTGGGCCCGGCATTGCTCATGGGAGGACTGGCCGGCACCTCGGGCACTGCGGCCTCGCTCCTGCTCAACCTCGAAGGCGTGTTCACCGCCCTGCTGGCATGGATCGTCTTCCGGGAGAACGCCGAGCGCCGGGTCGTGCTGGGAATGGCCGCGATGGTGCTGGGCGGCGTGCTGCTGTCTTGGGCGCCGGGAGGCTCCTCGTCGCTGCTCCATGCCCTTCTCATCGTGGCTGCATGCCTGTGCTGGGGCGTGGATAACAACCTGACCCGGCAGGTGTCCTCGGGCGATGCCATGGCGATCGCCTGCTCCAAGGGACTGTTCGCCGGGGCCTGCAATACGGCTCTGGCACTGACCCTGGGAGCGCAATGGCCGTCGTGGGCGTCCGTGGCCGCCTGCCTGGCCGTCGGCCTGCTCGGCTACGGGCTCAGCCTCACCCTGTTCGTGGTCGCCCTGAGGACCCTCGGTACCGCGCGGACCGGCGCCTATTTCTCGACCGGGCCTTTCTTCGGAGTGCTCCTGTCGCTGGCCCTGTGGCCGGAAGTCCCTCCCGCGCTCTTCTGGCCCGCGGCCCTGCTCATGGCTGCCGGCGTCTGGCTGCACCTCGGAGAACGGCACGAGCATGAGCACACGCACGAGGCCCTGGAGCATGCGCACGGGCACGTGCACGATGAACACCACCGGCACGACCACGGTCCGGAATGGGACGGGACCGAGCCCCATGTCCATGCCCACCGCCACGAGGCGATGACGCACCGGCATCCTCACTACCCGGACATCCACCACCGCCACGCGCATTGAGCACGCCGCAGTGGCCCTTTTTCATTCCGTGCGGATCGGCCAGTCCAGTTGCCGGCCGCTTTCGAACCGGCGCTCCCGGCCCGTGACCGGATCGGTGAAGGCGATCGCCCGCGCCAGCAGTTGCAGCGGCCGCGAGAAATCGCCCTCCGGCGGATCGTTCACTTCCGGATAGAAGGCGTCGCCCCGCAGCGGCAGGCCCAGGGCCGCCATGTGGACCCGTAGCTGGTGGCGCCGCCCCGTCACCGGGGACAGGCGGTAGCGGGCCCAGGCGCCGTCCACGTCCAGCACCTCCATGCGGGTGAGACTGTTGGCCTCGCCCGGTACCTCGTGCATGCGGAAGAACTGCGGGCTTTCCTCGATCCGGCTGGCCCGCTCCCGGGGGAAGGCCACGTCGGCCCGCCAGGGCGCGACGGCCTCGTAGGTCTTGTCCACCGCCCGGTCGCGGAACAGCGCCTGGTAGCGGCCCCGCGTGGTGCGCTGCACCGAAAACAGCACCAGCCCCGCCGTGTCGCGGTCGATCCGGTGCACGGGCGACAGCTCGTCCAGGCCCAGGCGGCGCTTGAGCCGCACCAGCAGCGTGTGCTGAAGGTAGCGCCCGGTGGGTACCACGGGCAGAAAGTGCGGCTTGTCGGCCACCACCAGGTGCTCGTCCTGGTAGAGCACCGCTTCCTCGAAGGGGATGACCGCCTCGCTCGGCAGCTCCCGGTAGTAATAGATGCGCAGGCCCGGAACGAACGGGCGGCCTGCGGTGACCGGGCTCGCGTGCTCGTCCACCACTTCGCCGCGCTCCATGCGCAGCAGCCATTCCGCCCGGCCGACCACGGGCAGCCGCTCGGCCAGGAAGTCGATCAGCAGGCCGCCGCCCTGGCTGGGCGTGACCACGCAACTGGGGCTGACGCCCTCGCGCACCGGCAGGACGCGTGGATCGTGGGAGTTGTGCATGGGCGCGCATTCTAGGCACGGCCCGCCTTCTGCCGCCTCCGTGTAGGACAAGGGCCCGTGGCACATGGGATGCCTGCCGTCGCCGGGGCGGCCCGGCGCACACTAGGATCGGACGCAGGCTTGCGCCTTTCCTATCCACGCTCCGTCTCCATCCCATGCGCCCTTCCATTCCGCTCCCCTCCCACCGTTTCCGTGCGGCACGCCGGCAGCGCGGGCGCGCCCTGAACTGGCTGCTGGGCCTGCTGGCCGCCCTGGTCGCCCTGGCGCTGATCGCCCTCGCGATCCTGCTGACCTTCGACTGGAACCGCGCCCGCCCCTGGATCAACGAACGCGTGAGCGCAGCGACCGGGCGGCATTTCGCGATCGAGGGCGACCTCACGGCCCGCTGGCACTGGCCGCAGCCGGCGGACATGGAAACCGGCTGGCGACGCTGGGTGCCCGGCCTCACCGTGCAGGCCGATCGCATGGTGCTGGGCAACCGTGCGGACTTCGGGCGCTACGGCGCAGTGGGCATGGATGCGGACAATGCCGACGCCCGGGTGGTGGAACGCCGCGCCGCCGCGGCTTCTGCGCCTGCATCGGCGCCGGCGTCGGCAGCCAGCGCTCCCGAGGCCACCCGGGCCGCCGGGTCCGGGCCCGTGCCTCCATCCATGGCCACGGTGGGCCGTGCCACGGCCTCTCTCAAGCTGCTGCCGCTGCTGGTGCGGCACGTGTCCATCGGTACGCTGTCCATCCAGACGCCCGACGTGGCGCTGGCCCGCCGTGCCGACGGCAGCAACAACTGGACGTTCGACCGCCCTGCTCCCGACGGCAGCGCCAGCCCCAACCCCTGGACGGTGAACGTGGCCCGGCTGGTGGTCAACGATGGCCGGCTGGCGCTGTCGGATGCGCAGAAGGACCTGGCCTTCGTCGCGCACCTGGCGACCCAGAGCCGGCCCGGCCCCTATGGAGTGCGCTTCGACGTGCGCGGGCGCTATGCCAAGGCGCGCATCGAAGGCAGCGGCCAGGCGGGCAATGCACTGTCGCTGCGGCAGCAGGACGTGCAGTACCCCCTGCAGTTCAAGGCACGGGCCGGCACGGTGCGGGCCGAGGTGGAGGGCACGCTGGCCAATCCGCTGGCGCTCGCCGGCATGGACCTGCAGGTGCTGCTGCAGGCCGAGAGCATGGCCGACCTGTATCCGCTCACCGGCATCGTGCTGCCGAACACGCCGCCCTTCCGCACCAAGGGCCACCTGGTCGGCAGCCTGGAGCCCGGCCGCGCGGTGTGGGATTACCGCGACTTCACCGGCACGGTGGGCCAGAGCGACCTGCGCGGCCAGCTCACCTATACCTCCGGCCAGCCGCGCCCGCGCCTCAAGGGCGAGATGGCGTCGCGGCAACTGCGCCTGGCCGACCTGGGGCCCGTGGTCGGGGCGCCCTCCGGCGAGCGTCCGCAGGAGAAAGGCACGTCGAAGCGCGCGGGCAAGGTGCTGCCCGACGCCTCGTTTGCCACCGACCGGTGGAACGCCATGGACCTGGATCTCACGTTCAAGGGCGAGCGCATCGTGCGCGACGAAAGCCTGCCCATCGAGAACCTGGACGTGCATGCCCGCATGGACAACGCGCAGCTCACGCTCTCGCCCCTGCGCTTCGGCGTGGCGCAGGGCAAGATCGACTCCAACGTGGTGCTCGACGGCCGCGATGGCCCGCTCAAGGCCCAGCTGCGCGGCAGCGTGGACGGGCTGCGCCTGTCGGCCCTCTTCCCCAAGGTCGAGCTGATGGAAAAGAGCTTCGGCCGGCTCGACGGCGCCATGGCGGTGAACGGCACGGGCAACTCGATCGCGAAGATGCTGGGCACCAGCAACGGCGAGGCGCGCGTCTATATCCGCGACGGCCGCTTCAGCAAGCAGATGCTCGACCTGGCGGCACTCAACGTGGGCAGTGTCGTGGTGGCCAAGCTCTTCGGCGAGAACAAGGAAGTGCAGCTGCGCTGCGCCGTGGCGGATTTCGGCATCAAGGATGGCATCGCGCAGACCCGCTCCGTGAAGCTCAACACCGAAGAGGCCGTGGTCGAGGCCATGGGCACGCTCGACCTGGGCCGCGAATACATGGACATCTACATCAAGCCCGAGTCGCTGAAGTGGAAGTTCTTCTCGCTGCGCACGCCGCTCTACGTGCGCGGCACGTTCGCGGACCCGAAGGTCGGCGTGGAAGCCGGCCCGCTGCTGCTGCGCGCGGGTGCCACCGTCGCCGCAGCGGCCGTGGCCCCGGTGGCGCTGGCCCTCGTGCCGGTCACCGTGCCGGCCGCGGAGGACGACGAGAACTGCGCCACCCTGCTCGCCCATGCCGACCGCAACGTGAAGGCCGGCAAGGCCGGGGCGGCGCCCCGGCCCCCGGCGTCGGCCCCTGCCCGGCCTGCAGCGTCGGCAGCGCGCTGAAGGCCGGAGGGTTCCGCCCTAATGAAAGTCCCGGCTGCCCTCCAGCGCGGGGGCGAGCCGGCCGAGCAGCGGGGTCAGGTCCTTGCAGCGCTGCAGCACCAGGTGGCGCACCGCGGCGGCGCCCGGTTCGGCGCCATCGGGGCGGTGGCACTGCCAGATGCCCTCCACGGCCAGCAGGCGCGAGCGCAGCAGCGGGTTGCGCCAGGTCTCGACGAGCGCGGGCCAGACGATGACGTTCACCGTGCCGGTCTCGTCCTCCAGCGTGACGAACATCGTGCCATTGGCCGACCCCGGCCGCTGGCGCACGGTGACGATGCCGCAGGCGCGCACGCGCCGCCCGTGCGGCACGGCCTGCAGCGCCTGCGCACCCTGGATGCGCCAGCCGGCCATGCGTTCGCGCAGCAGCGCCATGGGGTGGCGGCGCAGCGTGAGGCCGGTCGCGGCATAGTCGAAGACGATCTCCTCGCCCTCGGGCGCCTCGGGCAGGACCAGAGGGGCTTCATGCACCGGGGCCTCCTGCAGCAGTGCCGGCGCGCGCCGCTGCGCAGCCGCATCCCACATCTGCTGGCGCCGGTGCCCTGCCAGGGAGCGCAGCGCATCGGCCCCCGCCAGCGCCTGCAGGTCCTGCCGGTCCTGGCGCGCGCGCAGGGCCAGGTCCTGCACGTCGGCGAAGGGGCTTGCGGCCCGTGCGTGCATGAGCCGGGCCGCCGCCTCGGGCCCGTACCCGGCCACCAGGCGCAGGCCCAGCCGCACCGCGGGCTGCCCCAGCTGCTGGCCGGGCAGCGGCTCGGCGAGCCCTTCGAGGGTGCTGTCCCAGTCGCTGTGCGTGGCATCGGCAGGCAGCACGCGCAGCCCGTGGCGGCGCGCATCCTGCACGAGCTGCGAGGGCGTGTAGAAACCCATGGGCTGCGAATTGAGCAGGGCCACCAGGAAACAGGCGGGCTCGTGGCGCTTGAACCAGCTGCTCGCATAGGCCAGCAGCGCGAAGCTGTAGGCGTGGCTTTCGGGAAAGCCGTATTCGCCGAAGCCCAGCATCTGCTGGTAGATGCGCTGGGCGAACTCCGGGGAATATTCGTTCTTGCGCATTCCTTCCATCAGCGCCTGCTCGAAGCGGTGCACGCCGCCGCGCCGCTTCCAGGCGGCCATGGAGCGGCGCAGGTCGTCGGCCATGCCGGGCGTGAAATCCGCCGCGATCATCGCGATCTGCATGACCTGCTCCTGGAAGATGGGCACGCCCAGCGTGCGCTCGAGCGCCGGCCGCAGGTCCTCGTGCTCCAGCTCCAGCGCTTCCTTGCGGGCCCGCCGCTCCCTCGCCTGCAGGTACGGATGCACCATGCCCCCCTGGATCGGCCCGGGCCGCACGATGGCCACCTCCACCACGAGGTCGTACAGCTCGCGGGGTTTCAGGCGCGGCAGCATGCTCATCTGCGCGCGGCTCTCGATCTGGAAGACGCCCACGGTGTCGGCGGCGCAGATCATGTCGTAGGTGGCGGGATCCTCGCGCGGGATGTCCGCCAGCTCCCAGGCCTGGCCGCGCAGCGCGGCGCGCAGGTCGAGCGCGCGGCGCAGCGCGCTCAGCATCCCCAGGGCCAGCACGTCCACCTTCATGAGATGCATGTCGTCCAGGTCGTCCTTGTCCCACTGGATGATGGAGCGCCCGTCCATGCTCGCGGGCTCCACGGGCACGAGGCGCGTGAGCTTGCCTTCGGTGAGCACGAAGCCGCCCACGTGCTGGCTCAGGTGGCGCGGGAATCCGCGCAGTTCCTGGGCCAGTTCCAGCCACAGCGCGGCCGTGTGCGCGCCGATCGGCGCGCCCAGCCCGGCGGCCAGTTCCTGCAGGCGCCCGGCGGCGATGTCCTCGTCGAACCAGTGGTGGTCCTTGGCGAAGGCATCGACCACTGCCGGCGCCACGCCCAGGGCCTTGCCCACGTCGCGCAGCGCGCTGCGCGTGCGGTAGGTGATGACCACGGCCGCGATGGCCGCACGCTCGCGGCCGTACTTGCGGTAGATGTACTGGATGACCTCCTCGCGCCGGTCGTGCTCGAAGTCCACGTCGATGTCCGGCGGCTCGTCGCGCTCCTTGCTGATGAAGCGCTCGAAGAGCAGGCGGGTCTTGGTGGGATCGACCGCCGTGATGCCGAGGCAGAAGCACACCGCCGAATTGGCCGCCGAGCCCCGCCCCTGGCAGAGGATGCCCAGCCGGCGCGCCTCCCGCACGATGTCGTGCACCGTGAGGAAGTACATCTCGTAGCGGCAATGGGCGATGAGCTCCAGCTCTTTCGCGATCTGCGCGCGCACCTCCGGGGGCACGCCTTGCGGATAGCGCTGCCGCGCACCGGCTTCCGTGTAGGCCGCCAATGCCTCGCCCGGCGTCATTCCGTCGGGCACGTTCTCGCGCGGATAGCGGTAGCGGATCTCGTCGAGGCTGAAGGTGCAGCGCGCCGCCACCTCCAGCGTCGCCGCGAGCAGTGCGGGCGGATAGAAGCCTGCCAGGCGCATGCGTGGCCGCAGCCGGTGCTCGCCGTGGGCCTGCAGCGAGAAGCCGCATTCGGACACCGGGCGGCCCAGCCGCACGGCGGTGATCACGTCCTGCAGTGGCTTGCGCTGCAGCACATGCATGTGGACATCGCCGGCGGCCACCAGGGGCAGGCCCAGCGCCCGGCCGGCATGCTCCAGCGCCTCGAGCCAGGCGGCATCGTCCGGCGCCGTGTGCAGCTCCACGGCCACCCAGGGGTGGATGCCTTGCTGGCGCAGCGGTGCGCAGGCTTGCGCCAACGCCGCCTCGACGCCGCCCGGATCCAGTGCGGACAGCCGGTCGCGCCGCGGGGCGACCAGCACCTCGCAGCCCCGCAGGCGGGCAAAGTCGCTGCCTGCATGGACACGGTATTCACCCTTGGGAGCGATGCGCCGCGCATCGCTGATGAATTCGCACAGGTTGCCCCAGCCGGTCTCGTCGCGCGCCAGGGCCACGAGCCGCACATCGCCGCAGGCGAACTCGCTGCCCACGATGAGCTTCAGTCCGCTCTGGCGGGCCGCGGTGTGCGCGCGCACCACGCCGGCCACGGAGCATTCGTCCGTCAAAGCCAGCGCCGCATAACCGAGTTCGGCCGCGCGCTCCACGAGTTCGAAGGGGTGCGAGGCCCCCCGCTGGAAGCTGAAATTGCTCAGGCAGTGCAACTCGGCATAGCCGGGCAGGCCGGATGCCGCGCCGCCGCCCTCTTCGGTCTCAGGAAGTGGCTCCGCGCTCACGCATACACCCCGTGCCAGAACCATTGCAGGTGCCCGTTCGCGCCGCCTCCCTGCCATTGCCGGTAGATCCAGACCGTACCCACGGCGGCATTCGATGCCACGAAATAATCCCGCCGTTCCGTGCAGCCCTCCCACCAGCCGCCTTCGAACCGGTGCGGCCCGGCCAGCAGGCGCAGCGGCCCCTGCAGGCAGGGACGGTCGCCCTGCAGGGCCAGGGGCCGGGGCGGATGTACCAGCCAGCCCGGCCAGAAGGCGGCGTCGGCGGACGTGCCCGCGGCCTCGCCCGGTGCGACCGCCGGGGCCGCACCCCGGCGGCGGTCCACCGACTGCCCCGGCAGGCGCTGCGCGGCGGCCTCCCACCGCTGCATGCGCTCGGGCCGGTGGTCGGCCTGCAGCACGGGCACGCGCACCTGCCCGGCCCCCCAGCGGGCGGACATCCGCTCCACCCACTGGTGCCAGCCCTCGCCTTCCCCGCCTTCCTCGGTGCCCGGCGGCAGCAGGCTTTCGCTGGCCTGCGGCAGGGCCGCCGTATCGGCCGCGCGCAGCACGAGGCGATTCACCGGGGCCGCCAGGGGGCGGCGCGCCAGGTGTTCGGCCAGCAGGCGGCGCAGGTGGCCGAGGTCCTGCGTGGCCTCGGCCGTGCGCACCGCCAGGTGGTCGCCCGGTGGAAGCACCTTGCCGTCGAGACGGCGCAGGTCGTGGCGCCACGACAGCTCCAGCGCGAGCACGCCCCGGTGGCGTGCCTGCAGCCAGTCGCGCAGCGCGCCCAGCAGGCGGTTCGCGGTCCAGAGCAGCTGTTCGGCCGACGTGGCCGGCGCGGGCAGCTCGGCCGGCAGCTCGAAATGCTCGGGCAGTTCCAGCCATGGCAGGGGATGGGGTACGTCGCCCCAGGCCTGGTCCAGGGCCCGCAGCGGCTCGGCGCCGAACCGCCGGGCCGCGCCGTCGCGCGGCAGCGCGCGCACGGCGCCCCAGGTGCGGCACCCCATGCGCTCCAGGTTGGCGGCATGCGGCCGCAGGGCGGTGAGCGTGGCGAGCGGCAGGCCATGCGGCAGGCGGCGCGGCAGCGGCCGGCCCTCCGCCTGCAGCCGCAGCAGGGCCAGGGCCTGCAGGGCCGTGGGGGCCTGGGCCATGGGAACCTCATCCGGACAAGGGGGCGCTTCGCCAGGGCCAGGGCCCCTGCCGGCCGGCGCTCCGCGCGGAGCCGATGGTGGAGAGGCCCCATGTTCCTGCCTCAGCAGGGCCAGCAAATGGGCGCGGCCGCCCCAGAGCCGCTCGGTGCAGGACACCTCCAGCAGCACGGCCTCGTCCAGCAGCGCCACGCGCGGCGTGAAGCGCAGCGCCCACCAGCCGGCTGCCGCCGCGGGCATGCCCTGTGGCAGCTCAGCCTGCAGGGACGGCAGTGCGATCCAGTGCATGGCCGGCCTCCGGTCGCTCGCCCCGTGCCCGCAGGCGGGATGGCGCGGTGCGCGCCGCCATCCCCTCCCGCCAGGCGGCCAGGTGCCGCTGTTTCGCACCGCTCGTGGCGGTCAGGGCCGTCGCCAGGGCGGCGCCATGCGCAGGCACGGCCACCGGCGACAGCAGCGGCGCGCCGCGCCGCTTGAGCACGTGCACCTGCAAGGCGCCCTCGCCCTCCCCCGGCCGCACCCACAGCCGCAGCGGAGCGGGCGATGCCTGCAGCCGCCGGGACTCGGGACGGAAGACCCACAGCAGCGGGCCGCGCTGCGCCGCCGCCAGTTGCAGGCGCCTCAGCATGTCGGGATGGGCGGCCGGCAGCCAGGCCAGCACGGCCAGCACGTCCCGGCAGCGCAGCGCCTGCTCGCAGGCCCAGGCGGCCGCGGCATCGCGGCCATCCGCGGGGGGTGCCACCCAGCACAGGCGCCCTGCCGGCAGGCCCGCCGCATGCAGCACGGGCACGAAAGGTTCGAACGGAGGGGCCACCAGCACCACCTGCCCGGGCCGCGCCACCGCACCGGCCAGCGCCGGCAGCAGCAGCGGCCATTCGGGCCGGCCCTGTCCCGCCAGCAGCACTTCCGACATCGCGCCCCGCGGCCAGCCGCCCCCGGGCAGTTGCGCATCGAGCGCCGGATGGCCCGAAGGCTGCACGCGTGCGCCGAGAGCTTCATCGACAGGACGCAGCGAATCGCCCCGCCACACGCCCGGCACGTCCACCCACGCCGCGCCCGCCGCCGGGCGGGAGAGGGCCGGCGAAACCGGCGGTGAGAGGGGGACGGATGCAGCCATGGCGTCTTGTTTAATACTGTTCAAATATACAGCATTCACACCAAAGCACCAGCAGGGCCGTCGCCCTTTCCATGCCGCAGCATGGCAGGCCGTGCCGCCGCAGGCAGGCGGGCCTTCAGGGCCGTTGTGAGGCGGTGGAAAGCAGCAGCGCGCAGTGCGTGCACCACTGCGCGACCGCCTCGACCGCCGCGTCCACCGGATCGGCGGGGGCCTGCCCGCTCAGCTCCGGCCAGCGCCGCTGCGTGGCATGCACGATGCTGCCCAGTTGCCAGAGCGCCTCGCCGCGCACCAGCGCCAGTTCCGCCAGTCCCTGGGGATCGCCCTGAAGGTGCTCCCGGATCTCGCCTTCCTGGCCCGGATGGCCGCCGGCCTCCACCAGCGATTGCTGCAGCGCCTGCAGGCGCTGCTCGACGAAGGCCGCAGGATGCCGGCTGCCACGGTCCAGCACGGAGGGCGGCAATTGCGGGCGCAACCAGGCCCAGCGGTCGAATGCTCCGCCCAGCGTGTCCAGCATCCGGCCGGCCTCTTCCGGGGGCGGCGACACGGCCACCGCGGAGCCCCCGCCATCGGCGAGCAGCGGCAGCAGCAGCGCGGACAGATCGGCGGGGAATTTCCGGTGGTTGAGCCGCAGGCTCAGCGACAGGCGCTGGGCCGCCAGCGCGCTGTATTTCTCGAAGAAGGCGGCGGCCACTTCCGACAGCATCAGGATCCGCCCCATCGGCGAGATGTCCGGCCCGCGCAGCCCGCGCGGATAGCCCGTGCCGTCCATGCGTTCATGGTGCTCCAGCACGGCCGCCTCCACCGATGCAGGATAGGCCCCCTGGGCACGCAGCAGCAGCATGGCGGTGATCGGATGGGCGACGAGGTGCTTGCGGTCCGGGCCGGAGACCTTGTGGTCGGGGTCGTTCCACATCGGGTCCATGTGCATCACCCCGATGTCGTGCAGCAGCGCGGCCTCCGCCAGCAGGGCCGTTTCGCGCGCGGCCCATCCGCTGCCCAAAGCAAGATGGATCGCCAGCAGCATCATGCGCACGCTGTGCGCGAACAGCTCCGGCCGCTGCTCGCGCATCACCGTGAGCCTGAAGGCCATGGGCCCGGGCAGCAGCATGCCGCGCAGCGGCGCGAGCAGCGGCTCCGGCCCGCCATGCGCCCGCGACAGCAACTCCACCAGCCTGCAGCCTCCATCGGAGCCTTCCCCGCACTGCTGCAGCACCGCCGCCTCGATGGCGGCCGCGTCCACGGTGCGCTCGGTGCCCAGCAGGCCGTCGATGGGATCGCGCAGCGTGTGGCGCACCAGCCGGTCGTACAGGCGGCTGTCGATGCGCGTGCCCTTCTCCACGAGCTTGATGCCGCTGTCGGTGTAGATCGCATCCCGGGTGACCACGGGGCAGCGCTCGGCCATGTCGGTCACGCTGCGCAGATAGTGGGTGCCGTCCCGGGCCAGTTCCTGCGCGGCGGCCAGGGCCTGCTGTGCGGCGGCAGCAGACATCGCGGCAGGCGCGCCGGAACCGCGTCGTTCATGATCGTTGTCGTTGTGCATTCCCGCCTGAATATACGGTGCCATGGCAGCGCCGCGGGCGCAAAAAAAGCCTGCGGGCGCACAGCCGGCAAGCTTTTCCTGGTGTGCCGGACGGGCGCCGGCAGGGGCGGGGTCATCCTCCGCCCCGGTGCATCAGCCCTGTGCCTTCTGGTAGCTGGCGACACCGTCGGTGATTTCCTTGTGGGCGGCTTCGACGCCTTCCCAGCCCAGCACCTTCACCCACTTGCCCTCTTCCAGGTCCTTGTAGTGCTCGAAGAAGTGGCTGATGGCCTTCAGGCGCACGGGGTTCACGTCGTCCACCGTCTTCCAGCCTTCGTACATCTTGAGGATCTTGGTGGTGGGCACGGCCAGCACCTTGCCGTCCACGCCGGCTTCGTCTTCCATCTTCAGGATGCCGAGCGCGCGGCAGGGCACGACCACGCCGGGGTGCAGCGGGTACGGGGTGATCACCAGCACGTCCACCGGATCGCCGTCACCGGACAGCGTCTGGGGCACGTAGCCGTAGTTGCAGGGGTAGTACATGGCCGTGGTCAGGAAGCGGTCCACGAAGACCGCGCCGGATTCCTTGTCCACTTCGTACTTGATCGGGTCGGATTCCGCGGGAATCTCGATGACCACGTTGAAGGTTTCGGGAAGCTTCTTGCCAGGGGTGACGTTGTTGAGGGACATGGTTGGGATGGTGGTGGGAATGCGATGGATGCGCTGCCGACTTGCCGGCCGCGCAGGGCGGCCGCAGGTGGCGCATTCTAGGGCGAGTCGCCCAGGGCTCCCCCGGCGGCCGGCCGCGGACCGCGCGCGACGGCCCCGCGACGGGATGCGTGAAACGGGCGGTTTCAATGCCCCGGAAAAACCCGCTTATGCTGGCGCGGCCTCCGAGATAATCCCCATGGCCATGGAGCTTCGGCCCGGGAGGCGCTGTATAAAAAATTATTTCTGCGTCAGAAGATTATTTTCATGTTTGATTCGACCTTGAAACTCGCGGATCCGGAGGACGTCCCCGGCGCGCTGAAATCGGCGGGTGCCGAAATCATCCGTTCCGTCGCCCTTCCCTCGGGCATCGTGCTGTCCGAATGGAGTTGCCACAACACCCTGACCGACTACAAGAGCGCGTCCGAGAACGTCCTCAGCATTTACCTCTCCGGCGGGGAAAACTGCAGCCAGATGCGCCAGCAGCAGATCGTGCGCAGCGGTTTCGAAAATGCCACCTGCCTTTTCCCCAAAGGCGGCGGTGAATCGCGGTGGCGGATCACGGGGCGGCTCAATTTCCTGCATATCTATTTCGATCCGGAAAAGTTCGGCCCCGCGATGCAGCAGTCGCTGCGGCAACCGCCCGAGGCCTGCCAGTTCCGCGAGGTCTTCCAGGAGGCCTCGCCCGTGATCGGCTCGGCGGCGCGCAGCATCGCGCTCACCGACTGGAACGACACCGGGCTGGCCACGGGCATCGAGGGGCTCACGAGCTGGATCATCCTCCACGCCATCCGCGACTATGCCGTGCCCGGCCTGGAGAAGACGGAGACCCGCGGCAGGTTCTCGGCGCGCCATGCCCGCCTGCTGCGGGACTACCTGGACGCCCACCTCGGCGCATCGGTGCAGCTCGACGACCTGGCCGGGCTGGTCAACCTGAGCCGCTACCACTTCCTGCGCAAGTTCAAGAGCACCTTCGGGCAATCGCCGCACGCCTTCCTCACCGAGCTGCGCATGGCGCGCGCCCACGACATGCTGCAACACACCACGCAGAAGATCGCGGCAGTGGCCTTCGAGTGCGGCTACAGCCAGCAAAGCCATTTCACCTCCGCCTTCCGGCGCTGCTACGGCTACCCACCCAGCGCGGTCCGGCGGCGTTGACGATCAGGGCCTGCTGGCCCTAGGCCGCCGTCCGCGCGGCCCGGATCGCCTCGGCGACGCCCGGGGCCCTGAGCTTGCGGTGCGACAGGGCCGGCACGCCGAGTTCGGTGGCGAGTGCGCGCACCTGTGCCTTGAAGCCGGCCTTGAGGTTGTCGTGGAAGACCACCGCATCGACCCCTCCGGCGATCGAGCGGGCGCAGGCCAGCATGTCCGGCAGGCGGCCGTCCGTGTCGTAGCCATGCGCCACCAGCCAGTGGTTGGGCAGCACGTGGGACAGCGCCAGGCCTTCGGTAGCGCCGAGTTCACGCAGCGGCTGGGTGAATCCCGGCTCGAAATGCACGCCCCCGACGCACAGCAGCGACACAGCGGCCTCCCCCCACCCGGATGCGCAGAGCGCCACCAGGGCGCGCGCGAGCACATCGGCCGCTGCAGGATCGGACCATGCCTCGGGGGTGCTGCCGATCTCCAGGTCGATGACCGAGGGCCTCAGTTCCGAAAGCAGCCTGCCCGGCTGGCCCCGGTAGAGCGGCCCGGACCAGTGCGTGGCCTCCATCCAGGTGGCATACGCGTCCAGCCCGGCACGCTGCCGTTCCGCCTCCACGCACAGGAACAGGGCCCGCGTGAGGGCGGGATCGACGGGGCTGAAGCACCCGCTGTCCATGTCCCCGGTCGTCTGCACGGTGAAGATGCGGTCGGGCGCGTTCCGCCCCTCGTGCCAGTTGACGACGACCACCGCGTCCGCGTCGCCGAACCGTTCATTGACGAGGGGCGCGTACCGCAGGTAGTCGTGGCCCAGCACGTCTTCGAGCTGCAGCAGGTGGCACCGCGTCTCGCCGATGATCGCTGACAGCACGGGATGCCCATCGACGTGCCCTCCCCCGGCGTCCTGCCAGGGAATGCCGGACGACAGCAGGCGGTCGAGGACATGCGACGCGACCGGATCCTTGAGGGGATCGGTACAGAAGGCCAGTACGAGGTGTCTCATGCGTTCGCCTCCCGTGTGGCCGCGGCCCATGGCACGGAAGGGATCCGGAAGCCTTTCCTCATCGGGCGGGCTCCTTGCCGGCGCCGCGCGCCACCGGCCGGCGGCGCCACCCGCGGCCCAGGTGGTGGGCCAGTTCGACGAGCGGTCCGCGGTCCCGCATGCGGTAGAGCCGGCCCCTGGCCTCCTGCGGAGCGCTGTCCCAGGTGGACACATCGGGCATGCGGCGCAGGCGGGCGACGAGATGGTCGATGGCTGCCTTCTCCGCCCGCGAGTACAGCGTCTCGGAGTTGTCGCCTTCGGCGGGCTGGACGCAGTGCCGGCTGACGATATCGCCGGCATCGAGTCCGGCGGACACCCGGTGGATGGTGGTGCCGAGCCGGTCATGGCGCCCTTCGTGGAGCGCGAAGAAGAAGCAGTGGTTGCCCTTGTAGTCCGGCAGGTAGCCGCCGTGGATGTTGAGGATGCGTCCTGCGGGAATGGTGGAGAGCACGGCATTCCCGATCTTCTTGGTGCCCATGACGATATAGGCGTCCGACACGCCGCCGCGCAGGATCTGCCCCACGAGGGGATCGTTGATCGACGGGGTGTCGTGGAACTCCACGTCCGGCTCCTGGCTCAGCGCGGTCCAGGTGCGCGGACCCTCCGTGCGGGCGAAATACCGCTTCCGGTAGGCCTCGTAGCCGAACAGCTTGCGGCGCAGGCCGTGGTAGAGCGTCCAGAGATAGGAGCGGTAGTGGCCGTTGCGGCGCAGCGAGGCGGCCTGGTCGTGTCCGGATTCCACGATGACCCTCAGGCTGCCGAACACCTTCAGCAGCTCGGCGGCCAGGTAGAGGTGGTGCGGACCATCGGAACAGAGCAATGTGACGCGGGGCATCATCGGATCCTCCTGAAACGGGTGTCGAGTTCGCGGCGGGACGCTGCGAAGCGCGCTGCCGTGGCGAGTTGGCGAAGCCTGCACCGGCGCAGCCGGCCGTGCAGTTCGGCGATGGCCTCGCGCGTGGACGAGGCCGCGGGACCGCCGCCGGAGCGCAGGCAGTCGAATGGCTGCCCGTGTTCCAGTTCGGTCCGCAGTTGCGCGAGCAGCCCGGAGGCCCGTGCCGCCAATGGGCCGGAATCCTCGGCAGGAGCCTGCGCGAGAAGGCGGCCCACCGTGGCGTGGGCCTCCCGGAAGGACGACTGCCCCTCCTGGACCAGGACCTCGGCGGCGAGCGTGGCATGGGCGTCCCCGGCGCCGAGCGCGCGGCGGATGGCGGCCTCGTCGAACCGCATGCCGGCAATGGCATACGTGGCCACGGTGCACATCTCGCCCAGGCTTCCCGCGAGGTCCGCAATGGACTCCACGGCACAGCGGCTGGCCTGGTAGGAATTGCCGGTGGGCAGGTGCGACAGCGAGGACAGCAGGCCCGCGAACTGCCCGGCATGGCGGTCATGGTGCAGCCGCAGCCATTCCAGGAGGTAGGGGTTGCGCTTCTGCGGCATGTTCGACGAACCGCCGTACATGGCTTCCGGCAGCTGGACGAAGCCGGTTTCCCGCATCGTCCAGAGCTGCAGGTCGGTGGCGAGCCGGTTCAGGTGGCCGCTCAGTTCGATGAACAGGTAGGCGCAGCGCAATGCCGGCGTCTTGTCGCTGATCGCGGCCAGGGAATTGGAGGGCCCGCGCACGCAACCCAGCAGGCGGGCCGTTTCGTGGGTGGCCGTGCGGAAGGTGGTGCCGGCGCCCGCACATGCGCCGAGCGGCGAGGTGTCCAGGCCGCCCTGCAGCGACGCCAGCGCCTCCATCGTGCCGAGCAGGACCGTGGCCTGGGCCGCCAGGTAGTGGCCCGCCGTGCCGGGCATCGCCACCTGGTACTGGCTGTGGATGGGCAATATCGTGTCCACCGTGGCTTCGGCCCGCTGCAGCAGTGCCTCGCCGAGCTGCAGGGCGCGGTCCATGGTGCCCGCGATGGCCTGCCGGAGCGTCAGCAGCAGGTGCGTCGCATTGATGTCGTTGCGCGAACGCGCGGCCTGGACCATGCCGCCCGTGCCCTCCCCGCACCGGTCGATGACATAGTGCTCGTAGTCGAAATAATCGCCGCGGCCGGAGGCATGGGAACGCAGCAGTTCCGGCTCCGCCTCCGCCGCCAGCACCGCCTCCCGGAGCGGGCCGAACTGCCCGGCGGACAGGATGCCCTGGCTGCGCAGCATCAGCAGGTGGGCCTTCTCGATCGTGAACAGGCTGCCTGCCAGGCTGCCCGGCCGGAATGCTCTGCGCTCGCCCAGCGCGATGCGGCGGATCGTGGCCGCGTCCGGCGGGGGTACCTCCGGTGGCGCGTAGAGCACCTGCGAACGGTTGCGCAGCGACAGCGCCGCGCGCAACGCCGACGACGCCGTGCGGCCGCCGGCGATCACGTAGCCGGCGCGGTCGGAGAAGTCGAAGCGGCCCTGGTTGGTGCCGCCCTCACGGAATGCACCGGCATCCGTGGCCCCCTCCGGGAAATCGATGCCCAGGTAGCGGCGCCCGACCTCGGGGACGATGAAGGTGACGGCGGCATGCAGGGCAGGCTCCGGCACGGCGAACTGGCTGCGCCCGGCCAGGTGGCTGCGCACGTACAGGTCGGCGACGGACCAGCCGAAGGCCTGCTCCAGCAGCCGCGGGATCATGCCGCCCGCGAGCCGGGCATTGATCTCGATCACCGTGGCGGCATCGCCCTGGAGCTTGACCTCGGTGTGCGCGGGCCCGAAGGCATAGCCGACCGCGTCGAGCGCCCGGGTGACGGTCTCCACGATCCTGCGGGCCGCGTCCGGACCGATGTCCGCGGGAAGCACGTGCGCGAGTTCGAGGAAGTGCGGGGGCCGCGTGAGGTACTTGCGCGTGACCGCCAGCACGTGGTGCCCGGCGCCGTCGCTGAAGGTTTCCACCGAGAACTCGGTGCCTTCCACGAAGCGCTGCGCGATCCAGGGCCCCTCCTGCACATCGGGCATGCCGCGGGCCCCGGTGACGAGCCGCACGCCGATGCTCCCGGTGCCTTGCCGCGGCTTGACGATCGCGGGGAACCCGATGTTGTCCATGTCCGCGGCAGAGCGGACCTCCCGCGTCGCCGGGTAAGGCACGCCACGGGACTGCAGCACCTCCCCCAGCCGCAGCTTGTCGCGGCACAGAGCGATCGCGGCAGAGGGATTGCAGGGCAGTCCCAGCCGCTCCGACAGGCGCGCGGCCATCTCGATGAAGCCGTCGCTCGTGGAGGCGACGTACCGGATGGAGCCGATGCCGGACACGGCCTGCACCAGCGCATCGAGCGACCGCGTATCGCAGGCGATGGTGGACAGCCCCGCGGGCAGCCGGCCGGCGAACCCATAGCGGGCCGGGTCCCGGACAAGCCAGTAGACCGTGTCGTACCGGCACGAGGTCTCCAGCAGCCGGTGGCCGAAGCCGGTGGTGTTGGACTCGATGTAGACGATCGCCATGGCTCAGCCGAACGCGTGGATCTCGGAGCGGTTCCAGGCCATGCAGGCCCAGTCGCTGCCCGCCCTCTCCGACCGCGGATGCCGGACCTGGACCGGCCGGACCCCGAGGTGGTCTGCGCACGGAGGGTCGCTGGCATAGGTGGTGTCCACGTAGCGCGACCCGTCGTCCGGGCTCACGAAGACGATGGGCGTGGACGGGTACTGCGCCTGCAGGCTTCCCGCCACGGCGTAGGCCGCCCCCGTGGTGGGCCCCCGGAAATGGCCCGTGGTCTTGTAGAGGTGGCGGGTGTAGTGGTCGGCCAGGGGGGCGCTGATCCAGTGGACGTGGTCGAACATCGCGTGCTTCAGGTTGCCCGGCATCACGGTGTTGCCCAGTCCCCGCAGTGGGCGCGGGCCGTCGGGCTGGCCGAACAGGATGCTGTTGAACGTGTCCACGCCGACCAGCGTGCAGTCGGCGCCTGCCGCGCGCAGGGCCCCGGCGAGACCGCAGCTCGAACCGCCGGAGCCCACGGGCGCCACGAGGACGACCGAGTCGCCGACCAGGTCGCGCAACTGGCGCCCGATGCCCTCGTAGGCCAGCGAGTTGTCTTCGTTGTCGTACTGCCGGCACCAGAAGGACCCGGGCTCGGACGCCAAGATCTCGTGGAGCCTGTCCAGCCGGGCCTTCTGGTAGCCCTGGCAGCCCTTCTTGTCGGTGACGATCTCCACGCGCCCGCCCAGCATCTCGAGCTGGCGCCGGTAGCTGTCGTCGATCGCCGGGTCGCTGATCGCGATGAAGCGCGAGTTCATGCGGTTGCAGACCATCGCCATGCCGAATGCGAAATTTCCGCTGGAGGTCTCGATGACGCTGCCGCCGGGCTTCAGGTCGCCGCGGGCGATCGCCTTGTGGATGATGAAGTGCGCGGGCACGATCTTCATCGCCTTGAACGCCAGCATGTGCATTCCCTCGTCCAGGGGAAAGACGACGGCGTCGCGCATGGCATCGAGGGGGGATTCGTAACGGAGCATCTGCGATCTAGGCGGTGGTGTAGAGGTGGGTGGAGATATCGAGGGCCTGCAGCCGCTTCTGGGCATGGAAGGCCTTGGCGGCGCACTCGGGATCGCGGGCACCGTAGAGCAGCCCGATGTAGGTGCCCGAATGCGCGGCCACCATGCCCAGGGCGCCGGTTTCTTCCTTCAGGGCGCGGAGGTGGCCGATGTGCGGATGGGGGTTGAAGGCCTGCGAGATCTCGCAGCTGCGCGTCGCGACCTCGCCGATCCTGCGCAGGTCCGCGGCGCGGGCGGCGGATTTCATGTCGTCGAGCAGCGCGTGGTACTCGGAGCACAGGGCGCTGGAGACCGCGCACCGCGTCCGGTTGAATTCGATCGTGTCGCATTCGCCGCCGCGGTCGGTCCCGACGATCATGAGTTCAGGCGTCTCACCCAGTTGCTCGTCGAGCTTCACTTCCCGGTGGTAGAAGGACACGATGCCGTCGTACATGACCCCGTCGGTGGGCTCGATGCCGCGGAGGATGGACTCGATGGTCCCGGCCCCTGCTTCCCGCCCGTGCGCGCGGGCCGTCGCGCGGATGACGGCCACCATGTCGGCGGAGGAGCTGGCGAGCCCCTTGCCCGCCGGGAAGACCGACTGGAAGTGCAGCCGCCCGCCCGGCGGCAGGCCGTGCAGGCGCAGGTAGTCCTGTGCGGCGCGGCAGGCCTTGGTGCGGCAGGCGATGTTGCAGACCACCGCAGGCCCGTCCGTCACCTGGAATTCGACGATGGACATGAGATTGACCGGCAGCGTCACCAGGAAGTGCCGGCCCCCCGGCAGCACCCCCTGCATGAGCTCGCCGAACGTGCCCCGGCACTGGCCGGTGGCCCGCAACGGCGGCCATGCGGTGGACTGAAGCGCTTCTCCTCGTACTTCCGGAACCATGTTTCTCCTTGTTGTGCGGGCTCCCTGTCCCTTTGTCCAGCAAGGCTAAACGCCGGGCGAAGGCGTTTTTTTCCAAAGATTGCTCAGTCCTGTCGAGAAATTGCTGTGCGGCGGCGCTCTTGCGGCCGGCTTCCGGCCGGCGTACATTGGGGCCGTTGGCCAATCGTCTCCACCCGCCTTCGCGGGCCGATGGGCACGAGGAAGCAACGCAGCGGAAACACCGTGATGCGTTGCGTGTTTCCTTTTTGTGCCCCCTTGGACAGGAGACGACGAGCATGGCTGCATCCCCCCTCTTCCCCCCCGCCCTCTGGCTGGCATTCCTCTGCGGCGCGGCCGCCGTGGCCTACGGGCTGTGGGCACGCCGCTGGATCCTTGCCCAGGACGCCGGCAGCGAGCGCATGCAGGCCATCGCCGCCGCGATCCAGGCCGGCGCGGCCGCCTACCTCGCACGGCAGTACCGCACCATCGCCGTGGCGGGCGCCGTGCTGGCCGTGCTCATCGGCTTCTTCCTGGACCTGCGCACGGCCGCCGGCTTCGTGCTGGGTGCGGCGCTCTCGGGCGCCTGCGGCTTCATCGGCATGAACATCTCGGTGCGTGCCAACGTGCGCACCGCGCAGGCGGCGGCTCGGGGCATCGGCCCGGCGCTGCAGGTGGCGTTCCGCGGCGGGGCGATCACGGGCATGCTGGTGGTGGGCCTCGGGCTGCTGGGCGTGGCCGGCTTCGGCGCCTTCCTGCTCCATGCGGGACCGGCGGCGCCGGCGTCCGGCGCGGGCATGGCGGCGCAGCTGCATCCGCTCATCGGCTTCGCCTTCGGCGCATCGCTGATTTCCATCTTCGCGCGGCTGGGCGGCGGCATCTTCACCAAGGGCGCGGACGTGGGCGCGGACCTCGTGGGCAAGGTGGAAGCCGGCATTCCCGAGGACGATCCGCGCAACCCGGCCGTGATCGCGGACAACGTGGGCGACAATGTCGGCGATTGCGCCGGCATGGCGGCCGACCTGTTCGAGACCTACGCGGTGACCCTGATCGCCGCCATGGTGCTGGGCACGCTGCTGGGCATCCCGCCCGCGCTGGCCGTGTCCTACCCGCTGGCGCTCGGCGGCGTGTCGATCCTGGCTTCGGTGGCGGGCTGCGCCTTCGTCAAGGCGTCGCCTGGCATGACCAACGTGATGCCCGCGCTCTACCGCGGCCTGGCCGTGGCCGGCGGGTTGTCGCTGGCGGCCTTCGCGCTGGTCACGTTCTGGCTGTTCCCCGATGCCGCGCCCTTTCCGCAGGCCACCGCCGGGCGGCTCTTCGGCGCCTGCGCCACGGGCCTGGCACTCACCGCCGCGCTGGTCTGGATCACCGAGTACTACACGGGCACGCAGTACGCGCCCGTGCGCCACATCGCGCAGGCTTCCACCACGGGGCACGGCACGAACATCATCGCGGGGCTGGGCGTGTCGATGCGCTCCACCGCCTGGCCGGTGGTGTTCGTGTGCGTGGCGATCCTGGTCTCCTATGCCCTCGCAGGCATCTACGGCGTGGCGGTGGCCGCCACGTCGATGCTCAGCATGGCCGGCATCGTGGTGGCGCTGGACGCCTACGGCCCCATCACCGACAACGCCGGCGGCATCGCCGAAATGGCCGAGCTGCCGGCCAGCGTGCGCGCCGTGACCGATCCGCTCGACGCCGTGGGCAACACCACCAAGGCCGTGACCAAGGGCTACGCCATCGGCTCGGCCGGCCTGGCCGCGCTGGTGCTGTTCGCCGACTACACCCACCAGCTCGGCGTGCAGGGGCAGGCGCTGCGCTTCGACCTGTCGGATCCGCTGGTGATCGTGGGCCTGTTCATCGGCGGCATGGTGCCCTACCTGTTCGGCGCCATGGCCATGGAGGCCGTGGGCCGCGCGGCGGGTGCCGTGGTGGTGGAAGTGCGGCGGCAGTTCGCCACTATCGCCGGCATCATGGAAGGCCGTGCCCAGCCCGAATACGGCCGCGCGGTGGACATGCTCACGGCCGCCGCGATCCGCGAAATGGTGGTGCCCAGCCTGCTGCCGGTGGCCGTGCCCATCGCGGTGGGCCTGCTGCTCGGGCCGCGCGCGCTGGGCGGCCTGCTCATGGGCACCATCGTCACCGGCCTGTTCGTGGCCATCAGCATGTGCACCGGCGGCGGCGCCTGGGACAACGCCAAGAAATACATCGAGGACGGCCACCACGGCGGCAAGGGCAGCGAGGCGCACAAGGCCGCCGTCACCGGCGACACGGTGGGAGACCCCTACAAGGACACGGCGGGGCCGGCGGTGAACCCGCTCATCAAGATCATCAACATCGTGGCGCTGCTCATCGTGCCCCTGGTGGCACGGCTGCACGGCGGAGGCTGAGCCGGCCGTGGACGCCCGGAGCCCATGGGGATGGGCCGCCCGCAGGCGACAAGCGAGCGGCCTGGCCTGGGGTAAGGTGGCCCGTTCCCCTGTTCTACCCCAGAAAGGCTGTCCGATGCCGCTGCATGCATCCGCGCGACCCCTCCCCGCTTTCCGCCAGTCGCCCCCCGGCTGGAAACCCGTCCTGGCGGCCGTGCTGGCGCTCTGCGCACTCGCCGCCGGTCCGGCCTCAGCCCAGGCCGCCGCACCGCAGCCCGGCGCCAGCCCGGCCGTGCAGGGCACGCTGCAGGCCGTGCGCTCGGCCCCGGCGGTGCGCCAGGTACTGGACGACCTGCGCACCGACCATGCCCGCGCCATCGACGAGTTGCGCCATCTGGTGCAGATCCCGGCGCCGCCCTTCAAGGAGCAGCGCCGCGCCGAATACGTGGTGAAGCGCTTTCAGGAACTGGGCCTGGCGGACGCCGCCATCGACCGGGAAGGCAATGCCGTGGGCGTCCGCAAGGGTACGGGCAACGGCCCCCGCCTGGTGGTGTCGGCGCACCTCGACACCGTGTTCCCCGAAGGCACCGACCTCACCGTGCGCGAGGAAGGCGGCCGGCTGTACGCCCCCGGCATATCGGATGACACGCGCGGCGTCACGGTGCTGCTCTCCTGGCTCAAGGCGCTCAATGAACGCCAATTGCAGACGGTGGGCGACATCGTCTTCGTGGCGAACGTGGGCGAGGAGGAACTGGGCAACCTGCGCGGCATGAAGGCGCTGTTCCGCGAGCATGCGGACATCGACGGCATGGTCGGCCTGGAGCCGGGAGATGGCGACGGCATCCTCAACCAGGGCACGGGCAGCCACCGCTACGAAGTGGCCTTCAAGGGGCCGGGCGGGCACAGCTTCGCGGCCTTCGGGCAGGTGCCCAGCGCCATCCACGCGATGGGCCGCGCGATCGCTCACATCGGTGACGTGCAGGTGCCGGCCGATCCCAAGACCACCTTCACCGTGGGCAAGGTGGGCGGCGGCACCTCCGTGAACACCATCGCGGGCGACGCCACGATGGCCGTGGACATCCGTTCGAACGCCCTGCCCGCGCTGCTGCAGGCGGAAAAGGACATCATGGCTGCCATCCAGCGCGGCGTTCAGGAAGAGAACCGCCGCTGGAACACCGCCGCGAAGATCACGGCCGAGCCGAAGATGATCGGCGACCGCCCGGCCGGCGCCACCGCCGCCGGCGAGCCCATCGTGCAGGCGGCCGTGGCCTCGGTCATCGCCTCGGGCGGCAAGCCCACGCTGCGCGCGGCCAGCACCGACGCCAACGTGCCCATGGGGCTGGGCATCCCCGCCATCATCCTGGGCAGCGGCGGCAAGACCGGCGGCTTCCACGCGCTGGGCGAGTGGTTCGAGCCCGCCGACGCCTGGAAGGGCGCGCAGACCGGGCTCGCAACGGTGCTCACCCTGGTGGGCGTGCAGGGCGTGAGCGAACCGGTGCTGGCCAGACGCCCGCGCCGCTGAGGGGGAGGCCCCGGGTCAGGCCCGCGCCGGGCGGCCCGGTCGCTCGTTCTGGCGCACCGGGCCCGAGCGCGCCTCGACCGCCGCCTGCACCTCGCGACGCAGCCCGAGCGCGAAGCCGATCTCGGCCGCCACGAACAGCGGCCCCACGATCAGGCCCACGAGGTCGTCCACGAAGGCGGGCTTGCGGCCCTCGTAGTAGTGGCCCACGAACTGGATCACCCAGCCGACCACGAACAGGCCCAGGCCCGCGCCCAGCCACAGCGCAGTGCCCTGCGCCGCGAGCCACTGGCCCACGGCCAGCATGGCGGCCAGCACCGAGGCCATCGCGAGCCCGTAGCGCGCATCCAGCCGAAAATAGAACAGGCTGGCGGCCAGCGCCGCGGCCAGGGCCGGAGATACCGGCAGCAGGCCGCCGGCCAGCCACGCCGGACGCGACAGCAGCACCGTGACGGCCAGCATGATCATCGGCACGCCGACGAAATGGGTCTGGATATTGCGCGGATCACGGTGGTAGTCCGCGTACTGCGACAGGTGGTCGATCAGGGTTTTCATGGAGCGTCTCCTGCGTGGCAGCCCTCTCGGTCGGGGTGCCTGGAGCGAATAATCCGCAGTGGCCGCCGCGCCGTCTGTCGGCCAGCCGACACAACCAGGCAGGTGCCGGCCGCCTCCCTGTCCCACTCGCATGCCCGACACTCCGACCTCCGCCGCGGACCACATCGCCACGCTCGCTTCGGGCCGGTGGTTCGCCGCCCTGCCTCCCGAACTGGCCGGCGCGCTCGCCGGCATGGCGCACATGCGCGCACTGCAGCCCGGGCAGGCACTCTTCCTGCGGGGCGATCCGCCGTGCGGGCTGTATGCCGTCGTGCGCGGCGCCATCGACATCTCCGGCGTGGGCGGCCCCGATCCGCAACCGCGCGCCGCCCTGCTCACGCGGCTGGAGCCACCCGCCTGGTTCGGGGAAATAGCGGTCTTCGACCGGGCCGCGCGCACGCACGACGCGCATGCGGCCGAGCCCGGAACGCTGCTGCTGCACGTGCCGCAGGCGCCCCTGCTGGCCTGGCTGGCGCAGCATCCGGTCCATTGGCACGACCTGGGCATGCTGCTGGCCGACAAGCTGCGCACCGCCTTCGTCGCGCTGGAAGAGCTCGCGTTGCTGCCCGCGCCCCAGCGCCTTGCCCGGCGGCTGGTGCTCATGGCCGAAGGCTACGGGCAGTGGGCCGGCGAAGGGCGCTCGCGCCGCCTGCTCTCGCTGTCGCAGGAGCAGCTGGCGCTGATGCTGGCGCTCTCCCGCCAGACCACCAACCAGATCCTGCGCGACCTGCAGGCCCGCGGCCTGCTGCGCATGCACCGCGGCGGCATCGAGATCCTGGACCTGGCCGCCCTGCGCGCGGCCTGCGGCTGACTGCCGGGGGCGTGCGTGCCGCACAATGGCCCGCATGCAATACCACCACATTGCCAACGCCGCCGTGCCCTCCGCCGGCGGCCGCACCCTGCCGGTGATCGATCCCTCCGATGGCCTGCCCTACGACGAGATCCAGCGCGGAACGGCCGAGGACATCGACGCGGCCGTGCGCGCGGCGCGGCACTGCCACGACACTGCGTGGCGCGCGCTCGCGCCGGCCGAGCGGGGGCGACTGCTGATGCGCCTGTCGCAGGCCGTCGCCGCCCATGCGGAGGAGCTGGCGGACATCGAGCGGCGCGACTGCGGCAAGCCCACCCGGCAGGCGCGCGCCGATGCCATCGCGCTGGCGCGCTACTTCGAGTTCTATGCTGGCGCCTGCGACAAGCTCCACGGCGACACCATTCCCTACACGGACGGCTACAGCGTGCTCACCTGGCGCGAGCCGCACGGCGTGACGGGGCACATCGTGCCCTGGAACTATCCCATGCAGATCTTCGGACGCTGCGTGGGCGGCGCGCTGGCCGCCGGCAACGTCTGCGTGGTCAAGCCCTCGGAGGACGCCTGCCTCTCGCTGCTGCGGGTCGCGCAGCTGGCCACCGGGGCGGGGTTCCCGCCGGGCGCGATCAACATCGTGACGGGCTACGGGCATGAGGTGGGCGAGGCGCTGGCACGCCACCCCGGCATCGACCACATCAGCTTCACCGGCAGCCCGCGCATCGGCACGCTGATCCAGCAGGCGGCGGCCGAGCGGCACTGCCCGGTCACGCTGGAGTTGGGCGGCAAGAGCCCGCAGATCCTGTTCGCGGATGCCGACCTGGACGCCGCCCTGCCAGCGGTCGTCAATGCCATCGTGCAGAACGCGGGCCAGACCTGCTCGGCAGGCTCGCGCGTGCTCATCGACGCGCTCATCTATGAAAGCGTTCTGGACAGGCTGGCGAAAATGTTCGAGGCGCTGCGCGTCGGGCCCGCCGCCATGGACCTCGACCTGGGGCCGCTGATCCGCCAGAGCCAGCAGCAGCGCGTGTGGGATTTCCTCTCCGATGCGCAGGTGGCGGGCATCCCGGTCATGGCCCAGGGCACCGTGGTGGACGGCGCGCCACAGACGGGGTTCTACCAGGCGCCCACGCTGCTGCGCGACGTGCCGCCGGACCATCGCCTCGCGCAGGAGGAAATCTTCGGCCCCGTGCTCTCGGCCATGTCCTTCGAGGACGAGGACCATGCCGCGCAACTCGCCAACGCCACGCGCTTCGGCCTCGTGGCCGGCGTGTGGACGCGCGACGGCGGTCGCCAGTTCCGCATGGCCCGGCGCATTGCCAGCGGCCAGGTGTTCATCAACAACTACGGCGCCGCCGGCGGCGTGGAACTGCCTTTCGGCGGGGTGAAATCCAGCGGCCATGGCCGCGAGAAGGGCCTGGAGGCGCTGCACGGCTTCACCACGCTCAAGACCGTGGCCATCCGGCACGGGTGAAGGGTCAGCCCAGCGCGGTGTCGAGCAGCATCATCAGCACGAAGCCGATCATGAGCCCGCCGGTGGCCCAGGCCTCGTGCCCCTTGCGGTGCGACTCGGGAATGATCTCGTGGCTGATGACGAACAGCATCGCCCCGGCGGCGAAGCCCAGGCCCCAGGGCAGCAGCCCGGCCGACAGGCCGATGACCGAGGCGCCGAGCACCGCGCCCAGCGGCTCCACCAGGCCCGAGGCCATGCCCAGCAGCACGGCCAGCCAGCGCCGGTAGCCCGCCGCGAGCAGCGCCACCGCCACCACCAGTCCCTCGGGCACGTCCTGGATGGCGATGCCGGCCGTGAGCGTGCCGGCCTGCAGCGGGCTGGTGCCGCCGTAGGCCACGCCGATGGCCAGCCCCTCGGGCAGGTTGTGCAGCGCGATCGCGAAGACGAACAGCCAGGTGCGCCGCAGCGTGCGCGGCGAAGGGCCGCCCTCCACCCCCTTGATGAAATGCTCGTGCGGCAGCACGCGCTCCATGGCAAGCAGCGCCAGGCCGCCCAGCAGGATGGACGTGCCGATGATGCCGCCCGCCGCCCAGCCCCCTGCTCCGTTGGCTTTCGCGGCCTCCAGTCCCGGGATGATGAGCGAGAAGGAACTGGCCGCCAGCATCACGCCGGCCCCGAAGCCGAAGAGCGTGTCCTGCACGCGCTCCGACAGGCGCTGCGAGAACACCACCGGCAGCGTGCCCAGCGCCGTCGCCAGCGCCGCGACGAGGCCGCCCTGCCAGGCCTGGGCCACGCGTGGATCCGCCTGGAGGAACTGCGTGAACTGCAGTGCCAGGACTACGGCGCCCCCCACGGCGATGGCCAGGCCCAGCCAGCGGCGGAGGCTCCAGGCGGGGCGGCGCAGGGAAAGCGTGTTCTGGGCGGGCATGGGCGGAGGCTCCGGCTGGGTTTTCACGACGGAAGATCAGCCGCGCGCCTGCGCATACCGGCGCGCGACCTCGTCCCACCGGATCACACGATAGAAGGCGGCGATGTATTCGGGGCGCCGGTTCTGGTACTGCAGGTAGTAGGCGTGCTCCCACACATCGAGTCCGAGGATCGGCGTGTGGCCGGACAGCAGCCCGGCCATGAGCGGGCTGTCCTGGTTGCCGCTGCTCTCCACCGCGAGCCGGCCTGCGCCATCGACCACGAGCCAAGCCCAGCCGCTGCCGAAGCGGGCCAGCGCCGCCTGGGTGAAAGCCTTCTTGAACGCATCGAACCCGCCGAGGTCCCGGTCGATCGCCTCGCCGAGCACGCCGCCCGGCAGCCCGCCCCCGCCCTGCCCTTCGGGCGCCATCACGGTCCAGAACAGGCTGTGGTTGGCATGGCCCCCGCCGTTGTTGCGCACCGCCGTCTGCAGCGATTGCGGCAGCGACTGCAGGGCAGCCACGAGCGCGTCCACCGGGGTGTCGGCATGCGGCGTGCCTTCCAGCGCCGCATTCAGGTTGTTGATGTAGGTCTGGTGGTGCCTGGTGTGGTGGATCTCCATGGTGCGCGCATCGATGTGCGGCTCCAGGGCGTCGTAGGCATAGGGCAAGGCGGGCAGCGTGTGCGGCATGTGGCTCACTTTCAGGCAGGACGAATGGAAGAAGAAGGGGTAATCGCAATTGAATGATAATTATTACCATTCTCACCGGTGTCAAGTAGGACATTGCCCTGCCGCCTGCACCGCAGGCCGGCAACAGCCCTCCTGCCCCCTGCCCGCTGCGTCAGGCCAGTGGCGGCAGCAGGTTCATCAGCATCACCATGGCCAGTCCCACCAGGGCCACGATGGACTGCACCACCGAAATCGTCTTGGTGGCCTCGCCCATGTCCATGCCGAACGATTCCTTCACCAGCCAGAAGCCGGCATGGTTGGCATAGTTGAAGAACAGCGATCCGCAGCCGATGGCCAGCGCCAGCAGCGGCTGGTTCACCGCCGTGCCGGAGGCGGCCAGGGGCGCCAGCAGGCCTGCCGCGCCCACGATGCCCACGGTCGCCGAGCCGGTGGAGACCGACAGCAGCATGGAAATGAGCCAGCCCAGCAGCAGCGGGGACACGGGCCACTGGTGGCTCAGGTGGACGATCGCGTCGCCCACGTGCGCGTCGGTCAGCACCTGCTGGAAGGCGCCCCCGCCCGCGATGATGAGCAGCACGTTGGCGATCGGCTTGATGCTGTCGCCCAGGGCCTTGCGCACGGCCTCCGGCCGGCCGGGCCGCAGCACCAGCACGGCGAAGAGAACACCCAGCAGCATGGCGACGATCGGGTGGCCCACGAAGGCAGCGAAGTGCAGCAGGGCGGAGCCCTTGGGCAGCAGCACCTCGCCCAGCGCGTGCAGCAGCATCAGCAGGGCGGGCGCCAGGGCGGCCAGAACGCCCAGGCCGATGCCGGGCGGGTTCCGGCGCACGGGCTGCGCCGCAGGGCCGCCTGCATCGGCAGCATCGGGTGCGTATTGGGCGACCAGGGCATCCTCAGGACGTACCTTCAGGCGCCGGGCGATGAACGTGCCATACACCGGGCCGGCCAGCACGATGGCCGGGATGGCGGCGATGAAGCCGTAGATCATGGTGGCTCCGACGCTGGTCTTCAGCGTGGCGATGGCCGTGAGCGGGCCGGGATGGGGCGGCACCATGCCGTGCATGGCCGCCAGGGCGGCGATCACCGGCACCCCGACATAGACGTAGGCCGAGCCGTTGCCCTTGCGTTCCGCCTCCAGCTTGCGGGCCACCCCGAAGATCAGCGGCAGCAGCACGACCAGGCCGACCTCGAAGAACATCGGGATGCCGATGACGAAAGCCACGCCGGCCATGGCCCACGGCAGCATCTTCGTGGAGGCGCGCTCCAGGATGGCGCTCGCCAGGCGGTCGGTCACGCCCGAATCCGCCAGGATCTTGCCGAGCATGGCCCCCAGCGCCACGACCAGCCCCACCGCGCCCAGCGTCTTGCCCGCCCCTCCGGAAATGGCCCCGACGAGCTTGTCCAGCGGCATGCCCGTGAACAGGCCCGCGGCCACCGAAACGATCAGCAGCGCCAGCAACGGATGCAGCCGGAGGCGGGACACGATGAGCGCGACCAGCACGAGCACGCTGGCCAGCGCCGTGGCCAGCAATTGAATGTCCTGAGCGTTCATGGGAAGAGCCGGGTGGGTTGGAAGATGGTGGAGCCGCATCCTAACGGGCCCGGCAGGTGACATTTCGCAGCGGAGCCCGGTGAAACCCTGAGCGCTCCCGGCTGGCGAATCCGCACAATGGAACGCGCTGCGCACCGGCCACTCCGGCCGGCTCGCAGGCGACGACAGACCAACGACGACCGGCCGGCAGCCGGCACGGCCACCAAGAGAGGGTTCCCATGCAAGACAGCACATCTCCCGCTTCCGGGGCGGGCACGGATACGCGCATCGTGCGCGCCGCCATCCATCCCGCCATCGGCATCGCCCGCGTCGGCAACAGCCGGGAAGCGTTCTACACCGGCCCGCAGGTCACCCATCCCGCCCCCCGGGAGCCCGGCTTCTACCGCGATCCGACAGGAGCGCTCAAGCGCGAGGCGGCCGAGTTCCGTGTCTATGGCTACAACGCCGCGGGCGAAGTCGTCCGGGAACTGGCCTCCCCCGCGGACGACATCTGCTGGGAGGTGCATGTGGCCAACCGGAAGGCGGCCTGGTACCAGTGGCAGATCGCCATGGACATCCCGGAGGCGGCCAAGACCGTCCTGCCCCGCCGCAACGCCAACGTGACAGCCACCGCGCGCGATACCCTGGCCATCGATGCTGGTGCGCAGCGCATCCAAGGGCCGCATGCCGCCGCCGTCGCGTGCACGGGCCACTTCACCGGCGTGGCGGTGCAGATTGGCGAGCTGCGCACCGACGGCCAGGGCCGGCTGCTGTTCCTGCCCGGCCACGGCGTCTCCGCATCGCCCACGGGCAGCCCGATCTTCATCGACGGAGACGACAACTCCTTCATCAATGCCGACGGCTGGTACGACGACACCTGCGACGGCCCCGTCTCCGCCACCGTGCGCATCGATGGGCAGCCGGTTCCGGTGGAGGGTGCCTGGGTGGTCAGCGCCCCGCCCAACTATGCCCCCCAGGTCAAGGCCGAACGCACGCTGTACGACCTGCTGCACAGTCTCTACGTGCAGGCAGGCTGGCTGCCCTTCCCGCAGGAGATCTCGTTCACGCGCGATGTGTACCCCATCCTGCAGCGGCTCTCGGGGCTGCAGTGGGTCAACCAGGGATTCGCGGCGCAGTTCGGCCACAACGGGGTGTTCGACTTCGAGAACCCGGCGTTGATCGAGCGCCTCGCCGCCCTGCCCCCGCACGGCGCCTATGACCCGAACGCGGAAGTGCGCCGGCAGGTATTCAACAGCTTCCGGCCTCCCGAGCCGGCAGACGGCAACCAGATGCCCTGGCCCTGGATCTACGGCGACGCCATGGCCAATCCTGCGGGCCAGAGCCCGCGCCAGAACGCCGCCATCAGCCAGACCCAGAGCGACATCCTGGCCCGCTGGGCAGAGGGCCGCTTCACTGCGGACTGGGGCCAGTTGCCCGCCCCTGCGGACCACATCGACGCCGTGCCGCTGCAGGAGCAGCCGGCCATGCTCGACCGGGCCGCCCTGGATTTCTGCCTGGCCGATGCCTTCCACCCCGGCTGCGAGCTGACCTGGCCGATGCGCCACCTCACCCTCTACAGCGCCCCCTTCCGCATCCGCCGCCGGCCGGCGGGCGAAGTGGAGCGGGACTACGGCAGGACGCTCGACCAGGCGACCGCGCTCTCGGCCAACGGGCCGCTGTATGCGCAGGGCCCCGGCGACCTCAACCGCTGGATGGGCCTGCCCTGGCAGGCCGACACCGCCTGGTGCCGCGCGGGCTACGACACGCATTACGACCCGTTCGCCCCGGCCTTCTGGCCCGCCCGCGTGCCCAACCAGGTGCTCGCCGAGCAGGACTACGACATCGTGGTGGACTCCGGCCAGCCGCCCGAGCGCCGCGTGGAGGCGTTCACCAACCGCACCGACTGGAACAAGCCGCTGCCCGACCCCACGGCCGAAGCGATGACCACGATGGTGCGCATCTTCGGATCCATGGGGCTGCTGGAGGTGCGACCGGGCGTAAAAGACGATCCGCGCTTTCCCGCCACGATGATGGTGGCCTCCTACGGCCCCGACGTGGCGCCTGCCGACGCCCGCAGCACTGCCGGCACGGCCGCCGCTCCGGCCGGCGATGCGGTGCGGCCCATGGGCGTGCAAGCCGGAGCACCCGCGGGTGGAGCGGCCCGCCCGCTGCCATCCGGCGCCAACTTCCGTTCGCACGACGAAGCCCGCAGGGCGCCCCTGCCCGTCCGCAAGGGCCCGCCCCGGGCATGAACGCGGCCGGCACGGTCTTCGACGCGGCGATTGCCGGCGCGGGCCCGGCGGGCGCGGCCTGCGCGGCCGTGCTGGCGCGCGCCGGGTGGCGCGTGCTGCTGGCCGATGCCGAGGGCGAGCGGGACGCGCGCATCGGAGAGAACCTGCCGCCCGCGGTATTCCACCTGCTGGCGGAACTGGGCCTGCGCGAAGCGGTGCGCGCCGACGGGCACCGACCATGCCTGGGCAGCTGGTCCAGCTGGGGTGATGCGTCCGGCCGGGCCAGCGACACCCTGCGCCAACTGCAGGGCGACGGGGTACAGCTCGACCGGGCACGCTTCGATGCGCGCCTGAGGGCGGCCGCCCTCCTGGATGGCGTGCGGTTCTGGCCATCCACCCACCTGCAGATCGACCGGCCCGCGGAAGACGGCCATCCCCACGCGATCCGTGCCCGGGCAGCGAGCGGAGGAGACACCCTGCAGGTCGGCGCACGCTGGTTCATCGACGCCACCGGCAGGGCGGCCGCACCGGCCTGCCGGCTCGGGGCCCGCCGCGAGCGCCATGACGCCCTGCTCGCCTTCCACCTGCGCCTGGAGAGCAATGGCCGCAGCGACCGCGACGGCCGCACATGGATCGAAGCCGTCGAGGACGGCTGGTGGTACAGCGTGCTGCTGCCCGGCGGGGAACGGGTCGTTTCTTTCCTGGGCGACGCCGATCTCGTCGATCGCCGCAGGCTGCTCTCCGGCGACGGCCTCTGGAGCCAGCTCCAGTCCACGGAGCACCTGCGCGCGCTCTGCGCAGCGCATGGTTACCGGCCCTGCGCCGCCGTCCAGGGCGCGGACGCCTGCAGCTCCGAACTCGACCAGCCCGCAGGCCACCGCTGGCTGGCCGTGGGCGATGCCGCCCAGGCCTTCGATCCGCTGTCGTCCAAGGGCATCGGCAACGCGCTCCATACCGGGCTGTGCGCCGCCAGGGCGATGCTGGCCGCCGAGGGCGGCGATGCCGGTGCCACCGGGCGGTATGCCGCCCACCTGCGGGACATCCACCGCGTGTACCGGGCCCAACTGGCTGCCGTCTATGCGCAGGAACGGCGCTGGGCCGGCCGCCCGTTCTGGGTGCGGCGCCATGCACGGGCCGCGGCGGCGGCCCATCCGTCCGCGGCCGCTACACTGGCCTGAGCGCCGGGCATCTCCGGCTGTTCGCCCCCGAAGGAGTCACCCGCCATGCGCGTTCCAGGCAAATCCACCATCGTCACCGGCGCCGGTGGCGGCATCGGCGAAGGCATCGCCCGGCGGCTCGCGGCCGAAGGCGGCCTCGTCATCGTGAACGACATCCGGCCCGACGCCGCCGAACGCGTGGCGGCCGCCATCCGCGGCGACGGCGGCACCGCCCACGCCTTCGCGGCGGATGTCACGCGGTCGGACGAGGTGCGGGCCCTGGTGGCCGAGGCGGTATCCCGCCATGGCGCGCTCGACGTGATGGTCAACAACGCCGGCTGGACGCACCGCAACCGCCCCATGCTCGAAGTGACCGAGGAAGAATTCGACCGCGTGTACGCGGTCAACGTCAAAAGCATCTACCTCTCGGCGCTGCACGCGGTGCCCGCGATGCGCGGCAATCCGCAGCGGCGCGGCGGCTGCATCATCAACATCGCATCCACCGCCGGGCTGCGGCCGAGGCCTGGACTGACCTGGTACAACGGATCGAAAGGCGCGGTGATCGTGACCAGCAAGTCCATGGCGGCCGAACTCGGCCCCGACAACATCCGGGTGAACTGCATCAATCCGGTGTTCAATCCCGATACCGGCCTGGCGGCGGAGTTCGCGGGCGGCGAACTCGACGATGCCCGGCGGGCGAAATTCCTGGCCACGATCCCGCTCGGCCGCTTTTCCACGGCGCTGGACGTGGCGAACGCGGCACTCTACCTGGCGAGCGACGAGGCCGCGTTCGTGAGCGGTGCCTGCATCGAGGTGGACGGGGCCCGCTGCGTCTGACGCAGTCAGGCGAAGGTATTGAGACGCGTGCCCAGCGTGCCGAACGTCGCCAGGGCCGGTTCGGCGAACGGCAGCGATTGCAGCAGGGTGGCCTCCAGCGTGCCGGCGGTGGCCAGCGAGGGGGCCAGGGAAGCCAGAGGGTCCAGCAGGCTGTCTTCCAGCGTCCCGAAGGGCACGAGCGAGGGACCGGTGGTGGACACGGGCTGCAGCAGGGCCGACACATCGGATTCCTGCACGGCGAGCGTATTCCGGAGGGTCCCCGCGGCGCTGCCGTTGCGGTCCTGGTAGGCAAAGCTGGCCGTGTTCACGATGGATTGGTAGATGGAGACGTCCATGTCAGCTCCCGTTGCCGCCGGTATCCGCACCGTGCCCCCGCCGGCGTCCGGGGGCCAGGGCCTCTGGCGCTTGGAGGTCCGGGCCGGCAACAGGTTCCGCAAGTGCCGGCAAAATTGACGGGCATCAATATTCCGCCGTCCGTCCATACCCCTACTGCGGCCATGCGGCAGAATCCCGCCATGGCCGAACGTGTGATTCCGCTCGTGGACCAGCGCATCGCCGCGCTGCGTCCCCGCATGCCCGAGGGCCCCTTCGCCGGGCCCGACGGGCGCCTGGCCGATGCGCTGGGCCGGCCCCTGCGCGACCTGCGCATCAGCGTCACCGACCGCTGCAATTTCCGCTGCAGCTACTGCATGCCCAAGGAAGTCTTCGGCAAGGATTATCCCTACCTGTCCCACGGCGACCTGCTCAGCTTCGAGGAGATCACGCGCCTGGCGCGGGTCTTCCTGGCCCATGGCGTGCGCAAGATCCGGCTCACGGGCGGGGAACCGCTGCTGCGGCGCCACCTGGAGAACCTCGTGGAGCAGCTCGCGGGGCTGCGCACCACGGAGGGGCGCATGCCCGACCTGACGCTGACCACCAACGGCTCGCTGCTCGCCCGCAAGGCCCGGGCCCTGCGCGATGCGGGGCTGGCGAGGCTCACCGTCAGCCTGGACAGCCTGCAGGACAGCGTCTTCCGCCGCATGAACGACGTGGACTTTCCCGTCGCCGAGGTGCTCTCCGGCATCGAGGCCGCCCGGGCGGCCGGGTTCGAGCGCATCAAGGTCAACATGGTGGTCAAGCGCGGCACCAACGACCACGAGATCGTGCCCATGGCCCGCCATTTCCGGGGCACCGGCATCACGCTGCGCTTCATCGAATACATGGACGTTGGCGCCACGAATGGATGGCGCATGGACGAGGTGCTGCCGTCGGCGCAGGTGATCGACCGGCTCCGGCAGGAACTGCCCCTCGTGCAGTTGCCGCCCGCGGCCCCCGGGGAAACCGCCGAGCGCTGGGGTTATGCCGACGCCCTGGGCCGGCACGATCCCGCCCTGGGAGAAGTGGGAACGATCAGCAGCGTCACCCGCGCGTTCTGCGGCGATTGCAACCGCGCCCGGCTGTCGATGGAAGGCCGGCTCTACCTGTGCCTCTTCGCCACGCAGGGCTGGGACCTGCGCGCGCTGCTGCGCGGCGGGGCCGCCGACCCCGATCTGGCCGCAGCCATCGCCGGCATCTGGCAGGGCCGCACCGACCGCTATTCCGAACTGCGGGGGAGCCTGCCGCCGGCCACCGGCGCACCGGCCGCGCGGCGCGTCGAGATGAGCTACATCGGCGGATGAGGCGCGGGGTGCCATGGTGATCCGCCGCGCGGACATCGCCGGCATGGTCCTGGCCGGCGGCCAGGGCGCCCGCATGGGCGGGCTGGACAAGGGCCTGCAGCCATTCAGGGGCCGGCCGCTCGCCGCGGTCGCGCTGGAGCGGCTGCGCCCGCAGGCCGCCCCCGGAAAGCTGTCCGTCAGCGCCAACCGCCACCTGGACCGTTACGCCGCGTTCGGCATTCCCGTCCTGGGCGACGCCCTGCCCGGCCATCCCGGGCCCCTGGCTGGCCTCCTGGCGGGCCTGCAATGGTGCGACGCGCCCTGGCTGCTGGCCGTGCCCTGCGATACGCCCTGCTTTCCGCTCGACCTCGGCGCCCGGCTGGCCGAGGCCGCCATGGCGGCGGGCGCGGACATCGCCATCGCGGCCGCCCCCGACGCCCTGCCGACTGGCTCTCCCGACGCAGCGCCGGTGCCGCTACGCATGCACCCGGTGGCCTGCCTGCTGCGCGCGGGCCTGCAGGACGACCTGCGGCGCTATCTGGACGGCGGCGGGCGCAAGGTGCTGGACTGGATGGGCCGACACGTCCTGGCCACGGCCGCTTTCGACCGGCCGGGAGACGACCCGCACGCCTTCCGCAACGCCAACACCCTGGACGAACTGCACCGCCTGGAAGCCGACACGGCATGAACCCGACCGCCCCTGCCCCTTCCTTGTCTGGCGGCCGCTCCGGGCCACCCGGCACGCCGGCCGCGCGCATCGGGCTGCTGGACGCATCCCATGCAGCGGCCTACAAGACGCTGCGGGATGCCGCCCTGCTCGCCACACCGGAGGCCTTCACTTCGGACTACGCCAGTGCGGTCGGCAGGCCGGCCGAATCCTATGCGGCACGCTTCGGCACGCCAGGCTCGGGCCTCTTCTTTCTCGGTGCATTCGATGCAGCTTCCGGCGAACTGCTGGGCAGCGTGGGTTGCGAGCGGCAGGCGCGCCTGCAGCAGCGCCACTGCGCCCTGGTGATCGCCATGATGGTCGCCCCGCACGCCCAGCGGCGCGGCATCGGCCGGCAACTGCTGCGCGCCTGCATCGAATACGCCATGCAGATGGAGGGGCTCGAACTGCTGGAGCTGTCGGTGACCGCCGTCAACGGGAACGCCGTGCGGCTCTACGAGAGCGAGTGCTTCCGCCCCTGGGGCCTGCTGCCGGGGGCCATCCGGGTGGCCGGAATCCCTTACGACAAGCTTCACATGTACCGCATGCTGCCCCGAGCCACATGAGCCCCATGACCTTTCGCCCAGGCCATCCGCCGCCCCCATCGACGACGCCCGCCACGTCCCCGGCAGCCACCGTGGCGCACGACCTGCCCGTGGACGCCGTGCATGCGCGGCTCGCCGCACTCGCCGAACCGGTGCTTGGCATCGAACGGGTGGACATCTTCGCCGCACTCGACCGCATCCTCGCCGAGGACGTCGTCTCGCCCATGGACGTACCGCCGCACGACAACTCCGCCATGGACGGCTTCGCCTTCGACGGCGCGGCCCTGGTGGACGGGCAGCCGCTGGCCCTGCAGGTGGCCGGCACCGTGCTCGCCGGCCACCGCTGGCCGGGGCGCCTCGGGCCGGGCCAGTGCCTGCGCATCATGACCGGCGCGGTGATGCCGCACGGAGCCGACACCGTGGTTCCCCAGGAAGCCATCCTCACCGCGCCCCCCGCGGGCGGGGCGGAGAGCATCACCGTCGCCCCGGGCGCGGTCCGCCGGGGCGAGCACCGCCGGCGCGCGGGCGAGGACCTGGCGCGCGGCCGGACCGCCCTGTCCAAAGGAACCCGGCTCGCGCCGGCCGCGCTCGGGCTGCTGGCGAGCCTCGGGCAGGCCACGGTGCCCGTCGTCCGCCGCCTGCGGGTGGCGTTCTTCTCCACGGGGGACGAGATCCTCAGCCTGGGAACGCCCTGGCGCGAGGGGGCCGTGTACGACAGCAACCGATACACCCTGTTCGGGCTGCTGGCACGCATGGGCGTGGAGCCCATCGACCTGGGCGCCGTCCCGGACGAGCCGCAGGCCCTGGAAGCCACGCTGCGCGCGGCGGCGGCGCGTGCCGACGCCATCGTCACCAGCGGAGGCGTCAGCGCGGGTGCGGCCGACCACACGCGCACGCTGCTCGACCACCTCGGCCAGGTGGAGTTCTGGCGCATCGCCATGCGGCCGGGCCGCCCGATGGCCGCAGGCCGCATCCCGCGCCCGCAAGGAGCCGGCGGCAGCGAAGCCGGAGCGGACGGCGCCGCCGTGCTGTTCGCGCTGCCCGGCAATCCGGTGGCGGCGATGGTGGCCTTCCTCGTGTTCGTGCGGCCGGCGCTGTGGCGCATGATGGGCTGCGAGTCCACGGCACCGCCCGCGCTGCGTGCGCTCGCGGCCGAGCCGCTGCACAAGCGCCCCGGGCGCACCGAATACCAGCGCGGCATCGTCTTCCAGGATGCGGAAGGCACCCTGTGCGTGCGCACCACCGGGCCACAGGGCTCGGGGCTGCTGAGTTCCATGGTGCAGGCCGACGGGCTCATCCTGCTGCCGCACGCCCGCGGCCCCGTCGCCGTGGGCGAGCCGGTGGACGTGCTGCTGTTTGACGGCATGCTCTGACACGGGAAGGCCCGGGCCGGGCGTACCCTTGCAACCATCCCCACCGACTGGAAAGCCCCATGCCCTATACCGCCCAGCACCTCGCCGAAGCCCCCGCGCGGGAGGATATCGACCGCCTGCAGGGCGCGGCCGTCCTGGAGTTCGGCACGCCCTGGTGCGGCTACTGCCAGCGCGCGCAGCCGCTGATCGAAGCCGCCCTCAAGGACCACGATGCCATACAGCACATCAAGGTCGAAGACGGCCCGGGCCGTCCGCTGGGCCGCAGCTTCGGCGTGAAGCTCTGGCCCACCCTGGTGTTCCTGCGCGACGGCAAGGAGATCGACCGGGTGGTCCGGCCGCAGGACGCGACGGCCCTGCATCCGGGCATGCAGGCGATCGCCCACGCGCCGGCCATCAGCATCGGCCCGGCCTGACCCGGCGCTAGGCCCGGCCCAGGGCCTTGTCCACGCCCTTGTTGGCGAGCGCGTCCGCGCGTTCGTTGCCGGGGTCGCCCGCATGGCCCTTCACCCAACGCCAGTCGATCACATGGCCGCCCCCGGCAACGAGGTCGTCGAGCCGCTTCCACAGTTCCACGTTCTTCACCGGCTGGCCGGATGCCGTACGCCAGCCCTTTTTCTTCCATCCCTGGATCCACTCCGTGATGCCCTTGCGCACGTACTGGCTATCGAGATAGAGCGTGACCGCGCACGGGCGCTTGAGCGCGCCCAGGGCCTCGATCACGGCCAGCAGTTCCATGCGGTTGTTGGTGGTGCCCAGCTCCCCCCCGCACAATTCCTTTTCCAGCGCCCCCGAACGCAGCACCACCCCCCAGCCGCCGGGACCCGGATTGCCCTTGCAGGCCCCGTCGGTATAGATCACAACCTGATTCAAAACTCGCTCGCTTCCTTTGTCGTCATTCATAGCTTCCGCGTCTTCACCGGCCGCCCCGCCGCGCGCCCCCGGGTTCCGGCCCGGCGCGCTGTGCCACCGGCACGGTCGCGGCGCGCGCCTGCGGGGCCTGGCCAGTGCGCCAGGACGGCTCCAGCAGGCGCATGCCATGCACGCGCTTGACGGCCACCACCATGTAGGCGGCCCCGAGTATCGGCCACCAGCGTGCCCCCACGGCATCCAGCCATTCGTACCGGTCGAGCCAGCGCGCGCTGCGCACCGCGGGACGGTAGGCACCGAAGCTGATGGTCTCGATCTCGAAGTTCAGCAGCCGCAGCCAGTCGCGCAGACGCCAGTGGCCGATGAACTCGCCCACGTCGGGCAGGTAGAGCTGCCCCCCGGCTCCCAGGCGCTGGTACAGCCGCACGCGGCGCTGGCGCAGGCCCCAGAGGCTCACGGGATTGAGCCCGCTCACCACCAGCCGCCCTTCAGGCATCAGCACCCTGTGCACCTCGCGCAGTGCGGCATGCGGATCCACGCTGAGCTCCAGCGCGTGCGGCAGCAGCACCAGGTCGAGGCTGTTCTCCGGAAACGGCAGCGCCACCGGGTCGGCCAGCAGCGCCGCGCGCACGGGGCCGTCCGCCGGTCCGGCTTCGGTCTCTGCCGGCGGCGGCCACAGCAGCGCTTCGGCAGCGCCCAGAGCCAGCCAGCGGTGCGGCATGCGGTTGGCCCGCAGTCCCTGCAGGCCGGGCATGCCGAGCTGCAGCGCATGGAAGCCGAACACGTCGGCCACCATCTCGTCATAGCGTTCCTGCTCCCACGCCAGCAGGTAGCGGCCGGGCGGTGAGTCGAACCAATGGTGCAAACCTATAATTTCGTCGCTCATGAACTTGCTGCCGCTGCCCGCTTTCACCGACAACTACATCTGGATGCTGCACGACGGCCACTCGGCCGCCGTGGTCGATCCAGGGGAGGCCGGCCCGGTGCTGCAGGCCCTGCAGCACCATGGCCTGGCACTGCAGGCGATTCTAGTCACGCACCACCACGGCGATCATGTCGGCGGCGTGGCGGCGCTGCGCGAGGCCACCGGCGCACCGGTCTGCGGCCCGGCGCGCGAGTCCATCCCCCAGCCGGCGCAGCCGCTGGCCGATGGCGACACGCTGCAGGTGCTGGGCCTGCAATTCTCGGTGATCGACGTGCCCGGCCACACGGCAGGGCACATCGCCTACTACGCCGCGGACGCCGCGGGCGGTCCGCTGCTCTTCTGCGGCGACACGCTGTTTTCCGGCGGGTGCGGCCGGCTCTTCGAGGGCACGCCCGCCCAGATGCAGCATTCGCTCGACCGGCTCGGCGCATTGCCGCCGGACACGCGGGTGTGCTGCGCCCACGAATACACACTTTCGAACCTTGCTTTCGCGCGGGCCGTGGAACCTGGCAACGCGGCGCTGCTCCAGTACAGCCGTGACTGCGAGGCGCTCCGCGCCGCCGGGGAGCCCACCCTGCCCTCGCGGCTCGGCACGGAGCATGCCGTCAACCCCTTCCTGCGGACGCGGGAGCCCGGCGTGGCCCGTGCGGCGCAGGCTTTCGCACCGCGCACCGACACCGCCGACCCGGCCTCGGTGCTGGCGGCGCTGCGCCAGTGGAAAAACGAATTCCGACCGACCTGACCCCATGAAACTCCTGCACATCCTGGGCCTCGCGAGCGTGCTCTGGCTCACCGGCTGCGCGGCGCCCGGCACCCCCGGCAAGGACGCCCCGGCCACCCCTTCCAGCACGACGGGCGGCACCGCGCCCACCCCGCCCACGGCGGGCTCCCCTCCACTGCGCCCCATCACCGCAGCGGACGCGAGCCACTTCGGCGTGACCTCGCTGGCCGCTCCCACAGACCTCTGGGACCGCATCCGCCGCGGCTTCGCCATGCCGGACCTCGACCAGGACCTGGTGCGAGACCGCGAGCTCTGGTATGCGAGCCGCCCCGACTACATGCAGCGCATGACCGAGCGCTCCAGCAAATACCTCTTCCATATCGTGGAAGAACTGGAGTTGCGCGGCATGCCCACCGAACTGGCGCTGCTGCCCTATATCGAGAGCGCCTTCAACCCCATGGCGGTCTCCAGCGCCAAGGCCGTGGGCATGTGGCAATTCATGCCCGCCACCGGCAGCGACTACCAGCTCAAGCAGAACGCCTTCCGCGACGACCGGCGCGACGTGCTCGCCTCCACCCGCGCGGCGCTGGATTACCTGCAGCGGCTCTACGGCATGTTCGGCGACTGGCACCTGGCCCTGGCCGCCTACAACTGGGGCGAAGGCAATGTGAGCCGCGCCATCGCCCGCAACCAGAAGATGGGCCTGGGCACTGGCTACACCGACCTGAACATGCCGGCGGAAACCCGCATGTACGTGCCCAAGCTGCAGGCGGTGAAGAACATCGTCGCGCACCCGGAGCGCTTCAACACCGAGCTGCCGCTCATCGAGAACCATCCTTACTTCCAGACGGTGGACATCACCCGCGACATCGATGTCTCGCTGGTGGCCAGCCTGGCGGGCGTGCGCGAGCAGGACTTCCGCGAACTCAATCCCTCGCTGCACAAGCCCATCATCCTCGCGGCCGGCATGCCGCAAATCCTGCTGCCCTGGGACAACGCGCAGGTCTTCCGCAAGAACCTGGAGGCCTACACCGAGGGCCAGTACGCGAGCTGGACGGTCTGGAGCGTCCCGACCACGATGAGCGTCTCCGCGGCGGCGCAGCGCGTCGGCATGAGCGAGGCCGACCTGCGCAACGTGAACAAGATCCCGCCGCGCATGCTCATCAAGGCCGGATCGGCCCTGATGGTGCCCCGCGGCAACGCGACGCAGGCGGATGTGCCTGGGCAGCTGGCCGACAACGGCCAGGTCGCCTTCACCCCCGAGATCGTCACCCGCCGCACCACGGTGCGCGCCGGCAAGCGCGATTCGGTGGCCACCATCGCCCGGCGCTACAAGGTCACCACCGCGGACGTCGCGACCTGGAACGACGTGAAATCCACCGCGTCGTTCAAGGCCGGAGAGGCGGTGGTGGTGTATCTGCCGGTGCGCATGACCTCCGGCGCCTCGGCCAGCAGCAGCCGCACCAGCCGCCAGTCGGCCGCGCCGTCGAAGGGCACGGCGAAGAAGGCATCGGCGCCTGCGCCGTCCCGCAAGGGCGGGACCCCGTCGCGCGTGAAGAAACGCTGATGGAGCGCTGACGAAAGCGCGCTGGGGAGATGCCTCCCTGCGCCCGTCAGATCCTCAGGTTGTGCATGCCCACGAGCCCGAGCACGCCGATGAGGATGAGGTAGATCGCCACGATGAAGTTGAGCAGGCGGGGCATCACCAGGATGAGGATGCCGGCGATGAGGGCCACGAGCGGGCCGATGCTGAGGTTCAGTGTCATGGGAGAGGTTTCCTCGGAGAACGGGGTCAACAGGGGTGAAAGGCTGGATGCAGCCGTCCGCAGCGCGGCCGGCCGGTGCCCGGACGCCGATTGCCGGGCAGTGGCCGGAATCTAACGCCGCGCCGTGGCGCAGTGGTGTCGGACCATGGCGCCACTTGGGGGCTGCCGGCGTGCTCAGGCGTTGAACTTCGCCTTGGCCTTGCGCGCGTATTCGTTGGTGTAGGTGCGCCCCAGGTCCACCTTGGAGGCGGCCCATTCCGGCCGCAGCCGCGCCAGCGCGCGCAAGGCCGTGGCGGGGCCGTCGTCGGGCATCATGCCGTCCGGCGAGAAGGTGTCGCGCACCTTGTGGAATGCGGCCATGTAGGCGCTGCGGTCGCCGAGCAGGTCGTCCTGCGGCACCACGCGCATGAGGTCCGCGGCACTGGCCGTCTGCAGCCACTTGAGCGCATGCACCATGGCATGCACGAGCGCCTGCGACACGGCGGCATGCTGCTGCACGAACGCCCGGGGCGCATACAGGCTGGACGCCGGCATGGTGCCGCCGAAGAGTTCTTGCGACGCCTTGAGGGTGCGTGTGTCGCAGAGCAGCCGCACCTCTCCGTGCTGCTCGAGCACGCTCACCACGGGATCGGCATGGCACAGCGCATGGATGCGGCCCTGCCGGAGCGCGGCCAGCGCGCCGCGGCCGGAGGCGCCCACGCCCACGAAGGAGATGTCTTCCAGCGACGCGCCGTTCTGCGACAGGGCCAGCTGCGCCAGCATGTGCGTGGACGAGCCGGGCGCCGTCACCCCCACCCGCAGGCCCTTGAAGCTCTGCACGCTCCGCATGGGCCAGCCGCGCGTGGAGGCAGCGAACGCCAGCTGCGGGGCCCGACCCAGCAGCACCACGGCGCAGTCATCGTGCCCGTGCAATTGCCGGCGCAGCGTATGGTCGTAGCCCCCGCAACACACATCCGCAGCACCCTGCTCCACGGCCTGCAGCGCGAGCGCGCCCCCGGCGTAGTCCTGGATGACCACGTCCAGGCCCTCGGCACGGAAGAAGCCCAGCTGCCATGCCACGGTGAGGGGCAGGTAGTAGAGCAGGCCCGCACCGCCCACGGCGACGCGCACCTGCCCCCGGGATGCCACGCCGAACGGCGGCACGAGCGCCCGCGCACCACCACCTGCCAGGCTTGCCAGCGGCAAGGACAGGGCCATGGCGCCCAGGCGGCGGCGGCTGAAGGACGGCGAAGTCATGGAACGGAGCGGGATTTATGCTGCACTGCAGCAATCGTGCCCGAAAAGCGCCCGGCCGGTACTGGGGAGAATCCCTGTAAACCGCAAGGAAACGCAATAAACCGAAGCCGCGGCAGGCCCGGCGGCCGGCAACCCCGCGCTGCAGCACCCCGCCCGCGGGCCCGGGTCAGCGGTAGCCGAGAAAGAAAATGGCCGCGTTGACCGCGAAGGCGCCGAGCCAGACGGCGCTGCGGATGGTGGGCATGTCGGAGACGTACATCAGCACGTAGAACATCCGCAGCATCACGAACGCCAGGGCCAGCAGGTCCAGCAGTGTCTGCGCGGCACCCAGCTGGTGCGCGACGATCACCGCGCCGATGAAGAACGGCAGGCACTCGAAGGTATTGGACTGGGCTGCGAGCGCGCGGGCGCGCCAGTCGGTCTGCCGCGCTGCCCAACTGCGCGGATCGCGGTTGTCCGCGGCCCTGAATCCGCCGCGCTTGGCCAGCATGGCGCAGGCGATCGGCATGAGCGCCATCGCGAAAACGCACCAGTACGCCACGGTGAAGCGGGCGATGTGCAGGGAATTCATGTCGATCTTCCAGAAAGCCTGGCGCAGCCCGGGCTACCGCCGGTCCACGAGGGCATGGGCGATGGTGCCCAGGTCCACGTATTCCAGCTCGCTGCCCACCGGCACGCCGCGTGCCAGGCGCGTCACGTGCATGCCGCGCGCCTTGAGCGTTTCGCTGAGGGCATGCGCGGTCGCCTCGCCCTCGGCCGTGAAATTGGTGGCGAGGATGACCTCCTGGACCACGCCGTCGCCGGCACGCTCCAGCAGCTTGCCGAAACCGATGTCCTTCGGGCCGATGCCGTCCAGCGGCGACAGCTTGCCCATCAGCACGAAGTAAAGTCCCCGGAAGGCACCGGTGCGCTCCAGCGCGGCCTGGTCCGCAGGGGTTTCCACCACGGCCAGCCGGGAAGCGTCGCGCGACGGATCGAGGCAGGTCGAGCAGACCTCGCCCTCGGTGAAGGTATGGCAGCGCGCGCAGTGCCGCACCGATTGTGCGGCGTCGTGCAGCGCGCGGGACAGCACTTCGGCGCCCTGCCGGTCGTGCTGCATCAGGTGGAACGCCATGCGCTGGGCCGACTTCACGCCCACGCCCGGCAGGCGCCGCAGCGCCTGCACGAGGGCGTCGAGCGAATGCATGTCGGAGCCGGACGCCATGGCGGGCACGGCGCCGGTCAGAACGGGAACTTCATGCCGGGCGGCATGCCGGGCATGCCCGCGGTCAGCTTGCCCATCTTCTCCTGCGAGGTTTCCTCGGCCTTGCGCACCGCGGCATTGAAGGCCGCGGCCACCAGGTCTTCCAGCATGTCCTTGTCGTCCGACAGCAGGCTCGGGTCGATGGTGACGCGCTTCACGTCGTGCTTGCAGGTCATCAGCACCTTGACGAGGCCGGCGCCGGACTCGCCCTCGACCTCGATCAGGGCGAGTTCGTCCTGGGCCTTCTTCAGGTTGTCCTGCATGGCCTGGGCCTGCTTCATCAGGCCGGCGAGTTGTCCTTTGTTGAACATGGGGTTCCTTTTCTCTGGGGGTCGAAGACGAAAGCGAAAAATTCAGGCGAGTCCGGCGGGGCCGCGCGCCGGGCGGCGCGTCATGCGGGTCTTTGTGCAGGCCTTCATGCGGGCTTGATGCTGCCAGGAACGATTCTCGCCCCGAAGTCCCGCACCAGCGCCTGCACGTAGGGATCGTTTTCCACGATCTCCTGCGCGCGCCGCTGGCGCTCCGCGGCCGCGTGGGCATTGCGCCGCGCGGGGCTGTCGATGACCGCGCCCACCTCCACGCTGATCTGGCGGGCGAAGCCGGCCGCCTCCAGCGCGGCGCGCAGGCGCTCGCGTGCCGTGGGCTGGTTGAGCGATTCGCGCTCCACGCGCAGCAGCCAATGGTCGGCGTCGCGGGCCACCAGCTGGGACTGCAGCGCAAGCTCGCGCACCAGCGCATTGATGGCCTCGGCCGCGACGAGCTGCATCACGGTGGCATGCCAGACATCGCCCTCTTCCGTCGGCGTATAGCGGGCCGAGGCCGGCAGGGCGCCGGGCGAGGCCGCCGGCTGCAGCCGCATGCCGGGCTCCGGCGCGACCCGCACGGGAATGGCCACGAAATCCGGGGTGCTGGCGGCAGGTGGCGCGGCATTGGCGGGACGGTGCGCCTGCAGGTCGGCCGGCGTCCTGACCGGCAGGCGCACGGCCTCCGCCGCGGCGGCGCCGGACGACGGCTCCTGCGCGGGGGCCGGTGACGCCGTGGAGGCGGCCGCGGCTGGCGGGGGCGCATCGTCCGCCCAGGGTGCATCGCCGGAGGATGGCTCCTGCAGATCGGGGGAAAGCGGTGCGGGCTCGGGCGCGCGGGCTTCGGCAGGCCGGGTTTCCGGCCCGGGCAGTGCGGCGGCGGCGGGCTCCACGGGCGCGGAGGCTGCCGCGGGTACAGGAATGGAAGGTGCAGGTTCCGCGGCGGACACCGGCCCAGGCTCAGGGGCCGGAGGCTGCGCCTGGGGCGGTTTCAGTGTTTTTTTTTCCGCCGGGGGCGTTCCGCCCTCCGCCGCAGGCTTGAAGGCCAGCAGCCGCAGCAGCGCCATGGTCAGCGCCGCGTACTCGTCGGGCGCCAGGCCCAGTTCAGTGCGCCCGTGCAGGCAGATGCTGTAGAGCAGTTGCGTCTCGTCGGCGGGCAGCGTGCCGGCCAGCCGCGCGATTTCGGAAGCCTCCGGATCGGCCGGATCCACCGCGTCGGCCATCTGCGGCACGGCCTGGAACACCGCCATGCGCTGCAGCACGGCGCTCATTTCCTCGAGCGTGGAGGCGGCGGACAGCCCGTGCATGCGCAGGGATTCGGAAGTTTCCACCACGGTGCGCCCGTCGCCGCGCGCCAGCGCGTCGATGAGGCGGAACACGTAACTGCGGTCCACGCTGCCCAGCATCTGGCGCACGCCGGCTTCCTGGAGCTGGCCGCTGCCGAAGGCGATGGCCTGGTCGGTGAGCGACAGCGCATCGCGCATGGAGCCGCGCGCAGCACGCGCCAGCAGCCGCAGCGCCTGCGGCTCGGCCGGCACGCTTTCCTGGGCGAGCACCCGGGTGAGGTGCTCCAGCACGGTTTCCGGCGCCATGGGCCGCAGGTTGAACTGCAGGCAGCGGCTGAGCACGGTGACCGGCACCTTCTGCGGGTCGGTCGTGGCCAGCACGAACTTCAGGTATTCGGGCGGCTCCTCCAGCGTCTTGAGCATCGCGTTGAACGCGGTGTTCGTGAGCATGTGGACCTCGTCGATCATGAAGACCTTGAAGCGCCCCTGCACGGGCTTGTACACGGCCTGCTCCAGCAGGCCCTGCACCTCGTCCACGCCGCGGTTGGAGGCGGCATCGAGTTCGGTGTAATCCACGAAGCGGCCGGCGTCGATGTCCCGGCAGGCCTGGCACACGCCGCAGGGCGTCGCCGTGATGCCCCCCTGCCCGTCCTCGCCCTGGCAGTTGAGCGATTTGGCCAGGATGCGCGACACCGTGGTCTTGCCCACCCCCCGCGTGCCCGTGAACAGGTACGCATGGTGCAGGCGCTGCTGGATCAACGCATTCGAGAGCGCCTGCACCACATGTTCCTGCCCGACCATCTCCGAGAAGGTCTTGGGGCGGTATTTGCGGGCGAGCACGAGATAGGACATCCGCGGGATTCTACGGGGGTCGCCAGCCCCTGCAGGGCGCGCGGCGCCACTAACATTTGGTGACAGGGAGACGGCCGGGCATTTCCGCACCGGCCACCCGCACCGAAAAAGAGGGGATCATGGAAAGAAACACGCCTTGGCTCGCCCGCATGGGCATCGCACGCCGCCTGGGCCTGCTGATCGGCTGCGCCCTGCTGGGCATCGCGCTGATCACCGCCGTGCTGCTGGCCTCCGAACGGAAACTCATCATGGAGGAGCGCCAGGCCGGCGTACGGCAGACGGTGGAAGTCGCCCACAGCCTGGTCGCCCGCTACCACGCGCTCGCCGCGGAGGGCAAGGTCACCGACGCCCAGGCCCGGCAGATGGCCATGGACGCCCTGCGCGCCATGCGCTACAGCGGCAGCGAATACCTGTGGATCAACGACATGGGGCCGGTCATGCTCATGCACCCCATCCGCCCCGAACTGGAAGGCAAGAACCTGGCGGCCAACCAGGACCCGACCGGCAAGCACCTGTTCGTGGCCTTCGTGGACATGGTCCGGCAAAGCGGCTCGGGCTTCGTACCCTATCTGTGGCCCAAGCCCGGCGCCACAGAGCCGGTGCCGAAAATCTCGTACGTCAAGGGTTTCGCCCCCTGGGGCTGGGTGATCGGCTCGGGCGTGTACGTGGACACGGTCGCCGCCACGGTGAATGCACGCATCCTGCGCTTCGGCCTGGGCGCCCTGGTGCTGGCCGGGCTGCTGCTGGCGCTGGGCCTGCTGATCGCCCGCAGCCTGGTGCGTGAACTCGGCGGCGAGCCGGGCGAAGCCCTGCGCATCAGCGAGGCCATAGCGCAGGGCCACCTCGCACATCCGATCGCCCTCAAGCCGGGCGACCAGTCCAGCGTGCTGCACGGGCTGGAGCGCATGCGCCAGAGCATTGCCCACATCGTGGCCGAGGTGCGCTCCGGCACCCAGTCCATCAACACTGCATCGGCAGAGATCGCGGCCGGCAACAACGACCTGTCCGCCCGCACCGAGCAGCAGGCCGGGGCCCTGCAGCAGACGGCCGCCTCGATGGAGCAGCTCACCAGCACCGTGCGCCACAACGCCGACAACGCCCGCCACGCGGCGCAACTGGCGGGCTCCACGTCCGAGGTGGCGCAGCGCGGCGGTGCGATGGTGGGGCAGATGGTCAGCACCATGGGCGCGGTGACCGACTCCTCCCGGCGCATCGTGGACATCATCGGCGTAATCGACGGCATCGCGTTCCAGACCAATATCCTGGCGCTGAACGCCGCCGTGGAAGCGGCGCGTGCCGGCGAGCAGGGCCGCGGCTTCGCGGTGGTCGCCAGCGAGGTGCGCAGCCTGGCCCAGCGCTCCGCCTCGGCCGCGAAGGAGATCAAGCAGCTGATCGACACCTCGGTGCAGCAGGTGGGCGAAAGCTCCCGGCTGGTGAACCAGGCCGGCGCCACCATGGGCGAGGTGGTGGACAGCGTGCAGCAGGTGGCGCGCCTGATCCAGGAGATCGCCTCCGCCAACCAGGAGCAGGCCGCCGGCATCGACCAGGTGAACCAGGCCGTGACCCACATGGACCAGGCCACCCAGCAGAACGCCGCGCTGGTGGAAGAAGCCACCGCCGCGGCCCAGTCCCTGACCACCCAGGCCTCGCGGCTGGAGCAATTGGTGGGTGTTTTCCGGATCACGGCAACGGCGGACGGGAATTTGCCCGGAGGTGCCCCCGGCATTGGGTACAATCCGACGTGACGGGCCTCCCCGCATGGGGAAGCGGCCAACCGGGTCAGGTGGGGAACCAAGCAGCCCTAACCGTGGAGCCAGTGCCGGGGGTAAGGCTCGTCAACTTCATTTCTCTTCCTGCAGCCATTGCAGGACACCCTGCCCCGCCGCTGCGCCGGTGGCCATGCAGGCGGTAAGCAGGTAGCCCCCCGTCGGGGCTTCCCAGTCCAGCATCTCCCCCGCACAGAACACGCCTGGCCAGGCCGCGAGCATGCCGTGCGCGTCCACCGCTTCGAATGCGACGCCCCCGGCCGTGCTGATGGCTTCGTCCAGCGGCCGGCAGGCCACCACGGTCACCGGCACCGCCTTGATGGCGTGCGCCAGGGCCCGGGCATCCTGCATGCCCTCCTTGCCCAGCTGTTCATACAGCACCGCGGCCTTGATGCCGTCGAGCCCGAGGCGGCTCTTGAGGTGGCTGCTCAGGCTGCGCGAGCCGCGCGGATGCCGCACTTCCTTCTCCACGCGCTCGGGCGTGTGGTCCGGCAGCAGGTCCAGGTGGAAGGTGGCGTGCCCATGCGCGGCGATCTCGTCGCGCAGCAGGGCGGAGGCCGCATACACGAGGCTGCCCTCCACGCCGGACGCGGTAGCCACGAACTCGCCGCGGCGGTGGAAAGACCGTCCCTGGCCGTCGGTGAAATGCAGGGCCACCGACTTGAACGGCTGGCCGGCGAAGCGCTCGGCGAAGTGCGGCGTCCATCCCACCGGCGGAGCACCGCGCCCCAGCAGCGCCTGCAGGAACTCACGCCGGCTGGCGTCGGCCGGCGCGCCGGGGCCCAGGACATCGAAGCCGCAGTTCGCCGGCCGCAGCGGCGCCACCGCCACGCCCCGGGCCTCCAGCCACGGTACCCAGGCTCCGTCGGAGCCCAGGCGCTGCCAGCTCGCGCCCCCCAGGGCCAGCACGGCAGCGCGCGCATGCACCTGCACCTCGCCCGCCGGTGCCGCGAAGCGCAGTGCGACCGCCCCCCGCACAGCGCCGGCCTCGGCCGCAGCCTCACCCTCGGAGCCGAGCCAGCGGTGCCGCATGTGGAACTGCACGCCCATGCCGCGCAGCCGGTGCAGCCAGGCCCGCAGCAGCGGCGCGGCCTTCATGTCCACCGGGAAGACGCGGCCGGAGGTGCCGACGAAGGTCTCCACGCCCAGCGCCCGCGCCCAGTCGCGCAGGGCGTCGGGGCCGAAGGCGCGCAGGCCGGCTTCCAGGGCGCCGGCGCGGTCGCCATAACGCTCCAGGAAAGGGCCGAACGGCTCGGAGTGCGTGAGATTGAGCCCGCCCTTGCCCGCCAGCAGGAACTTGCGTCCCACCGAGGGCATCGCGTCGAACACATGCACCGACAGGCCGCGCGCGGCCATCACCTCGGCAGCCATCAGGCCCGACGGCCCGCCGCCGACCACGGCCACGTCACAGGTCGGAAGGCCGGTGGCCGGCAGGGAAGCGGAAGAAGACGACATGGCGGTGCGGACAGTGGGCGTGGGGTGGAAGGGAACGGGCGGGTATCAATCGAACAGCGAGCCCTGCACGGGCTTGGGCCCCGGTGGAGGGGGCGCGGCGGCCGGGTGCGATGGGCCGGCCGCCGGGGTGGGCGATGGTAAGGGCTGCGCGGGCGCCGGCAGGCCCCGGGCGGAAGAATCCACCTCCACCATGCGGCCATCGCCGGTGAGGAAGGCCGCGCGCACGGGCTCTCCGGGAAACTGGCCCTGCACGGCCTGGCGGTAGCGCCGCATCTGTTCCACCAGCTCCGCCTGCCGCTCGGGGTTCGCCGCGCTCTTGTAGTCCAGTACCCACCATTCTCCGCGACCGCCGGTGGAGCGGCGCACGAGCCGGTCGATGCGCAGGGTCTGCCCGCGGTGGACGATGGGGGCCTCGTCCATGGCCAGTTCGATGTCGGCGCTGTTCCAGGCCCAGGCGCCCTCGCCCTGCAGGATGCGGGTCGCCATCGCTGCGGCGCGCTCGGCCAGTTCCGGAGGCAGTTCGAAATCCCGGGCCAGCTGCAGCAGGCGCGCCCGCGGCCATCCGGCGGAGCCTCCTGCGGCGGCCCCGCCAGGCAGCGTGCCTGCCAGCCCCGCCTGCTCCAGCAGCTGGTGCATGGCCTCGCCCTGCCGGGATACCGGCGTGGAGGGCGCACGGCGTTCCCGGGGAAGCCCGGCCACCGGAGCTTCGACCTCCGAGCCGGCCTCTGCCCCGGCCCCGGGCGGCGGCCCCATCGGCAGCGGCACGGCGTCCTGCCACCCGGGGAGTTCCGGCAGTTGTGCGTCCATTGCGGCGACCGGTCGGCCTTCCGCGCGTTCCATCGGCCCGCCGGGGTCCTGCGGCACGTCGGCCGCCAGGGGCGCGACCCGGTTCCACCAGCTGCCCGGCGCGGATTGCGACGCGCGCACGCACGACAGCGCCAGGCAGTGGCGCGCGCGCGTCATGGCCACGTACAGGGTATTGATCTCCTCGCGCTGGCGCTCCGCCTGCTCGGCGGCCAGCGCATCGGCAGCGCTCGGCGGGGGCGACGCCTCGCTCGCCAGGAACACGAAGCGGCGCGGGGCCGGCAGTTCGCCGGGCCAGTCCACCAGCACGCCCATGGTCTCGGCCTTCTGCGCGCGGCCGTCGGTGTCCAGCAGCAGCACGGCGTCCGCCTCCAGCCCCTTCGCCCCGTGGATGGTCAGCAGGCGCACGGCATCCGCGTCCACGCGGCCGGGGGCACGCTGCCCCGGGCGCTTCAGGGCGCGCACGAAGGCATAGGGCGTCAGGTAGCGGCCACCGTCCTGCTGCAGCGCGGCCGACAGCAGTGCGCGCAGGTTCGCCAGCACGCCGGGCCGCAGCGGCGCGGGGGACGCGGCCGCATACCGGGCGAGCACGTCGCGGTGCCGGTAGATCGCGTCCAGCGCATCGTGGGGCGGCCATTGGTCCACCCAGTGGCGGTAGAGCCGCAAATCGTGTGACAGGCCGGGCATCTCGGCGTCCAGCAGGGCCTGGTCTGCCAGCAGCTCCAGCCATCCCGGCACGCTGCCCTCCTGCGTTCCGCGTGCCGCGGTGCGCTCCGCATCCCTGCGGGCGACTGCCACGCGCACCAGCAGCGCATCGTCCGCGCCGAACAAGGGAGAGCGCAGGGCGCGGGCCAGGGACAAATCGTGCCCAGGGGAAACCAGCACGTCCAGCAAGGCGACGACGTCTTGCACTTCCGGGGCCTCGCACAGCTCCACCTTCTCGGGCTGCACGCACGGCAGGTGCAGGTCGCGCAGGGCATCCTGCAGGGCCGACAGGCGATCGCGCTTGCGCGCCAGCACCATGATCTGCCGCGCCGGCACGCCGGCCGTGATCCGGTCGGCCACCCAGCGGGCGGCCTGCTGGCATTCGCGCATGCGCAGGGTCTCTTCCGCCTCGTGGCGGGGCTGGGCCAGGCTGTCGCGCCAGGCCAGCGGGTCGGGCCGGGCATCCGGCGGCCCAGCCTGATTTTCATCCTCGTCCGCGGCGTCTTCGATCGGCGGCAGGCGCAGCAGCACGCCCGCGTCCCGCGATTCGGTCGTGTGGTCGCGAAAGTCCGCGTAGTCGCCCTGGGCCTGCGCGGCGCCCATCACGGCATTCACCGCGGCGATCACTTCCGGGGCATTGCGGCGCGTGTGGTCGCAGGCGAGCAGGTCGCCGCCCAGTCCCTGGCGCACGAAGGCCTGCGCCGCGCGGAACACCTGGGGTTCGGCGCGCCGGAAGCGGTAGATGCTCTGCTTGGGGTCGCCCACGATGAACACGCTGGGGGGCTGATGCCCGCCGCCCGTGCCGACGTAGCCCGCGAGCCAGGCATGCAGCGCCTGCCACTGCAGCGGGTTGGTGTCCTGAAATTCGTCGATCAGCAGATGGCGCACCCGCGCGTCCAGGCGCTCCTGCACCCAGCCGCTGAGCACCGGGTCGGACAGCATCACCAGCGCGGTGCGCTCCACGTCGTTCATGTCCACCCAGCCCCGGTCGCGCTTGAGCGCGCCGAACGCCGCCACCAGCGCGCGGGTCAGCCGCGCCATGCGCTGCTGGTGCAGCCAGGCCTCATGCTGGCGCCGCGCGAGGCACAGGGCCTGCAGCTCCCGCTCCGCCTCCTGCGCCGCGGCGAATTTCTCGAGATGGCGGGTGAGCCGGTCCTCCTTGGCGACGAACAGCGCGCCCCGTAGCACCTCCAGCCGCTCCTGCAGGCCAGCGGTGTCGCAGAACGCCGTGACGATGGCATCCGCGGCCTTCTGCGGCGTCTTGGCGGACTCCGAGCCCAGCGCCGCCGCCCAGGCCAGCCAGCGTGCCCGGCAGTCCTCGGCGGCGAGCGCCTGCGCGGGATGCTCCAGACCCGCCCATTGCGGCGACTGCGCGTGGAACGGCGGGACAGAGGCATCGACCACGCCGCCCTCTTCCGCCAGCTCGAACTCCACGCGCTTGGCCAGGGCCGCCTCCAGCGCCTTGCGGGTCTGGGAGCGGCCGTGCAGGGCCACGGATTCGGCGAAATCCGCCCCCAGGCCGGCATCAGCGGCCACCTGCTGCAGGAACAGCGGCCACACCCGGCGCACGGCCTCGGCATCGTCTTCAAGCAGTTCGTAATGCAGCGGCAGCCCGCGCGATTGCAGCACCGCCAACGGCGCGGTACCCAGCAGCGCGGCGAACCAGCTGTGGAAAGTGCGGATCTGCACCGGCCGGCCCGCACCCAGCACCTGCAGGAACAGGCCCTGCAGGCGCGCGCAGGCTTCTTCCGTGGCCTGCTCCGCCGGAATGCCGCGGGCCTGCAGTTCCCCCCGCAGCGCCGGCAGCGGCGTGTGGGAGAAGGCCTCCAGCCATTCCAGCAGGCGCTGCCGCATCTCGCCCGCGGCCTTCTTGGTGAAGGTGATCGCCAGGATCTCGTGCGGTGCGCAGCCTTCCAGCAGCGCGCGCAGGATGCGTGAGACCAGCATCCACGTCTTGCCCGCGCCTGCGCAGGCCTCCACCGCCACGCTGCGGGCAGGGTCGCAGGCAATGGCGTAGAAAGCCTCCCGCTCCACGGGCCGGCCGTTGTGTTCATAGGCGGCTTGCACACGCATCTCCATCACGGGTGTTGATCACTGCGGCAATCGCCAACGCCAGCGGCGCTTGAGACCGGCGCGCCCCAGGCCAGCAGACGCCGCGCAAGGGACGCCCCGCCGCGCTGGCGTCGTCCTCCTGCCCGCGAAGCGCAGCGTAGCGAGAGCGGGGGCTGAGGGCCGCGGCTCCGAGCCTGCCGGCGCAGGGTCGGACGTGCCCGAAGGGCTGTCGCCTCTGGCGGCTGCACGGAGGCGCGCAGCGCCCCAGGGGAGTGGTCTCATTCACTCCAGAAATCCTTGCGGCACAGCCCGCGGGCAGCGCAGTAGTCGCACACCGCCCCCTCGCCGAGCGCGGGCAGCGGGGCACCTTCCGCGATACGGGCGAAGTCGTGCAGCAGGCCCTCGACCAGTTGGTCGCGCAGCGCCACGACGTCTTCCTGCTCGAAGCTGCGGGTCTCGCCCCGTTCGCCGACATTCACGTAGAGGGCGCGCAGCGTGTCGTCGCCCAGCAGCGCGGCATAGAAGGCCAGTTGCGTGTCCTCGGTGCCGGCGGCGATGCGGCGCCGGGTCGCGGATTCGCCTTCGGTCTTGTAGTCGATCACCATCACCGTGGGCGGCTCGCCGGGTGCCTGGCCGCGCACCGCGTCCACCCGGTCCAGGGTGCCGATCAGTTCGAGGGACCCGAGCGGCTGCACGCAGCGCCGCTCCGCCTCGCGGAAGCGCGCCCCCCCGGCCTCGTGCCCCGCCAGCCAGCGCAGGTAGCCTTCGCGCAGGGCCGGCCAGCCAGCCGAGAACGGCAGGAACTCCCCCGCCGACAGCCGCTGGGCCCGGGTCGTGGCCTCGGCCGCGGCATCCAGCAACTGGCGGCGGGTGGAGGTGTCTTCCACCGACGCATCGCGCAAGCCTTCGTGGAAGCGCTGCAGTACGGCATGCAGCCAGTTGCCGAAGTCGCGCTTGTCCACCTCCGCGCCCAGTTCGTCCGACTCCTGCAGGCCCAGCAGCCGCAGGGCGAAGAAACGATAAGGACAGTGCCGCAGGTCCGAATAGGCCGACGAAGACACCCGCACCAGCGGCAACGCGTCGCCCCGCGGCAGCGGCCGGGGCACCGGCGATGGCGCCACCGCCCGCAGTTCGCGCGGATCGACTCCCGCGCGGCGGCTCCCTTCGGCCTGCAGGGCCAGCACCAGCGGACTGGCCAGCAGCGGCTCGCCGCCCTCGTCGCCGATGCGCCACAGCACGTCCACCTGGCCGACCGACAGCGCGTGCGCCCAGGCGGCGCGCTGCGCGGCCTCCAGGTCCTTGCGCAGGGGCAGTCCCAGTGTCTCGCGCTGCTCCCGCGTCCAGGCACCGGGAGGCTCCGGCGCGGCCTGCAGGCGCTTCTCGTCGCATCCGGCGGCGACCAGGGCCGCGAAGGGCCGTGCCAGCATCTGCGGCAGGGGCACCACGACAGCGTCCGGGGTTCCGTCGCCGCCGAATTCGGGGCGGAAGCGTCCTGCCTCCAGCACCTCGTCCGCCCAATGCACGAACTCGGCCAGTGCCATCGGCCGGCCGGAGGCATCCAGCCCGCGCCACTCGCCTTCCTGGGCCAGGTCGAGCCGCAATTCCGCCAGCACGCGCAGTCCTGCCGCATCCTCCTGCAGCCGCCCCCACTGCCCGGTGGCCTGCAGCAGCGCCCGCAGCGCCGCGAGCCAGCCCGGCAGGTCGCGCGGTGCCTGCATCGCAGCGCGCCACGCCTCCGTGCGCCGCACCAGCATGCGCCAGCCCTCCGCAGCTGCGGGGCCGGGAACTTCCAGGTCTTCCGCCTCGGTCGCCTCCTGCCCCTGCCCCGCAGCCAGCCCGGCGCTGCGCACGGCCGCCGGCCAGTCGCCCATGCCCGTGCGCCGCAGCCAGCGCTCGGCCTGCCGCAGCGCCCCGGCATCGGCAGTGGGCACGTGCTTGAGCCAGTCGAGTACCGCATCGCCGGAGGCATGCGCCATGCAGGCGCGCAGGGCCGCCATCACCTGCGCCCCCGCGCGGGTGGTGGACAGCGTCCAGCCGTTCTCGTCGTGCACCCCCACGCCCCGCCCCGCGAGCAGCGCGCTGATGCGCCGTGTCAGCGCCCGGTCGATGGCCGCCAGGGCCACCGGCGTGCGGCCTTCGGCCACGTGCCGCAGCACGCACGCGGCCGCCCTCTGGGCCTCGTCTTCCGCATCTGCAGCGGCATGCAGCGCCACGTCGCCGGCGGCAGGCGCCGCATGAAGCCCATCCGGGCTGCCTGCCCCGGGGGCGGGACACAGCGGCAGCACGCAGGCACGGTCCGCCCCCCAGAGGGCGCACAGTGCATGTGCCAGCGGATCGGGCTGGAATCCGTCCAGCACCACCAGCACCGGTGCGCAGGCGCGCACGCGCGGCTCGAACAGCACGTCGGTGGCGTGGCGCGTGGCCAGGGCCCATTCCAGCGCGATGCGGGCAACCGCCGCTTCATAGCGCAGGGCCGCGCCATCGGCCGCGGGGGGCAGCAGCGGCCGCACCCTGCCGGCCCAGGCCTCGCGGCCTGCGGGAGGCACCGCCGCGACCGCCGGCGCCAGCTGGCAGGCGGCATCGAGGAGCGGACCCGCCAGCACGTCGCGCTGCCCGCCCAGCCCCGCACGGTCCAGCAGGGAGCGGGCGGTGAGCGTGTCCCGCGCCGTGTCGCGCGCCAGGTCGTCACCTTCGGGCACGAAAGGCGCCAGGCGCGAGGCCCAGTTGCGGGTGGTCTCGAAGCGCGGCGCGAAGCCGTCCGGGAAGGCCCTCGCCCAGCGGCGCTGGGCCTCCCCCATGAGCTGGGCATAGGGCACGAGCACCACCGCAGCGCCCGCGGGCTGCCCGGTGCCGCGCACGAAGCTCTCCAGGCGGCCGAGCAGCACCTTCCAATCATCGTCCCGCGATTCGGTTTTCGCTATGACTGTCATAGCGCCTGAGTCGCTATCCACCACATCGAGCAGGGAATGTCTTTCTGTCACAATCCCAGGACTGTATCCGCACCCTTCCCCACAATCCATTTATTCGCCTCCACAAGGAACGCGCCATGGCCAGCGAACTGATCAAACACATCTCCGACGCCAGCTTCGAAGCCGACGTGCTGCAACCCGGCACCACGGTACTGGTGGACTACTGGGCCGAATGGTGCGGCCCGTGCAAGATGATCGCCCCCATCCTCGACGAAGTCGCGGACTCCTACCAGGGCAAGCTCACCGTCGCCAAGATGAACGTGGACGAGAACCGTGAAGTGCCCGCCAAGTTCGGCATCCGCGGCATCCCCACGCTCATGCTGTTCAAGGACGGCCAGCTCGCCGCCACGAAGGTCGGCGCGATGAGCAAGGCGCAACTGACGTCCTTCATCGACCAGCAGCTCGCCTGAGCCGCCTGCCAGCCCCCCGGTGCGCCAGGCCTGCATGCCGCTTGCGCACCGGCCCTTCCCCTTCCGGCGGGCACTTGCCGGCACCCGCGCAGAGTCCCTGATGAGCGGGCGTCTTTTCCTGTCATAATCCGCATCGATCACCGGGCCAGCCCAGCAACGGCCCCCGTCGCAGATCCCCCAGACCCGCCTGGACGCCATGAGCAGTCCCCACGGCATGCGGTCTCCTCCTGAATTCCTATTTACTCCGTTCCGGAGTCACCCCCATGCATCTAAACGAACTCAAGGCACTGCACGTGTCCGAAGTGCTGAAGCAGGCCGAAGAGCTGGAGATCGAGAACACCGGGCGCATGCGCAAGCAGGAGCTGATGTTCGCGATCATCAAGAAGCGCGCGAAGGCGGGCGAGCAGGTCTTCGCAGACGGCGTGCTGGAAATCCTGCCCGACGGCTTCGGCTTCCTGCGCAGCCCGGACACGAGCTACACCGCGAGCACGGACGACATCTACATCTCCCCGAGCCAGGTGCGCCGCTTCAACCTGCACACGGGCGACATGATCGAGGGCGAGGTCCGCACGCCGAAGGACGGCGAGCGCTACTTCGCGCTGACCAAGCTCGACGCCGTGAACGGCGGCCCGCCGGAGCAGAACAAGCACAAGGTCATGTTCGAGAACCTGACCCCGCTGTTCCCCAAGGAGCAGATGAAGCTCGAGCGCGACATGAAGGGCGACGAGAACATCACGGGCCGGATCATCGACATCATCGCCCCCATCGGCCGCGGCCAGCGCGCGCTGATCGTCGCGCCGCCCAAGAGCGGCAAGACGATGATGATGCAGCACATCGCCCACGCCATCACGGCCAACAACCCCGACGTGCATCTGATGGTGCTGCTGGTGGACGAGCGCCCTGAAGAAGTGACCGAGATGCAGCGCACGGTCAAGGGCGAGATCATCGCCTCCACCTTCGACGAGCCCGCCGCCCGCCACGTGCACGTGGCCGAGATGGTGATCGAGCGCGCCAAGCGCCTGGTCGAACTGAAGAAGGACGTGGTGATCCTGCTGGACTCCATCACCCGCCTGGCCCGTGCCTACAACAACGTCGTGCCCTCTTCCGGCAAGGTGCTGTCGGGCGGCGTGGACGCCGCTGCGCTGCAGCGACCCAAGCGCTTCTTCGGCGCCGCGCGCAAGGTGGAAGAAGGCGGGTCGCTCACCATCATCGCCACGGCGCTGGTGGACACCGGCAGCCGCATGGACGAAGTGATCTTCGAGGAATTCAAGGGCACCGGCAACAGCGAGATCCACCTGAACCGCCGCCTGTATGAAAAGCGCGTGTTCCCGGCGATCGAGCTCAACAAGAGCGGCACTCGCCGCGAAGAACTGCTGCTGCCCCCGGAAATCCTGCAGAAGACGCGGATCCTGCGCCAGTTCCTCTACAACATGGACGAGATCGAAAGCATGGAGCTGATGATCAAGAACATGAAGGCCACCAAGACCAACGTCGATTTCTTCGACATGATGCGCCGCGGCGGCTGATCCGCGCCGCGCACTCCTGCGAAGGGCCCCGGGCCCCGCTGCGGCGACGCGGCGGGGCCTTTTCGCATCTTGCCCCTGGCGTCGGGTCAGCTGCCGCTGCTGCTTCCGGTGGTCACGGCAAAGCGACGCTCCAGCGCGCTGTAGCCCAGGCCCACGCCCTTGCGCACGCGGATCTGCACGGGAATGCGGTCCTTCACCGCCTCCACGTGGCTGATGATGCCGATCGCCTTGCCGCCGGACTGCAGGCTGTCCAGCGCATCGAGCGCGATCTCCAGCGTGTCCGGGTCCAGCGTGCCGAAACCTTCGTCGAGGAACAGCGAGTCGATGCGGGTCTTGTGGCTCACGAGGTCGGAGAGCGCCAGCGCCAGAGCCAGGCTCACGAGGAAGCTCTCGCCACCCGACAGCGTGCGCGTGTCGCGCGCCACGTCGGCCTGCCAGGTGTCGATCACCTCCATCTCGAGTTCGCCTCCGGCGCGGCGGGCGAGCTGGTAGCGGCCGTGCAGCCGCTGCAGCCGCAGGTTGGCGAGGTGCACGAGGTGGTCCAGCGTCAGTCCCTGGGCGAACTTGCGGTATTTCGCCCCGTCGGCCGAGCCGATCAGGCCGTTCAGGTGCTGCCACGCGTCGGCATCGGCCTCGAGCGCCGCGATGTCCGCGAGCAACGCCTGCAGGCCCTCGCGCCGGCGTGCGTCCTCCCGCAGCCTGCCGGCGATCTCTCCCTGGCGCTGGGCGGCCTGCGTGCTCTGCGCCTCCAGGTCGGCCAGCTCGGCCTCCACCTCGGGCAACGGGCGGTCCGATAACGGAGCGGACAGCAGCGCGTCCAGGCCTTGTGCGGCTTCGTGGTGCAGCGCCTGGGCAGCGGTGAGCGCCTGCCGGGCGTTTTCCACGCCATCCTGCAGGGCCTGCCGCTCGGCCGGCTCCAGCCGTGCCGCGAGGAAGTCCTCGGCGTTCGTGAAGGGGCTTTCTGCCAGCGCGGTGGTCCAGGCGGCGGCGCTGCGTGTCACCTCTTCGGCCGCCAGCACCCATGCCTGCTGCTGCGCGTCCCGCGTGCCGCCCAGGGTGGCCAGGGCCGCGGCATGGGTCTGCACGGCCTGTGCTGCTTGCTGCAGCAGCTCTTCCAGTCGTCCGGGCGCCATCCCTTCACAGTCCGGATGCCCGGCACCTTCCTCGCGCAAGGTGTTGCCTTCCGAGGCCACCAGCAGCGCATCCCGCCGCTGCGCCCACTGTTGCGCCACGGCGCCTGCGTGCTCCGCCCTCTGCTGCTGCAGCGGCAGTTGCGCCAGCAGGCCCTGCCGGCGGGCGCAGGCGGCCTGCCATGCCTCCAGTTCGCGCGTCCGCTCCTGCAACCAGCGCCCTGGCTGTGCGGGCAGGTCGTACCCGTGGTCGGCAAGTTCCTGCGCCAGTTCGCTCTCCATGCCCTTCAAGTCCGCTGCCAGACGATCGAGCGTCTCCGCCAGCGCCTGCAGTTGCTGCTTCCGGGCCTGGAGATCCCGCTCCGCCAGTGCTAACGCCTGCCGCGCCGCGCCGGCATCGCGCTCGGCCTGCTGCAGCGCGCGTTGTGCCGCTTCGCCGCGCTCGCGTGCCCGGGCGAGTTCAGCGCCATGGGCCTGCACCTCGCCCACGGCCTGGGCATGCCGGCGCTGCGCGTCCTCCAGCAACGCGCTGTCGGTGTGATCGGCGGGCCACTCCAGGGCCGCACACAGCGTCTGCCAGCGGTCCTCCAGCTCTGCCACCGAGCGCTCGCAAGCTTCTGCATCTTCCCGGGCGCGTGTCTGCTGCGCACGCAGCGCGGCCAGCGTGGCTTCGGACTGGCGCCGCTCGTCAGCGATGGTGTCCAGCACGCGCCTTGCGTTCTCCAGCGCCGCTTCGGTGGCGGACACGTCCAGGGCTTCGTAGGCCGCCAGGGCCGGGTGTTCAGTGGCACCGCAGAGCGGACAGGATTCGCCGGGCCGCAGTTGCTGCCGGTGGGCTTCCAGCGACTGGATGCGCCGCTCCTGCGCAAGCAGGCGTTCCTGGTCGCGCACGCGCTGCTGGCCATCGGCATGGCGCGCGGCGAGTTGCTGCAGCGATGCCTCCAGCGCAACCACCCGCCCTTGCCGCTGCGACTCCTCCGCCGATCGCCGCGCCTGTTCCACACGCTGTGCGTCCATGCGCTCCCGGCACTCCCGCGCCTGCACCCAGAGATGCCCCTGCTTGGCGAGCCGCAGCGGCTCTTCGCGCCAATAGGCCTCATCCCGGCCCGCCAGCCGCTCCACGTAGGCGCCACGGGCTTGCTCTGCGCCCACTTGCGCGTCGGCCTGCGCGGCATCGGCAAGTCGCGCAGCCTCGCCCGCGGCCTGCAGCAGCCGTTCGTGCTCGGTGCACCGATCTGCCGCCTCCTGCTGCTGCGTTCGTGTGCGGCCGATCTCTTCCTGCAACAGGGCCCGCGCCTTGAAGCGGCCGCGCCAGTCGCCCAGCCGCCCTGCGAGCGCCGTGTGGCGCGGATCGTCGATGCCCCCGGCTTCCAGCGCCGCGAGGGCCTCGCGGCCCGCCTGCCACTCGCCGAGCCGCAGCACCGAGAGATGCTGGCTCACCACGGCCGCACGGCCCAGCGCCAGGGCATGCGCCGTGGCGGCTTCGGCCAGCCGGTCGGTGCTTTCCCGCAGCCGCAGCATGCAGGTGGCCTCCGCCTGCTGCGCCGACTGCCACGCCGCGTGCACGGGTGACAGGCGCATGGCCGGCTCGGCGCGCCGCAGGCGCTGCACGTCGGCATCCCGCGCGGCCCAGGCACCTTCCGCGGCGGTGGCGCCGGCCTGTGCGGCAGCACTGCGCTGCCGCGCCCGCTCCACGGCACCGAACCACTCGCGCTCCTTCCCGGCCTCGGCGCGCCGGGCACGAAGAGAGCCCAGTCGCGCCTCCAGGCCCGCCGCCTCCTGCTCCAGCGCGCCGCGGGCCGCCGCATCCAGCAGCTCGACGCCTCCAGCCCGGGCGCGCGCCGCCTCCAGCGCGGTCCTCGCGTCGCGCGCGCGCTCGTGCACGCGCTGGGAGATGCGTCCGTAGATGTCCGTGCCCGTCAGCTCTTCAAGCAGTTCCGCGCGCTTGCCGGCCGGCGCCTCCAGGAAGGCCGCGAAGCCCCCCTGGGCGAGCAGCATCGACTTGGTGAAGCGCCCGAAATCCAGCCCTGTCAGCGTTTCGACGTGCTTCAATTTTTCCTGCACCTTGCTCGTGACCGGGCGGGCCGTGCCATCAGCTGCGAGGATCTCCGCCAGTTCCACCTGCGCGGGCTGCAGCGCGCCGTCGGGTCGGTCCCGGGCACGCCGCTGGCTCCAGAAGGCCCGGTAGCGCCCCCCGGGGACGGCGAACTCCACCTCGGCGAGGCATTCGGCGGTGTGCCGCGTCATCAGTTCGTTGCCCCCCTGCGAGACACCACCGATGCGCGGCGTCTGGTGGTAGAGCGCCAGGCAGATCGCGTCGAGCAGCGTGGTCTTGCCCGCGCCCGTGGGTCCGGTGATGGCGAACAGCCCGCCGTCCGAGAACGGCACCTGCGTGAAATCGATGCGCCACTCGCCCTTCAGCGAATTGAGGTTCTTCAACCGCAGCGACAGAATCCTCATCCCGCCCCCTCTTCCTGCAGATCGGACAGCACGCCCCGGTGCATGGCCGCAAGCCGCTCCCGCAGTGCCTCGTCCAGCGACTCCTCCCGCAGGCGGCGCTCGAACACGTCGCCGGGGGCCAGCTCGTCGAGCGTCTCGCGGGCGACGGGCACGAGGGCCGGAGCGGCGCCGCCGCGCGCGCGGCGCACCCGCAGCACCTCCACGGGCAGGCCGTCGGCCATCGCCGCGACGCGCGCCTGCAGGTCGGGCAGGTAGTCGTCGCCGGCCACCTCCACGTCGAGCCACGCGGGCGTTTCCGGCGTGCCGGCCCGCGCAGCGGTGGCGAGCTCCGCAGGCAGGGTGGCGAGGGTGCCCCGCAGGGACGCCATCGGCTGGAAGCACGGCACCGGCAGCGGCGCGACCGACTGCAGGCCTGCCAAGTCGAAATCCACCTGCAGGACTTCCTTGCGCTGCGCCGCCTCGTCGAAGCCCAGCGGTATCGGCGATCCACAGTAGCGGATGTGCTCGTGCCCGCCCACCTTCATCGGCTGGTGGATGTGCCCGAGGGCGATGTAGTCCGCCGCGGGAAATGCATCGGTCGGGAAGGCCTCCAGCGTGCCGACGTAGATGTCCCGCACGGCGTCGCCGCCCGTGGCGCCCACGGTGGCGAGGTGGCCGGTGGCCACGATCGGCAGGCCGCCCAGCGACGCGCTGCGTTCGCGTGCGATCTCGAAGAGCGCACCGTAGTGCGCGCGGATCGCCTGCTGCAGCGCCATCCGCTTGTCCGCGGCGCTCTCGCCGGGCAGGCTGAGCAGCAGCTCCCGCGGGCGCAGGTACGGCACCGCGCACAGAACGGCCCCCGGCCCGCCGCTGCGCCGATGCAGCACCAGCACCTGCTCCGCGGGCGTGGCGGCCGCGCAGGGCACCACGCGGGTGCCCAGTTCGGCCAGCAGCGCGCGGCTCTCGCCCAGCACTGCGGCAGAATCGTGATTGCCGCCCAGCACCACCAGTGCGGTCCCGGCCTCGCGCAGCGACAGCACGGCGTGGTGGTAGAGCTCGCGGGCATGGCTGGGCGGGGCAGAGGTGTCGAACACATCGCCGGCCAGCAGCACGGCATCGGCCTGGCGGGCAGCCGCCTGCGCGGCCAGCCAGTCGATGAACGCACGGTGCTCGGCCTGGCGGCTCTTGCCCATGAAATGCTGGCCCAGGTGCCAGTCGGAAGTGTGCAGCAGACGCAAGATGGAGGGGTTCCCATGGAAGGCCCCGCACCCGGGGCTGGCGCTTCTTTGCGCGGTTATGCGATAATGGTAGGCTTTTTCGAAGCGGAAAGTGCGTCGCAATGGGTGCGGCGTGGCTCCCGCAGCAGCCCCCTTGAAAGGACCATGCCATGAAAGAAGGCATTCACCCCAACTACCGCGAAGTGCTCTTCGTGGACCTGTCCAACGGCTTCAAGTTCGTCACCCGTTCCTGCGTGAACACCAAGGAAACCGGCAAGACCGACGACGGCCGCGAACTGCCGCTCTTCAAGCTGGACACCTCCAGCGAATCGCATCCTTTCTACACCGGCACGCAGAAGTCGGTGGACAACATGGGCGGCCGCGTCGAGCGCTTCCGCAACCGCTTCGGCAAGACGGCCGCCGCGAAGTAATCCAGCGGTCCACCGGACCCGGGGCGGCACGGATGGCCGCATGGCATTCCGCACCCGCATCCCGCCAAAGGCAGCCCGGCACGTCCGCGCTGCCTTTTTTACTGCCCGGCCCGCCGGCTGGCTCCGCGCAGGCTTTTGCCTTTATTCTCGATCGATTTTTTCGGCATTGAACGCGTGAATCCTCCGACCCCTGCCATCGTGACCCAGGACGCCGTGCGGCCGCTGCCGCGCTGGGCGCTGCTGCTGCTGTGCCTGGCCTACGTCGTGCCCGGCTTCGTGGCCCGCTCGCCCTGGAAGAACGCGGACGTGACCGCATTCGGCTACATGATGGAACTGGCCCGGGGAAACACTCCCTGGATGTCGCCGACCCTGGGCGGCATGGCGCCCGACACCGACGGGCTGCTGCCCTACTGGCTCGGCGCGCTGGCCGTGCGGGCCGCACCCGCCTGGCTGTCCGCGGACATGGCCGCCCGGCTGCCATTCGTCGCGCTGCTGGCTCTCACGCTCGCCGCCACCTGGTGGGGCATGTACCACCTCGCGCGCAGCCCTGGCGCGCAGCCGGTGGCCTTCGCCTTCGGCGGGGAGGCCTCCCCGTCCGATTACGCGCGGGCCATGGCCGACGGCGCGCTGCTCGCATTGCTGGCCTGCCTGGGACTCGCCCAGCTGTCCCACGAGGTCACGAGCTATCTCTCGCAACTGGCCTGCACCGCACTGCTGTTCTTTGCCGCGGCCAGCCTGCCGCGTCGCCCGCTCATCTCCCTGGCGGCTGCCAGCCTCGGCCTGCTCGGGCTGGCCTTGAGCGGCGCACCGACCATGGCAGCCCTGCTCGGCGGCGGCGGCGCGCTGCTGGTGGCGTTGACCGCCCGCGATCCTGCCGAGCCGGACCTGCAGGGCACCGCACGGCCGGGATGGGTGTGGGGGCTGGCGCTGGCCGTGCCGGTGCTGCTCGTGGCGGCGCTGTCCACGGCACTGGACCTGTGGCGCTGGCGCATCCTCCCGGCGAGCGAGGTCAAGGAATGGGGCAGCCTCGCACGCCTGTTGGTCTGGTTCGCGTGGCCCGCCTGGCCCCTGGCGCTGTGGACGGCCTGGCGCTGGCGCCGGCAGATCTTCAGCCGCACCCTCCATCGCCACCTGCTGCTGCCCCTGTGGTTCGTTGGCGTTACCGTCGCGGGCTGCCTGACGACGAGCCCTGCCGACCGGGCCCTGCTGCTCGGGCTGCCCGCCCTGGCCACGCTGGCCGCGTTCGCACTGCCCACGCTGCGCCGCGCCATCGCTTCGCTGATCGACTGGTTCACCCTGCTGTTCTTCAGCGTGTCGGCCATCACCATCTGGGTGATCTGGGTGTCCGTGCAGACGGGCGTGCCCGCGAAGCCGGCAGCCAACGTCGCCAAGCTCGCGCCCGGCTACCCCACGGGTTTTTCCGCCGTTGCGTTCGGCGTGGCGCTGGCCGCCACCGCGGTGTGGTGCGCGCTGGCATGGTGGCGCGCCGCGCGCAACCGTACGGAAATCTGGAAGAGCCTGGTGCTGCCGGCCAGCGGTGCCACGCTCGCGTGGCTGCTGCTCAACACCCTCTTTCTTCCCATACTGGATTACGGCCGCAGCTACCGGCCGCAGGTGGAGAATCTTGCGCGCGTGCTCGGTCCCGAGCCGGGGTGCGTGCTGGTCTATGGCTTGAGCCGCGCCCAGATCGCCGGGCTGCAATACCACGGCGGCTGGAACCTCCAGCCCGTGGCGCTTCCCTCGGAAGTGCGGGAGAGCCCCTGCGAGTGGCTGGTGGCCGATGCCGGCGTGCAGGCCACGGTCCACGAACTGGCCCGCGGCCGCGGCTGGCACCGCGCCGCGGTGCTGCCCCGCCCCACCGACAGGAACGACCAGCTCCTGGTGCTGCGCCGCCGGCCCTCCGCGGCCGGGCAGCCCTGATGCCCTCCGAGCGCGCCCAGGTGGCGCGCCACGCCGCCACCGTGCTGGCGGGGCAGCTCGCCGTGATGGCGTTCGGCGTGACCGACACCATCGTCGCCGGCCGCCATGCGCCCTCCTCCCTGGCCGCGCTGTCAATCGGCTCGGCCGTCTATGTGAGCGTCTATGTCGCCCTCATGGGCGTGCTGCAGGCGCTGCTGCCCATCTGGGCGGAGCAGCGCGGCGCGGGCCATACCGCCGAGATCGGCCGCACGGTACGCCAGTCCCTGTACCTCTGCGCCCTGGCGAGCCTGCTGGGCATGGCCGTGCTGCTGTCGCCCGGCGCCATCCTGCGCTGGACGGAAGTGCCCGCCGACCTGCGCGCGGAGGTGGGCCGCTACCTCACGGTGCTGGCCGCGGCCCTGCCGCCGGCCCTGGCCTTCCGGCTCTACACCACGCTCAACCAGGCCCTGGGGCGCCCGCAGCTGGTCACCTGGCTGCAACTGGGTTCGCTGGCCGTGAAGATCCCCCTGTCCATCGGCTTCACCTTCGGGTTCGCCGGCCTGCCCGCGCAGGGCGCCGTCGGGTGCGCCTGGGCCACGCTGGTCGTGAACTACCTGCTGCTGGGCATCGCGCTGTGGCTGGTCCGCTCGTCGGCGATGTATGCGCCGCTCGCGCTCTGGAAGCGCATGGAGCGCCCCGACCCGGCCCAGATCGGGCGCTTCGCGCGGCTGGGCGTTCCCGCCGGGCTGGCCGTGATGGTGGAGGTCACCTCCTTCACGCTGATGGCGCTGTTCATCGCCCGGCAGGGCACGGTCGCCGCCGCGGCGCACCAGATCGCCTCGAACCTCGCCGCCGTGCTCTACATGGTTCCGCTTTCGCTGGCCATCGCCACCAGCGCCCGGGTCAGCTACTGGCGCGGGCGCGCGGACGAGGCCATCGCCCGGAAGGTGGCGTGGATGGGGTTGCGCATGGCGGGCACCATCGCCCTCGTGCTTTCCGGCCTGGTCCTGCTGGCACGGGACGGCCTGGCGAGCCTCTACACCTCCTCCCCCGACGTGCTGGCCATGGCCGGCGGGCTGCTGGCCTGGGTCGCGGCCTACCATGTGGCCGATGCGCTGCAGACCTTCTGCGCGTTCGCCTTGCGCTGCTACCGCATCACCATCGCCCCGCTGGCCACCTACGGTGTGCTGCTCTGGGGTGCCGGACTGCCGGCAGGCTATGTGCTGGCCTACGTGGGCCTGGCCGGGCATCCGCCGCAGCAATCGCCCGCCGCTTTCTGGATCGGCGGGGCGCTGGCGCTGGGCCTGACGGCCGCGGTGTTCATCGCGATGCTGGCGAGGGCATTGCGGCAGGCCCGCCCACCGGGTCCGCGCCCGGCTTCGGCAGGGCAGGCTTAGCCGGCGCGCCGCGCACCGCGGCACTGCGCTGGATGCGGTGCGGCGGGAACGTGACGGAAAAGACGGATCCCTTGCCCACCGTGCTCTCGATGCCCAGCGACGCCGAATGGCGCTGCACCACGTGCTTGACGATGGCCAGGCCCAGCCCGGTGCCGCCGGTGTCGCGCGAACGGCTGCGGTCCACGCGGTAGAAGCGTTCGGTCAGCCGCGGAATGTGCACGGCCTCGATGCCGGGGCCCGTGTCCCGCACTGAAAACCGGCCGCTGCCGTCGGCCAGCGTGTCCCAGGCCACCGTGATCCGGCCACCAGCGGGCGTATAGCGCACCGCATTGCCGATCAGGTTGGCGAGCGCGCTCTGCAGCTCGGCCGCCACCCCGACCAGCTGGCCGGCGCCCTGCAATGCCTCGGCCGGCGGAAACTCCAGCACATGGCCCGCAGACTGGCTGCGGGTGAGCAGCGCGGACAGGCCGCGGGCCTCGTCTTCGCAGCGGCGCAGCAGCGCATCCACCGGCGTGCATTCGGTCAGGCCCGGCGGCGGGCTGCCCTCCAGGCGCGACAGGGTCAGCAGGTCCTGCACCACGCTTTGCATCCGGCCGGCCTGCTGCGACATCATGTTCAGGTAGCGTGCGCGCTCTTCAGAGGACAGCGGCAGCGTCTGCAGGGTTTCCACGAAGCCCATGAGGACGGTGAGCGGCGTGCGGATCTCGTGCGACACGTTGGCCACGAAATCGCGGCGCATGGCCTCGGCCTGCTCCAGTGCCGTCACGTCGCGCGACAGCAGCAGCTTGCGGCCGTCACCGTACGGGTGCAGGTGGACGGAAATGCGCACCGGCCGGGAAGCCGTGCTCTCGCGTCCCTGCAGCACGACATCCCTGGAGAAATCCTGGGCGGCGTAGTAGGCGCTGAATTCGGGGTCGCGCAGCAGGTTGCCGATCGACTGGCCCATGTCGCGCGCGGCATCGAGGCCGAACTGCGTGACCGCGATCTGGTTGCACCACTCGATGTGGCCCTCGGCATCGAGCAGCACCACGCCATTGGGCGTCGCCTGCAGGGCCGCGAGGATCTCCTGCAGGCGCGCATCGCTGGCGGCGATGTCGGCCTGGTTCTGGCGCAGCAGGCGGCGGGTCCTGTCGGCGACCTCGCCCCAGAGGCCGGTGAGCGAGGGACAGCTGGCCAGGTCGCCATCACGCAGCCAGCGCAGCACCCGGGATCCGCGCCACAGGTCCCAGAGGAACCAGAGCCACATGCCTACGAAAACGGTCACCACTGCGCCGTGGAAGCCGCCCCACAGCCAGCCGAGCAGGAGGCCGGCGACCTGGAAGGACAGGAAGAAGATGCAACGCCAAACCATGGAATCCGGGAGGGCTCCGCGGGGCCCCTCCCCGTCCGCACTCCGCTGCCTTGTTGTCAGATAACGAAAAGGGAGGCCGCCCGCGGGCGGCCCCGGTCGGCGGTCAGGCCCTCATCAGGGCGGCAGGCTGGGCCGTGAGCCGGTAGCCCGCGCCGCGCACGGTCTCCACCATGGCGCCTGCGACGCCCAGGGCCTCGCGCAGGCGCTTGACGTGCACGTCCACCGTGCGCTCCTCGATGAAGACATGATCGCCCCACACCTTGTCGAGCAGCTGCGCCCGGCTGTGGACACGTTCGGGGTGCTTCATGAGGTAGTGCAGCAGCTTGAACTCGGTCGGGCCGATCTTGAGCTGCTGGCCCTGGTAGGTCACGCGGTAGGTGCCGGCGTCGAGGATCAGGTCGGAGATGGCCACCGTATCGGTGGCCTGCTCGGGCGCCCGGCGCCGGAGTACGGCGCGGATGCGTGCCAGCAGTTCCTGGGTCGAGAACGGCTTGGTGATGTAGTCGTCGGCCCCCGCATCGAGCCCGGCCACCTTGTCGGGCTCGTCGCCGCGCGCCGTGAGCATGAGGATGGGAATGGGCTTGGTGCGCGCATCCGCACGCCACTTGCGCGCGAGCTGCAGGCCGCTCTGGCCGGGGAGCATCCAGTCCAGCAGGATGACATCGGGCAGCACCGCATCCAGCTCGCGCTGGGCGGACTCGCCGTCCTCGGACCAGATGGGCTGGAATCCGTTGTGGCGCAGGTTGACGGCAATCAGTTCGGCGATGGCGGATTCGTCTTCGACGATGAGTACGCGGGGAAGTCTCTTCATGGAGGGACAGGCCTTTCAGAGCACGGCCGACTCGATCTCCTCGAGGGCCGTGTGGCGCACGTCCTTGCCCTTGACGAGGTAGATGATGAGTTCGGCCACGTTTTTGGAGTGATCGCCGATGCGCTCGATGGCCTTGGCCAGGAACAGCAGGTCCAGGCTCGCGGAAATCGTGCGGGGGTCTTCCATCATGTAGGTGATGAGCTTGCGCACGAAGCCGTCGAACTCGCGATCGATGAGGTCGTCTTCCTTCAGGATGGCCACGGCCGCCTTGGTGTCGAGGCGGGCAAAGGCATCCAGGGCCTTGCGCAGCAGGCCCGACGCCAGGTCGGCCGCGACGCGCAGGTCGGTGGTGGGCAGCGAGCGGGCGGAGCCGCTCTCGATGATGGACTTGACCATGCGGGCCATCTTGTTGGCCTCGTCGCCCATGCGCTCGAGGTTCGCCGTCGCCTTGGAGAAGGCGATCAGCAGGCGCAGGTCGCGGGCCGTGGGCTGGCGGCGCGCGATGATGGACGAAAGCTCATGGTCGATCTCGACCTCCATCGCGTTCACGCGGTGCTCGGTGGTGGCTACCTGGTCGGCGGCCTCCACGCTGAACTGCGACAGCGCGTAGATGGCCTGGCGGATCTGGGACTCGACCAGTCCGCCGAGCTCCATCACGCGGGCGGAGATGCTGTTGAGTTCGCTGTCGAACTGGGACGAAAGGTGTTTTTCGGGCATGCGGAGTCTCCTGGTCCGTTCAGCCGAAACGGCCGGTGATGTAGTCTTCGGTTTCCTTGCGCTGGGGCTTGAAGAACATCTGCTCGGTCTCGCCGAACTCCATCAGGTCACCCAGGTACATGTAGGCCGTGTAATCGCTGCAGCGGGCGGCCTGCTGCATGTTGTGCGTGACGATCACCACGGTGTATTCGTTCTTCAGCTCGGCAATCAGTTCCTCGACCTTGGCCGTGGAGATCGGGTCCAGCGCCGAGCACGGCTCGTCGAGCAGCAGCACTTCGGGCTTGATGGCGATGCCGCGCGCGATGCACAGGCGCTGCTGCTGCCCGCCGGACAGGCCCGAGCCGCTCTGGTGCAGCTTGTCCTTGACCTCGTTCCAGAGTGCCGCCTTGCGCAGCGCCCACTCCACCCGGTCGTCCATGTCCGTGGCGTTGAGGCTCTCGAACAGCTTCACGCCGAAGGCGATGTTGTCGTAGATCGACATCGGGAACGGCGTCGGCTTCTGGAACACCATGCCGACCTTGGCGCGGATCAGCGCCACGTCCTGCTTGCTGGTCAGCAGGTTCTCGCCGTCCAGCAGGATCTGCCCTTCCGCGCGCTGCTCGGGATAGAGCTCGTACATGCGGTTGAACGTGCGCAGCAGCGTGGACTTGCCGCAGCCCGACGGGCCGATGAACGCCGTGACCTTCTTCTCGGGAATGTCCAGGTTGATGCCCTTCAGGGCGTGGAACTTCCCGTAGTAGAAGTTCAGGTCGCGAACCGTGATCTTGGAGGTGCCGGCAGCGCCGGTGTTTTTCGTGGACATGGGGAATGGGTCCGATCTGTGGCGGATGGGTTTGTCTCAGGACTTCTGGCGCGTCAGCACGCGGGCCAGGATGTTGAGGCCGAGCACGGCGAGGGTGATCAGGAACACGCCGGCCCATGCCAGTTCCTGCCAGTTCTCGTAGGGGCTCATCGCGAACTTGAAGATGGTCACCGGCAGGCTGGCCATGGGCTTGGACAGGTCGGCATTCCAGAACTGGTTGTTGAGCGAGGTGAACAGCAGCGGAGCGGTCTCGCCGGCGATGCGGGCCACGGCGAGCAGCACGCCGGTGATGACGCCGGCACGGGCGGCGCGCAGCGTGACCAGGGTGATCACCTTCCACTTGGGCGTGCCCAGGGCATAGGCGGCCTCCCGCAGGCTGGCGGGCACCAGCATCAGCATGTTCTCGGTCGTGCGGATCACCACCGGGATGACGATGAGCGCCAGGGCCAGGATGCCGGCATAGGCGGAGAAGCTCTTGAAGCGGGCGACCACCACGGCATACACGAACAGGCCGATCACGATGCTGGGAGCCGACAGCAGGATGTCGTTCACGAAGCGGGTGCACGACGCGAGCCAGCTGCGCTGGTCGTATTCGGCGAGGTACACGCCGGCCATGATGCCGATGGGCGTGCCCACGAACGTGGCCAGCAGCACCATCACGAACGAGCCGAAGATGGCGTTGGAGATGCCGCCAACCTCGTTGGGCGGCGGCGTCATCTGCGTGAACAGCGTGGCGCTGAGCCCGCCCACGCCCAGGCGGACGGTTTCCCAGAGGATCCAGATCAGCCAGAACACGCCGAACGCCATGGCCGCGAGCGACAGGGCCAGGGCGATGGTGTTCACGCGCTTGCGGCGGGCATAGCGCGCCTGGCGGTTGCTGGCCAGCTCGGCCGCGGAAATGAGTTGCTGCGAGGTGCTCACGAGCGGGCTCCTTCGTTCTTCTGCAGGCGCGACAGCAGGATCTTGGACATCGACAACACCACGAAGGTGATGAAGAACAGCACCAGGCCCAGGTAGATCAGCGACGCCTGGTGCAGGCCCTCGCCGGCTTCCGCGAATTCATTGGCCAGCGCAGAGGTGATGCTGTTGGCGGCCTGGAAGACCGACAGCGAATCGAGCTGGTTCATGTTGCCGATCACGAAGGTGACGGCCATGGTCTCACCCAGGGCGCGGCCCAGGCCCAGCATGACGCCGCCCAGCACGCCGGTCTTGGTATAGGGAAGGACGACCTTCCACACCACTTCCCAGGTCGTCGAACCCAGGCCGTAGGCGGATTCCTTGAGCAGCGCGGGGGTGACTTCGAACACGTCGCGCATCACCGAGGCGATGAACGGGATGATCATGATGGCCAGGATGATCCCGGCCGAAAGAATGCCGATGCCCACGGGCGGGCCGGACACGAGGGCTCCCAGGTAGGGGACGCCCGACAGCAGCGACTGCAGGGGCTGCTGCACCCAGGTGGCCAGTATGGGGCCGAACACCATCAGCCCCCACATGCCATAGACGATGGAGGGCACGGCGGCCAGCAGTTCGATGGCGGTTCCCAGCGGGCGCTTGAGCCAGGCGGGGGACAGTTCGGTGAGGAAGAGCGCGATGCCGAAGCTCACGGGCACGGCGATGAGCAGCGCGATGATCGACGTGGCCAGCGTGCCGTAGATCATGACCAGGCCACCGTAGTCGTTCTGCACCGGGTCCCAGACGCTGCGGCCGAGGAAGCTCACGCCGTATTTGTGGATGGACGGCCACGCGCCGATCACGAGCGAGACCAGGATGCCGATCAGCAGCGCCAGGGTCAGCATGGCAGCGCCCCGGGCGAGCCACGCGAAAATGCGGTCCGCCACCGCTCCGGAGAGCAGTGGCGCGCGGGACGGTGGAGTGGTTCGGGGAGCGCTGGCGCTGCGCTGCAGCGGCGTCGCGGGAGGTGCGGACATGGTGCTGGACACGGAGGGTGGCCTTTTCAGGTTTGCGGCCGCCCCGCCTGCGCGGCAGGGGCGGCCCGGGGACTTACTTCAGCGGGATGGCCTTGCCGGAAGCGTCCTTGATCTCATCCCAGGACTTGAGCACGACGGCCTTCACGCTGTCGGGCATGGGCACGTAGTCGAGATCGGCGGCGGTCTTGTCGCCGTTCTTGTAGGCCCAGTCGAAGAACTTCAGCGACGTGGCGGCCTGGGCGGGCTTGTCCTGGACCTTCTGCATCAGGATGAAGGTGGCGCCGGTGATGGGCCACGATTCCTTGCCCTTCTGGTTCGTCAGGATCTGGTAGAAGCTCTTGGACCAGTCGGCGCCGGCCGCAGCGGCCTTGAAGGCGGAATCGTCGGGCGAGACGAAGGCGCCGTCGGCGTTCTGCAGTTGCACGTAGGTCAGCTTGTTCTGCTTGACGTAGGCGTACTCGACGTAGCCGATGGAGTTCGGCAGGCGGCCGACGAAGGCAGCGACGCCTTCGTTGCCCTTGCCGCCCGCGCCCGTGGGCCAGTTCACGGCCGTGCCTTCGCCCACCTTGGTCTTCCACTCCTCGTTCACCTTCGACAGGTAGTTCGTGAAGATGAAGCTGGTGCCGGAGCCGTCGGCGCGGCGCACCGGGGCAATCTGCGCGTCCGGCAGGTTCACGCCGGGGTTGAGGGACTTGATGGCCGGGTCGGACCAGCTGGTCACCTTGCCCAGGTAGATGTCGCCGAGGACCTGGCCGCTCAGCTTGATCTGGCCGGGGGCGATGCCCTTGATGTTGACCACCGGCACGACGCCGCCGATGACCGTGGGGAACTGCACCAGGCCCTTCTTGGCCAGGTCTTCGTCCTTCAGGGGGGCATCGGATGCGCCGAAGTCCACCGTCTTGGCCTCGATCTGGCGCAGGCCGGCGCCGGAGCCCACGGACTGGTAGTTGATCTTGACACCGGTTGCCTTGTTGTAATCGGCCGCCCACTTGGAGTACAGCGGAGCGGGGAAACTGGCGCCGGCGCCCGTGGCCTCCTGCTGGGCCCACGCGGCGGAGAACGCACCCGCCGAGACGACACCCGACACCAGAATCCGAATCACAGACAGTTTCATGAGGGAACCTCTTGGTTGAAAAGAATCAGTGGTGCGGACTGTAGGAGCGCTTTATGACAGGACTGTGACGCGCCGTCCAGCCTGTCATGGATGGCTTCTCCAGGGAAACCGGCCACTTTCGCGACCCCGAAAGTCATGCGAATGTCATGATTCCGCCTTACTCTGGACATCCGCGACAAGGCTGCATGCCGATGGCGGCCGCCCGGACCGCCCGCCCATGCAGCACCCACCGATCACGCGCGGGCAAGCCTTGCCCGCGGGTGCGCGCCCGCTTTTGCCTGGGCGTGGAAAAAAGGGAGTGCTATGCTGCGCCGCCAGAAAAACCAGCGCGCAAGGCGCGACAACATGCACGACGGAACATTGCTTGCCGCGGTGGATCTCGGATCCAACAGCTTTCGCCTCGAAATCGGACGCTTCGAGCACGGGCTGATACGCAGGATCGAATACCTGAAGGAAACCGTTCGCCAGGGCAACGGCCTGGACGAGGAACGCAACCTCACGCCCGACGCCATGCAGCGCGGCTGGGACTGCCTTGCGCGGTTCGCCGAACGCCTCAAGGGCTTTCCGGCCGAAAGGGTGCGCGCCGTCGCCACCCAGACGCTGCGCGAGGCGCGCAACCGCGACGCCTTCCTGCAGCGCGGCAGCGCCCTGCTGGGCCACCCGATCGACGTGATCTCCGGCCCCGAGGAGGCCCGCCTGATCTACCAGGGCGTGGCCCATCTGCTGCCGCAGTCGGACGAGCGCCGGCTCGTGGTGGACATCGGCGGCCGCTCCACCGAGCTGATCCTGGGCCATGGCTTCTCGGCCGATACCGTGGCGTCGTTCCGCGTCGGCAGCGTGGCCTGGTCCACCCGCTACTTCCCTGACGGTGCCTTCACCGCGGAATCCTTCCGCACCGCGGAGATCGCGGCCAAGGCCGTGCTGGACGAGGCGCTCAACACCTACCGGCCCCAGGCCTGGGACGTGGCCTACGGCTCCTCCGGCACCGCCGGCGCGATCGGTGACATCCTGGCCGTTCTGGGCGGCCCGCCCGGCCTGATCACGCGCGCCGGGCTGGACTGGCTGCAGGAGCAGCTGCTGCGCGCCCGCACGGTGGACAAGGTGCGGCTGGAAGGCTTGAAGGAAGACCGCCGGCCGGTGATCGGCGGCGGCCTGAGCGTGCTGCGCGCCGTGTTCGACCTGCTGGACATCCGCGAGATGCAGGTGGCCCAGGGTGCATTGCGACAGGGCGCCCTGTACGACCTGCTGGACCGCGAGCAGCATGCCGACGACCTGCGCTCCTCCACGGTGATCGGACTGATGGAGCGGTTCCGCGTGGACGTGCGGCATGCCGGGCGCGTGGCCCGCACGGCCGCCCTGCTCCACCAGCAGGCCTGCCCCGGCGGCGCGGAGCAAAGCCACAGGGAGCTCGTCTGGGCCGCGCAGCTGCACGAAATCGGCTGCATCGTCTCCCATGGCGACCACCACCACCATGGTGCCTACCTCCTGGACCACACCGACGCGGCGGGCTTTTCCGTGCCGGAGCTGCGCCACCTCGCCCGGCTCGTGCAGGGCCACCGGGGCAAGGTGCGCAAGCTCGAGGCCGACATCGACGACCCGCGGCTGGCCCACCAGCTGGCCTGCCTGCGCATGGCCGTCGCCCTGTGCCATGCCCGCCGCGATCCGGACCTGGAAGGCGTGGCCCTGGTACGGGACGGCCAGCGCTTCATCGCGTCCGCCCGCCCCGGCTGGGCCGCGGCCTATCCGCAATCGGCCCACCTGCTGCGCGAGGAAGGCACTGCGTGGCAGCGAACCGCCTGGGAATTCGTGGCCGATCTGCCCTGATGGCCCGGCGGCGCAAAGCCGCAAAAACATGCAGGCTCATCCATAACGGTATAAACTGTTTATATCGTTTCACTCTGGATGGCCTGCCATGTCCGACATCACCTCTTCCGCCCCCGTCCCTGCCGCCGCCGAAGTGGCCTCCACGCCGGCAGCCGCACCGGCATCCGCCGCGAAGCCGGCCAAGTCCGTCAAGACCGACAAGGCCGCCAAGGCCCCCCGTGCGGCAGGAAAGCGCAGCAGCGTGCCCGCGGCAGCAAAGAGCAAGCCCGCCGCCAAGCAGGCACCCGCCGTGCGCGAGGCCAAGGCGAAGAAGCCCAAGCTGGTGCGCGACAGCTTCACGATCCCGAAGGAAGAGTACGCCGCGATCGAAGGGCTGAAGCAGCGTCTGGCCCTGCAGGGCACGCCCGCGAAGAAGAGCGAACTGCTGCGTGCGGGCCTCGTGCTGCTGGCCAGCCTGTCGGATGCCGCGCTGGCCAAGGCCATGCAGGCCATTCCGTCCATCAAGACGGGCCGCCCGAAGTCCGAGCCGGCCGAAACCGCAGCCACCGCAAAGCCTGCCAAGGCCCCCAAGGCGCGCGCCGCCGGCAAGGCCTGATGCCCTAGAGGAAATCCGGCGCCTGCACGGCCATGAGGATGGTTTCCGCCACCTCGGCGCGATCGCGCCGGCGCAGCCACCACACCGCGCCCTTGCGGATGGTGCAATCCGGCGAACGCAGGCCGAGCAGTTCGGCAGCGGCCTGACCCAGCATGGGCTGGTGCCCCACGACCAGCACCGCTCCGCGCGCGTGCGGCCACTGCACCAGCTCCAGCAGGTCCGCCGCTGTGCCTCCGGGCAACAGTTCCGCGCGCAGCTTGTATTTGCGCCCCAGCGCCTTGGCCGTGGCCTCGGTCCGCGCGGCCGGGCTCGCCAGCACGCGCAGGCCGTCCGGCAGTTGGCGGTCCAGCCAGGCCGCCATGCGCGCGGCCTGCTTCTCGCCCCGGGGTGTCAATGGCCGCTGCAGGTCCTCATCGCCCTCGCGAGGCTCCTCCGCCTCGGCGTGCCGCCACAGGATCAGATCCATCATGCCCTGGCCGCCGAAGGCACAGTGCCGGGCGGGCCGTAGCGCAGCATCAGTGCCTGCTGGGCACCGTTGCCCGACACCGGGTGCGGTGCCCGCGCATAGGAGCCATCGGCCTGCAGCGTCCAGGCATCCTTGTCGTCGTGCAGGTAGGCGACCAGGCACTCGTCGATGATCCGCTGGCGCAGTTCGGGATCGTCCACCGGCCAGGCGAGCTCCACGCGGCGCAGCATGTTCCGGTTCATCCAGTCGGCGCTGGACAGCAGCAGCTGCTCCTGGCCGCCCGCGCGGAAATAGAACACCCGCGTGTGCTCCAGGAACCGCCCGATGATGGAGCGGACGCGGATGTTGTCGGTCACGCCCTCGCGCTGCGCCGGCAGCATGCAGGCACCGCGCACGATCAGGTCGATGCGCGCGCCTTTCTGCCCGGCGGCGACGAGCGCGTTCATGAGCGCCTCGTCGGTCAGGGCATTCATCTTCGCCACGATGCGCGCGTCTTCACCGCGCGCGGCGGCATCGCCCACGGCCGCGATCATTTCCTGCAATTGCCGGTGCAGGTGGAAAGGCGCCATCACCAGGCGCTTGAGCCGGGGCAGCTTGTTCTGGCTGGCCAGGTGGTTGAACACGGCATCCATGTCGGCCGTCGTGTCCGCATCGGCCGTGAAATAGCTCAGGTCGGTGTAGAGCCGTGCCGTGCGGGGGTTGTAGTTGCCCGTGGAGAGATGCCCGTAGCGGCGCAGCTGCTTGCCCTCGCGGCGGGTCACCAGCAGCATCTTGCCGTGCGTCTTGAGGCCCACCACCCCGTAGACCACCTGCGCGCCGATGGACTCCAGCGCCTCCGCCCAGTTGATGTTCGCCTCTTCGTCGAAGCGGGCTTTCAACTCGACGACGGCCATCACTTCCTTGCCGCGGCGCACGGCTTCGCGCAGCAGCTCCATCATCTCGGAATCCGCGCCCGTGCGGTAGATCGTCTGCTTGATGGCCAGCACCTGCGGATCGTTCACGGCCTCGCGCAGGAACTGCAGCACCGAGTCGAAACTCTCGAACGGCTGGTGCACCAGGATGTCGCGGCGCCGGATCTGCTCCATGAGCGGCGCACCCGCCTGCACCTGCCGGGGCCAGGCCGCGCGCCAGGGCGGAAACAGCAGCGCGGGCTCGTTGACCAGGTCCACCAGCTGCGTGAGCCGCACCAGGTTCACGGGACCATGCACGCGGAACAGCGCCGCATCGGGCAGTGCGAACTGCGACTGCAGGAAATCGGAGAGAAAACGCGAGCAGCTGGCCGACACCTCCAGGCGCACCGCCTGGCCGTAATGGCGGTGCTGCAGGCCCTGGCGCAACGCGGTGCGCAGGTTGCGCACGTCGTCCTCGTCCACGGCGAGGTCGGAATGGCGCGTCACGCGGAACTGGGAGAATTCCGTCACCTCGCGCCCGGGGAACAGTTCGCTCAGATGTGCCCGCACAATGCTGGACAGACTGACGCACTGCGCCCCCTGCGGCGCCACCTTCACGGGCAGCCGCACCAGCCGCGGCAGCACGCGCGGCACCTTGACGATGGCGATCTCGTTCTCGCGCCCGAAAGCGTCATTGCCCTTGAGCCGCACGATGAAGTTCAGCGACTTGTTCGCCACCTGCGGGAAGGGGTGGGCCGGATCCAGCCCCACCGGCACCAGCAGCGGGCGCACCTCGCGCTCGAAATAGTCGCGCACCCAGCGGCGCTGCTCGGGCGAGCGCTCGCCATGGGAGACGATATGGATGCCCTGCTCCGCGAAGGCCGGCATCAGCGACTCGTTGTAGAGCGCGTACTGGCGGGCCACGAGGTCGTGCGCCTTGGTGGACAGCGCCTCGAAGGACGCCACCGTGTAGGGTCCCTTGGTCTCCCCGCTCTGCGCCGCCGTGATGTGCGGCGCGGCGCGCACCTCGAAGAACTCGTCGAGGTTGGACGACACGATGCACAGGTAGCGCAGCCGCTCCATCAGGGGCACGTCGATGCGCGTCGCCCAGTCGAATACCCGCTCGTTGAATGCCAGGATGCTGTGGTCGCGATTGAGGAACGCGATGCCGGACGCATCGGGCAGGGGCTCGGGAGCCGCCAGGAGGTCCTGCGCGCCTGCGAAGGATGCCGGTTCTGGAGGGAGCGTGGTCGAAGAGTGCATGGAAGACAAATTGTCAGTACCGGAATCAGTTTTAGTATTAGTCTCGACCATGACATTTTCATGACATGTCATCAACGCTGTCACGAACAGATTTGCAACGATCATCCAGCGCCGGGACAGCGGTCAGCCGAGGAAGTGCTTGCGATAGCGGGGAGGCAGGTCCTCGATGCGCATCAGCATCGGCAGGTCGGCGGTGTTGAAATCCGGATCCCAGGCGGGCGCGCCGAGCACCCGGGTGCCCAGGCGCAGGTAGCCCTTGATCAGCGCCGGTGGCTCCACCGGCAGAGATCCGTCGAGCTGGTCCACCGGAAGCGGCAGGCGGGGCTGCACCTCGTATTCGGGGGGCGCCATGTAGCCGGCCTTGAGCTGGTTCCAGATGCTGGCCGCGGCGTTGCCGCTGAGCACGCCGTTGTGCAGCATGGGGATGCTCGCGCAGCCGATCATCATGTCCAGCCGGTTGCGCACCATGAAGTCCGCCAGCGCGCCCCACAGGGTCATGATGACGCCGCCATGGCGGTAGTCGGGGTGCACGCAGCTGCGGCCCAGTTCCACCATGCGCCCGCGCAGGTGGGCGAGGCGCGACAGGTCGAACTCGGTGTCGCTGTACAGGCCGCCAGCACGCTGCGCCTGGGCGGGCGTGAGCACGCGGTAGGTGCCGATCACGGCCCGCGTCTCCACGTCGCGCACCAGCAGGTGCTCGCAGTAGGCGTCGAATGCATCCACGTCATGGCCGGGAACGGACGTGCTCAGGCGCGCGCCCATCTCCCCGGCGAACACGAGGTATCTCAGGCGCTGGGCTTCCCGGACTTCGGCAGCGTCGCGCGCCCAGGAAGCCTCGATGGGCGCCACTGCGCCTTTGCCTTGCCGTGGCGCTGGAACCTCCCCAGGACCCGGTCGATGAAGCGACCTCCGGAAAGGCATGTCTGGGGACAGAGACAGGGTGGGGACAGGAAGGTCGCTCACGAATTACTCCCGGTGAACCGTTGAACCATCGCAGCCCTGCCCGGCAAGGCCGCGCTGGACAATGTCGCAGCGGCGCATGACATGTCGGTGTCGCGGCGATGGCGCGTTCATGACAAACGCCCATCGCTGCCGGCCCCGCCCCACGTGCCCAGGTGATCCCGCGCACGGCACAACCCCTTGCTCTACTGGATTGCCCTGCCCGCCCGGCAGTGGCCCGCTGCTACACTTTGTAGCCTCTGCCTGCCGCCCGAGGCCGGCGTCCCCTCGTCATGCCCTTCACCAAAGTCCGGTCCCTGCCTGTCCTGGGAACATCTGACGGCCCTGCCGTGGAACGACTCCTGCGCGAGCAGCAGACGCTACTGGACAGTGCCGGCGTAGGCATCGTGTTCATACGGCAGCGGCAGGTGGTGCGCTGCAACCCCCGCTACGCGGAAATATTCGGCTACGCCTCCACCCGCGAGGCGATCGGGCTGAGCAGCCAGAGCCTCTACCCCAGTTCCGCGGCCTTCCGCGCCCTCGGCCGGGCGGCCTATCCCACCCTGTCCCTCGGGCTGCCGTACCGCTGCGAATGCCAGATGCGGCGCAAGAACGGCCGCCTGTTCTGGGCCAGCCTCACGGGCCGCCTCATCAACCCGCTGGACACGTCCGAAGGATCGATCTGGATCGTCGATGACATCGACGAGCAGCGCCACGCGCAGATCCGCCTGCACGCGGCCATCCGGGAGAAGCAGGCACTGTTCGACCATGCGATGGTGGGCATCGCGTTCGTTCGCAACAACCGCCTCACCCGCTGCAACCGGCATTTCGAGCAGATGCTGGGCTATATGCCGGGCGAGTTGTCCGAGGGCTCGGCCCGCCAGCAGCATTTCAGCGATGCCGACTGGGAGGCCATGGAACGCCACGGCCACGGCGAGCCGAACCGCGCGATTGCAGGCTTCACCGGGGAGATGGAGCTGCTCGCCAAGGATGGCAGCACGGTCACCTGCGAGGTGCGCAGCCAGCCGCTGGATCCGCTCCTGCCCGAGCAGGGCTGCATCTGCATCGCCATGGACGTGACCGCGCAGCGCAAGACGCAGGCGGAACTCGCGCGCATGCATGCCGAACTGGAGCACCAGGTGCAGGAGCGCACGCGCCAGCTCAGCGAAACCGTCGAAAGCCTGCACCGGGAGATCAACGACCGCAAGCACGACCAGGAGCGCATCTACTGGCTGGCGCACTACGACCCGCTCACGGGCCTGCCCAACCGCACTCTGCTGGCCGAGCGCGCCCAGCATGCGATCCGGGTCGCGCAGGAGAACGGCACGCCGCTGGCGGTCGTCTTCCTGGACCTGGACCACTTCAAGCACGTGAACGATTCGCTGGGCCACCGCGTCGGCGACGCGCTGCTGGTGGAAATCGCCAAGCGCCTGCGCGCCGTGGTGCGTGACCGCGACACGGTCTCCCGCCTGGGCGGCGACGAATTCATCCTGCTGCTGCCAGGCGCCAACGCCCATGGCGCGGCGCGCGTGGCCACCAAGCTGCAGGAGGCCTCGCGCCAGCCCTACCAGATCGGCCACCACGAACTCACCATGGCGCCCTCGATGGGCATCGCCCTCTTCCCCGACGACGGCAGCGACTTCGACACGCTGACGCAATCCGCGGACGTGGCCATGTACCGCGCCAAGCTCGACGGCCGCAACACCTACCGCTTCTTCACGCCGGAGATGCAGGCGCAGTCCGTGCGCGCCCTGCTGCTGGAAAACGCGCTGCGCCGGGCCCTGGAGCGCGACCAGCTCCGCCTGCACTACCAGCCCCAGATCACGATCGCCAGCGGCGAGATCCGCAGCGTCGAGGCGCTGCTGCGCTGGGACCACCCCGAACTCGGGCCCGTGTCCCCGGCCGAGTTCATCCCGATCGCCGAGGACAGCGGCCAGATCCTGCAGATCGGCGAATGGGTGATGCGCACGGCCCTGGCCCAGTTGCAGGCATGGCACGCCATGGGCCTGGAATGGCTGTCCATGGCCGTCAACCTGTCGGCCCTGCAGTTCAGGCAGCCCCTGCTGCCCGAACTGGTCAGCCGCATCCTGGACGAAACCCGCCTGCATCCCCAGCGCCTGGAGCTGGAGCTGACCGAAGGTGTCGCCGTGGACGACCCGCGGTCTGCCATCGCCACCATGGACCAGCTCCACGCCCGGGGCGTGCGCATGTCGATGGACGACTTCGGCACCGGCTACTCGTCCCTGAGCCAGCTCAAGCGCTTCCAGATCTACAAGCTGAAGATCGACCAGTCCTTCGTGCGGGACCTGGGCGTGGACAGCAATGACCGCGCCATCGTGAGCGCCATCATCCGCATGGCCCAGGCCCTGGGCATGCGGACCACCGCCGAGGGCGTGGAAACGGCCGAACAGCTGGAGTACCTGCGGCAGCAGGGCTGCGACGAGGCCCAGGGCTACTATTTCAGCCGGCCGCAGACCGCGGAGGCCATCACGCCGCTGCTGCGGCAGCGCAAGATCCAGCCTGCAGGCTGAGCCGCAGGCTCGGCGGCACCGCCCTGGCCCCGCCCCATTCCGACTGCGCCGGACGGAGCCTTTTCAGCCTGCCCTGGCCGCGTCGGCCAGCTGGTGGGCGAAATGGCTGGCGCGGTCCGCGTCGGAAGTCTCGACCATGACGCGCAGCAGCGGCTCGGTTCCGCTCGCCCGCACCAGCACGCGGCCCTGGGTTCCCAGTTCGGCCTCCACCGATTTCAGGGCGTCCTGCAGCACGGTGTTGGCCTTCCAGTCCTGGCCGGGAGGCAGCCGGACGTTGACCAGCACCTGCGGGAACAGGCGCACGTGCTCCAGCGTGCGCGCCAGGCTGCGGCCGCCGCGCACGCAGGCCTGCAGCACCTGCAGCGCGCTGATCAGGCCGTCACCCGTCGTATGCCGGTCCAGCGCCAGCAGGTGGCCGGAGCTCTCGCCGCCCAGCAGCCAGCGGCGCCGGGCCAGTTCCTCCAGCACATGGCGGTCGCCCACCTTGGCACGGACCAACTCCACGCCGTCGGCCTGGAGCGCGAGTTCCACGGCCATGTTGGTCATCAGGGTGCCAACCACGCCAGGCACACTTTCCCCGCGCGACAGGCGGTCCGCCGCCAGCAGGTAGAGCAGTTCGTCGCCGTTGTAGAGCCGGCCTGCGGCATCCACCATCTGCAGGCGGTCCGCATCGCCGTCCAGCGCCACGCCATAGTCGGCACGGTTGGCGCGCACCGCGCGCACCAGTGCGTCGGGATGGGTGGCGCCCACCTGGTGGTTGATGTTGAGCCCATCGGGCGAGCAGCCGATGGCCAGCACCTCGGCCCCCAGTTCGTGGAACACCTTGGGCGCGATGTGGTAGGCCGCACCGTGCGCTGCATCCACCACGATCTTCGTGCCCTTGAGGGTGAGATCCTGGGAAAAGGTGCTCTTGCAGAACTCGATGTAGCGGCCGGCCGCATCCTCCAGGCGCCGGGCCTTGCCCAGGGAGGCCGAGTCCGCCCAGGCCGGGGCCTCGTCGAGGGCGGCCTCGACCGCCAGTTCCCATTCGTCGGGCAGCTTCGTGCCCTGGGCGCTGAAGAACTTGATGCCGTTGTCGGGATAGGCGTTGTGGCTGGCGCTGATCACCACGCCCAGGCTGGCCCGCTGAGCGCGCGTGAGGTAGGCGACGCCCGGGGTGGGCAGCGGCCCCAGCAGCACTACGTCCACCCCGGCCGAATTGAAGCCGGATTCCAGCGCGCTCTCGAGCATGTAGCCGGAAATGCGCGTGTCCTTGCCGATCAGCACCGTCGGCCTCTCCTCCGTGCGCCGCAGCACCCGGCCCACCGCGTGCGCCAGTCGCAGGACGAAATCCGGCGTGATGGGGGCCTGCCCCACGGTTCCACGGATGCCGTCCGTTCCGAAATATTTGCGAGCCATGGTCATGTTCCTGATGGTTTTTCCCGGGCCGCCGGGCGCTTCGCGCAAGCGGCCAGGGCTACGACTTGCCTCGCGCAGTGCCTGCGCCGGTATCTTCCGATGGTATCCGGGCCGCGCACCAGATCCTGAGCGCCACGGACGTTTCCGCGACATCGTGCACGCGCACGATGCGGGCGCCCCGCTCCACCGACAACAGCGCCGCCGCGACGCTGGGCACGAGCCGGTCCTGCACCGGCAGGCCAGTCACCGCGCCCAGCGACGACTTGCGCGACCACCCTGCCAGCCAGGCATGGCCGTCCGCGGCCAGTTGCGCCTGCTGCGCCAGCAGCGCGAAATTCTGCTCCACCGTCTTGCCGAACCCGATGCCGGGATCCAGCACGAGGCGGTCCCTGGCCACACCCTGGCCGTGCAGGGCATCGGCCTGCCGGCCGAGGAAGGACCTTACCTGCGCCACCACGTCGCCCTCCATGGGCGCCACCTGCATGGTCTGCGGCTCTCCGTGCATGTGCATCAGGCAGACGCCGCATGCGCCGTGGCGCACCACCGCCTCCACCGCGCCCGGCTGCCGCAGGGCCCAGATGTCGTTGACGATGTCCGCGCCCAGGTCCAGCACCGCCTGCATCACGGCAGGCTTGTAGGTGTCCACCGAGATGGGCACGCCCCAGGCCACGGCCTCCTTCACCACCGGCACCACGCGGGCCAGCTCCTCCTCCAGGGGCACCGCCGGGCTGCCGGGGCGGGTCGATTCCCCCCCGATGTCCAGGATGTCCGCGCCGTCCTGCAGCATGGCCTCGCCGCGGCGCAGGGCATCCCGCAGCGAGGCATGTCGCCCGCCGTCGGAAAACGAGTCCGGCGTCACATTCAGGATGCCCATGACCTGTGGGCGCGAGAGGTCGATGCGGAAACGGGTTGTCTGCCAGTGCATGGAAGCTAGGTCGCCGACGTGACGGAGTTCGTGAAAGCAAAAAGCGAGGCTGCAAACGCAAAAACGGGGCCGAGGCCCCGTTTCCGTGCACTGCCCCGCGGCAGTGCTGTAGCGCCTTATGCCACGGTGGGCGAAGGATCGCTGGACACCGGCGCGGGCGTTCCGCCGCCGGAGGAGTTGTCACCGCCGCCGGACGAAGGCGTGCGGGGCGTCCAGTCCTTGGGAGGACGGGGCGGCTTGCCCGCCATGATGTCGTCCAGCTGCTCGGTGTCGATGGTTTCCCATTCCAGCAGCGCGTTCGCCATGGCGTGCATCTTGTCCTGGTTGTCCTCGATGAGCTTGCGCGCCAGGGTGTACTGCTCGTCGATGATGCGGCGGACTTCGCCGTCCACCTTCTCCATCGTCTGCTCGCTCATGTTGTTCGTCTTGGTGACGGAACGGCCGAGGAAGACTTCGCCCTCGTTCTCGGCATAGACCATGGGGCCCAGCGCCTCGGTCATGCCATAGCGCGTCACCATGTCGCGGGCGATCGAGGTCGCGCGCTCGAAATCGTTGCTGGCGCCGGTCGTCATCTGGTTCATGAAGACCTCTTCCGCGATCCGCCCGCCGAACAGCATGCTGATCTGGTTGAGCATGTACTCGCGGTCGTAGCTGTAGCGGTCCTTCTCGGGCAGGCTCATCGTCACGCCCAGCGCGCGGCCGCGCGGGATGATGGTGACCTTGTGGACCGGGTCGCACTTGGGCAGCAGCTTGCCGATGAGGGCGTGGCCGGCCTCGTGGTAGGCCGTATTGCGGCGCTCCTCCTCGGGCATGACCATGCTCTTGCGCTCGGGGCCCATGATGATCTTGTCCTTGGCCTTCTCGAAGTCCTGCATCTCCACCGTGCGCGCATTGCGGCGGGCTGCCATCAGCGCGGCTTCGTTGCAGAGGTTGGCGAGGTCGGCGCCGGACATGCCCGGCGTGCCGCGGGCGATCACGCCGGCGTTCACGTCCTGGCCCACGGGCACCTTGCGCATGTGGACGTTCAGGATCTGCTCGCGGCCGCGGATGTCCGGCAGCGTGACGTACACCTGGCGGTCGAAGCGGCCGGGACGCAGCAGAGCGGCGTCCAGGATGTCCGGGCGGTTCGTCGCGGCGACCACGATGACGCCCAGGTTGGTCTCGAAGCCGTCCATCTCGACCAGCATCTGGTTGAGGGTCTGCTCGCGCTCGTCGTTGCCGCCACCCAGGCCGGCACCACGCTGGCGGCCCACGGCGTCGATTTCATCGATGAAGATAATGCAGGGGGCGTTCTTCTTGGCGTTCTCGAACATGTCGCGCACGCGGGCCGCGCCCACGCCGACGAACATCTCGACGAAGTCGGAGCCGGAGATGCTGAAGAACGGCACCTTGGCCTCGCCGGCGATGGACTTGGCCAGCAGCGTCTTGCCGGTGCCGGGAGGGCCGACCAGCAGCAGGCCGCGCGGGATCCGGCCGCCCAGCTTCTGGAACTTCTGCGGATCCTTCAGGAAATCGACGACTTCCTTGACCTCTTCCTTGGCCTCGTCGCAGCCGGCCACGTCGGCGAAGGTGACGGTGTTGTTGTTCTCGTCGAGCATGCGCGCCTTGCTCTTGCCGAAGCTGAAGGCACCGCCCTTGCCGCCGCCCTGCATCTGTCGCATGAAGTACACCCACACGCCGATCAGCAGCAGCATGGGGCCCCAGCTGACCAGGAGGGTCATGAGCAGGGAACCTTCCTCGCGGGGCTTGACGTCGAACTTGACGTTGTTGTTGATGAGGTCCCCGACCAGGCCACGGTCGAGATAGGTGGCCGTGGTGCGGACCTTGCGGTCGTCATTGGTGGTGGCGACGATCTCGGTGCCGCCCTGCCCTTCCTGGATGGTGGCGTTCTTGATGCGGCCGCCACGCACTTCATCGAGGAATTCCGAATACCCGATGTTGCCGGCACTGGCGCCCGCACGGGTGTCGAATTGCTTGAACACCGTGAAAAGCACCATGGCGATCACGAGCCACACGGCAATTTTCGAAAACCATTGATTGTTCAAAGCGGGGCTCCAGAATCGAGGGGGAGAACAATGGCCGGATCAGACGCTCACCGGGGGCATGTTCCAGCGCATTTAGGGCGCATTTTAGGCCTTTCAAGGCGGGCGCCCCCTTGCCTTTACCCCAACCGCGGCTATGGTCACCATAGCTCCGGCATCCGGATGACCCTCCCGCGGCATGGCCGCCTGCACGGAGTCGGGAAAAATTCCCGCCGGGTTATTTGCGCAAACCCATTCCGACGAGAAAGGTTTCGGACGACTTGTCGCGGGATGCCTTGGGCTTCATCGGTTTCACGGTGCGGAAGTTTTCCTTGAAAAGCTGCACCAGCTGGGCATAGCCGCTGCCATGGAAGAGTTTCACCACCAGCGCACCGTCCGGCTTGAGGTGCTGCTGCGCGAAATCCACCGCCAGCTCGATCAGGTGGGCGATGCGCACGGCATCGACGGACTCCACCCCCGACAGGTTGGGCGCCATGTCCGACACCACCACGTCCACCGGCCGGCCCTGCACCGTCTCCTGCAGCCGCGCGAGCACGTCTTCCTCGCGGAAGTCGCCCTGCAGGAAGGTGACGCCCTCGATCGGCTCCATGGGCAGGATGTCGAGGGCGATCAGCGTGCCGTTGAGCTGGCCGGTGGCGGCGCCGGCAGGCGCCATGCGCCGGCGCAGGTACTGGCTCCAGGCGCCGGGCGCGGAGCCGAGATCGACCACCACCTGCCCGGGGCGAATGAGGCCGAGGGTTTCGTCGATCTCCTTGAGCTTGTAGGCGGCGCGTGCGCGGTAGCCCTCTTTCTGGGCGAGCTTGACGTAGGTGTCGTTGACATGGTCGTGGAGCCACGCCTTGTTCACCTTCTTGCTTTTTGTGTTGGCTTTCATCCTGCCTCGATAATACGGCCCATGCCCCAAATCCAATTGACCCCCGCGGAGCGCCGGGAACACCGCGCCAACGCCCACCACCTGGACCCCGTGGTGATGATCGGCGGCGACGGCCTCACCGCAGCGGTCCAGAAAGAGGTCGATGCCGCGCTGTCGGCCCACGGCCTCATCAAGGTGCGCATTCTCGGCGACGACCGCGCCGCGCGCGACCAGATCTACCAGAAACTGGCCGATGAATTGAATGCAGCGCCGATCCAGCACATCGGCAAGCTCATCGTGCTCTGGCGCCCTCCAGCGCAGAAGGCGAAGACGGTCGATGAGGACCGCATGCCCGGCCCGCGGGACGTGAAGGTCCTCAAATTCAGCAAGCGTGGCGGCCAGCGGCCGGAAGTGAAGCAGCTGCGCGTGCTCGGCAACCAGCGCCTGACGCCCGGCGGCCAGATCAAGCGCGCCAAGAAGCCGAAGCAGACCTCCGTGAAGAAGCGGCAGGCGGATTGATGCAGGGGAACTGACGCGATGGGCACGGACATCGGCGCCACGCAGGCGCAGGCGAACTCGTCCCAGCGCCACATCCTCTGCATGAAATGGGGCACGAAGTACGGACCGGACTATGTGAACCGGCTGTACGCCATGGTGCGCCGGCATCTCACGGGCCCGTTCCGCTTCATCTGCCTGACGGACGATTCCCAGGGCATCCGGCAGGAGGTGGAGTGCTTTCCCATTCCTCCGCTCGAGCTGCCCGCGGGCATCCCGGAGCGCGGCTGGACCAAGCTGGCCACCTTCCACCCGGATCTGTACGGGTTGCGCGGAACGGCGCTGTTCCTCGACGTGGACGTGGTGGTGGTCGGCCCGCTGGACGATTTCTTCACCCAGCCGGGCGAATTCGTCATCATCCACGACTACAAGCGACCCTGGCGGATCACCGGCAATTCGTCCGTCTACCGGTTCGAGATCGGCGCGCACCCGGGCGTGCTGGAGTACTTTCGCGATAACTTCGAGGCGATCCGCGCGCAGTTCCGCAATGAACAGGCCTACCTGTCGGACTTCCTGCACCGCCAGGGCAAGCTCAGCTACTGGCCGGCGGCCTGGTGCCCGAGCTTCAAGTACCACAGCATTCCGCGCTGGCCCGCCAACTACTGGCGGCCGCCGGCGATTCCACCGGGCGCGCGCGTGGTGATCTTCCACGGGGAATGCAATCCGCCGGATGCCCTCGCAGGCCGGCGCAACCGCCGGTTCCGCCATATCGAGCCCACGCCCTGGGTGGCGGAGCACTGGCGGGAATGACGCCACGGCAGGGTGCGTCCGCCGGCCGCCCTGCCCTTTGCGCGAGACCCTGCAAACGCCGGCTGCGGTGGCGGCCCTGGCCGTTCTTCGCTCTATCGCGGCGCGCAAGCGCGCCACAGCACCCGCAATGCGCACAGCCACTGCAGGGCATACATCACCGTTCCCACGCTGTGCCACAGCTTGAGCTGGGTGCGCGCCACGATGCGCGGCGCCACGCCGTACTGCACGAGCAAGGCCAGCAGCAGGCCGCCGATGATCCAGGGCATCGCCTCCTTCGCCCAATCTTCCCGCGGCGCATCGCCCCTGCCCTGCGAGGCCAAGAGCAGGCCCATGCCGCAGGCAGCGGAAACGAAGGTCTGCGCCTCGAACAGCCGGGCCGCCATGTTGCCTGCCATCACCGGCGTCGGCAGGTGCGCGAACAGCATGGGCACGGCGAGGAAGCCGATCGTGGAAAGGCTGCCCCACCACAGGGCGGCCAGCAGGACGTGCAGGCGGTGGCGCATGGTGAGCTCGGCGGCGCGGGAGGTGGTGGTGCTTACTGGTAGCGGACGGCCACGACCTCGTAGCGGCGCAGGCCACCGGGCGCCTGCACTTCTGCCGTATCGCCCTCTTCCTTGCCGATGAGCGCGCGCGCGATCGGGCTGGACACGTTGATCAGTCCCTGCTTGAGGTCGGCCTCGTCCTCGCCCACGATCTGGTAGGTCACCGGGTCTCCGGACTCCTCGTCCTCGAGATCCACCGTGGCGCCGAACACCACCTTGCCGCCCGCGTCCAGTTGCGCGGGATCGATTACCTGCGCAGCGGACAGCTTGCCTTCCACCTCCTGGATGCGGCCCTCGATGAAGCCCTGGCGGTCCTTGGCGGCCTCGTACTCGGCGTTTTCGCTCAGGTCGCCCTGCGCGCGGGCTTCCGCGATGGCGTTGATGACGGCGGGCCGCTCGACGGTCTTCAGGCGGTGCAGCTCTTCCTTGAGCTTTTCGGCGCCGCGCTTGGTGATGGGAATGGTGGCCATTGAATCAGTCTCCACGTTCAACTCATGCCGCGCACGCGCGCGGCCTACCGGCGCAGCAGACCGCGAAAGGGTTTGGCTGCGCCCCAAAAGCAAACCGCCGCGCGTTGCCGCGCGGCGGTCTTGAATAGGTCACCGGCAAATTATGCCGGTTTTTCATGCCTGTCCACACCGGCCGCCGCACGGGGCAGGCCCGTGCGGGACAGGCGTGCGGGCGCCGTCACGCGGCGGTCAGCTGCGCGTGCAGTTCCTGCACCGAATACACGTCCAGGTTCTGCAGGTGCTTCATGCCTTCCACGGCCGCTTCCGCGCCGAAGATGGTCGTGAACGTGGTCACGCGCGCCAGCAGCGAGCTGGTGCGGATCGCACGGGAATCCGCGATCGCGTTGCGACGCTCTTCCACCGTGTTGATGACCATCACGATCTCGTCGTTCTTGATCATGTCCACGATGTGGGGGCGGCCTTCGGTGACCTTGTTGACCACCTTCACCGGCACGCCGGCGTCGGCGATGGCCGCAGCCGTGCCCTTGGTCGCCACGAGGTCAAAGCCCATGGCGGCGAGCTCGCGCGCGATCGCCACGGCGCGCGGCTTGTCGCTGTTCTTCACCGTCAGGAACACCTTGCCCGAGGTGGGCAGCTTGGTGCCGGCGCCGAGCTGGCTCTTGACGAAGGCCTCGCCGAAGGTCTTGCCGACGCCCATCACCTCGCCGGTGGACTTCATCTCGGGGCCGAGGATGGTGTCCACGCCCGGGAACTTCACGAACGGGAACACCGCTTCCTTCACGCTGAAGTACGGCGGCGTCACCTCTTCGGTGATGCCCTGGGACGCGAGCGACTGGCCGGCCATGCAGCGCGCGGCCACCTTCGCCAGCTGGATGCCCGTGGCCTTGGAGACGAACGGCACCGTGCGCGAGGCGCGGGGGTTCACTTCCAGCACGTAGATCACATCCTGCTTGGCGCCATTCTCTTCGCGCTCCTGGATGGCGAACTGCACGTTCATCAGGCCCACCACGCTCAGGCCCTCGGCCATGGCGGCGGTCTGGCGCTTGAGCTCGTCCACCGTGGCCTTGGAGAGGTAGTACGGCGGCAGCGAACAGGCGGAGTCGCCCGAGTGCACGCCGGCCTGCTCGATGTGTTCCATCACGCCGCCGATGAAGACCTTGCCTTCGGGGTCGCGCAGGCAGTCCACGTCGCACTCGATCGCATCGTTCAGGAAGCGGTCCAGCAGCACCGGGGAATCGTTGCTCACCTTGACGGCCTCGCGCATGTAGCGCTCGAGGTCGCGCTGCTCGTGCACGATCTCCATTGCGCGGCCGCCCAGCACGTAGCTGGGGCGCACCACGAGCGGGTAGCCCAGGGTGGCAGCCTTTTCCAGTGCCTCGGCCTCGGTGCGGGCCGTGGCGTTGGGCGGCTGGCGCAGGCCCAGGTCGCCCAGCAGCTTCTGGAAGCGCTCGCGGTCTTCCGCGGCATCGATCATGTCGGGGCTGGTGCCGATGATCGGCACGCCCTCGGCCTCCAGGCCCAGCGCGAGCTTCAGCGGCGTCTGGCCGCCGTACTGCACGATCACGCCGGTGGGCTTTTCCTTGTCCACGATCTCGAGCACGTCTTCGAGCGTGAGCGGCTCGAAGTACAGGCGGTCCGAGGTGTCATAGTCGGTGGAGACCGTCTCGGGGTTGCAGTTGACCATGATGGTCTCGTAGCCGTCCTCGCGCATGGCGAGCGCGGCGTGCACGCAGCAGTAGTCGAACTCGATGCCCTGGCCGATGCGGTTCGGCCCGCCGCCCAGCACCATGATCTTCTTCTTCGAGGAAGGCGCGGCCTCGCACTCTTCCTCGTACGTCGAGTACATGTAGGCGGTGTTGGTGGGGAACTCGGCGGCGCAGGTGTCCACGCGCTTGTAGACGGGGCGCACTTTCAGCGCGCGGCGCGCCTCGCGCACGGCCTTCTCGTTGGTCTTGAGCAGCTTCGCCAGGCGGCGGTCGGAGAAGCCCTTCTTCTTGAGCACGCGCAGAGTGTCGGCGTCCAGCGCGGCCAGCGCGCCCTCGCCCTTCTCGTCGTAGAGCCGGTCGAGGTCGAGCTCGATCTTCACGATCTCCTCGATCTGCACCAGGAACCACTTGTCGATCTTGGTGAGGTCATGCACCTCATCGACCGACAGGCCCATGGCGAAGGCATCGCCCACGTACCAGATGCGCTCGGGGCCGGGCTCGCCCAGTTCCTTTTCGAGCAGCTCGCGGTCCTGGGTCTTCTCGTTCATGCCGTCCACGCCGACTTCCAGGCCACGCAGGGCTTTCTGGAAGGACTCCTGGAAGGTGCGGCCCATGGCCATCACCTCGCCCACGGACTTCATCTGCGTGGTCAGGCGGCTGTCGGCCGCGGGGAACTTCTCGAACGCGAAACGCGGGATCTTGGTCACCACGTAGTCGATCGAGGGCTCGAACGAGGCCGGCGTGGCGCCGCCGGTGATGTCGTTGCGCAGCTCGTCGAGCGTGTAGCCCACGGCCAGCTTGGCGGCCACCTTGGCGATCGGGAAGCCCGTGGCCTTGGAGGCCAGCGCCGAGGAGCGCGACACGCGCGGGTTCATCTCGATGACGATCATGCGGCCGTCCTTCGGGTTCACCGAGAACTGCACGTTGGAGCCGCCCGTGTCCACGCCGATCTCGCGCAGCACCGCGAGCGAGGCGTTGCGCATGATCTGGTATTCCTTGTCGGTGAGCGTCTGCGCGGGCGCGACCGTGATCGAGTCGCCCGTGTGCACGCCCATCGGGTCCAGGTTCTCGATGGAGCAGACGATGATGCAGTTGTCCTTCTTGTCGCGGACCACTTCCATCTCGTACTCTTTCCAGCCGAGCAGCGATTCCTCGATCAGCAGCTCGTTGGTGGGCGAGGCTTCCAGGCCGCGCTTGCAGATGGTCTCGAACTCTTCCGGGTTGTAGGCGATGCCGCCGCCGGTGCCGCCCAGCGTGAAGCTGGGGCGGATCACCGTGGGGAAGCCCACGCTTCGCTGCACGGCCCAGGCCTCGTCCATCGAGTGGGCGATGCCGGAGCGGGCGGAGCCCAGGCCGATGCGGGTCATCGCGTCCTTGAACTTCAGGCGGTCCTCGGCCTTGTCGATGGCCTCGGGCGTGGCGCCGATCAGCTCCACCTTGTACTTGTGCAGCACGCCGTTGCGCCACAGGTCGAGCGCGCAGTTGAGCGCGGTCTGGCCGCCCATGGTGGGCAGGATCGCGTCCGGGCGCTCCTTGGCGATGATCTTCTCGACCGTCTGCCAGGTGATGGGCTCGATGTAGGTGACGTCGGCCGTGGCCGGGTCGGTCATGATCGTCGCGGGGTTGCTGTTGATCAGGATGACCTTGTAGCCCTCCTCGCGCAGCGCCTTGCAGGCCTGCACGCCGGAGTAGTCGAACTCGCAGGCCTGGCCGATGATGATCGGGCCGGCGCCGATGATGAGGATCGATTTGAGGTCGCTGCGCTTAGGCATTCTTGTTCTCCGTCTTGTGCTTTTCCATCAGCGCCGTGAAGCGGTCAAACAGATAGGCGATGTCGTGCGGGCCTGGCGATGCCTCGGGGTGCCCCTGGAAGCAGAATGCGGGCTGGCTGGTGTGCTCCAGGCCCTGCAGCGTGCCGTCGAACAGGCTCACGTGGGTGGCGCGCAGGCTGTCGGGCAGCGACCCGGCCTCGACGGCGAAGCCGTGGTTCTGGCTGGTGATGCTCACGCGGCCGTTGTCCAGGTCCTTCACGGGATGGTTGGCGCCGTGGTGGCTGTTGTCCATCTTGAAGGTCTTCGCGCCGCTGGCCAGGGCCATGATCTGGTGGCCCAGGCAGATGCCGAAGGTGGGCACGCCGGCGTCGATGATCTGGCGCGTGGCTTCGATGGCGTAGTCGCAGGGTGCCGGATCGCCGGGGCCGTTGGACAGGAACACGCCGTCCGGGCGCATCGCGAGCACGTCGGCGGCCGGGGTCTTCGCCGGCACCACGGTGAGTTTGCAGCCACGCTCGGCCAGCATGCGCAGGATGTTCTTCTTCACGCCGTAGTCGTACGCCACCACGTGGAAGCGGGGCGACTCCTGCCGGCCGTAGCCTTCGCCCAGCTTCCACTCGGTCTGCTCCCAGACGTAGGAAGACGGCGTGCTCACCACCTGTGCGAGGTCCAGCCCCTTCATGCTGGGGGCTGCCTTCGCGGCGGCCAGGGCTTCGTCGATGCGCGCCTGCGTCACCGCCTCGCCGGCCGCCAGGCCCAGGATCGCGCCGTTCTGCGCGCCCTTGTCGCGCAGCAGTCGGGTGAGCTTGCGGGTGTCGATGTCGGCGATGGCCACCGTGCTCCCGCGCACGAGGTATTGCGACAGCGTTTCGGTGCTGCGGAAATTGCTGGCCAGCAGGGGCAGGTCCTTGATGATGAGACCTGCGGCATGGATCTTGTCGGCCTCGACGTCCTCCGTGTTGACTCCGTAGTTGCCGATGTGCGGATACGTCAGCGTGACGATCTGCTGGCAATAGCTGGGGTCTGTGAGGATTTCCTGGTAGCCGGTGATGGCGGTGTTGAACACCACTTCACCGACCGTGGTGCCGGTGGCACCGATCGAGCGACCAATAAAGACCGTGCCGTCTGCGAGCGCCAGGATGGCGGGAGGGAAGGTTCCCTTGAGAGACAAAAGCACTGGGTTCTCCGGATGGTTACGGGTCGCCCGGAGCCCTCGGGATGGACCTGAGGACTGCTCTTTATGGAAGGATTGCTTTGGTTGCGGCCGGGCGACGTTTTTGCGGGAAAGCCTCCAATTGTAGCCTCACCCGGGTGCCGCGGTCGGCGGCCGGCCAATCTCCGCAGCCTTCAGAGGATGTTGCGCGGGCGCCGTGACATGTCCGCGAACGCGGTGGTCAGCGCGCTGAACTCGTTGGCGCCCACGGTCCCGTCGGCATTGCCGGCGGCGCCGCGGTCGAGCAGCGCCAGGAGGGACTGCGCGAACTCCCCCGAACCCTGCGGGCCCGCCGTCTGCGCAAGGCCCTGGAGGAACTCGTCGCGCGTGATGGTGCCGTCCTTGTCGGTGTCGAAGCCCGCAGTGAGCTGCTCCTTCTGCGCGTCCGTGGCACCGAAGCGCGTGAGCAGCGCCTGGAAGTCTTCCTTCGGCACGGCGCGGTTGGACGACAGCGCCTGCAGCGCACCGCCTGCCGATCCGCCCGTGGCCAGCAGGCCGGCCTGCGCCTGAGCCGTGGAGGCCATCACGCCCTGGCCGGCCAGGCGGGCGAGGCCGCCTGCATCCTGGCTCAGCGTCACGACTGCCGAGGGGTCGGGCAGGGACGATGTGTCGGCACCCTTGCCTGCCGGGCCGGAGGACGCCCTGGACGAGGAGGCCGCGTTGTACAGCATGGACGCGACGGACGCGAGACCGGAAATGATGGGGGACATGGCCGCAGGCTCCTGAGGAATGGCGCCCGCCGCTCCTGGCACCCTGCCCGGAGCGAAACCGCATGCGCTCCCCGGAAGGTTACGCAGCCTGCGGCGCGCCGATCCCCGGAAGAAGGCGGCAAGCGCCCGGCTTTTCGGGCAGCGCGGCACGAAGCCGCACTCCGCATGGGCCAGGTGTCGCCCCCTGGAATGCCCCGCGCGGTCAGCGGCTGGAAGCCGGTCCTGGCATCGGGCCCGGAGCCATCCCCGTCTCGGCGGCCTGCGCGGCCGCCCGGCGGGAGCCGGGGCGCAGCAGGCTGTAGGCCGCTCCCAGCAGCACGAACCAGAGCGGGGTCGCGATGAGCGCCTTGCGCGTGTCCGATTCCAGCGCCAGCAACCCCAGGATGAACACGAAGAACGCCAGGCAGGCCGCGCACATCGCCGCGCCGCCGGGCATCTTGTAGATGGAGGCGGCGTGCCGTTCCGGGTGGTTGCGCCGGTAGGCGATATAGGACAGCAGGATCAGCGACCAGGTGAACATGAACAGGATGGCCGACACGGTGGTCACCAGGGTGAATGCTTCCACGAGGTCGGGAATCACCCACATCAGCAGGGCCCCCGCCAGCAGGCAGGTGCACGAGAACAGCAGGCCGCGCGAGGGCACGCTCTGCTTCGACAGGTGGCGGAAGGCCCGGGGCGCGTCCTCTTTCAGCGCCAGCCCGTAGAGCATGCGGCTGGTGGAGAACACGCCGCTGTTGGCCGACGAGGCGGCCGAGGTCAGCACGACGAAGTTGATGATGCCTGCCGCGGCCGGCAGCCCGGCGAGCACGAACAGCTCCACGAACGGGCTCTTGCCGGGCACGACCTCGCGCCATGGCGTGACCGCCATGATGGCGACCAGCGCCAGCACGTAGAAGACGATGATGCGCACGGGAATGGAGTTGATGGCCCGCGGCAGGCTGCGCTCCGGATCCTGCGCCTCCGCCGCGGTGGTGCCGACCAGCTCGATGCCCGAGAAGGCGAACACCGCGATCTGGAAGCCGGCGAAGAAGCCCATCAGCCCGTGCGGGAACATGCCGCCGTCGTTCCAGAGGTTGCCCAGGCTGGCCTGGTGCCCCGCCGGAGCGACGAAGCCCGTGCCCACCATGTACAGGCCGGTGGCGACCAGCGCCACGATGGCGACGATCTTGACCATGGCGAACCAGAATTCGATCTCGCCGAAGAGCTTGACGGTGAGGAGGTTGAGCGACAGCAGCAGGCCGACGCAGGCCAGGGCCGGCGCCCACTGCGGAATGTGCGGAAACCAGAACTGGGTGTATGCCGATATCGCGATCACGTCGGCGATGCCCGTGACGATCCAGCAGAACCAGTAGGTCCAGCCGGTGAAGAACCCTGCCCAGGGCCCGAGCAGGTCGGCGGAAAAATCGATGAAGGACTTGTAGCGCAGGTCGGAGAGCAGCAGTTCGCCCATGGCACGCATCACGAAGAACAGCACGAAGCCGATCACCATGTACACGAACACGATGGACGGGCCCGCGAGGCTGATCGTCTTGCCGGACCCCATGAAAAGCCCGGTGCCGATCGCGCCGCCGATGGCGATGAGCTGGATGTGCCGGTTGGTGAGGTTGCGCTGCAGATGGTCGTGCCCCGTGGGGTCTTGCCCTGGGGGCGTGGCCTGAGGTGTCATTCAGGGAACTCCAATGGAAGAAACAGGGAAACCGGCCCGCTCGCTTCGCCGCTCAGGGCAGACAAGGCCGAACAGGGGCCGGAAAGAAGCCGCCCGACAGTGCGGGCGGCGCGTGGTTCCGCTGGCCGGAAAGCGCGGATCTTAGACCCAACCCGCGCCCCTTTGCCGGCAGCCCGGTCCGCGGAGGCTGGAACTCATGCGGTGGCGGGCAGCGGGGCCGCGGGACCGGGGGCGGCTTCCGGCACGGCATGCGGCGCGGCGGGCTTCCACTGCACCGCCGCGAAAAGCGACTCCATCCAGGCCTGGGTCTGCGGCGGGGCCGCGGTGGCGACGATGCCTGCGAGCGGCAGCGCATCGGTCCGGTAGGTAACCCTTCCGGGCAGCGGCGCACCTGCCGGGAGCTCGCTCCAGCCGACCACCGCCTCGCTGCGCCGGAAAACGGCGATACCCTCCAGGCCGGGATGGGTGGCGCATCCCAGGTGGTGCCCGGGCACGGCGAACCAGCCGTGCCAGCACCGTCCCGGATCGGCCGAGCCAGCCTCCCGCCCCAGGGGAGGCACTTCGTTCTCCCCGGCCTCGCCGAGCAGTCGGTGCAGCTCCACCGATGGCAGATGGATGCCCGTGGCCCGCTCGAACGTGGCAATGCCGTGGGGGACATCGACGGGATGGTCGATCTCCAGGAAAACCAGCTCGCCACCCTGCTCGATCGCCTCCAGGTGGAAGCAGCCGTCGCGCATGCCGAGCCCCTCCAGGGCGCGGGCGACCCAGTGACGCATGCGCTCGTCCAGCGGAATGTGGATGGAGCCCAGCGGTGCTCCGCGGGCATAGTCCAGGCAGGTATTGAGGTAGCGGCTGGCGGCGAGCGCGAAGACCGTGCCGCCCGCGACCACGCCATCGAAATGCAGGACGGGCCCTTCCACATACTCCTCCACCTCGAAGTCGCCGCAGGCGTCCACGGCCTCCAGGGCGTCCAGCCGGGGAATGCCGGAGCAGAAGCCCAGCACGGCGGCACGGGCCTGCGCGGCGGTTGCGAAGACGGCCACGTCTTCGCTGGCCGCGCCGCTGTGGGGCTTGAGGACGGTCCGCCCCTGCCAGGGCGGGCCGTCCCGGCGGGCGAGGAAGGCGGGAAGTGAGGCGAAGCGCGGCACCCGCAGCCCTGCGGCGGCGACGGCCTGTTTCATCCAGAGCTTGTTGCGCAGGGCCGCGACCTTCTCGGACCGGTCGCCCGGCAGGCCCAGCCATTCGCGCAAGCGAGCGGCCTCGAGGCGCTCGCCCTCGGACAGGGCGATGACCCGGTCGAACGCCACGCAAGGATGGGCCGCCATCCAGGAGCGCGCCTCTTCGCAGGCCCCTGCGGCGCCAGGGCGCGCGACCTTGCTGCAGCGCAGCCCCTCGGGCACTGTTGCCAGCGCCTCCGCAGGGCCGAAATAGGTCACGTCGTGCCGGGAGTGGTCGATCCCGCGGTGGTACTCCACGTGCGGATAGGGAATGGAATGGAAGATGAGAATGTTCATGGGACCGCGATCTCGACAGCCATGGCATGCGGGCGGCGTCTCCAGCCGGGAGATGGCGACTGGCAGCGCATGCACGTCTCGCACCGACCTGCACGGCCCATGGCCCATGGCCCAGGCGCCGCTGCGGCACGGCACGCGGCATGCTGGCGCCGACGCACGCAGCAGGCTCCTTCAGGAGTGCCCCGCCCCGTCAGACGCGGCGCTTCCCCTGCCCCACCCTCGAAATCTTCTGGAATGCAATGCAGGAATGATTGCACGCATCCATGCACAGACCTTGATCTGACAGGTCATGCACGCCATTAATGTTTCTTTGAATTGAAACACCCCGTATCAGGACGGCATCAGCCTGGCAGCCTCCTGCTGGCCGACTTCCTTGAGGAAATCCCACACCGCCTGGGTACGCGCCTGGTATTTCGCTTCGGCCGGCATGCTCATCCAGAACGTGCGGGTGAAACGTGCCTCGCCAGGCAGCACACGCTCCAGCAGCGGGTCGCTGCCGGCCAGGAAAGCCGGCAGCACCCCCAGCCCCGCACCGGCGCGTACCGCCTCGTATTGCGCCGCGACGCTGGTGCTGCGGAACGCGAAGCGCTCGGGCGGGACGAGCTGGTCGAGGAACTGAAGCTCCTTGGTGAACAGCAGGTCGTCCACATAGCTGACGAACGCGTGGTGCCGCAGGTCATCGCGCCGGGCAATGGGCGGCCTGCGGGCCAGGTATTCCTTCTGGCCGTAGAGGCGCAGGGTGTAGTCCGCCAGTTTGGAGACGATCACGGCGCCGCGCGTGGGCCGCTCCAGCGAAATGACGATGTCCGCCTCCCGGCGTGACAGGTGCAGCATGCGGGGCAAGGCCAGCAGGTCCACGCTGAGGTGGGGATACTGCAACGTGAGCCGCGCGAGGTGCGGAGCGAGCACCTGCGTGCCGAAGCCCTCCGTGGCGCCCACGCGCACGAGGCCTGCCGGGCCGATGCCGGTGGGCCGCACCCGCTCGACGCCGAGCACGGCCGTCTCCATCGCCTCGACGGCCGGAAGCAGGTTCCGGCCTGCTTCGGTGAGACGGTGGCCGCCGGCCTCACGGGCGAACAGGGATTCGCCCATCTGTTTTTCCAGGGCCTGGATGCGGCGCGCGACGGTGGTGTGTTCCACGCCGGTGCGGCGCGCCGCGGCGGCCAGCGTGCCGGTACGGGCCAGTTCCAGGAAATAGCGCAGGTTCTCCCAATCCATAAGGCGTTCGCGTGGTGTTCGATGCGGGGATTGTGTTGTGCAATTTCGCAAAGCGCCCGTGCGATTTTTCTCTATTGATCTTGCAATTTCGCACGGATAGCATGTGTCGGCGTACCGGTCCGGAGCCGGCACCCCGATTCCAACCCAGACAGGAGACAAGCGCATGAATGCCCCCCAATCCACGGCCGTCCTGGCGCCGACGGTCAAGCTGCTGATCGGCGGCCAGTTCGTCGAATCGAAGACCACCCAGTGGCGCAACGTGGTGAACCCTGCCACGCAGGAAGTGCTGGCGCGCGTGCCCTTCGCCACGCCGGAAGAGATCGATGCCGCCGTGGCCTCCGGCAAGGAAGCCTTCAAGAGCTGGAAGAAGACCGCCATCGGCGCCCGGGCGCGCATCTTCCTGAAATACCAGCAGCTCATCCGCGAGAACATGGCCGAGCTGGCCGCGCTGCTGACGGCCGAGCAGGGCAAGACCCTGCCCGATGCAGAAGGCGACGTGTTCCGCGGCCTGGAGGTGGTGGAGCACGCCAGCGCCATCGGCAACCTGCAACTGGGCGAACTGGCCAACAACGTGGCCGGTGGCGTGGATACCTACACGCTGATGCAGCCGCTGGGCGTGTGCGCGGGCATCACGCCCTTCAACTTCCCGGCCATGATCCCGCTCTGGATGTTCCCCATGGCCATCGCCACCGGCAACACCTTCGTGCTCAAGCCCAGCGAGCAGGACCCGATGGTGACCATGCGCCTGTGCGAACTGGCGCTGGAGGCAGGCATCCCACCCGGCGTCCTGAACGTGGTGCACGGCGGCGAGGATGCGGTGAACGCGATCTGCGACCACCAGGACATCAAGGCGATCAGCTTCGTGGGCTCCACCAAGGTCGGCACCCATGTGTACAACCGCGCCAGCCTGAATGGCAAGCGTGTGCAGTGCATGATGGGCGCGAAGAACCACGCCATCGTCATGCCCGATGCCAACAAGGAGCAGACGCTCAACGCACTGGCCGGCGCGGCCTTCGGCGCTGCCGGCCAGCGCTGCATGGCACTGTCGGTGGTGGTTCTGGTGGGCGAGGCGCAGCAATGGATTTCCGACCTGGTCGCCAAGGCGAAGACGCTCAAGGTCAATGCCGGCACCGAGAAAGGCACGGACGTGGGTCCGCTGGTTTCCTGCGCCGCCAGGGACCGCGTCGAAGGACTGATCGAGCGCGGCATCGCCGACGGCGCCACGCTGGAGCTGGATGGCCGCAAGCCGCAGGTGGCCGGCTTCGAGAAGGGCAACTTCGTCGGCCCGACCATCTTCAGCGGCGTGAAGCCCGGCATGTCCATCTACGACCAGGAGATCTTCGGCCCCGTGCTCTGCCTGGCGGCGGCCAAGGATATCGAGGAAGCCATCGAATTCATCAACGCCAACCCGAACGGCAACGGCACGGCCATCTTCACCCAGTCGGGCGCGGCGGCGCGCAAGTTCCAGGAAGAGATCGACGTGGGCCAGGTGGGCATCAACGTGCCGATTCCCGTGCCGGTGCCCCTCTTCTCGTTCTCGGGCTCGCGCGCCTCCAAGCTCGGCGACCTGGGGCCCTACGGCAAGCAGGTGGTGCTGTTCTACACGCAGACCAAGACGGTGACGGCGCGCTGGTTCGACGACAGCACGATCGGCCATGGCGTGAACACCACCATTAGCCTGAAGTGACATCCCCCTGAGGCGCTGCGCGCCTTCCCCCTTCTCTCGCGCTGGCGCGCGGGAAGGGAGACGACGCCAGTGGCCTGGCAAAGCCAGTTCCACGGCGTCTGCTGGCCTCGGGCCGCGCCGGTATCTGGCGCAGTGGTACAAGCGAAGGATGGAAATTCTCAAGATTCCGCGACGACCGGCCCGGGTGGCCAGTGCCGCGGGCGCTCTCGCCCTCTTGCTGTGCAGTGCCGGCGCGCATGCCCAGGCTGGCGCGGCCTGTGATCCCAAGGGCACGCTGGCTGAAACGAATGCCTGTGCGGTGCAGGCCTGGCAGCAGGCGGATGCGGCCATCGCGATCCTGTACGGCGATGTGATGCGGGCGCTGTCGGCAAACGAGCGGCCGCAACTGCGGCAGGAGCAGGCCGCGTGGCAGCGCGAGCGCATCACGCGGTGCAAGCAGGCGACGCGCGCGACCGAAGCGCTGCCCGAGGGGCCGCGCCTCTACCACGAGTGCCTGGCGGCTGAAACCGAAGCGCGGCGCCGGGGCCTGATGCGCTGGCTGACGCTGGAGCATCCATCCGCGAAACCCTAGCGGGCGCCATGCATCCACGACGCCCCCAGGACGAAGACAGAACAACGAGCAGGACGAGACACGCACCATGGATTTCGAGCTGACCGAAGAACAACGCGCCTTCGCCGACACCGCCCGCGAGTTCGCCCGGGCCGAACTGGCGCCCCATGCCGCGCAATGGGACGCGGAAGGCATCTTCCCGCGCGAGGCGATCGCGAAGGCGGGCGCGCTGGGCTTTTGCGGCCTCTACGCGCCCGAGAACGCCGGCGGCCTCGCCTTGCCGCGGCTGGATGCCACGCTGGTGTTCGAGGAGATGGCGGCCGTCGATCCCTCGACCACCGCCTTCATCACCATCCACAACATGGCGACCTGGATGCTGGGCACCTGGGCCACCAGTGCGGTGCGGGACCACTGGGGCCCGCTGCTCACGAGCGGGGAGAAGCTCGCCAGCTACTGCCTGACCGAGCCGGGCGCGGGCTCGGACGCGGCCTCGCTCAAGACGCGGGCCGAGCGGTCGGGCGATGTATACGTCATCAACGGCTCCAAGGCCTTCATCAGCGGCGCCGGCAGCACCGACGTGCTGGTGCTCATGGCCCGCACGGGCGCGCCCGACTCCGGTGCGGGCGGCATCAGCGCCTTCGCCGTGCCGGCGGATGCGGCAGGCATCCACTACGGCAAGAAGGAAGAGAAGATGGGCTGGAACAGCCAGCCCACGCGCACCATCAGTTTCGACAACGTGCGCATCCCGGCTGACCACCTGCTGGGGGCCGAGGGCGAGGGCTTCAAGATCGCGATGAAGGGCCTGGACGGAGGGCGAATCAACATCGCCACCTGCTCTGTGGGCGCAGCCCAGGGGGCGCTGAACGCGGCGCAGCAATACATGCAGGACCGCAAGCAATTCGGCAAGGCCATTGCCAGCTTCCAGGCACTGCAGTTCAAGCTGGCCGACATGGCGACCGAACTGGTCGCCGCGCGCCAGATGGTGCGGCTGGCCGCCTCCAAGCTGGATGCGGGCGCCCGCGACGCCTCCACTTACTGCGCCATGGCCAAGCGCTTCGCCACCGATGCGGGCTTCGCCGTGGTGAACGAGGCGCTGCAGCTGCACGGCGGCTACGGCTACATCCGCGAATACCCGCTGGAGCGCCTGCTGCGCGATGCGCGAGTGCACCAGATACTGGAGGGCACGAACGAGATCATGCGCGTCATCATCGCCCGGCGCATGCTGGACGGCGACGCACCGGACGCGATCCGCTGAGCCCTGCCGCACCACCGGCTGAAGTGCCTTCATTCAGATGCCTGCGCGCCCCCTTTCCGACGAGACACTGCACCTCATCGATGCCGTGCGCGATGCGCTCGCGCAGCGCTGCGGCCCCACGTCGATGGAAGAACGCACGCTGTTCGGCTGCCGGGCCTTCTTCGTGGACGGCAAGCTGTGCATCGGCGTGAAAGGTGCGGAACTGCTGGTGCGCCTGCCGCCGGAGCGCCACGGCGAATTCCAGGAAATGCAGAACACGCGCGAGCTCTCTCCCGGCGGCGGCATGCAGGGCTACTTCTGGGTCGAGCCGCACGGCTACGCGCGTGCCGCGCAGTGGGCCTTCTGGCTGGACGAAGCCCTCGCCTACAACCCGCGCGCCAAGGCGAGCCCGAAGCGCCGGAAAGCTGCCACGACTGCGGCCACGGCCCCGAAAGCACCGCCGGCCAAGGCAGCCCCGCGTCGCCACAGCATTTTCGAGGCCGACGACTGACACACCGATTCACCACCCCAAGGAGACAACACATGAAGATCGCATTCATCGGCCTGGGCAACATGGGCGGCCCCATGGCCCTGAACCTGCACAAGGCCGGCCATGACGTCGGCGCATTCGACCTGTCCCGGCCCGCCTGCGACAGGCTGGCAGCCGACGGGGTGCGCATCGCCACCGATGCCGGCGCCTGCGTGGCGGGCGCCGAGGTGGTCATCAGCATGCTGCCGGCCAGCCCGCATGTGGAGTCGCTGTTCCTGGGAAGCGCCCAGCAGCCCGGCCTGCTGCCCCAGCTGGCCGCCGGCACGCTGGTGATCGACTGCTCGACCATCGCGGCAGCCACGTCGCGTAAGGTCGCCGAGGCTGCACGGGAGCGCGGCATCGCCTTCATCGACGCCCCCGTCTCCGGCGGCACGGGGGGGGCCGTCGCGGGCACGCTGACCTTCATGGTGGGCGGCGATGCGGCCGATCTGGAACGTGCCCGCCCGGTGCTGGAGAAAATGGGCGCCAACATCTTCCACGCAGGCGGGGTGGGTGCGGGCCAGACCGCCAAGATCTGCAACAACATGCTGCTGGGCATCCTGATGGCCGGCACGAGCGAGGCCCTCGCCCTGGGCGTCGCCAACGGCCTGGATCCGGCGGTGCTCAGCGAGATCATGCGCCGCAGCTCGGGCGGCAACTGGGCCCTGGAAAAATACAATCCCTGGCCCGGTGTCATGCCCCAGGCCCCGGCGAGCAAGGACTACGCGGGAGGCTTCGGCACTGACCTGATGCTCAAGGACCTGGGGCTCGCGCAGGAGAATGCCACCGCCGTGAAAGCGGCCACGCCCCTGGGAGGACTTGCGCGCAGTCTTTATGCGGCGCATAGCCTGGCGGGCCACGGCGGGCTGGATTTCTCCAGTATCCTGCGGCTCGTCCGCAAACCCGGCACCTGAGCCCTTTTCCGGGGTGGCACGCCTGCCGCTGCCGAGGGAAGGCCGGCCGCCCCCGGGCGGTTGTCCTACGCGGCACGCGGAAATCGCGCCGCATGCTGCCGGGTGCCGCAGCCCTGCATCGCAGGGCCTTTGTCCTTCTACACAGCCCGACGACCATGAACCTGTACCGCCCGACCCACTCCTCTCTCCGTCCCCTGCGCCTGGCCACCGCGCTGGCGGCTGCGGGCGCCGCGCTGGCCCTCGCGGGCTGCGGCGCCCAGGGCACCAAGGCACAGGGCACGCCCGCCCCCCACGCCGTGGAAGCCGCCAGCAGCGCCACGAAGATGCCGGTCCCCGGCCCGGAGCGCGCCACGGCCTCGGCCCGCCTGATGACCGCGGACGGCCAGCCCGCCGGCACGGCCGTCCTGACCGAAACGCCCAGCGGCGTGGAAATCGCCGCGCAGGTACAGGGGCTTTCCGCCGGCCTGCACGGTTTCCACATCCATGCCAATGGCCAGTGCGCTCCCGGGCCGGACGCCGCCACCGGCAAGACCATTCCCTTCGGCGCGGCGGGCGGGCACTTCGACCCCGGCATGTCCCACCAGCACGGCCAGCCTGGATCGCCCGTCGACAAGGCCCACGCTGGCGAATTGCCCAACATCACCGTGGGCGCGGATGGCCGCGGCACGCTGCGCTACCTGAATGCCAATGTCACGCTCACCCCGGGCAAGGCTTCCATCATGGGCCGCGCCCTCGTGGTGCACGAGAAGGAAGACGACTACAAGACCAATCCGGCCGGCAACTCCGGTGGCCGCGTCCTGTGCGGCGTGATCGAGCCAGCGCAGCCCAGCAGCGTGGTCGGCCAGGCCCCGGCGCCGCGCAGCTGATGCGCATGCGCGGCCTGCCCTCTCCCCCGAACCACGCGGCCCCCTCCCTTCCGCCCTGCGCTCCTTCCGGCACTGCGACCAACCGCGCTTACGCGCCGGTCTGGGCGGTCATGGCCGGCTGCGCCCTGTGGGCGGGCAGCCCGCCGGAAGCCATGGCCCAGGCCGCCGGCCCCGATCCCGCGCTGCCGGCCGTCGAGGTGTCCGGCGGCCAGGCTGCGGCCCAGCGCCGCTTCGATGCCACCGCAAGCCATACGGCCATCGCCCTGGACCCCTTCACGGCCGCCACGCCGCTCGTCAACCTGTCCGAGCTGCTGGCCGGCCAGCCCGGTGTGGCGGTGTCCGACCGACAGAACTACGCGCAGGATCTCCAGATCGCGGTGCGCGGCTTCGGGTCGCGCTCCACGTTCGGCGTGCGGGGCGTGCGCATCCTCGTGGACGGCATCCCGGCCACGATGCCGGATGGCCAGGGCCAGGCCGCCACGGCCCAGCTGCCGTCCGCCTCGCAGGTGGAAGTGCTGCGCGGGCCGCTCGCCCAGCAGTACGGCAACGCGGCGGGCGGCGTGCTGCAGGTCACCACGCGCGATCCGCGGGAAGGCGGAGGGGCTTCCGCCTCGGTGGCCGCGGGATCCTACGGCCAGCGCATGGCCGAGGCATCGTTCGACGCGGGCGACCGCACCCTGGGCGGGCTGGTGGACATCTCCCGCTTCGAGACCGACGGATGGCGAGACCACGGCGCCGCCCGCCGCACGCACCTGAATGCGAAGGTCGTGGCACGGCCTTCCAGCGACACCCGCGTCACGGTGCTGGTGAACCTGTTCGACCAGCCGCTGGCGCAGGACCCGCTCGGTCTGACGCGCGAGCAGTGGCGGGCCGATCCCCGCCAGGCCCACGCGGTGGCGTACAGCTTCGACACCCGCAAGACCGTGCGACAGAACCAGCTCGGTCTGGTGGTGGAGCACGCGCTGAGCGCCACGGACAGCGTGCGCGCAAGGCTTTATGGCGGCACCCGCAGCCTGTTCCAGACCCTCTCCTTCTCCGGTGCGGCCGCCAACAGCGCCGGCGGCGTGGTGGACCTGGACCGCGACTACTACGGCCTCGGGGCCGCCTGGACGCACAGCGACCGCACCGCCGCCGGCCTGCCCTGGTCCTGGACGGTGGGTGTGGATGCCGACCGGCTCTCCGAGCATCGCCAGGGCTTCGTCAACGATGCGGGCGTGCCCGGCGCACTGCGGCGCGACGAGCAGGACCGCGCGGGCAACACCGACCTCTTCGCCCAGGTGGACGCATGGATCGCCCCCACCGTGCGCGCGGTCGCGGGACTGCGATCGACGCGGGTCCGGCTGGCCGTGGACGACCGCTTTCCCGCGAGCGCCGCCAATCCCGACGACAGCGGCGAACGCACCTGGCACCGCACCAGTCCGGCCGTGGGCCTGGTCTGGGCCGCCTCGGAGCACCTGAACCTGTATGCCAATGCCGGCGGAGGCATCGAGACGCCCACGCTGGCCGAGATGGCCTACAGCCGCACCAACAGCGGACCGAACTACGGGCTGGAGGCCGCGCGCAACCGCCAGTTCGAGGTGGGCGCCAAGTGGCAGGACGGGGTGCACCGCGTGGAGGCCGCCTGGTTCGACGCCCGCACGCGCGGGGAGATCGTTCCCGCGGCGACGGTCAATGGCCGCACGGTGTACCAGAATGCCGACCGCGTGCACCGCCGCGGCATGGAGCTGGGCTGGAGCGCGCGCATGGGTGCCTTCGTCCCGCGGGCCGCCTACACCTACCTGGACGCCTTTTTCGCCAGTCCCTACACCGGCGCGGGCGGCGTGGCGGTGCCCTCCGGCAACCGCCTGCCGGGCACGGCGCGCCACACGGCCCGCCTGTCGCTGGATTACGCGCCCGACGCGCGATGGACGCTGGGCGGCGCGGTGGACTTCTCCTCCCGGGTACAAGCCAACGACGCCAACACCGAATCGGCCCCCGGTTATGCCGTCGCCGGACTGCGGGCGGGCTATGGATGGAAGACCGGAGGCACCGTGCGCTGGCAGGCCTGGGCGCGGCTGGACAACCTGTTCGACCGCCGCTACGCAGGCTCGCTGATCGTCAACGATGGCAACGGACGCTTCTTTGAGCCCGCGGCAGGCCGGCGCATCATGGTGGGATTGCGCGCGCAGCTGCTTTGAAGGGGCGCGCCTCCGCAGGGCCGGCGCCCCCTTGCCCCACGCCCGGGTCTCAATCGACCTTCACGTTCGCGGCCTTGATGACCTGGGCCCATTTCTCGACCTCGGCCTTCTGGAAGGTCGCGATCTGGGCGATGGTCAGGTCCGCCGGCTCCATGCCGAAGCCCTTGAGCTTGGCCTGCATGTCGGGCTGGGCGAGGATCTTGCGGATCTCGTCGTGCAGCCGGTTGACGATGGGCGCAGGCGTTCCCGCGGGCACGAAGATCGCCTGCCAGGACACCACTTCGAAGTCCTTGAGGCTGGCCACGCCCGATTCGGCCACCGTGGGCACGTCGGGCATGGAGGCCAGCCGCTTCGCCGAGGTGACGGCGATCGCGCGCAGCTTGCCGCTCTGGATGTGCGGCGCCGCGACCACGGTGGTGTCGAACATCATGTCCACTTGGCCGCCGATCACGTCCTGAATCGCCGGCCCGCTGCCCTTGTAGGGCACATGGGTGAACTTCACGCCCGACTTGTAGGCCAGCAGTTCCAGGGCCAGATGCTGCGAGGTGCCCGTGCCGGCCGAGGCCGAAGAAAGCCCGCCCGGCTTGGCCTTCGCCGCCGCGAGCACGTCCTGCAGCGTCTTATAGGGACTGCCGGCGGCCACCACGAGCACCACCGGGTTGGTGCCGATCAGCGTCACGGGCGCGAAGGATTTGACCGGGTCGTAGCCCAGCTTCGGATAGAGGCTCACGTTGATCGCGTGCGAGCTGATGGTGCCCCCCAGCAGCGTGTAGCCGTCCGGGGCGGCCCGCGCCGCGATCTCGGAGCCCACGCTGCCGCCCGCCCCTCCCTTGTTGTCCACCACCACCGTGGTGCCCAGGGCCGTGCCCAGCTGCTGGCTGATCAGCCGGCCCAGCGTGTCGGTCGTGCCGCCCGCCGCGAACGGCACCAGGTAGGTGATGGTCTTGCCCGTGGGCCATGGCGCCTGGGCCAGGGCCGGCCCGGTGCCCAGCATGGCACCTGCGCCGAGGGCCAGGGCGTGGAGGGTGAAGGTTCTGCGCTGCATGGTGGTTGTCTCCTTGTTGTGAAAAGATTCCGGGCCGCGCGACGCCTCAGGACGCGCCGCGTGCCTCGACGTAAAGCGCGTAGATCGAATGGCTGGCGGCCATGAAAAGGCGATTGCGCTTGGCGCCGCCGAACGCGAGGTTCGCGCAGCGCTCGGGCAGGTGGATGTGTCCGATCGGCTGGCCCTGCGGGTTGAACACCCGCACCCCGTCCAGCTCGGCGGCGCTGGCTCCGGCCGAACCGTCGCTGCCCCAGCCGCACCAGAGGTTGCCGTCTTCGTCGCACTTGATGCCGTCCAGCGCGCCGCCTCCCGCCGCCTTGATGTGTACCCGCCGATTGGCAAGCCGCCGGCCGCCCGCCGCGACATCGAACGCCCACACCACGCGGTGCGGCTGCGCACGCGACTCGACGATGTAGAGCCGCTGCTCGTCCGCCGAAAAGCACAGGCCGTTGGGGCCGGCGAGGTCGTCCAGCACCAGTTCGGTCCTGCCGCTCTGCGGATCGATGCGATAGACCGAATGCGGCAGTTCCGGCGTCGCCTTGTCCCCTTCCCAGTGGCCCGAGATACCGAAGGACGGGTCGGTGAACCAGATGGAACCATCGCTCCCGCAGACGATGTCGTTCGGCGAGTTGAAGCGCTTTCCGCCGTAGCCGTCCGCCAGCACCGTGATGCTGCCGTCGTACTCGGTGCGCGTGATGCGGCGCGTCAGGTGTTCGCAGGCCAGCAGCCGGCCCTGGCGGTCCCGCGCGAGGCCGTTGGAGAAGTTGGAGGGCTGGCGGAAGACACCCAGTTGCCCCGTGGCCTCGTCCCAGCGCACGATGCGATTGTTGGGAATGTCCGAGACCAGCAGATAGCGCCCGTCGCCGAACCAGACGGGCCCCTCGGCCCAGCGCAGGCCTGTCGCGACCTGCTCCACGGTGCTGTTGAACAGGCGGTACTTGGCAAATGAGGGATCCAGCACCTGCACGGCCGGATCGGGATACCGCTGGTTGGGCTTGAAATCGAAGGCCTGGGCGCCCGCGGCGCCAGGCCAGGCGGCTGCACCGCCGGCTGCCAGCATTCCGCCGAGAAAGGCCCGGCGGCTGCCGCCGGAGTGAAGGGTTGGATGCCGTGGCGTCATGTTTCTCTCTCCCTGTTCGTGATGATGGAAAGCGCCACGTGGGCAATCAGGTCACGGGCGCGGGATTGAACAGTACCAGTGAGTTGGCGAGCTTCCAGTGCTCGGCCCAGGTCTTCCTGCGGCCACTGGCCACGTCCAGCATCAGGCGGAACATCTCCCAGCCCATCTCCTCGATGGTGGATTCGCCGTCGGCGATGCGTCCGGCGTTCACGTCCATCAGGTCGTGCCAGCGCCGCGCCAGGTCGCTGCGCGTGGCCACCTTGATGACCGGCACTTCGGCCAGGCCATAGGGTGTTCCCCGGCCGGTGGTGAACACGTGCAGGTTCATGCCCGCGGCCACCTGCAGCGTGCCGCAGATGAAGTCGCTGGCGGGCGTGGCGGCATAGAGCAGCCCCTTCTGCCGCGCCTTCTCGCCGGGTGCCACCACGCCGCTGATGGGCGCGCTGCCGCTCTTGACGATGGAGCCCATCGCCTTCTCGACGATGTTGGACAGGCCCCCCTTCTTGTTGCCTGGCGTGGTGTTGGCACTGCGGTCCACGCGGCCCTGGCTCAGGTAGGCGTCGTACCAGGCCATCTCGCGGATCATGGCTTCGGCCACCTCGGGCGATGCTGCGCGGGAGGTGAGCTGGTCGATGCCGTCGCGCACCTCGGTCACCTCGCTGAACATCACCGTGGCCCCGGCGCGCACCAGCAGGTCGGTGCAGAAGCCCACGGCCGGGTTGGCGGTCACGCCGCTGAAGGCATCGCTGCCGCCGCACTGCACACCCACCACCAGCTCGCTGGCGGGCACGGTCTCGCGGCGGCGGCGGTTCAGGCGTTCCAGGTGCCTTTCGGCCTGGCGCATCACCGACTCGACCATGGACATGAAGCCCACATGGGCCTCGTCCTGCAGGCAGACCACGTCCAGCGGCGCTTCTTCGAGCGTGCGCTCGTCCACCAGCGGGATGGCGCCGGGCGGCAGCAGGCGCTCGGGCTGGAGCTTCTCGCAGCCCAGGCTGACGACCATCACCTCGCCGCCGAAATTGGGGTTGAGGCTGATGTTGCGCAGCGTGCGGATGGGGATCACCGCGTCGGGCGCGTCGATGGCCACGCCGCAGCCGTAGGTGTGGGCCAGGGCCACCACGTCATCGACATTCGGGTACTTCGGCAGCAGTTCCGCCTTGATGCGCTGCACGGCGAATTCGGTCACGCCGGCCACGCACTGCACGGTCTCGGTGATGGCCAGGATGTTGCGCGTGCCCACGGAACCATCGGCATTGCGGTAACCCTCGAAGGTGTAGCCCTCCAGCGGCGGCAGGGCCGGCGGCTTCACCGTGGCGATGGGCAAACCTTCGAGCGAGCGCGCGTCGGGCATGTGCAGCAGCTTCTCGTGCACCCAGCTGCCGGCCGAGATCGGCCGGATGGCATAGCCGATGGGCACGTTGTAGCGGCGCACGGCACCGCCTTCGGGAATGTCCGCGAGTGCGACCTTGTGGGCCTGCGGCACGTGCTCGCGCAGCGTGATGCCCGAGGGCAGCGGCGTGCCCGCGGGCAGGCCGCCGTCGTTGGCCACGATGGCGACGTTGTCGGCCTCGTGCATGCGGATGGTCAGGGGCGTCGCCATGCTGTGTCCTTCCCTCAGCGCACGACCATGAACATGCCGGGCAGCCAGGTCGAGAACGACGGCACGAAGGTGACCAGCGCGAGCGCGAAGATCAGCGCGCCGTAGAACGGCCAGATGGTCCGCATCACCGTGCCCACCGACACTCCGCCGATGGCGCAGCCCACGAACTGGGTCGTGCCCACGGGCGGCGTATTCAGGCCCAGCGCGCAGTTGATCAGCATCACGATGCCGAACTGCACCGAACTCATGCCGTAGTGCTGCGCGATCGGCAGGAAGATGGGCGTGCACAGCAGGATGGTCGCTGCCATGTCCAGGAAGGTGCCCAGCACGAACAGGATGATGTTGATCAGCAGGAAGATCACCCAGGGCGTGCTGGTCACCTGGGACAGCATCTCGCCCGTCAGCTCCGCCACGCCGTAGAGGCTGATGAGGTAGCCGAAGGTGCTGGAAATGCCGATCAGCAGCAGGATCACGCCCGTGGTGCGCACGGCCTTGGAGGCCGCCTTGATGAAGTGCTCCCGCGTCAAAGTGCGGTAGAGGAAGATGGTGAGCGCCAGCGCATAGAGCACCGCCACCGCCGCCGATTCTGTCGCCGTGAAGATGCCCGAGAGGATGCCCCCGAGGATCAGCACGACGATGAAGAGGCCCGGCAGCGCCGCCGCGAACGAGCGGGCCACGATGTGCCAGCCGGGGAACGTGCCCTTCGGGTAGCCGCGCTTGACCGCAACGAGGTAGGCCGCCGCAAGGTTGCTGATCGTGAGCACCAGGGCCGGAATCAGTGCCGCCAGGATCAGCGCCGCGATCGACACCTTGCCGCCTGCGGCGAGCGAGTAGATGATGAGGTTGTGGCTCGTGGGCATCAGCGCGCCCACCAGCGCCGCGTGCGTCGTCACGTTCACGGCGTAGTCGGCGTGGTAGCCCTCTTTCTTCATCATGGGGATCATCACCGCGCCCATCGCGGACACGTCCGCCACCGGCGAGCCCGAGACCCCGCCGAACAGCGTGCAGGCCACGACGTTGGACATGCCCAGGCCACCGCGCACGTGGCCCACCAGGGCCCGCGCGAAATTGACGATGCGGTCGGCGATGCCGCCATACAGCATGAGCTCGCCCGCGAAGATGAAGAACGGGATCGCCAGGAACGAGAAGATTCCCATGCCGGAGGTCATCTGCTGGAAGCCCACTTCCAACGGCAGGCCTTCGTAGGCCAGCGTGGCCAGGGCCGACAGGCCGATGGAGAACGCCACCGGCACGCCCAGCAGCAGGAACAGCGTGAATGTCACGCACAGGATCAGGAGTGGCACGGTCATGGATCAGCCCCAGGCAGGTTCGACTTCGCGGCCCTGGGCCAGCGCGATGATGTGCTCGATGGAGAACAGCACGATGAGCACGCCGGCGATGCTGGCCGGGACGTATTTCCAGCCTTCGGAGATGAAGAGCGTGGGCAGGCGGTATTCCCACACCGACTGGGCGAGCGATGCACAGTTCCAGGCCATGGCGGCGCCGAACACCAGGATGAGCACGTGGATCAGGTACTCCATCTTCAGGCGCAGCCAGTCGGGCGCCAGCACCAGGAAGGATTCGAGCCCGATGTGCCCGGCATCCCGCACGCCCACGGCAACGCCGAACATGGTCACGTAGAGCACCAGCAGCAGCGCCAGGCTTTCCGCCCAGGTGGGCGTGTTGTTGAGGACATAGCGGCCGAACACCTGCCAGCTCACGGCGCAGATCACCGCCACGAGCCCGAGGATGCCCAGCCACATGCAGGCACGCGCGAGCGTGCGGCAGATTTGGGTGTACATGTTGATGGGAGATGAAAAAATCCCCGGGCTTCCGTTGAGACGGCCCGGGGATGGGGGATCACTGCGTGTCCTGCACGCGCTTGACGAGGTCCTTCAGCTTCGCGTCGGTGATGTACTTGTCATACACGGGCTTCATCGCGGCCTGGAAAGGGGCCTTGTCGATCTCGATGATCTCCGCGCCGCCGGCCTTCACGGTGGCGAGCGACTTCACCTCGCGCTCGGCCCACTGCTTGCGCATGTAGGGCACGGACTCCTTCGCGGCCTGGCGGATCCAGCCCTGCTCCTGCGGCGAGAGGCGGTCCCAGGCGCGCTTGGAAAAGAGCAGCATTTCCGGGGCCATGGAATGCTCGGTCTTGGTGTAGTACTTGGCCACCTCGAAAGAGCGCGAGCTTTCGTACGTGGGATAGTTGTTCTCCGCGGCATCGATCAGGCCGGTCTTGAGGCCCGTGTACACCTCGCCCATCGGCATCGGCGTGGCGTTGGCGCCCATGGCCTCCAGCATGGACACCCACAGGTCCGACTGCTGCACGCGCACCTTCATGCCCTTCATGTCCTCGAACTTTCGCACCGGCTTCTTGGCCGTGAACATGGATCGCGCGCCGCTGTCGTAATAGGCCAGGCCCACGAAGCCCTGGCGTTCGCAGGCCTTCAGGATCTCCTCGCCCACCGGGCCGTCCAGCACCTTGTGCAGATGCTCCACCGAGCGGAACAGGAAGGGCATGGTCGGCACCACGGTCTCGGGGCAGATGTTGTTCATCGCGCCGATGTTGATGCGCACCATCTGCAGCGCGCCGATCTTCGCCTGCTCGATCGCGTCCTTCTCGTTGCCCAGGGCGCCGCTGCTGTACACCTTGATGGAATGCTTGCCGCCCGAAAGCGCCTTCAGGCGCTCGCCCATGAACTTCACCGCGGTCACGGTGGGGTAGTCGTCGGGATGGATGTCGGCGGAGCGGAACTCCGTCGCCTGCGCCGCGAAAGCCGTCAGGCAGGCCGCCACGGCGGCCAGGGTGGTCTTGATGAACTTCATGCTTGCTACCTCTTGGAGATGTCTGTCAGCTGAAAAAAAGGGGTCACTCCGCAGCGGGATCGAACTCGGGTTCCGGCAGGCCCTGCGTGCCCGGATGCAATGCGAACACGCCGCCGGCCAGTGGCTGGTCCGCCAGGTCCGCCTCCGCGCCGGGCCGGATCGAGGTGACGAAGAGCGTGTCCAGCCGCGGCCCGCCGAACGCGCACATCGCCGGCTTTTTGACCGGCACCGCCAGCGAGCGGTCCAGCCGGCCGTCCGGGGTGAAGCGGTGCACCAGGCCGGCGTCGTTGCCGCAGATCCAGTAGCCGCCGTCCACGTCGATCGCCGCGCCGTCCGGGCGCCCCGGCAGCGGCGCCATGTCCACGTACAGGCGGCGGCCGTGCGGGGTTCCGGTGTCTGTGTCGTAGTCGAACGCCCAGATCTTCTGCACCTGCGGGTGCGAATCCGACAGGTACATCGTGCGCCCGTCCGGACTGAAGGCGATGCCGTTGGGCACGATCAACGGCCCGAGATCCAGGTCCGTGGCGCTGCCCGCAGCCAGTTCCCTGCCGCCGAAGCGGAAGACGGCCCCCACCGGGGAGGCGGCCGCCATGTCCATGAGCATGGTGCCCGCAACGAAACGCCCCTGCCGGTCGCACCGGCCGTCGTTGAAGCGCATTCCGGGCGACGCATGCGACACGCCGGCCAGGCGCGCGGCCGCCAGCGCACCGCCGGCCTGCGGAAGGTCCAGTGCGAACAGCCCGGTCTCCAGGCCGGCGATCCAGCGATCCGGCTGGCCGGCCCAGGCGGCCATGCAGGCCACCATTTCGGGCGACGTCCACTGCGCCCTGGTTCCCGTGCGCGCCGACCAGCGGTGCAGCACGGCGCGGGGAATGTCGGTCCAGTACAGCGATTCTTCCGCCGTGCGCCATACCGGGCTCTCGCCCGTGGCGCAGCGCGCGTCCAGCACCAGCTCGGCCCGGTTCGAAGGTGTGGCCTGCATGCCGCTCATCCCTCGAACGGCCCCTGGGCCGTGAAAGCGCCCCCCTGGTAAACAGCCACGGGATCATCCGCGGCAGGAGCCGGCTGCGCCTCCACCTTCGCGCGAAACGGCTCGGAGCTGTCCTTGGGCGCATACCCGAGATGGGACGCCGCGTGGTTGTCCCACCACAGGTCGCGGTTGGCCGAAGCGCCATACACCACCGTGTGGCCCACGTCCGGTGTGAACAGCGCCTTCTGCACCAGTTGCGTCAGGTCGTCATAGCTCAGCCAGGTGCTCATCATGCGCCGGTCGCGGGGCTCGGGAAACGACGACCCGATGCGCAGGCTCACCGTCTCGATGCCATAGCGGTCGTAATAGAAACTCGCCATATCCTCCCCGAACGACTTCGAGAGGCCGTAGTAGCCATCGGGCCTGCGGCGTGACAGGGCATCGATGCGCTCGTCCTGCCGGTAGAAGCCGATCACGTGGTTGGAGCTGGCGAACACCACCCGCTTCACACCGTGGCGGCGGGCCCCTTCGTAGATATGGAAGACGCCCTTGATGTTGGCCTCGAGGATTTGCTCGAAGGGCCGCTCCACCGATACCCCGCCCAGGTGAACGATGGCGTCGCAGCCGGCCACCAGCGCATCCACGGCCGCCTTGTCGGCCAGGTCGCAGACCACCACTTCCTCGCTGCCGTCCCGCGCAGGCTCCATCTCCGCGATGTCGGAGAGACGCACGGTCTCCGCAAAAGGCCGCACGCGCTCTCGCAAAACGTGCCCCAGGCCACCGGCGGCACCGGTCAACAGCAGTCGTTGGAATCGGGAAGACTGGCTCATGGCGTTTTCTCTACAGGTATTTGTCATATGTTGTCGTACAACGCGACGGGATTATGATCATGGCCATGGCCGCCTCGACAAAGGGATTACCCTCATTCACCGCCCCCGCCGACCGGCCCGTGCCGGCCGCCCCGCCCGTGCGTCGCGCCCGGGGCCTGGCCCACGCGGTGGTGGAGGATTTCTCGGGCAGGATCCGCGACCGGATCCTGGTGCCGGGCGACAAGCTGCCCACGGAATCCGAGATCATGCGCGCGCATGATGTCAGCCGTACGGTGGTGCGCGAGGCGATCTCGCGCCTGCAGGCAGCCGGCCTCGTGGAGACCCGCCACGGGATCGGCACCTTCGTGCTGCAGCCGCGGGCAGGCGGCGTCTTCCGCCTCGATCCTTCCGAGCTCAGCACGTCGGCCGACGTGCTCGCCGTGCTGGAGCTGCGCATCAGCCTGGAAACCGAATCCGCGGGCCTGGCCGCCATGCGGCGCAGCGAGGCGCACCTGCAGGCCATGGCCCAGGCCCTGGACGATTTCGAGCGCAACGTCCGCAGCGGGGGAGACACCGTGGCGCACGATTTCCGCTTCCACCTGCAGATCGCGGAAGCCACGGGCAACCCGTATTTCGCGGACATCATGAACCACCTCGGCACCACGCTGATACCGCGCACCCGCATCGCGGCCCTGCGCGTGCAGCGCAGCACCGAATACCTGGACCGCGTGAACCGCGAGCACGAGGAAATCTACTCCGCCATCGCGCGGCAGGACCCCGACTCCGCGCGCGCGGCCATGCGCATCCACCTCACCAACAGCCGTGAACGCCTGCGCCTCGCGCAGGAAGCGGCCAAGAGCCAGGCCGACACCGAGCCCGCCGCGCCACCTTCCATGTGACGAAACGCCCATGGGCAGGGCCCCCTTGTTTTCTTCGCGAGTCAAGTTGTATGATGACGTACAACAAAATCCAGGAGACAGAGACCATGCCCTTTTCCCGCCGCACCCTGCTGCACGCCACTGTCCTGGCCCTCGCCTGCTCGTCAGCCACTGCGCAGACCGCGACGCCCTGGCCCGCCAGGCCGCTGCGCCTCGTCGTTCCCTACCCGCCGGGCGGCAGCTCGGACATCATCGCCCGCGCCATCAGCCAGCCCCTCTCGGAAGCCCTGAAGCAGCCGGTGGTGGTGGAGAACAAGCCGGGTGCCAACGGCAACCTGGGCGCGGACTTCGTGGCCAAGGCCGCGCCGGACGGCTACACGATGCTGCTGTGCGACGTGGGCGCCCTGGCGATCAGCCCCTCGGTCTATACCAAGCTGCCCTTCGATCCTTCCAGGGATCTGCGCGGCACGACGATGCTCGCCTACTCACCCCACATGCTGGTGGTGCATCCTTCCGTGCCGGCCCGGGACCTGAAGGAGCTGATCGCGCTGTCGCGCACGAGCGACCTGAACTTCGCCGTCACGGCCACGGGCAGCGCGCCGCACCTGGCCGGCGTGGCCCTCGCGGCCGCCAGCGGAGCGCGCTGGCAGTACGTGCCCTACAAGGGCGGCGTGACGGCCATCCAGGACACCATGGCCGGCCAGACCCAGGTTCTCATGAACGGCATGCTCGCCACCCTGCCCCACGTGCAGAGCGGCAAATTGAAAGTGCTCGGGCTCTCCAAGGGCACCCGCATGCCCCTGCTGCCCGATGTGCCCACCATCGCCGAGCAGGGTGTCCCCGGCTTCGAGTCGGGCACCTGGCAAGGGGTGCTGGTGCCCCGCGGCACGCCCGAGGCGGTCGTCCAGCGCATCCATGCCGCACTCATTTCCGTCATCCGCACCCCCGACATCCGCTCGCGCCTGACCGGCCAGGGCGCCGAAGTGGTCACGATGGCGCCAGCAGAGCAGGACCGCTTCTTCGAGAAGGAACGCGCCCGCTGGGCCGGCGTCGTGTCCGCGGCGCAGATCCGGCTGGACTGACGCGCGGCCCTGCAGGAATTTCCCGATCCCCCACCACCCCACCCGCTTTCCGAACCACTTTCCGGGCTTTCGCCATGCAACCTCAAGAACTCAAGACCATCATGGGCTCCGGCCTGCTGTCCTTCCCGCTGACGGACTTCGACAGCGAAGGCAACTTCAATCCCCGCGGCTACGCCGAGCGCCTCGAATGGCTCGCCCCCTACGGCGCCAGCGCGCTCTTCGCGGCTGGCGGCACGGGCGAGTTCTTCTCGCTCACCGCCGACGAATATCCCGCCATCATCGAGACCGCCGTGCAGACCTGCCGCGGCAAGGTGCCGATCATCGCGGGTGCCGGCGGCCCCACGCGCTTCGCCATCCAGTGCGCCCAAGCCGCCGAGAAGGCCGGCGCCCACGGCATCCTGCTGCTGCCGCACTACCTCACCGAGGCCGGCCAGGAGGGCCTGGCAGCGCACGTCGAGGCCGTCTGCAAGAGCGTGAAGTTCGGCGTCATCGTGTACAACCGCGGCCAGAGCCGTTTCACGCCCGAGACGCTCGCTCGCCTGGCCGAGCGCAACGCCAACCTCGTGGGCTTCAAGGACGGCGTGGGCGACATCGAGCTGATGAACTCCATCTACATGAAGATGGGCGACCGCTTCGCCTACCTGGGCGGCCTGCCCACGGCCGAGGTGTATGCGGCGGCCTACAAGGCCCTGGGCACGCCCGTGTATTCCTCCGCGGTGTTCAACTTCATCCCGAAGACCGCGATGGACTTCTACCACGCGGTGGCGAACGACGACCAGGCCACGCAGCACCGCCTGCTGCGCAGCTTCTTCATGCCCTACCTGGAACTGCGCAACCGCATGCCGGGTTACGCGGTGAGCATCGTGAAGGCCGGCGCGAAGATCGTCGGCCATGACGCGGGCCCCGTGCGCGCGCCGCTCACCGACCTCAAGGCCGACGAGATGGCCGCGCTCAAGGCACTCATCGACCAGCTCGGACCGCAATAATCCGGACTCCCATGGCCGGGCAGCGGGCAGGCCGCCCGCTTCCGGCCAGGGGCCACCTCCGGGGCCGCGTGACCCGAGGCATGCCGCACGAGGCTGCCGCGGGAGCCGCCAGCACGGCGGCGGCCTCTCCAAGCCGTTCTAAACTGCGCGCATGCCCTGCCATGCGCGTTCCCGCCAGACATCGCCCACTGCCTGCCGCTTCTGGCTGCTGCTGGCCTGCGCGCTTCCGGCGGCGGGCATGGCCCAGACGCGCGACGTCACCGGCGAACTGGCCGTCAGCAGCGACCTGGTCGAGCGGGGGATCGTCGTGGGCCGGCCCCGCCCCATCGTCCAGGGCCTGCTCAGCTTCTACGACGCCCGCGGCTGGTCCGTCACCACCGCTCTGGGCATGCAGACCTATGGGTCGCAATCCACGCGTGCCATCGTGCGGGGCGCCTACGACGGCGTGATCGACAACGACTGGCAATACCAGGCGTCGCTGCAGTACTACGCCTACCCCGGGGATGCGTTCTTCCGACTGTACGACCGCGCGGAGGGCACGCTGAGCGCCAGCTTCCGGGATGTCTTCACCGTCGGCCTGTCCGCCTTTCACTATGTCCATACCCGCGACGAGATCTCTCCCATGCGCTGGGCGCTCGATGCCGGCGCGCGCTGGCCCCTGACGCCCCGGCTGTCCCTGGTCGGCTCGCTCGGGGTCTCCGCCGTGCGCCCCCACGGCCAGTACCTGTATGGCAGCGTGGGCGCCGCCTGGACCACCGGCCCCTGGCGCGCCGAACTGAATTACCTCGCATCGGACCGTTGGGCGCAGCGCCACATCATGGGGGCCACCCCGGGCCGCTGGGCCGTGACCGTCATCCGCAGCTTCTGATGCGGACCGGCCTGCAACCTTTCCACCGCGCAGACGCACCCACCACAGCCAGAACGGCACGTTTTACCTCTGGTGGCCCATGACCGCACACTATCCGGACAACTCCCACGACCTGGCGCTGCTGCACGCGATCGCGGCTGGCGATCGCGACGCGCTGGCCACCCTCTACCGCGGCTACCACCGGCGCCTGGGGCAGTTCCTCACCCGCCTCACGCGCCGCACCGACCTCATCGAGGAGATCATCAACGACTGCTTCTGGGTGGTCTGGCAGAAGGCCGGCACCTTCCGCGGGGATTCCCGCGTGTCCACCTGGATCATGGGCATCTCCTACCGCTGCGGGCTCAAGGTGCTGCGGCAGAGCGGCCCGCTGGATGCGAGCGACGACCTGGACGACGAAACGGCCCTGGAGAGGGGCCACCCCGGCATCAACCCCGGCGATGACCGCGAACTGAGGGACTGGCTGGCCAAGGGCCTCGCCCGGCTGTCGGCGGACCAGCGCCTCGTCCTCGAGCTGGCCTACACCCACGGCCACTCGATCGAGGAGATCGCCGTCATCACGCAGGCCCCCGTGGGCACCGTCAAGGCCCGCATGTTCCACGCGCGTGTGAAGCTGCGCAACCTGCTGCCCGGCCTGGCGGTGGGCAGCACCGGCACCAAGGATATCCAACCATGACGACATTCCCCCCCGTATCCGCCCACGGCCCGGACCAGGACCGGTCCCACCTGCTCACGCAGGAATTGCTGCCGTGGATCGTGAACGGTACCGCCACCGACGAGCAGCGCGCCGCCGCGGCGGGCCACCTCGCGGCCTGCGCCGACTGCCAGGCCGAACTGGCATTGCAGGAGCGCATCCAGGCGGGCCTGCAACTGCAGCCGGCCACTGCCCTTCCCGACGCCGAAGAGGGACTGCAGCGGCTCATGCAGCGCATCGATCTGGACGCCCTGTGCGACCAGCCCGCCCCGCAGGCACCGCAGGCCGCGCCGCAGCCGCGCCGCCACGGATGGTCCACCTATGCGCTGGCCGCCGTGGCCGTGCTCCAGACCGCCGCCCTGGCGCTCATCGGCTGGCGCACGGCGGACCAGGAGCCCGCGCAGTACCGCATGTTCAGCAGCCCGCAAGCCACTGCCGGCACGGGCGGCGCGGCCCAGGGCACCATCCGGGCGGTTCCGGACGATCGACTCACGCTGGCTGCCTGGAATGCGGCGCTGGCCGGCTCGGGCCTGCAAGTGGTGGCCGGTCCCAACGCCATGGGTGCCTACATGCTGGCGCCGCTGCCCGGCACCTCCGGCGCGCAGGCGCTCGCGCAGCTGCGGGCCATGCCGGGCATGCGGCTCGTCGAGCCCGCGGGAGACGCGCCGTGAAACACGCCCTGGAGCACGCCGCGCAAAGCCTGCGCCGGGCTGCAATGCTGCCGGCGCTGGTGCTGCTGGCGGCCTGCGCGGGCCCGCCTCCTGGGGGCGTGGATACACCATCCAGGGCAGCGGCTGCCAGCGGAGCGCAGGCGGCAGACCTCGCCATGCGGGAAGACAGCAGCCGGTACGTCATCGTCGCGCTCGCCAACCCCCTGCAGCGGGTGCCCGTGCGTGCCGCCACCAGCCTGGCAGGCTATGGAGCACCGCCGAGATACACCACCGGCATGCAGGCCGCCACGCAGGTGGAACAGATCGCCCGCGACCACGGGCTCGCCCAGGCCGATGCCTGGCCGATACCCTCGCTCAACGTGCATTGCATCGTGTTCGAGATCCTGGGCAGCCGCCCTCGCGACGAGGTGCTCAGGGCCCTGGCGAAAGATACCCGCATCGCCCTCGCGCAACCCCTGCAGGACTTTTCCGTCCAGGCACAGCCGGCGGCGGCGGATGCCTCCGCCGTGGCCTACAACGACCCCTACGTCCCGCTGCAGCGCGGCTTCATCGGCATGTCCGCAGCGCAGGCCCACCGCATCACCACGGGCCGCGGCACGCATGTCGCGGTCATCGATACCGGCGCGCAGACCGGCCACCCGGACCTGCAGGGCCGCATCCTCGAAACCCGCAACGTCGTGGACGACGATGCCGCCGCCTTCCAGAAGGACCGCCACGGAACCGAGGTGCTGGGCATCATGGCAGCCACCGGCAACAACCTGCAGGGCATCGTCGGCATGGCCCCGGGGGCCCGGTTCAGCCTCTACAAGGCCTGCTGGTACCCCGCCCAGCCGCCGGGCAGCAGCGCGCGCTGCAACTCCTTCACGCTCGCCAAGGCGCTGGTCGCCGTGATGTCGTCGGATGCGCGGATCGTCAACATGAGCCTCGGCGGCCCGAGCGATCCCCTGCTCGGGCAACTGCTATCCCAGCTGGTCGGCCAGGGCCGGATCATCGTCGCCGCGGTGCCCTCAGGCGGCCAGCGCAGCGGCTTTCCCGCGGGCGTGCCAGGCGTCCTGGCCGTGGACTCCGCCGGCGCCGTGCGCACGCCGTCCACGGACGGGGTCCTGCTCGCCCCCGGGAGTGACATCCTCACCCTCCAGCCGCAGGGCCGGTACGACTTCGCCACGGGCTCTTCCATGGCCGCGGCCCACGTGAGCGGCATGATCGCTCTGCTCCAGTCGGTGGAGCCGCGCCTGGACCGGGACACCATCGAGCGGCTGCTGCTGCGCAGCGAAGTCCAGGACGGCACGCAACCCTTGATGGTGAATGCGGAGCGTGCCCTGGCGACCCTGTCCTCCTCCACCGCGCGCTTCGCCGCCCGCTGAGACACGCGGCGCGCGGGCGGCCGGCGGCACCTCCCCTGCCCAGCCCGGCGCCGCGCACCACCTGCCGGACAACACTCCGGCACGTCTCGCCATCCCATCCCCTCGCCTGTACACCGGCCCGCTGCCGCGGTGCCGGTACTTGCGCATGCGCGTGAGCAGGCGATCCCATGCAAACAGGGCATTGAGCCAGCCAATGGGCGCGATCAATGAAACCGATCGGCCATGCCGCGCGCAGGGCAGCAAAAGGCAGCACCCACGACCGTCCCTTTTGATTGCCGATCCCTCCCATGTTTATCAAGAACGCACTGGTTTTCCTCCACCTGCTGGCCATGGCCGTCGCCATCGCGAAGATGCTGGAATACGACTTCCGATTCCTCGGCATGGCCCACCGCCCCATCACCCCCGAGCGCCGCGAAGAACTGCAGCGCACCAAGGCCGTCATGACGAGCGCTCTGTGGCTGCTCTGGGCCACGGGCGCCGTGTTCGTCTATACCGGCTACGCCCAGGATCCCGCCTATGTGATGAACGAAAAGCTCTGGATGAAGATCCTGGCGGTGAGCGTGCTCACGCTGAACGGCATGCTCATGCACCGCTTCGCGTTTCCGCTCATGATGCAGGGCGGCATCTTCCTGGAGTTCCCACCTGGAAGAATGCTCGGCCTCACCCTGTTCGCCACGGTCTCCTCCGTCTCGTGGCTCTACGCATCGTTCCTGGGCATCGCGCGCTCGTGGAACCACGTCATGCCCTTCCAGCATGCGCTGGCCATCTACCTCGGGCTGCTGCTGGTGGCCGGCTGCGGCTCCGTGGCCCTGATGGCCACCCTGCGCCACCTCTACCGGCGCGCCCCGGAAGCGTTCGCCCTGCCGGTGGGCGCCTGGAAGAAGGAGGCATCCTCCAGCACGACCTGACCCCCCCGGTCCTGCCGCCGGTCGGCCAAGGTGCCGGGTATTCTTGCCGCCATGTCCATGCGGGAAGACTATTTCGATCTCCAGTGGCGGTTCGCGCAGCACTACGCGGAAGCCGCCCACCATGGGCTACCTGAACGCGGCGCCCGCGCAAGGGTAGCCGTGCGGGGCCCTAGGGAAGCAACCCCATAGCAGACGGCCATCCGGTTGGCAATGCATCGCCGTGCATACATCGCATTCCGCACCGTTTTGTGCGGATGGCATCCAGCCCCGGTTCCATGCGATGCTTTGGCCCCCTCCACAAGACCGCGAATGAATGCCCATGCGCAAACGCAGTTTCCTGACCCACCTCGGCCTCGCCGGCATGCTGCCCGCCGGTTCCGCGCTGGCCCATGCGCCTGCCCAGCCCCAGCCCGCGCTGCTCACCGTGGCCGGCGCGATCCAGCATCCCAACCGCGGGGCATTGAACCCCACGGCAGACCTGCTGGCCGCCAAGCAGGGAGTGCAGTTCAGCCAGGCCCGCAGCTTCGATGCCGCGGCGCTGCAGCACCTGCCGGCCATCTCCATCAACCCCACGCTCGAATACGACGGCCAGCGCCACACCCTCGAAGGTCCGCTGCTCACCGCCGTGCTCGCGGCAGCCGGCGCACCGACCCAGGGCTCGGCCACCGTGGTGCTGCGCGCCGTGGACGGCTACAACGTCTCCCTGACCGTCGCCGACGCGGACCGCTACCGCATGATCGTCGCGCTGCGCATGGACGGCGCTCCCCTGCCCCTCGGCGGTCTGGGCCCCCAGTGGGCGATCTACGATGCGGACAACCTGCCGCAGTTCAAGGACAAGCCGCTCAAGGAGCGCTTCGCACTGGCCCCCTGGGGCCTCTATCTGATCGAAGTACGCTAGGGAAGCCTGGAATTCTGCCCGGCGGCGGGCCTGAGGGGTGGCGTTGGCGCTATGATCCAGCGCGTTCACGCCCCCCTACAGCCCGCCACAAAGACAGCATGAAGAGTTTGAAGACGCTGCTTGCAGAGCAAGCAGCCCTGGATGCAGAAATCGCCCGCGAAAAAAAGCAGGCAGCCGCACAAGCCCTGAGCCAGATCCAGGCCTTGATTGCCGAGTTCGGCTTCACTGCCCAGCAGGTGTTTCCCTGGCAGCCCGCCAAGAAGCACGTGCCCGCCAAATACCTGGATCCGAAAACCGGCGCCACCTGGACGGGCCGCGGCAAGCCGCCCGCCTGGATCGCCGGGAAGGACCGCGACCAGTTCCTGATCGAAAAGACCGTGACGCAGCCGGCCCAGCAAGGGCCCTTCCTCGCCGAAATGGCGGCGGCTGCGGCGGCGGCCCGGAACCACAGGCGCTGATCCGGCCCTCCGTCCATTTCCAGGTTCAGGCCCGGCCCTGAACCTGCACCCAGCCACACACGACGGCAGCAGCCAGGCCGCCTTGCAACCGGGCCTGCGTGGTCCCGCCGCGTCGTGCGCGTGCCTATGCACATCGCGCATGCCGATCGCCACGCACCGGGCACAGGCTTCCATGCCCGCAGGCAGTCCTTGACGATTTCCTGACGGGCGCTTTCCGACACTGCGCGCAGTTTTCACTTCCTGGAAATTGCGCGTGTTCCAACGACTGACATCCCTCCGGCTCCATCCGGTGCAACTGGGCTGGTGCGCAGCCCTGTTCTTCACCACCCTGGGCAACGCCGTGCTGTGGCGAACGCTGTGGTCCGCCGTGGAGGTGGACAACCTCCGCAGCCTGTGGTTCTTCATCAGCCTGCCGGTCTTCCTGTTCTGCCTCCTGAACCTGCTGCTCACGGCGGTATTGGCCTTGCCGTATGTGCGCAAGCCGCTCCTGGCGCTGCTGGTCATGGTGAGCGCGGTTTGCAGCTACTTCATGCTGCACTACAACGTGCTGATCGACCGGGGCATGGTGCAGAACGCCTTCGAGACCAACCGGGCGGAACTCACGTCGTACATCTCCGTCCCGCTGGTGCTCACCATCCTCGTGCTGGGCGTATTGCCCGCCGCCGCGATGGTCCTGCTGCCGACCGGATCGAACGGGCGCCCGCTGCATGGCGCCCTGTGGTGGCTGGGCAATGTCCTCGCCACCCTGGCCGTGCTGGCCGCGGTGACCATGGCGTTCTACAAGGATTACGCCTCGCTGCTGCGCAACCACCGGCAGATCAGGGACCAGGTACTGCCATTCAACTTCGTGCGCAACGCCAACGGCTACCTGAAACGCAGGTACATCGCGAAGCGGCAGGTGCTGCGCTCCATCGGCGAAGACGCCGTGCGCCCGGCGGCCGCCGCAGGTGGACGGCCCCTGCTCCTGCTGATCGTGGTGGGAGAAACCGCGCGGGCGCGGAATTTCCAGCTCAACGGCTATCCGCGTGCGACCAACCCGTCGCTGTCGCGGCGCGAAGGCATCATCAGCTTCAGGCACGTGGCGTCCTGCGGCACCGCCACGGCCATTTCCCTGCCGTGCATGTTCTCCCGCATGGGACGAACCCAATACGATGGCGTGCGAGCGGCGACGGAGGAAAACCTGCTCGACATCCTGCGCCGCACCGGCATGCACATCCTATGGCGCAACAACAACAATGGCGGCTGCAAAGGTGTGTGCGAGCGCGTGGACACCGACGACATGCCCGCCCTGAAGCCCTCCGGGCACTGCACCAACCCGGACGGAACCTGCCATGACGATGCGCTGCTGCATCAGCTCGGCGCGCGCATCGATGCCATGCAGGGCGATGCACTGGTCGTCCTGCACCAGCTCGGCAGCCACGGGCCCTCGTACTTCGAACGCTATCCCGCGCAGGACAAGGTCTTCGCCCCCACCTGCGATACCAACCAGATCCAGAAGTGCAGCAGCGAAGCACTGGTCAACACCTACGACAACACGCTGGTCCACACCGACAGGGTGCTGGACATGGCCATCGACCTGCTGCAGCGCCACGCGGATGAGCGCGATGTGGCCATGCTCTATGTCTCTGACCACGGCGAATCTCTTGGCGAACGCGGGATGTACCTCCACGGCACGCCCTACCCCATCGCGCCAGACGAACAGACGCAGGTGCCCATGGTGATGTGGTTCTCCCCGGCCTTCGCGCAGCGGGCCCGCCTCGATCTGGCCTGCCTGCGCGCCAATGCGTCCCGCGAGGACTACAGCCACGACAACCTCTACCACTCCCTGCTGGGCCTGCTGGATGTCCGCAGCAGCGTGTACCAGAGCGGGCTGGACCTCTTCGCCCCCTGCCGCCAGCCGGCACCTGCAGCTCCGCACACCCTCGCAACAGCACGGGCCGCACAAAGCGCCTGAACACCCAAATGCCAAGACTCACCGTGGAAAAATATGTCGCCGGCACGCTCGAACGGAGCTTCGAGGTGCCCTGCCTGCTCGTCCGTGTGGCCGCCTGGGTGCTTCCTTCGTCCGCGCTCACCCGCCTGAAAGATCGCGGCATGGACGTGCATGCCATTCTGCGGGCCTGGAGGTCGGGGTCGCCCTATGCCTCGTCGATGGAGGTCATTGAGGATGGCGTACAGAAAAAGGTGTGCCTGCTGGTCACCTGAAAACTCGCGGGCGTCCTCCAGGCCCGGCAGGAACTTCAGGCCGGGCCGCGCATGTCCAGCGTGAAGCGGCAGCCCCTGTCAGAGCTTTCGACCTCCATGTGCCAGCCCAGGTGCTCCACGATGCGCTGCACGATGGACAGGCCGAGCCCCTCGCCGCTCTGGCGGGCACTGGGCAGAAAGCGCTGGAAATGCCGCGGGTCGATGCTGGGCGGCAAACCGGGCCCCGTGTCCGAAACGACCAGCGTACTGCCCTGCAGGACGATGCGCACCTCGCCTTCATCGGTGTACTGGCAGGCATTGCGCAGCAGGTTCCAGAGCACGCTGCGCGCCAGTTCCGCATGGGTGTGCGCATGGATGTCCGCCGGCGCGTCCAGCACCAGCGCCACGGGTTTTTTCGACAGCCAGGGCGCGCAGCGCGCCATGCACTCCTCGATCAGGGGGCGCAGGGGCACGTCGGTCCGGGCCAGGCTCTGCGGATCGCGCGATAGCAGCAGCAGGCAGGCCAGCTGGCGCTGCATTTCCTCCGTGGTGCGCACGATGCGCTCGGCACTGGAGGCCAGCGGGCTGCCGGCAGGCAACTGGTGCGCGATGGTTTCCGCGGCACCGGCGATGATCGCCAGGGGGGTGCGCAGCTCGTGGCTGGCATCGCCCGCGAAGCACCGCTCGCGCTGCAGGAACTGCTCCGCCTCGTCGCTGTGCCGGGCGAAGGCCCGGGCCAGCACGCCGATCTCGTTGGGCGCGTCCTGGAAGGGAAAGGGTTGCTGCTTGCGCTGCACGGCTTCGGCCAGGCGCTTGATGGGAGCGACGACCCGCTCCGATGTCCATCGCCCCATCCAGAACGCGCCCAGCATGCACAGCAGGATGACCAGCGGGGCGAACCCGTCGATCACGCGCTCCAGGTAGCGGTAGTGCGCCCGGTCCCGGAGCAGGTAATGGCGCTGGCCGCCGAACTCGAACACCAGCAGGTGGCGGCCATCCAGCTCGCTCCCGCCGTGGTAGCCCGGGGTGTAACCACGCAGGGCATCCGGCACCGTGCGCGCGTCGTGGAGTGCGGTGCCCTCGGGCATGGCGGGGACGATGCCCCGGGCGATGTCCGGTTCCAGCCGCCGCGCCTCGCGGTGCAGGCTTTCAGAAACGCCGTAAGCCCGCAACTCGTCGTAGTCCACCTGCTCCGCCAGCACCACGAACGCCATGACGGCCGCCATCAGCAGCACGAAAGACACCGTGATGCGTGTCCTGAGCGTCATCGGGTGGAAGGTGGATCGCATGTAAGTCACTCCGCTGCGGGCACGTCGCTATGGCGCGGCCCGAGGGCGCCCCTGCAGGCGCCAGCCGATGCCGTGCACCGTTTCTATGAGCGCGTGCGTGAAGTTTTTGTCAACCTGCTGGCGCAGGTCATGGATGTGCGTGCGCAAGGCGCCGCCCTCGGGCGGCTCCTCTCCCCAGAGCAGGTATTCCATCTCCTGCCTGCGGACGACCACGGGAGCGGCACGCACCAGGCACATCACCAACTTGTGGGTGGTGGGCGTCAGGTGGATGGTCCGGCCCTGCCGCCACGCGCGGGGCGCGCGTGTATCCACCTGCAGGTCTTCCCAGGCCAGCATGCCCTGCACCTGCCGGCCCTGGGCGCGGCGCACGAGCGCCTGGATGCGGGCGTCGAGCTCCCTGAGCGAAAACGGCTTGACCAGGTAATCGTCCGCGCCCGCCGCCAGGCCCTCCACGCGATCGTCCACCGGATCGCGCGCGGTCAGCATCAGCACCGGCACGGGGTTCTGGTATTCCTCGCGGAGCTTGCGGCACAGCGCCATGCCATCGAGCCGCGGCAGCATCAGATCCAGCAGGATGGCGTCGTAATCGTGCTGCGTGGCCATGCGCAAGCCGGTGGCGCCATCGCGTGCATCGTCCAGCACATAGCCCAGCGGCTCGAAGAAACCGTACAGGTTGGCCACGAGCTCGGGGTTGTCTTCGATGATGAGCAGGCGTGTCATAGGTGGTCGGCATCTTAGCCAGCGCGGCCACCGCCGGCAGCGGGCACGCACCGGTCAGCGGCCCATCCATCTCCGCACCATCGCGTGCGAAATCGCCCATGCGAAAAGGCCCAGTGCTACTCGATGGGCCCGCAGCGACCACGCTATCCAGGCAGATGGCAGACCGCCTCGATGTTGTTGCCCTCAGGGTCGATCACGAAGGCTCCGTAGTAGCGGGCGTGATAGCCGGGCCGCAGCCCCCGCGGCCTCGGTGGCTCCACCCGGGCTAGGCGCCCGGCCGCCCTGCTCCGGCCATTGCACGCGCCCGCCCGATCACCATCGCCATCACCGCCGCCACCAGGCAGGCCGCGCCCGCGCCATACAGCGCGGGCGTATAGGTCAGCAGCAGCGTGCGGGTCAGGCCCGCCCCCCATGCGGCCGTGGCGGCGCCCAGTTGATGGGCGGCAAAAATCCAGCCGAAGACCAGGCCCACTTTCTCGGGACCGAAATGCTGCGCCGTGAGCTTGACCGTCGGCGGCACGGTGGCGATCCAGTCCAGGCCATAGAACATGGCGAACAGGCCCAGGCCGTAGAAGGTGAACTCCGAATGCGGCAGCCAGAACAGCGACAGCCCGCGCAGCCCGTAGTACCAGAACAGCAGCTTGCGGTTGTCATAGCGGTCCGACAGCCAGCCCGAAAGCACCGTGCCCACGAAGTCGAAGGCCCCCATCATGGCCAGCACCGAGGCTGCCGGCACGGCCGACAGGCCGCGGTCGCCGCACAGCGAGATGAAATGCGTCTGCACCAGGCCGTTGGTGGACAGGCCGCAGATGAAGAAGGTGCCCGCCAGCAGCCAGAACGTCCGGTGGCCCGAGGCTTCGGCCAGCACCCTGAACGGCGTGGCCAGCGTCATGACCGAAGGCGGGGCCACGCCCGCAGACGTGGACGCGGGCTCGCCGCCATAAGGCGCCAGGCCGAGATCGGAGGGCCGGTCGCGCACCAGGGCGAAGACAAGGAGCGCGACCAGCGCACTCCCCGCGCACACGGGGACCGTGGCCGAGCGCCAGCCCCAGTGCTCGATCATCCAGGCCGCCATCGGCAGGAAGGCCAGCTGGCCCGTGGCCGCGCTGGCCGTGAGCACGCCGACGACCAGCCCCTTGCGCGCCACGAACCAGCGATTGGCGACCACGGCACCCAGCACCAGGGCCGTCAGTCCCGTGCCGATGCCCAGCACCAGGCTCCAGAGCATGAACAGCTGCCACAGCTGCGTGGCCTGCGTGACCAGGGCCATGGCGGCGCCGACCAGCAGCAGCCCGGCCACCATGACGGCCCGCAGCCCGAATCGTTCCATGAACACGGCAGCAAACGGGCCCAGCAGGCCGAACAGCGCAAAACGCAATGCCAGGCTGCTCGATATCTGCTCGGTGCTCCAGCCGAACTCGCGCGATAGCGGCTGCAGCATGGCGCCCGGCAGGCCCAGGGCGGCCGACATGGTCAGCATGGTCAGGAAAGTGATGGCCGCGACCAGCCAGCCATAGTGGATGCCGCGCCGCTGCAGCCAGCGCGCCGTGGGAATGGAGAACATGCCGGTTCCTTTCTCGAGAGGAATGCCTGTGGGGCAGATCTAGCCAGACAAACTGGTCGTGCCGCTGTCACCGCCATCGAGCAGGGGCAGGCACTCATCGATCAGAAGGTGCAGGGCTGCCACACGCTCGGGGCCCAACCGGGCATTGAGTTCGGTTTGCGCGGCCTTCCAGCTTCGCTTGGCTTCGTCGCGCTTGGCGCGGCCCGCTTCGGTGATGTGAACCAGGCGGCTGCGCTGGTCCTCGCCCTGGCCCATACGCACCCATCCCGCGTCCATCAGCGGCTTGAGGTTGCGCGTCAGCGTCGATGCATCCATGCGCATGAGCCGCGCGAGATCCACCGGCCGCACGGGGCTGGCGGCCAGCACGTGGCTCAGCAGCGTGTATTGGGTGATGCGCATGTCGGCGGCATGGAGATGGGCGTCATAGACCAGGCCCACGCTACGCATGAGCTGCCGCACACGGTTGTTGGTGCAGCCCGATGGCACGGTGGAACGGTTGGAGTTGCTCGACATGGAGTTTATTATTGCATATACAAATGTTGTAGATACAATAATTTTTGCGCCTCGCACCCGGAGGCATCAACACAAGGAAGAGAGCGACGCCATGGACACCCATACCCATTTCCAGACCTCGGACAGCACGCCATCACCCGCCCTGCAGGCCTGGCTGGACGAGGAACGGGCCGTCCAGGCCCGCCTTGATGCCGGCCCCGGTCCTGGCGTGATACGGCCGGAACAGGCCGCAGGCCGCAGCGGACTGGAACTGATGCAGGCCATGCTGCGCGGCGAAGTCCCCTACCCTCCCATCGCGCAGACGCTGGACTTCCTGCTGATTTCCGTTGGCGAAGGCAGCGCCGTATTCCAGGGAACGCCCGGCACGGCGCACCTGAATCCCATGAACGGGGTGCATGGTGGCTGGTTCGCCACGCTGCTGGATTCGGCGCTGGGCTGCGCAGTCCATACCCGCATGCCGCCAGGCCGCGGCTACACCACGGCCGAACTGAGCATCAACCTGGTCAAGGGCCTCACGCCGCGCGTGCCACGGGTGCGCGCCGAAGGCCGCGTGCTGCATTGCGGCCGCCAGCTCGCCACGGCCGAGGCACGCCTGGTGGGTGCGGACGGCAGGCTGTACGCCCATGCCACCACCACGTGCCTGGTGTTCGACATACCGGGCACTCGCTGACTTCAGCGCTCCCCGAGACCCGTCGGGCGATGGGCTCCGTCACCGCCGTCAAGCACGACAAGGTGGTCCACACGGGCCTGCACGGGCACGACGGGAGTCCAGGCACGGAAGCGGCCGGGAATACGGGGAGCGAAACCACCTTCACCCCGAAGCCCCGCCGCCGGACTCGAGCAACAGATAGTCGCCCTCCTGGCTGCTGCCCGATCCCGCCTCGCTGAATACATCGCCTACATCCGCACCGACCGCGGTTGGCCGTAGCGGCCGCCATGCTGTGCGGCGGTACAACGCCACGTCTAGCGCTACACGGTGGCGCCGGGAATGACGCAGAGCGTCCGCGGCGTCTTCTGCAGGAACTGCGGCGGCGCTGCAGAAGCAGGCGCGCTCCACTGCCGTACAGTCACCTGTGATGCGTGTGCCGGTTGATGTCGCAGAAGACATGCGCACTGCGATTGAGTAGGCTTGCATAATGAAGAATCGATCGGTCTGGCAGGCGACGATCATCGGCTTCGATCGGGAGTCGGCGCGCTTGCAGGACGCACCCGCGCTCCTCGCAACAAGAAGGTCTCCGAACCACGATGAATGATCATCCGCATGGCGTCCGCGCGGCGGCACGCCTGATTCCCTTCCCGTCGTCGATCAGCCCCGAAGCGCGCGCGAACCTGGAGCGCATGGTGGATGCGGATGGCATTCCTCGGAACGCCAGCTACACGATGCCATTGCCGCATGACCGTGCCGGATGGACGAAGGTGAAGGCAGCGGCGGATGCGCACTATGCGGCCTCCCTCAGCGGTCTGGCTGGTACGCTGCGTGCGCGCGCAGAGACGATTCGTGTCGGTGATGCGACCATCCATGTCGCGACCCCGGATCCCTTCTCGATGCCGGACTGCGCTTATCTGGATTTTCATGGTGGTGCGCTGGTGTTCGGTGGCGGCGAGGCTTGCCGCGTCCAGGCCAGGATGCAGGCGGACCAGCATGGCGTGCTGTGCTACGGCGTCGATTACCGGTTGCCGCCCGAACATCCGTATCCGGCGGCGTTGGACGATGCCATGGCGGCGTACCGCCATCTGCTGCAGCACCACGCGGCCTCGCACGTCGTCGTGGGCGGCCGATCGGCCGGTGGCAACGTGGCCGTCGCCATGCTGCTGCGCGCAAAAGACGAGGGGCTTCCCATGCCCGCGGCCTTGATCCTGCTTTCGCCGGAAGTCGATCTGACCGAGTCCGGCGACAGCTTCCAGGTCAACCAGATGGTCGACGTCGTGCTGCCCGGCTCGCTGATGCGAAACAACCAGCTCTACGCCGACGGAACCGATCTGTCGCATCCCTTTCTTTCGCCCTTGTTCGGCGATCTGGCCGGCCTGCCTCCGACGTTCCTGCAATCGGGTACCCGTGACCTGTTCCTGTCCAACACCGTGCGCATGCACCGCGCCTTGCGCAAGTGTGGCGTAACTGCCGAACTGCATGTCTTCGAAGCGATGCCGCATGGCGGTTTCATGGGCAATACGCCCGAAGACAGCGAGTTGGCCGACGAGGTGTCCCGATTCGCCAGGACGCACTGGCGGAAGGGTTCGGGCGAGCAGCAGTGATCCCGATGTCCGCCGCTGGACGCTCGCGTGGGTCACGCCGCGTGGTCACCGTGGTCGCCCGTCGTTTGCTGATCCCCTGCAGGCCTGCCTGGCGCATGAGGCGGGCGATCCGCTTGCCTGCGACGCGCACGCCCTGTGCGGCCAACTCGGCCCGCACGCGTGGCTGGCCGTAGGTCTCGCGGGACTCGGCGTGCACCTGCCTGATCCGCTCGGTGAGCACCATGTCCTCCATCGCGCGCTGGCTTGGCGCTCGGTGCCGCCAGTCGTAGAAGCCGCTGTGGGACACGCCCAGCACCCGGCACATCGTCCGAACGGGGAAGTCGGCCTGGTTCGCGTTCACGAGTTCGAAGACGGCGTGAACGTCTTGTCGCTCTTGGCGGCGAACCAGGCCGTAGCCTTTGCCAGGATGTCGCGCTCCATCTGCACTTGCCGCAACTGCCGGCGCAGCCTGGCCAGCTCCTCGCGTTCGCTCCCGGTGAGCGCACCTGCCGTCGCCTGGCTTCGCGACGCTTGACCACCAGCGGCACCCACCCAGTGGGCAATGGTCTGAGCGGTCACGTCGAACTCGCGAGCCAGCTCTGCTGGGGGCCTCCCAACTCGCACCAACTCCACTATCTGCTCTCGGAACTACGCCGGATACGGCGGCCTTGTCTTGCCCATTTCGAACTCCTTGCTCTATAGCGTAAGGTGCCCGTCAAACCGGGACAACTTCAGGCATCGGCTACGCCTATTTCCGGGTACCGACCGATGCTGACGGTGTTGCGCAATCGATCCAGCCGGTACTGGTATCGCCAGGTTTTCTGCCCGCCAGGGCTGATCTCCACGAAAAGCCCTCCACCATCGCTGAGCTTGTAGGTCTTCGCTCTGGGCTTCGCGTTGTTGATACGGGTGGGTGAAAGGGTGTAGTTGATTGATCGCATCGCGTCCTCACGGTGTCAGTCCGGTCATGCTCCAAATGGAGTAATTTGGAGCAGAAAACCGGTGCTGTCGCTCTAATTCCGGCTCCAAAAGGGCCGGATTTCGCGAATTGCCGTGGGACGCGCCAAAACGAAAAAGCCCTTGATTTTCCCAGGAAAATCAAGGGCTTACGAGACGTCATGAGACGTCGTGGTTCAGCTTCACATGTTGTCGATCATCACCTGGCCGAAGCCCGAGCAGCTCACCTGCGTCGCGCCTTCCATCAGGCGGGCGAAGTCGTACGTCACCTTCTTGCTCAGGATGGACTTTTCCATCGAGCTGATGATGATGTCGGCCGCTTCGGTCCAGCCCATGTGGCGCAGCATCATTTCGGCGGAGAGGATTTCGGAACCGGGGTTCACGTAGTCCTTGCCGGCGTACTTCGGTGCCGTGCCGTGCGTGGCTTCGAACATGGCGACGGAGTCGGACAGGTTGGCGCCGGGGGCGATGCCGATGCCGCCCACCTGGGCTGCCAGCGCGTCGGAGACGTAGTCGCCGTTCAGGTTCAGCGTGGCGATCACGCTGTACTCGGCGGGGCGCAGCAGGATCTGCTGCAGGAACGCGTCGGCGATGCTGTCCTTGACCGTGATTTCCTTGCCGGTGCGCGGGTTCTTGAACTTCATCCACGGGCCGCCGTCGATGAGTTCGGCGCCGAATTCCTTGGCAGCCAGGTCGTAGGCCCAGTCACGGAAGCCGCCTTCCGTGAACTTCATGATGTTGCCCTTGTGAACGATGGTCACGCTGGGCTTGTCGTTGTCGATGGCGTACTGGATGGCCTTGCGCACCAGGCGCTGCGTGCCTTCCTTGGACACGGGCTTCACGCCGATGCCGGAGGTCTCGGGGAAGCGGATCTTCTTGACGCCGAACTCTTCCTGCAGGATCTTGATGAGCTTCTTTGCCTTGTCGGACTCGGCTTCGAACTCGATGCCGGCATAGATGTCTTCCGAGTTCTCGCGGAAGATCACCATGTTGGTCTTCTCGGGCTCCTTCACGGGCGAGGGAACGCCCTTGAAGTACTGGATGGGGCGCAGGCAGACGTAGAGATCGAGCTCCTGGCGCAGCGCCACGTTCAGCGAGCGGATGCCACCGCCCACGGGCGTCGTCAGCGGGCCCTTGATGGACACGACGTAGTCGCGCACGGCGTGCAGGGTTTCCTCCGGCAGCCAGACGTCGGGGCCGTACACCTTCGTGGACTTCTCGCCGGCGAAGACTTCCATCCAGTGGATCTTGCGCTTGCCGCCGTAGGCCTTGGCCACGGCTGCGTCCACCACTTTCAGCATCACGGGGGTGATGTCGAGGCCGGTACCGTCACCCTCGATGTAGGGAATGATGGGCTGGTCCGGCACGTTCAGGGACATGTCGGCATTGACGGTGATCTTCTGGCCTTCGGCAGGGACCTTGATGTGCTGGTAGCTGGTCATGGAACGGTTATCTCCGGTGGGATGGCGTCCGGGGCGGCGCCCGGCCGGCCTGTGCGACAGGCACAAAACGCAATGATTTTAGCGATAAAAATTTGTAGGTCTTGTCTGTCAACGCCCCGGGCTGCGGTATCGTTGTGTCAGGGCTTCGCGGGCCTACGCGGGGCTCGCAAACCTTCCGAAACTCTCAAGGAAACGGCCAAATGAAAAAACTCCTCGCTGTCCTGATCGCCGGTCTGTTCACCGCCGGCGCTTTCGCCCAGGCTCCGGCCCAGGCCCCCGCCACGACGTCCGCTCCCATGGCCGCCGACACCGCTGCGCCCGCTCCCACGGCCCAGGCCAAGAAGGCCGGCAAGGGTGCCAAGCACAAGACCGCCCACAAGAAGAGCAAGAAGCACAAGGCTGCCGCCTGAGGTTTGCCGCCTCCCGTGCAACGGGGATGACCGCCCTGGCGCCGTCCCCGCTCCGAAGCCCGCTTTACGCGGGCTTTGCTTTTGGCTGATAGGCTTTGGAACAGCCCTTTCCCGATGGATGCCCCACCCGCCATGAACCACGCTCTTTTGTCCGGCCCGACGCCCCGCCCCCTTCGCCGCCTGGCGGCTTCGCTGGCCCTCGCCGCTGCCTGCCTCGGCACGGCACAGGCCCAGGAAGGGCCGCAACTCGACCTGCAGCGGGTGGACCTGGCCGCCGGCATGCACCGTATCGACGCGCAGCTGGCGGTAACGCCCCAGGAGCGCGAAACCGGCCTCATGCACCGCAAGGACATGCCCTCCAACGAAGGCATGCTGTTCGTGTTCTCGGTACCGGCCGTGCAGTGCTTCTGGATGAAGAACACCCTGCTGCCACTCACCGCCGCCTTCGTCGCCGACGACGGCACCATCGTCAACCTGGCCGACATGAAGCCGCAGACGCTGGACTCCCACTGCTCCGACAAGCCCGTGCGCTTCGTGCTCGAGATGAACCAGGGGTGGTTCGCCAAACGCGGGATCAAGCCGGGCTCGAAGCTGTCCGGCGCACCGTTCGCCAGGCGCTGACGCGTCGGCACCCGGCGACCGCACAAAAAAACGGCCCTCCAGGGGCCGTTTTTTCATGGAGCCCGGCAGGCCGGGCCGCGGGATCAGCCCGCGAAGTTGCTTTCCGCGAACTTCCAGTTCACCAGCTTGTCGAGGAAGGTCTCGACGAACTTCGGGCGCAGGTTGCGGTAGTCGATGTAGTAGGCGTGCTCCCAGACGTCCACGGTCAGCAGCGCCTTGTCGGCGGTGGTCAGGGGCGTGCCGGCGGCGCCGGTGTTCACGATGTCCACGCTGCCGTCGGCCTTCTTTACCAGCCAGGTCCAGCCGGAGCCGAAGTTGCCCACGGCGCTCTTCACGAAGGCTTCCTTGAACGCGGCATAGCTGCCCCACTTCGCCTTGATGGCATCGGCCAGCGCGCCGGAAGGCTCGCCGCCGCCGTTGGGGGCCATGCAGTTCCAGAAGAAGGTGTGGTTCCAGATCTGGGCTGCGTTGTTGTAGATGCCGCCGCTGGACTTCTTGATGATCTCCTCGAGGGGCATGTTCTCGAATTCGGTGCCCTTCTGGAGGTTGTTGAGGTTCACCACGTAGGCGTTGTGGTGCTTGCCATGGTGGTACTCCAGGGTTTCCTGGCTGTAGTGCGGAGCCAGGGCGTCGATGGCGTAAGGCAGCGGTGGCAGGGTATGTTCCATGTGCGGTCCTCGTGGGTGGTTGGTGATTCTTGCGTGTGCAGCGCCGCAATGTGACATGCAGCGCAACAGGCGGGCATTGTAGGAAGTTAATCGCGCCCCGCGGTGTAGGCGACGGCCCAGAATGCCGGGCTCACAGCAGGCGCGGAGCGGACACCGTCAGATCGATCTCGCCATCCGATACGGCGGCGCGCACGGCGTCCCCGGTACGTACCTGGGCGGTGCGGGTCACGGGCAGGCCTTCGCTGTCGGTGAGCAGCGCGTAGCCGCGCTGGAGCACCAGGCGCGGATCGAGCAGCTCCAGCCGCAATGCCGCATGGTCCAGCCGCTGCGCCTGCCGGGCCACGCCCTGCGCCACGGCCTTGGGGAGGCGATCCGCCAGGCCATCCTGCCGCTGGGCGCACCGCTGGGCCGTCCAGGCCGCGCCATGGCGCAGTTGCTGCGCGAGGCGCGCGAGGCGCAGTTCCTGGCGCGCCACCAGCCCGGAAGGCCGCCCCAGCCGCTGCGCCGCCATGTCCAGCCGCTGGTGGCGCCCGTCGATCTGGCGCTGCAGGCTGTCCGACAGGCGGCCGGCCAGCGCGTCCATGCCCGCGAGCCAGGTGGCCTGGGGCTGCGCGACCAGCTCTGCCGCGGCCGTGGGGGTCGGTGCCCGGAGGTCGGCGCAGAAATCGGCGATGGTGAAGTCGGTCTCGTGGCCCACGCCGGACACGACCGGCACCGGGCTCTGCACCAGCGTGCGGGCGACCTGCTCATCATTGAATGCCCACAGGTCCTCGATGGAGCCGCCCCCGCGCACCAGCAGGATCACCTCCACCGGCGGATGCCCTGCCCCATCGCCGGAGGGTTCGGCCATGCGGTAGAGCGCGCGCAGGGCGGCGCAGATCGACGCCGGTGCGGCCGCCCCCTGCACCAGGGCCGGGGCCAGTACCACGGGCAGGTGCGGAACGCGCCGCCGCAGGGCGGTCACGACATCGTGCAGCGCCGCGGCGCCCGGCGAGGTGACCAAGCCGATCGAGCGGGGCATGACCGGCAGGCCGCGCTTGCGGGCGGAATCGAACAGGCCTTCGGATTCCAGCCGGGCCTTGAGCCGCAGGAACTGCTCGAACAGCGCCCCCTGCCCTGCGCGCTGCAGGCTCTCGACGATGAGCTGCAGGTCGCCCCGGGCTTCATAGACGGCCAGCCGCCCTCGCAGCTCGACCATTTCCCCGTCCCGCGGAGTGCCGTCGAGCAGCATGGCCGCCCGGCGGAACATGGCGCAGCGGATCTGCCCCTGGCCGTCCTTGATGGAGAAGTAGCAATGCCCGCTGGAAGCCCGCGAGAAGCCCGTGATCTCCCCGCGCACCGCGACAGGGTTGAACCGCGCCTCCAGTGCATCAGCAACGGCGCGGCACAGCGCCCCGACGTCCCAAATTCGCGGCGCCGATGCTGGGTCCGGACATTCAAACATCGGCGCCGCCAGGGTTTGCGGGGAGCGGGGCACCCGCAATAGTCCACAAGCCGCACGGAGCAGCGGATGGGCTGGTCTGGCGGTCCGGATGTGCGCGCAAACCACGAGAATCCGTGCAACCTGTTGATTTACAACGATTTTTTGCTGCGCAATTTTTCATCAATCTGTCAAAGTGTCGATTTGGCGCCATGTAGCAGGTGTTACACACCCGGTTGCCCACAAAGTTATCCACAGAAATTGTGGGTGGCTGTGAAAAACAACGCCGACGCGGCCGGTGGACCCGGCCGGTACCTGCGCAGCCGCCGGAGCGCCATGGCACTGGGCCATAATCGCGGACTGCTTCCATCTGCGCGGAGAGAGAATTGCTGTCGATCATACAAGCCGCAGGCTGGCCGATCTGGCCCCTCATAGCCTGCTCCATCCTGGCGCTGGCACTGGTGGCGGAGCGCTTCGTCGCCCTGAAAGCCGCCAAGGTCGCCCCCCCGAAGCTGCTGGACGAGGCCATCTCCGTTTCCTCCCGCGGGCTGCCCACGCCCGACGTGGTGAACCAGCTGTCGCAGAACTCCGCCCTGGGCGAAGTGCTGGCCAGCGGGCTGCGAACGCTCAACAGCCATCCCCAGAGCAGCGAGGCGGACGTCCGGGCCGCCATGGAAGGCACGGGCCGTGCCGTCGCCCAGCGGCTCGAGAAGTACCTCAACGCCCTGGCCACCATCGCTTCGGCCGCCCCGCTGCTGGGCCTGCTCGGCACGGTGATCGGCATGATCGAGATCTTCGGCTCGCAGGGGTCGTCCGCCACGGGCCAGGGCAATCCGGCCCAGCTGGCGCACGGGATCTCCATCGCGCTCTACAACACGGCCTTCGGCCTGATCGTCGCCATCCCGACGCTGATCTTCTGGCGGTATTTCCGCAGCCGCGTGGACGCCTACCTGCTCACGCTGGAGCTCGCCTCCGAGCAGTTCGTCCGCCACCTGCTGCGCCTGCGCAAGTGAGCGGTGCGATGAATTTCCGCCACCGCCCGAAGGAAGCGCCGGAGATCAACCTGATCCCGTTCATCGACGTGCTGCTCGTGATCCTCATCTTCCTGATGCTCTCGACCACGTACAGCAAGTTCACCGAACTGCAGCTCACGCTCCCGGTGGCGGACGCCGAGCAGCAGCGCGACCATCCCAAGGAAGTGATCGTCGCGGTGGCCGCCGACGGGCGCTACGCCGTCAACAAGACCGCCGTGGAAGGCAAGGGCGTGGAAGCGATCGCCCAGGCCCTCGGGACCGCCGCGCAGGCCGGGCGCGACAGCGTGGTGATCATCAGCGCCGACGCCAGCGCTCCCCACCAGGCCGTGATTTCCGTCATGGAAGCCGCGCGCCGCGTGGGCCTGTCGCAGATCACCTTCGCCACGCAATCGTCCGCCAGCGCGGGCCGCTGACCCGGATGGCGCAGCCACGCCGCCGCGGGCTGCCGGAGCCGGAGGCGACGCCGGGGATCCAGCGGGTCTGGCGCCACCGCAGCGCGGTCGCCTGGCTGCTGTCGCCCGTCTCCCTGCTCTACGGCGCCCTGGCCGGCATGCGCAGGCTGCTGTATGAGCGGGGCGTCCTGCGGGCGGAGCGCATGCCTGTTCCCGTGGTCGTGGTGGGCAACGTAGTGGCCGGCGGCGCCGGCAAGACGCCCGTGACCCAGGCCACCGTGCACGCGCTGCGGCAGCGCGGCTGGCATCCGGGCGTGGTCTCCCGTGGTTACGGGCGCAGCACTTCCGACTGCCGGGAGGTGCTGGCGGACAGCAGCGCCGCCGAAGCCGGAGACGAGCCCCTGCTGCTCGCGCGCTCCACCGGCGTGCCGGTGTTCGTCGCCCCGCGCCGTGCACAGGCAGCCCGTGCCCTGCTGGAACGGCATCCAGAGACCGACGTCATCGTCTGCGACGACGGCCTGCAGCACTGGGCGCTGGCGCGGGATGTGGAACTGTGCGTGTTCAGCGAGGAAGGCGTCGGCAATGGCTGGCTGCTGCCCGCCGGCCCGCTGCGCGAGCGCTGGCCGCGGCCCGTGGATGCCGTGCTGCATGCCGGAGCGGCCCCTGAGGGCACCGGGCGCGCCCCCATGGGGGTTTTCGCCCTGCGCAGAACGCTTGCCGCCCATGCGGTGGACGCCTCCGGACGCGCCACGCCGCTGTCGCACCTGCGCGGCGTGCCGGTGCATGCCGTGGCGGCAATCGCCCGGCCCGCCGCCTTCTTCGGCATGCTGCGCGCCGAAGGACTGGTCCTGCAGGAGGCCACCGCCCTGCCCGACCATGCCGACTTCTCGGATTGGCATCCGGACACGCCGCCCGGCGTGCCTCTGGTTTGCACCGAGAAAGACGCAGCGAAACTGTGGCGCACGCACCCGCAGGCGCTGGCGGTGCCGCTCGTGGTGGACATCGCGCCGGCCTTCTTCGACCGGCTGCACGCACGGCTGCAGGCGCTGGGCCAGCCCTCGCTATGATCGGGATCCATTTTTCGAACTTATCCGCCACGCCATGGATCCCAAACTGCTCGAACTGCTGGTCTGCCCGGTCACCAAGGGTCCGCTGACCTACGACCGCGAGCGCGACGAACTGGTGTCGCGCAGCGCGCGCCTTGCCTACCCGGTGCGCGACGGCATTCCGGTACTCCTGGAGACCGAGGCCCGCACGCTGACCGACGCGGAGCTGGAGGCGTGAGCGGCCCGGCCGCATCCGCTGGCTTCACCGTCCTGATTCCCGCCCGGCTGGCATCGACCCGCCTGCCCGACAAGCCGCTGGCCGACATCGGGGGTGTCCCGATGGTCGTGCGGGTGGCGCAGCAGGCGGCCCGCAGCTCGGCCGCCCGCGTGGTCGTGGCCGCCGACCATCCTCGCATCCTGGAAGCCTGCGCGGCGCATGGCGTGCAGGCCGTCGCGACGCGCGCGGACCATCCCAGCGGCAGCGACCGGCTGGCCGAGGCCTGCGTGCAGCTCGGGCTGGCCGACGACGATGTGGTGGTGAACGTGCAGGGCGACGAGCCGCTGATCGCACCGGCCCTGATCGATGCGGTCGCGGCCCTGCTGCCGGCCCGCCCCGAAGCGGACATGGGCACGGCCGCGCACGCCATCCATGCGCTGGAGGACTTCGCCAATCCCAACGTGGTGAAAGTGGTGCTCGACGCCCGCGGCCTCGCGCACTATTTCAGCCGGGCACCGATTCCGCACGCGCGCGGCCACGCGGACACGGCCTGGTGGCAAGGCGGGCACGCAGGCGTACCCGCAGGTTGCGCGCCGCTGCGCCACATCGGCATCTACAGCTACCGGGCCGCTTTCGTGCGGGCGTTTTCCGCCCTGGCGCCCGCCCCGACGGAAGCCCTGGAAGCGCTGGAGCAGTTGCGTGCACTGTGGCACGGGCACCGCATCGCCGTGCACGTGGCGGACACCGCACCGGGGCCGGGCGTGGACACGCCGGAAGACCTCGAACGGGTGCGTTCGCTGTTGGGCTGAAACCGCGGACCTGGTGCCGTCACGATGGTGTCGCGGCTGTCAGGCAGACGGAAGGACCCGCATGCTATCCTTGCCCGCGATTGAAGCGCCAACCCGGGCCTACGGCAAGCCCCGGGCTTCCGGCGCTGGCTGATTTCAACACTTAGAGGACCTCCATGAGACTGATTCTTTTGGGCGCGCCCGGCGCCGGGAAGGGCACGCAAGCCGCGTTCATCTGCCAGAAATACGGTATTCCGCAGATCTCCACCGGCGACATGCTGCGCGCTGCCGTGAAGGCCGGCACGCCGCTGGGACAGCAGGCCAAGGCCGTCATGGATGCCGGCAAGCTGGTGAGCGACGACCTCATCATCAATCTCGTGAAGGACCGCATCGCCCAGCCGGACTGCGCCAAGGGCTTCCTGTTCGACGGCTTTCCGCGCACCATTCCCCAGGCCGATGCCATGAAGGCCGCGGGCGTCAAGCTGGACTACGTGCTGGAGATCGACGTGCCGTTCGATGCCATCATCGAGCGCATGAGCGGCCGCCGCTCGCACCCTGCCAGCGGCCGCACCTACCACGTGAAGTTCAACCCGCCCAAGGTGGAAGGCAAGGACGACGTCACTGGCGAGGACCTGATCCAGCGCGAGGACGACAAGGAAGACACGGTGAAGAAGCGCCTGGAGGTGTACAGCGCGCAGACGCGCCCGCTCGTGGAGTATTACTCCACCTGGGCGAAGAACGATCCGGCCAACGCCCCCAGGTACCGTGCCATCAGCGGTACCGGCACGGTGGAGGAAATCACCCAGCGCGCGCTGGCCGCCCTGGCGGACTGAGTTCCTGGCACGGGGCCGGCGCCTGGCCGGCCCATGACCGACGCCGCCCTCCGGGCGGCGTTTTCGTTTCCGGATCGGGTCGATCGCGTCTTATGCGCGGAGCTTCGCCAGCCCCTGCAGCATCAGTTCCACCCGCGTCTTCACCACGCTCAGCCCCTGAGCGGCAGGCAGTGTGCCGCCCGGACGGGGCAGCAGCTGGCCCAGGGGGCACCGCGTGGCCACCCTGACAGCCACGCCGGCGGCCTGCGCCCGCTCCAGGGCTGCCTGAAGCTGGTGGTGCAGCGTGCCGTTGCCGGTAGCGGCCACCGCCAGGCCGTGCACCCCGTCGACCACCAGCAGATCCACCATGCGCCCGCTCGCGCCCGCATGCGACACCACGACCTCGACGCGCGGCCACCCCGCTCCGTTGCGCAGCGCCTCCAGCGCGGCGTGAGCCTCGGCCAATGATTCCGATGATTCCGCCACGGGCCAGCCGGCCGCGAGCCGCACGCGGCCCTCTTCCACCCAGCCCAGGGGCCCCGCTTCGCCGGATGCGAAGGCGTTCAGCCGGTAAGGATGCACCTTCTGCACCCGCTGCGCCCCGTGCACTTCCCCGGCGGCCACGGCCACCACCCCGCGCGCGCCCGGCGTAGCGGCCACGGCGACGGCGTCGAGCAGGTTCTGCGGGCCATCGGGCGCCAGTGCGGTGGCCGGGCGCATCGCCGAGACAAGCACCACGGGCTTGTCTTGCGCGCCCGCGAGCACGCGATGGAGAAACCATGCGGTTTCTTCGAGGGTATCGGTGCCGTGCGTGACCACGACGGCACGCACGCCGGGCTCCGCCAATGCGGCCTCGCAGCGCAGGGCCAGGGCACGCCATACGGCACCGTCCATGTCCTTGCTGTCGATCTGCGCGACCTGCTCCGCTGCCAGCCGCGCGCCGCCGGCGGCGCGCTCCAGGCCCGGCACCGCTGCCAGCAACTGGTCGATGCCGACCTGCGCGGCGGTGTAGCCGATGTTGTCTTCCGCGCTCCCCGCCGTGCCGGCGATGGTTCCACCGGTGCCAAGCACCAGGATTTTTCCTGCAAACACTTGCATTGCCTTTGAAAACTGTTTAAAAATACAGTGACTGGATCGATCCACAGGTGATTCGATCCACCCAGCGCCCGTCCGGCGCGATCTTCCTTCACTGGAGTGCCCCGCATGCTCGACAGCCCCAAGCTCACCGCCCGCCAACAGCAGATCCTGGATCTCATCCAGACCGCCATTGCACGCACCGGCGCGCCCCCCACCCGGGCGGAAATCGCCGCGGAGTTCGGCTTCAAGTCCGCCAATGCGGCCGAAGAACACCTGCAGGCACTGGCACGCAAGGGCGTCATCGAGCTCGTGAGCGGCACGTCGCGCGGCATCCGGCTGCGCGGCGAGGCCGTGCGGTCCATCAATGCGGCCCGGGGCACCCAGTTCCACCTGCCCATTCCCGGCATCTCGCAGCTCATGCTGCCGCTCATCGGCCGCGTCGCTGCAGGCTCACCGATTCTCGCCGAGGAACACGTGGACCAAACCTACAGCGTGGAAGGCAGCCTTTTCCAGCACAAGCCCGACTACCTGCTCAAGGTCCGGGGCATGTCCATGCGCGATGCCGGCATCATGGATGGCGACCTGCTCGCCGTGCAGTCCACCCGCGAGGCACGTAACGGCCAGATCATCGTCGCCCGCCTGGGTGACGAAGTCACCGTCAAGCGGCTGCGGCGCACCGCGGGCGCCATCGAGTTGCTGCCCGAGAACCCCGACTATCCCATCATCACCGTACAGCCCGGCGAATCGTTCGAGATCGAAGGGCTGGCCGTGGGCCTCATCCGCAACACCATGCTGATGTAGCAGGCTGCGGGCCGCCCGGCGCATGGCGCCTGAGCACGGTTCGCGCCCTGTTTCCCCGTTTGGCGTTGCCCAGGTGGCGGGCGTCTGGCTTTCCGCTTCGCGTGGATGGCCAACCCTGCGGCATCGCCCTGCCCGTCTAAAGCCAATCCTGCCAGTGTTCAACCCATTCTGACCGCTGGAGTTTTCCATGGCAAAGGCTTTGCTCGATCTCGCCACCCTCTCGTCCTGCCTGCAACCACTGCACGGCCTCGTCCGCTGGCTGCGGGGCGCCTCCTCAGGGAATGCGCCCGGCCGCCCCGCCGCATGGTCGCGATGGCCGGACTGTCCTGCGCACGGTCGCGGGGCGTCCGACACATCCACCGCCAGCCACCGCCCGTCCGACGGCCCGCCGGCCGCCACCGTCCATGGCAGCGCTGCAGCCAGCACTGCAACATCCATGGAATTGCCCGCGGATGCCTCTACCGCGGTGCAGTCGGCCACGGTGGAGCGCCCCGCGCGCTCGCTGGCCGGCAGCCAGCGCACCTGCGCGGCGCGGGCGCCGGGCGCGGTGCGCGTGGTACAGCGCCGGCAGGCAGGTACGCCGGAGCGATTCGTGATCTCCGGCCGCATGGCCGATGTGCGGGCGGAACTGGAACGCTGGGCCGCCGCCGAAGCCGTGCTGCAATGACCTGCAGGAGGCCGACCTCAGCCGCGGCCCGCCGCCCACGGCCTCAGCTGTTGATCTGCGCCCAGAGCTTGTCCAGGCGCTTCACGCTCACGGGCTGCGGCGTGCGCAGCTCCTGCGCGAAGAAGCTCACCCGCAGCTCCTCCAGCAGCCAGCGGAATTCCTGCATGCGCGCATCCACCTGCCCCTTGCGCTCGGCCACGAGGCGCCAGTAGCGCTGCTCCTGTGGGCGCAGTTCCGCGAGCCGCGTGGCGTCGCGTGCAGCATCGGCACGCACCTTGTCCAGGCGCAGGGTGATGGCCTTCAGGTAGCGCGGGAAGTGCGTGAGCTGGGACCAGGGCGCCACCGCCAGGAAGTTCTTCGGCATGAGCCGTTGCAGTTGCTGCTGCGCGTCCTGCGTGGCGTCGGGCGCACCTTTCGTGTCCTTGATCTTGCGTGCCGCCGCGGCGTATTCGAGCAGGATCGCCCCGGCCAGCCGCGCCACCTCGTTGGCAATCAGGGTGAGCCGGCCGCGGCCCTCCTGCACGCGGCGCTGGAAGTCTGTCTCGGTCGTGGGCAGTGGATCGACCAGGAAGGCACGGTCCAGCGCCACGTCGATGACCTGTGCGCGCAACTCCTCCTGCGTACCCAGCGGCATGTAGGCGACAGCCATCTTCTGCAGGTCCGGGATGTTCTTTTCCAGGTACTTGAGCGCATCCTTGATCTGCAGCGCGAACAGCCGGCGCAGGCCCGCGCGGTGGCGCGCCGCGGCCACGCCGGGCTCGTCGAACACTTCGATGGTCACGGCATCACCGCCATCGATGAGTGCAGGGAAGCCGATGAGCGTCTGCCCGCCCTTGCGGATCTCCATGAGCTCGGGCAGTTCGCCGAAGGTCCAGGCCGTGTAGCGCTGGCCCGCCGGAACAGCGGCCGGTGCGGGAGCGGCCACAGGGCCGGCACTGGCCTGTTTGCCGGCGGCGGCAGCCGCACGGCCGTCCGCAGGCCAACCCTGCGCGCCGCCCTTGCCGGGTCGCACAGCGGATGCCGTTTCCGCAGGCGACGCATCACCCCCGGTCTCCGGCGCGGAACCTGCGAGCTTGAGCCCCGCCAGGGCCTGGAACGCGCCCCGGGCCTTGGCGCCCCATTCGGCCTTGAGCGCGCCCAGGTTGCGCCCCTGGCCGAGCTGCCGGCCGTCTTCGTGGACCACGCGGAAATTCATGAACAGGTGCGGGCTGAGCATGTCGAGCTTGAAGTCGGCCCGCTTCACGTCGAGCGAGGTCTCGTCCCGCACCTGCTTGAGCAGCACGTCCACCAGGCTGCCCTGCCCGAAGCGCTCGGGCGTGCCGAGCAGTTCGGCCAAGCGCGCGGCATTGTCCGGCAGCGGCACGAAACGGCTGCGCGGGCGCTGCGGCAGGCTCTTGAGCAGTGCCTGGATCTTGTCCTTGAGCATGCCCGGCACCAGCCATTCGCAGCGCTCTTCGCTGACCTGGTTGAGCACGAAGAGCGGCACCGTGACGGTGACGCCGTCGCGCGGGTCGCCGGGCTCGTGCAGGTAGCTGGCCGCGCAGTCCACCCCGCCCAGCCGCACCACGCGCGGGAAGGCGCTGGTGGTGATGCCGGCGGCCTCGTGCCGCATCAATTCGTCGCGCGTGAGCTTGAGCAGGTCCGGTTTCGCGCGGCTGGCCTCGCGGTACCAGGATTCGAAATCGGCGCCGGTGCAGATGTCGGCAGGCACCTGCTGGTCGTAGAAGGCGTAGATGAGCTCCTCATCCACCAGCACGTCCTGGCGGCGCGACTTGTGCTCCAGCTCCTCCACCTTCGCGATCAGCTTGCGGTTGGCCATCAGGAACGGCAGGCGCCGCTCCCAGTCCTGCGGCCACTGGTCGCCCACCAGCGCCTCACGCAGGAAGATTTCCCGCGCAGTGCGCGGGTCCACCTTGCCGAAGTTCACGCGCCGGTTGTTGTAGATGACGATGCCATAGAGCGTGGCGCGCTCCAGCGCCGTCACCTGCGCTGCCTTGCGCTCCCAGTGCGGGTCCAGCATCTGCTTCTTGAGCAGGTGGCCGCCCATTTCCTCGATCCACTGCGGCTCGATGGCCGCGATGCCGCGCCCGAACAGGCGCGTGGTCTCGACCAGTTCCGCGGCCACAATCCAGCGCCCCGGCTTCTTCGACAGGTGCGCCCCGGGATGCCTGTAGAACTTGATGCCGCGTGCGCCGAGGTACCAGTCCTCTTCCTCGCTCTTCACGCCGATGTTGCCGAGCAGCCCGGCGAGCATGGACCGGTGGATCTGTTCGTAGCTGGCCGGCTGGATGTTCAGGCGCCAGCGGTGCTCGGTGACTACCGTGAGCAGCTGCGTGTGGATGTCGCGCCACTCGCGCAGGCGCCGCACGCTGATGAAGTTCTGGCGCAGCAGCGATTCGTACTGCCGGTTGCTGAGCTTGTGGGTGGGCGTGGGGGCCGGCACGGACGCTGCAGCGGCCGTTGCGGGCGCGGCCGCGTCGGCACTGCCGCGCGCCTGGCGCTGCGCCACCGGCAGCACGGCCTGCGAAGGCGCGCCCTTGCGCGCGGCGTCGCGCTGCGCCCTCGCGGACGGCAGGCTCGGCGCGCCGCCGCGGGCTTCGTTGATCCATTTCCAGAGCTTGAGGTAGCCGCTGAATTCGCTCTTCTCGTCGTCGAACTTGGCATGCGCCTGGTCGGCCTGCTGCTGGGCCTCGAGCGGCCGGTCGCGCACGTCCTGCACCGACAGGGCCGAGGCGATCACCAGCACTTCGTCCAGTGCCTGGCGGTCGCGCGCCTCCAGGATCATGCGGCCCACGCGCGGATCGAGCGGCAGGCGCGATAGTTCCACGCCCATGGGCGTGAGTTCATTGGCATCGTCCACCGCGCCCAGTTCGGCCAGCAGCTGGTAGCCGTCGGCGATGGCGCGGCCCGAGGGCGCCTCGATGAACGGGAACTGGGCCACGTCGCCCAGGTGCAGCGACTTCATGCGCAGGATCACGCCCGCGAGCGAGGAGCGCAGGATTTCCGGATCGGTGAAGCGCGGCCGGCCGTTGAAATCCGGTTCGTCGTAGAGGCGGATGCAGATGCCGTTGGCCACCCGGCCGCAGCGGCCGGCCCGCTGGTTGGCCGCCGCCTGGCTCACCGGCTCGATCAGCAGCTGCTCGACCTTGCTGCGGAAGCTGTAGCGCTTGACGCGTGCGGTGCCGGCGTCGATCACGTAGCGGATGCCCGGCACCGTGAGCGAGGTTTCGGCCACGTTGGTCGCCAGCACGATGCGGCGGCCGGTGTGGCCTTCGAAGATGCGGTCCTGCTCGGCCTGCGAGAGGCGCGCGAATAGCGGCAGCACTTCGGCGCCGCGCATCACCGGCTGGTGCGAGAGGTGCTTGCGCAGGTGGTCCGCGGCCTCCCGGATCTCGCGCTCGCCGGGCAGGAAGACGAGGATGTCGCCAGCCGCGTTGCCGGTCCAGAGTTCATCGACGCCGTCGGCAATCGCTTCATTCAAGCCGTAGTCGCGGCTCTCCTCGAAGGGCCGGTAGCGCTGCTCCACCGGGAAGGTGCGGCCGGACACGTAGATGACGGGTGCAGGCCCCTTCGCCGACTCGAAATGCCTGGCGAAGCGCTCCGCGTCGATCGTGGCCGAGGTGACCACGATTTTCAGGTCGGGCCGGCGCGGCAGGATCTGGCGGAGGTAGCCCAGCAGGAAGTCGATGTTCAGGCTGCGTTCGTGCGCCTCGTCGATGATGATCGTGTCGTAGGCCGTCAGCAGCGGGTCGGTCTGCGTCTCGGCCAGCAGGATGCCGTCCGTCATCAGCTTGACGGAGGCATCGCGCGACAGGCGGTCCTGGAAGCGCACCTTGTAGCCCACGACGTCGCCGAGAGGGGTCTGCAACTCTTCGGCGATGCGCTTGGCAACGCTGCTGGCCGCGATCCGCCGCGGCTGCGTGTGGCCGATCAGTCGCCCCTTCTCGCCCGGCCTGGCATTGCATTTGCCGCGACCGAGCGCCAGCGCGATCTTGGGCAGCTGCGTGGTCTTGCCCGAGCCGGTCTCGCCGCAGACGATGATGACCTGGTGCGCCTGCATGGCGGCCATGATCTCTTCGCGCTTGCCCGAGACCGGCAGGCCGGGCGGGAACTCGATGCGCAGCGGTGCCGCCGGGGCCGGGACCTCACGGCGTGGCGGTGCGGACGGGGCGGGCTGGGGGATGGGGGATTTCGGGGGCGCGGAACCTGTCATAGAGACCCGCATTATCCGAACGATCCGTTGGCGTGGTGCAACGCAGGCCATCCGGCAGCCTTGCGCGCACGCGGCAGCACCGGGGAAAATCCGCCGCGTCGCCTGCGCCGGCCTGCCCTGGCCGCCGCCTCCGGCCCGCATCCGCCCCATTTCGCCACGGCAACGAGCAACCTTGCCGCGGCACGCCACAGGACAGGAGCTTTTTCCCATGACCCTTTCGTTCCACCACATCGACTGACCACGGTTCCCCACGCCCCGGCTGGACCGTGTGTTCCGTTTCACACACCGTCCGGCACGAGGCCGCGCTGCGCTCCCATGGAGTGGCAGGCACGCGAAGCCCCGGCCGTCCAGCCGGGGCTTTTTCTTTGTGAGGAACCGCACGCATGAGTGCACAGAAACGCTCCCGCGCCTACGAGGCAGGCCGGGTGAAGGCATTGCGCCGCATGAAGCAGCCGATCGCGCTGCATGTCGAGGCCAGCGCGCCACCCCGCAACCCCGTCGCGCGCGCCCTGGCGGCGCGCAGCCTGGGCGGCGGCGGAGGACGCCACATCCGCAGCCAGGGCGCGCAGCGCCGCGCCGACCGCATGGCACTGCAGCACGCGCTGCGCAGCGGCTGGGACGGCTGAAGCCCCGCGCGCCGCCGCCAGGCCTTTCCCAGGCGGCGGCGCCACACCGATTCCGTGGACAATGACAGCACCGGGACACCCAACAGTCCCTTGCTGCGCTGCGATGCCCGTCCCCCTCTCCCCTGAACTCTCCATCTCTTCACCCGCATTCCCGATGCCGGTCCAGGCCGGCCGGCGGCGCCATGTCGCCGTGATCGGCGCAGGCATCGTGGGCACGGCATGCGCGATCGAGATCCTGCGCACCGGCCGCTCCGTGACGCTGCTCGATCCCCATGCGCCCGGCGGGCCGGAAGCGACGAGCTACGGCAACGCCGGCTGGCTGTCGTCCCATTCCATCCTCCCACCGTCCGGCCCGGGCATGTGGAAGCAGCTGCCGGGCTATCTGCTGGACCCGCAGGGTCCGCTCACCGTGCGCTGGGGCTACCTGCCCCGCGCCCTGCCCTGGCTCTGGCGGTTCCTGCGCTCCGGGCGCACGCCGGCCCGGGTGGCCCGCACCGCGCATGCACTGCGTCAACTGCTGCGGGACGCGCCAGCGCTGCACGCGCGGCTGGCTGCTGACGCCGGCGTGCCGCACCTGGTCGCGCAGCGGGGCCTGCTGCATGTCTATCGCTCGCGTGCGGACTTCGAGGCCGACGCACTCGGCTGGCGCCTGCGTGGCGAGGAAGGCATTGCCTTCCGGACGCTGGAAGCCGGCGAGCTGCGCGCGCAGGAGCCCGCGCTGGCACCGGACTATGGCTTCGGCGTGCGTGTCGATGAGGCGGGCCACTGCGCGAACCCCGGCGCCTATCTGGAGGCACTGGCCGCGCATGCCCAGTCCCTGGGTGCGCGCCGCGTCGCCGCGCGGGCCACCGGCCTGCACATCGCATCGGGCCGCCTGGTTGCCGTCCGGACTGACGCGGGCGACGTGCCGTGCGATGCCGCGGTGATCGCGGCCGGAGCCTATTCCCTCCCCCTGGCCCGCGACGCGGGTGACCGGGTGTGGCTCGATACCGAACGCGGATACCACGCGATGCTGGATGTGCGCGCCCGGCCGGGCGAAGCGCCGCCGCCGGGGCCACGCACATCCACCATGGTGATGGACCGCAAGCTCATCGTCCACCAGATGGAGCATGGCCTGCGCGTGGCGGGCCAGGTGGAGATCGCCGGGCTGCAGGCCGCGCCCGACTGGCGCCGCGCGCGCATCCTGCTGGAGCACCTGTTCGCGCTCTACCCCGCCCTGCCGCGCCCCGTGCTGGAAAGCGGCGCCCGGTTCTGGCTGGGCCGGCGCCCGAGCACCAGCGATGGCCTGCCCTGCATCGGCCCGGCGACGGGTTGCGCGGACGTGGTCCACGCCTACGGGCACGGCCATGTCGGGCTGGGCTCGTCGGCACGCACGGGCCGCGTGGTGGCGCAGCTGCTGGACGGCTGCCCGCCAGAGATCGACATCGCGCCTTTCAGCCCTGCGCGCTGGCGACGATAATCCGGCGCGCACCGCACGGCGCCCGCCTCCCCGACAACCACTGCCTGCCCTACCGCGCAGGAGCCCGGCCCCGCCCCTTCATCTTCCCGCCATGTCCGCTGTCTTCAATTTCACCTTCGTGCCCTGGTTCCGGTCGGTGGCGCCCTACATCCACAAGTTCCGCCACCAGACGTTCGTGATCGCGCTCACGGGCGAAGCGATCGCGGCCGGCAAGCTGCAGGCGATCGCGCAGGACCTGGCGATGATCCAGGCCATGGGAGTGAAGATCGTGCTGGTGCACGGCTTCCGCCCGCAGGTGAACGAGCAATTGGCGGCCAAGGGGCATGCGGCGCGGTATTCGCACGGCATCCGCATCACGGATTCGGTGGCGCTGGACTGCGCGCAGGAGGCAGCCGGGCAACTGCGCTACGAGATCGAGGCCGCATTCAGCCAGGGCCTGCCCAACACGCCCATGGCGGGCTCGACCGTGCGCGTGATCTCGGGCAACTTCATCACCGCGCGCCCCGTGGGCATCGTGGACGGCGTGGACTTCAAGCATTCGGGGCTGGTGCGCAAGGTGGACGTGGCGGGCATTCGCCGGTCGCTGGAGATGGATGCGCTGGTGCTGATATCGCCGTTCGGCTTCTCGCCCACCGGCGAGGCTTTCAACCTCACGATGGAGGAAGTGGCGACGTCCGTCTCCATCGCGCTCAAGGCAGACAAGCTCGTCTTCGTCTGCGAGGTGCCGGGCATCCGCACCGATCCCGAGCAGCCCGAGAGCGAGGACAACCCGATCGACACCGAACTGCCTCTGGCGCAGGCCCGGCAGATGCTGGCCCGCGTGCCCCCGGGGCAGAAGCCGACGGACACGGCGTTCTACCTGCAGCACTGCGTGAAGGCCTGCCACAACGGCGTGGAGCGCAGCCACATCATCCCGTTCGCGGTGGACGGCGCGCTGCTGCTGGAAATCTACGTGCACGACGGCATCGGCACCATGGTGGTGGACGAAAAGCTCGAGGAACTGCGCGAGGCCACGCCCGACGACGTGGGCGGCATCCTGCAGCTCATCGAGCCGTTCGAGAAGGACGGAACGCTGGTCAAGCGCGACCGCACCGAGATCGAGCGCGACGTCGCCAACTACACGATCATCGAGCACGACGGCGTGATCTTCGGCTGTGCCGCGCTCTACCCATACCCGGAAGCCGGCACCGCCGAGATGGCCGCCGTCACGGTGTCGCCGCAGAGCCAGGGCACGGGCGACGGGGAAAAGCTGCTCAAGCGCATCGAGCAGCGTGCCCGCGCCATGGGCCTGAAGAGCCTGTTCGTGCTCACCACCCGCACGATGCACTGGTTCATCAAGCGCGGCTTCCAGCCCGTGGATCCGGAATGGCTGCCGGAGGCCCGCAAGAAGAAATACAACTGGGACCGCCGCAGCCAGGTGCTGGTGAAAACGCTCTGAAGTCGTCCAGGGTGGACGGTCAGCCCTTGACTGCCGGGGCTGTGCCCTCCAGGGCCCAGCGTGCGGCCAGCGCGCCGACACGGGCCAGCGCAGCATCGCGCTGCTCCGCAGGCGCAGGACTGCCCGTCAGGTAGCAGCTCACCATCACCGCATCGCGGTCCGGCGGCCAGAACAGGCCGATGTCGTTGCTGGTCCCGCGCGGGCCGGTGCCCGTTTTTTCGCCGACGCGCCAGCCTTCGGGCATACCGGCCCGCAGTCGCCGGTCGCCAGTGCGGTTGCCCACGAGCCAGGCGAGCATCCGTGCACGCGCCGCAGCGGAAAGCGCTTCCCCCTGGGTGACGGCCCACACGGTGCGGGCCATCGCACGGGGCGTGGTGGTGTCACGCACCTCCCCAGGCGGCACGTCGTTGAGCGCCGGCTCCATGCGGTCCAGCCGGGTCTGGGAATCGCCCAGCGACCGCAGCCACGCTGTCAGCGCGAGCGGCCCGCCCTGCGTGCCCAGCAGCAGGTTGGCGGCCGTGTTGTCGCTGAGCGTGACGGCCGCCTCGCACAGTTGCTCCACGGTCATGCCATCGCCATCCACGTGGCGTTCCGTCGCGGGCGAGTACTCCATCAGGTCGGACTTGCGATAGGTAATGCGACGGTCCAGCCGTTCCTGTCCCTGGTCCACGCGCCGCAGCACATGGGCCGCCAGCACCAGCTTGAAGGTGCTGCACAGGGGAAACCGCTCATCGCCCCGGTGTGCGTCCTGCCGCCCTGTGGCCACGTCGAGCAGCGCCACGCCCAGGCGGCCTCCGACTGACGCCTCGACCTCCTGCACTGCACGGGCGAACGCGCCCGCACCGGACCCCATGGATTTCTTGCCCTCGGCCCAAGCTTCAGGTGCCCACGGGGCCGCCGCCCCACACACTGCCGCCACCATCCACGTCCTTCTCAGCATTGCCATCTCGTCACTCCATCATTGAACAATGGCCGCAACGATATCGGCCCGCACGGCCGGTGACCATCGACAATAATTGGCGTCTTCCCCCAGAAAAACTTTACCCTCGATCCATGCACCTGCCGCTCAATGCCCTGCGGGCGTTCGAAGTCTCGGCGCGGCATCTGAACCTCACCCGCGCGGCGGAAGAGCTGCATGTGACGCAGACCGCGGTCAGCCAGCACATCCGCAATCTCGAAGAGCGCCTGGGCAAACCGCTGTTCCGCCGGCTGCCGCGCGGGCTGGCGCTCACCGATGAAGGGCTGGCGCTGCTGCCGGCGCTGGCGGACGCATTCGGCCGCATCGAGCGCGCGCTGGCGCAGTGCAGCGACACGCGCCCGCGCGAGGTGCTCACCGTGGGCGCCGTGGGCACCTTCGCCGTGGGATGGCTGCTGCCGCGGCTGCAGGCGTTCCAGCAGCAGTGTCCATTCGTGGACCTGCGCCTGCTCACCAACAACAACCGGGTGGACCTTGCGGGCGAAGGGCTGGACTGTGCTATCCGCTTCGGCGACGGCGCCTGGCACGGCACGGAGTCGGACCGCCTGCTCGAAGCGCCCCTCACGCCCATGTGCTCGCCCGCGCTCGCCGCCCGGCTGCGCGCGCCGTCCGACCTGGCGCGGGAGTCGCTGCTGCGCTCGTACCGCGCCGATGAATGGGCCGCCTGGTTCGGTGCCGCGGGCGTGGCCTGCCCGGTGGTGCGGGGTACGGTATTCGACTCCTCCCTGGCCCTCGCCGAAGCGGCGGCCCAGGGCGCGGGCGCGGCCCTGCTGCCCGCACGCCTGTTCGAGCGCGAGTTGCGCCAGGGCCGGCTGGTGCGGCCGTTCAACCACGAGATCGCGCTCGGGGCCTACTGGCTCACGCGCCTGCGGTCGCGCGCAGCGTCACCCGCACTCACGGCCTTCCGGGAATGGCTGCTGCACGCCTGCGCCGTGAGCGGCGCGCCCATGGAGCCGCCGGCGTCCCCGGCCGTGGGGCCGTAGCCCCGCCTTATCATCCCCGCCCCATGTCCCAGATCCTGACTGCCGCCCTCTACCACTTCGCGACGCTGCCCGACTGCGAGGCACTGCGCGGCCCCCTGCAGGCCGAATGCGACCGCCATGGGGTGCGCGGCCTGCTGCTGCTGGCCCCGGAAGGCGTGAACGGCACCATCGCCGGTACGGCGGAGGGAGTGAGCGCCGTGCTGGCCATGCTGCGTGCCCAGCCGCCGCTGGCCGCCCTGCGGCACAAGGAAGCCTGGGGCGACCGCATGCCCTTCTACCGCATGCGCGTACGGGTCAAGCGCGAGATCGTCACCCTGGGCGTACCCGGCGTGGATGCGGCCCGCGATGCCGGCACCTATGTGCAGCCCGGGGACTGGAACGCGCTCATCGACGATCCCGAGGTGGTGGTGATCGACGTGCGCAACGGCTACGAAAGCGCCATCGGCAGCTTCACGCGCGCGGTGCGGCCCGGGACCCGGAGCTTTACCGAATTCCCCGCCTGGGTGGAGGCGCAGACCGCGCCCGGCGGCCTGCTGGCCGGCAAGCCGCGCGTGGCGATGTTCTGCACCGGCGGCATCCGCTGCGAAAAATCCACGGCGCTGTTGCGCATGCAGGGATTCGGCGAGGTCTATCACCTCGAAGGCGGCATCCTGCAGTACCTGGAAGACGTACCCGCCGAAGGCAGCCGCTGGGAAGGCGACTGCTTCGTCTTCGACGAACGGGTCTCCGTGTCCCATGGCCTCGTGCCCGGAACGCACCGGCACCTGTGCCGGTCCTGCCGCATGCCGCTCGGCCCGCAGGACCTGGCCTCGCCCGACTACCTGCCGGGCGTGCGGTGCCCGCACTGCCGCGGCACGCGGCCCGCGGAGGAAGAGCGCGCGCTGGCCGAGCGGGAGCGGCAGATGGCCCTGGCCCGGGAGCGCGGCACGGAGCACCTGGGCGCCCGCCTGCCGACGCCGCCCCGTGCCGGCCCGGTCGCAGGCTCCGCAGCCCAAGACCATGGTACGGGGCCCGCGGAAGCCGACGCATCCCTGCCGGTGCTCTACAGCTTCCGCCGGTGCCCGTATGCCATCCGGGCACGCATGGCGATCGCTGCCAGCGGGCAGCGCTGCGAATGGCGGGAGGTGGTGCTGCGCGACAAGCCGGCCGCCCTGCTCGCGGCATCGCCCAAAGGCACGGTGCCCGTCCTGGTACTGCCCGGCGGCCGGGTGCTGGAGCAGAGCCTGGACATCATGCGGTGGGCACTGGCGCAGCATGACCCTGCGGGCTGGCTGCAGGCGGGCGAGCCGGGCGACGTGGAGGCGCTGATCGCCTCCTGCGACGGCCCGTTCAAGCAGGCGCTGGACCGGTGCAAATACCCAGAACGCCATCCGGAAGTGCCATCCGGAGCGGCGCAGTCACAGGCCCGGGAATGGCTCGAAGGCCTGGAGGACAGGCTGGCACGTGGTGACTTCCTGTGCGGAAGCCGCGGCTCGCTGGCCGATGTGGCGCTCATGCCCTTCGTGCGCCAGTACGCGGCCATCGACCGCACGGCCTGGGGCTCCCGGCCCTGGCCGCGCCTGCAGGCATGGCTGGCGGCATGGGAAAGCGGAGCACTCTTCGAACAGGTGATGCACAAGGCCCCGGCGTGGCGCGAGGGACAGGACGTGCATTACTTCCCGCCCGGACAGGCACGCGACCGCGCCGCTTGAAGGCTTCCGACCGCGCCCGACAGGGCGCGCTGCCAGTGCACGGGGGCCGCAGGATCCAGCAGCCCGGAAAAGCTCAGGCTGCGGAAAAACCGCCGCGGCTGCGGCGCGGAGCACGCACCAGCATCACCACAAGCACCAGGGCCATCACGACGAAGCAGACGAAGGACCAGTTCGCGATGCTGCCCCCCAGGAAGGTCCAGTCGATGGCGGCGCAGTCGCCGGAGCCGCGGAAGATCATGGGAATGGCGCGGCTGATCGGGAAGTTCTCGATCATCCCGTAGAAGTCGCGCCCGCAGGTGGCGATCTCGGGCGGATACCACTGCAGCCAGCTCTGGCGCGCCGCCACGAAGGCGCCGAATCCGGACAGCAGCAGCGCCAGCACGCCCCAGCTCATCCACCAGCCGCGGCCGCTGCGCAGGCTGCCCAGGCCCGTGAACACCGCCACGCCGATGAGCGCGTAGCGCTGCACGATGCACATGGGACACGGCTCGAGGCCGACCACGTGCTGCAGGTACATGCCGAAGGCGAGCATCGCGATGCAGGCCGCGGAGATGAGGGCCAGCACGCGGCGCGGTGCGGCATCCAACCAGTTCGAAACCATGGAATCCTTGTCCTTGAAAACCCGGGCGCCGCAGGCGGCATCCGGCAAGGATGCAGCGTGTCAGATGCCCGCGGCGTGGTCCAGAAAAACGCGGGCGCGGCGCGGCGTCACCACCAGCGTTTCACCCTCCCTGAATCCCGCCTCCCGGAACTGCTGCGCCGGTATCTGCGCTTCGATCAGGGCTTCGGGCTCCGCATTGTCCGCTGATTTGTGATCGGTATCCGGGATAAGTTCCAGGCGCGCGATCGGGCCCACCACGATGGCGCGGGACAGCTGCGCCACGATGCCGCGGGGACGGCCGTCGGCGCCCACGCCCTGCCCTGGTGAATAGCGCTCCACGTCCAGGTCGTGGGGGCGCACGTAGGCGAAGGCGGCGGCATTCTGGGCGGAGGCATGCTCGGGCGAATCGATGGCCATGCCCTCCACGTGCACCAGGCCTTCGTGCGCCCGGCCGTGGAACAGGTTCACGTCGCCCAGGAAGCCATAGACGAAGGGGCTCGCCGGCTGGTCCCAGACCTCCTGGGGGGAACCGCTCTGCTCGATGCGGCCCTGGTTGATCACCACCACGCGGTCGGCCACCTCCAGCGCTTCTTCCTGGTCGTGCGTGACGAAGATCGAGGTCACATGCAGTTCGTCGTGCAGCCGGCGCAGCCAGCGGCGCAGTTCCTTGCGCACCTTGGCGTCCAGCGCGCCGAAGGGTTCGTCCAGCAGCAGCACCTTGGGCTCCACGGCGAGCGCGCGCGCCAGGGCAATGCGCTGGCGCTGCCCGCCGGACAGCTGCGAGGGATGGCGGTCGGCCAGCCAGTCGAGCTGCACGAGCTTGAGCAGGTCCGTCACCTTCTGGCGGATCTGCGCCTCGGACGGGCGCTCGGAGCGCGGCTTCACGCGCAGGCCGAACGCCACGTTCTCGAACACCGTCATGTGCCGGAACAGCGCGTAGTGCTGGAACACGAAGCCCACGCCCCGGTCGCGCACATGCACGTCGGTCGTGTCTTCCCCCGAGAAGTGGATGCTGCCGGTGTCGGGCGTCTCCAGCCCCGCGATGATGCGCAGCAGCGTGGTCTTGCCGCAGCCCGAAGGCCCGAGCAGCGCGATGAGCTCGCCGGACTGGATGTCCAGGCTCACGTCCCGCAGGGCCTGGAAGTCGCCGAACTGCTTGCTGATGTTGCGGATTTCGATGCTCATGTGTGTCTCCCGGTCCTGGGTCAGCGGGTCGTCGTGGCGGAAGCGGCAGGCACGCCCGGCGCCACGGGCGCGGCGGCAGGGATGGGGGTGGGCCGCTCGGGCGGAAGCTGCGCGGCGGCCTTGCGCTCCTGCTCGCTGCGCCACTCGGCGAAGGTCTTGATCACCAGGGTGACCAGTGCCAGCAGGGCCAGCAGCGAGGCCGCCGCGAAGGCCGCGACGGACTGGTACTCGTTGTAGAGGATCTCGACGTGCAGCGGGATGGTGTTGGTCTGCCCACGGATATGCCCCGAGACCACCGACACGGCGCCGAACTCGCCCATGGCGCGCGCATTGCACAGGATCACGCCGTACAGCAGTCCCCACTTGATGTTGGGCAACGTCACGTGCCAGAAGGTCTGCCAGCCGCTCGCGCCCAGCACGATCGCGGCCTGCTCCTCGTCGCTGCCCTGGGCCTGCATCAGGGGAATGAGTTCACGCGCGATGAAGGGGAACGTGACGAACACGGTCGCCAGCACGATGCCCGGCACGGCGAAGATGATCTTGATGTCGTGCGCGGCCAGCCACGGGCCCAGCCAGCCGTTGGCGCCGAACATGAGCACATAGACCAGGCCGGCGACCACGGGCGAGACGGAGAACGGCAGGTCCACCAGCGTGGTGAGGAAGGCCTTGCCGCGGAACTCGTACTTGGCGATGGCCCAGGCCGCCGCCACGCCGAAGACGAGGTTGAGCGGCACCGCGATGGCGGCCGTGATGAGCGTCAGGCGGATGGCGGACCAGGCATCGGGCTCGCGCAGCGCATCCAGGTAGGCGCTGACGCCCTTGCTCAGCGCCTCGGTGAACACCGCCGCGAGCGGCAGCACGAGGAACAGCAGCAGGAAGGCCAGCGCGATCCCGATCAGCGTCCAGCGGACCCAGGGGGCTTCGGTGGTGCCGGCCTGGGCTCGGCGGACGGTACGTGTCGGATTCATGTGCTTTTGCGTTGCCAGGCCTGCAGCGCGTTGATGATGAAAAGCAGCGCGAAGGAAATGACCAGCATCACCACGGCCACGGCCGTGGCGCCGGCATAGTCGTATTGCTCCAGCTTGCCGATGATGATGAGGGGCGTGATCTCGGACACCATGGGCATGTTGCCGGCGATGAAGATCACCGAGCCGTATTCCCCCACCGCGCGCGCGAAGGCCATGGCGAAACCGGTCAGCAGCGCGGGCGTGATGGAAGGAAGGATGACCTTGGTGAAGATCTGCCACCGGGTCGCGCCCAGGCTGGTGGCGGCTTCCTCGAGCTCCTTCTCGGCGTCCTCCAGCACGGGCTGAACGGTGCGGACCACGAAAGGCAGGCCGATGAAGATCAGGGCGATGACCACGCCGGCGGGCTTGAACGCGAGCTGGATGCCGAGCGGCTCCAGGTACTGCCCCACCCAGCCGTTGCCGGCCAGCAGCGCGGTGAGCGAGATGCCCGCCACGGCGGTCGGCAGCGCGAACGGCAGGTCGACCAGCGCATCGACGATCTTCTTGCCGGGAAAGCGGTAGCGCACCAGCACCCAGGCGATCAGCAGGCCGAACACGAGATTCACCAGCGCCGCCAGGAAGGACGCACCGAACGTGAGCCGGTACGACGCCAGCACCCGCGGCGCGCTGATGGCCGTCCAGAACTGGTCCCAGGTCAGCGTGAAGGTCTTGAACAGCAGCGCCGAAAGCGGGATGAGCACGATGATGCTCAGGTAGAAGAGCGTGTAGCCCAGCGTGAGCCCGAAGCCGGGCAGCACGCGGCGGGCGCCGCCGCTCCGGGCACGGCCGGTCGCGGGCGCCCGGGCGCCCGGGGAAGGAATGGCCGCGCCCATGGATCAGCGGCCGCCGGGGGTGTAGAGCTTGTCGAACTGGCCGCCGTCGTTGAAGTGCACCTTCTGCGCTTCACCCAGCGACCCGAAGTACTTGGCAACGGTGAATTGCCTGACCGGCTTGAAGACGTCGGCATGCTTCTTGAGCACGGCTTCCGAGCGGGGACGCAGGGCGTGCTGGGCGGCAATTTCCTGGCCTTCGTCGGAATAGAGGTAATCCAGGTAGGCCTTGGCGAGCTCGCCCGTGCCCTTCTTGGCCACGGTGCGCTCCACCACGGCGACAGGATTTTCGGCCACCACGCTCACCGAGGGATAGACGGCATCGACCTTGCCCTTGCCGAACTCGCGCTCGATGGACAGCACCTCGGATTCGAACGTGATGAGCACGTCGCCCGTGTTGCGCTGCAGGAAGATGCTGGTCGCGTCGCGGCCGCCCTTGCCCAGCACCGGCACGTTCTTGTAGAGCTTGCCGACGAAGTCTGCCGCCTGCGCGTCGGTACCGCCCTTTTCGCGCACGGCGCCCCAGGCGGCCAGGTAGGCATAGCGGCCATTGCCGCCCGTCTTGGGGTTCACCACGACCACCTGCACGCCGGGCTTGACCAGGTCGTCCCAGTCCTTGATGTTCTTCGGGTTGCCCTTGCGCACCAGGAACAGCATGGTGGAGGTGGTGGGCGAGGCGTCGTTGGGGAATTTCTTCGCCCAGTCCTTCGCGACCACGCCGTTACTGGCGAGGAAATCGATGTCGGTGGTGGTGTTGAACGTGACCACGTCGGCCGCGAGGCCGTCGTTCACCGCGCGGGCCTGGGCGCTGGAGCCGCCGTGGGCCTGGTCGATGCGCACGTCCTTGCCGGTGGTCTTCTTGTAGTGGGCGACGAAGGCCTGGTTGTAGTCCTTGTAGAACTCCCGGGCGACGTCATAGGAAACATTGAGCAGCGTGGTCGTCTGCGCGGACGCCACGCCTGCCGTGGCGGCAAGGGCCAGGGCGGCCAGGAGGGTCTTGAGTCTCGTCCGGGAATTCATGTGTGCGTCACCCAGGTTGTCTGTGAATGCAACCCATTGTGAACGCCACCTCTTCCAACTCAAAAGAATAGATTTTTGTTAATTAATCAGCATGGCGCATAAAGAACCAACGGATGGAGCCTTGCCTGTCACGCGGCCGAGCGCACCGGCTCCAGGCCGCCGCCCGGGCCCCAGGCCACGTCTTCCGCCAGGGAGTGCAGCAGGGCCCAGCCGAGCGGCCACTCGCCGTGGCCCGAATCCACGTTGATGTGCCCTGCCTGCTGCAGCCGCACGAATTCGCTGCCCCAGGCCCGGGCGTAGGCGCCGGCCAGGCGGATGGGGCAATACGGATCGTTGCTGCTGGCCACCAGGATGCTGCGATAGGGCAAGGGTGCATAGGGCACGGGCGCGAAATCGCTGAGCACGGCCCGGCGCTCCGGATCGGCGGGCGCCACCAGCAGGGCACCGGTCACGCGGGAGCGGGCCTGCGGGCCCATGTGCGCCGATGCGATGCAGCCCAGGCTGTGTGCGACGATAACCACCGGGTGGGGTGCCTCCAGCACGGTGCGCTCCAGGGTCCGCACCCAGGCTTCGCGCGTCGGGGTGATCCAGTCGTCCTGCACGACCCTGCGCGCCCCGGGCAGGCGGTCGGCCCAGAGAGTCTGCCAATGGCCGGGACCGGAGTCGCGCCAGCCCGGCACCACGATGATGGAACGGTCCGAGCCGGTCATGGCAGCCCCCGCACGGGAGGATACGTCCGCAGGGCCGACGCCGCCGCCAAGGGATGGCAGTGGCACTGCCGACACGGAGGTTCGCTGTGGGGGACTGCTGCAGCCATGGGCATCGCTCCTTTGCATGCATGAATGGAGCGATTCTGGCGGGGCAGCTATAAAACCCAAACGAATATCTGGTTCTGAATTTATGAATATCTCATCTATTCAGACAGGCCGGCGACGGTCACCCGCATGCCACAGCAGCAGCAGCACTTGCCCTTGGGCCGCCACCAGGGCAAGGTAGGCGAACAGTTCCGCCCATTCCTCCACGACCACGGCCCGGCCCTGCAGGAAGCCAGGCACCGGAATGCCCAGATGCCCTTCGGCATAGGTGCTGAGCGCGGCGGCCAGCAGCAGGATGGCCAGTTCCGGCCATGCGAATTGCCGGGAGCGCAGCAATGCGGGCACAGCCTGCAGGACCCGCGAACGCAGGAGCACCCAGGCGCACCACGCGAGCACGAGGAGCGCCAACGGGGCCACCGCGGGCTTGTACCAGAGCACCGAGGAGGAATAGACCGGCCCTTCTGCAGAGAAGCCTATCGGGGGCAGCAGCGCGGCGCCCCAGCTCAATTCACGTGCCGCCATCAGGCACCAGACCGGCGCCGAGGCCAGCGCGAGCCCTTTGGCCACCGGGCCTGCCATGCGCCCGCGGGCGACCAGCACGGCCATGCAGGCACCCGCCAGCAGCAGGACCACCTGTGCATCTTCCAGCAGGCCGTTTTCCCAGCCGGCGGAGACGGGAAGGACGGACGCGACAGCGCCGCTGAGCGCCAGCCCCAGGAGCATGAAGGCCAGCCACAGCCGGCGCCAGCGGATGGATTGCGGAGGAACGTGGAACGTCACCGGGGACGCGGAAGCAGCGGTGTTCATGGGTGGACGGAGGGACGGCAACGAAGGCCCTGCGTAGCAGGGGGAGCACACGCGCGGCGGGACTTGCGGCCCCTGCAATCCCAGCGCCAGGGATATCGCTGCGCGTACGTGATTTACCGAAGAGTCCACAAAGTGACCGATCAGTTACGAAACAGTGTACGGCACGTGTGTAAAGCGCGTGTAATGCAGCGCGCGCAGGGGATCAGGCAGTGCGCGTATCGCCGCGCCGGCAGACCACCTCGTTGTGCCCGGGAACGGTCTCGCCGAGGAAGTCCAGGAAGCGTCGCACGGCCGGGGCCAGGCCGCGGCGCGACGGGAACACGGCGTGCACCACGCCGCGCGGGGTGGACCAGCCGGGCAGGATGCGCACCAGGCGGCCCTCACCCAGTTCGGCCTGGCACATGTAGTCGGGCAGCCAGCACAGGCCGGTGCCGGCGAGCGCGGCGAACTTGAGGGTAAGCAGGTCGTCCGCTACGTACCTGGGAGTGAGCTGCACCACCTCTTCCTGGCCCTCCGGCCCGACCAGCCGCAGGCTGGAGCGGCCGTCCATGGCGGACATGGCCATGCTGTCCAGCCGCGCCAGCCCGGCCACGCTGGCCGGCGTGCCCTGCCGGGCCAGCAGTGCGGGGCTGGCCACCAGCACCTGCCGGGCATCGTCGAGCCGCTTGACGACCATGCTGCCGCTGTCGTCCAGGTTGGGCCGCACGCGCAGGGCCACGTCCACGCCCTCTTCCACCAGATCGACGGCCCGGTTGGTGACCTGCATCTCCACCCGCACCTGGGGATGGCGCTCCAGGAAGATCGGCATCAACTCGCCCAGCACCGTCTGGGCAAGCGTGACCGGGCAGCTCACGCGCACCGTGCCGCGCGGCTCCGTCTGGACCTCGGCCACCGCGTCGGAGGCGGCCTGCGCGGCCTCCCGCACGGCCTGGCAGTGGCGCAGGTAGGACTCGCCGATCTCGGTGAGCGACAGCTTGCGGGTGGTGCGCTGCAGCAGCCGCACGCCCAGTTGCGCCTCGAGGTCGGACACACGCCGCGACAGCCGGGATTTCGGGATGCCGAGGGCACGGCCCGCGGCAGCAAAGCCGCCCCGCTCCACCACTTCGGCGAAATACAGCATGTCGTTCAGGTCTTGCATGGCCATGGCTCCCTGTTCATCGTCTCATGGATGGAACGATCTATCGTAAATGCTCTGCCTTATCAATGCATCCACACCGCCGCACAATCCAATCAACGCCACATGGTGTGGCCCACTTACCCGACACCAGGAGAAAACCATGCGACTGCTGCACATCGATTCCGCCATCACCGGCAACGCATCCGTTTCGCGCCAGCTGACGGCCAAGACCGTGGCCGCTTGGGTGGCCGCCCACCCCGGCACCGAGGTGCAATACCTCGATCTCGTGGCGCAGGCACCGGGGCATTTCACCATGGACGCGATGGCTCCCCGCACGGGGCAGACCGACGGGCTGAGCGAGTCGCAGCAGCGTGAGAACGCCGTGTCCGAGACGCTGGTGAGCCAGTTCCTCGCGGCCGATGTGGTCGTGGTCGGCGCGCCCTTCTACAACTTCGGCATCCCCACGCAGCTCAAGGCCTGGATCGACCGCATCGCCCAGCCCGGCCGCACGTTCCGCTACGGCGCCAACGGCCCCGAGGGCCTGGCGCAAGGCAAGACGGTGATCGTGGTGTCGTCGCGCGGCGGCGTGTATTCCACGAGCGATGCCGGCCGGGCGCTGGAGCACCAGGAAAGCTACCTGCAGACGGTGTTCGGCTTCTTCGGCGTTACCGACGTGCGCTTCGTGCGTGCCGAAGGCGTGGCCATGGGCCCGGACGCCCGCGCCCAGGCGCTCTCGAGCGCCGATGCCGACATCCAGGCGCATGCCGCGGCACCTGCCGCTGCGCTGGCCGAAGCGGCCTGAACACGGCGCTGCGGCCTGCGGGCAGGCATCTGCAAGCCCTTGTCAGGCCTGCGCGTGGCGGCGCACCCAGGCCGCGTACTTGTCCATCCAGGTCTGGATGAACTGCCGGCTCGACTCACCGATGCCGCCGTCGTCGGCGAACAGGCCGTCCTTGGCCTGGATGAAGGCCTCGGGCTGGCCTAGCGTAGGGACATCGAGGTAGGCCAGCACGTTGCGCAGGTGCTGCTGGGCGAGCGCGGTGCCGATGGCACCGACGGACACCCCGATCACGCCTGCCGGCTTGCCGCCCCAGACGCTCTGGCCATAAGGGCGGGATGCATGGTCGATGGCGTTCTTGAGCACGCCCGGGATGGAGCGGTTGTACTCGGGCGTGACGAACAGCAGGCCCTGGGCCTTGGATATTTCGGACTTCAGCCGCAGCACGGATTCGCTCTGGTGGCCGTCGTCGTCCTGGTTGTAGAGCGGCAGGTCGTCGATGCGCACCTGGGTGAGCGTGAAATCGGGCGGCGCCAGCCTGGCCAGGGCATCGGCCATGCGGCGGTTGAACGAATCCTTGCGCAGGCTGCCCACGAGGACGGCGATGGTGTATTGGCTCATGGAGACTCCTTGAGGTAGGGGATGGCGACGGAAACGGACGCGCGCTGTGCCATCGGCCAGCGCGACGGTTTCCATCATCACGCCCCATGGCAGGCACGCCTGTCAGGCAAGCGCGCATTCACGGGGCACCGGCGCCCTCAGCGCCGGGCGGACAGGCGCTCCACCACGCCGACCAGGCGGTCGATCTCCTCGAAGGTGTTGTAGAACGCCAGCGAGGGCCGTACGGTGGCCTCCACGCCGAAGCGGCGCAGGATGGGCTGCGCGCAATGGTGGCCCGTGCGCACCGCGATGCCTTCCCGGTTGAGCGCATCGCCCACCTCGGCGGTCGTGTGTCCGGCCAGCACGAACGACATCACGCTCGCCTTGTCTGCGGCGGTGCCGATGAGGCGCACGCCGCGCACGCTGCCCAGCGCGCGCATGCCGTACTCCAGCAGCTCGTGCTCGTAGCGCGCGATCGCCTCGATGCCGATGCGCCCGACGTAGTCGATGGCCGCGCCCAGGCCCACGGCGTCCGCGATGTTGCCGGTGCCCGCCTCGAAGGTATTGGGCAGGGGCTGGTAGACCGTCTTCTCGAAGGTGACGTCGGCGATCATGTTGCCCCCGCCCTGCCAGGGCGGCATGTCCTCCAGCACCTCCCGCCGGCCCCACAGCGCTCCGATGCCGGTGGGGCCGAAGACCTTGTGGCCGGAGAAGACGAAGAAGTCCGCGCCGATGTCCTGCACGTCCACGCGCATGTGCGAGACGGACTGCGCGCCGTCCACCAGCGCGCGGGCGCCCGCGCGGTGGGCCATCTCCACGATCTGCCTGACGGGCACCACGGTGCCGAGGGCGTTGGACACCTGCGTGACCGCGACGATCTTCGTGCGGCTGTTCAGCAGCTTCTGGTACTCGTCCAGGCGGACCTGCCCGCTGTCGTCCACGGGGATCACGCGCAGTTTCGCGCCCTTGTCGGCCGCGAGTTGCTGCCACGGAACGATGTTGGCATGGTGTTCGAGGTGGCTGACGATGATCTCGTCGCCCTCGCCCACGTGCCGCTCGCCCCAGCTCTTGGCCACGAGGTTGATGGCCTCGGTGGTGCCACGCACGAAGATGACCTCGTTCACGTCCGGCGCATTCAGGAAGCGCCGCACGCGTTCGCGCGCACCTTCGTAGGCGTCCGTGGCGCGGGCGGCCAGCTCATGCGCGGCGCGGTGGATGTTGGAATTCTCGTGCTCGTAGAAGTGGCTGATGCGCTCGATCACCGCGCGCGGCTTGTGCGTGGTGGCGGCGTTGTCCAGCCAGGCCAGCGGGCGGCCGTTCACGCGCTCGGAAAGGATCGGGAAATCGCGCCGCACCGCATGCACGTCGAAGCCACCGCCGCCGGTCAAGGCCCCGGGCACGGCCGGCGCTGCGTGCCGGGACGGATGCGCCGGCGTCACGTAGCCGTCGGGGAGCGTGACCGCATCCACGAAGTAGAAGCGCGGTTCGGACGAGGGCTCGGCTTCCCGTGCAGCGGATGCCGGGACAGCTTGCGGAACGTCGGGTACGGCGAACGGAAGGCGGGACAGCGCGTCCAGCCCCTGCCCGGAGGCGCCGGCGGAGCCCGGGTGCGTGAAATCGCTGAAGTAGTACGGCGATGCCGCCGCGGACCTCGCAGCGGGTTCGCCCACCGGTGCGACACCGGTCAGCGCGCTGCCGGCGCGCGGCTCATAGGCGGGAACGGCGGCGAACGCATGGTCCGGCACCGCGTTGCCCGACTGGGCATGGGGCACCAGGGCCGGCGCGCGGTGGGCCAGCGACGCCAGCGGCGTCGGCGAAGCCGGCAGCAGGTTGCCGCCGGGCACCAGCCCCTGCGGCAGGAAGGTTCCGGGCACGCCCGGCGCCAGCCCGGCGGAGCTGGCCAGGGGAGAGCCCGCGGGTGCCACGTTCACCGGCGCCTGCACGCCCGGCACCGCGGCCGGTGGCTCCTGCCCGGGCAGCGCGCTGAAAAGCGCGTTGGCCATGCGGGCCAGCTGCGCGGCGTCCAACGGCGGCGGCGCCCCGTCGGCCACGCCGGGCAGGAGGGAAGTCGAAGGGGAAGGGATCGCCATCGGTGCGCCTCCGCCGCTCACTTGTAGGTGTCCGGATAGTCGTGGTAGCGGTTCACCTCCACGTCGTCGAGCACGGCCAGTGCGTCGGGCGTGAGCACGGCGAGCGAGCAGTAGAGCGAGATCAGGTAGGAGGCGATCGCGTGGTTGTTGATGCCCATGAAGCGCACCGAGAGCCCGGGGCTCTGCTCGCCGGGCAGGCCCGGCTGGAACAGGCCGACCACGCCCTGGCGGCGTTCGCCCACGCGCAGCAGCAGGATTTTGCTCTTGCCATCCGCCACGGGCACCTTGTCCGAAGGGATCAGCGGGATGCCGCGCCAGGTGATGAACTGCGAGCCGAACAGGCTCACCGTGGGCGGCGGCGTGCCGCGGCGCGTGGCCTCGCGGCCGAAGGCGGCGATGGCGAGCGGGTTGGTCAGGAAGAATGCGGGCTCCTTCCAGACCTTGGTGAGCAGCTCGTCGAGGTCGTCCGGCGTCGGCGCACCCGTGAGCGGGAAGATGCGCTGCTCTTCCGCCACCTGGGCCAGCAGGCCGTAGTCCGGGTTGTTGATCAGCTCGCTTTCCTGGTTCTCCTTGATGGTTTCGATCGTCAGGCGAAGCTGTTCCTTCACCTGGTCGTGCGGGCTGCTGTAGAGATCCGAGATGCGCGTGTGCACGTCGAGCACGGTGGAGACCGCGTTAAGGAAGAACTCGCGCGGATGTTCCTCGTAATCGACGAAGGTGCGGGGAAGCTGGTTCTCCTCTTCCTTCGCGGTGCAGGTCACCTTGATGGATTCAGGGTTCCGGACGCGGTTGAGGCGGTAGATGCCTGCCTCGACCGGCACCCACTGCAGCAGGTGCGTGAGCCAGCGCGGGCTGATGGTGGAAAGCTGCGGCGCGGTCTTGGTGGCGTTGGCCAGTTGCCGTGCTGCGTTGTCGCCGAGTGCGGTGGTGCCGCCCAGTGTTGCCGACATGTCTGAGACTCCCGTGGTTCGTGCCAGTGATGGAAAACCCCTGGAGTGTCCCGGCCGGCACTGTCGGGCTCAACAGGCTATAGCCGTCAATCGGCCTCCTGCCCGGGCCGTGCGCTGGCGAGCGCCTCGCCCCGCAGGATCAGCGTGGAGGCCGGCACGGCCAGCGATTGCGCGAGCTTGGAGACGGTGGCCAGCGACGCGACGACCGTGCCCCGCTCTATCTCGCCCACATAGGACCGGTCCAGGTCGGAGCGCTCCGCGAGCCGCTCCTGCGACCAGCCCAGCGACATGCGCGTCTGCCTCACCGCGATGCCGAAGCTCCTGACGAAATGCCCCGTCATGCGTCCCCCCTGCCCGCCGGCTCGTGCGCGGAAGTGCTCTCGCGGGCGCTCGCCTGGGTGATGTGCGCACCGGCTGGCACATCGCGGGTGACCCACACATTGCCGCCGATCACCGCGCCGCGTCCGAGCGTCACGCGGCCGAGGATGGTGGCGCCGGCATAGATGACCACGTCGTCCTCCACCACCGGATGGCGTGCCAGCCCCTTGCGCGGCCGCCCTTCGGCGTCGGTGGGAAACCGCTTGGCGCCGAGCGTCACGGCCTGGTAGAGGCGAACGCGCTCGCCGATGACGGCGGTTTCGCCGATCACCACCCCGGTGCCGTGGTCGATGAAGAATCCCGCACCGATGCGCGCGCCGGGATGGATGTCGATGCCCGTCTGCGCGTGCGCCAGTTCGGACACCATGCGCGCCAGCAGCGGCAGGCCCAGGCCGTAGAGCCCGTGCGCCAGCCGGTGGTGGATCATGGCCAGCACGCCGGGATAGCAGAGCAGGACCTCGTCCACACTGCGCGCGGCAGGGTCGCCATGGTAGGCGGCGAGCACGTCCGAATCCAGCAGGCGCCGGATGCCGGACAGCGATTCGGCGAAAGCGCGCGCGGCATGCAGCGCCGCCGGTTCCATGCCCTCCTCCACGGGCCTCGCGCCGGCATGCCGGGCACCGTGGCGCAGTTCGAGGACCACCTGCCCGTGCAGCGCCTGCAGGGCCGCGTCGAGCTCGTGGGCGACGAAGATGTCTTCGCTTTCCGGACGCAGGTCGTGCGGGCCCAGCCGCAGGGGGAAGAGCGCGCCCTTCAGTTGCTCCACGATGCGCGCCACCGCATCGCGGGAAGGGAACTCGCGGCTGGCAGGTTCCTGTTCACGGTTCTGCGCTTCGCGCCATTCGCTGCGGGCAGAGTGCAGCTGCCGGGCGATGCCGGCGATGTCGAAAGTGGCCATGGGCAGTCTCCGGAGCACGCCGCATCAGTCCTGCACCCAGGGCAGGCCATGGAAGCGCCAGCCATCGCTGCCGCCGCGGTGTTCCAGCGCGTCCAGTTCGCCCTCGAAGCCTTCGAGCACGTTGAACACCGTGCCGAACCCAGCCTGTGCCGCGGCCTGCGCAGCCAGGGCCGAGCGCTTGCCGCTGCGGCACAGCAGCAGCGCCACAGCGTTGCGCCCGCCATAGGGCGCCAGCCGGGCCTCGAGTTCGCGCACGAAGCGCGGATTGCGCGTGAGGGCCGTTCCGGTGGCCCAGGGAACATGCAGCGAACCGGGCACATGGCCGACGAATTTGCGCTCTTCGGCGGAGCGCACGTCCACCAGCACGGCAAGGCCCTGCTGGTGCAGCCGCCAGGCCACCGGCGGGACGACCCCGCCTGCGTGCGGCAGCCCCGCGGCCTGCGCGTGTTCGCGCGCGGCCTCGAGTTCGGGCGGCAGTACGGCATCGACAAGGGCGGCGGATGACATTGGATTCTCCTGTAATGTAGGGGTGTGGAACGCCAGCTTTCAAAGGGCGCGAACGCCCGCTGCCGTGTCACTGTAGAACCCACACATCGGAACCCAAAATAATAAAAAATTAAGACTTCACAACAAAATCATCCATCAAAGCACCGACAGGAAAAGCCTCCAGCCGCTATCCGCCACGCAAAAAAGCCGCATGCGCCCACGAGGCTGCATGCGGCTTTTACCGGCAGGGCGCGCCCATGACGGGCCGCCATCCCTGCACGCCAGAGGCCTGCTCACCAGCCGGCGAGCACCGCACCCTTGAACTGCGTGTCGATGTACTGGCGCACCTCCTCGGAGTGGTAGGCCTTCACGAGCTTGGCCACCCAGGGCTTGTCCTTGTCGGCTTCGCGCACGGCGATGATGTTCACGTACGGGCTCTTGGCGCTTTCCTGGGCGATGGCGTCGGTCTTGGGATTGAGGCCCGCGGACAGCGCGAAGTTGGTGTTGATCGCGGCGGCATCCAGGTCGTCCAGCGAGCGGGCGAGCTGGGCAGCGTCCAGCTCCACGAACTTGAGCTTCTTCGGATTGGAGGTGACGTCCAGCGGCGTGGCCTTGAGGCCGGCGCCCTCCTTGAGCTTGATGAGGCCCTTGTCCTGCAGCACCAGCAGTACGCGGCCGCCGTTGGTCGGGTCGTTGGGAATGCCGAAGCGTGCGCCTTCCTTCAGGTCTTCGAGCTTCTTCACCTTCTTCGAATACAGGCCGATGGGGAAGTTGACCGTGTAGCCCGCGGACACCAGCTTGTAGCCGCGGTCCTTCACCTGGGCGTCGAGGTAGGGCTTGTGCTGGTAGCTGTTGGCGTCGAGGTCACCGGCCGCGAGTGCGGCGTTCGGCTGCACGTAGTCGCTGAATTCGACGATCTGGATCTTCAGGCCGTCCTTCTCGGCCACCTTCCTGACCTGCTCGAAGATCTGCGCATGGGGGCCGGCGGTCACGCCGACCTTGACCGGCTTGTCCTGGGCCATGGCGCCAGGGGCCAGCAGCAGGGCGATCGACGAGGCGATGAAGGAGCGGAGCAGAAAACGCTTGTTCACAGGAGTGACTTTCCATTCGAAATGTGTGGAGGCGGATCGTATCGGCACGGGCCCGCTCCGCCAAAGAACGGGTTGTCATTTCCTCATGCCGGAAACCACCGGGCGGCCGCAGGCCCTCGCCGGCCCGGCCCGGTCAGGCCGCCAGCTTGAAGACGCCCACGGCCTGCGCCAGGTGGGCGGCCTGCTGCTCCAGCGTGCGCGAGGCCGCAGCCCCCTGCTCCACCATCGCGGCGTTCTGCCGCGTCGATTCGTCCAGCTGCGCGACGGCCTCGCCCACCGATGCGATGCCACCGGTCTGCTCCGCCGTAGAGGCGTTGATTTCGGCGATGAGCTGGGCGACACGTTCCACCTGCCCCACGATGTCGGCCATGGTGGAGCCCGCCTGGCCCACCAGGCGGGAGCCGTCGTCCACGCGCGCCACGCTGTCCTCGATGAGTGCCTTGACCTGCCGGGCGGCCTGGGCACTGCGCTGGGCGAGGCTGCGGACCTCGCTGGCGACCACCGCGAATCCGCGGCCCTGCTCGCCCGCGCGCGCCGCTTCCACGGCCGCGTTGAGCGCGAGAATGTTGGTCTGGAACGCGATGCCGTCGATCACCCCGATGATGTCGGCGATCTTGCCGGAGCTCTCGGCGATCGCGGTCATGGTGGCCACCACTTCGCCCACGACCACGCCGCCCTTGCCGGCCGCGGCGCTGGCCGATGCCGCCAGTTGCGCCGCCTGCCGGGCGGATTCGGCATTGCCGTTGACGGACAGGGTCATGCGTTCCATCGATGCCGTCGTGTGCTCCAGGTGCCGCGCCTGCGCCTCGGTGCGCTGCAGCAGGCCGGAGTTGCCCTCGGCGATCTGCAGCGCCCCGTGCGCCATGGACTCGGAAGCGCTGCGCACGCGGGCGACCACCGACGACAGGTTCTGCTGCATGCTGCCCAGGGAGGCCAGCACGCTGCCTGCGCGCGCCGTGGCAGCACCCTGGACGGAACCCAGGTCACCGGATGCCACCAGGCCCGCGACCTCCGCCAGGGCCTGCGGCTCCGCGCCCAGCTGTCCCGCGATGCTGCGCGACACGGCCCAGGCCACCAGCACGCTGGCGGCCAGCGCCAGGACCAGCGCGCCCACCATCACGGCGCGGAATCCGCTCGCCTGCGCCATGGCCGTGGCGTTCTCGGCCTGGATGCGCGCTTCCTCGAAATCGATCAGCCGGTTGATGGCCGCCAGCCATTGCACGTACTGGGGCTTGGCCTGCGTCCAGAGCACTTCGCGCGCCTGGGCGTTGTCCTGGCCCGCGAGCGCCACGATGCGCTGCGTGGTCGCCACTGCCTGGGCCTCGGACCGCTGGATGTCGGCATAGAGGGGCGCCAGTTCCGGGCCCGCTCCGGGCGATCCGATGATGCGTTCCAGCGGCCCCGCGGACTGCGCATAGAACGCCGCGAGCGAGGCGATGACCGCCACCTCGCGTTCGCGCTCCTGCGGCGTGGCCGCGAGGACGACATCGCGCACGGCAATGGAGCGGTCATGCGCGGAGCCGCGGAAATTGATGGCGTAGCGCTGGATCGGCACGTGCTCTGAGCCGTTGGCCGCCAGGGCCCTGTCGATGGCCTGCACCTTGACGAGGGCGATGGCCGCCACCACCACCAGCAGCCCTACCACGATCCCGAAAGCGACGGCCAGGCGCCTGGCGACCGTCATGCGAGAAAAACCCATTGCGTCTCACCTGCTTGATTGAATGTGACGCAATGTTACGCAAGCGGACGGCGGCGCGTGCGGCGGGTTTTCAATCACGCACATCGGCACCGGCTATCCGGCCCGACGCGGGAAACCGGTTCAGCGGTGGCTCAAGCGGCGCACCGCCCAGTCGCCCAGGCTCTGCACGGCCTGCACGAAGAAGATCAGCACGACCACCACGGCCAGCATGATGTCCGGCAGGAACCGCTGGTAGCCGTAACGGATGCCCAGGTCGCCCAGACCGCCGCCGCCGATGGCGCCCGCCATGGCCGAATAGCCCGTGAGGCTGACGAAGGTGATGGTGAGGCCGGCCACGATGCCGGGCAGCGCCTCGGGCAGCAGCACCTTCCAGACGATCTGGGACGTGGTGGCGCCCATGGCCTGGGCGGCCTCGATCAGGCCCGGGTCCACCTCACGCAGCGAGGCCTCGACCAGCCGGGCGACGAAGGGCGCCGCGGCGATGGTGAGCGGCACCACGGCCGCCGCGGTGCCGATGGACGATCCGGTGATCAGCCGCGTGAACGGGATGATGGCCACCAGCAGGATGATGAAGGGCGTGGAACGCACGGCGTTCACGATCCAGCCCACGGTCTTGTTGACGGGGCCGTTCTCCAGCACGCCGCCGCGGTCGGTCAGGCGCAGGAACACGCCCAGGGGGATGCCGATCAGCGCCCCGACCACGCCCGAGATGCCCACCATGACGAGCGTTTCCCACAGCGAGGTGGCGAACAGCTCCAGCATCATTTCCGTAAAGTTCTCGAACATCGCCTCAGACTCCCGCTTCCACTTTCACTTCGTCCACCACCACGCCCTGGGCGCGCAGCTGCGCCACGGCGGCCGCCAGGCGCGGGGGCTCGCCGCTCGCGTACACCGCGAGGGAGCCGAAGGTCTGGCGCTGGATCTCGTCGATCTGACCGTGCAGGATGGACAGGTCCAGGCGGTGCTCCCGGATCAGCCCGGAGAGGATCGGCTGGTAGGCCCGCTCGCCCGAATACGACAGGCGCAGCAACTCGCCCGTCTCGCCCTCGGGCAGCTGCGCGGCCAGGTGGCGCACGTGGTCGAGCACGCTCGCGGGCAGCTCCTGCGGGACGATCTCGTCGATCAGGCTCTTGGTGATGGGCTGGCGGGGCCGCGTGAACACATCGAGCACCGGGCCGATTTCCGCGATGCGGCCGGCATCGATCACGGCCACGCGGTCGGCGATCTGCTTGACGACCTGCATCTGGTGGGTGATGAGCACCACCGTCAGGCCGAGCTCTTCGTTCACCTGCCGCAGCAGGGCCAGGATGGAGCGCGTGGTTTCCGGGTCCAGCGCCGAGGTGGCCTCGTCCGAGAGCAGCACCTTCGGCCGGCTGGCCAGCGCCCGCGCGATGCCCACGCGCTGCTTCTGGCCGCCGCTGATCTGCGCCGGGTAGCGGTCCGCGAGGTGGGACAGGCCCACCAGCTCGAGCAGCGGGTTCACGCGCTCGCGGATGGCGGCCTTGTCCATGCCGGCCAGTTCCAGCGGCAGCGCGGCATTGCCGAACACCGTGCGCGAGGACAGCAGGTTGAAGTGCTGGAACACCATGCCGATGTCGCGGCGCGCGGCGCGCAGTTCGGCGTCGCCGAGTTGCGTGAGGTCGCGGCCCGCCACGATCACCTCGCCGGCCGTGGGGCGGTTGAGCAGGTTGATGACGCGCACCAGCGAGCTCTTGCCCGCGCCGCTGCGCCCGATGATGCCGAACACTTCGCCCGGCTGGATGTGCAGGTCGATGCCCCGCAAGGCTTCCACGGGCCCGCTCGGCCCCTGGTAAATCTGGGTGATGCCCCGTAAGTCGATCATGGCGATGCGATCCCTTGTTTTCCGGCGGCAGGCAGCCCGGGAGGCTGTCGCGTGGGAGCAGGATCGGTTCTGGAGAAAAAGGAAACGGTGAAGAGGAAAGGAGCACCGCGCCCTTGGACGGCACCACGGCGGTGCCCCGGGCGCGGAACCCGCGACTCTACGGCCTGTACGGCTGAATGCCAAAGAACCAGAGGTCCGATGCAAAGACGCGGCGGTTATGAGGGAGCGCATTGTGCAACAACCGGCCCGTCCCGTCGCCGCGGCGGGGTTTCGCGGGCGGGCGGCGGTGCGCGCGCTCAGCGGTCGGGCGCACCCACCATGCCCAGCACCTTCTGCACCAGCGCCTGGGCATCGAAGGGCTTGACGATGAGCTCCATCCGGTGGGTGGCCAGGAAGCCGGGGTCCATGGCCGCCTGCTCGGCATAGCCCGTCATGAGCAGCACCTGGATGCCGGGCAGGCGCTCGCGCGCGAAGTCCGCCACCTGCCGGCCGTTGGGCCCGGGCAGCCCCACGTCCGACACCAGCAGGTCGAAGTGGATCGCGCCCGACAGCATCGCCATGCCCTCGGCCCCCGTGCGGGCCGACATCACCTGGAAGCCGAGGTCGCGCAGCAGTTCGCAGACGAATTCGCGCACCGTGGCGTCGTCCTCCACCACCAGGACCGAGTCCGGGCGCTTGCCCGCCTCGGCGCTGTCCAGGCTGGCTGGCGCCTCGCCGCTGACCTGTTCGGACGAGCGCGGGAAGTAGAGCGACACGCAGGTGCCGCGACCCACTTCGCTCTCCAGCGCCACGGCACCGCCCGACTGGCGCATGTAGCCGTAGATCATCGACAGACCCAGCCCCGTTCCCTGGCCGATCGGCTTGGTGGTGAAGAACGGATCGAAGGCCAGGTCCAGCACCTCCTTGGACATGCCGTGGCCCGTATCGCTCACCTGCACGCGCACCAGGTCGCCCGGCGGCAGCCCGAGCGCCTCGCGTTCCTGCGGCGGCAGCGCCTGCGCTCCGCCGACATTGCCCCCGGTGATGCGCAGCCGGCCGCCCTCGGGCATGGCGTCGCGGGCGTTGATGGCGAGGTTGAGCACCGCGCTCTCGAGCTGGTGGACATCCGTGAGCACGGGCCAGAGCTCTGCGGGGAGGTCGATATCCAGCCGCGTGTTCTCGCCGCAGGTATTGGCCAGCATGGGCTCGAGATTGCGGATGGATGCGGCGACATCGACGGGCCGCACGTCCAGCGGCTGCCGTCGGGAGAAGGCCAGCAGCCGCTGCGTGAGGGCTGCGGCGCGCCGGGCCGACGACAGGCCGGCCTCCACGTAGCGGGGAATGTCGTCCATGTGGCCGCGCGCATGGCGCTGGCCGATCAGTTGCAGGGGCAGCACCACACCCTGCAGCATGTTGTTGAAGTCGTGCGCGATGCCGCCCGTGAGCTGCCCGATCGCCTCCATCTTCTGGCTGTGCCGCACGCGCTCCTGCGATTGCAGCAGCGCCTCGGTACGGGCGCGCTCGTCGGTCACGTCGCGGCCCACGGCCTGCACGAAGCCGTCGCCGGGCACTGCCGTCCAGTCGATCCATCGGTCCGCGCCGTTGCGGTGGCGAAAGCGCAGCGTGGCCTGGTGGCGAACGGCCTCGGCGAGGCGCTGCACGTCGCCCGGCACGCGCACCGCTTCGTCGTCATGGATGAAGGCCAGGATGCGCCGGCCGATGGTTTCGTCCTCGGAATAGCCGAGCGTGGCCTGCCAGGCGGGATTGACGGCGGCGATGGTGCCGTCGAGCCGCGTGACGACCAGCATGGCGTCCGACAGCAGCCAGAGCCGGTTGCGGTCGGCCGTGCGGTCGGCCACCTGCTGCTCCAGCGTGGCGGCCAGGTCCTGCAGCCGCCGCTGGGCCAGGAACTTGCCGGTGGTCTCGACCACCGTGTCCATGAAGCCCACCACGGTGCCGGAGCCGTCGCAGACCGGGCTGTAGCAGAAGGTGAAGTAGGCCTGTTCGTCGTAGTCCTGGCGGCGTATCACGAGCGGGAAGTCTTCCAGGAACACGGAATCCCCGGCCAGCGCGCGCTCGGCCAGCGGACCGATCGTGTCCCACGCCTCGGCCCAGACATCGTAGAAAGACCGGCCCAGCGCTTCCGGCTTGGCCCCCAGGATGACGCGGAAGGCATCGTTGTAGATGGAGACCATTTCCGGCCCCCAGGCCAGGCACTTGGGGAAGCGCGATGCCAGCACCATCTGCACCGCCACCCGCAGCGCCTCGGGCCATGACTCCATGGCGCCGAGCGGCGTGGAGGACCAGTCGTGCCTGCGCACCCGCTCGCTCATCTCGCCGGCGGTCCGCAGGAAGTCGGAATGCGTGGGGGAAGGAACACTCATGTCGGGGGCGATGATGACATGGCCAGGGCGCCCCTCCGCACCAACCGCCATTGCGCCCACAGGGGCACGAGGGGCTGTTCCGCCGACCGGAACACGGCCGGGCCGTGCACCTTTTTGCCGAGCCCGGCGACGCTCAGGCCCGGGCGGCCCGACCGTGCGCATCGCCCATGCGCACGGCCAGCGCTGCCGCACAGGCCAGCATGGCCAGCAGGACCACGCCGGACCAGCCCCAGCGGGCGATGGCCAGGGCGCCGAGCGCGGAACCCGCGGCCATGCCGATGAACACGCCGGTGAACAGCAGGGCATTCAGCCGGCTGCGCGCGGCGGGCTCCAGGCCATAGACGAGGGTCTGGTGGGCCACCAGCGCCGCCTGGATGCCGAAGTCGAAGCCGATGGCACTGGCCACCAGCAGGCCGAGCTGTGCCCAGCCGGGGAGCCAGTGCGCGGCCAGCAGCGAGGCGAACGACACCAGGGCAAGCCCCGATCCCAGTTGCGTGACCAGGCCGGGCCCGCGGCGGTCGGCCAGCCGGCCGGCCAGGGGCGCGGCGAGCGCGCCGGCCGCTCCGGCAAGGCCGAAGGCTCCCGCCGCCGCGCTGCCCCAGTGGAACTCGCTGTGCAGCATCACCGCGAGCGTGGACCAGAAAGCGCTGAACGCCACTGACAGCAGCCCCTGCGCGAGTGCCGCGCGGCGCAGCGGGCGCTGCGACCGCCACAGCCCGGCCATGGAGGCGAGCAGCGCGCCGTATCCCAGGTGGGTGGTGGGCGCGAAGCGCGGCAGCCAGCGCCAGGCGGCCGCGCCCAGCAGCGCGACTGCGGCGGCCGCGGCGCCATACACGGCGCGCCAGCCGAAGGCCGCCGCGCCCAGGCCGCTCACCACCCGCGACAGCAGGATCCCCAGCAGCAGGCCGGTCATCACCGTGCCTACCACCTTGCCGCGCGCATGCGGGGCCGCCACGGTGGCCGCGGCCGGGACCACGTCCTGCGCGAGCGTGGCGGACAGGCCGATGGCCAGGCTGGCGGCCAGCAGCGCGGCGATGCTGGGAGCCATGGCGCTGGCCAGCAGCGCCGCGGCGAGCATCGCGGCCTTGGCCAGGATGATGCGGCGCCGGTCGTACCGGTCGCCCAGCGGGGCGAGCAACAGGATGCCCAGTGCATAGCCCAGTTGCGTGAGGGTGGGCACGAAGCCGACGGAGTGCCCGTCCGCGTGGATGTCCGGGCCCAGCACGCCGAGCATCGGCTGGCTGTAGTAGAGCGACGCTGCGCTCACGCCGGCGATGGTGGCCAGCAGGAGAACCAATGCCGCCGGTACCCCGGCGGGCTGCGCGGTGCCGCCAGGAGCTGCCGGGGCCACGCCGGCGGAGTTATGCGCGGGATGAATGGAAGTCATAGGAATACGCCTGGGAAAGACAATGGCTGCAGTGTTCCCGGTCCTTAGGATATGCGGTAGCCTGCCGGCGCGCAGATCAGATATACGCCAAACGCATGACAAATCCGTCCCTGCTCCTGAACGGTGCCGACCGCATCGAATTGCTGCAGACCTTCGTCCGCATCGTGGACAGCGGCAGCCTGTCCGCGGCGGCGCGGCAGCTCGGCACCACCCAGCCCACCGTCAGCCGGCGCCTGCAGGCGCTGGAGCGCGGCATGGGCCTGCGGCTGCTGCAGCGCTCCACCCACGGCATGAAGCTCACGGAAGATGGCGAGCGCTGCTTCACCCACGCCAGGGAACTGCTGGCGCAGTGGCAGGCCATGGAATCGGACCTGCGCGGCGCGCACGACACGCCCCGCGGCCTGCTGCGCGTGCAGGCGCCGCATGCCTTCGGGCAGGACCAGTTGATCGTGCCACTGGCGGCCTTCCTGCGCCGGTACCCCGAGGTCTCGGTGGAATGGCTGCTGCACGACCGCCAGCCGGACTTCATCGCCGACGGCATCGACTGCGCTATCCAGGTGGGGCCGCTGCGGGATCCGTCCGTGGTCGCCACCCACGTGGCCGAGGTGCCCCGCATCGTGGTGGCCTCGCCAGGCCTGCTGGAGGCACACGGCGGCGCGCCGCCGCACCCGCAGGGCCTGGGCGCCCTGCCCTGGCTGGCCCTGCGCACCTATTACCTGCGTGAGGTGGAATTGCATCCCGAGGCCGACCAGGCCCCTGCGCCCGCTGCCGCGGCGAAGCCGGACGGTACAGCCGGACCGCAGTCCATCGCCATCCGCCCGAGGATGGCCACCGACAGCCTCCATGCACTGCGCAATGCGGCACTGGCGGGCCTGGGCGCGGCCCTGGTGTCGGCCTGGGTGGTGCAGGACGACCTGCGCGCGGGCCGCCTGGTGCATGTCGTGCCGGGCTGGATGGCCCAGCCCCTGCCCATGCACCTGGTCTATCCACCCACGCGCCATCCGCCGGCACGCCTGCGCGTCTTCCTGGAGGCGATGCGCGAAGCGATTCCGTCGCTCGCCGGCCTGCAGGCGCGGCGCGTGGCACCATCCAGCCCCTCCTTGCGACCACGACGATGAGCGACACCCCCACCCCTTCTTCCCTTCCGGACCTGGCCCCGCTGCGCCAGCGGACGGCCCGCGCCGACTCCGCCCCCGTTCGCATCCTCATGGTCTGCATGGGCAACATCTGCCGCAGCCCCACGGCCCACGGCGTGCTCGAGACAATGGCCGCGGACGCGGGCCTGGGCGGAAGGATCGAGGTGGACTCTGCCGGCACGCACGACTACCACGTGGGCGAGCCACCCGACGAACGCGCCCAGGCCCATGCGCGGCGCAGGGGCTACGACCTGTCCGCCCAGCGCGCACGCCACCTGGGCCGCCGGGACTTCGAGGATTTCGATCTCGTGCTGGTCATGGACGCCAACAATGAGGCCGCGGCGCGCGCACTGTGCCCGCCTGCACGGCGCAGCCGCCTGCACCGCCTGACCGATTTCCGCCAGGCCCTGCCGGCGCGCGAGGTGCCGGATCCGTACTACGGTGGGGCCGACGGTTTCGAGCACGTGCTGGACGTGGTGGAGGATGCATGCGCGGGCCTGCTGGCGGCGCTGCGCCCGGCCTGACGCGCCTGCGAGACGTCCTCCGCCCGTTGTAGCGCCCTCCTGCCGGTACTCAGGGCGCCGTACCCCCGGGCTGCAAAGCGGCCACAGGCCCGGGCCCGCGTTCGGCAAGCCCGCCGCCCAGCGCCTTGTAGAGCGCCACCGCATTGCCGAGCTCCGCGCGGCGCAGGTCCAGCAGCGCCTGCTGCGCGGCATACTGCTGGCGCCGGGCGTCCAGCAGCTCCAGCCGCCCTTCCGTGCCCGCCCGGTAGCGCAGCTCCGACAGTTCCACGCGCCGCGTGGCACTGGCCACCGTGCGCGCCTGGGCGTCGATCTGCCGGCCATAGGTGGCCGCTCCCGCGAGCGCATCGGCCACCTCGCGGAAGGCGACCTGGATCGCCCGTTCGTACTGAACCACCGCCTCGGAGCGCCGCACCTGTGCCAGGCGCAGTTCGCCGCGCAGGCGCCCGCGGTCGAACAGCGGCTGGGTGATCTGCGGTGCGAAGCGCCAGGTGCCCCAGCCCGCATCGAACAGGCCGCCCAGCGAATCGCTGGCACGGCCGACGGACGCGGTGAGCGCGATCCGCGGAAAGAACGCCGCCCGCGCCGCGCCGACATCGGCATGAGCGGCCACGAGCGCCTGCTCAGCCTGCAGCAGGTCCGGCCGCGCCAGCAGCAGGCCGGAGGGCAGCCCCGCCGGCAGGCGGGCAGCGACGGGCCGCGCCTCCAGCGGCATCGGCTCCGGCAGGCCGGCGGGTGGATCGGAGCCCAGCAGCAGCCGCAGGGCGTTGTCCGCCTGGTCGAGCGCACGCTGGCGGGCCTCCAGGTCGGCCTCCGCGGAGGCGACCTGCCCTTCGGCCTGCACCACGTCCAGCCCGCTGTTCTGCCCGGCCTGCCGCCACAGCCGCGCCAATTCCAGGGACTGCCGCCAGTCGGCGAGCGTGCGCCCGGTGAGACGGAGCTGCTCCTGCGCCAGCCGCTGGGCGAAATACGCGTCCGCCACCGCGCCCACCAGGGCGATCCGCGCGGCGCGGTGGCCGTGCTCGCTGGCCAGGTACCGCGCCAGCGCCGCATCGGACAGCGAGCGGACGCGGCCGAACAGGTCCAGCTCGAAGGCGCTCACGCCCACGCTCAAGGCCGCCTGCCCGGAGACTGCCGCGCCTGCACCTGCACCTGCACCTGCACCTGCACCTGCACCTGCACCCGCGACCCCGGCCGCACCGGATCCGGTGCCGGCGCGGGCCCCGCGCTCGCGCGATGCGGAAGCGTCCAGCGCCACCTCGGGCCAGCGCGCGGAGCGCTGGATGCGGTACTGTGCCTGCACGGCTTCGGCCTGCAGCGCCGCCAGCCGCAGGTCGCGGTTGTGCTCCAGCGCGGCCGCGATCAGCCGCTGCAGGCGCGGGTCTTCGAACATGTCGCGCCAGCCCAGTTCGGACGCGGCGACATCCGGACGCACGGCGGTGCCCGGCGGGGGCGCGGCAGCGGCGGCGGCGCCAGCACGGCTGCCGTAGTCCGGGAAGGCCGCCGGCACCGGCGGGGCCGGCCGCTCCAGCGGAGGGGCCAGCGTGCAGGCGGACAGCAGTGCCAGGAGAGGCATCATCGCAACGGTACGCATGGCTCACTGCCCTCCCGTGGTGGGTGCGCCGGGTGTACCGGCCGGTGCCGGAAGGGCCTCCGGCGGACTGCGGCGCGCGCGCCACGCGGCCACGCGCTCCTGCAGCCCCATCACGAAGACGAAGAACACCGGCACGAAAAACACCGCCAGCACCGTGCCGCTCACCATGCCGCCGAACACGCCGGTGCCGATGGCGTGCTGCGTCTCGGCGCTGGCGCCCGAGGCGAGCATCAGCGGTACCACGCCGAGTGCGAAGGCCAGCGAGGTCATCAGGATCGGCCGCAGACGCAGCCGCGCCGCGGTGACCGCCGCATCGAGCAGCCCGCGACCGTCCGCGTGCAGCTGTCGGGCGAACTCCACGATCAGGATCGCGTTCTTGGCCGAGAGTCCGATGATGGTGATCATGCCGACCTTGAAGAACACGTCGTTGGGCATGCCGCGCAGCATCACCGCCGCCACCGCCCCGACCAGCCCTAGCGGCACCACCAGCATCACCGCCAGCGGGATGGACCAGCTCTCGTAGAGGGCCGCCAGCACCAGGAAGACCACCAGGGCCGACAGCGCCATGAGCAGCGGTGCCTGCGCGGCCGACTGGCGCTCCTGCAGCGACTGCCCCGTCCACGCCGCGGCGAAACCGAGCGGCAGCTGCGCCACCAGGCGCTCCATCTCCGCCATGGCCGCACCGCTGGAAACGCCGGGCGCCGCGCCGCCTGCGATGCGTGCGGCGGTAAAGCCCTGGAAGCGCATCATCTGCTGGGGCGACTCGGTCCAGACCGGGGTGGCCACCTCGCCCAGCGGCACGAGGCCGCCCGCGGCATTGCGCACGCGCAGCTTCAGCACGTCGCCGAGCTGCATGCGCGCGGGGGCGTCGGCCTGCACGATCACCTGCTGCATGCGTCCGGCGTTCGGGAAATCGTTGACGTAGGCCGAGCCCATCGCGGCCGAGAGCGTGGTGCTGATCGCATTGAACGACAGCCCCATGGCCTCGGCCTTGCGGCGGTCGATGTCCAGGCGCACGCTGCCCCCCGGCGGCAGGCCGTCGGGATAGACGTTGCGCAGCAGCGGGCTCTGCGCGGCCAGTTCCATGAGCCGGGCCTGCGCGGCCGCCAGGGCCTCCGCCCCGCGGCCGGCGCGGTCCTGCAGGAACATCGTGAAGCCGGAGGAGGTTCCCAGCTCGTCGATGGCGGGCGGCAGCAGGCTCATCACCGTGCCTTCCGGCGTGTGGCGCATCGCCTCCTGGGCCCGCTCCGATTCATCGCGCGCGCTGGCGCCGTCGCGCTGGTTCCAGTCCTTGAGCATGGTGAACGCCATCGCGGCATTCGGCCCCGAACCCGAGAAACTGAACCCCTGGATCACCAGGTTGGACGCCAGGCCCGGGCGGGAGCCCACGTGCGATTCGAAGGCCTTCACCACATCCAGCGTGCGCTCGCTGGTGGCGCCCGTGGGCAACTGGATGGAGGTCATGAAATAGCCCTGGTCCTCCTCGGGCAGGAAGGACGAAGGCAACTGGCGCGCCGCCAGCACCAGCACCGCGCAGACCAGCGCGAAAGCTATCATCATGCGGCCGCTGCGCCCTGCCAGGCGCGCCACGCGGGCCGCGTAGCCCTGCGACAGGCGCTCGAAGCCGCGGTTGAAGGCACCGAAGAAGCCGCGCCGCTCGTGGTGGCCCGGATCGACCGGCCTCAGCAGCGTGGCGCAGAGCGCGGGCGTGAGCGTCAGGGCCAGGAAGGCCGAGAACAGGATGGACACGGCCATCGACAGCGTGAACTGCCGGTAGATGACGCCCACCGATCCGGTGGCGAAGGCCATGGGAATGAACACGGCGGTGAGCACCAGGGTGATGCCGACCACCGCCCCGGTGATCTCCCGCATGGCCCGTACCGTCGCGTCCCGCGGCGACAGGCCCTCCGCGGCCATCAGCCGCTCGACGTTCTCCACCACCACGATGGCGTCATCCACGATGATGCCGATGGCCAGCACCATGCCGAACATGGTCAGCACGTTGATCGAGAAACCGGCCACCAGCATCACGGTGAACGTGCCGAGCAGCGCGATGGGCGCCACGATGGCCGGGATCAGCGTGTAGCGGACGTTCTGCAGGAACAGGAACATCACCGCGAACACCAGCACCATCGCCTCCAGCAGCGTGTGGAGCACTTTCTCGATGGAGATCTTCACGAAGGGCGCGGTATTGAACGGCACCGACACCTCCATGCCCGCGGGCATGGTGCGCGCCAGTTCGTCCAGCCGGTCCTGCACAGCCTGCGCGGTGCGCACTGCGTTCGCGCCGGGCGAGAGCTGGATGGCGGCACTGGTGGCCACCCGCCCGTTCTCGCGGTTGGCGAAGGCGTACGACTGCGCGCCCAGCTCCACCCGGGCGACGTCGCCCAGCACCACCTTCGAGCCGTCGGTGCCGGCCTTGAGCACGATCGCCGCGAACTGCTCCGGCGTGGACAGCTGGCCCTGTACCGTGAGCGGCACGGTGACGCGCTGGCCCGGCAGCGTCGGCGCATCGCCCACCCGCCCGGGGGCGACCTGCGCGTTCTGCTGCTCGATGGCCTGGGTGACATCGCCCATCGCCAGGCCGTAGGACAGCAGCCGGGCCGGATCCACCCAGACCCGCATCGCCTGTTCGGCGCCGAACAATTGCACGCGGCCCACGCCGTCGATGCGGCGCAGCTCCTGCACGATGTTGCGGGCCATGTAGTCGTTGAGCCCCACCTCGTCGTAGCGGCCGTCGCGCGAGGTCATGCCGACCAGCATCAGGAAGCCGGACGAGGCGGATTCCACCTGCAGGCCGCTCTGGCGCACGGCCTGCGGCAGGCGCGGCTCCACGGCCTTGATGCGGTTCTGCACATCCACCTGCGCCAGTTCCGGGTTGGTGCCCGGCTTGAAGGTGGCAGTGATCTGCGCCGAGCCCGAGGTATCGACCGACGACTCGAAGTACAGCAGGTTCTTGACACCCGAGAGCTCGCGCTCGATCAGGCTCACCACGGAATCGTTCAGGGTCTGGGGCGTGGCGCCCGGATAGGACGCGAACAGGCTCACGGCCGGCGGCGCCACCGCCGGGTAGCGCGCGATCGGCAACTGCGGAATGGCGATGGCGCCGAACAGCACGATGAACAGGGCAATCACCCAGGCGAACACCGGGCGGCGAATGAAGAACTGGGGCATGGCTCGGCTCGGTGTTCAGCGGCTGGCCGCGGGCGCGGGGGACGATGCGGGTACGCTCGCGGACGCGGCTGCCGCGCCGGGCACCGCCCAGTCGCGCGGCTGCACTTCCGCGCCGTCGGTCAGGCGCTCCGCACCCTCCACCACCACCTGCTGCCCTTCCTGCAGCCCGGCCGCGATGCGGTAGCGCCGGTCCACCAGTTCACCCAGCTGCACGGGCACCGCATGCGCGCGCCGCTGTGCATCGACCACCCAGACGCTGGCCTGGCCGCCCGTGCGCACCACCGCCTGCTGCGGCACCGTGAGCGCCCGGGCATAGGCCGCCCGCGGCACGCGCGCCTGCACGAACATGCCGGGCAGCAGGCGCCGCTGCGGGTTGTCCACCAGGATGCGCAGCAGCACCTCGCCGGTGCCGGCATCCACCGTGATGCCGGAAAACAGCAAGCGCCCCTGCATCCCGAAGGGCTCGCCATTGCCGCGCAGGATCTGCACGGGGGCCTCCGGCGCGCCGCCTTCCGGCCGCGCCGCCGCCCGCAGGCCGTCCAGCGCCGACGCCGGCTGGCGCACGTCCACGTACACCTGCCCGATCTGGTGGATGCGCGCCATGGGCGAGGCATCGGTGGGCGAGACCAGCGCGCCTTCCGTCACCAGCGCCTGGTCCACCCGCCCCGCGATCGGCGCCTCCACCGTCGCGAAGCGCAGGTCCAGCCGCCGGCGCGCGAGCGTGGCGCGGGCCTGCGCCACCTCGGCTGCGGCCTGGTCGCGCTGCGAGACCGCGTCGTCATAGGCCTGCCGGCTCACGGCATCGGCCTGCACCAGCGGCTCCAGCCGTTCGGCCTGCAGGCGTGCCCGGGCCCAGGCCGCCTGCGCGCGCTGCAGCGCCGCCTCCGCCAGGTCGGCATCGGCCTGGAACGGCGCGGGGTTGATCCGGAAGAGCGCCGCGCCCTGCCGGATCTCCGCGCCCTGCTCGAACAGCCGGCGCTGCACGATGCCCCCGACCTGTGGCCGGATCTCCGCCGTGCGCACCGCGGCCACGCGGCCGGGCAGGTCGTCGGCCACCACGAGATCGCCGGGCACCAGCGTGGCCACGGACACCTGCACCGGCGGCGCGGGGGCGTCCTGCGCCTCGTCGGTGCCGCAGCCCGCCAATACCAGCGCGGCCAGCGCCGCCGCCATCATCGCGGCCTGCCGCCGTCGGGGGGTGTGCATATCCAGGGAATCCTTCGCGTGCGAAAAAGGCGCTACTGTGGCGCCCCACGGCTGCGAAGGATTGGGCGTTGTGTGGAGATGCGATGGAGCCGGAAAATCTCGGTAGAGTGCGCTGCGTGTCGATCCCACCCCACCGCATCTTCCGGGAATCCGCGTCCCAGGCGCTCGTGCTCATCGCGGAGGACGAGCCCGAAATCGCCGAGATCCTCGCCGCCTACCTGGCGCGCGACGGACTGCAGACCGTGCATGCGCCGGACGGCCAGGCCGCGCTCGCGATGCACCAGGCACTCAAGCCCGACCTCGTCCTGCTCGACGTGCAGATGCCCCGCGTGGACGGCTGGAAGGTGCTCAGCGAAATCCGCCACCGCGGCGACACGCCCGTGGTCATGCTGACGGCCATGGACCAGGACATCGACAAGCTCATGGGCCTGCGCATCGGCGCGGACGACTACGTGGTCAAGCCCTTCAACGCCGCCGAGGTCGTGGCCCGCGTGCAGGCAGTGCTGCGCCGCAGCCGGGGCGCCGGGGGCGGCGCGAACGCCCAGGCGGTGCTGCGCGCCGGCATCTTCCAGATCGACCCCGAGACCCACGAGGCCAGCGTGCACCTGGACGGGCAGCGCCACCTGCTGGACCTGACGCTCACCGAATTCAAGCTGCTCGCCTGCCTCATGCGCTCGCCCCGCCGCGTCTTCACCCGGCTCGAACTGCTGGAAGCCTGCCTGCCCGAGGGCGACACCCTGGAGCGCACGGTGGACAGCCACATCAGCAAGCTGCGCAAGAAGCTCGAGCCGCTGGGCGTGGAGGGCCTTCCCGTCAGCGTGCGCGGCGTGGGCTACCGCCTGGGGAGCGGCGAATGAGCAGCACCCCCGGCCTGCGCCGGCAGGTCATGCTGTCGCTGGGCGTCATGGCCCTGGGCATCATCCTGATCTCGGTGATCGGCTCCTACGGCTTCTATTCCGTGCTCATGGCCTATTCGCCGTCGAGCATTTCCGAAACCTGGGTGCCGTCGCGGGTGGAGCTGGCCTGGATGCTGGCCACCCTGCTCGCCGCGCTGGCCATCGCCATCGCCGTCGCCGTTCGGCTCTCGCGCCGCATCCTCGCGCCGCTGAACGCCGTGGCCGAAAGCCTGCGCAAGGTGGCCCAGGGCGACCTGCAGGCCCGCGCCGCCACGGACGAGCACTCCATGGGAGAGACCGCCCAGCTGGTGCGCGACTTCAACGCCATGGCCGAACGCCTGCAGGCCATGGAAAAGCAGCGCACCTTCTGGAACGCCGCCATCGCCCACGAACTGCGCACCCCCGTCACCATCCTGCACGGGCGCCTGCAGGGGCTGACGGAAGGCGTCTTCGAGCCGCGGCCCGAGCTGTTCCAGGGCCTGCTGCGCCATGTGCAAGGCCTGAGCCGGCTGATCGAAGACCTGCGCATGCTGGGCCTGCGCGACAGCGGGCACCTGGAACTGGAGCAAATGCAGGCGGACCTCGCGCAGGAAGTCGCCTCCGTCGTGCATGCCTTCGGGCCGGACCTGCATGCGCGCGGCTTCACCGTGCAGGCCGACATCGCATCGCCCTGCACCGTGACCTGCGACCCCGTGCGCATCCGCCAGGCCCTGATCGCCCTGCTGGAAAACGTGCGCAAGCATGCCGACCCGGGCCTGGTGCGCATCCACGCCCGCGTGGCGGACGGCCAGTGCCACCTCGGCGTGGAAGACGAGGGCCCGGGCATGAGCGAGGAACTCGCCGCCCAGGTCTTCGAGGCCTTCCACCGCGGAGACCCCACCCGCCCACAGCAGGCCGGCGGCAGCGGCCTGGGCCTGGCCGTGGTCAAGGCCATCGCGGAGGCCCACGGCGGCCACGCCACCTGCCAGGCCGCGCCCGGCGGAGGCTCCGTGCTCTCCCTGCACTGGCCCACGTGAAAGTAGCGCTAGAATCCAGCCCGTCGTGCGCCGCAATGGCGCCACGCGCGGGTGTAGTTCAATGGTAGAACGGCAGCTTCCCAAGCTTCATACGAGGGTTCGATTCCCTTCACCCGCTCCAGTTTTCCTCCCCCCTTCCGCGGGCGCACCGCCCTCCTGCCGCAGGCCGCCCCGCCCCAGGCAGGCCCACACGGCCAGCGCCGTCACGGCCGTCACCACCGCCAGGCCCTGCGCCAGCCGCGAAAACGCCGCTTCGTAAGCCTCCACCAGCATGTGCGGGGCCACCGCCGGCACCAGGGCCATCGCATCCTCCAGCCGCCCCGCCCCCAGCAACTGCGCCACCGGCTGCCCCTGCGCGGCGCCGGGCAGCCGGGCCTGGATCAGCCCCGCCAGCACGGAACCGACCACCGCCAGCGCCACCCCCTCGCCCGCCACCCGCGTGGTGCTGAACATCCCCGCCGCCATGCCCGCGCGCTCCGGCGGCACCACGCTGACGGCGAGGCCATCCATCAATCCCCAGGGCAGGCTGATGCCCGCACCGATCACCACCATCGCCGGCAGGGCCTGCAGCCCCGTCCGCGCCGCCGCCAGCCACAGCAGCCCGGCCGCGCAGGCCAGCAGGCCCACGCCACACAACCCGGCCGGTAACCAGCGGCGCGCCAGCCGCCCGGCCGCGAGCGGCAGCACCAGCAACGGCGCCGACAGGGCCGCCATCATCCATCCCGCACGGCCCGCGCCCATCCCTTCGATGCCCGCGAAACGCATCGGCAGCAACACCAGCAGCACGACGAAGGCATAGGCCGGCGCAGCGGCCAGCAACTGGATACCGAGAAAGCGCCGGTAGCGCAGCAGCGACAGATCCAGCAACGGCGCGGTGCCCCGCTGCTCGATGCGCGCGAAAACGGCGAACAGCAGCCCTGCCACCGCGAGGCCGCCGATCACACGGGGATTTGCCCATCCCGCCTGCGCCGCCACCAGCACGGCGCAGGTCAGCACGCTGAGCGCCAGCGTGAACGCCATCGCGCCGCCCGTGTCGAAAGCGTGCATCGCAGGGGCCCGGGTCTCCCGCAACGCGCCCCGGCCCAACAGCACCGCCACGCCCATGGCCCCCATCACCAGCCCGAAAATCGCCCGCCACCCGAACGCCCCCGCCAGCGCACCGGCCGTGACCGGCCCCAGCACCAGCCCGACGCCGAACGCCGTGCCCAGCCAGCTGAACGCGCGGGTGCGGGCCTCGCCCTCGAACTCCTGGGCCAGCGCAGCGGCACCGCCCGCGAACACCGCCGCCCCCGCCAGCCCCTGCAGGCCCCGCAGCGCGTTGAATACCGCCATGCCCGTGGCGAACGGCAATGCCGCCGACGCCACCAGGAACAGCCACGCCCCCGCCAAAAACACCCGGCGCCGCCCGATGCGGTCCGCCAGCGCCCCGGCCGCCAGCAGGCAGCTGCCGAAGGCCAGCATGAAGGCATTCGTCACCCAGGCCAGCGACGCGGCGGACGCATGCAGCGCATCGGCGATGCCGCCCAGGGCCACGGCCGGCCCGGTGAACACCATCGGCATCGTCGCCGAAGCCATGCAGACGCAGGCGAGCACACGCAGGCGCCGGCCGCGGTCGGGATCGGGCGGGGTGCCGGGGGACGCCAGCGAGAAAGTCGGGGTGTCGGAGGACAGTTGGGACATGGTGGAAGAGCGCCCGGAGGCGGCACAGGAATGCGAAACGGCCAAGAAAGGAAGGACCAGGCCACAGCACCAAGCGGTGCCGGCCCCGATGCGGCGAAGATAGAACTTCCGCATTCGATGAAAAACAGGCCTCGCCTCCGATCAATCCGGAAGAAAATTCCGCAATCAATGCGCTTCAGCGCAGTCCCAGCAAAACCCAGGCCGCAATCCCATGGACACCCCCTCCAGCCTCTCCGCCCTCCTGGCCTTCGTGCGCACTGCGGAGCTGGGCAGCTTTGTCGCGGCCGGCCGCGCGCTCGGCATCTCGGCCTCGGCCGTCGGCAAGGCTGTCGCGAAGCTGGAACAGGAACTGGGCGTGCGCCTGCTCCAGCGCAGCACCCGCCGCATCGCCCTGACGGAAGAAGGCCGGCAGTTCCACGAACGCTGCCGCCGCATCCTGGACGACCTGGACGACGCCCGCGCCATGGTGTCGCAGTCGGCCGCCGCGCCGCGCGGCCGCCTGCGGGTGAGCGTACCCATCGTCGCCTACCACCTCCTCCTGCCCCGGCTGCCGGAGTTCCTGGAGCGCTACCCCGAGGTGGAACTGGACATCGACTTCAACGACCGCATCGTGGACCTGATCGGCGAAGGCGTGGACATCGCCATCCGCAGCGGCGACCTGCCCGATTCGCGGCTCAGGAGCCTGCCCCTGCGGCACTACCGGTCCCTGCTCTGCGCATCGCCCGACTACCTGGCGCGGCGCGGCACCCCGGCCACCGTGGGCGACCTCGCGGACCACGACGGCATTGCGTTCCGCTATCCCAATTCAGGGCAGTGGCTGCCCTGGCCGCTGCCGGAAACCGGCGGGGCCACCGCGCCAGAAGAGCCGCCTCCACCGCTGTCGATGTTGTCGTCGGCGCCATCGCCATCCCCCCTGCCCCGCCTGCGCCGGGTCCTCGGATTCAACAACATGGAGGCCGTGCGCGGCGCGACGCTGGGCGGCCTGGGGATCGGGTGCATGCCGGATTTCCTGGTGGAGGGGCCTTTGCGGGAAGGGGCCTTGCGGCAGGTGCTGCCGGATCCGGAGCGACGGCCGGCGGGACGGTTCCGGGCGGTGTGGCCGGCGAGCCGGCAGTTGTCGCCGAAGGTGCGGGTGTTTGTGGATTTTTTGAGGGGGAGGTTGGGGGATGAGGGCCGGTAAGGCATCCAGCTGCGCCGCCCCGCTGGCGCTCGGCAAACGCTCCTTCGGGTCAGCACCATTCCTGGTGACCTGCAAAACCCTGAGCCTCTCTCCCAATGATTGGTACGGCTACAGGGAGCAGGTCAGAGAAGTTCAGCTTTCGCTTTGGAAGCGCTTGTAGAAGTCCCTGTCCTCCCAGTCGTCCTCAAAGGCCGCCATGATGGCCGTCATCAACGTTGCCATCTTTGGAGCGTAGAAGGCGCGGTGCTCTTGCTCCGCGAACGCAAGTACTTCTGGCCATCGCAGCACATGCATGCTGTAAGCGATGGCAGTGCTAGGCAGCAAGGCTTCCTGCCTCTCTCGACCGAAGCGATAGGCGCCCATCACGTCAATGAGGCGTTGAGCCAGCTCTGCCCTATGTGCTGGATGTGCCTCTAGGAAGCCCAGCACCTCTTCGTACAAGGGCTCCAACTCATCTTCACCGAGAGTCGGCCCCGCCAACTGAGCAACTCTCTTGCTCAGCGCGTCGAATTCATCAAGCACTTGGTTCTTCATTTGGCCACCCACTTTCGCAACTTGAAGTCGTAGACCTTATCTTGATACGCCCCGCTAGGAACCTTGAAGCCATAGTCAGTAAATGCCTTCACTGCTGCAGACTGAGCCGCCGGGCCTTGCGGCAAGTAGTGCCCTGAAGCGTTGTCGATGAACTTGACCTCACCCCAAAACACCTTGCCTTCGCCAGCGGCAAGAACGTTCTCTCCACGGGCCAAGTCCACGTGCCCATACGAGAAGTCCTTCGGCCTAGGCGCAATCACCAGCCCGCCATCTTCCTTGACCACGTACAGGATGTTTTTCGGCATCCTCAACGCCTGCTCAGGAGTCAACGCGGGGACCGACCGCAACTCAATCGCATCCTCCGAGAAGCGGTTCGGGAAGGTCACAACCTCATCTGGAGAATTGAAGGCTCGGAACGCCGACCTGTACGATGGCCCTGCATACCCGCTGCTTGGCAGGACGCTCTTAGGCGCAGACCCACTCGAACCGCCGAATGCCATTGACACCACACCCAGACCCAGCATCTCGGGACTGTTGACCGTTTCACCAGGCCGCATCAGCCCGCGGCTCGCGCCGGCCTCATGCAGGCTCAGTGCAGCACCTTGCAGCCATAACTGCTGCTCATTCGAGCCTGCACTCCCCATGGCGGACCGAACCTCACCCAGCGCTCCCAGCAACTGTTCGCGCGTCAGGTCCTTGCTGTACGCCAGGTTGTTGGCTCTATCAACCACCCCGCGCACATCGAGAGAGCCTCCTGCTGTGCCCGCACCGCCCACATGCCACACAGGCCCGCCTTCGCCGGTCCTACCGCTCCAGGCACCGACCTGCAGCGAGTCCCAGTACGCGCGCTGTTCGGCCGCAGCGATGGCCGCACGATTGCCGCTTTCAGCCGCAATCAAGCGCCCACCCAGGCGAGCGCCGCTCATGTCGTCCAGGTCTACATACAGCTCCTGGCCTGACTGGACCACCGGCATGCCCTTGGCATCGAACGAGAGTTGACCGCTGCTTACAAGCTGACCATACATCGCGCGCTGCTGCTGCTCGTTGAAGCCCATCGCGGCCATTGCCGCGAGCGGCCCTTGGCCCTCGCCGATAGTAACGGTGCGACGGCTTCCGTTGTACGTGTCACTCGCCACATCCATTCCGTTTCGGTAGCCATACGCGCTGGCCGGATTGAACGCATCGCTCTCCATGTCCATGCCATTGCGATAGCCATAGGCCGAGGCTGGATTGAAGTTGTCGCTTTCAATGTCCGCGCCATTGCGGTAGCCGTAGGCGCTTGCGGGGTTGTAGTTGTCGCTCTCGATGTCGGACCCGTTGCGGTAGCCGGCATCCGACCACGGACCTTGCCCTTGAGTTTCGGGCCGCGAGGCCTCCGCGAGGCTGCTACCCAACGCATGGCCAAATGCATCAGTCGCCACCTGCTGCACGCGGACACGCCCGCCCTTCAGCACCGCGGTGGTCATCCCTGCAGCGAAGCCCGACACGGTTCCGCGGGCCAACCCCGTCGCGAAATCGCTTCCCCAGCTTCCGAACGCGTTGGCTTTGTCCAGAGCGCTGCCCACGGTAGCTCCCACGCCGGCGCCAATGGCGCCAGCCACCACCCCCTTCCAGTCGAAGCGTGGCTGCAGGCCCAGCACGGTGCCGATGCCTTGGGAGATCGTGCCCGAGACAGCCTGCTTCATCGCCGCATTGCCGAAGGTGCCCAGGTCGGGCAACCAGCTGGGGTTGCCCAATCCCGCGGTCACTCCGCTACTCACGGCTGCGAGCCCCACGCTTTTCCAATTGAAGCCCTTCTGCGCGCCAATGGCGATGCCGACGGCCTGGCTGGCGACCGATCCCACGGCTCCGGCGATCGCTCCTTCGGCGATGGTCATGCCTCCGGGCAACATGGCCTGGGCGCCGGCCACGAGCGTCTCGCCCAAGGCTCCGGAAGCCCCGGTGAGCAACCCCGCCGTGTAGATCGTCGCGACCACTGCGATGACGATCATGATGATCGCCCCGATCCCCCCGCACCCGCCCCCGTTCGCCGGCACCGGCAACACCGGATCCATGCTCCCCATCGCCTGGCTCGGGTCGTACGGCTGGAACGTCGTAAGCGTCCGGTGAACCCCACCTTGAGGTAAGCGCGGTTCAGCGCAGCTTGCGGATCACCATGTTGGCCGCATTGATTCCGAAGCCCTTCGGGTCGAACGGGCCGCCCCACCAAGACCAGTAGTCGGCGTGCTGCTCATGCTGCGGGTCAAGCATGGCCTGCAGGAAGTCCCTGTAGCCCGGTGGGCCTCCGACGTCCTCCGGCGGGCAGGCGTTCTCACCGGCCAGGCACATCGGCCAGCCGTTGCGGCTCTCCTGGATCGGCTGCCGCTCCTCGACCGTGATGCGATGATCCCACCCGTCGCCAAAGTCGTAGCTGTACATGAACTCGTTGACCAGTTCGCCCAGCACCGCGCCGATGGTGAACTTGCGCTCGTCCCGCATGTGACCACTGCCCGCCCATTCGTCGTCCGGGATGCCGTAGCGTTGCCGCTCGATGTGCCAGTCGTGCAGATGGCTGTTGGTCCAGCCCATGGCGGCCTGCACGATGCGGTCGAGCTTGGCAAGCTTGACGCTGTCGGGTACGAGGATGCGCCGCCAGATCAGGGGCTCGATGTGCTGCAGCTCAATGCGCAGCTGGTAGGCGATGCGGGGCTGGGCGCGCTGGAACTTGGTGCTCATCCGGCCAGTGTCGCAGCACCAGCTCGCCATCGGTGCGGCAGCAAGTCGCCAATGCGGCTGGCTGACGTCGTCGGCATCCGCTGCAGCACGTCGCGGATGTAGGCGTAGGGATCAAGCCCATTGAGCTTGGCCGAATGGATCAGGCTCATCACGGCCGCAGCCCGTTTGCCGGCGCGCAAGCTCCCGGCGAAGAGCCAGTTCTGCCGCCCCAGCGCGATGGGGCGGATGCGGTTCTCCACCCAGTTGTTGTCGATGGGCAGGTCGCCGTCGTCGAGGTAGCGCGTCAGCGCCACCCAGCGTTTGAGGCTGTAGTCGATAGCTCGGGCGGTGGCTGAGCCATCCGGCACGCGCTGGCGCTGCTGTCGTAGCCACTGATGCAGCGCATCGGCCAGCGGCCGGGCCGCCTGTCTAGCCTCATGCCGGGCTTGTCTGCCGGCGTTGGCGACCCCGCGCTCGACCTCGTAGAGCTGGCCGAAGAACTTTAGTGCCTGCTCGCCGACTTGGCTGCCGTGGTTGGCCCAGAGCTCGTGGAACTTGCGCCGCGCATGGGCCATGCACCCGACCTCGGTCACACCCAGCTCGAAGCAGGCCTTGTAGCCGGCGAAGTCGTCGCAGACGAGATGGCCCCGCCAGCCGGATTGAGCTGGCGTCCCTGGTAACCCCAGGAACCCGCGGGCATGCTGGCCGCCACGGCTGTCCGCGAAGTCGAAGACCACGGCCTGCAGCGGGCTGAACTGCGTCGTGCAGTAGCTCCATAGGTAGGCGCGGTGCGTCTTGCCATGGCCCGGCTTGAGCATCGCCACCGGCGTCTCGTCCGCGTGCAGCACGCCCTGGCTGAGCAGTTCCCGGGTAAGCGCGTCCACCAGCGGCTGCAGTTGTACGCCACATTCGCCCACCCATTGCGCCAGCGTCGAGCGCGCGATGGCGTGTCCGGCACGCTCGAAGATGGCCTCCTGGCGGCACAGCGGCAGGTGGTCGAGATACTTGGCGACGAGGACCTGGGCCAGCAGGCCGCTGCTCGGCAGGCCCTTGTCGATGACGTGCGGCGCAACCGGCGCCTGCACGATGCGCTCGCAGCACTTGCACACCCACTTGCCGCGGATGTGGCGCTCTACCGTGAACACGCCCGGCTGGTAGTCCAGCTTCTCGGCAACGTCCTCGCCGATGCGCCGCATGGTCTGGCCACATCCGCAGGTGGTGTTCTCGGGTTCGTGGCACACGTCGCGGCGCGGCAGGTGCGCCGGCAGCTTCTCGCGCCGGGGCTGCTGGCGCTCGCCGGCAGGCCGAGCGGGCTGCAAGGCTTCGATCTCGGCGGCCACGGCTGCCAGGTCGGCATCCAGCGTCTCGTCCAGCAGGCTCTTCTGCTCGGCGCTGAACCTCTCGCTCTGCGCCGCGAACTTCAAGCGCTTGAGCATCGCGTTCTCGTGGGTGAGCTTGTCGAGGACGGCCTGCTTGAACGCCACCTCGGAGCGCGCCACGCGCAAGGCGTCGCGCAGTTGTTGGGCATCGAGGGTGTCGAGGTCGTCGGAGATAACGAGAAGGGATCGTGCCGCAGCGATGCCGCGCGCGCCATCGGCACATGCCGCAATTGCACGTGCGGCTACAGCAGCGTGATGACGCCCGCTTCGCCGACGCGCTGCCAGGGTAGCCCCAGCACCAAGGCATCGAACTGGGCGCGGTTCAGGCTCAAGGTGCCGGATACGTCGCAAGGCCAGACGAAGCGGCCGGCATTCAGGCGCCGCGCGGCCAGCCACACGCCTATGCCGTCATGGACCAACACCTTCATCCGGTTGGCCCGGCGGTTGGCGAACAGATAAGCATGGTGCGGCCGTGCTGCGCCGAAGACGGAGACCACCCGCGCCAGGGCGGCCTCGGTGCCGGCCCGCATGTCCAGCGGCTCGACCGCCAGCCACAGCGCATCCACCCGGATCAACGCAGCATCTCGCGCAGCCAAGTGCCGCAAGATGCTGCGCTCGCCATCGGCCAGCGCACCTGCACGGCGACCGGGCCGCGTTGCAGGTCAACCTCGATGAACCGGGGCATCTCGACGGCTGGCGGTGTCTCCGGCACGACGCTCACCGGCACGAACGCACTGGCGATGGCGACATCACGATCCAGGGCCGCCAAGCGCCTCCACTTGTGGACGAGGTTGGCGTTCAGGCCATGGCTCATCGCCACCTTGGCCACCGAAGCGCCAGGCGCGGCGCATTCGGCCAGGACTTGCCGCTTCAGTTCCGGGTCGTGGCGCCGGCGCGTGTCCGGCTTGGCGTCAGGCATGGTGTCCACCTATCTCGTTTGGTGGACACCATCCTGGCTGGTCCCGCCTCAGCGTTCAAGATGGGTTCGCCGGACGCTTACGGAGCGGCAGCTTCATGCCGACGACATCGGCGAACAGTTGGGCATTTCCCGATCCAATGTGAGCATCGGGCTCAAGGAACTGCAGTCGTGGGGGCTGGTGCGGTGATGTTGCCCCCGTATTCCCGGTCCCGTCCTATTCGCAATAAAGCGTCTGGTCCACCGATGGCTCCAGCCGCACCCGGGCGGCCTGCTGCCGCCTGAACTCACGAGGCGAACACATTTTCAGCGACGAGTGTGGGTGCACCTCGTTGAAGTGCTCGAAGGCAGCCGGCAGTTGGGCCAGCACCGTCCTTGCATCACGCAGGTCCATGCGGGCCACGTAGTCCCGTTTGAAGGTGTTGACGAAGCTCTCGGCAATCCCGTTGCTCTGCGGGCTGCACACGGGCGTGTGGATGGGTTTCAGGCCCAACGTGCGTGCCAGCGCCCTCGTCTCGGCGGCGATGTAGGCCCCGCCGTTGTCGCTCAGGAACTCCAACTCCTGGCCTGCCGGCACCGCCTCTACTGCACCGAAGCGACGCTCGACCGCTTCGATGAGCATCTCGCGTACCGGCTCGCCGGGCAGTCCCTTGCCCTCCCAGGCCCTCCAGGCCATGACCTCGCGGTCGCAGCAGTCCTTGGTGAAGGTAGCCGTCACAGTCTGACCCGAGTCGCACTTGATTTCCAGGCCATCAGAACACCAGCGCAGGTCGCTGCGCGAGACCGCCACCCGGCCCTCATGAGTGCGGGCGGACTGGCGTCGGCGTGGCGCCTTGGGCAGCAGCAGGCCGGCCCCGGCCATCACGCGATAGACGCGCTTGGCATTGACTCTGGGAGCACCCTTCGCAGCGCGCTGGCGGTTGACCAAGGCACAGGCACGCCGGTAGCCGTAGCTGGGAAGCTCTGCAATTTCCTGCCGCAGCTCAGCGAGCAGTTCGGCATCACCACAGGGCGTACGGTGCCT
>NZ_JMKU01000005.1 GCF_000687165.1 Paracidovorax oryzae ATCC 19882 | reverse complement strand
GCCCCAGCGCGAGCACGATCTGCGCGAAGTCTTCAACGCGCTGCGCTGGCTGGTGCGCGCGGGCGCGCCTTGGCGAATGCTGCCCAACGATCTACCTCCTTGGGAGGCGGTCTACCAGCAAACCCGACGCTGGCTGGAAGCGGGCTGCTTCGAGGCGATGGTGTCGGACCTGCGCTCCATCATCCGCGTGGCGCAAGGGCGCCAGGGACAACCCAGTGCCATGGTGATGGATGGGCGGACATTGCAGTCGAGCTGCGAGAGCGGACCGCGTGCGGGTTACGACGGCTACAAGCGCAAGCGAGGCAGCAAGGTTCACATGGCCGTGGACACCCTGGGGCATCTGCTGGCGGTGCATGTCACGCCGGCCAATGAGCAGGAACGAGCGCAGGTGCAGCATCTGTGCGAAGACGTACAGCAGGCAACGGGCCACTCGGTGAAGCTGGGCTGGGCGGACCAGGGCTACACGGGCGAGGTGGCAGCAGAGGCTGCAAGGGACAACGGCATCGATCTGCAGATCGTGAAGCTGCCCGAGGCGAAAAAGGGCTTCGTGCTGCTGCCCCGACGCTGGGTAGTAGAGCGCAGCTTCGGCTGGCTGGCGAGATTCCGCAGACTCACGCGGGACTATGAGCGACTACCCGAAGTGCTCGGCGGTCTGCATTTCCTGGTCTTTGCCGTGCTCATGTTGCCCGCCGCTGCACGGGTGCTGGCTGCGGCGGGAAGTTCATAACACGCTCTAGGCCGGAGGAACTCTTCGGATGATAGAGGGCACCGGGGCGGTATTCCACGCACCGGCACGGCACGGTGCTTGCATGGTCCTGTCGGGCGCTCCTTCTTTCTGCGCCGCACAATTCAATCCAAGAGACAATCGTCCGCATGAATGCTCCCCCCTTCCCGCCAGCTGGCGCCGGTGCGCCGCCGCGCCTGCAGCTGTCGGGCATCACCAAGCGCTACCCGGCCGTGGTGGCCAACAGCGGCGTGTCGCTCACCGTGCAGCCCGGCGAGGTGCACGCGGTGCTCGGCGAGAACGGCGCCGGCAAGTCCACGCTGATGAAGATCATCTACGGCTCGGTCAAGCCCGACGAGGGCGCGGTGTGGTTCGATGGCCGGCCGGTGGCAGTGCGCAATCCGCAGGAGGCGCGGCAGCTGGGCATCGCGATGGTGTTCCAGCATTTCAGCCTGTTCGACACCCTCACGGTGGCCGAGAACGTCTGGCTGGGGCTGGACAAGCACCTGGCGCTGGCCGAGGTCACGCGTCGCATCCGCGACACCGCCGCGCAGTACGGCCTGGACATCGATCCGCTGCGCCCGGTGCACACGTTGTCGGTGGGCGAGATGCAGCGGGTGGAGATCATCCGCGCGCTGCTCACCTCGCCGCGCCTGCTGATCCTGGACGAGCCCACGTCGGTGCTCACGCCGCAGGCGGTCGAAAAGCTCTTCGTGGTGCTGCGCCAGCTGAGCGCAGAGGGCTGCAGCATCCTCTACATCAGCCACAAGCTGCACGAGATCCGCGCGCTGTGCACGGCGTGCACGGTGCTGCGCGGCGGCAAGGTGACGGGCGTGTGCAATCCGTCGGAGGAATCGAACGCCTCGCTGTCGCGGCTCATGATCGGCGCGGAGCCGCCGGCCCTGCAGCACCGGCCCGCTCGCACGGGCGACGCCGTGCTGGAGGTGGAGGGCCTCAGCCTGCAGCGGGAGGATCCGTTCGGCGTGGAGCTGATCGACGTCGGCTTTTCCGTGCGGGCCGGCGAGGTCGTCGGCATCGCGGGCGTGTCGGGCAACGGCCAGAAGGAACTGCTCTACGCGCTCTCGGGAGAGGACACGCGCGCCGCACCGGCCATGGTGCGCGTGGCGGGCCGCCCGGCCGGCCGCATGGGCCCGCGCGCGCGCCGTGCGCTGGGCCTGCATTTCGTGCCCGAGGAACGCCTGGGCCGCGGCGCCGTGCCCACCATGGGCCTGGCCGACAACCTGCTGCTCACGCGCTCCGACTGCGTCGGCTCGGGCGGCTGGGTGCGCACCGGCGCGCTGGCCGCGCAGGCGCGCCGCATCATCGAGCGCTTCCAGGTGAAGGCTGGAGGCCCGCTGGCGGCGGCGAAGTCGCTCTCCGGCGGCAACCTGCAGAAATTCATCGTGGGCCGCGAGATCGACGCCGGCCCGAAGCTGCTGATCGTCTCGCAGCCCACCTGGGGCGTGGACGTGGGCGCGGCCGCGCAGATCCGCGGCGAGATCCTGGCGCTGCGCGACGCGGGATGCGCGGTGCTGGTGCTGAGCGAGGAGCTGGACGAGCTGTTCGAGATCTCCGACCGCCTGCACGTGATCGCCAAGGGGCATCTGTCGCCCTCCATCGACCGGGCCGACGCCACGGTGGAGCGCATCGGCGAATGGATGAGCGGCCTGTGGAACGCCGACGTGCAGGCGCACCTGGGGCGTCGGGAGAGCGAAGACCATCCGGAGGGCGTGCATGCTCAAGCTTGAACCGCGTCCGCAGGCCTCGCGCCTGTGGACCTATGGCTCGCCGCTGCTCGCGCTGGCCTTCACCGTGCTGATTGGCGTCCTGCTGTTCGCCGCCCTGGGCAAGGACCCGGTGCGCGGCCTGCAGGTGTTCTTCTGGGAGCCGGTCAAGACGCAATATGCGATCGGCGAACTGATGGTCAAGGCCACGCCGCTGCTGCTGATCGCGCTGGGGCTGGCCGTGTGCTTCCGCTCCAACGTGTGGAACATCGGTGCGGAAGGCCAGTTCGTGATCGGCGCCGTGGCCGCGGGCGGCATCGCGCTGCTGGCGGACAAGACCACCGGGCCGTGGATCGTGCCGGCCATCCTGGTGGCCGGCGTGCTGGGCGGCATGTGCTGGGCCGGCATCACCGCGCTGCTGCGCGACCGCTTCAACGCCAACGAGATCCTGGTCAGCCTGATGCTGGTCTACGTGGCCACGCTGGTGCTGGGCTACCTCGTCTATGGCCCGTGGAAGGACCCGATGGGCTACAACTTCCCGCAGACCCGCACCTTCGAGCGGGTGACGCAGATCCCGCGCCTGATGCAGGGCTCGCGCGTGACCATCGGCCTGCCGATCGCGCTGGCCGCCGCCGGGGCGCTGTGGGTGTTCCTGTTCCGCACGCGGGCCGGCTTCGCCCAGCAGGTGGGCGGGCTCGCCCCGGCCGCCGCGCGCTATGCCGGCTTCTCGTCGCGCCGTGCGCTGTGGACGGCGCTGCTCATCTCTGGCGGCGCGGCCGGCCTGGCGGGCGCGCTGGAAGTGGCCGGTCCCCTGGGCCAGCTCACGCCCTACGTGCCGGCGGGCTACGGCTTCGCGGCCATCATCGTGGCCTTCGTGGGGCGCCTGCATCCGGTGGGCATGGTGTTCTCCGCGCTGCTCATGAGCATGTTCTACATCGGCGGTGAGATCGCCCAGTCGCGCCTCGGGCTGCCGAAATCGCTCACGGGCGTGTTCCAGGGCCTGCTGCTGTTCACACTGCTGGCCTGCGACACGCTGATCGCCTACCGCGTGCGCTGGGTCGGCGCGCCGGCCCGGAAAGGAGCCGCGTGATGGAAGCCTACGCACTGCTGCTGGGCTCCACGCTCAGCGCCGGCACCGTGCTGGCACTCGCCGCGCTCGGGCTGCTCATCAACGAGAAGGCGGGCATCGTGAACCTCGGCGCCGAGGGCATCATGCTCTGCGCGGCCATCGCGGGCTTCGCCACGGCCGTGCACACCGGCAGCACCTGGGCGGGCTTCGCGGCCGGCATGGGCGCCGGGGCGCTGCTTGCCGCCGTCTTCGGCGTGCTGGTCATCTGGCTCAACACCAACCAGTACGCCACGGGGCTGGCCCTCAGCCTGTTCGGCGCGGGCTTCTCCGCCTTCGCCGGCATCCAGTACGTGCAGGCCAAGCTGCCCACGCTGCCGCAGTACGCGCTGCCGGTGCTGGGCGACCTGCCGCTGGTCGGGCCGGCGCTGTTCCGCCAGCATCCGCTGGTGTACGGCGCGATGGCGCTCACCGCGGGCCTTGCCTGGTTCCTCTACCGCTCCCGCGCGGGGCTGGTGCTGCGCTCGGTGGGCGAATCGCCCGAATCCGCCCACGCGCTCGGCTACCCGGTGCGCCGCATCCGCCTCGCGGCGGTGGTGGCGGGCGGCGCGCTGTGCGGCCTGTCGGGCGCCTACATCTCCACGGTCTATACGCCGCTCTGGGTCGAGGGCATGGTGGCCGGCCGCGGCTGGATCGCGCTGGCGCTCACCACCTTCGCCACCTGGCGCCCGGCACGGGTGTTGCTTGGAGCCTACCTGTTCGGCGGCGTGACGATGCTGCAGTTCCACCTGCAGGCCACGGGCGTGCAGGTGGCCAGCCAGCTCCTGAGCATGCTGCCGTACGTGGCCACCATCGTGGTGCTGGCGCTGATCTCGCGCAATCCGGCCTGGATCCGCGCGAACATGCCGGCCTCGCTGGGCAAGCCGTTCCATCCCGGGGGCTGACCGGGGCGCCGCGCCGTGCCATCATTGCCGTTTCCAAACGTTTCCGATTTCTTCTCTCACCTGTTTTCCCTGGAAGGACATTCGACATGACCGATCTGCACAAGCGCTCGCTGATGAAGGCCGCCGCGCTTTCCGCCCTGGCCGCCGCCGCGCTCGCGGGCTGCGGCAAGAAGGACGAGCCGGCACCGGTGGCAGCGTCCGCGCCCGCCGCCTCGGCTCCCGCTGCCCCCGCCAAGGCCGAGCCGCTGAAGATCGCGTTCGCCTATGTCGGCCCGGTGGGCGACGGCGGCTGGTCGTTCGCGCACGACAACGGCCGCAAGGCCATCGAGAAGGAATTCGGCGACAAGGTCGTCACCAGCTTCGTCGAGAGCGTGCCCGAATCGGCCGATGCCGAGCGCGTGCTGCGCGACATGGCCGGCCAGGGCAACAAGCTGATCTTCGGCACCACCTTCGGCTACATGGAGACGATCCAGAAGATCGCCCCCGATTTCCCGGATGTGAAGTTCGAGCACGCCACCGGCTACAAGACCGCGCCCAACGTGCGCACGTACGACAGCCGCACCTACGAAGGTGCCTACATGGCCGGCGTGATCGCGGGCGCCATGACCAAGACCAACACGCTGGGCGTGGTCGGCTCGGTGCCGATCCCCGAGGTGATCCGCAACATCAACAGCTTCACGCTGGGCGCGCAGTCGGTCAACCCGAAGATCAAGACCAAGGTGGTATGGGTGAACGAATGGTTCAGCCCGCCGAAGGAGACCGAGGCCGCCACCTCGCTGATCAACGGCGGCGCCGACGTGCTGTTCCAGAACACCGATTCGCCCGCGGTGCTCAAGACCGCCCAGGAAAAGGGCAAGCGCGCCTTCGGCTGGGATTCCGACATGACCGCCTACGGTCCCAAGGCCCACCTGGGTTCCGCCGTCATCAACTGGGGCCCGTACTACATCAAGGCCACCCGCGACGTGCTGGAAGGCAAGTGGGCCACCGGCCAGAGCTGGTGGGGCGTGAAGGAAGGCGCGATCGACCTCGTCTCCATCGCCGACGACGTTCCCGCCGAGACCAAGGCCAAGGTGGACCAGGTCAAGGCCGGCCTGAAGGACGGTTCGTTCGCGATCTGGAAGGGCCCGATCCTCGGCCAGGACGGCAAGGAACTGCTCGCCAAGGACGTGGTCGCCGACGACAAGTTCCTCTCGGGCATCAACTTCTACGTCAAGGGCGTGGAAGGCACCGTGCCGGGCGGCGACAAGAAGTAAGGCGCTGCGCCTGCTTCGCTGGAAAAAGGGCCGCCCGGTGGGCGGCCCTTTTTCCATGGGCAGTGCTCAGCGCTCCAGCATCCGGCCCGGCCGCAGCCCCGTCGGCTCCCGGCCATCCCAGACCCGCAGGCCGTTGACCCACACTCCCTCGATGCCGCGGCTGGCCTGAACGGGGTGGTCGAAGGTCGCCACGTCCTGCACCTGCGCCGGGTCGAACACCACGAAATCGGCTTTCCAGCCGGCGCGCAGCAGGCCCCGGTCGGCCAGGCCGTAGTTCTCCGCGGCGAGGCCCGTCATCTTGTGCACGGCCGCCTCCAGCGTCAGCAGGCCCTGGTCCCGCACCAGCCGAGACAGCACCCGCGTGAAGGTGCCCCACTGGCGCGGGTGCGGATGCGGGTCGAAGGGCAGGCCGTCGGAGCCGACCATGGTGCGCGGGTGCGCGAGGATGCGCTCCACGTCGCGCTCGTCCATCAGGAAATAGATCGCACCCGCGGGCGCGAGCCGCTGCAGCATGGCCTCGTCGTCCAGGCCCCATTCGCGCTGCAGGTCCGCATAGTCGCGGCCCTGGGCAGATGGATCGCCGCGTGACCAGGCGATGAGCGTGCGCCGCGCGAGCCGCACGCGGTCCAGCCGCAGCATGGTGGAGGTGGCGGGGTAGGGGTGGCAATCGAGGCACACGGGCTGCAGCAGGCCGGCCCGGTCGATGCGCGCGAGCGTCTCCACCGAGCGGCCATGGTTGCGCTCGCCGGCCAGCTTGTGGTGCGAGAACACGACGCGGGCGCCGAGGGCGCGGCCGATGTCCAGCGCTTCCTCGATCGCTTCGTCGATGCGGTCGGATTCGTCGCGCAGGTGGGTCGCATAGACCATGACCGCGCGGCCGCGCATGGCCTCGCCGATGTCGATGATCTCCTGCGTGGTGGCGTGCTGCGCAGGTGGGTAGAAGGTGCCGGTGGACAGGCCGAAGGCACCGGCCTCCAGTGCCTCCTCCAGCAGGCGCGCCATGCGTTCGCATTCCTCCGCCGTCGCGGTGCGCTGAAGGTCGTCCATCGCGCTCACGCGCAGGCTGGCGTGGCCCACCAGGGGAATCACGTTGACCGCGGCAGGGGCCTCGCGCAGCGCCTGCATCCAGGCATGGAAACCGGGGTAGCGGAACAGGTCGGGGGGGCCGAGCAGGTCGAGCGGCTGCGGCAGGGCGCGGCCGGGTGGCACGGGCGCGAGGCTGATGCCGCAGTTGCCCGTGACCACCGTGGTCACGCCCTGCGAGACCTTGGGCACCATCTCCGGATGGGCCAGCAGGTAGCCGTCGTCGTGGGTGTGGGAGTCGATGAAGCCCGGCGCGACCACGCGTCCGGCGATGTCGATGACCGCATGCGGGCCGGCCGCGCCGGTGCCCGGCTCCAGCACGGCGGCGATCGCGTCGCCTTCGACCAGCAGGTCGGCGGGCCGCGGCGCCGCGCCGCTGCCGTCGATGAGCAGGCCGCCGCGCAGCAGCAGGCGCGAGTCCGGGGCGGCCGCAGCGGAGCCCGGGGGGGTGGCAGGCCCGGCCATCAGTCGAGCTTCTCGATCTTGTTGCGCTCGATCAGTTCGCCCCAGCGCTTCGTCTCGCGGTCGATGGTGCGCTGGAAGTCGGCGGGCGTGCCGCCGGCCGGCACGGCCCCGAGCCTGGCCAGCCCTTCGCGCACGGCCGGCGTGGCCAGTGCGGCGTTGATCGCGGCGTTCAGTTTCGCGACGATCTCGGGCGGCGTGCCGTGCGGCGCCACCACGCCGCCCCAGGCCACCGTCTCGTAGCCCTTCACGCCGGATTCGTCCAGCGTGGGCACGGTGGGCATCAACGCGATGCGCTTGGCGCTGCTCACGGCCAGCGCGCGCACCTTGCCGGCTGCCACGAGCGGCCCCACTTCGGACGAGTTGGCGAACAGGTAATCGATGCGCCCGCCCATCAGGTCCTGCAGCGCGGCCGGGCCGCCGTTGTAGGGCACGAAGAGCACGTCGATCCCGGCCATGCTGCGGAACAGCTCGCCGCCCATGTGCCCGGTGGTGCCCACGCCGGGCGCGCCGAACGACAGCTTGCCCGGCGCCTTGCGCGCCGCGGCGACCAGGCCGGCCACGTCCTGGATCGGGGAATCCCTGGGCACGATCAGCACGTTGTAGAGGTCGAACGCATGGGCCACCGGCACCAGGTCGCGGTCCACGTCGTAGGGCAGCTTCTTGAACAGCGTGCGGTTCACCGCCAGCGTGTTCACGTTGCCGTAGCCGATGGTGTAGCCGTCGGCGGGGCGGCTCTTGATCTGCAGGATGCCGATGTTGCCGGCGGCGCCGGGCCGGTTGTCGACGACCACCGGCACGCCCAGCGTTTTGGAGAGTTCATTGGTCACGAGCCGCGACAGCACGTCGGGCGAGCCGCCGGCGGCCGAGGGCACGACGAAGGTGATGGGCTTTTCGGGCCACGCGGCCTGCGCGGGCAGGGAGGCCGCCGACAGGCAGGCGGCCGAGGCGAGGAGCGCGAGGGAGCGGGACAACATGCGGTGGATCATGGTGGGCTTTCTCTGGGGGATGGGAATGCGGCGGCGGCCCGGGGCGGTTCAGGGCAGCGGATCGCCCGCGCCGGTGCGCTCGACGATCAGGCGGTAGTGCTCGGGGCGGCGGTGCTTCGCGAAATTGAAGACGTGCTCGCGGAAGTGCTCGCCGAGCGACAGGTCGGCGCGCACGCAGATCACCTCGTCCTCTTCGCTCGTGGTGCGCGCGACGATCTCGCCGCTGGGCGCGACGATGACCGAGCTGCCGATCATGTGGTGCCCGTCCTCGGCTCCGCACTTGGCCGCGGCCGCCACCCAGATGCCGTTCTGGTAGGCATTGGCCTGCAGCGAGATCAGGTGCGTGGTGGTGCGCAGGTGGGCCGGTTCGTCCCAGTGGATGTTGACCGAGGGCGTGTTGTAGCCGAGCACCACCACCTCGGCGCCCTGCAGCGCCATCACGCGGTAGGTCTCGGGCCAGCGGCGGTCGTTGCACAGGCACATGCCCATGCGCACGCCGTCGGTGTCGAACGCGCGGAAGCCCAGGTCGCCGACCTCGAAGAATTTCTTCTCCAGGTGCTGGAAGGGCGCGCCGGGCTTGTGGTCCGCATGGCCGGGCAGGTGGATCTTGCGGTAGCGGCCGCGGATGGCACCGTCCTGCCCCACGATCACCGCCGAATTGAAGCCGCGGCCCTCATGGGTCAGCTCCGCATAGCCGAGGTAGAAGCCGACGCCGAGCCGGCGCGCCTCGTCGAACAGCGGCTGCGTTTCCGGCCCCGGCAGGTTGCGCTCGAAGAAGCGCTCGTGCGCCTCCGCCTCCGGCATCCAGTAGCGCGGGAAGAAGGTGGTCAGCGCCAGTTCGGGAAACACCACGAACCGCGCCCCGCGGCCGTGCGCCTCGCGCAGCATCGCGACCAGGCGTGCCACCACGGAGGGCCTGCTGTCGGCCAGGTGGACGGGGCCCATCTGGGCGACGGCCAAGTCGAGGAAACGGCGGGCAGGAGCGGAGCGCGATGTCATGGAAACCTTCTTCTCTTCGTTGCAGCGGGGGTGATGCAATCGATTATTCGAAGCGGTGTCCGGTGCGTCGAATGACGCTTTGTCGTGCAGGTTTAACCCCGTGTTAAACCTTCGCATCCCCGCGGTGCGCACGGGCGGGCCATGCACCGGCAGGGGGCGGAAAACCCGTCCCGCACTCCACCGTGGTGCGTCCCCGCCGGCCCTGCGCAGAGGAACTCAGCCGGTCGCGGCGTCGTCCGCGAACGGCAGCGCCAGCCCGCACTGCAGCAGCACGCTGTGCAGCGAGCGCAGCAGCGCGTGGGCTGCGGGCGAAAGCGGCTCGCTCTGCAGGTGCACGAGATCTGCCACGATGGGCTGTGCGCCGCGCACCGGAATCGCCTTGAAGCGCGACTCCAGCCAGCCCTGCAGCGAATACTCGTCCACCAGCGCGGCCCCCGCGCCCGCATGCACCAGCGCGCAGGCGTAGTGGGGGGAGGTGACCTCGACGTTGAAGCGCGGTGCCGCATCGCCGGCCGCGAACATCTGGTCGATGCGCAGCCCCAGCGGCGAGCCGTGCGGATAGCCGATGAGTTCGTGGGGCAGCAGCTCTTCCGTGCCCACCTCCTCGTACGCGGCCAGCGGATGGCTGCGCGGGCAGATGCACAGCAGCCGGGCGGCCGCGAGGGGGCGGGTGACGAGGTTCGGGTGATCGACCGGGAAGGTGGAAATGCCCAGGTCGGCCCGCTGCTGCAGGATGCGCTCCTTCAGCGCGTCGTGATTGAGGCAATGGAAATGCACCTGCACGTCCGGCAGCGCCGTCCGCAGCTGGGCGATCGCCAGCGGCACGATCATCTGTCCGAGGCTGGGGCTCGACAGGATGCTCACCAGGCCCCTGCGCCGCACCGCGAGTTCCCGCGTCAGGCTGCCGATGCGCTGCACGCCGCCATAGACCTGCTCGACCTCCAGGTACAGCCGCCGGGCCTCGGCCGTGGGATGCAGGCGCCCCTTGACGCGCTCGAACAGCGCGAAGCCCAGCCGGCTCTCGGTGTGCGACAGCAGCCGGCTGATGGCGGGCACGGACACATGGAGCAGGCGCGCCGCCCCGCTGACGGACCCGGTGACCATCACGGCCCGGAAGGCTTCGATCTGTCGCAGATTCATGGGCCCGATTCTGCGGCGTGCGGCCCGGGGTTGCACGCCTTCGCCTGGCATCGCGCGTGCTTGCCCTATGCTTCCCACGATGATCGAACACCACCACTGGCACCCTGTCGCCTCGGACTGCGACCTGGGCGCCGCGCCGCTCGCGGCGCACCTGCTCGGACAGCCGCTCGTCCTCTGGCGCGACGGGGCAGGCCGTGCCCATGCCTTCCCGGACCGCTGCCCGCACCGCGGCGCGCGCCTGTCGCTCGGCCGTGTGGAAGGCGGCCGGCTCGAGTGCCCCTACCACGGATGGCAGTTCGAGGGCAGCGGCCGCTGTGTCCACGTGCCGGCGCTGCCGCAGTTCCAGCCGCCGGCGGGGCACCGTGCGGATGCCTTCGGCGTGCAGGAAGCCCATGGGCTGGTCTGGGTGCGGCTCGCCTTCGGGCAGGAGGGCGGGGCGCCAGGCGAAGGGGAGGGCCCCGGCCTTCCACTGCCCGCCTTCACCGCCGAGGACGACGCCCGCCTGCGCAAGCTGAACTGCGGCCCCTACGACGTGGCGGCCAGCGCGCCGCGCATCGTCGAGAACTTCCTCGACATGTCCCACTTCGGCTTCGTGCACGAAGGCTGGCTGGGCGCGCGCGATGCCGCGGCCATCGACGACTACCGCGTGGAGCCCACGCCCACGGGGCTGCTCGCCACCGGCTGCAAGGCCTGGCAGCCCCAGTCCAACCTGCATTCCACCGCGGCGGCGCAGGTCGAATACACCTACGAGGTGACCGGGCCGTACACGGCGGTGCTCACCAAGCTGCCCGAAGCGGGCACCACCGCGGTGGAGGGCTGGCGCGAGTCCATCGCGCTCTACATCTGCCCCGTCACGCAGGAATCGAGCCGCGTGTGGTTCCGCCTGGCGGTGGCGGATTTCGATTCGCCCGATGCCAGGCTGCGCGACTTCCAGCACACCATCTTCACGCAAGACCAGCCGGTGCTCGAATCCCAGCAGCCCAGGCGTCTGCCGCTGGACCTGCGTGCAGAGCTGCATACCGCCGCGGACAAGGCCTCATCCGCCTACCGGCGCTACCTGCGCGGCTGCGGCATCACCTTCGGCACCTGCTGAGGCGCCCGCGGTCACGCCGGGCGCGCGCGGGAGGGCTGGACAGTCCCGCGTCCGGTTGCACAATGGAACCCGTGCCGGCTCCGATGCTCCATCCCCCGGGAGGGTGCGTGGCCACCGGGTCGCCCGGCCCCGCGGGCCTGCCTGGCGCATGACGCGCCCGCTGCCTGCCTGATCGCTGCCCATTGCATGCCCATGACAGACCATTCCCTCGACGCCCAATCCCTCGCGCTGATCGATGCCTGTTCGGACGCCTCCCTCGCGCTGCTCGAACGCAACCTCACGCCCCACGGCATCCTGGCCGCGAGCCGCACCGCGGCGGCGGTGGCGCGGCGCTACACGCGGATCTTCGGGCGCGACGCGGCCATGTGCGTCATGGCGATGTGCGGCAGCGGCGTGCCGGCCCTGGAGGAGGGCGCCGTGGCCAGCCTCGATGCCCTGGCTTCGCAGCAGGCGCCCAACGGGCAGATTCCCAAGTACGTGGACCCGGAGGGCCGCGATGCGGACTTCTGGTACCTGGGCTGCATCGATGCCACGCTCTGGTGGCTGATCGCGGTGGACCACGTGCGCCGCCACGGCTCGGTGGGCGCAGACCGCTGGGCGGATGGCGTCGAGCGGGCCATCGGCTGGCTGCTCGCGCAGGAGCACCAGCATTTCCGGCTGCTGCAGCAGAACGAGGCCAGCGACTGGGCGGACATCATGCCGCGCTCGGGCTACGTGCTCTACACCAACGCCCTGTGGTTCGACGTCAAGCGCCGCTTCTCGCTCTGCCAGGCGGACGATACGCAACATCACTTCAACCATCTCTTCAACCCGTTCCAGCGCGACCTGCCCGAGTACCACCGCGCCCGGCTGCTGCAGCACTATGCCCGGCGCGGCCGGCGCGATCCGGGCCTGTTCCTGAGCTTCGTGAACCTGGCGGTGGTGGGCGACGAAGGCGATGTGTTCGGCAACCTGCTGGCCATCCAGTCCGGCCTCGCCGACGAGGCGATGGCGCACAGCATCGTCAACACCATCGAGGCCGCCCATGCGGGCAGCTCCCTGCCCGTGCGCGTGGTGCTGCATCCGCTGTCCCACGAGCACGACCTGTGGCGGGCCTACATGGGCCGGCACCGCCAGAACCTCATGCACCAATACCACAACGGCGGCATCTGGCCCTTCGTCGGCGGCTTCTGGGTGATGGCGCTGGCCCGCCTGGGCCTGCACCGCGCCGGCTGGTCCGGGCTGGCGAAGCTGGCCCACGCCAATGCGCTCGACGACTGGCGCTTCACCGAGTGGTTCCACGGCCGAACACTGGCACCCATGGGCATGGCGGGCCAGAGCTGGAACGCGGCCACGTTCCTGCTGGCCCGGCGCGCGCTGCAGGGCGAGGACTCGGCCTGGTAGCGGACGTGTGCCCGGGCCGCCGTGCGCCGCGCAAGGGCCTTATGCTGCGCGTTGCGCGCGCTTTCCTGCCGCCCCTTTCCCGAGGCCTTCCATGACCGACTCCCGTACCGACGCCCCGCCGTCTGCCGATGCCATCGCACCGGAGCGCCTGCCCGACCTGCTGCGCGCCATGCCGAAGGCCGAGCTCCACATGCACATCGAGGGCTCGCTCGAACCCGAGCTGATCTTCGCGCTCGCCGAGCGCAACGGCGTGGCGCTGCCCTATGCCGACGTGGAGGCGCTGCGCAGCGCCTACGCGTTCACCAACCTGCAGAGCTTCCTCGACATCTACTACGCCGGCGCGAGCGTGCTGCTGCACGAGCAGGATTTCTACGACATGGCCTGGGCCTACCTGCAGCGCGCCGCCGCCGACCACATCGTGCACACGGAGATGTTCTTCGATCCGCAGACCCACACCGCGCGCGGCGTCGCCATCGGCGTGGTCATCGAAGGCCTGCACCGGGCCTGCGAGGACGCCAGGGCGCAACTGGGCGTGAGCGCTTCGCTGATCCTGTGCTTCCTGCGCCACCTGAGCGAAGAAGACGCCTTCGAGACGCTGGAGCAGGCGCTGCCTTACCGCGACCGCTTCATTGGCGTGGGCCTGGATTCGAGCGAGGTGGGCCATCCACCCGAGAAGTTCGCCCGCGTGTTCGCACGCTGCGGCGAACTGGGCCTGCACCGCGTCGCGCACGCGGGCGAGGAGGGGCCGTCGGCCTACATCTGGAGCGCGCTCGACGTGCTGCATGCCGAGCGCATCGACCATGGCGTACAGGCCGTGCACGACCCGGCCCTGATGCGCCGGCTGGCTGCCGAGCGGGTGGCGCTCACCGTCTGCCCGCTGTCCAACGAGAAGCTGTGCGTCTTCCCCGACCTGGCGGACCACAACATCCAGGCCCTGCTGGACGCTGGCCTGGCGGCCACGGTGAACTCGGACGACCCCGCCTATTTCGGCGGCTACCTGAACACGAATTTCGTGCGCCTGTTCGAGGCCGTCCCCACGCTCACGGCGGCGCATGCCTACCAGCTCGCGTCCAACAGCTTCGAGGCGAGCTTCGTTCCGGACGCGGACAAGCAGGCCTGGCAGCGTGCGCTGCGGGCCTACTTCGACCGCTTCGCCGCGCCGCATTGAAGCCCTGGCCCGCGGGTCATTGCGGATCGACGGCCGGCAGCCCGCGGCTTGAGAATCGCAGGACACGCAGCCCGGCGCCGGCCTGGGCCCGCGCCGCACACCGCATGTCCACCACCAACCAGCTGCATCTCTGGGATGACCGCTTCTTCTACATCACGGAGGCGATCCAGTCCGGCCTCACCGCCCGCGCTTCCGCCACCCTGCTGGCATCCGCCTCCGGCCGCCACTTCGTCCTCGTCGCGCTCGATGGCACGGTGCTGCGCTGCACCGCGGCCCTGGTGGCGCCGCATGTTCCCCGCCAGCTCGACGCCGATGGCTGCGGCCTGCTTTCGCTGAACGTCGATCCGGCCTCCGGAACGTTCCGCAGGCTGGCCGCGCGCCTGGACGGCCGGGGCATCCTGCCGCTGGATGCGGCCGGCTTCGGCGCGCTGCGCGAGGACTTCGAAGGCGCATTGCATGGCGAGCTGGATAGCCCGGCCCTGCGCCGCCTCAGCGGCGGCATGCTGGACGCGGCCTGCGGCAGCGCCGTGAAGCGCCCCCGCGGCGCCGACCGGCCGTGCCTGGATCCGCGCGTGGAGCGCGTGCTGCAGCGGATGCGCGATGCCGGAAGCCATGGCATGGCGGTTCCGCTGTGCGACCTGGCGGCCGTGGCCTGCCTGTCGCCAGGCCGGCTCACGCACCTCTTCCATGAACAGACCGGCCTGTCGATCAAGCGCTACCTGCTGTGGTCCAAGATCCGCCGTACCGTGCAGATGATGGCCTCGGGCATGCCGCTCACCGGCATCGCGCTGGCGGGTGGCTTCACCGACGGCGCGCACATGAGCCGCACCTTCCAGCGCTGCTTCGGCCTGACACCGTCCTTCCTGGCGGACGCAGGCCGCGTGGACGTGTTCGTGGACGACTGCGCGCACACGGCCTGGCGCGGCACCCAGGGCGGCTGACGCATTCCACGTCTGGCGACGTAGCCGCTGCGTACAAGCGCACGGCGGCAATTTTTCCTATGCTCTGGCGGCCCCGGCCATCCGGCTGCCAAGGGGACTCCAGAGGAGACACACCACCATGCGCACTACGTTCCGTGGCGGCCTGAGGCCGCTTTCCCTTTGTTTCGTCGCCAGCCTCGCCGCCTGTGGTGGCGGTCACGGCGACGGTGAACTGGCTCCCTACGGCGCGGAGATCCGCCGCACCGCCATGGGCGTGCCGCACATCAAGGCCTCCACCTGGGGCGGGGCGGGCTTCGGCTACGGCTACGCGCAGGCGCAGGATAACCTCTGCACCCTCGCCGATGCCTTCGTCACCTACCGCGGCGAGCGCTCCCGCTACTTCGGCGGGTCCGCGCAGGTCATCTACAACAGCACGCTGGGCCGGCCGCTCAACATCGATTCGGACTTCTTCCACCGCCACGTCATCTCCGCCGACGTGGTGGAGAAAATGATGGCGGCCCAGCCGGAAAAGCTCCGGCAGATGGTCGAGGGCTTCGCCGCCGGCTACAACCGCTACCTGGGCGACCTCCAGGCCGACAGCGGCGCCCACGCCGCCTGCCGCAACGAGGCCTGGGTGCAGCCCGTCACCGCGCAGGACATTTGGCGGCGCATGTACGCTGCCAACCTGGCGGGCGGCTACAGCAACTTCGCGGCGGCCATCGCCAACGCCACCGCGCCGGCCGCCACCCGGTCCGGCACCGCCGAGGCCGTGCCGCAGCGCAAGGATGGCGCCACCACGCTCGCGGCCCTGGATGCCTCCCGGTCCCGTGCCCCGGAGCTGCAGGTCGGCGGCACGGCAGGCATCGGCAGCAACATGTACGGTTTCGGCACGGCCGGAACGGGCGAGGGCAGTCCGCTGCTCTTCGGCAACCCGCACTGGTACTGGAAGGGGCCCGACCGCTTCTACCAGGCGCAGCTCACCATCGGCAGCGAGCTGAACGTGAGCGGGGTGTCGTTCCTGGGCATCCCCGTGGTGCTGATCGGCTTCAACGACAACGTGGCCTGGAGCCACACGGTCTCCAGCGCGCGCCGCTTCGGCTTCTTCCAGCTCACGCTGGCCGCGGGCGATCCCACCAGCTACCTGCGCGACGGCGCCCCGGTGAAGATGGCGGCCACCACCATCACGGTGCAGAACCGCACGGCATCGGGCACGGTCGACGTGACGCGCACGCTCTACAAGACCGACATGGGCCCGCTGGTGAACCTGTCCACGCTCAACCCGGCGCTGGCATGGAACCAGACCACCGCCTTCGTCATCCGCGACATCAACGGCGAGAACTACCGCACCTTCCGCAACTGGATGCGCTGGAACCAGGCCCGCTCGCTCGACGAATTCATCGCCATCCAGCGCGAGGAGTCCGCCATTCCCTGGGTCAACACCGTGGCGGTGGGGCGCGGCAACGCACGGGCCTGGTATGCCGACATGGGCGCGGTACCCAATGTGTCCACGAGCCAACTGGCCTCGTGCACCACGGCCTACGGCAAGGCGGTCGCCGCGGCGCTGCCGGGCGTGCCGTTCTTCGACGGCTCCCGCAGTGCCTGCGACTGGCAGTCCGATCCGGATTCCGTGCAGAAGGGCGCCATCGGCCCGTCGCGCATGCCCAACCTGCAGCGCGACGACTACGTCGGCAACATGAACGACAGCTACTGGCTCGCCAACGCCAATGCGCCGCTCACCGGCTACGCCCCCATCTTCGGCGCCACCGGCGCACCGCAGAGCCTGCGCACGCGCCTGGGCCACACCATGGCGCTGCAGCGCCTGGCCGGCACGGACGGCTACGGCGGCCGCCAGGCCACCAGCGCCATCGTGCGCCAGATGGTCCTGAACAGCCGCGTCTTCAGCGCCGAGCGCTTCAAGGACCAGGCGCTCGCGCTGGTCTGCACCTCGCCGCAGGTCTCGGTCGGCGGCTCCTCCGTGGACGTGGCCTCCGCCTGCGCCGCCCTGCGCGCCTGGGACAACACCGGCAACAGCGATGCGCGCGGCTCGCATGTGTGGGACGAGTTCTGGGGCCGCGTGCAGGTTCCCGCCGCCCAGCTCTACACCACGCCGTTCGACCCGGCCGATCCGCTGAACACGCCGCGCGACCTGAATCCCGCGGCGGCCGGCGCGCTGCAGCAGGCCTTCGGCGCCGCCGTGGCCAAGGTGAAGCAGAGCGGCTTCGCGGTGGATGCGCCACGCGGCGAGGTGCTGTTCTCGGTGCGCGGCGGCCGGAAGATGCCGCTGTACGGCGGGTGCGCCGGCATCGGCTACTTCACCATCGCCTGCTCCGAAAACCCCATCGACCAGGGCGGATATTCCGTGGACGGCCAGCCGCACGGCAACAGCTACCTGCAGGTGGTCACGTTCCCCGAGGGCGGGGTGCAGGCCCATACCCTGCTCACCCATTCCCTCTCGGACGATCCGGGCTCGCCGCACCAGGGCGACTACACCCAGGCGTATTCCGCGAAGCAGTGGGTGCGCGTCCCCTTCACGGAGGCCGAAATCGCCGCGGATGCGAATTTGCGCACCCAGACCGTGCGGCCGTAGTTCCCCGGGGCCGCAGGCTGGCGCACAATCTCGGCACCCCGGCCGGTGTGCCGCAGCGGCCCTTGCAGCCGCCGCGGCATGCCCGCGCCCGATCCCCGGGCGCATGCCGACCTTGATTGTTGGATTGGAAGCTTCCACCGTGTCCACCCCGCGCATTCCCCTCCTGGCCCTCAACACCCTGTCGCCGCAGCACCAGGCCCAGATCGCCGCCGCCTACGACCTGCACTACGCGCCCACCGCCAACGATCGCACGCAGGCGATCGCCACGCAGGGTGGCCGCTTCCGCGCCGTGCTCACCATCGGCTCCATCGGCCTCACGGCCCAGGAAATCGAGTCCATGCCCGCGCTCGAACTCATCTGCGCCCTGGGCGCCGGCTACGAGAACATCGCGCTCGACGCCGCCAGGGCCCGCGGCATCGCCGTGGCCAACGGCGCCGGCACCAACGACGACTGCGTGGCCGACCATGCCTTCGGCCTGCTCATCTCCATCGTGCGCGGCCTGCGCCCGCTCGACCGGCTCTGCCGCGATGGCGTCTGGCGCGACGCCATCGGACTGCCGCCGAACGTGTCCGGCAAGCGCCTGGGCATCTTCGGGCTGGGCACCATCGGCCAGAAGATCGCGCGCCGCGCGTCCGGCTTCGACATGCAGATCGGCTACCACAACCGCAACCCGCGGGAAGGCGTGCCGCACCAGTATTTCTCCAGCCTGCGCGAACTCGCCGAATGGTGCGACGTCCTGGTGTGCGCCACGCCCGGCGGCCCGTCCACGCGCCACGCGGTGAATGCCGAGATCCTCGACGCCATCGGCCCGCTGGGCTACCTCGTGAACATCGCGCGCGGCAGCGTGGTCGATACCGACGCGCTGGCCGACGCACTGCGCGAGCGCCGCATCGCCGGCGCGGGCCTGGACGTGTACGAGAGCGAGCCGCATCCGCCCGAGGCCCTTGTCGGGCTCGACAACATCGTGCTCACGCCGCACGTGGCCGGCTGGTCGCCCGAGGCCGTGCAGTCCAGCGTGGACCGGTTCATGGCGAATGCGGAAGGGCATTTCGCCGGGCGCGGCGTGGTGTCGCCGGTCTGATCCCAAAGGCCCCTGCGTGCCCGCGGAAGGCGGGCCGCAGGTAAAATCCCTCGCCTCTCTTCCGCAGAGGCGGACAAAAGGCTGCTGTCCCGGCAGCCTTTTTCTTTTTCCAGTTCCGGGACCATGTAGAGGACCACCATGTACAAAAACCTCGCTGCCGTGTTCGCGGCCGCCTGTCTTTTCCTGTCTGCCACCGCCGGGGCGCAGCCGCCCGCCAACCCCGCCGCACCGGCCGACACCGCTCCCGTGAAGGCCGGCTTCGTGTACGTGTCGCCCATCACCGAGGCTGGCTGGACGCGCCAGCACGAGGAAGGCCGCCGCGCCTTGGAAAAGGCCCTGGGACCGCAGGTGCGCACGACCTATGTCGAGAACGTGGCCGAAGGCGCGGACGCCGAGCGCGTGATCCGCGACCTTGCCGCCACCGGCCACCAGATCATCTTCACGCCCAGCTTCGGCTACATGGAGCCCACGCTGCGCGTGGCGCGCGACTTCCCCGAGGTGAAGTTCGAATCCATCACCGGTTACAAGACCGCCCCCAACGTGGCCACCGCCAACGCGCGCTACTACGAGGGCCGCTACCTCGCGGGCGTGGCGGCGGGCCGCATGACGCGCTCGCACGTCGCGGGCTTCGTGGCCGGCTTCCCGATTCCCGAAGTGCTGCAGGGCATCAACGCCTTCACGCTCGGCATGCGCTCCGTCGATCCGAAGGCCACCGTCAAGGTGGTGTGGCTGAACGTCTGGTTCGATCCTCCCAAGGAGCGCGACGCGGCGATGGTCCTGTTCAACGAAGGCGTGGACGTTGTGGCCTTCCATACCGGGTCCACCGCGGTGATGGCCGCGGCCCAGGAGCGCGGGCGCCTGGCCATCGGCTACCACTCGGACATGCGGGGCATCGGCCCGGACGCCCAGATCCTGGCCGTCACGCACCAGTGGGGTGCCTACTACACCGAGCGCGTGAGCGCCGTCCGCGAAGGCCGCTGGAAGAGCGGCAACCTCTGGGGCGGCGTGCGCGAGGGCATGGTGCGCGTCGAAGGCTTCGGCAGCCGCGTGCCGCCCGCCGTGCGCAAGGAAGTGCTCGCACGCCAGGACGACATCGCCCGCGGGCGCCTGCACCCCTTCTCGGCCGGCGCAACGCCCGTGCGGGACAACACCGGGCGCGAGGTGATTGCCGCCGGCCGCACGCTGGCCGACGCGCAGATCCTGCGCATGGACTGGCTTGTCGAGGGCGTGCAGCGGTAGGGCACCGCGGCCGGCATGCCTCAGTTGCGTTCGCCTTCGTTCGGCGTGACGTACACCTGCACCGGTCCGGCATTGAACTCCCTGGGGCTGATGGCCGCCAGCTCCACCGGACGGTGGGAGAAAACATCGAACTTCCATGCGAACGTCTTGTCCCCGCTGCGGAAGGCGATGGTTTCCCCGCATTTCACGTTGAGGGTGCCGGCGCGGGACGCATCCACCGTGCGCGAGGCCTGGTCCGGACTGGCGGGGCGCCCCAGCATCGCCTGGCTGCCCATGCTGCTGCCGGCCGCCGCGGGCATCGCCGCGGCAGAGCGCGCATGGTCGGGGTGCAGGGTGTAGCCGGCCTCGGTCGGTGCGTTGTGGACGACGTCGTATGCAGAGGCCGCGGCAGGTATCAGCGCGGCGCAGGACAGGGCGGACAGCAAGGTGATGCGGATACGGCTCATGGTGTATTGATCTCCATCTATGTTCAAGTGGGTGCGATGCCATGCGGCGATGGCTTGGCAGAGCGGACTCTAGGGTCCCGATACCGACGGGAAGCTGCCGCGGAGATGACGAATTCGTCATCCAGGCGGTCGCGGCGTGTGGGCACAATCCGCGCCATGAAATTGCTGGTGATCGAAGACGAGGCCAAGCTGGCGGAATACCTGCGCAAGGGCCTCGGAGAGGAGGGCTTCGTGGTCGATGTCGCGCGAGACGGCGTGGACGGCCTGCACCTGGCCATGGAGGGCGCCTACGACGCCATCGTGCTCGACCGCATGCTGCCTGGCCTCGACGGACTGGCCGTGCTGGCGGCCCTGCGCACCCGCCGGCAGACGCCCGTGCTCATGCTCACTGCCCAGGGCCGCGTGGAGGACCGGGTGAGCGGCCTGCAGGGGGGCGCCGACGATTACCTCGTCAAGCCGTTCGCATTCTCGGAATTGGTGGCGCGGCTGCATGGGCTCCTGCGCCGTGCGCGCGGCACCGCGGCGCCGGCGGAGGCCACCGTGCTGCGCATGGCCGACCTGGCAATGGACCTGATCCGGCGCCGGGCCGAGCGGGCCGGGCAGCGGCTGGACCTCACTGCCAAGGAGTTCAACCTGCTGAGCCTGCTGCTTCGCCGGCAGGGCGAGGTGCTGTCCCGAACGGAACTCGCGGAGCAGGTGTGGGACATGAACTTCGACAGCGAGACGAACGTCGTCGAGGTGGCGGTGCGCCGGCTGCGGGCCAAACTCGACCAGCCTTTCGACCGGCCCTTGCTCCACACGGTGCGCGGCATGGGCTATGTACTCGAAGATCGTGGCGCGGAGACGGAGCGGTGAGGGATCGCATGCGCACGCCGCGTCCGCGGGCCTCGCTGGGCGCTGCGCTTTCGCGCTGGCTGGCCCTGCAGACCGTGGTGGGCCTCGGCGCCGTATGCGCGGCGGTGTACCTGGTCATCGCGATGACACTGTCGCAGCGGCAGCACGAGGCCCTGGCGCGCAAGGAGCAGTCGGTGAGCGAGGTGCTGGCGGGCCATCTGCTTGACCGTGATCCGCAAACCGGCCACATGCTCGACGACGTGCTGGCGGGCCATGGCGAACTGGCCTTGAGGGTGACCGACGACCGTGGCGCAGCGGTGTACCTGCGCAACCCCGGCCTGCTCTCGGCAGGCGGGCCGCTGCTGCGCAGATCCTTCGAGGTCCAGGGACCGCCCGATCGCCCGCGGTCACTGCACGCCACGCTCGTGCTCGATACGCGTCCCGACATGGCGTTGCTGCGGCGGCTGGCGTGGACGCTCCTCGTCGCCGCGCTGTCGGGTGCTACCGCCGTGTCGCTGGTCGCCCTGTGGCGGGTGCGCAGGGAACTCGAGCCGCTGCGGCACCTGGTCGCGCAGACCGCAGGCCTGGTCGCGGCCAGGGCCGGGCAGCGCCTCGATGGTTCCGCCCAGCCGACCGAACTGCAACCCCTGATCGCCCAGTTCAACGAACTGCTGGACCGCGTGTCGGCCGCCTACGCCCGGATGGAAGCCTTCAACGCCGACGCGGCGCACGAACTCAATACGCCCCTTGCCAACCTTGTCAGCAGCTGCGAACTGGCGCTGCGGCGTTCCCGCGGCGAGGCCGAACTGCAGGACACGCTGGCTTCCAACCTGGAGGAACTGCGCCGCCTGGCGGGCATCGTGGCCGACATGCTGTTCCTCGCCCAGGCCGATCGCGGCGTGGCCGCGCGCAGCGAGCACCTGCCCAGCCTCGCCGCGCTGGCGGAAGGCGTGCTCGAGTTCCACGAGGCCGCCTTCCTGGAGGCCGGCCTCGCGGGCGGAGTGCAGGGCGATGCCGGCGCCGTTGCCGATGCGCGCCTGCTGCGGCGGGCACTGTCCAACCTCCTGGGCAATGCCACGCGCCATGCGGCGCCCGGCTCGCTGGTGCAGGTGCGCATCGGCGCCGCGCCGGGCCGCGGAGGATGGGTGTCCCTATCTGTTTCCAATACGGGCCAGGGCATCGATGCGCACCACCTGCCACGCATTTTCGACCGCTTCTACCGGGCCGACAGCGCCCGCCACCACGCCGACCGCAACCACGGGCTCGGTTTGTCCATCGTGGCGGCCATCGCCCGGATGCACGGAGGCGAGGCATTCGCCGAATCCCGCGGCACCCGCGTGGAGGTCGGCCTCCTCTGGCCCGCCTGCACGTCCGGCATGCCCGCCGTGTCATCATCCGGGGATGTCTCCGAACCCCACCCTGACCGCTGAATCCGCCACCCATGGCTACCGCGCCGCACTTCTGCGCTTCGACGAAGCTGGCGTGCCGCTCTATGAAGAAGACGGGTTTCTCGCCATCGGTCCCGGCGCGGGCGGCGTGCAGCGCGTGGTCTCCGCAGGCGACTGGCGCACGCTCTCGCCACGGTACCCCGGCCTGCCGGTCACGCACTGCCCCGGCCGCATCATCGCGCCCGGCTTCGTGGACATGCACGTGCATTTCCCGCAGACCGACGTCATCGGCTCGCCCGCCGAAGGGCTGCTGCCCTGGCTGGAAAACTACACGTTCCCGCACGAATCTCGCTTCGCCGATGCCGGCTACGCTCGCGGCGTGGCCACCGTCTTCATCGACGAGCTGCTGCGCAACGGCGTCACCACATCCCTCACCTTCGCCACCTCCCATCCCGCGTCGGTGGATGCGCTGATGGAAGAGGCCTCCACGCGCGGCATGCGCCTCATCGCCGGCAAGGTGCTGCAGGACCGGAACTCTCCCGATGGCGTGCGCGACGAGACCACCCGGTCGCTCGCCGACACCGAAGACCTCATCCGCCGCTGGCATGGCCGCGGCCGGCTGGGCTACGCGATCACGCCGCGCTTCGCCCCCAGCTGCAGCGAGGCGCAACTGCGCGGCGCCGGGGAGCTGGCGGCCCGGTATCCGGACGTATGGATCCAGTCGCACGTGGCCGAGAACCGCGACGAGATCCGCTGGGCGCTCGAACTCTTTCCCCAGGCCCGCAGCTACCTCGCCGTGTACGACGGCTTCGGCCTGATGCGCGAGCGGGCCGTCTATGCCCACTGCATCCACTTCGACGACGAGGACCGCGCACTGATGCGCGATACCCGCACCGCCGCGGCCGTCAGCCCCACCAGCAACCTGTTCCTCGGCAGCGGCTTCTTCGACTACGAGGGCGCCGACCGCGTGGGCTTCCGCTACGGCCTCGCGAGCGACGTGGGCGGTGGCACCAGCTTCAGCCCGTTCCACACCATGCTCGCAGCCTACTACGTCGGGAGGGAGGGGCAGACCAAGCCCGGCCTCTCGCTGCCGCCCGGCCACCTCTGGTGGCAGCACACGGCCGGCGCGGCGCGGGCGCTGGGGCTCGAAGGCGTGATCGGCAACCTGCAGCCGGGCTGCGAGGCGGACTTCGTCGTGCTGAATCCCGCGGCCACCCCGCTGCTCGCGCGCAAGACGGCCCAGGCCGCCAACCTGGATGAACTGCTGTTCGCGATGATCGTGCTGGGCGACGACCGGCTCGTCGAGCGCACAGTGATCGCAGCGGCCCGATGAGCCTGTGGAGCCCGTCCCGCGGATTCGCACAGCTATGAAAAGAGTAGTATCGCGTCCGCGCGCCGCCTTTCGACTGGCGCGCACGAGGAGAGAAAACCCATGAGCATCAAGAGCGACAAATGGATCCGCCGCATGGCCGAACAGCACGGCATGATCGAGCCATTCGAGCCCGGCCAGATCCGCGAAAGCGATGGCCGCAAGATCATCAGCTACGGCACCAGCAGCTACGGCTACGACATCCGCTGCGCGCCCGAATTCAAGGTGTTCACCAACATCCACAGCACCGTGGTGGACCCCAAGCATTTCGACGAGAAGAGCTTCGTCGATTTCCATGGCGACAGCTGCATCATCCCCCCCAACAGCTTCGCCCTGGCACGCACGGTGGAATATTTCCGCATCCCGCGCAACGTCCTCACCATCTGCCTGGGCAAAAGCACCTATGCCCGCTGCGGCATCATCGTGAACGTCACGCCCTTCGAGCCCGAGTGGGAGGGCTACGTCACCCTCGAGTTCAGCAACACCACGCCGCTGCCGGCGCGCATCTACGCGGGCGAGGGCTGCGCCCAGGTGCTGTTCTTCGAAAGCGACGAGGTTTGCGAGGTGAGCTATCGCGACCGCGGCGGCAAATACCAGGGACAGGTCGGCGTCACGCTGCCCAAGGCCTGACCGGCGCGCGACTGGCGAGTGTCCTACAGGCGGGCGGCCTGTTTCTCCGATGCGCGGGCCGGGGCGGGGCTCTAGCATTTGCATCAAGGTATGCCGTTGCATGTCGTGATGCTTGTCACAAAACGCCGGCAAACTGACACATACGTTCTTTTGCCGAGGACTCCGCCATGCTTGCCTCCTTCCCGCTCCCTTTCGCCCGGGCAGGCGCGCCCGCCGATTACCCCGCCGATGGGGCCCACCCCTGCGGCCAGCGCTACTGGCCTGCTCAAACGCTCGATGCGTTCCTGCTGCAGATGGCGGCCCGGGGCCATTGCATCAGCGCCGCGATGATGCTCGGCGACCGCCAGTACGCACTGGAACAGATCGCCCGTGCGCGCCAGCTGCCGGGGGACACCCTGCAGGCACTGGTGCAGGAGCTGTCCGCTTATTTCGAAGACGCCGAGCCGGCCGCCGCCGGCCTGCACTGGTCCCACCGCTGAAGCGGCCGCCGCCAAGGAATCCCCATGGACCACTTTGACGCACACGCGCCCAACGCGGCCGCCCGGAACGAGCAAGACCGCCGTTCCCCCATCCATCCGGGTCTTCTGGCCGCTGGCGCCACGGTCATCGTGCTGCAGATCGCGGCCATGGCCTGGGTGCTCGAGGACCACGTACGCCACGCCGAGCAGCAGCAGCACGCCTGGGTGGCGCGGGGCCTGCAGGCTCCGGCCGCCAGATCGACGCAGGTGCCCGGGCAGCAGGCGCTGCAGGCCGAGGCGGGGTGGACGGCCGGCACCAGCTTCGCGGCCCGCTGAACCCGCTCCGCCGGGCGTACCATCGGCACTGGCATGAATCTTTCAGGGTGTGCACGATGAAATGGGAAGGCAATCGCGAATCGGACAACGTCGAGGACCGCCGTGACGAAGGCGACAGCGCAGGAGGAGGGGGCGGCTTCCCGGTATTTGGAGGGCGCAGCATCGGCATCGGCACCATCGTCATCGCGCTGATCGGCGGGTGGGTGTTCGGCATCAACCCCCTGACCATCCTCGGCCTGCTGAGCGGCGGCGGCGCGCCTCCCGCCCATGTGCAGACCCAGCAGCCTCCGGCCCATCGCCCGCCCGCGGACGACACCATGGCCAAGTTCGTCTCCACCGTGCTCGCCGACACCGAGGACGTCTGGGCCGATGTCTTCCGCCAGAACGGCTCGACCTACCAGAATCCCCGGCTCGTGCTTTTCCGCGGGTCCACGCCCACCGCCTGCGGGCGTGGCGAATCGGCCATGGGCCCGTTCTACTGCCCGGCGGACCGGAAGGTCTATATCGACCTCGGCTTCTACGAAACGCTGAAGAACCGCCTCGGCGCCCCGGGCGACTTCGCACAGGCCTACGTGATCGCGCACGAGGTGGGCCACCACGTGCAGAACCTCCTGGGCATCAGCGCCCGGGTGGACCAGATGCGCGGCCGGGTGAGCCAGGTGGAATACAACCACCTGTCCGTGCGCCTGGAGCTGCAGGCCGACTGTTTCGCGGGCGTATGGGCCCACCACGCCCAGAACGCGCGGCACATCCTGGAGCAGGGCGACGTGGAAGAGGCCATGAATGCCGCCGCCAAGATCGGCGACGATGCACTGCAGCGCGCGGCGGGCCGCGCGGTGGTTCCGGACAGCTTCACCCACGGCACCAGCGCCCAGCGCCAGCGCTGGTTCCAGACCGGGCTGCAGAGCGGAAGCATCAAGGCCTGCGACACCTTCTCTTCCAGGAGCCTTTGAAAACAACGGCTCTCTGCTATTGAAAATGCAGCAAAAATTGCCACCCCGCCGGCCGTGCGGACGTTCCCGTGGCCCCCGGGGAGGGCTGGTGCGACAATAACGGCCGCACATGACAAGTTCTTTCTCCAATTTATCGCTGGCCGAGCCGCTGGCGCGCGCCGTGGCCGAGATGGGCTACACGTCGATGACCCCCATCCAGGCCGAGGCCATTCCCGTGGTGCTCACCGGCCAGGACGTGATGGGCGCCGCGCAGACCGGCACCGGCAAGACGGCGGCGTTCTCGCTGCCGCTGCTGCAGCGCCTGCTCAAGCACGAGAACAGCTCCACCTCCCCGGCGCGCCATCCCGTGCGCGCCCTGGTGCTGCTGCCCACGCGCGAACTGGCCGACCAGGTCGCCCAGCAGATCGCCCTCTACGCCAAGTACACCAAGCTGCGCAGCACCGTGGTCTTCGGCGGCATGGACATGAAGCCCCAGACGCTGGAGCTCAAGAAGGGCGTGGAAGTCCTCGTGGCCACGCCGGGCCGCCTGCTGGACCACATCGAGGCCAAGAACGCGGTACTGAACCAGGTCGAGTACGTGGTGCTCGACGAGGCCGACCGCATGCTGGACATCGGCTTCCTGCCCGACCTGCAGCGCATCCTGAGCTACCTGCCCAAGACGCGCACCACGCTGCTGTTCTCCGCCACGTTCTCGCCGGAAATCAAGCGCCTGGCGGGCAGCTACCTGCAGAATCCGGTCACCATCGAGGTCGCCCGCCCGAACGAGACCGCCTCCACGGTCGAGCAGCGCTTCTACAGCGTGAACGACGACGACAAGCGCCGCGCCATCCACCACGTGCTGCGCACGCGCGGGGTCAAGCAGGCCTTCGTCTTCGTCAACAGCAAGCTGGGCTGCGCGCGCCTGTCGCGCACCCTGGAGCGCGAAGGCCTGAAGGCCGCCGCGCTGCATGGCGACAAGAGCCAGGACGAGCGCCTGAAGGCACTGGACGCCTTCAAGCGCGGCGAGGTGGACCTGCTGGTGTGCACCGACGTCGCGGCCCGCGGCCTCGACATCAAGGACGTGCCCGCGGTGTTCAATTTCGACGTGCCGTTCAACGCCGAAGACTACGTGCACCGCATCGGCCGCACGGGCCGCGCGGGCGCTTCCGGCCTCGCCGTCACGCTGGTGTCGAGCAGCGATGCCCGCCTGGTGGCCGACATCGAGAAGCTCACGAAGAAGAAGATCGATCTCGAGGCCCTGGAAGTGGAAGAGGACCGCCCGCGCGGCCGCTTCAACGACGGCCGCCGCGCCTGGCGCGACGACGAGTCCGGCAGCGATGCGCGTGGACGGCGGGAAAGCCGTGGCGAAAGCCGCGACTCCCGGCCGCCGGGCGGCTACCGCACGCCCGCCGCCGCGCGCGATCCCTTCTTCGACAAGCCGTACGAGGCCCCGGCCGCCGACGGGGCGCCCAGCTGGGAGGCCGCTTCCCGGCAGCAGCCCGCGCGCAGCGGCATTTCCGCCAACATCAAGCCCAAGCGCAAGGTCGCCGCGCTCTTCAAGGCCGCCATGCCGGCCGTGGAAACCCCGTCCGGCCAGTGACCGGCGGCACGTCCGGGCCTCCGGCAGGCCCGGGGATCAGCCCGGTGCCTGCGCCTGCTCGCAGCGCACGCTGATGTGCTCGCGCTCCGCCAGCGTGGCGCCGAACCGCACGGCGCTGAGACAGCCTCCCCAGACACAGCCCGTATCCAGCGCCAGCAGGTCGGGCCGGTTCATCCAGCCGAGCGTGGACCAATGGCCGAATGCCACCAGCGTGCCGCGCGTGTGCCTGCCGGGCGCATCGAACCAGGGGACAAGGCCCTCCGGCGCGGCATCCGCCGTCTCGCTGCTGTCGAAATCCATGCGGCCGTCGGGTGTGCAGAAACGCAGCCGCGTCAGCGCATTCACGATGGCCCGCCAGCGGTCCATGCCGCAAAGCCCGTCGCTCCATCGGTCCGGCGTATTGCCGTACATGGCGTGCAGGAATTCCGGCAGCGCTTCTCCCTGCAGTTGCGCCTGCACTTCGGCGGCGTGCTCCAGCGCTGCGTCGGCCGTCCAGGAGGGCAGCACGCCGGCGTGCACCATCAGCAGGCGCTCGCCCGCCAGCCGGTGTTCGCGCGCCAGCGGCTGGTGCCTCAGCCAATCCAGCAGCGCATTCCGGTCGGGCGCCTGCAGCACCCCGGCGAGCGTGTCGCGCCGCGACGGCTTGCGGGCTCCGTGGGCGGCTGCCAGCAAATGCAGGTCGTGGTTTCCCAGCAGGCAGCGCAGGCTGTCGCCGGCCCGCGTGCAGCGCCGCAGCACGTCCAGCGATTGCGGGCCCCGGTTCACGAGGTCTCCCAGCAGATAAACCGTATCTCGGCTGGGGGAAAAATCCACCGTGTCGAGCAGGCGCTGCAGCGCTGCGTCGCAGCCTTGAATATCGCCAATGCAGTAGAGAGGCATGGGGGTGGTGCCGCGGCGCGCGGCGGTTTATGGAAGAGCGCTATTGTGATTCGGCTGCAAAGCCCCGGCAGGCTGCCGGGCCGTGCCGTAGGGCGGGATTCGAGGAGTTTCCGCTTTCAAAGTTCCCGGGGAGCGTCCCGTCGGGTTGGCTTTATGAATCTCCGTAAAGTCTGCACGTAATCGAAAATAGTTTCTATAATGCGTTCCTTGTTATCCACTCCACACGCATGACCGACATGAACACCAGCTACAAGGAACTGCTGAAGCAGCGCGAACAACTCGAGCAGCAAATCAACGAGGCACGCCGCCGCGAGTTGTCGGATGCGATCGCCCAGGTGCGTTCGCTCGTGTCCGAGTATGGCCTCAAGGCAGAAGACGTATTCCCGTCCGGCCGCGCCCGCAGCGCCAGCGCCGGTACGAAGGTGGCTCCGAAATACCGCAATCCCGCCACCGGCCAGACCTGGACGGGCCGCGGCAAGGCGCCCAAGTGGATTCAGAACGAAAATCGCGAACAGTTCGCCATTTGATGGCGCGATCCGGCGGGCACTTTCGTCCTGGCCATTGGGCCCGCCGGTCTTTCCTGCAGAGCTGACTCAACCCGCCTTTCGGCGGGTTTTTTATTGGCCGGGCCTGGTTTGCGTGTGGGGCCCTGCGTCCATTTCCGGGCGGTGCCGGGGTGAAATGCCTGCACCCCCGGATTCCCCTGGGGAAAAAGCGTTCGTTGAATGCGCGCCGGAAGTCCTTACTGCGCGAAGATGGCGGATGCTTTCCTGGCGGGCAATGGCCGTGATGCGCCGATGGTTGTTGCCCTGCGATATGAGCGCGAGGCTGGTGCCACTCCGGCTATATGTTTCATGGGGTCCTTACCACATTTTCTGCCGTGGTAATGCAGGAGTTTGGCGCTTTCCATGCCTGCGGATGATTCCGCAGGGGCAGCCGCAACCGCATTCCCGGCGGCGTGCCCGCTTCTTCGAAGGTTGCCGGCCAGCTCTGTGGGGCCGGGTCCTTCGCCCTACATTTGCATCGAAATCCCGGACTGCCAAAATGGGAGCGTCGCCCCATTAAAGGAGTAGTGCTACATGGCCTCGAAGTCCCCCGTGGTTCCGCGCCACGCTTTCGCATCCACCTTGCAGACATTCACGACCGGGTCGGGTAAAAGCGGCCAGTTCTATTCCCTTCCCGCCCTGGCGCGGAAGTACCCGTCCGTCAAGCGCCTGCCGGTGTCCATTCGTATCGTCCTGGAGTCCGTCCTCCGCAATTGCGATGGCCTGAAGGTGACGCCCGAGCATGTGGAGCAGCTCGCGAACTGGCAGCCCGTCGCCGACCGCAAGGACGAGATTCCCTTCATCGTGTCGCGCGTGGTGCTGCAGGATTTCACCGGCGTGCCCCTGCTGGCCGACCTGGCCGCGATGCGCAGCGTGGCGCAGCGCCTGGGCAGGAAGCCCAAGAAGATCGAGCCGCTGGTTCCGGTCGATCTCGTGGTGGACCATTCCATCATGGTCGATTACTACGGCACGAAGAAGGCCCTGGACCTGAACATGAAGCTCGAATTCCAGCGCAACCGCGAGCGCTATGAATTCATGAAGTGGGGCATGCAGGCGTTCGACACCTTCGGCGTGGTGCCTCCGGGCTTCGGCATCGTCCACCAGGTGAACCTGGAATACCTCGCGCGCGGCGTGCACCGGCGCGCCGATGGCGTCCACTACCCCGACACGCTGGTCGGCACGGACAGCCACACGACCATGATCAACGGCATCGGCGTGGTCGCCTGGGGCGTGGGCGGCATCGAGGCCGAGGCGGCGATGCTCGGGCAGCCGGTGTACTTCCTCACGCCCGACGTGGTGGGCTTCGAGCTGACGGGCCAGCTGCGCGAGGGCGTGACGGCCACCGACCTCGTGCTGACGGTGACCGAGATCCTGCGCCGCCACAAGGTGGTGGGCAAGTTCGTGGAGTTCTTCGGCGAGGGCACGCGCACCCTGGCGCTGCCGGACCGGGCGACCATCGGCAACATGGCACCCGAGTACGGTGCCACCATGGGCTTCTTCCCGGTGGACGAGAAGACTATCGACTACTTCAAGGGCACGGGCCGCACCAAGGCCGAGATCGAGGCCTTCGAGGCGTATTTCCGCGCCCAGGGCCTGTTCGGCGTGCCGCAGGCCGGAGAGATCGATTATTCGCAGGTGGTGCGCCTGGACCTGGGCGACGTCACCCCCAGCCTGGCCGGCCCGAAGCGGCCACAGGACCGCATCGAGCTGGGCAAGGTGAAGGAGCAGTTCACCACGCTGTTCTCCCGCCCGGCCGCGGAGAGCGGCTTCAACCGGCCTGCGGAGTTGCTGCACACGCGCCACCACATCCACCGCGGCGAGGAGGATGTGTGCGAGGACGTACCCGCCGAGAAGGACGCACCCGCTGGCGGGCCGCGCTTCCTCGTGGAAATGGAGCACAACAAGCCCCGGCTCGCGGTCAAGCACGCCGACCCCTCCATCCGCCTGCCGGCCAAGGGGTCCGACCCGACGATCGGCAACGGCGACGTGCTGATCGCGGCCATCACGAGCTGCACCAACACCTCCAACCCGAGCGTGCTGCTCGCGGCGGGCCTGCTGGCGAAGAAGGCGGTGGAGGCGGGCCTGAAGGTCCAGCCGCACATCAAGACCTCGCTGGCCCCCGGCTCGCGCATCGTCACGCAGTACCTGAGCGAAACCGGCCTGCTGCCCTACCTCGAGAAGCTGGGCTTCGCCGTGGCGGGCTACGGCTGCACGACCTGCATCGGCAACGCGGGCGACCTCGCGCCCGAGATCAACGATGCCATCACGGGCAGCGACCTCGTCTGCGCCGCCGTGCTCTCGGGCAACCGCAATTTCGAGGCGCGCATCCATCCCAACATCAAGGCCAACTTCCTCGCGAGCCCGCCCCTGGTGGTGGCCTATGCCATCGCCGGCACGGTGTTGCGCGACCTGATGACCGAGCCGGTGGGCAAGGGGCGCGGCGGGCGCGACGTGTACCTGGGCGATATCTGGCCCGGCAGCGACGAGGTGCACCAGCTCATGAAGCATGCGATGAATGGCAAGGCGTTCCGCGAGAACTACGGCAAGGTGAAGACCGATCCGGGGGCGCTCTGGGGCAAGATCCAGGGCGTATCGGGCGACACCTACAACTGGCCTGCCAGCACCTACATCGCCGAGCCGCCGTTCTTCACGAACTTCGCGCTGGAGGCGGCGGAGAGCGGCAACGCCGCGGTGCGGGGCGCGCGCATCATGGCGCTGTTCGGCGACTCGATCACCACCGACCACATCTCGCCCGCGGGATCGATCAAGGAAACCTCGCCCGCCGGCCAGTGGCTGCTGCAGCACGGCGTGATGAAGCAGGACTTCAACAGCTACGGCGCGCGCCGCGGCAACCATGACGTGATGATGCGCGGCACGTTCGCCAATGTGCGCATCAAGAACCTCATGATCCCGCCGAAGGAGGACGGATCGCGGGAAGAGGGCGGGCTGACCATCTTCCAGAACGAGGGCTCCCACCAGGGCGCGAAGATGTTCATCTTCGACGCGGCGATGCAGTACATGGCGCAGGACACGCCCACCGTGATCTTCGCCGGCGAGGAGTACGGCACCGGCTCCAGCCGCGACTGGGCCGCCAAGGGTACGCAGCTGCTGGGCATCAAGGCGGTGGTCGCGCGCAGCTTCGAGCGCATCCACCGCTCCAACCTCGTGGGCATGGGCGTGCTGCCGCTGCAGTTCCGGGGCTCGGACTCCTGGGAGTCCCTTGGGTTGCAGGGCGACGAGACCATCGACGTAGTGCCGGATCCGGCGCTCACGCCGCAGAGCGATGCGCGGCTCGTGATCCGCCGTGCCGACGGCTCCCGGCAGGAGGTGACGGTGACGCTGCGCATCGATACGCCCATCGAGGTGGACTACTACCGGGCCGGGGGTATCCTGCCCTATGTGCTGCGCCAGTTGCTGACCGCCTGACAAGCGCGCTGCCGGGCGGACCGGCGGCAGCCAGCAGCCCGGCGGGATCGATACACTTGTGACGATATGTTCGAGGCATAAATAAATCCGTCACAGCCGGCCACATCGACCCTTTCCATGCGCCTGTTCCGCCCGCCCCCTGCCGGCTCCTTCCGCCGCACCCTGTTTTCCGAAAGCCCGGCGGTCACCGCCGTGCTGGTGGTGGCCGGCATGGCGGCGATGTTCTCCCCCGTCATGCAACTGCTGGGCACGGGGCTGGACGGCCCCCATGGCGTCGAGCAGTTCCTGGACATGGTGGCGGTGCTGATCGGCGTGCTGGCCGTTTCGGTGTCTCTGCACATGCTGGACGAGAGCGCGCAGGGCCGCGCCAACGTCCTGGTGGTGGGCCTGGCGACTGCTGCCGTCTGCAATTTCTTCCACGGGGTCCTGTCGCACCAGCCGCTCGGGATGGGCCAGGACGCGCAGGTGGCGGTTTCGCACTATTTCTCCCTCTGGGGGCACGGCGTGGAGTCGGTGACGCTGCTCCTGTTCGCGGTGCGCGCTTCGGCCGCAGGTCCCGGCATGGCCTGGGCCCTGGTGTCGGCCCTGCTGTCCCTGGTGATCGTCTGGACGGCCACGATGGACGGCCCCCGCGACTGGCTGGTCGCTTCGGGCCATGCGCCGATGCGTGTCGCCGCGCTGGTGTCCGGCGCGGTCATGGTCCTGTCCGCCTGCCTGTTCTACGGCATGCGCCAGCGCCGCGCGGACGCGGCGGCGCCGCGCCACGGCCGGCGCCGCACCATGGCCGCTGCCGCGGTGGCGATGGCGGCGGCGCAGTTTCTGATGTCGCTGCCGCCGGACCGGTTCCATTGGGCCCGGATGCTGGCGCACGCCCTGCACGTGGTGGGCTACGCCCTGCTGTTCCAGGCGGTGTTCATCGCCGGTGTCCGCATGCCCTATGCCCGGCTGCGGGAGGCGGAGTCCCGCCTGCGCGAAAGCGAGTCGCGCCTGCAGCTGCTCGGTCGCAACCTGCCCGACAGCGTGCTCTACCAGATGGTCCGCGAGCCTGACGGCCGTCGCCGGTTCGTCCACATGGGCGAAGCGCTGGAGCGGCTCGTGGGGGTGAGCGCCGCCGACGTCATGGAGGATGCGCAGCGCCTGTTCGACCGCATCGATCCCGAAGACCGGGCGGCCCAGGCCGCGGCGGATGAAGTCTCCTACCGCACGATGGGCGTGGGGGAGTCGGTGGTGCGTATGCGGCGCATGGACGGTGCGCCGCGGTGGATACGGCTGAGTTCCTCGCCACGGCTGCTGACGGGTGGCAGCGGCCGGGTCATCTGGGACGGCGTCCTCACCGATGTGACGGAGCAGCGGGAGGCGCAGGATCTGAGCCGGGCGCACGAAATCCAGCTCGCCAGCCTGCTGGGCCGCATGCCGGGGGGCATCTCCCGGCTCGACCGCGACCTGCGCATCCTCTACGTGAACCCGTCGCAGGCCCAGTGGCTGCGGCGCACGCCGCAGGAGCTGGAGGGGCGGCGTGCTTCCGAAGTCCTGTCCGCGGAACTCGTGCAGTCCCTGCACCCGCATATGCTGCAGGCCCTGCAGGGGCGGCCGGTGGTGTTCGACTACCGTTCGCCCTTCAGGGGAGAAGGCCCGGAGTTCTTCCACACCACCATCATTCCCGAGACCGGGCCGGACGGGCGGGTCGTGGCGATCATGGTGTTCGCCGTCGATGTGACGGAGCAGAAGCACCTGGCGCTGGAACTCAGCCAGCAGCGCTCCCGGCTCGCGAGCCTCGTCAACGCCATCCCGGACGTGGTGTTCCTCAAGGATGCGTCCGGGCGCTACCTGTCCTGCAACCCGGTCTTCGAGCGCTACCTGGGACGGCGCGAGCGCGACATCGTCGGCCTGGGCGACGAGGAACTGATGACCCCCATCGAAGCCGCCCGCGTGCGCCAGCTCGACGAGCGGGCGATGGCCGCCTGGCAGCCCGTGGTGTACGAGGAAACGCTCACCTTCGCCGAAGACGGCTATGCCGGCTACTTCGAGACCATCAAGACCCCGATCCGCGACATGCACGGTCATGTCACGGGATTGCTCAGCGTGAGCCGCGACATCACCGACCGCAAGAAGGCCGAGCAGCAGATCGAGCTGCTGGCCTTCTTCGACGCCCTGACCGGGCTGCCGAACCGGCGCCTGCTGCTGGACCGCCTGCAGCGGGCCGGTGCCGCCTGCCAGCGCAACGAGAAGCTGGGCGCGCTGCTTTTCATCGACCTGGACAACTTCAAGGACCTCAACGACACCCTCGGCCACGACATGGGTGACCGCCTGCTCGTGCAGGTGGCACAGCGGCTGCAGGAGTGCGTGCGCACCTCCGATACCGTGGCCCGTTTCGGGGGCGACGAATTCGTGGTCATGCTCGAAGGCCTGGATGCCGACACCGCGCAGGCGGCGCTGCAGGCGGAACAGGTGGCGGAGAAGCTGCTGGCCCAGCTCAACCGGCCTTTCGAGATGGGGGCGCAGCAGCACTACAGCACGCCCAGCATCGGCATCACCCTCTTCGGCGACCAGCGGCGCAGCGTGGACGAGCTGCTCAAGCGCGCCGATCTCGCCATGTACCAGGCCAAGGCGGCCGGCCGGAACACCCAGCGGTTCTTCGATCCGGACATGCAGGCCCAGGTGACGGCGCGCTCGCAGCTGGAGTCGGATCTTCGCCAGGGCATCGCGCGGCACGAGCTCACCGTGCACCTTCAGCCCATCGTGGACGGCAGCACGCGCCTGTGCGGCGCGGAAGCGCTGGTGCGCTGGCGGCATCCCGTGAAGGGCCTGGTGAGCCCGGCCGACTTCATCCCGCTCGCCGAGGAGACCGGCCTCATCCTCCCGCTGGGCCGGCAGGTGCTGCAGACCGCGTGCGAGCAGCTCGTGCGCTGGGCTGCCCATCCCGCCACGGCCGCCTTCACCATCGCGGTGAACGTGAGCGCGCGGCAGTTCCGCCAGCCCGATTTCGTGGCGGAGGTGCTGGGCACGCTCGCGGCCACCGGGGCCAATCCGCAGCGGCTCAAGCTCGAACTCACCGAAAGCCTGCTGCTGGGCGACGTGGAAGACACGATCGGCCGCATGGCGCAGCTCAAGCGGGTCGGCGTGGGGTTCGCGCTGGACGATTTCGGTACCGGGTATTCGTCGCTGAGCTACCTCAAGCGCCTGCCCCTGGACCTGGTGAAGATCGACCAGAGCTTCGTGCGCGACGTGCTCACCGACCCCAACGATGCCGCCATCGTCCGCACCATCCTGGCGCTGGCCAAGAGCCTCGACCTGCAAGTCGTGGCAGAAGGCGTGGAAACCGCAGGCCAGCTGAGCTTCCTCAAGCTGCACGGATGCGAAGGCTTCCAGGGCTACCTGTTCGGACGGCCGGTGCCGATGGAGACCTTCGAGCGCGAGCACGACCTTCCCGTTCCAGCAGAGCCTGCCGCGGCCCGCGGAACCGCCGGCGCGGTGCTCTGAACATGCGCATCGGGTGGATCGATTCCGCCGCGGACGGCGAGAGTTCCGCGGCAGCAGCGTCCCTGGCATCGGAGGGCGGGCACTGGGGGCATGCGTGGGACGTGTTCCCGATGTCCTGGATGTCGATGCGCGACGGCCCCGGTCCGGGCGCCGGGTTCGACGCCGTGGTGCTGGTGCCGCCACCGCACGCGGTGACGTTGCCCACCTGGTCCGTACAGCCGGGCCGGCGACTGCCGCTGCTGCTGTATCTCGATGCACAGCCCCAGCAGGAGGCCCTGGCGGCCAGGGCGCTGCGCGCCGGTCCGGGAGACTATGTCCTGCGCTCGGGCCCGGGTGACGGCACGATGCGCGACCTGGCCCTGCGGTTGTCGGCCCTGCTGGCTGCCTGCGAGCGGGGCGGCATCGACGGGATGCGGCAAGGGGTGGCCCGGCCGGAGGGAGACGGGGCGGCCGGCCCTCCCGGCCATGCCGCGCCGCCGGAAATGCTGCGCACGGCGCTCGACCACATGGCATCCGGCCTGCTCATCCTGGGGGCGGACCGCCGCGTGCGCTTCTACAACGACCGCCTGCCCGAGATACTCGACCTTCCGCGCACCCTGCTCGATTCCGCCCCCACCCTGGCTGAACTCAAGGAGTGGCAGGCCCGGCGTGGCGATTTCGGTCCGGGCTTCGAGCGGGTGGACGAGCGGGGGCGGCCGTACGTGGAGAGCGGCGATGTCCTTCCGCCCCCCGGCATCTACTGGCGCAAGACACCCGACGGCCGCATGCTCGAGGTCTTCACCGCGCCCCTGCCGGGCGGGGAGTGGCTGCGCACCTTTTCCGACGTGACCCCGCACATGCTCCTGCAGTCGGAACTGCGTCTCAGCGAGGCGCGGTTCCGAAGCCTGTGCGACCTGTCGTCCGACTGGTATTGGGAGCAGGATGCCGAGCACCGTTTCGTCCATTTCAACCAGGGCCTCAAGGGCCTGGGCATTGCCGAGGACGAGATGGTCGGCCGGACGCGGTGGGAGCTGGGCGCGTCCAATCTCTCCGCGCAGGACTGGATCGAGCACCAGCGCCTCCTGGCCGCGCGCCAGCCCTTCCGGGATCTGGAGCTGCGGCGTACCACGGCCGACGGTCGCGTTTACTGGGTGTCCGTGAGCGGGATCCCGGTCTTCAGCGCGGACGGCGCCTTCCTGGGCTACCGCGGTGTCGGCCGGGACATCACCGAGCGCAAGCGCGTGGACGCGGAGATCGAACGCCTGGCATTCTTCGACCCGCTGACCGGCCTGCCCAACCGGCGCCTGCTCACCGACCGCCTGCACCGCGCCATCGGCGCGGCGGCGCAAGAGCGCAGCCACGGCGCGCTGCTCTTCCTCGATCTGGACAACTTCAAGGACCTCAACGACACGCTCGGGCACGACATGGGCGACCGCCTGCTCGTGCAGGCGGCGCAGCGCCTGCTCGCCTGCGTCGGTGCCGGTGATACGGTGAGCCGGTTTGGGGGCGACGAGTTCGTGGTGCTGGCGGAAGGCCTGCCGGGCGACATGCACCGGGCCCGCGCCGATGCGGCCGTGCTGGCCAACCGGATCACGGCGGCGCTGGGCAGGCCCTACGCGGTCGGGGGGATGGGATACCACCACAGCACGCCCAGCATCGGGCTGGCGCTGTTCGGCGGCGGCACCGGGGACGCGGCTGGCGTGGACGACCTGCTCAAGCATGCCGATCTCGCCATGTACCAGGCCAAGGCCGCGGGGCGCAACACGATCCGCTTTTTCGATCCCTCGATGCTGCAGGCGGTGCTCGCGCGCGCGGCACTCGAGTCGGAATTGCGGCACGCCCTCGAATCGGACGAACTCCTGCTGCACTACCAGCCCCTGGTCAACGGCGACGGCAGCATGCTGGGCGCGGAGGCGCTGGTGCGCTGGCGCCACCCGCAGCGCGGTCTGGTGATGCCCGGGGAATTCATCCCGGCGGCGGAGCAGGGCGGCCTGATCGTCCCGCTGGGGCAGTGGGTCCTGGAGCGGGCCTGTGCCCAACTGGTGGCATGGAGCCGGAACGCCGCCACGGCACAGCTCGTGCTCGCGGTGAACGTGAGCGTGCGCCAGTTCCGCCAGCCCGACTTCGTGGACCAGTTGCTGCAGACGCTGCGCCGCAGCGGGGCGCAGCCGCGGCTGCTCAAGATCGAGCTCACCGAAAGCCTGCTCATGGCAGACGTGGAAGATGTGATCGCACGCATGGAGCAACTGCGGGCGCACGGGGTGGGCTTCGCCATCGACGACTTCGGCACGGGCTACTCGTCGCTCGCCTACCTCAAGCGGCTGCCGCTGGACCAGCTGAAGATCGACCAGAGCTTCGTGCGCGACGTGCTGACCGACCCCAACGACGCCGCCATCGTGCGGACCATCCTCGCGCTGGCCCGAAGCCTCGACCTGGAGGTGGTCGCAGAAGGGGTGGAGACCACGGGCCAGCTGAAATTCCTGCAGCGCCACGGCTGCAAGGCGTTCCAGGGCCACCTCTTCGGGCGGCCGGCGCCGGCTGCCGTGCTGGAGCGGGCGCTGCGCCCGGCGCTCTGATCCGACGCCGCGGCAGGGCCTGGCTTTGACCTGCCTCGACCCCGGGGTGCGGGGGAGCCCGCACAATCGGCCCATGCAACACACACGACAGACCGTGCTTCTGGTCGCGGGCGGCGGCATCGGAGGCCTGTCCGCGGCCCTGGCGGGCTCGCGCGCGGGCTGGTCCGTGGAGCTGTACGAGCGAGCGCCCGTTTTCAGCGAAGTGGGCGCGGGCGTGCAGCTCGGGCCGAATGCGGTGAGGCTGCTGCATGCGTGGGGGCTCGAGGCCGCTTTGCAGGCCGTTGCCGCGTATCCCGACAGGCTGCAGGTGCGCAGCGCGCTGGACGGCCGGGTGCTGGCGGCCATGCCGCTGGGCACGGCCATCGCGTCCCGCTACGGCGCACCCTACGTGGCCATCCACCGCGCAGACCTGCATGGCCTGCTGCTGGAGGCCGTGCGCGGACGGCCCGGCGTCGAGCTCCATCTCGGCGAGACCATCGCAGACCACGAGGAGCATGCCGCAGGAATCATGGTGCGCACGGTGGCGGGACACCCGGTGCAGGGGGCCGCCCTCGTCGGCGCCGATGGACTGCGCAGCGCCACGCGCGCCCGGCTGCTGGGCGCGGAGACCGCGCGGATATCCGGCCATCTGGCCTACCGGACGGTGGTGCCCCAGCAGGCGTTGCCCGAGCGCCTGCGCACCACGCAGGTCACGGCCTGGCTGGGGCCGGGCCTGCATGTGGTCCAGTACCCGGTGCGCCGCGGCGAACTCATGAACATCGTTGCCATCCGCCATGGACGGGCGCCGGAGGACCTCGACCACTGGGACCATGCCGGCAACGCGGGGGACCTGGAAGGGGCGCTGCGCCCCACCTGCGCGGCGCTGCAGGATCTTGTGCGCGCGGTGCCGCAGGCGGGTGGCGGCTGGCGCCTCTGGCCGCTGTCCGACCGGCCCCCGCTGTCCGGACCGCACGAGATGGCGCGCGGCAGGGTGGCCCTGCTGGGCGATGCCGCCCATCCGATGCGGCCCTATCTGGCCCAGGGCGCCGGAATGGCGATCGAGGATGCCGCCGCGCTCGGGCTCGCCCTGTCCGGTGGCGGTGGCGGTGGCGATGTGCCGGGCCGCCTGGTGCGCTATGCGGCCGGACGGTGGCAGCGCAACGCGCGCGTGCAGTCCAGGGCAGAGCGCAACGGCAGGATCTTCCATGCCAGGGGGCCCCTGCGCTGGGCCCGCGACGCCTCCCTGCGCCTGCTCGGGGCGCGCCTGCTCGACCAGCCCTGGCTCTACCGGGGCGAGGCCGCGGAAGCGATGGGTGCGGGTCCCGGCAGCAGCCGGTAGGCGAGCGCGCCTGCGGCGAGCAGCCCGGCGATGGTGCACAGCACCGCCGCATAGGGGTCGGCGCCGCGCGCCGCCGCCATGGAGGCCGCAAGCCCGGTCACCCACTGCACCAGCGCCACGCCGAGGAACATCGCCATGGTGAACACGGCCATGGCGCGGCCCGTCATGGCCGGCGGATACGAGGAGCGCACGTCCGCGTACTGCAGCACGGTGGCACCTGACAGCACGCCCACTGCGAGTGCACCGGCCACGTCCGCCACGGTGCTGTGCAGCAGCCCCATGGCGAGAAACACCGCCGCGAGCAGCAGCGTGCCTGCGACGATCCAGCGCCTGCGCCGGGCCGGCCCCGGGTCGAGCCGGCCGAACGTCGCGGGCCCGAACAGCGACACCAGTGACACCGCCAGCGCCACCGTGCCGCTGTCCACCAGCGAAAAGCCGTGCCGCCCGATGAGCATCGGGCCCAGCCACAGCCCGCGCAAGGCCAGGAAAGACGCATAGCTCACGAGCGCGAGCAGCATGATGCCTGGCGTGTGGGGCAGCAGGAACAGCGCGCCGAAGCCGCGCACCGCGGCACCCAGGGATTCCCGCTGAGGCGCTGTCGCCGCCGCGTCCGCCGGGGGCGGCATGGCGGGCTCCCGCACGCGCCAGGCGATGAGCAGCCAGGCCGCCGTGGACAGGCCCGCGAGCACGGCGAAGCCCGTACGCCAGGACGCATGCTGCACCAGCCGGGCCAGCGGCGTGCCGGTGAACAGCATGCCGAGCCCGCCCACGCCCATCGCCACGCCGGACACGAAGGCGAACCGCCGCGCGGGAAAGTGGCGCGCGATGAACACCGTGCAGACCAGGAAGGCCGGCGCGCAGCCCACGCCGATCAGCACCTGCCCCAGCAGCACGGTTCCGTAGCCCGGAGCGACTGCGGACAGCAGCGAGCCCGCGGCCGCGAGCGGAAACACCGCGAGCGCCGTGCGCCGCACGCCGAACAGATCGATGCCGACACCCATGAAAATCTGCATGCCGCCGAAGGCGAACGCGAACACCCCCGCGAACACGCCCAGTGCCTGCGCCGTCAGCCCGAACTCGGCCTGCAACCCCGTGGCCATGATGGCCGTGACCGTGCGGAACGCCTGGCTGAGCGCAAAGCCCGACACCAGCGCGAGCAGCATGGCCCAGGGCGCGCCGGGTTCCGGGCGCGGCGAGGCCCCGGTGGCGGTCAACGGTGGCGTGGAAGGCATGGCAAGGCGCCGAAGGCGACTCAGGGCGAGTCAAAGACTCGTGCGCAACCGCCAGATCTCAGGGAACAACACCACGTCCAGCATGCGCCGCAGGTAGCTCACGCCGCCCGTGCCGCCGGTGCCCCGCTTGAAGCCGATCACGCGCTCCACCGTGGTCACGTGGCGGAACCGCCAGAGACGGAAGGCGTCTTCCAGGTCCGTGAGCTTCTCGCCCAGCTGGTACAGGTCCCAGTAGCGCTGCGTATCGCGATAGACGGCGAGCCATGCGCCTTCCACTGCATCGCTTTCGGCATAGGGCTGTGTCCAGTCGCGGTCCGTGTGGCTCGCCGGCACGGGAATGCCCCGGCGGGCCAGCAGGCGCAGCGCCTCGTCGTAGAGCGAGGGCGCCTCGTAGGCGGCCTGCACCTGCGCGAGCAGATCCGGCCGGTGCGCGTGCGGCTTGAGCATCGCCGCGTTCTTGTTGCCCAGCGAGAACTCGATGCAGCGGTACTGGTAGCTCTGGAAGCCGCTCGACTGCGCGAGGTAGGGCCGGATGGCGCTGTACTCGGGAGGCGTCATCGTGGCCAGCACGTCCCAGGCGTGCACCAGTTGCTCCATGATCTTGGAGACGCGCGCGAGCATCTTGAAGGCCGGCGGCAGATCGTCCCGCGCCACGTGGTCGATCGCCGAGCGCAGCTCGTGCAGCATGAGCTTCATCCACAGCTCGCTGGTCTGGTGCTGCACGATGAACAGCATCTCGTTGTGGTTGGGCGAGAGCGGCTTCTGCGCATTCAGGATCGCGTCGAGCTGCAGGTAGTCTCCATAGCTCATGTCGCGGCTGAAATCGAGCTGCGCGCGTTCCTCGTGCACGATGGCTTCGGACTGGGAAGACGCGTGCGCGGAAGGGGCCGTGAACGAAGGCGCGCTGGATGCTTGCGTGGCGTGGGGGCACATGGTGCGATGTCTCCTGCCGGCCTTCAGGTCACGGCGTGTTGCTGGTTGAACTCGGGGCGGCGCCACTCGCCGCCGTCCAGGACGGCGCGCAGGTGCTCCACGGCATTCCACACGTCCTCGAAGCCGAGGTAGAGCGGGGTGAGGCCGAAGCGCAGGATGTCCTTGTGCGGCCCCTGGCCGCCGTCGCCCTTGCGGAAGTCGCCGATCACCCCGCGCGCGATCAGCGCCTGCACGATGGCATAGGCGCCGCTGCCCCGGCCGTCCACGCCCTGTCCTTCATCGCGCGTCAGGCACACCTGGGAGCCGCGCCGTGCGTGCTCGCGGGGTGTCGCCAGGCCCAGGCCGTGGCCTGCGCAGCGCTCTTCCACCAGGCGGATGAACAGGTCCGTCAGCGCCAGCGATTTCGCGCGCAGCGCCTGCATGCCGCCCAGCGGCTGCGCGGCGGTGAACACGTCCAGCCCGCATTGCAGTGCCGAGAGGCTGATGATGGGCTGGGTGCCGCACAGGTAGCGTGCGATGCCGGGGGCCGGCTGGTAGTCCGGCGTGAACGCGAACGGCGCTGCGTGGCCCCACCAGCCCGACAGGGGCTGCCAGAAGCGGCCGGCATGGCGCGGATGCACCCAGACGAAGGCCGGTGCGCCGGGGCCGCCATTGAGGTACTTGTAGCCGCAGCCGATCGAGAAGTCCGCGCCCGCACCGCGCAGGTCCACCGGCACCGCACCGGCGCTGTGCGCGAGGTCCCACACGCAGAGAATGCCCTGCGCGTGCGCCGCGGCGGTGACGGCAGCCATGTCGTGCATCGCGCCCGTGCGGTAATTGACGTGCGTGAGCATCAGCACCGCCACGTCGGCGGTGAGCGCGGCGGCGATCTCTTCGGGCTCCACCAGCACCAGCTCCAGGCCGCGCTCGCGGCACAGGCCTTCGGCGATGTAGAGATCGGTGGGAAAGTTGCTGCGCTCGCTCACGATGCGGCGGCGCGCGGGTGCGTCCTCGCGGGCGATGTTCAATGCGGCGCTCAATACCTTGTAGAGGTTGATGGAGGTGCTGTCGGTGCAGACCACCTCGCCCTGGCCCGCGCCGATCAGCGGCGCGAGCTGGTCTCCCAGGCGCTGCGGCAGGTCGAACCAGCTGGCGCTGTTCCAGGAGCGGATCAGGTCGGTGCCCCATTCCTGCGCCACCACCTCGGCGATGCGCGCGGGGGTGGCCTTCGGCAGCACGCCCAGGGAGTTGCCGTCCAGGTAGATCACCCCGTCGGGCAGCTGGAAATGGCCGCGCAGGACGCGCAGCGGGTCGTGCGCATCCAGTGCGCGGCAGTCTTCGAGTGTGGTCATGGTGAAGGGCAGGGAAGGATCGGGAATGGATAAGGCGGGCAGCCCGTGTCAGGCCAGCGCCCGCAGCACGGCGCGCACGGGCGAGGCGTCCGCGGTGGCGAGCTTCAGGGGCAGGGCGATGAGTTCGTAGTCGCCCTCCGGAACCGCATCGAGCACGAGGTTCTCCAGCACCCGCAGCCCGCGCCGGCGGATCACCTGGTGGCTGTCCAGCGACTTGCTGTCGGCGGGGTCGATGCTGGCGGTGTCGATGCCCACCAGGACCACGCCCAGGTCGGCCAGGCGCTCGATGGTGTCCGGTGCGTAGGCGGCCAGCGCGGCATCCCAGCGGTCCACCGGCATGCGTTCGTAGGTGCGCACCAGGATGCGCCGCGGCACGGCGGGCCGGTCGGCGCGCAGTGCGTGGGCGATGTGCTCCCATGCGACCAGCGGGCCCTTGCCGATCGCGTGGATCACGCGGCAGGGCCCGATGAAAGCGTCCAGGGATACGTCGCCGATCGATGCGCCCTGCGGGTCGTAGTGCAGGGGCGCATCCGCATGCGTGCCCACGTGGGGCGACATCGTCACCGCGCTCACGTTGACCGGGCACTGCGGCCCGATGGTGGCGCACCACTGCTGCGCATAGGCCGTGTCGCCGGGAAACACCGGGCTGCCGGCATGCACCGGTGCGGAAATATCCCAAAGAGAGCGGGGCGTGGTCATGGGGAAGGCTCCTTGCGGCGGCAACACCGCCAACGCGCGCATCCTAGGCAGCCCACACCCGCGTGGTGTCGTTTAATCCCTACATGCCGGAAAATTGGAAAATCCTTCCCATTTCGGCGCCTTGGGGGAATATCTATGCAAACCGAACTGGATCGCACGGACCGGCAACTGGTATCGGCCCTGCAGGACAACGCCCGGCTGACATCCGGCGAACTGGCCCAGATGGCCCATCTCTCGCAATCCCCGTGCTGGCGCCGCGTGAAGCGCCTCGAAGAAGACGGCGTGATCGCGGGCTACCACGCCACCCTCAACCGGCGCGCGCTCGGCCTGGGGGTGATGGTGTTCGTGATGATCGGCATCGACCACCAGACCGAAGCGTCGTCCCTGCCTTTCGAGGAGGCGGTGTGCGCCATCCCCGAGGTGGTCATGTTCCACGGCATCTCCGGACCGGAGGATTTCATGCTGGTGGTCGTCGCCCGCGACCTCGACGCCTATTCCGAACTGCTGCAGAACCGCCTGCACCGCCTGCCCGGCGTGCGCCGGGTGCACAGCTACTTCTCGCTGCAGGAATTCAAGGGGCGCATCGGCGGCCTGCCCGTGCCCTGACTCAGGCTAAAGGACGAAGCCGTCCGGAAGCGGCGCCATGCCGTGGCGCCGCCGGGCCTGCGCGCAGGCGCCGCTGCCCGCCTCGAATTCACGGCAGGGCGAAGGGCGCCATTCATAGATGCCGCAGGCAGCCCGCGTGCCCACCTGTCCGGACAACGCGGCGCAGCGCGGCGCCGTGTGGTCGGTGCCCCGCATGCGGCGCAGGCCGGCATTCACTTCCACCACGAGCCCGGCGGGCACGCAGCCGCCTTCCTCCTGCGACTCGTACACCGAGAAATCGACGCGGAAACTCGCGCAGCAGGCGCCGCACGTCAGGCAGGGGTGAAGGCTCATGGCGGGGCGATTGTGCCGCGGCTCGCCCGCATGCCGCGCGGCGCATGGCGCGGGCGGCGCCCGGACGAGAGAAAATCCCGGCCGTGCGAGAACCTTTGTGCGCGATAGGGGTCTGTGATCCATCGCAAGGCCCACAAGGTTCTGCCAGGTAGAATGAGAATTAATATCATTGCTAACAATAGCTCCCATGAAGATGTCCGCTGACGATGCGGCCGGGCTCGCGCACGCCCGGCCTTCCTCCCCGCACGCGCCCATGGGGCTGGACCAGCTGCCGCGCCGGGTGGCCGCGCACGTGGCATCCCTTCAGCCGGCGCGCGACGAGCGCGAGCAGGCGATCGTGCAGCGCCTCATGGAAATCGGCTTCCTGCCGGGCGAGCCCGTGCGCATCGTGGCCAGCGGCTTTCCCGGAGGCGATCCCCTCGCCGTCCGCATCGGGCAGGCCACCTTCGCCCTGCGGCGCCATGAGGCGGCCTTGGTCCAGGTGCAACCCGGGGAGGCCTCGGCATGACGGCGCAGGCTTCGACCTCCGGCGCCCAGCCGCTGCGCATCGCCCTGCTGGGCAATCCCAACTGCGGGAAGACCGCGCTTTTCAACCTGCTGACCGGCGCCCGCCAGAAGGTCGCCAACTACGCGGGCGTGACCGTGGAGCGCAAGGAAGGCCACCTGCAGACGGCGGGCGGGCGGCGCCTGCGAGTGCTCGACCTGCCCGGCGCCTACAGCCTGAACGCCCACAGCCTGGACGAAGCCGTCACGCGCGACATCGTCACCGGACGCCGCGCGGGTGAGGCCCTGCCCGACCTGCTCGTGTGCGTGACCGATGCCACGCACCTGCGGCTCAACCTGCGGCTGGTGCTGGAAGCCCGCGCGCTCGGCCTGCCCATGGTGCTGGCGCTCAACATGAGCGACATGGCCGAGCGCCAGGGCATCTCCATCGACCGCGAGGCGCTGTCGCGGGAGCTCGGCATGCCGGTGATCTCCACGGTCGGCGTGCGCAGCGACGGCGCGCGGGAACTGCTGGGCTGGCTGGATACGGCCACGCCACCGCTGCCCACCGCCTCCGTTGTCGCGGGGGAGGGCCCGGCTTCCGCGTCCGAGCGCGCTATGCAGCTGCACCAGGAAGTGCGGCGGATCATGTCGGCGGCCGTGCGCGAGCCTGCGGCCGCCAGCCTGCGCGCGGACGACCGCATCGATGCGGTGGTGCTCCATCCGTTCTGGGGCCTGGTGCTCCTGGCCGTGACCCTGTTCCTCATGTTCCAGGCCGTCTTCAGCTGGGCCGAGGCCCCCAAGGGCCTCATCGAGGACGGTGTGGCGGCGCTGTCGGGCTGGATCAACGCCCACATGGCCGAAGGGCCGCTGCGCAGCCTGCTCACCGACGGCATCCTGGCCGGCACGGGAGGCGTGCTGGTCTTCCTGCCGCAGATCCTGATCCTGTTCCTTTTCATCCTCGCGCTGGAAGACTCCGGCTACCTGCCCCGCGCCGCGTTCCTGCTGGACCGCGTCATGGGCACGGTCGGCCTGTCGGGGCGCTCCTTCATCCCGCTGCTCTCCAGCTTCGCCTGCGCCGTTCCGGGCGTGATGGCCACGCGCTCCATCACCCACTGGCGCGACCGGCTGGTGACCATCATGATCGCGCCGCTCATGACCTGCTCGGCGCGGCTGCCGGTCTATGCCCTGCTGATCGGCGCGTTCATTCCCGAGCGCGCGGTGGCCGGCGTGTTCAACCTGCAGGGCCTGGTGCTGTTCGCGCTGTACGCCGGCGGCATCGCGAGTGCCATGGCCGTGGCGGCCGTGGCCCGCCTGGCGCGGCGCCAGCAGGGCGCGACGCCGCTGCTCATGGAACTGCCCGCCTACCGCTGGCCCAGCCTGCGGGGCCTGGCACAGGGCCTGTACGAGCGCGCGATGATCTTCCTCAAGCGCGTGGGCGGCATCATCCTGGCGGTGACCATCCTGCTGTGGTTCCTTTCCAGCTATCCGGCGCCGCCGGACGGCGCCACGGGTGCAGCCATCGGCTACAGCTTCGCCGGCCGCATCGGCGCCTTCCTGGAGCCCCTGGTCGCACCCATCGGCTTCAACTGGCAGATCGCGATCGCCCTGGTGCCCGGCATGGCCGCGCGCGAAGTCGCCGTGAGCGCGCTCGGCACCGTCTATGCGCTGTCCGCCACGGGCGAGGAGGCGGCGGCGCAACTGGGCACGCTGATCGGCCAGACCTGGTCGCTCGCCACGGCACTGTCCCTGCTGGTGTGGTTCGTGTTCGCACCCCAGTGCATTTCCACCATCGCCGCCGTGCGGCGTGAAACCAACAGCTGGCGCTATCCGCTCATCATGGCGGCCTACCTGTTCGCGCTGGCCTATGCCGCGAGCTTCGTCACCTACCGCGTGGCGCTCGCCCTGACTTCCGGAGGTGGATGAACATGACGGCGCAGGAATGGATCGTCGCGGCGGCCGTCGCCCTGGCCGCGGCCTATGTCGCCTGGAAGTGGATGCCCGCACGCTGGCGTGCCCGCCTGGGCGGAGTCCATCCGGCGCTGGCGGCATCGTCCGGTTGCGGGGGCTGCGACAGCTGCGGAAGCAGTGGCGGTGGCGGCTGCGCGACCTCTCCGGCGCAGGCCGGCAGCGGCGATGGGCAGCCGGTGGTGTTCCACCCCCCGGTGCGCAGCCAGGGCGCAGGGGCTTCCCGGCCGCAGCAGGGCGCCTCCTCTTCCTGAGCCTGCGGCTCCTGGCTCCTGTCTGCGGGCCTCAATCCCTGCGGCCGCTTCCCCGGCGGCCGGTCGGCTGGAACCCGAAACCCGGCTCCAGGATATCCGTGCAGCTGCGGCAGTAAAGGAACTGCGTGCTCCGGTCATCGCTGATGGAGCCCCAGCCGGTCCAGTTGTCGATGGAGACCTTGAACCGCCGTCCGTCCTTTAATTCCACTCTGCCTTCGGCATTGCAGTCATCGGCGAGCATCTCCTGGTCGTAGCGCTCCGGGGTGCCCGCGCGGGCGTGCGCCAGGAAAAACCGCAGGCGCTTTTCGTCGAGCACCAGATGGCTGCATTGGCCCTGGCCGAAGCTGCGGGCTGCGGGCTGGTCAATGGTGACCTGGCGCAATGGTTGTGCCCGCCAGAATTCCGGGGCCGGCCGACCTGCGGCAAGCGCCGTGCCCAAAGCCATGGCTGCGGTGGCTGTGACCGCGATGGGATGTATCTTCATTGCCACGACGCTGTTGCCGCCTCGGTAGCGTTCTTCCGACTTACATCCGGGTGCTTGTGGATCTCGGTGGATGGAATTCGTAGTGCTTTTGTTAGCCCATCTACTAAATAACGCAGCGATGCCTGTTGCTGCGACGTGAGCGGCTCAAACACTGCTCGATTGCCCATGAATGCCCTCTGCTGTTGGTCATTCAATCCGGGTGGCATCGAGACGCCAGGGGGAAGCGATGCTAAGCCGACAATTTCTATTCCTATGCTGTCACTATTGGACGGATAGCGTCCAGGCACAACTTTTTGCATTTCGATGCGGTGGGTTGTGGTTGGTGTTGCAGTCTTCAGGGTCTTGATTTCCGACGGTGTGCAGCGGTGTTCTGCCAAGCACCTTGCCCTCAATGGTCCTACATGATTGGTTCGCTTGAACACGGATGCCGTTTGATAAATGGTGCCGTCCTTCAGGATCAGGAAGTGGGCGCCGTTCGCATTGGCCAGCCGATAACTGTTGAATGTGGATTTTTCGGTAGCTGCGCCCGTCTGATGAACGATGATGCCGGAAATCACCTGCATCGCAGTGCGCTCTATTGTTGTGAACCGGTAGGACCTGATTTTGGGATCGCGCACGACCATCCCTTCCGTATCGAAAAAGAGCATGTTCCCTCCTTGTCTGTATGGAGGTGGATGTTGTCACCTGTGTGCGAAGGGACTGTTATCTCTTGTGACCCCGGTATCTGGATGCAGGAACGCCCGCTACCTAGAAGAAATCCCCCGGCCCAGAACCTCCAGTGCATGCCGCAGATTCTCCCGCGCCTGGGCCTCGTAGCGCTCGCGGAACCAGGGCGTGGCATACAGGGCCGGCCGTTCCAGGAACGACCGGAGGACCGCGCAGCGCCCCGCCTGGTAGCGCGGCCAGCGCACGAACCGGTATTCGCACCGCACGTTGCGCTCGAATTCGGCATAGACCGCCGGAGGCTGCCCGAGGATGGCAAGGTCGATGTCCACCACCCAGCAGGCATCTCCAGCGGGATGCGGTTCCGCTCCATGGCGCGTCGCCAGGATGTGCCGCTCCACGGTCTCCACCCGCGCGGTGCCCAGGCCCTGGCCCTGCAGGAAGCGGCCTGCCCAGCGCGCGCTGCGTTCCTCGTTGCGGCCCGACCAGGGCCAATAGACGGCGTCGTGGAACCAGAGCGCGAGCGCGATGGCCTCCGGATCCTCCATGGGCTGTGGCCCGGCAGCCATGAGCGCCGCCTCCCAGTGGTCCAGGCAGGCGCGCAGGTGGTGCGTGTCGTGGTAGGCGCGGGGCCAGAGCGACCAGTGGCGCAGCAGGCGCCGTCCCTCTGCCGCCCAGGCGGGCCCCTGCCGGGACAGCGACCGGCCCAGTGTTTCCCAGCGGCCCAGCAGGGCGTCCTGGCGGGAGTCCATGGCGGTGGCAGGGCCGCGGTGGAAACGCTTTTTCAGGCCATCCGGCCCAGCAGCAGGTATTCCATCAGCGCCTTCTGCACGTGCATGCGGTTTTCCGCCTCGTCCCAGACGACGGATTGCGGGCCGTCGATCACGTCGGCTTCCACTTCCTCGCCGCGGTGCGCCGGCAGGCAGTGCATGAACAGCGCGTCCGGGCGCGCCGCGGCCATCATCTCGGCGTCCACGCACCAGTCGGCGAAGGCCTTCTTGCGGGCCTCGTTCTCGGCCTCGTAGCCCATGCTGGTCCACACGTCGGTGGTGATGAGGTCGGCGCCGCGGCAGGCCTCCAGCGGGTCGCCGAACACCTTGTAGTGGGATCCGGTGGCCACGCCCGCTATGCGGCTGTCCACTTCGTAGCCCGAGGGCGTGCTCACGTGCACGGTGAAGCCCAGGAGTTCGGCCGCCTGCAGCCAGGTGTTGGCCATGTTGTTGCCGTCGCCCACCCAGGCCACCGTCCTGCCCTGGATGGAGCCGCGGTGCTCGATGAACGTGAAGATGTCCGCCAGGATCTGGCAGGGGTGGAATTCGTTGGTCAGGCCGTTGATGACCGGCACCCGCGAATGCGCAGCGAAGCGCTCGATCTTGGTCTGCTCGTAGGTGCGGATCATCACCAGGTCCACCATGCGGCTGATGACCTTGGCGCTGTCCTCGATGGGCTCGGCACGTCCGAGCTGGCTGTCGCCCGTGGTGAGGTGCACCACGCTGCCGCCGAGCTGGTACATGCCGGCCTCGAAGCTCACGCGCGTGCGCGTGCTGGCCTTCTCGAAGATCATGGCCAGCGTGCGGTCCGTGAGCGGATGGTGCTTCTCGTAGCTCTTGAACTTGCCCTTGATGACCGCCGCGCGCTCGAACAGGTAGGCGTATTCCTCGGCGGAAAGGTCCTTGAATTGCAGGTAGTGCTTCATGGGGGAGGCGGCTTTCATTCGGCCAGGAAGGCCTTGACCAGCGGAGCGAGCAGGGACACGATCTCGTCGGCTTCCTCGCGCGTGAGGATGAGCGCGGGCACCATGCGGATCACGCTGTCCGCGGTGACGGACAGCAGCAGGCCGGCTTCGGCGGCACGGCCCACCAGCACGCCGCACGGCCGGTCGAGTTCGATGCCCAGCATCAGGCCCTGGCCGCGGATTTCCTTCACCCCGGGCAACCCGCCCAGCTCGCGCTGCAGGGCCGCCTTCAGGTGGGCGCCCACGTCGGCCGCGTTCTGCAGCAGGCCTTCTTCTTCCATGATGCGGATGGTTTCCACCCCCGCGCGCATGGCCAGCGGATTGCCGCCGAAGGTTGTGCCGTGGTTGCCCGGCGCGAAGATGCTTGCCGCCCTGGGGCCGGCCACCACCGCACCGATCGGCACGCCCGAGCCCAGGCCCTTGGCGAGCGGCATCACGTCCGGCACGATGCCGGCCCACTGGTGCGCGAACCACTTGCCGGTACGGCCCATGCCGCACTGCACCTCGTCGATCATCATCAGCCAGCCGCGTTCGTCGCAGAGCTGCCGCAGTTGCTGCAGGTACTCGACGCGCATCGGGTTCACGCCGCCTTCGCCCTGGATGGTCTCGAAGAACACGGCCACCACGTCCGGGTTGCCTTCCGTGGCCTTGCGGATGGCCTCGATGTCATTCATCGGCACGCGGATGAAGCCTTCGACCAGAGGGCCGAAGCCGGCCTGCACCTTCGGGTTGCCGGTGGCCGACAGGGTGGCGATGGAGCGACCGTGGAAAGCCTTCTCATAGACCACGATCTGCGGGCGCTCGATGCCCTTGTCGTGGCCGTACTTGCGTGCCAGCTTGAGCGCGGCTTCGTTGGCCTCCAGCCCGGAGTTGCAGAAGAACACGTTCGTCATGCCGGAGCGCTCCACCAGCTGGGCGGCGAGCCGCTCCTGCAGGGGCACGTGGTAGTAGTTGGAACTGTGGATCAGCTTGGCCACCTGCTCCTGCAGCGCAGGCACGAGCTTTGCATGGTTGTGGCCCAGCGTGTTCACTGCGATGCCGCCCAGCGCGTCGAGGTACTGCTTGCCGTCCACGTCCCAGACCCTGCAGCCCTGGCCTCGTTCGAGCGCGATCGGCAGGCGGCCATAGGTGTTCATCACGTGGGGCGAGGCGGGCTGGGCGGAAGCGCTCATGCGGAAATCTCCTGGCATTCGATGCGTATCGGGAAAGAATGCGCCGGTCCGGGGAGAAGGCCGCCCGGCGCGCGAAGGCACGATTCTAGGTGCAGGGCATGACGGCGCCATTGACGATTGCGCATCACAGCCATGCGGGCCGGCGGGGTGGCCGGGGCAGGGTCTTTGGGGTGGGTAGCTCTTATATAAGAGTTAGAATGCTGGTCAGTAGCGCCTGGCGGCGATCCTGCGGCGACTTCCCTCCACGACCCCCCGATCCCCCATGGTTTCCCCCAACTCGAAAGAAGTCTTCATCCAAGGCATCACCCACGACGGGAAAACCTTCCGCCCCAGCGACTGGGCCGAGCGCCTGGCGGGCGTCATGGGCCAGTTCCGGCCCGGCGGCGCACGGCCGGGCAGCCACCTGAGCTATTCCCCCTGGTGCGTGCCCACCACCATGAATGGCGTGAAGTGCGTGGTGGTCCACCGTGACCTGCAGACGCATGAACCCATGGCCTGGGATTTCGTCATGAATTTCGCGCGCGACAACGGCCTGCAGGTGGCCGAGGCCTGCCTGCTGCCGGACGGCAACCCCGCTCCCGGCAAGGCCTGAGCGCTTTTCTTCGCCCGCCGCGCTGTGCTCCGGGCACGGCTGCCGGCCATCGGATCGGCATGAAAAAAGCCGCGCTGGCGGCATTGCCATCCAGCGCGGCTCAGTCAGTACGCCTGGGCATCGGCCTCAGAGCGCCTGCATTTCCTTGTTCTGGTTGCGCGGAGCGGCCGGTGCCACGGCGGCCGGCGGCGTGGCGGACGGGGAGAGGCCGGCCGGAACATCCAGGTAGGGCAGGTGCAGGGCCGTGCTGGTCATGCGCCTGATCTCGTTGGTCGTGGCCGGGCTGTCGTTGATCTTGCTGCCATACGACGGGATGATCTGCTGCAGGCGCGGCTTCCAGCCGGCGTCCGTCATCTGCCGGGGGAACGCCTTGGCCATCAGGTTCAGCATGATGTAGGGCGCCGTCGATGCGCCGGGAGAGGCGCCCATCAGGGCCGCGATCGTGCCGTCGGTATCCGTCACGACTTCCGTGCCGAACTGCAGCACCGCGCCTTTTTCCGGGTCGCGCTTGATCACCTGCACGCGCTGCCCGGCGGTGATCAGGCGCCAGTCCTCGCGCCTGGCCTGCGGGAAGTAGGCCTGCAGCTCCCTGTAGCGGTCCTCGTCGGTGAGTTCCGCCTGCTGCACCAGGTACTTCACGAGGTCGAGGTTGTGGATGCCCACGCGCAGCATGCCCACGAGGTTGTCGTGCGTGACGGAAGAGAACAGGTCGAACCAGGAGCCGTGCTTCAGGAACTTGGTGGTGGCCAGGGCGAAGGGCCCGAAGAGCACGACCGGCTTGCCGTCCAGATTGCGCGCATCCATGTGCGGAACCGACATCGGCGGGGAGCCGGTCGAGGCGATGCCGTAGGCCTTCACGTCATGGCGCGCGGTGAGTTCGGGGTTCTCGGTGGCGAGGAACTGCCCGCCCACGGGGAAGCCCGCGTAGTTCTTCGACTCGGGAATGCCCGATGCCTGCAGCAGCTTGAGGGCCGCACCGCCGGCGCCCACGAAGACGAAGCGGGCCTTGATGGTCTTTTCCTTGCCGCCCTCGGCCAGCTGGGCCACGGTCACGTTCCAGGTCTTGTCGGCGTTCTGGCGCAGCGCGCGCACTTCGTGCTGCAGGCTCAGCGTGAAATTCGGGTTCTTGCGCAGGCCCGCCATGAGCTGGTTCGTCACCGCGCCGTAGTTCACGTCGGTGCCCAGGGGCATGTAGGTGGCGGCCACCTTCTGGGCCGGATCGCGACCCTCGATCATCAGCGGAGCCCACTGGCGGATCTGTGCCTGGTCCTCCGAGTACTGCATGCCGTAGAAGAGCGGATTGCGGACCAGCGCGGCATGGCGCTTGCGCAGGTAGGCGATGTTGTCGTCTCCCCAGACGAAGCTCATGTGGGGCGTCGGGTTGATGAAGGTGCCCGGCGCCTGCATGGCGCCCCGGCCGATCTGGTGCGCCCAGAACTGGCGCGACACCTCGAACTGCTCCGCGATGCCCACCGCGCGCCTGGTTTCGATGGAGCCGTCGGGGAGCTGCGGCGTGTAGTTCAGTTCCGCGAAGCCGGAATGCCCCGTGCCTGCGTTGTTCCAGCCATTGGAGCTTTCCAGGGCCACGCCGTCCAGGCGCTCGAAGACCTGGATCTTCCAGTCGGGCTGCAGCTCCTGCAGGTAGGTGGCCAGCGTGGTGCTCATGGTGCCGGCGCCGACCATCGCGACATCGATGGGCTGGTCGTTTTCGGCGGGAGGGACGGAGCGGGGGAAGAGGGGCCAGTACAGGAACAGTACAGCGGCCAGGGCGAGCACCAGCAGGGTGCCGGACAAGGCTTTGAGGATCTTTTTCATGGAGCACGAAGGCAGCGCGCGAAAAAGCCTGCCGTCAGGGATGGGCAGGCCGTGCGTTGCTACCGGAAAACAGAAATTTTTGGAAGCGGGATTCTCCCATCAAAGTGAAAACCTTTGCGAAAATCAAGCTTCGTTTTCCCAGTCCATGGTATTGGGACCATCAATACAGTGGCAATACGCACCTGGTGCCACTTTGCGTGCCGCAGCAGGGGCCGGAAACGAAAAAACCGCCCGAAGGCGGTTTTCCGTTTTCTTGCTGACAGCGCACCCGTTGCAAACGGCGGGCGGCAGGGCCACCCGGGCTGTTTTGCCTGAAGAGGGTCAGGCGGCCAGTGCCAGGGCTTTCACCTTGGCGGACAGGCGGCTCTTGTCGCGAGCGGCCTTGTTCTTGTGGAAGATGCCCTTGTCGGCGATCGTGTCGACCACGGACTGCATCTTGGCGAACAGTTCGGAGGCCTTCGTCTTGTCGCCGGCCAGGACGGCCTTCTCGACGTTCTTGACGGCGGTGCGGTACTTCGAGCGCAGCGAGGTGTTGGCTGCGTTCAGCTTCACGTCCTGGCGCGCGCGCTTGCGGCCGGAGGCGAGGCGGGGGTTCTTTTTCTTGGGCTTGGCAGATGCCATGATGTGTTCCTTAGGTGTCTGAGGATGATGTCAGCAAAGCCGGCAATTATAGCCCAGGCCGCCGCGGGGCGCTTCACCTGCCCCTGCCGCGGGGCGGCGGGCCACGGTGCGTAGCGCATACACTCCTGCCCGTGTCCCTGTTCAAAGCCGCCTCCACTGTCTCCCTGCTGACCCTGGCCTCCCGCGTGACGGGGCTGGCGCGCGATCTGCTCATGGCATCGATGTTCGGCGCGAGCGCCCTCACCGACGCCTTCAACGTCGCTTTCCGCATTCCCAACCTGTTCCGCCGCCTCTTCGCCGAAGGGGCATTCAGCCAGGCCTTCGTGCCCGTGCTGGCCACGCACCGGGCGCAGCATGGCGAGGACGCCACGCGCGCGCTGATCTCGAGCGTGGCGACCACGCTCTTCTGGGTGCTGCTCTTCACCTGCCTGGCGGGCGTGCTGGGCGCGCCGCTGCTGGTCTGGCTGCTGGCCAGCGGCCTGCGGCAGAACCCGGAGGGCTACGACGCAGCCGTGCTGATGACGCGCTGGATGTTCCCCTACATCGGCTTCATGTCGCTGGTGGCGCTGTCCGCCGGCGTGCTCAATACGTGGAAGCGTTTCGCCGTGCCGGCGGCCACGCCGGTGCTGCTCAACCTCTGCATGATCCTCGCCGCGTGGCTGGGCGCGCCGCAACTGGCCGCCCGCGGCATCGAGCCCATCTACGCCATGGCGGGAGGGGTGATGCTGGGTGGGATCGCGCAACTGGCCGTGCAACTGCCGGCGCTGCACCGGCTGCGGCTGCTGCCGCGCATCGGCATGTCGCCCGCCGCGGTCCGGGCCGCCTGGCAGGCGCCCGGGGTGCGGCGCATCCTCACGCTCATGGGGCCGGCGCTGCTGGGCGTGGGCGTGGCGCAGATCTCCCTGATGATCAACACGCAGATCGCGTCCTACCTGGCCCCGGGCAGCGTCACCTGGCTGTTCTACGCGGACCGCCTGATGGAGTTCCCCACCTCGCTGCTGGGCGTCGCCCTGGGCGTGGTGCTCACGCCGCAACTGGCGGCCGCCCGTGCCGCCGGCGACGCGCAGCGGTATTCCGCCATGCTGGACTGGGGCCTTCGCATCGTGGTGGTGCTGTCCGTGCCGTGCGCCGTGGCCCTGCTCACCTTCGCGCAGCCGCTGGTGGCCACGCTGTTCCACCATGGCGCGCTGCACGATGGCGACGTGGGGCAGATCGCCCTGGCGCTCGCCGGCTACGGCGTGGGGTTGCTGGGCCTCGTCGCCATCAAGGTGCTTGCTCCCGGCTACTACGCCAGCCAGGACATCCGCACTCCCGTGCGCATCGCGGTGGCCGTGCTGTGCGTGACCCAGCTGCTCAACGCCGTCCTGGTGCCGACGCTGGAGCATGCGGGCCTGGCGCTGTCCATCGGGCTGGGCGCGCTGGTGAATGCCGTGTGGCTGCTGGTCGGGCTGCTGCGCCGCGGCAGCTTCCAGCCGCAGCCCGGCTGGGGGCGCCTGCTGCTGCAGGTCGTGGCAGCCAGCGCCCTGCTGGCGATCTTCCTGATCTGGGCCAGCCGGTACATCGACTGGATCGCGATGCGGGCCCACGAGGCGCAGCGCGTGGGGTGGCTTGCGGTTTTCCTGGCGGGGGCCGCGGTGCTGTACTTTGGCGCGCTGTGGGCGGCGGGGATGAAGCTGCGCCAGCTGCTGCGCCGCTGAAACCCGACAAAAAATTTACCAATGCGTGGAATGCGTCTGCTTGACGCCCCCCGGCGCACGCCCGTACAACCACTGGCATGGCTCTGAGCTATTCCCTACCGACACCGCTCGAATACTTCGCCGCCCTCGTGCAGAGCGACGAACAATTCCCCCTGCTGGAAGCCGCGGCCTGCATCGCCCACGACGAATACCCCGAGTTCGACGTGCAGCAGCTGCTTGGCGACATGGACCAGTTGCTGGCGCGTGTGCGTCGCCGGTTGCCGGAGGATGCTTCGTCGCTGCAGCGGCTGCGGTCGCTCAACCAGTTCTTCTTCCACGACCTGGGCTTCGGTGGCAACGTCAACAACTACTACGACCCGGACAACAGCTATCTGAACGCCGTGCTCCGTACGCGCCGGGGCATTCCGATTTCCCTGGCCGTGCTGTGGATGGAACTGGCGCAGGGGCTGGGGCTGCATGCGCGGGGCATCTCGTTTCCCGGGCATTTCATGGTCAAGGTGCTGCTGCCGCGTGGACAGGTGGTGCTGGACCCGACCACGGGCCAGTCCCTGTCCCGCGAAGACCTGGCCGAGCGGCTGGAGCCGTTCCGGCGGCGCAGCGGCCTGGTGGACGATTTCGAAGTTCCCCTGGGGCTCTACCTGCAGGCCGCCCCGGCCCGCGAGGTCATTGCCCGCATGCTGCGCAACCTGAAGGAAATCCACCGGTCCCAGCAGGACTGGGGGCGTCTCGCGGCCGTGCAGGAACGGCTGGTGCTGCTGCTGCCCGATGCCTGGGGCGAGTGGCGGGACCGCGGCCTCGCACGGGCTGAACTCGGCCATGCGGAAGGGGCGGTGTCGGACCTCGAAACCTATCTGGCCCATGCCGAGGACGCGCTCGACGTCGATGCCATCGCCGCGCGGCTCGAGCAGCTGCGGCGTACCGGCGACTGACCCTATTGCCGCGCCGTGCGGATGTTGGCCGGCAGTGCCTGGGGATGGCTTGTGCGCAGCGGATTGATGTCCAGCCCGCCGCGCCGGGTGTAGCGCGCGTACACCGACAGCTTGATCGGGCGGCAACGCGTCCACAGGTCCATGAAGATGCGCTCCACGCACTGCTCGTGGAACTCGTTGTGGTTGCGGAAGCTGACCAGGTACTGCAGCAGGCCGGCCTGGTCGATCTGGGCCCCGCTGTACTGGATGCGCACGCTGCCCCAGTCCGGCTGCCCCGTCACCAGGCAATTGCTCTTGAGCAGGTGGCTGGTGAGCGTTTCCGTGACGGGGGCTTCGCCGTGGTTCGCATGCAGCAGTTCCGGGGCGGGGGTGTAGTGCGTGCACTCCACGTCCAGGCGGTCCAGCAGCAGGCCGTCGAGTTCCTGCACGGGCTCGCGGTCGAACATCTCGGGCAGCACCAGTTTCACGCCCACGGTCGCCTGGCGGTCCGAGCCGCGCCACGCGGCCTCGCTGATGTCCGTCCGGATGCGCGCCTGCACTTCCGCGGCATCCGCGAATCGCGTGTTGTTGAAGCTGTTCAGGTAGAGCTTGAACGACTTGCTCTCGATGATGTTGGGCGTCTCGCAGGGAACGGTGATGTGCGCGAGCGCGACCTGCGGCTTGCCGCGCAGGTTCAGCCATGACAGCTCGAAGGCGGTCCACAGGTCTGCCCCGAAAAAGGGCGGGGCTCCCGTCACGCCGATCTCGTCGCGCTTGGGCTGGCGGGGCAGGGGGAACAGCAGCGAGGCGTCGTACTGGTCGGCGTAGCCGGAAACGCGGCCCAGCTGGGATTGGTCGGGAGTGTTCATGGTGTGTTTGACAGCATCATTCGAAGCGCCGTTCGCGCAGCCATTTCGTGGCGATCCACTTGTCGCCGGCGATGACAGGGGCTCCGCCATGGAGCGTGCGCGTGGAAGGGTGGGGGCGTTCGTAGCTGAAGAACACCGCGTTCCCGCGGCGCGGAGCCACCTCCAGATGCACGTCGGGGAAGGTGGTGCCACCGCCCTTTTCCGGATCGTTGAGGTAGATGACGATCGTGGCCACCCGCTGCCCGCCCCGGCGCAGGATGGTCGGCGTGCCGGGCTCCGCGGGGTCGAAATAGTCGTAGTGGGGCTTGTATTCGGCGCCGGGCCGGTAGTGCAGCACCTGCAGGCCCTCGCCGTTCTCCAGGGGCCAGTTCACCAGCCGGGCGATGCGCGCCTCCAGCTTTGCCACCATGGGGTTTTCCTCGCGCTGGAAGAACATGCCGTTGCTCGTGCGGTCATCGTTGACCTCCTCGCCGCCCGTGCGCGTGGCGACGGTGAGCGACCGGGCCATGCGGGGGCGGGCCGCATCGATGATGGCGTCGCATTCCTCCGGCGACAGCAGGTTGCCGAACAGCACCACGCGCGGCTGGGCCATGACCATCAGCACGTCCACGCGGCGGTCGCCGACGTCGATGCTGCCGGGGGATTCCGCCAGGTCCGGCTCGGGCACGCGCGAGGCGGCCGGCTGGCCCTGCTGCACCGCCAGCGCGTCCAGGTGCTCGCGCAGCACGTGTTCCATCGCGTAGGTGGCCACGTCCTCGCTCCAGCCCGCGTCGAGCATGGATTGCAGCACGGCGGGCGCACCGAAGCCTGCCTGCGCCTGCGCGACGATCCAGGTGCGCAGTTCCGGCGTGATGGATTGGGAGAGGGCGGCGTCCGTGTCGGCGCGCGCTGCAACGGGGCGGTTGGCGGACATGTGTTCGGTCGGGAAAGTGGGTGGGGATGCAGCCATCGGCAATCGGGTACGTTAACCCCCGTGCCAAACACGGCTGCGGAGTGCGGTTTTTAGGGCGCGTCTCAGCCAGCGTCCCTGCGGCGGAAGACGAGGCGGTCCTGCGCCGAGGTGGATGCGTCGAACGCATAGCCCTCGAGATCGAAACCTTCCAGCTGGCGGGGCGCCACCACGCGGTGCTGGATGGCATAGCGCGCCATCAGACCGCGGGCGCGCTTGGCATGGAAACTGATGATCTTGTAGCGGCCGCCCTTCCAGTCCTCGAATACGCATTCGATCACGCGGGCCTTCAGCACGGCGGTGTCCACGGATTTGAAGTATTCCTGTGATGCCAGGTTCACCACCACCGGCGTCGCGTCGGCCGCGAGGCGCTGGTTCAGGTGTTCCGCGATGCGCTTGCCCCAGAACCGGTAGAGGTTGGCACCGGCCCCGGTGGCCAGCCGCGTGCCCATCTCCAGGCGGTAGGGCTGCATCCGGTCGAGGGGGCGCAGCACGCCGTAGAGGCCGCTCAGGATGGCGAGATGGTCCTGTGCCCAGCGCAGTCCGTCGCCGTCCAGGCTCCGGGCATCCAGGCCTTCATAGACATCGCCGTTGAACGCGAAGAGCGCCTGGCGGGCATTGTCGGCCGTGAACCGCGGCGACCATGCGGCATAGCGCGCGGCATTGAGTCCGGCCAGCGCGTCGCTGATATCCATCAGGGACGCGAGCTCCTGCGGAGACTTCTCGCGCAGCACGCCGATGAGCTGCGTGGATTCGGGAATGAAAGGGGGAAGGGTGTGGGCCAGCCCTGGCGGCAGCGGGGTGTCGTAATCCAGGGATTTGGCGGGAGACAGCAGGAACAGCATCGGTGCGGATTCCCTCGGGGCGAACGGATGGTGCGTAAAAATGCGGACGGCCGGCGGCGCCATGCACATGGCGTCGCCGGCCGTCAGGGCCCGTCAGGCGACGGACGAAGGCTGCTGTTCGAACGGCAGCTTCAGGTCGCGCAGGTCGCGGCGGGTCTCCACCAGCACCAGCGGACCTTCATCCAGCACGACGGCCGGGGGCCGCTCGCGCGGCACGTGCACCGGGCGGGGCTCCGCGGCGATCGCTGCCTGGGCGGCGGCGATCTTCTCCGCGTCGGAGTTCACCCATTGCAGGCCCGAGCTTTCGGCGATGCGGTTCAGCTCATCCACCGGCAGCTGGAAGGCCTGCACGCGTGGCAGTCCCGGCACGGCGGCTGCTGCGGCCGGCGCAGGCGCTGGCGTGGCGACCGGAGCGGGCGCAGGCGCCGGGGTCACGGCCGTGGCGACTGCAGGTGCCGGCGCTGCCGCCGGGATGCCGGCCGGGGCCTGCGCAGGTTCCGCAGGGGCCTCGCCGTGCGGCGCTGCTTCGGAAGCCGCCGTCGCGGCGACGGGCACCGGTGCGCTGCCGCCCTGGCTGAAGTAGCTGCGGCGCGGCGCTTCCTGGGCAGCGTCTTCCCCCGCCACGTCCTGCACGGCCTGCGCCGTGGTGGATTCGTCCACCGGTGCGGATTCCGCCTCGGCGCCTTCGCGCGGTGCGCGCTCCCGGCGGTCACGTCCGTAGCGGTCACGCGACCTCCGCTCGCGGCGCGGCTCCTCGCCCGAGGCGGAGCCCGCGGCCGGGCCGCCGGCTTCGCCGCCGGTCAGGTCCAGATCGGGCAACGAGGCCATCGGGGACGTATCCACGAACTCGGCCTGGCCTTCCTCTGCGCGCGGACGGCGGTCGCCGCCGCGTTCACGGCGCTCCCGGCGCTCGCCGTTGCGGGGACCCCGCTCGCCGCGCTCCTGCGGTGCGGCACCCTGGCCTTCGATACCGACGTCCTGGGCTGCCGCCATGCCGGCGTCCGTGCCCAGCGGCTGCTGGCGCGGAGCGTCACCGGTCTCCCGGCGTTCGCGGCCGCGGCCGCCTTCACGGCCTTCGCGGCCATTGCGGGGCGCGTGATCTCCTTCGGAGCGAAGGGATGCATCGCGTCCGTTCTCGCGTCCACCTTCGCGGTCGCGATCGCGTTCCCGTGCCGGCCGGCCTTCGCGGCCCTCGGCATCGCGCGGACCCCGGCCGTTGCGCGGCGCTTCGCCTTCGGCGCGCTCGGGGCGCTCTCCGCGCTCGCCACGGCGTCCGCGGCCTTCCGCGCCACCGTTATCGCGCTGCCCGTCGCGGCCGCCACCGTTGCCGTCGCGTCCGCCGCGCCGGCCTCCGCGGCGTCCGTCACGCGGGGCATCGGCGGCAGGCGCGGGAGCCGGCGCCGCTACCGGCGCGGACACCGGTGCCGGAGCGGTGCTCGGTCCGAAGCCGAAGAGGCTCTTGAGCCAAGCGAAGAAGCCCTGTTCCTGCGGGGCCGCCGGTGCCGGAGCGGGGGCTGGTGCAGGCGCCTGTGCCGGGGCGGGCGCGGCGGCCGCGTGCGAGCCGTTGCGCGGGCCTGCCGTACGCGGCGTTTCGGGGCGCGGCTCGGCGATCGGGGCGGGCGCATCGGGCAGCACACCCTTGATCACAGGGGTCTGCTTGTTTGTCGGCTCCTGGGAGCGGCGCGTCACCGTGGTCGGGTCTTCCATCTCCTCGGCCAGCTTGTAGCTTGCGGCGATGTGGTCCAGGCGTGGGTCGTCGTGCTTGAGGCGCTCGAGCTTGTACTTGGGCGTCTCCATGGTCTTGTTGGGCACCATGAGCACGCTCACGCGCTGCTTGAGTTCGATCTTGGCGATCTCGGTGCGCTTCTCGTTCAGCAGGAACGAAGCCACTTCCACCGGCACCTGGCAGTGCACGGCGGCCGTGTTGTCCTTCATGGACTCTTCCTGGATCATGCGCAGGATCTGCAGCGAGAATCCTTCCGTGTCGCGCACGTGGCCGGTGCCGTCGCAGCGCGGGCAGCGGATGTGCGCACCTTCGCTGAGCGACGGCTTCAGGCGCTGGCGGCTCATCTCCATGAGGCCAAACTTGCTGATCGTGCCGAACTGCACGCGGGCGCGGTCGTGGCGCAGCGCGTCGCGCAGGCGGTTCTCGACCTCGCGGCGGTTCTTGCTCTCCTCCATGTCGATGAAGTCGATCACGATCAGGCCGCCCAGGTCGCGCAGGCGCATCTGGCGGGCCACCTCGTCGGCGGCTTCCAGGTTGGTGCGGGTGGCGGTTTCCTCGATGTCGCCACCCTTGATGGCGCGGGCCGAGTTCACGTCCACGGACACCAGCGCTTCCGTATGGTCGATCACGATGGCGCCGCCGGAGGGCAGGGTTACCGTGCGGGCATAGGCGGACTCGATCTGGTGCTCGATCTGGAAGCGGCTGAACAGCGCCGCGTCGTCGCGGTAGCGCTTGACCTTGGCGGCATGCTCGGGCATGACGTGCGACATGAACTGCTGCGCCTGTTCATAGATGTCGTCCGTATCGATGAGGATGTCGCCGATGTCGTTGTTGAAATAGTCGCGGATCGCGCGGATCACCAGCGAGGATTCCTGGTAGATCAGGAAGGCACCCTTGCCGCCCCTGGCGGCGCCGTCGATGGCGGTCCAGAGCTTGAGCAGGTAGTTTAGGTCCCACTGCAGCTCGGGCGCCGAGCGGCCGATGCCGGCGGTGCGCGCGATGATGCTCATGCCCTTCGGGTACTCGAGCTGGTCCATCGCCTCCTTGAGCTCGGCGCGGTCCTCGCCCTCGATGCGGCGCGACACGCCGCCGCCGCGCGGGTTGTTGGGCATCAGCACCACGTAGCGGCCGGCCAGCGACACGAAGGTGGTCAGGGCCGCGCCCTTGTTGCCGCGTTCTTCCTTCTCGACCTGGACCAGCAGTTCCTGGCCTTCGCGGATCACGTCGTTGATGCGGGCCTGGCTGGGCGAGACGCCCTCGGCGAAATACTGGCGGGAGATTTCCTTGAAGGGCAGGAAGCCGTGGCGGTCCTCGCCGTAATCCACGAAGCAGGCTTCCAGGCTGGGCTCGACACGGGTGACGACCGCCTTGTAGATGTTGCCCTTGCGTTGTTCGCGCCCCTCGATCTCGATCTCGTAGTCCAGCAGCTTCTGGCCGTCCACGATGGCAAGGCGCCGTTCTTCGGGCTGCGTGGCATTGATGAGCATCCGCTTCATGATGCGTTTCCTTCTTCGTATGGGTGCGGGACGCCGCGCAGCACAGGGGCTGCATGCGTCCCGGGTTCAACCGTTGACACAGGCTCTTCAGGAGCCATGGATGCCAGGGGCCGACGCACTGAAACGAAGGGAATTGCCGCTGAAAGCCAGGCGGCCGCGAAGCTGTTGACTAGCTCGGCAGCCGGGGTGGTGGGGCGTGGATGGGGGCGATGAAGGAAGCGCGCTTCCTGGCCGGGAAGAATGTCGCCGGCAGGGCGCGCCATGCGGGCACGTCGGGCATGCGGACGGCCCGCGCCAGGGGCTTCTGCCCCTGCCACAGTGCCATGATCCAAGCCATCAGCGCCAACATGTTTTTCGCTTTGATCCGCGGCAGGGGCGATCTCCGTGGAGAGGCGGCCTGCCGGTTGGGGATTCCGTTTGGGTGTTTCAATTTGTCAGCCGGGCCGGGTGGCATGCGGGCCTTCGCAGGCAACCGGCCTGCAATCTGCGCGCACGACGCCCGTTGGCATCGACCTTCCTGTACGGCGTGTTGGATCGCGTGGACTAAACTCCAGACAAATCAACCACTTACACAACGTCGCACAGGTGAAACACATTATAGGGGCCAAACCGGCACCCGGCCGTCCCCCCGCCGACTCCGAACCGGGTGCCGTGGCCGTGCGCTGGGTGGAGGTCGATGCCGAGTCCGCGGGGCAGCGGCTGGATAACTTTCTGATACGTGAGCTCAAGGGCGTGCCCAAGACGCACGTCTACCGCATCATCCGCAGCGGCGAGGTCCGCATCAACAAGGGGCGGGCCGCGGCCGACACCCGCGTCGAGGCCGGTGACGTGGTCCGCGTGCCGCCCGTGCGCATTTCCGATAAGGTGGCTGCCAAGGCGGAGCGGCCCGCGCCGGCCAGGGAGTTTCCCCTGCTGCTGGAGGACGAGCACCTGATCGCCCTGGACAAGCCCGCCGGCGTGGCCGTGCATGGAGGCAGCGGCGTGAGCTTCGGCGTCATCGAGCAATTGCGCCAGGCGCGCCCGCAGGCGCGCTTCCTGGAGCTGGTGCACCGCCTGGACCGGGAAACCTCGGGCATTTTGCTCGTGGCCAAGAAGCGTTCGGCGCTCACGCACCTCCAGGACCAGTTCCGCGAGCGCGAAACCGGCAAGACCTACCTGGCCCTCGTGTCGGGCGAGTGGCCGGAGCGCCTGAAGGTCATCGACGCCCCCCTGCACAAGTACCTGCAGGCCGACGGCGAGCGCCGCGTGCGCGTGACCACGGAAGTCGATCCCGACGGCATGCGCTCCATCACCCTCGTGAAGGTGCGCAGCCGCGTACCGGCCCGGCCGACCGAGGGGCTGCCCGCCATGGCGCTGCTGGAAGTGACGATCAAGACCGGCCGCACCCACCAGATCCGGGTCCACCTGGCCAGCCGGGGCCACCCGATCGTGGGCGATGACAAATACGGCGACTTCGATCTGAACCGCCGTGTCCAGAAGCACGGCCTGCGCCGCATGTTCCTGCATGCATGGCGGTTACAGTTCAGCCATCCCGCCAGCGGCGAGCGCGTCGAACTGCATGCCGAACTGCCGGCGGAGCTGTCCGGCTTCCTGCCCGCCGCTCCCGCTCCCGCTCCCACCTGACGCCCGCCGCCCCATGTCCGCCACCCGTGCCCGCCGCTTCGACCTCATCGCCTTCGACTGGGATGGGACCCTGTTCGACTCCACCGCCATCATCGTGCGCTGCATCCAGGATGCCGTGCGCGACGTGGGCGGGCAGGTGCCCAGCGACCGCGATGCCGCCTGGGTGATCGGCATGGGGCTGATGGAGGCACTGGCGCATGCAGCACCCCACGTGCCGCGCGAAAAGCATGCGGAACTGCGCAGCCGCTACGGCTACCACTACGCGCGCCACCAGAACGACCTGAGCCTTTTCGAGGGGGTGCTGCCGATGCTGGAAGACCTGCGCGCCTCCGGCCACCTGTTGGCCGTGGCCACAGGCAAGAGCCGCCGGGGGCTCGACGAAGTCCTGCACACGGTTTCGCTGCGGGGCATGTTCGATGGATCCCGGACGGCCGATGAGACCGCCAGCAAGCCGCATCCCCTGATGCTGCAGGAGTTGATGGCGGAGTTCGGCGTGCCGCCCGGGCGGCTGCTGATGATCGGCGACACCACCCACGACCTGCAGATGGCCCGCTCGGCCGGCTGTGCCGGCGTGGGCGTGAGCTACGGAGCGCACGAGCCCTCCGGATTCCATGCGCTGGAGCCGCTGCACGTCGCCCATTCCGTGGCCGACCTGCACGACTGGCTGGTGCGCAACGGCTGATCGCACCGGCGCACCCTGGAGGGCCGAACATGACCGATGTCCCGGGACCGGCCATTCCCCTGTGCCCGAGCGACGCGCTGCGGGAGGGCGGCGATGCCGTTCCATTTGATGTCGTGTGGGCCGGGCAGTCCTGCCGTGCCTTCGCCATCCGCTACCAGGGGCAGGTCCATGCCTACCTGAACCAGTGCACCCATGTGCCCATGGAGATGGATTGGCAGCCCAACCGCTTCTTCGATGACACGGGGCATTGGCTGCTCTGCGCCTCGCATGGCGCGGCCTACCGCCCCGACACCGGCGCCTGTGCGGGCGGCCCCTGCCGTGGCGGACTGGTGAAGATCGCAATTTCGGAAGAGTCCGGAGTGGTGCGCTGGCATACTGGCTCCCAGTTGCAACCCGTGGAATTCTGAGACATCCCATGACCGATCCGACCCGGAAAGAACCCTCCGGCCTGGAAGCTGATCCGTCGCCCACGCCTGACCTGTGGGCCCAGAGTGCTCCTGAAAAAATAGCGAAAGACACCCCGGCCGCGGCCGACAGGCCCCCTGGCTGGGAGCGTGAGGTGCTGGAAAAACTCGTCTTCGCCACCCTCTCCGAACAGCGCTCAGCGCGCCGCTGGCGTGTTTTCACCCGCATGGCATGGCTGGTTTTCCTGGTCGCCGTGGCCTGGGTGTTGCTTGCGCGCGACGTTACGACGCCCAGCAAAAGCACGCCGCACACCGCCGTGGTGGACATCAAGGGCGAGATCGCGTCCGGTGCAGAGGCGAGCGCGGAATTCGTGGTCGCTGCCATGCGCAGCGCCTTCGAGGACTCCGGCTCCCAGGCCGTGGTGTTGCTCATCAACTCCCCTGGCGGCAGCCCCGTGCAGGCTGGCATCATCAACGACGAGATCATCCGGCTCAAGGCCAAGTACAACAAGCCGGTCTATGCGGTGGTCGAGGAAACCTGCGCATCGGCTGCCTACTACATCGCGGCCGGCGCCGACCAGATCTTCGTGGACAAGGCCAGCATCGTGGGCAGCATCGGCGTGCTGATGGACGGGTTCGGCTTCACCGGCACCATGGAAAAGCTCGGCGTGGAACGCCGCCTGCTCACGGCGGGCGAGAACAAGGGCTTCCTCGATCCGTTCAGCCCGATGTCCGAGAAGCAGCGTACCTATGCACAGGCCATGCTCGACCAGATCCACCAGCAGTTCATCCACGTGGTCCAGAAAGGGCGGGGCGATCGCCTCAAGCCCACGGCGGACACGTTCAGCGGCCTGTTCTGGACGGGCCAGCAGGCCGTCGACATGGGGCTGGCCGACCACCTGGGCAACCTCGATTACGTGGCCCGCGAAGTCGTCAAGGCCGAGGACATCATCGACTACACGCGCCGGGACAACGTGGCCGAGCGCCTGGTGAAGAAGTTCGGCGCCGCCATGGGCGAAACCGCCATCCGCGCCCTGGGTGCCAGCTTGCCGGCCGTGCGCTGAACAGGCGGGTTCCCTCCCGCAAGAAAAAGAGGCGCCGCGGCGCCTCTTTTTCGTTCCCGCCGGAGATCACCGTCCGATGGCGAACACGACGGGCGTGCGGCTGTCCAGCGCCTCCGGCTGCTGGCGCCAGTGGCGCACGAGCTGGCTGGCCGTGCGGGCGCTGGCCAGGGTCAGGCCGCTGGCGAATGCCAGCCGGGTGTGGGGCTGCAGCGTCTTGACCAGGGCTTGCCACAGCGCAGGGTTGCGATAGGGTGTCTCGATGAACAGCTGTGTCTGCCCCTGCCGCAGCGCCAGCGCCTCCAGTTCCCGGATGCGCTGCGTGCGCTGGGCCGCATCCTGCGGCAGGTAGCCGTTGAACGCGAAGTTCTGGCCGTTGAGGCCGCTGGCCGCCAGGGCGAGCAGCAGCGAGACGGGACCGGTGAGCGGCTCCACGCGCACGCCCAGGTCATGGGCCGCGCGCACCACCGAGCTGCCGGGGTCCGCCACGGCGGGCATCCCTGCCTCGCTGACCAGCCCCATGTCGTGGCCCGCCATCGCCGCGGCCAGCAACGGGCTGGCATCGAAACCGGCCGCGCCACCGGGGGCTCCCTGGTGGTCCCCCTTCTTGTGGACCTCGCGCGGCAATTCGGTAATGGACTGTTCCTGCAGTGGCGCCGCCAGCGGGTGGAGCGCATCGATGCGCTTGAGGTAGGCGCGCGTGCTCTTCGCGTTCTCGCAGATCCAGTGGGTGATGCCTGCCGCCTTCCGCAGGGTGCCCGCGGGAAGGGCATCCTCCAGCGGTGCCTGTTCGTCGCACCCGAAATCCAGGGGGGCCGGGACGAGATACAGCGTGCCGCGGGACGTGCCGGCCGCACCGGGTGGCAGGGGAGGGCGGGCCTGCTCCGTCATGGCAGCACCAGGCCCGCGTCGCGCAGCATGCGGCACGTGCGGATCAGCGGCAGGCCCACCAGCGCCGTGGGATCGTCGCTCACGATGGCGTCCAGCAGGCTGATGCCCAGGCCTTCGCTCTTGGCGCTGCCCGCGCAGTCATAGGGCTGTTCGGCGCGCAGATAGCGCTCGATCTCTTCATCGGAGAGATCCCGGAAGCGCACTTCCACCGGTGCGAGATCGGTGGCCTCGAAACCCGTGGCGGCGCAGGCCACGGTCACGGCCGTCTGGAACACCACGGTCCGGCCGCGCATGCGCTGCAGCTGGGCCACGGCCCGCTCATGGGTGCCCGGCTTGCCGAGCGGGGAGCCGGACAGGTCCGCCACCTGGTCGGAGCCGATGACGACCGCATCGGGGTGGCGCCGCGCCACATCGCGCGCCTTGGCCTGCGCGAGCCGCAGGGCCAGATCGCGCGGAGACTCGCCGGGTTGAGGGGTTTCGTCCACATCGGGCGCGGAAACGTCGAAAGGCACTCCCAGCCGGGCGAGCAGTTCGCGCCGGTAGCGGGAGGTGGAGCCCAGTACCAGTGGGCGGAGAGGGGGGGCGGGGGCAGACATGGCGGCGATTCTCTTACACTGCCGGCATGACCAAGGAATTCTCTCCCCAGCGCCTCGACGTCAAGGCATTCGCGCAGGCGGGCGGTCATCTGTCCGGCCATGATTCGCTCCTGAAATACGAGCGACTGGCGCAGGAGGCCAAAGGGCTGCACCCTGACCTGCTCGTGGACTGGACGGCCGACGGCGAAGTGCGGACCACGCACGGCATCGGTGGCCAGATCTGGCTGCGGCTGCGGGTGCGCGCTGCTTTCCCCATGACCTGCCAGCGCTGCCTCGGGCCGGTGGACGTCCCCCTGGAGGTCGATCGCGAGTTCCGGTTCGTTGCCGACGAGGCCACGGCCGAGGCGCTCGACGACGAGAGCGAGGAAGACCTGCTGGCCCTGAGCCGCGAATTCAACCTGCGTGAACTGATCGAGGACGAACTCCTCATGGCGCTGCCGCTCGTGCCGCGGCACGACGAATGTCCTGCCCCCGTGCGGATGGCCTCCAGCGACGAGGATTTCGAGGAGGCCAGCGCGGACAAGCCGAACCCCTTCGCTGCGCTCGCATCCCTCAAGACCGGCAAGCCTGGGGGTTGAAAAACCATTTGGGCTATAATCATGGGCTTCGCGCGAATCCCCTCGTGTCTTCAATGGGCTGATCGCGTTTTTACCAACCCACCCTTTCAAGACCAGGAGCCACCATGGCTGTTCAACAGAACAAAAAGTCCCCTTCCAAGCGCGGCATGCACCGTTCGCACAACGCCCTGAACGTGCCCGGCATCGCTGTCGAGCCCACCACCGGCGAAACCCACCTGCGCCACCACATCAGCCCCAACGGCTTCTACCGTGGTCGTCAGGTGCTGAAGAACAAGTCCGAAGCCTGATCTTCGCCCGCGCGCCGAGGCCCGCTGCTACACATGCGGTAGCGCGGGCCTTTGTTTTGTCCGCTGCTTCTTTTTTCCGGATCCCGCTCGCGTGCGATCCGGCGAGTCGCCCATGATCACACTGGCTGTCGACTGCATGGGGGGCGATCACGGCCCCCGCGTCACGCTGGCGGCTTGCCGCCAATTCCTCGAACACCATCCGCAAGCGCGGCTGCTGCTGGTGGGCCGGCCCGAGAGCCTGGGCGGGTTCGCGCACGAGCGTGCCCAGGTCGTCCCGGCCAGTGAGGTCGTCTCGATGGACGACCCCGTGGAGGTGGCCCTTCGCCGCAAGAAGGACTCCTCCATGCGCGTGGCGATTCAGCAGGTGAAGGACGGTGCAGCCCAGGTCGCCGTGTCGGCGGGCAATACCGGTGCACTGATGGCGATCGCGCGCTACCTCCTGAAGACCCTGGACGGCATCGACCGGCCCGCCATCGCCACCCAGATGCCCAATGCCCGGGGCGGTGCGACCACCGTGCTGGACCTGGGCGCCAACGTGGATTGCAGTGCCGAGCATCTGCTGCAGTTCGCCGTCATGGGCGCGGCCCTGGTGTCGGCGCTGCACGAGGGTGCGCAAGAGCCTGCGGTCGGCCTGCTCAACATTGGCGAAGAGGTCATCAAGGGCAATGAAGTCATCAAGCGCACCGGCGAGCTGCTGCGCTCCGCGTCCGAATCCGGTGACCTGAACTTCTATGGCAACGTGGAAGGCAATGACATATTCAAGGGCACCGTGGACATCGTCGTGTGCGATGGCTTCGTGGGCAACGTGGCGCTCAAGGCCAGCGAGGGCGTCGCATCGATGATCGTCGGCGCACTCAAGCAGGAGTTCAAACGCGGCATCTTCACGAAAATCGCGGCAGTTGTGGCCTATCCGGTGCTATCTGCGCTGATGCGGCGCATGGACCACCGCCGTTACAACGGTGCGGCGCTGCTCGGGCTGCGGGGGCTCGTCTTCAAGAGCCACGGGTCCGCTGACATATTGGCGTTCGAGCAGGCTTTGATCCGCGCGTATGATGCGGCCCGCAACAACCTGCTCGATCGAGTCCGTTCGCGGGTTGCGCATGCCGCGCCCCTGCTGGGGCCCGCCGCCGCGCAGCCGTCGCCCTGACGGACCGTTTCGGGCCCCAATGAATGAGCCGTTATTCCCGCATCACAGGCACCGGCAGCAGCCTGCCCCCGCGCCGTCTGACCAACGCCGACCTCGTGGCCGAACTGGCCGGGCGGGGCGTTGAGACCTCGGACCAGTGGATCGTGGAGCGCACGGGCATCCGCGCCCGGCATTTCGCCGAGCGGGACGTGTGCAGTAGCGATCTGGGGCTGGAGGCGGCGCGGCAGGCGCTGGATGCCGCGGGCTTGCAGCCTGCGGACATCGACCTCATCATCGTCGCCACGTCCACGCCGGACATGGTCTTCCCTTCCACTGCGTGCATCCTCCAGAACAAGCTGGGCGCCAATGGCTGCCCCGCATTCGACGTTCAGGCGGTGTGCAGCGGGTTCATCTATGCGCTGACGGTGGCGGATTCCATGATCCGCTCGGGCGGTGCCCGCCGCGCCCTCGTCGTGGGCTCCGAAGTGTTCAGCCGGCTGCTCGACTTCAACGACCGCACCACCTGCGTGCTGTTCGGCGACGGTGCGGGCGCAGTGGTCCTGGAGGCCTCCGAGACGCCGGGCATCCTCGCGAGCGACCTGCATGCGGATGGCAGGCATGTCGGCATCCTGTGCGTGCCGGGCAACGTGTACGGCGGCCAGATCCTTGGCGACCCGCTGCTCAAGATGGATGGCCAGGCGGTGTTCAAGCTGGCCGTGGGCGTGCTCGACAAGGCCGCCCGCGCCGTGCTGGACAAGGCCGGCCTGAAGGAGTCGGACGTGGACTGGCTGATTCCCCACCAGGCGAACATCCGCATCATGCAGGGCACGGCCAAGAAGCTGGGCCTGCCCATGGACAAGGTGGTGGTCACGGTGGACCAGCATGGCAATACGTCGGCTGCATCCATTCCCCTGGCGCTCGACCATGCCGTGCGCTCCGGCCAGACCCGTCCCGGCCAGAACCTGCTGCTCGAAGGCGTGGGGGGCGGCTTCACCTGGGGCGCCGTGCTGCTCACGCTGTGAGGCCTGCCGCGGCTGCGCCGACGCGCGGCCCCGGTGCCTCTTACGACCTGAATTTCCCTCATGACCACGAAGAACTTCGCATTCGTCTTTCCCGGACAGGGATCGCAATCCGTCGGCATGCTCGACGCCTGGAGCGGCCATCCCGCCGTGGCCGAAGCCGTCCAGGAGGCCTCCGACGCACTCGGCGAGGACGTCGGCCGCCTGATCCATGAAGGCCCCAAGGAAGCCCTGGCGCTGACCACCAACACCCAGCCCGCGATGCTGGTCGCCGGCGTGGCGGCCTGGCGCGTCTGGCTCGCGGAAGGCGGCGCGCAACCTGCCGCGGTGGCCGGGCACTCCCTGGGTGAATATTCCGCCCTGGTGGCCTCCGGCGTGCTCACCCTGTCGCAGGCAGCTCCGCTGGTGAGGCTGCGCGCTTCCGCCATGCAGGAAGCCGTGCCCGTGGGCGTGGGTGCCATGGCAGCCATCCTCGGGCTCGAATCCGCGAAGGTGATCGAGGGCTGCGCCCAGGCCACCGCCGCCTTCGGGGCTGGCGGCGCGGACGTCGTCGAGGCCGTGAACTTCAACGATCCGGCCCAGACCGTGATCGCCGGCACCAAGGCGGGCGTCGAGAAGGCCTGCGAGATGCTCAAGGCTGCGGGCGCCAAGCGCGCGCTGCCACTGCCCGTGTCCGCGCCATTCCACTCCAGCCTCATGAAGCCGGCTGCCGAGAAGCTGCGCGAGGCACTGGCCGGCCTGTCCCTGGCCGCTCCCCGCATCCCCGTGGTCAACAACATCGACGTGGCCGTGGTGCAGGATGCGGGCGCGATCCGCGATGCGCTCTATCGCCAGGCCTTCGGCCCGGTGCGGTGGGTGGAGTGCATCGGCGCGCTCAAGGCACTGGGGGCAACCCACGTGATCGAGTGCGGCCCCGGCAAGGTGCTCACGGGCATGGCCAAGCGCATCGACGCGACCCTGGTGGCCGGCTCCGTGTACGACCCCGCATCCCTGCAGGAAACCCGCGAACTGCTGGCCTGAGACGGCTGCCCGGAGAGACACCATGACCCTTTCGAATTCTTCCGACAACACCACCCGCATCGCTCTGGTGACGGGGGCCTCCCGCGGCATCGGTGCCGCCATCGCCGCCGAACTGGCGGCGCGGGGCTTCCGCGTCATCGGCACGGCCACCACCGAAGACGGCGCGCAACGCATCACCCAGGCGCTGTCCGCGCACGCAGGCTGCCGTGGTGCCGCCCTCGACGTGAACGACGCCGCGGCGCTGGACGCACTGATCGACGGCATCGTGAAAGAGCAGGGCGGCCTGCATGTGCTGGTCAACAACGCCGGTATCACGCGCGACCAGATCGCCATGCGCATGAAGGACGACGACTGGGATGCCGTGCTCGACACGAACCTCAAGGCGGTGTTCCGGGCCTGCCGCGCCGTGATGCGGCCGATGATGAAGCAGCGCTACGGACGCATCGTCAACATCACGAGCGTGGTAGGCGCCTCCGGCAATCCGGGCCAGGCCAACTACGCCGCGGCGAAGGCAGGCCTTGCCGGCATGACGCGCTCGCTGGCCCGCGAACTGGGCAGCCGCGGCATCACGGTGAACTGCGTGGCCCCCGGTTTCATCCGCACCGACATGACCGCCGAGCTCTCCGAAGAGCAGCACAAGGCCCTGCAGACGCAGATCCCGCTGGGCCACATGGGCCAGCCATCGGACATCGCCAAGGCCGTCGCCTACCTCGCTTCGGACGACGCAGGTTATGTGACCGGCCAGGAGTTGCATGTCAATGGCGGCATGTACATGTAATTGATGAAAGTTGACGCCGGTTGTTCCGCCCGGCGAGCCATTTCGAGGTGTATCCCGATACGGCTAGAATCGCGGATTCATTCACAACCCCCAAAGGGAAACCATGAGCGATATCGAAGCACGTGTCAAAAAAATCATCGCCGAGCAACTCGGCGTGGAAGAGTCGCAAGTCACCAATGAAAAGGCTTTCGTGGCCGACCTGGGTGCCGACTCGCTCGACACGGTGGAGCTGGTGATGGCGCTGGAAGACGAGTTCGGCATCGAGATCCCTGACGAAGACGCAGAGAAGATCACGACGGTGCAGAACGCCATCGACTACGCGAACACCCACCAGAAGGCCTGAGCCTGCGGTCTCGCCTTCCCCTCGGATCGCCCTGCGGTCCGGTATCAGCACGAAAGAGTCTTAGCGCATGAGCCGTCGTCGCGTCGTCGTGACCGGCCTGGGTTGCGTCAGCCCCGTCGGTAACACGGTGGCGGAAGCCTGGGCCCGAATCCTTGCCGGTCAGTCCGGCATTGGCCTCATCACCAAGTTCGATGCTTCGAACTTTGCCTGCAGGATTGCTGGCGAGGTCAAGGATTTCGACCTGAATGCCTATATCAGCGCCAAGGATGCGCGCACGATGGACAGCTTCATCCACTACGGCATAGCCGCAGCGGAGCAGGCCGTGCGCGATGCGGGCCTGCCTGTGGGCGAAGCCCTGGACGAGGAGCTGGCCACCCGGATCGGCTGTATCATCGGCTCGGGTATCGGCGGCCTGCCGCTGATCGAGAACACGCATGCGGAGCTGGAGAACCGCGGCCCGCGTCGCATCACTCCCTTCTTCGTTCCCGCGTCCATCATCAACATGGTGGCAGGGCATGTTTCCATGCGCTTCGGCTTCAAGGGGCCGAATCTCTCGGTGGTCACCGCCTGCACCACGGGCCTGCACTGCATCGGCGAGGGCGCCCGCAAGATTGAGTATGGCGACGCCGACGTGATCGTCGCCGGCGGCACGGAATCCACGGTCTCGCCCCTGGGTGTGGGAGGGTTCGCTGCCATGCGCGCGCTGTCCACGCGCAACGACGATCCCGCCACGGCATCCCGTCCGTGGGACAAGGACCGCGACGGCTTCGTGCTGGGAGAAGGTGCCGGCGTGCTGGTGCTGGAAGAGTACGAGCATGCGAAAGCCCGCGGCGCGAAGATCTATGCCGAGCTGTCCGGCTACGGCATGAGCGCGGACGCCGGCCACATGACCGCCCCCAACATGGACGGCCCGCGGCGTGCCATGCTGTCGGCCCTGCGCAATGCCGGCATCAATGCCGACGAGGTCGATTACCTGAACGCACATGGCACCTCGACGCCCCTGGGCGATCTGAACGAGACCAATGCGATCAAGGCGGCGCTGGGCGACCATGCCCGGAACATGGTGGTGAGCTCGACGAAGTCGATGACCGGCCACCTGCTCGGCGGTGCCGGCGGCATCGAGAGCGTGTTCACCGTGCTGGCGCTGCATGACCAGAAGGTGCCTCCCACGATCAACATCTTCGAGCAGGATCCGGAGTGCGATCTGGACTACTGCGCCAACACTGCGCGGGACATGAAGATGGACGTCGCGGTGAAGAACAATTTCGGCTTCGGCGGCACCAACGGCACGCTGGTCTTCCGGCGCATCTGACGGCTGCACCGCCGTCACGGCTCCGAGGCACCTGCATCCATGGCCGATTCCGCGCAGGAGGAGTTCCTCGCTCCGGTATTGCGCCATCCCGCAGGCGCAGGGCACCGTGTGCGCAGCTGGGTGCTCGGGGCCGGTCTCGCGGGCTTCATGGCGTGTTCGGCATGGGCGCTCCTCGGAAGCGGCGGATCCGTCCGGACTGCCGCCTGCGCAATGGTGCTGTGGAGCGTGGTCCTGCTGCAGGGCTGGCATGCGGCGTCCCGGTGGCCGTCCGGAGTCGTGGCATGGGATGGGCTGCTGTGGCGCCTGGACCGTGGCAGGGCGCATCCCCCGGTATGCGGGCGGCTGGAGGTGGCGCTGGATCTGCAGCGGTTCCTGCTGGTTCGCCTCGTAGGCCAGGATGGCCGGCGGGCATGGCTGGGCCTCGAGCCGGGCCGCCATGCCCCCGGATGGGCCGCGCTGCGCCGTGCGGTATATTCGCGCCCCAGACGGGAGCCCGCAGCCCAGGGGCCGACGATGCCCCCTGCTCATCGCCTCGATGCGTGAGCTCACGAATACATGAACGCTTCCCTGCCCCCGCCTTCCCCTGCCGACAGCGACCTCCAGCTCGTGGAGCGCACCGTGTCCGGCGACCAGCGGGCCTACGGGCTGCTGGTCGTGAAGTACCAGCGCCGCATCGAACGCCTCATCGGCCGCATGGTGCGCGACTCGGACCTGGTGCAGGACATCGCCCAGGAAACCTTCCTGCGTGCCTACCGTGCACTGCACCAGTTCCGCGGAGAAGCGCAGTTCTACACCTGGCTCTACCGCATCGCGGTCAACACGGCGAAGAAGGCCTTGATGGACATCAAGCGCAATCCCGTCATTTCCGAGAACGCATTGCGCGGAGGAGAAGACGAGGATGAAACTTCCCGTATCGGACACGAACTAACCACCGACGAAACGCCGGAAACCGTGATGGCCGCGCAGGAGATCGCCGCGGCGGTCAACACGGCCATGGAAGCGTTGCCGGAGGATCTGCGCCAGGCGGTCACGCTGCGCGAGATCGAAGGCCTGACCTATGAGGAAATCGCCGAGGTGATGCAGTGCCCCATAGGAACGGTGCGATCGAGGATATTCCGTGCCCGGGAGGCGATTTCCGCCCGGGTGCGGCCATTGCTGGAAAAGCAGACAGGCAAGCGCTGGTGACGCAGGCGTGCCCGGGGAGCCGGGGCGGCGTGCCGGCCCAAGGACGATAGCAGGTGAGAAGCATGAAAGACGATCCGACAATGCGTGAGCAGCTTTCCGCGCTGGCCGACGGCGGCATCGGCGAGGCCGAGTGGGGCGAAGCCTTCACTTATGCCCAGACCGCCGAAGGCCAGGAGGCCTGGGCCGTCTATCACCTGATCGGCGATGTGCTGCGCTCCCCGGAGCTGGCCCGTCCTGGAAGCACTGTGCTGGCCGATCGCGTGATGGCCCAGTTGGCACGGGAAGGGCGGCCGGCCGCCGAGGTGGCCCTGCCGGACGCCGCGGTCCCCCTCGCTCCTGCGGTCCAGGCCCAGGGCGAGGCGGCGAATGCTGCCGTGTTCCGCTGGAAGATGGTCGCCGGGATGGCATCGCTGGCCGCGGTCGGCGTGCTGGGCTGGAGTGGCCTGTCCGGCGGGCTGCCGGCCGGTGGCGAAACCCGGCTGGCTGCCGCGCCGGCCCGCCTGGAGGCGCCTGCCGCCACGACGCTGGTGTCCGCAACGGATCCCTCGGGCGAACCGCAGGTGATGCTGCGCGACCCGCGCCTGGACGAGCTGCTGGCAGCGCACCGCCAGTACGGAGGTGCTTCCGCGCTCCAGATGCCGGCAGGTTTCCTGCGCAATGCCACCTTCGAGACGCCCCAGCGCTGAGCGCTTGCAATACCGGAGATCAGGATTGGCAGGTCCGCGCAACGCCGGTGGCTGGTGGAAGTGGGCCCGGTGCGGTCACCGGGCGAAGGCCGTGGCGGGCCTGGCGGCATGGCTGGCATGCGCCCCGTGGCCCGGCGCCTGGGCAGGCACCGGGGACGGCAGCGCCGGTGCCGGTGCCATGGTCCGGACTGGATCATCGGCCGCTTCCGCCCCGGAGGTCCGCGCCGAGATCGACGACTGGGTGGAGCGCATCCACCGGGCATCGCGAGAGCAGAGCTACCGCGGGAGCTTCGTGGTCTGGTCTTCCGCAGGGGGCATGACCAGTTCGCGCATCTGGCACGCCACGGACGGCAAGGTGCAGATCGAGCGCATCGAGGCCCTGGATGGCTCGCCGCGCACCGTGTTCCGCAAGGACGATCTGGTGCGAACTTTCCTGCCGCGGGCGCAGGTGGTGAAGGAAGAGCGGCGGGACATGCCGGGCCTGTTTCCCCATCTGCCGCAGGCCGAAAGCAGTGCCGTGCTGCGCCATTACCGGGCCCGGTTCCTCGGCAGCGACCGGGTGGCGGGCCAGGATGCCCGCATCCTGTGGCTGGAGCCCCGCGACGGGTTGCGCTTCGGATACCGCATCTGGATGGCGCAGCCGAGCGGCCTGGTCGTCAAGTTGCAGACGCTGGGCCTGCGCGGCCAGGTGCTGGAGCAGGCCGCGTTCTCGCAGATCGACTTCGACACGCCGCCCACCGTGCCCCAGCTGGCGGCGCAGATGGACGATACCCGCGGGTTCCGGCTGCTGGCCCTTCCGCTGGTGAAGACGACGGCACGGGAGGCTGGGTGGCAACTGAGCAGGCCGGTGGCCGGCTTTGTCCCTGGCGATTGCTACAAGCGGGATCCGGCCGTGCTGGCCAGGATGCCCATGCCGCCCCTGCAGTGCATTTTCTCGGACGGCCTGGCAACGGTCTCCCTGTTCTTCGAGCCCTACGACGCCGCGCGCCACGCCGGCGAGCCGCGCCGCATGGACATGGGCGCCACCCAGACCCTGGCGCAGCGGGTGGGCGGAGGCTCCACCTGGCTCACCGCCGTAGGCGAGGTGCCGCAGGAGACCCTGCGGCAACTGGTGGAGCAGATCGAGCCCGCGCGTTGATCCGCGCGCGGCCGGTGGATGCCCGCCGTGGCGCCGGGAACCAAACACGGCCTTGTCCTTCACACCTTCGCATGCGTTTTTGCACAACATCGGCGATTTGCCCCGAAAAGAAAGAAAGGTCTTTCATGTTCTCCATGCCGTGTAACCCATCGCGTTTCCGGACACTCGTCCGCTCCCTCGCTGCAGCCGGAGCCGTCGCCCTGGTCCCCGCCGGTGCGCTGCACGCGCAGGCCGCCACGGCCAGCCCGCCCCCGGTGGTGCAGGGATTGCCGGACTTCACCGACCTGGTGGACCAGGTCGGCCCGGCGGTGGTGAACATCCGGACCATCGAGAAAGCGCCCGACCGTTCCTCCGCGAATGGGATGGACGAGGAGATGCTGGAGTTCTTCAAGCGCTTCGGCCTGCCGATGCCGGGCGCGCCGCGCCAGCAGCGCCCCCAGCGCCCGGACGACGAGCAGCCGCGCGGCGTGGGTTCCGGCTTCATCCTCACCTCCGACGGCTACGTGATGACCAACGCCCACGTGGTGGAGGGCGCGCAGGAAGTGCTGGTCACGCTGACCGACAAGCGGGAGTTCAAGGCCAAGATCGTGGGCTCGGACAAGCGCACCGATGTGGCGGTGGTGAAGATCGACGCCACGGGGCTCCCCGCGGTGAAGGTCGGCGACATGAACCGGCTGCGCGTCGGTGAATGGGTGATGGCCATCGGCTCGCCGTTCGGCCTCGAGAACACGGTCACCGCCGGCATCGTGAGCGCCAAGCAGCGCGACACGGGCGACTACCTGCCGTTCATCCAGACGGATGTGGCCATCAACCCCGGCAATTCGGGCGGCCCGCTCATCAACATGCGCGGCGAGGTCGTGGGCATCAACAGCCAGATCTACTCGCGCTCCGGCGGATTCATGGGCATCTCCTTCGCCATCCCGATCGACGAGGCCATCCGCGTGAGCGACCAATTGCGGGCCACGGGGCGCGTGACCCGCGGACGCATCGGCGTGCAGATCGGCCAGGTCACGAAGGATGTGGCGGAATCGATCGGCCTGGGCAAGACGCAGGGCGCGCTGGTGACGGGCGTGGAAACCGGCTCTCCGGCCGACAAGGCTGGCGTGGAGGCTGGTGACATCATCACCCGCTTCGATGGCAAGAGCATCGAGAAGATTTCCGACCTGCCGCGCCTGGTGGGCAACACCAAGCCCGGCAACAAGAGCACCGTGACGGTGTTCCGGCGCGGTGCCACGAAGGAACTGCCCATCACGGTGGCGGAGGTGGAGCCCGACGACAAGCCGACGGCCGCAGCCGGAGACCGCGGCGCGAAGCCCAAGGCGTCGCCTGCCGCAATGCAGCTCGGCCTCGCGGCCGCCGACCTGACCGATGCCCAGAAGAAGGAACTGAAGGTCAAGGGCGGAGTGCGCGTGACGGGCGTGACCGATGCGGCGGCCAGGGCAGGCCTGCGGGAGGGCGACGTGATCCTGGGGGTTGCCAACACCGAGGTCTCCAGCATGAAGGACTTCGATGCCGTCCTGGCCAAGGCGGACAAGTCCAAGCCCATCAATGTGCTTTTCCGCCGGGGTGACTGGACCCAGTACGCCGTCATCCGGCCGAGCCGGTAAGACGCGGCAATGAAAGGCAAAGGCCCCATCCTGGAGTGGGAATTGGGGCCTTTCCGCAGCCGGTGATCCCCCTCTGGGCGGGGGCTTTGAACACGCAGGGGCGGGAAAAAAGTTCTATCTATGCATTTGGATAGAATGCTGCACGTTTTCAGGGGCATGTCTGCATATGCAAAGCCGGTAACATCACCATATGGGATCGCCCCTTTTCATGCACAGGTGTTCCACAGATCGCCCACAAGTTGTTCTCATGATGTGTCGGCATATTGTGAATAAGCTGTGCATAAATACTGCGTTGCAGGGTGGCAACGCGCCCTGCGGGTCATGATGCGGGCTTTCCCTGTCGGCCTTTTTGCCTACAATGAAGCTCCAACCATCGCAGTTGCCAAAGATTGTTGGTTCAGGGCGCGTCACCACTTGACGCGCCCTTTTTTCTTGTGCGCGCCGTTCTAATTCAACTACTTGTCGCTTCTCGTTGATGAATCACATCAGAAATTTTTCGATCATTGCGCACATTGATCACGGCAAATCGACGCTCGCCGACCGCCTGATCCAGCGCTGCGGCGGCCTGGAAGAGCGCCAGATGGAAGCACAGGTGCTCGATTCGATGGACATCGAAAAAGAGCGTGGGATAACCATCAAGGCCCAGACCGCCGCGCTGCAATACAAGGCCAAAGACGGGCAGGTGTACAACCTCAACCTGATCGATACGCCCGGCCACGTGGACTTCTCGTACGAGGTCTCCCGCTCGCTGTCCGCCTGCGAGGGCGCACTGCTCGTGGTCGATGCCTCGCAGGGTGTGGAGGCCCAGACGGTGGCCAACTGCTACACCGCCCTGGACCTCGGCGTGGAAGTGCTGCCCGTGCTCAACAAGATGGATCTGCCGCAGGCCGATCCCGACAACGCCAAGGCCGAGATCGAGGACGTGATCGGCATCGACGCGACGGATGCGATTCCCTGCTCCGCCAAGACCGGCATGGGCATCGACGAGATCCTCGAGCTCATCGTCGCCAAGGTGCCGGCGCCGCGCGGCAATCCCGATGCGCCGCTGCGCGCCATGATCATCGACAGCTGGTTCGATCCCTACGTGGGCGTCGTGATGCTGGTGCGCGTGGTCGATGGAAGGCTGCAGAAGGGCGAGCGCTTCAAGATGATGGCCTCGGGTGCGGCGTACAACGCCGACAACCTCGGCGTCTTCACGCCCGCCAACGAGTCGCGCAATGCGCTGAACGCGGGCGAGGTGGGCTACATCATCGCCGGCATCAAGGAACTCAAGGCCGCCAAGGTGGGCGACACCATCACGCTGGAGAAGAAGCTGCCCAACAACCTGGGCCCGGCCGAACAGGCGCTGCCCGGCTTCAAGGAAATCCAGCCGCAGGTGTTCGCGGGCCTCTACCCGACCGAGGCCAGCGAATACGACCAGTTGCGCGACGCGCTGGAGAAGCTGCAGCTCAACGACGCCTCGCTGCATTTCGAGCCCGAGGTGTCGCAGGCGCTGGGCTTCGGCTTCCGCTGCGGCTTCTTGGGCCTGCTGCACATGGAGATCGTGCAGGAACGCCTGGAGCGCGAGTTCGACCAGGACCTCATCACCACCGCGCCCAGCGTGGTGTATGAAGTGGTCAAGGGCGACGGCGAGGTCATCATGGTGGAGAACCCCTCCAAGATGCCGGACCAGGGTCGCATCCAGGAAGTCCGCGAGCCCATCGTGACCGTGCATCTCTACATGCCGCAGGAATACGTCGGTCCGGTGATGACGCTGGCCAACCAGAAGCGCGGCGTGCAGCTGAACATGGCATACCACGGCCGGCAGGTCATGCTGACCTACGAACTGCCGCTGGGCGAGATCGTGCTGGACTTCTTCGACAAGCTCAAGTCGGTGTCGCGCGGCTATGCGTCCATGGACTACGAGTTCAAGGAGTACCGCGCCTCCGACGTGGTGAAGGTGGACATCCTGCTCAACGGCGAGAAGGTGGATGCGCTGTCCATCATCGTCCACCGCAGCCAGTCGGCCTACCGCGGCCGCGCGGTGGCTGCCAAGATGCGGGAGATCATCAGCCGGCAGATGTTCGACGTGGCGATCCAGGCGGCCATCGGCGCGAACATCATCGCGCGCGAGACCATCAAGGCCCTGCGCAAGAACGTGCTGGCGAAATGCTATGGGGGTGACATCACCCGCAAGCGCAAGCTTCTCGAGAAGCAGAAGGCGGGCAAGAAGCGCATGAAGCAGATCGGTTCCGTCGAAGTGCCGCAGGAAGCCTTCCTGGCCATCCTGCAAGTGGAGGAGTGATCCGATGCAAGCCATGCAATATGTGACCGCCGCCATCCTGGCGGCCTTCGTCGGCTACGTGGGCGCCTGGTACGTGGGTGCCATCGAGGGCAATTTCGCGCTGCTGCTGCTGCTGGCGACGGTGGTGACCGGCGCCTACTGGCTGGCCGAGCGCTTCGTCTTCCTGCCGCGGCGCCGCCGCGCGGCCCAGGCCATCGAGCAGGCGGCCGTGCAGCGGCGCGCCGAGCTGGACCGCATGGGCATCGCCAAGGTGGATGGCGACGTGCAGGAGACGAAGGACCGCATCCTGATGCAGCCGTGGTGGCTGGACTGGACGGCGGGACTCTTTCCGGTGATCGCCATCGTCTTCGTGCTGCGCTCGTTCCTTTTCGAGCCGTTCAAGATCCCCTCCGGATCGATGATCCCGACCCTGCTGGTGGGCGACCTGATCCTCGTGAACAAGTTCACCTACGGCATCCGCCTGCCGGTGATCAACAAGAAGATCACGCAGGGCACGCCGCCGCAGCGCGGCGACGTGATGGTGTTCCGCTATCCGCCGCAGCCCAGCATGGACTACATCAAGCGCGTGGTCGGCGTGCCGGGCGACGAGATCGCCTACCTGAACAAGCGGCTCACGGTGAACGGCAAGCCGGTCGAGACCACGGCGCTGCCCGATTTCCTCGACGAGGACACGATGCGCTACTTCAAGCAGTACGACGAGCACCTGGGCGCCAAGCCGCACCGCATGATCAACAACCCCGACGTGCCGGCATTCATCCAGGGGGCCAGCGACTACGCTTTCCGCGAGAATTGCCGCTACAGCGTGGAGGGGGTGGTGTGCAAGGTGCCCGAGGGCCACTATTTCATGATGGGCGACAACCGCGATAATTCGCTTGATTCACGCTATTGGGGCTTCGTGCCCGATGCGAACATCGTCGGCAAGGCTTTCTTCGTGTGGATGAATTTCAGCAACCTGAAGCGCATCGGCGGTTTCCAGTAGCGGCTTGCCGCGGACCGCGGCGCTCCCCAATACATACCTAAAGCTCAGAAGAGGGTCCGGACCATGGGTCTGCATCAGCACCACCTGCCTCGCTCCGCATCGAACGCCCCGCGGGCGGTCCGGCGATCCCGCCAGCGCGGCCTGTCCTTCATCGGCCTGGTGTTCCTCGCCGTGTTCGCGGTGGCCGCCTTCGCCATCGGCGGCCAGTCCGTACCCATCTTCCTGGAGTACCAGGCCATCCGCAAGGCGGCTGCCAAGGCAGCGCGCGAGGCGTCCACGGTGCCGGAGGTGCGGGCCTCCTTCGACCGGGCAGCCGCCATCGACGACATCAGCTCCATCACCGGCAAGGACCTCGAAGTGACGAAGCGCAACGACAAGATCGTGGTGTCCTTCAGCTACTCGCGAGAGATCGCGCTCGTCGGCCCCGCCTACCTCGTGTACCGCTTCCACGAGCAGACCAACTGACCCTTTTTCTCCTTCCTTCTCTGTTTTGGTTTCACCCAGTCTTTCCGCCCTGCAGGACCGCCTGCAGCATGCCTTCTCCGATCCATCCCTGCTGCAGCGGGCCATCACGCACCGCAGCTTCTCGGCCGACCACAACGAACGCCTGGAGTTTCTCGGCGATTCGGTGCTGAATCTGGCCGTATCGAGCCTGCTCTACCAGCGCCTGCGCGACCTGCCGGAAGGCGATCTCTCCCGGGTGCGGGCCAACCTGGTGCGCCAGGAGGCCCTGCACGGTCTGGCCCTGGGCCTGCAGCTGCCGCAGGTTCTGCGCCTGGGCGAGGGCGAGACGAAGTCCGGCGGCAAGCAGCGCCCGTCCATCCTGGCCGATGCCCTGGAAGCCCTGATCGGCGCCGTCTATCTGGATGCCGGCTACCAGTGTGCCGAGGCACTGGTGCACCGGCTCTACCAGGACGTGGAGATCAATCCGCGCATGCAGGCGGCCGAGAAGGATGCCAAGACCGCATTGCAGGAGTGGCTGCAGGGCCGCAAAATGAAGCTGCCGCAGTACCGCGTGGTCGCCACGGTGGGGGCCGCCCACCGTCAGACCTTCGACGTGGAATGCGATATCCCGGAACTGGGCCTGACCGAGCGCGGCATCGGCGGATCGCGGAGGGCGGGCGAACAGGCTGCCGCCGCCGCCATGCTGGCCACCCTGAAAGCGAAACACCCATGAATTCCTCCGTTCCCCCCGCTTCCGGCAACCCCGCTACCCCTGCCGCTCCCCAGGACGACCTGGAGGCCATGCTGGCCGCGGCACGACCGGGCGCTGCGCCCGCCAAGCCGGGCGGCACTGGAGCCGTCGCGGAGGCCACCGCCGTGCAGGGCCCGCAGCGCTGCGGCCTCATCGCCATCGTGGGCAAGCCGAACGTCGGCAAGTCCACGCTCATGAACGCGCTGGTCGGGCAGAAGATCAGCATCACCTCGCGCAAGGCGCAGACCACGCGCCACCGCATCACCGGCATCCGCACGCGCGAAGGCACGCAGTTCGTCTTCGTCGACACGCCCGGCTTCCAGACGCGGCACAGCACGGCGCTCAACAAGTCGCTCAACAAGACGGTGATGGGCGCGATCGGCGACGTGGACCTGATCCTTTTCGTGGTCGAGGCAGGCAGCTTCACGCTGGCCGACGCCAAGGTGCTGTCGCTCTTCAAGCCCGGCATCCCCACGCTGCTGATCGCCAACAAGCTCGACGAGGTGCACCGCCGCGCCGAGATCGCGCCCTGGCTCAAGGGCATGCAGGAACGCCATCCGTTCGCCGAGTTCGTGCCCATGTCGGCCAAGAACAAGGGCGACATCGAGCGGCTGTTCGGCATCTGCGCCAAGTACCTGCCCGAGCAGCCCTGGTTCTATGGCGAAGACGAGCTGACGGACCGCAGCGAGAAGTTTCTCGCAAGCGAGACGGTGCGCGAGAAACTCTTCCGCTTCACCGGCGACGAATTGCCCTACACCTCTACCGTCGTGATCGACAAGATGGAGGAAGAGCCCAGCAAGACGCACAAGCGCTTCATCCGCGTGGCGGCCACCATCGTGGTGGAGCGCGACAGCCACAAGGCCATGGTGATCGGCGACAAGGGCGAACGCCTGAAGCGCATCAGTACCGAGGCGCGCCAGGAAATGGAGCGGCTGATGGACGCGAAGGTGTTCCTGGAAGTATGGGTGAAGGTGCGCTCTGGCTGGGCCGACGACGAGGCACGGGTGCGCTCTTTCGGGTATGAGTGACGAACACCCCCCTGAGGCGCTGCGCGCCTTCCCCCCTCTCCTGCGGGAGGGGGGACGACGCCAGCGGCCCGGCGAAGCCGGTTCCGCGGCGTCTGCTGGCTTGGCCTGCTCCGCGGCCTTTCGTTCCGGAGCAGCACAGGGGCAGCCGGCGATGGGCGCTCCGGGGTGAGGGCGCTGGCGCTTTGGATTTCGGGTGGAATCGTTGCTCGCCTTTCCTCGTCTTCCAGCGCCAACTCGCCATTGATTGCATAGCCCTCCATGGCCGTACGCCGCATTTCCGACGAACCCGCCTATGTGCTGCACCGCTACGACTGGAGCGAGTCCAGCCTGATCCTGGATGTGTTCACGCGCCACCATGGGCGGGTGGCGCTGGTGGCCAAGGGGGCGAAGAAGCCGACGTCCAATTTCCGGCCCGTGCTGCTGCCGCTGCAGCCGCTGCGCGTCACCTATACGTTGAACGGCGAAGGTCGGGAGGAGGTGCATGGGCTCAAGGGGGCCGAGTGGGTGGGGGGGCACGTCATGCCGACGGGCGACGCGCTGCTCTCGGGCCTGTACCTCAATGAATTGCTGATGCGGCTGCTGGCGCGCGAGGACACGCATGCCGCGCTGTTCGACGCCTATGCCGGCGTGGTGCGGGTGCTGGCCAGCGAGCACGGCGACGCGCTGGAGCCCGTGCTGCGCAGTTTCGAGTTGCTGCTGCTGCGCGAGATCGGGCTGCTGCCCGCGCTGGATGTGGAAACGTCCACGCTGGCGCCGCTGGCTCCGGCGGCCCGCTACGCGCTGGTGCCGGAGGCCGGCCTGCGTCCGGCCCTTCCCTCGGACCGCAGCACGCTGGGCGGTGCGCAGTGGCGCCAGCTGGAGCGTTCGCTGGGCGACGCCCAGCCCTACACGGCCACGCTGCGTGCGATCGTGGCGGGGCTCGCCGCCAGCGCTTCTCCGGCCGCGGACCTCAAGCCACAGCTCCGCGCCCTGCTGCAATACCATTGCGGCAGTCCCCTGCTGCGGACGCGGCAGCTCATGATCGATCTCCAATCCCTATGACCCAGCATTCCGTGCGTACCGCCCTGTCGGTGAACGTCAACAAGGTGGCCCTGGTGCGCAACACGCGCCACCTGGGCATTCCCGGCGTGGAGCGCGCCGCTCTGCTGTGCCTGGAGGCGGGCGCGCAGGGCATCACCATCCATCCGCGCCCGGACGGGCGCCACATTCGCGCGGGCGACGTGCCCGCACTGGCTGCGCTCCTGCGCCAGTGGCCGGACCGCGAGTTCAACATCGAGGGCAATCCGTCGCAGAACCTCATGGAGTTCATCCGCGCTGTGCGTCCGCACCAAGCCACCTTCGTGCCGGACGGCGAGGACCAGTTCACGAGCGACCACGGCTGGAGCTTTCCGCAGGACGCCGAGCGCCTCGCGCCCCTGGTGGCCGAATGCCGCGGGCTGGGCGTGCGCGTGAGCCTGTTCATGGATGCGGAGCCGGCGCAGATGGCTGCAGCGCATGCCGTGGGCGCCGACCGCGTGGAACTCTATACCGAACCCTATGCCGCGGCCTGGGGCACGCCCGCGCAGGAGGCGCAGCTCGTGCGCTATGCGGCGACGGCCCGGGCGGCGCTGGAGGCCGGGCTCGGCGTGAACGCGGGGCACGATCTCAACCGGGACAATCTCGCGGCCTTCGTGGCGCGCGTGCCGGGCCTGATGGAAGTGTCGATCGGGCATGCCTTCGTCGCGGATGCGCTGGAACTGGGCTACGCCGCCACCGTGCAGGCCTACCAGCGCTGCATCGATGACGGCATGGCACAGCGGCAGGCCGGCGCATGATCTACGGCATCGGCACCGACATCTGCGACGTCCGCCGCATCCGGGCGAGCCTGGAGCGCCATGGAGACCGTTTCGCCGAGAAGGTGCTCGCGGCCGGCGAACTGGACACCTGGCGCGAACGCAGCGCGCGCTGGCCCGAGCGCGGCGTGCGCTATCTCGCCACGCGCTTTTCCGCCAAGGAGGCCTTCAGCAAGGCGATCGGCATGGGCATGCGCATGCCCATGACCTGGCGGGATTGCGAGGTGGCCAAGCTGCCCAGCGGCCAGCCCGTCATCGTGCTGCATGGTGCGCTCAAGGCCTGGTTCGAGTCGCAGGGGCTGCGCTGCCACCTGAGCGTCACCGACGAGAGCGACTATGCCGCGAGCTTCTGCGTGGTGGAGCGCGGGGATCCGGGCGAGGGCGTCCGCCCGGAGACCGTGCAGCACCTTCCGGCCTGAGCCGCACCGCCGCATCCATCGTTTCCTTTTTACGCACATACCCCGTTTCCTGCATGACCGCCGACATCGAACACGCCCCCCTCATCCTCGACATCGCCGGAACGGCGCTCACTCCTGCCGACCGCAGGCGCCTGGCCCATCCGCTCACGGGGGGCATCATCCTCTTCGCCCGGAACTGGGACAACCGGGCGCAGCTGCTGGAGCTCACGGCCTCGATCAAGGCCGTGCGGGACGACCTGCTCATCTGCGTGGACCACGAGGGCGGGCGGGTGCAGCGCTTTCGCACCGACGGTTTCACCCACCTGCCGCCCATGCGGGCCCTGGGCACCCTGTGGATGGACGACGGCCGCCAGGGCCCGGGCACCGGCGCGATGCGCGCGATGGATGCCGCCAGCGCCGCCGGCTACGTGCTGGCCAGCGAGTTGCGTGCCTGCGGCGTGGATTTCTCGTTCGCACCGGTGCTGGATCTGGACTGGCCGCCGGGGGGGGGAGGGCCTGCAGGCAGCGCCTCGGCGAGCAGCGTGATCGGCGACCGGGCCTTCCACCGCGACCCGCGCGTGGTGGCAATGCTGGCCAAAAGCGTGGCGCACGGCATGCTCAAGGCAGGCATGGCGCATTGCGGCAAGCATTTCCCCGGACACGGCTTCGTCGCGGCCGACTCGCATACCGACGTGCCCGTGGACCGGCGCCCTCTGGGCGCGATCCTCGCGGATGACGCCGCGCCGTATGCCTGGCTGTCGAACACGCTGACCGGCGTGATGCCGGCGCATGTCATCTATCCGCGCGTGGACCGGCTTCCGGCCGGGTTCTCGCGCCGCTGGCTGCAGGACATCCTGCGACAGCGCCTGCGGTTCAGCGGAGCGGTGTTCAGCGACGATCTCAGCATGGAAGGCGCTCGCCGCATCGATGGCCATGCGGTGGACTTCGCGACCGCCACGCGCGCGGCTCTCGATGCCGGCTGCGACCTCGTGCTGCTGTGCAACCAGAGCCTGGTGGGCGAGGGGCGCGAGCAGGGCAGGGCGCTCGACGATGTGCTCGATGCCCTGGAGCGCGCACGCGGCGAAGGGCGCTGGCGCCCCAGCCCGGACAGCGAGGCCCGCCGGCTCGCCCTGCTTCCACAGACGATGCCCCATCCCTGGGACGAGCTCATGCTGGAGCCGGATTACCTGAGGGCGCTGGACTGCCTGCCCTGAGGCTGGATTGTTTGTAACCAAATGATTCCGTGGTGGCGCGGTGCTTGTTTTTCGTAACAAGCCGGGGCGCATGGGAAAACCGCGCCGTGGATGTGCATTGCCCGGCCGCAGGCCGGACACATCGGGCTACACACGGCGTCAACGCGTGCCCAAGCATGGCGTTACGAACAGCAAGCAGTGCCCGCGGCCATGAGGGCGGCGCGGCCCTTGCCGGAGGTCTTTCCATGGTGCGTGATCCTGCTTTCCCTGAAGTCGCCGTCTCCACCCGGCCCCGCCGAGCCGCATGGGGTACGGCCGTCACCTGCATAGCGGCCGCATGCGCCCTGGCCGGCTGCGAACGTGTCACGACGCCCGCTCCCCAGGCTGCTGCCAGCGTGCCCGCGCCGGAGCCCGCGGCCTCTGCGCCCGCCGCGGTGCCAGTGGCCTACACGCCGCCGTCCGCGGACGTCCTCTACCAGATGGTGGCCCCGATCGCACTCTATCCCGACAAACTCGTGGCCCAGGTGCTCGCCGGCGCAACCTACCCGGACCAGGTCTCTGCCGCTGAAACCTGGCTCGCCCAGAATCCGGGGCTGAAGGGCAGCGCCCTGGTGAATGCGGTGGATCCCCAGCCCTGGGATCCCAGCGTCAAATCCCTGACGGCGTTTCCCAATGTGCTGGAGCAGATGGCCTCCAACCTGCCCTGGACGACCGCTCTGGGCAAGGCCTATTACCACGATCCTGCGGACGTGATGAACGCCATCCAGGCCATGCGCGCCCGCGCCGCCCATGCCGGTACGCTCAAGAGCTCACCGCGCCTGCGCGTGGCGACGGTGGAAGCCCGTTCCCTGCCGCCGCCGCTGCCGCCATCGCAGGCGCCCGTGGCGCTGTACCAGGGGCCGGCGGTGGTCACTCCGCCACCCACCGTCATCACCATCGAGCCTGCCGAGGTGCAGACAGTTTACGTGCCGCGCTATGACCCGGCCGTGGTGTATGGAACGCCGGTGCCCGTGTATCCCAGCTACAGCTGGGCCGTGCCGGTGGTGCAGCCGGCACCGGTGGCGGTGGGGCCGGACCCCGTGGCCGTGGGCGCGCTGGCCTTCGGTGCCGGCGTCCTGGTGGGCGCGCTGGCCACCAGCCACCACCATGGCTGGGGATGGAACGACTGGAACCTGCACTGGGGGCCGCCGCCTCCGCCACCGATCGCCTGGGGGCCCGCGCCGCCGCCGCCCGCCTGGGGGCCTGCGGTCGTGTACCGCGGAGCCACCTACGTGTCGAACTCACCCACGGTGATCGAGAACATCCATAACCGCATCACGGTGAACAACCGCAATGTCTATGTGAATGCCCCGGGCCAGCCGCCAGGCCTGCCTGCGCCGGGTGCGCCCGCCTTGGGATTCGCCGGCGGGCCGGCCGCCCCCGTGCGCGCTGCCATGGCGCCGCCGATGGGCCCGAACGGGCCGCACGGCCAGTCCCTGGCCGCGGCGCTGCAGGACAGCCACGCGGCAGGGCAGCGACCCATGGCGTTCGAGCAGCGCCACGTGCAGGCCCCGCCCCTGGCCGGCGACCGGAATGGCGTTCACCAGCCCCAGGCCCTCATGCAGGGGCCGGGCCGGGCGCCGATGCCGGTGGCACCGGGCCAGCCCGCACCGGCGCACGCTTTCGCCCAGCCAGGCTCAGAGGCCGTGCCTGGCGCGCCGCGAACATTGTCCGCAGCGTTCCAGGACAGCCGCACCGGCCATGCCATGCGTCCCATGGAAGCTCAGCGTGCGCCGGAGTTGCAGCGTTCCGCCGAACCACAGCATTCCGCCGAACACCGGAACAACCCGGCGGCACCGGCCATGGCGTCCGCCATGGGGCTGGCTCCGGCAGGACAGCCGCCGCGACCGGAGACCGGGCGTGCCAACCCCGCGATGCCCGAGAACCGGAACCCGCATGCCGCCTTCGTGGCGCCTCCTTCTCCCATGCCGGCTCCGTCGCAGCGCCCGCAGATGCCGGCGGATATGTCGATGGCCCATGCCCTGCAGCAGCCTCGACAGATGGCGGCGCCTTCGCCGCACATGCAGCAGCAACCCGTCCACATGCCGCAGCCTGTGCAGCCGCAGCCCATGCATGCCGAGCCGCGCAGCATGCCGGTCGCGGCCATGCATGCGCCGCAGCAGCCTGCGCCGCGGCCAGCCATGCACGAGGCACTGCGCGAATCCCGGCCCGCGCCGCAGCAGCAGCCTCCGCACCACGGAGGCGGGCACAAGCCGCACGAAGGCGGCTGAGGTGCTGGATAGAGGGCGGGCCGGAGTGGCGGCCCGTGCTCTCCGTCAGGCTGCTGGCAGCGATGGGGTGTCCGGCGCCACCGGGGTCGTGGCATGCGCGGGCGCAGGGGTCTGTGTCTGCGCCGCATCCGCCGGCCGGGGCGGCGCGCTGGTCCAGCGCCGCACCACGCGCTGGAAGATGAGCGCGTTGGGGATCTGCAGCAGCACGGGCGCATCCGGCGTGCCGTGGAAATCCTCGAGCGTGGTGTAGAGCAGGTTGATGTCCACGACGCGGCCTTTGGCGCCCGGCTTTTCAGCGGTGTCCAGCACCTCGATGTAGTCGCCCAGCCGGAACGGGCCGGCGGTGAAGATCAGCAGGGCGCAGAACAGGTTGGAGAGCACGCTCCACGCCGCGAAGAAAGCGACCGCGCCCACGGCCGCGAAGCCGGTGAATGCGGTCCACAGCACGGTGGCGGAAACCCCCAGCCGTTCCAGTACCAGCAGCACGGCGCTGCCCATGATGACCCAGCGCACCAGGCCGTTGATGGGCACCATGAGCTCGATGGGCCAATGGTAGTGGCGGCCCGCACGTTCGAGCAGGCGGCGCAGCGTTCGCTGCAGCAGCATGGCCAGCACCAGGATGAGCACGATCTGGACGCCGGGCACGATGATGTCGAGCCACTCCTGCATCCAGTCGGGAAGGTAGGTGCGAAGCCGGGTCATGGACAGGGGATGCAAGGCAGTCAGCGTCTGGGAGAAGGAACGGGAAATAACGGAAGGATTGCTCACCCACGGAGGGAGCCTCGCTGCCGGCAAGGGTTCCGCGTGCCGTCCCTGCCGCTCGGGCGGGAACTGCGCGCGGCGTCGGGGTCAGCCGCGCGTCAGCCGCGCAATTGCTCGATGGTATCCATCTGCATCTCGAAGCTGAAGAAGCGCGCGCGGCCCTGGGCCTTGGCGGCGTAGAGCGCTTCGTCTGCGCGCATCAGCATGGCTTCGGCGCTGGTGCTGTCGTCCGGCACGCAGGTGGTGATGCCCCCCGAGACGGTGAGGCTCGCGCCCAGCGGCGAGTCGGGGTGCGCGATGGCACGCTGGCTCACGAGCTTGCCGAGCGCACGTGCGAAGGTCATCGCCCCGGAGCGCGGCGTGTTGGGCAGGATGAGGGCAAATTCCTCGCCGCCGTACCGTGCCGCCACATCCCTCGGACGCACGCACACCTCCTTGAGCAACCGGCCCACTTCGCGCAGGCAGGCATCGCCCTGGACATGGCCCACGGCGTCGTTGAAACGCTTGAAGTGGTCGAGGTCGCACAGCATCAGCGTGAGCGGCATGCCGTCGCGGCGCGCGGCGAGGATCTCGCTGTGCAGTATGCGGTCGAAGCCTCGCCGGTTGACGAGGCCGGTGAGGGTGTCCACCTCCACCATCTCGTTGAGGCGCTGGTTGGCCAGGTGCAGTTCCTCTGACATGGACACGAGCCTGCGGCGCATGTCCAGCAGGCGCCGCATGGCGCGCAGCTTGGCCACCAGCACGATGGGCTTCACGGGCTTGACGAGGTAGTCGTCTCCGCCGGCCTCGATGCCGCGCCAGACATCCAGGTCGCTGTCCAGGCCGGACAGGAAGATGATCGGCGTCCACCCGCCAGCCTCGGCCTCACGCATCTGCTGGGCGACCCAGTAGCCGTCTTTGTCGTCCGAGAGCCGGATATCCAGCAGCACCAGGTCGGGACGGCGCAGCTTGAAGAGCTGCAGGGCCACGTCGCTGGAGGCCGCTTCCATCACGTCGGCCACTCCCGCATGCCTGAGCTCGGCGACGAGGGCGGCCCGTACGGAGGCCTGGTCTTCGACGACCATGACGGAGAAGGGCCCCGCCGAAGGAAGGGGCTCGCCATGCCGCCCTGGGGTGGCGGGAGAATTGGGGGGCATGGCGGTCATCGGCCTTCCTCTCTACGGACCGGGCGGTGGGGGCATGGCCGCGGCGGTTTCAATGTTCCCGGCGCAGGGCGGGGAACAGGATCACGTCGCGGATGCTGGGGCTGTCGGTCAACAGCATCATAAGCCGGTCGATGCCGATGCCGCAGCCCCCGGTGGGAGGCATGCCATATTCGAGGGCGCGGACGAAATCGTGGTCGAAATACATGGCCTCGTCGTCTCCGCTGTCCTTGGCTTCCACCTGGGACTGGAAGCGGGCGGCCTGGTCCTCCGCGTCGTTGAGCTCGGAGAAGCCGTTGCCGAACTCGCGGCCCGTGATGTAGAGCTCGAAGCGCTCCGTCACCTCGGGGCGCGTGTCGTTGGCGCGCGCCAGCGGGCTGATCTCTGTCGGGTGTTCCATGATGAAGGTGGGCTGCCAGAGCTTGTCCTCCACCGTTTCCTCGAAGTAGAGCACCTGCAGGCCTGCCAGCGTGCGCGTGGACAGGCGGTCCTTCTCCTCGGAGAGGCCCAGCTTGCGCAGCGCGGCGACCAGCCAGGCGGCGTCGTCCACGCCGTCGCCGGCCTCGGTGTGGCGCAGGATGGCCTCGCGGATGGTCAGGCGCTCGAAGGGTTGCGACAGGTCCACAGCGCGGCCCTGGTAGGTCAGCTGCAGGCTGCCCGCCGCCTTCGTGGCCGCATCGCGCACGAGCTGTTCGGTGAAGTCCATCAGGTCGCGGTAGTTCCAGTAGGCCGCATAGAACTCCATCATCGTGAACTCGGGGTTGTGGCGCACCGAGATGCCTTCGTTGCGGAAGTTGCGGTTGATCTCGAACACGCGCTCGAAGCCGCCGACCACCAGGCGCTTGAGGTAGAGCTCGGGCGCGATGCGCAGGTACATCTCCTGCTCCAGCGCATTGTGGTGCGTGACGAACGGCTTGGCGTTGGCGCCGCCGGGAATGGGGTGGAGCATGGGCGTCTCCACCTCCAGGAAGCCGTGCTGCACCATGAATTCGCGGATGCCGCTCACGGCCTTGCTGCGCGCGATGAAGCGCTTGCGGGCCGCCTCGTCGGTCATCAGGTCCACGTAGCGCTGGCGGTACTTCACTTCCTGGTCGGCCACGCCGTGGAACTTGTCGGGCATGGGCCGCAGGCTCTTGGTGAGCAGCCGCAGCGTTGTGACCTTGACCGACAGCTCGCCGGTCTTGGTCTTCATGAGCGTGCCTTCGGCACCCACGATGTCGCCCAGGTCCCAGTGCTTGAAGGCCGCATAGGCCTCTTCGCCGATCGCGTCGCGGGTCACGTACACCTGGATGCGGCCGCCCGTGGTGCCGAGCGAGCCGTCCTGCACGGTGGCGAAGCTGGCCTTGCCCATGACGCGCTTGAGCATCATGCGGCCGGCCACGCTCACCGGCACGGGGTTGGCTTCGAGCGTCTCGGCCTCGGTCTCTGCGTACTGCGCCTGCAGGTCGGCCGCATGGTGCGCGGGCTTGAAATCATTGGGGAAGGCCACGCCCTTGCCCTGGGCCTGGGCCTCCCGGAGGGACTTGAGCTTGTCGCGGCGCTCGGCGATGAGCTGGTTGTCGTCGGAGGGAGCGGCGGTGGGCGCGGAAGGATTCTGGGGGGGGAGCATAGAAACGAGCGTATGCGCCGTGGTAGCGGCTGGTGGACTGGCTGAACCGGCTATTTTAGTTTTTTGCCCGTCATCCAGCGAACCAGGGCCAGCAGAACGGCAGCAGATGTTCCTGCCAGTGCCCATATGTGCGCCACCGGATCGATGCCGGGCCATGCGAGCGGAAGACACAGGACGGCAATTTGCAGGCCGTCGAACCCGATGGCGGCCCATGAGAAGGGGCGCGCCAGTCCGCGCTGGAACGGCAAATGGCCGTAGGCGGCGAAAAGGCAGGCGCATCCCTGCCAGATCACCAGCGGTGCCAGATAGCCCTCCAGGCCTTGCCATGCAGATGGAATCCACCCTGCATGGAGCGCCCAGGCGGCGGCCAGGCCCGCCAGCAGCGTGCAGGCTGCGCCCGACAGGCCGATGCGCAGCGACAGCGTGGCATGCTCGCGCCCCTGTGAGAGCAGCACTTGGGGCCAGGCGGCGTACACCACGGAAGGCAGCAGTCCCAGCAGCCGGAGAAGAACGGCCAGATAGCTCGCCTCCGCGGCCCCGTGGAAACGCTGCCACATGACGAGGACCGCCATGCCTGCCGCGGCATCGGCAGCGGTGTGCGCGATGCGCAGGAGCGGGCCCCGGTCGTCCTGCTGCGAGGGGCGCGTGGCTCCTGGCGTGCGATGGCCGTCCTCCGGCGGGGCCGGCAAGGTGCGTGCATCGCGCGCGGGCCGCAACAGCCAGAGCGCGCCGATCGCGTAGCTGCCAGCGGCTGCCGCGAAGAGCGCCGTGGCACCGGCGCCAGGCAGGAGCAGCCCTGCGCCGCCGGCCACCGCGAGCGCGGCGAGCGGCGGGACCGACCGGGCCAGCGCGGCCGACTGCGCGGATGCCGTGCGCAGGGCCCACGGCTGTGCCATGTACCAGCCCAGCTGCAGCAGCGCCAGGAGGGACGCCCAGGCCAGGCATGCGCCGGGGCGGCCCAGGCCTGCCAGCCAGACGGCCGCCGCCGCTACCGGAAGCAAAAGGGCCCAGCGCAGCAGGCTGGCGCGCATCGCTTCCCGCAGTGCCGGGCCGGGAGGGTGGTGGATGTTGGCCAGGAACCGTAGCTGGCTCTGGGCGAGTGCCAGAGTCATCCAGAAGAAGCCTATCTGGCTCACGACCGTGAAAAGTCCCACCTCCCGGGGCTGGAACAGCTGCAGCATGAGCAGGCCGAAGAGCCCCTGGGCCCCCAGCGAGACGGCGCTCGCGGCTGCGATATGCGTCGTGGTTCCGAGCAGTTTCATGCGCGCTCCTGCCATCGGCGCCATATGTGCAGGCGGGCCAGCAGCGTGTTCCAGGCATGCGCTTGCATCGGCGGGACGGTGCGGGGCTGCTCGTCCAGGCCGGGGCCCAGCAGTTCCGCGTAACGCGCCACCGTCGCGTGCGCGGGAAGGTAGATGAACCGTGCGCCCGCCGTGCGCTCGAATTCCCGCACCCAGCGGTAGTCGGTGGAGACGGTGGGCAGCCCGACTGCGCAGTATTCGAGGAGCTTGGTGGAAGTCTGCCGGTCGTAGGGGGGGCGTACCGGCACCAGGTTCAGGCCGTAGCGCGCCTGCGCGAGCAGGGCCGGGACGTCGCACTGCGGCACGCGTCCCGCCATGGTCACGCTGGGCAGGCGCCCCAGTGCGGCCCGCAGGTCATCGGGCAGCTCCCCTATGAGCAGCAGCGTGCGTCCGGCCGGTGCCAGGGCTTGCAGCAGCGGCGCGAAGCCGCGCAGCCGGTGCATGTCTCCGAGGTAGGCGAAATCGAAACGTTTGCTGCGCGGCGTGTCCGAGCGCGACAGGAAGGCTTCTGGAACGCCCATGTCGCGGTATTCAAACGGAACCCCGTCGCCGAACCCGAGCCGTCGGCGCACCCAGGCGTTCTGGAAGATCCGGTAGTTCGGGGTGGGCTGGCGCCAGGACTTGATCCTGTCCTTGAGCCAGGCGCAGGGCGGTACCGACGCCGATGCGTATTCGTGCACCTGGAATGCCCCGGGATGGCGCCGGGCGCTGGCCGGGGGCACGAGCCCGCAGATCCACCACATTACCTCGGCATCGCCGGGTACCGTGCCGGGATGGCTGTGCAGCACGGCCTGGTGTCCGGATTGCTGCAGGAACGCGGAGTAGGCTCCCAACTCAGGCAGGTAGGCTTGCCCGGAATGGATGAAATGGATCAGCATCGTCCGGACGCCTCCCGCAGCACCGACTGCCACCCCGCCAGGAAGTCCGCATGCCGGTACTGCTCCAGAATGCGCTGCAAATCCGCCTGCACGGCCGCTGCAGGCATGCGCAGCGTGGCGAGTACGGCATCGGCCAGGGCCTGCGCCGAGCTCTCCCGTGCGATGAGGTAGGGCGCATGCTGCTGCAGCATTTCCTGCAGGGCCGGGATGGGTACGCCGACGCAGGGCACCCCCATCGACAGCGATTCCAGCGCGGCCATGGGACAGCCTTCATAGCGCGAAGTGAGCAGGGTGAGATCCTGTTCACGGCAGAACCCGGCGCTGTTTTCGACATGCCCCAGCCATCGGAGCCGTCCCGCCTGCTGCAGGTCCTGCGAGGCTGCCTCCAGGGCGCCGCGCAAGGGTCCGTCGCCTGCCAATGACAGGTGGAATTCGGGCGGCAGCCTGCGCAGGGTCTCCAGGAGCAATTGCGGGTTTTTTTCGGTGGACAGGCGTCCCATGTAGCCCATGCGTACGGGGCCATGTCTTCTCGTGGCCAGCGCCGGTTGTGCAGCGACGAAGGACGGGGGGGCGGGATTGTGCACGACGCGCAGGGCTGGGGATTCCCGGCGGCCTCCCCGCATGAACCGCTGGAAGGCTGCTTGCGATGACCCGGAGACGAACACGCAATGCGAGGCGCGCCCGTAGAGCCAGCGCAGCCACGCCTGCTTTCCGGCCCCGGCACGGGCCTGCGCCAGCACCGTATCGACCGGCCCGTGCACCCACACCACGGCGCGCCTGCGCGTCGCGAGGCCCAGTGCCCATGCCACGTAGGCCGGGCGGAAGTTGTGCGCGGCGAGCAGCACATCGCTGCGCCGGGCCGCGGCGAGCAGGGCCGGCCCCCTCTGCGGCGTGGCATGCTGGATGTCCACTGGCCAGCCCGCTGCGCGCAGCCCTTCCACCAGTGCCCGGGTGACCGTCGCCACGCCGCCGGCCGCCGGTGCATCGTGCAGCAGGCAGATCCGTGGAGGTGTGCAGGTGCCTGGGGATAATCGGGACATGGACGCAATCTCCAGCTACTTATCGGGCGAGGACTTCGATGACGACTACCGGTACCAGCCCCGGATGGCCTTCGCTCCGCTGGCGCGCGGCGACCTGCTCGAACAATGGTGCGCCGGGCGATCGGTGCTGCACGTGGGGTTTGCCGATCACCAGCCGCTGATCGCCGCGCGGGTGGCCGATGGCGGCTGGCTGCATGCGCGCCTGAGCCGCAGCGCGCGCCAATGCCATGGCATCGATATCAACCGGCAGGCGGTGGAGGCCGCCCGGCTGCTCGGATTCCAGCATGTGCATGCGCTGGACATCCACGCCTCGGATTCCGAAGGCTTCCTGCGGGGGCTCGGTGTGGATCTCGTCATGGTTCCCGATGTGCTCGAACATCTGGGCGATCCCGCGGCGTTCATGGCGCGGCTCGCGCAGATTTTTCCCGCCGCGGATTTCGTGGTGTCCGTGCCGAACGGACTCGCGCTGCGCAACGCGGTGAACATGCTGGGTGGCGTCGAGCGCGTCAATACCGATCACCGGGCCTGGTTTTCGCCCTACACCCTGAGCAAGGTGCTGGCCGATGCCGGCCTGCGGGTCGAGGAATTGCACGGGTGCATGGTGAGTCCGGCAGGCAGCCTCAAGGGGCGCCTGCTGCGGGGCCTCGTGCGCCGGCGGCCGCTGGGGGCGGACGTGCTGGCCGCGCGCGCGCGGGTGACAGTGCGCTGACGCCACGCTGTTACCTCGAGCCGAATCCGCTGGCCACGATGCGCAGCGTCTTCCAGGCGATCAGCAGGTCCAGTGCCACGGAATAGTGCGCGACATAGTAGAGGTCGTAGCTGAGCTTGACGGCGGTCTGCTCCTCGCTGTCCGCGTAGCCCTGCTGCACCTGCGCCCAGCCGGTCAGGCCGGGGCGCACCAGGTGGCGGTAGGGGTAGGCGGGAATGCGTTCCGCGAAGCTGCGCACGAATTCCGCCTGCTCGGGCCGCGGGCCGATCAGGCTCATGTCGCCCCGCAGGACGTTCCACAACTGGGGAAGCTCGTCGAGGCGGGTGCGGCGTATGAAGCGGCCCACCGGCGTGATGCGGTCGTCGTTGGGCTGCGCGAAACGCGCGCCTTGCTCCGATGGCGCATGGCGCATGCTGCGCAGCTTCCAGATGCAGAATTCGCGCCCGTTGCGGCCCACGCGCAACTGCGAGAAGAGCATGGGGCCGTGGGAATCCAGTTTCACTGCCAGGCCGGCTGCCAGGCACAGGGGTAGCCAGAGAGGCAGCGTGGCCAGCGTGGCGGCCAGGTCCACCATGCGCTTGACCGTGTCGTAGGCCGGGTTGCCGTCCAGCGCCCACAAATCCTGCGCATGGTTGTCAGGCAGCACCATCCGGCCGCTCAGCAGCTCGACCACCGCTTCGACACTGTAGAGGCGGATGTGCTGCAGCCGCAATCCGCTGATTTTCCGGTCGCGGGCCGCGTGGGAGGGGGCGTGCCGGTCCAGCACCACGCCGGCCCAGCCCCGGGCGGTTGCGTCGTCCAGGCCCCGCTCCGGCCAGGGCACGAGCGTAATGTCCTTCCTGCGCGCTTCGTCTGCGCCGGGGCCCAGCAGCGCCTGCAGGCGCTGCGGGACGGTATCGTCCAGATAGATCAGGCACAGTCCGTGGCGGCGCAGGTCGCGCCAATGGCCGGCCAGGAACCACGCCAGCGACAGCAGGTACGACAGCAACACGGCGCCCCGGGAATAGGGACGCTGCAGCAGCGCGAAGCCGAGGGGAGCCGTCAAATACGGCACGGCCGTCGCCACGAAGAGGAAGCTCCTGCCCTCGAAACGTGGCAGGTGGGCGCCGCTGTACAGCCAGTAGGACGCGATGGCATACGGGATGGCGCACCACAGGACGGTGGCGGGGAACTGGTAGGTCGCCCAGCCGCGGCGCTGCAGTTCCAGCCCGATCAGGTAGGCCGCGAGCAGCGTCACCGCTCCCGCCAGCGACCAGCGCAGCACCGAGCCTTGCCGGTGCGCCGTGGAAGAGCCAAGTTCGCGTTGGGGAATGCTGTTCATGCCATTCAGGAGCGGGAATGCCGCAGGGCGGCGGCATAGACGCCGCGCACTGCCGAACCCATGCGCTCGGCGGTGTAGTGCTGTTCGTAGCGCCGCCGGGCGGCAGCGCCGAGCCGGGCGCGCAGCGCGGGGGACTCCATCAATTGTCGCAGCGCAGCGGCGAGCGCTTCCGGGTCCGCGGGTACGAGCAGGGCGTGCCCGGGGTCGGGCAGCAGCTCGCGCACGCCGGGCAGGTCACTGGCCACGATCGCCATGCCCGCGCGCATCGCCTCGATGAGCGAAATGGGCAATCCTTCGTGGTCCGACATGAGCACGAAGATGCCGTGGCGTGCGAGCTGGGCGGGTACGTCGTCCACGTCCCCCTGGAAGTCGACCGATGTCTGCAGGCCCAGGCGGGCTGCCAGCGCTTCGTGGGACGGCCTGTCGGGGCCGTCTCCCAGGAGGCTGGCGGAGCCAGCCTGTCCGGTCGCGTCCCTCAGCCGTGCCAGGGCATGCAGCAGCAGGTCGTGGCGTTTCGGCGGGGCCATGCGGGCGACCATGGCGATCGAAGTGCCTTCGCGCTTCCATGCGGGGGCATCGGCGGGAACGGCGATGTCGTGGACGCCATTCACGACAGTGACCAGGCGCCCGCCCGGCAGCGGGAGGCTGCGTGCGAGGGCTCGCTCGTGCTCCGAGACGCACACCATGCGGCGGGTCAGCGGGGCCAGCAACGCTTCGGTGGTCCAGGCCACCGCCCGGCGCGGCCAGGCATTGCCGGCCTTGAATGCGAAGCCGTGCACGGTGTAGATCACGGGGACACCCGACAACGCTCCTGCGATACGCGCAGCCACGCCCGCCATGGCGCTGTGGGCGTGCAGCAGGTCCGGGGACTCGGTTCGCACGATGCGGAGCAGATCGCGCGTGGCCCGCAGGAGGCGGACCGGCCGCAAGCCGTTGTCCAGCACGGGAATGCCATGCACTCGCAGGCCCAGGGCTTCCAGATCCCTGCCCAATGGTGACAGCGGGCCGGTTCCGCCGATGGCGGCCTGCACGGCGACACCCTGCGCGGAGAGCGCGGCGCACAGTGTGCGCACATGGCTCTGCGCTCCCCCTGTTTCGCCTTTGGTGATGACCTGCAGGACTTTCACGGCGCACGCATGCCGGGCGCTGGCCGGATGGCGCGGAGCCTGCTCATGGCGCGATGCCCGTACGGTCCAGTACGTCGCCCACGAGCTCGAGCCTCAGCAGCGGACTGTCGAGCTGCATGAGCTGCTGCTTCAGGTCGATGGGTACCGGCAGCAGTTCACACCAGCGGTTGGCCACCCAGCCGCAGTCGTCCAGCTGGGCGGCGCCCGGCAGGGGCAGGCTGGTGTCATCGGGGTTGCGGTCGCGCAGGCGTGCCAGCACCTGTTCCAGGGCCGCCGCGGCCTTGCGCAGGTCCGGGGGCACGGGCACGGCCACGTCCGGCGGCAGTTGCTCGATGTCGGCGATCCAGAGGCCGTGCGGCAGTAACTGGCGTCGCACGATGCGGAACCGTTCCGACCCCTGGGCCTTCATGGCGATGAGCCCGGGATGGGAGTCATCGAGTTCCGAGATGGCCGCCAGCGTGCCCACATCGTGGAATTTCTCGGGCGCCGCGCCGGCCTGGCGCACCTCGTGGCCGTCCGTGAGAGCCACCACGCCGAACGGTGCCCCGGCCTGGCGGCATTTGCGCACCATGTCCAGGTAGCGCACTTCGAATACCCGCAGGGCCAGCAGGCCACCCGGGAAGAGTACCGTGCCCAGCGGGAACAGCGGCAGCGAGCTGAGCGTGAGCGGCACCTGGGGCGCGGGCTCGTGGGGAGGTGGGGCGAAGGTCATGGGCGGGGCCTGTACGGCCCGCTATCATCCCACGGCGAACGGGCCCGCGACGGGCCCGCCTACGACGAGGTCCCATGCTCTTCCAGATTGCTTCTTTCCTGCTGGACGTGATCGGCGGCCTGCTCACCGGCGCCTGCCTGCTGCGCCTGTACATGCAGGCGCAGCGCGTTCCGTTTTCCAACCCGGTCGGCCGGCTGGTCTTCGCCCTCAGCGACTGGCTGGTGATGCCGCTGCGCCGCATCATCCCCCCCACCGGCCGCTGGGACTGGTCCAGCTTCGTGGCGGGGTTGCTGATCCAGCTGGCGCAGTACCTGCTGCTGTGGCTGCTGCTGGGCGGCCTGCTGGGTCTGGCCTGGCTGCCCTGGATGGCCCTCTTCGGGCTGGCGCGGGTGGCGGTCTCCGGGATGATGGGGTTGCTCATCGTCGGCGCGGTCCTTTCCTGGGTGCAGACGCGCTCGCCGATCGCGGATGTCATCGGGCGCCTCTGCGACCCCATCCTGCGGCCCCTGCGCCGCGTGATCCCCCTGCTGGGGGGCGTGGATCTTTCGCCCCTCGTGGCCATCGTGCTGCTGCAGGTGGTGATGATCGTGCTGGGCCACCTGCAGGGCATCGTGATGCGATAGGCGCAAAAAAGCCGCCGGCCCCTGCCGGGCCGGCGGCTTTTTTTGTCTGTCTGGCGGTGGCTCAGGCGACCGAGTCGGCCGGCAGGCGCTGCAGCATGGCCAGGCTCCTGGCCACGGTGTCGCGCAGTTCGCGGCGGTCGCAGATGAAGTCCACGGCGCCCTTGGTCTGCAGGAACTCGGCCCGCTGGAAGCCTTCCGGCAGCGTCACGCGCACGGTGGATTCGATCACGCGCGGCCCCGCGAAGCCGATGAGCGCCTTGGGCTCGGCGATCACGATGTCGCCCACGAAGGCGAAACCGGCCGAGACGCCGCCCATGGTCGGGTCGGTCAGCACGCTGATGTAGGGCAGGCCCTTCTTGGCCAGCCGCGTGAGCGCCGCATTGGTCTTGGCCATCTGCATGAGCGACAGCAGGCCCTCCTGCATGCGCGCGCCGCCGGTGGCGGTGAAGCAGATGAACGGCACCTTCTGCTCGATGGCGGTTTCCACGCCGCGCACGAAGCGCTCGCCCACCACGCTGCCCATGGAGCCGCCCATGAAATCGAACTCGAAGCAGGCCGCGACGACGTTGATGCTCTTGACCGAACCGCCCATCACGATCAGCGCATCGGTTTCGCCGGTGTTCTCCAGCGCTTCCTTCAGGCGCTCAGTGTACTTGCGGCTGTCCTTGAACTTGAGCGCGTCCACCGGCAGCACTTCCTGGCCGATCTCGTAGCGGCCTTCCGCGTCCAGGAAGGCGTCGAGGCGCGGGCGGGCATTGATGCGGTGGTGGTGGCTGCAATGCGGGCAGACGTTCTGGTTGTGCTCCAGGTCGGTCTTGTAGAGCACGGTCTCGCAGCTCGGGCACTTGATCCACAGCCCCTCGGGCACCTGGCGGCGCTCCGTCGGGTCGGACTGCTGGATCTTGGACGGCAGAAGTTTTTCGAGCCAGGACATGGTGTGTTCCTCTAAATGAATTGCAGACCGCAGCGCCGCAACCTTCAAAACCGGCGCGGCCCAGGCCAGTGGACGCCACGGAACCGGCTCGGCCGGGCCGTTGGCGTCGTCCCCCTTCCCGCGCAAAGCGCGAGAGAAGGGGGAAGCGGCAAAGCCGCTCAGGGGGATGATCCCTGGATTCTACGTGTCGAGCGCCTTGCGCACCCCCCGCAGGAAGTCCACGGCCAGGGGCACGACCCGCTCGTGGGGCTGGTCGTCCAGCAGCTGGATGATGCGGCTGCCGATCACCACGGCATCCGCGACACGGCCGATGGCCTGCGCGGTGGCCGCATCGCGGATACCGAAACCCACGCCGACAGGGATGTGCACATGGCGGCGGATCACCGGCAGCATCGCTTCCACGGCCGAGGTGTCGAGGGCGCCCGAGCCGGTCACGCCCTTGAGAGAGACGTAGTACACGTAGCCGCTCGCGACGCGCGCCACCTGCTGCATGCGCTGCTCCGTGCTGGTGGGCGCCAGCAGGAAGATCAGGTCCATGCCCTGCGCGCGCAGCCGGGCGGCGAAGTCCTCGCATTCCTCGGGGGGGTAGTCCACGATCAGCACCCCGTCCACGCCGGCCTGGGCCGCGTCGCGCACGAAGGCGTCCTCGCCGTGGCGCTGGTCGTAGCGCTCCACCGGGTTGGCGTAGCCCATGAGCACCACCGGGGTCTTCGTGTTGCGCTGGCGGAACTCGCGCACGTAGCCGAGCACCTGGGCCATGCCCACGCCCATGGCGAGGGCCTTTTCCCCGGCCTTCTGGATCACCGGGCCGTCGGCCATGGGGTCGGAGAACGGAACGCCGAGCTCGATCACGTCGGCACCGGCCTCCACCATGCCGTGCATCAGCGCAGGCGTGATGTCCGCGAACGGGAAGCCGGCGGTGACGTAGGGAATGAGGGCCTTGCGGCCGCGGGCCTGCAGGTCGGCGAACGTCGCCCCGATGCGGCCCTGGGCGGGCTCCGTCGCTGCCAGGGGCGCGGAAGTCGTCATGTCGGCGCTCATGCTGCGGGCCCTCCCTTGACGGCATGGCCCCGCATGGACGGGCGGTCGTAGAAGTCCACGCCCGAGAGATCCGCCACCGTGCCGATGTCCTTGTCCCCGCGGCCTGACAGGTTCACGAGGATGGACTGGTCGGCGCGCAGGGTCCTGGCGAGCTGCATCGCGTAGGCCACGGCATGGCTGGATTCCAGCGCCGGGATGATGCCCTCGGTGCGGCAGAGGTAGTGGAAGGCGTCGAGCGCTTCCTTGTCGGTGATGCCCACGTACTCGGCGCGGCCGATCTCCTGCAGCCAGGCATGCTCGGGCCCGACGCCGGGGTAGTCCAGGCCGGCGCTGATGCTGTGGGTCTCGGTGATCTGGCCGTTCTCGTCCTGGAGGATGAACGTTCGGTTGCCGTGCAGCACGCCCGCGCTGCCGCGCTGCAGCGATGCCGAATGCTTGCCGCTGTCCAGCCCTTCGCCGGCGGCTTCCACTCCGATGAGGCGCGTCTTCTCGTACGGGATGTAGGGATGGAAGATGCCCATCGCGTTGCTGCCGCCGCCCACGCAGGCGATCACCGCGTCGGGGTGCTCGGCGGCGATGCGCTGCTCGGCCAGCATGCCGGGCATCTGCGCGAGGCATTCGGTGCCGATCACGCTCTGGAAGTCGCGCACCATCATGGGATAGGGGTGCGGGCCCGCCACGGTGCCGATGATGTAGAAGGTGTTGTCCACGTTCGCGACCCAGTCGCGCATGGCCTCGTTGAGCGCGTCCTTGAGCGTGCGGCTGCCCGACTCCACGGGCACCACGGTGGCGCCCAGCAGCTTCATGCGATAGACGTTGGGGCTCTGGCGCTTCACGTCTTCCGCGCCCATGTACACCACGCATTCGAGGCCGTAGCGCGCGCAGATGGTGGCGGTGGCCACGCCGTGCTGGCCCGCGCCGGTCTCGGCGATCACGCGCGGCTTGCCCATGCGGCGGGCGAGCATGGCCTGGCCTATCACGTTGTTGATCTTGTGCGCGCCCGTGTGGTTGAGGTCTTCCCTCTTGAGGAAGATCTGCGCGCCGCCCATCTCGCGGCTCATGCGCGCGGCATGGTAGACGGGCGATGGCCGGCCCACGAAGTGCGCGAGTTCGCTGTGGAATTCCTTCAGGAACTCCGGGTCGTTCTGATAGCGCGCATACGCCTCGCGCAGCTCGGTGAGGGCATGCGTGAGCGTCTCGCTCGCGAAACTGCCGCCATAGCGGCCGAAGTGGCCCGAAGCGTCGGGCTGTTGGTAGGAAAGCATCAATCGTTCTTCGCAAAATGCCCATCGGCCGCGCGCACGGCGGCGATGAAGCGTTGGATCTTGCCGGCGTCCTTGATGCCCCGCAGCGGACGGCCGTCGGGGCCTTCGGCTTCCACGCCGGAACTGACGTCAACCGCGAGCGAGAGGCCGCGCGGCCGCACCTGCAAGATGCCATCGGTCACGTTTGCAGGCGTGAGTCCACCAGACAAAACGAGGTGAGAGCCGACGCTTGGTGGAAGGAGTGACCAATTGAATGCCTTGCCGCCGCCGCCATAGCCTTCGACATGGGCGTCGAGCAGGATGGCCTGGGCGTGAGAGTATTGCTCGGCGAATTGTACGAGGTCGAACGCGGGGGCGTGCGCGTCCAGGGGAATGCGGGCCGCCCGCACGAAAGGCCGCCGTCCCGCGCCAGCCGCTGCCTGGCAGGCCTCGGGGCTTTCGTCGCCGTGGAATTGCAGTGTGGCGCCCGGGATCTCCTCGCAGGCGGCCGCCACTTCCGCGGCTCCGGCATTCACGAACAGCAGCACGGGCGTGACGAAGGGGGGCAGGCGGCGCGCGAGCGCGGCGGCGCGCTGCACCGTCACCGCGCGCGGGCTTTTCGGATACAGCACGAACCCCACCGCATCGGCGCCGGCCTGGACGGCAGCGTCCAGGTCCTGCTCGCGGGTGATGCCGCAGATCTTGATGCGCGTGCGGGAGGCTGGAGCGTCGCCGCGCCGGCTTTCCGGCAGGGGCGTGTCAGGGGCGGATGAAGGCATGGACGAAGACATGGAGGTATGCGGATGGGGCTGCCGCAGGCGCGTACCGGGCCCGCCGGGCGCCGGGCAATGCAACGGCTCAGCCGCGGGGCCTGCCGTCAGGGCAGCCAATCATACGCAGCGGTATGGTCGGGCAGTCCCCAGGCCGGATCGTAGAGCGGGCCGAGAAAGTACAGGCCGTCCGGGGAGAACGTGGGCGCCGCCGCGTCCCGCGAGCGCGCCTGCAGCACGGCCTGCATCCAGTCGGCCGGATGCTGCCCCTGCCCGACCGCCACGAGGCATCCCATGATGTTGCGCACCATGTGGTGCAGGAAGGCATTGCCCTCGAACTCGAATCGCCAGTAGCAGGTGGGTACGTCGCCACGGTCGCCCGAGGCCTGGCCTGCCGGCACCCTACCCGTGCCGCGCTGCGTGATCTCGATGCGGCGCAGTGTCTTGACGGGCGACTTGGCCTGGCATGCGGAGGCGCGGAAGGAGGTGAAGTCGTGTTCGCCGAGCAGGTGCCGCGCAGCGGCACGCATGGCGTCCCCATCCAGGGCGTGGAACACCCAGCCCACCCGTCCCGATTCAACGCTCGGACGCACGGGCGACTGCAGCAGCACGTAGGCGTACCGGCGGGCCGTGGCGCTGGCGCGCGAATGGAAGGCCTCCGGCACGGGGCGCGCCCACTGCACGGCGATGTCCGGCGGCAGGAACGTGTTGGTGCCGCGCACCCAGGAGAACGGCGTCCGGTCCAGCGGCGTATCGAAGTGCACCACCTGCATGAGGCCGTGCACCCCGGCATCCGTGCGCCCGGCGCAGATCGTGGACACCTCGTGCGTGGCGAATCGCGCGAGGGCCGCCTCGAGGCGGTCCTGCACTGTCGCGCCACCGGGCTGGCTCTGCCAGCCGCGGTAGGCGGAACCGTTGTAGCTGACGCCCAGCGCCACCCTCATGGCCGCCCGCCCGTGCGCCGGGCCCGCCCGGTCGCGGACTGCCCGGCCATCAACCCAGTTCGGCCAGCAGGCGCTGTGCCCGGGCCTTGAGCGGGCCCGAGGATTCCGCGATGACTTCCTCGACCAGCGTGCGAGCGCCTTCGGCGTCCCCGATGGCGTTGAACTCTTCGGCCAGCGCCAGCTTGGTGGCCAGCGGGTCGTCCGGCAGCCCTGCGGCGTCGCCGGCCGCTTCGCCGGGCTCCATGGCGGCAGTGGCGGGCTCTGCACCCGCCGCGGGCGGCTCCACGCGGCCGGCGGAGGGTGCGTCCAGGTCCAGCGACAGATCGCCCAGGTCGAATTCGAGCGGGACAGGAGCTGAGGCGGGAGCGGCCTCCGGCTCCAGCGAGGCAGGGGCCGAGTCCGCCAACGACAGGTCATCGGGGAAGTCCAGTTCCGGCGCCGGCGTCGGAGCGGACTGCGGGGCGGCATTGCCGGCCATCGGCAGCGGCGTGGTGGGCAGCGGGTCGAACTCCAGCACCGGCTCCGCGGCCTCCGCCGGGGCAGGGGCCGCGCTGGCTGGAGAGGCCGTCGCTGCCGTGGCCGCCGCTGCGGCGAAGGCTCCGGGTGCCGCGGGAGGCAGGACGGGCGCCTCGGTCAGCGCGTCGTCCGGCAGGTCGAGATCCAGGTCCAGGTCGAGATCGGGTGGCATCGCTGCCGCGGTGGCTGCGGCAGCGCCGGCTGCCGCTCCGACCGCGGCGGCACCAGCGGCCGTGCGACCGTCGGTCAGGGTGCTGGCGAATCCTTCGGCAGGCAGGTGGTTCGCCGCATCGTCGTCCAGCATCGGGGGACGGCCTCCCGGCTGGTACAGGGGATTCTCCGGATCGATGCTGCGGCCGAGGTCCGCGACGCGGTTCCAGTCCATGCCGTGTCCGTCGGTCAGGCGGAATACGTCCTGGGCCACGGCGTCGAGCGCCTTGCGGTCCTGCCGCTTGGCGTAGATCTCTGCCAGTTTCACATGCACCGCGGTACGGTCGGGGCTGTGGCGCAGGGCCTCCTTGAGGATTTCTTCCGCCTGCAGGTCACGGCCGTAGGCCAGGTAGACATCGGCTTCGGCCACGGGGTCCACGTCGCCGCCCGCGTCGAGCTGGCTGGGCGAGTACGCCATCGACGATGCGCCCGTGGTGAGTTGGCTGCTGGCGGTATCCACACGCTGCCCGCCGCTCGCACCGAAGAAGGAGTCTGGCTGCAGCTTGCTTTCGAGGAAGGAGCTGTCCACCGCGTTGCGGTTGCGCCGGTTCTGCACCGTCCGGTACACGCCGTAGCCCAGCAGCAGTGCCAGCAGGCCGCCGCCGGCCAGCGGCAGCATCGGGTTCTCCAGCAGGGAATCCAGGAATCCGGGCTCTTCCGGCGGCGCGGCCGGGGGAGGCGTTTGCGGGCGTGCAGCCGGAGCCGGAGCCGGAGCCGGGGCGGGCGCTGCAGCGGCCGAGGCTCCAGACGCAGTGGCGCTGGCTGCTGCTGGCGCAGGTGCCGCCGTTTCCTGCGTCGGAGCCGGCGCTGGAGCGGAAGCCGTTGCCGAGGCCGCTGCGGCAGCCGGTGCCGCGGAGGGAGCGCTGGCCGCCGGCGCTGGCGCGGATGCAGCAGGCGCCGGCGCCGAGGCCGGAGGAGCACCGACCGGCACGGCGATGCGGCCGGGTTGTGCGGCTGAGGCGGCAGCGGCCGGCGCGGGAGCGCCCGCCGGTGCGGACGCGGCCCCCAGCTTGTTCAGTTCGGAGATGTTCTTCGACAGCTCGGCCATGCGGGCGGAATCCGCCCCGGCCTGCTTGTCGCGCGCCAACTGCTCCTCGGCGGCGCGCTGGCCGCGCATGGCACCCTTGGAGAGCGTGAGCTTGTCGGGTGCGGCGGTCGCGGCCTTGCGGTCTTCGACCTGCGTCTGCACGCGGCCGCTGGCAGAGCGTTCGGCCGCAGCCACTTCGGCGGAAGGGGCTGCACCGGCGAGACGGCGGCGGAATTCGTTGAAGTCGCGGCTTTGCGCCGCAATGATCTGCCGCGCTTCCGCGGGCGGCGTGGCACGGGCCTGCGCCTCGCTCGGGATATCCAGCACCGCGCCCGACTTCATGCGGTTCACGTTGCCGCGGATGAAGGCGTCCGGGTTCGCGCGCATCATGGCCACCAGCATCTGGTCCAGCGAGACCCCTGCAGGGCGGTAGGCGCCGGCCAGGCGGCCGGCCGTGTCGCCGGGGCGCACCACCACGCTCTCGGGGGCTCCCGAGGGCGTCGCGGGCGCTGGCGCCGAAGCGGTGGCCGGGCGTTGGGGGCGGGCCGCCGGCGGGGCGGCCGGCGCGGGCGCTGCCGCAGGAGACGGCGCCAGCGCCTCGGCGCGTGGTTGCGGCGCGGGCGCTGCCGGGCGGGACGGAGCCGTGGCCTGCGGCACGGGCGAGGGGGCCGCGCCTGCCTGCGCGGTGGCGGTGGGGGCCGGCGCCTCTCGGCGGCTGGCGGGAGGATCGAGAAGCAGGGTGTAGCTGCGCACGAGCTGGCCCGCGTTCCAGCTGGTGTCCAGAACCAGGTCCACGAAGGGGTCGTTGACGGGGCGGCTGGTGGTCAGGCGCAGGACCATGGAGCCGTCGGCCTTGCGCTGCAGCCGCACCTGCAGGTCGTTGAGGGTGGGGGAGAACTCCAGGCCCTGCGCACGATAGGTCTGCGCGGAGGCCGGGGCGGCACGCAGGGATTCCGCTTCGGCGGCCGTGATCTGCGGCAGGTCGATTTCGGCCCGCAGCGGTTCGCCCAGGGCCGACTGGACCGACAGGCGCCCCAGGGAAAGGGCACTGGCATCGGAGGTGTAGAAGCCGGTCGAGACGAGGGCCGCCGCGGCCAGAGCAGATAGTTTCCAACGATGCATGTGTGCCATCAGCCGATCAAGTTTGAGCCTTCGCGAAAAGCGCGGAAGCGGGACGAACCCGGTTCCGCGCTCACGCGTGAAAATATGTAAAAAGCACCATAGCATCAATGTTTTGCAGTGACAAGCGAGGCACCGGGGCCCGCGCGATCACCTCCACGGGAGGGTCGCGAGGGGCGGTTTTTGCATGTTGTCGTAGGACAACGACTCGTAACAAAGCGTGCGTGAATCCCGTATCCCGGTTACATCCAGTCCGGGCAGGAAGACGTCGCGATCAGGCGTCCAGCAGGATGCGCAGCATGCGGCGCAGCGGCTCGGCGGCACCCCACAGCAATTGGTCGCCGATGGTGAAGGCGCCGATATAGTCCGGGCCCATGGCGAGCTGGCGGACGCGGCCGACCGGGATGGTCATCGTGCCGGTCACGGCGACGGGCGTCAGGTCGCGAAGGGTGGCTTCGCGCGTGTTCGGCACCACCTTCACCCACTCGTTGTCGGCGGCGATCATGGCCTCGATGTCGGCCACGGGCACGTGCTTCTTCAGCTTGAAGGTCAGTGCCTGGCTGTGGCAGCGCATGGCACCCACGCGCACGCAGAAGCCGTCCACCGGCACGGCCTGGGTGCCGAAGCCTTCGCCCTGGCCGAGGATCTTGTTGGTCTCGGCCATGCCCTTCCACTCTTCCTTCGACATGCCGTTGCCCAGGTCCTTGTCGATCCAGGGGATCAGGCTGCCGCCCAGCGGCACGCCGAAGTTGGCCGTCTCCGCCTCGGAGAGGCTGCGCTGCCTGGCGATGACCTTGCGGTCGATCTCCAGGATGGCGCTCTTCGGGTCGTCCAGCAGCGGGCGCACTTCGGCATTCAGCGTGCCGTACTGCGTGAGCAGTTCGCGCATGTGCTGCGCGCCGCCGCCGCTGGCTGCCTGGTAGGTCTGGGTGCTCATCCACTCGACGAGGCCGGCCTTGTACAGCGCGCCCACGCCCATGAGCATGCAGCTGACCGTGCAGTTGCCGCCGATCCAGTTCCTGCCGCCCTGGGCGAGCGAATCCTTGATGACGGGCATGTTGACCGGATCGAGCACGATCACGGCGTCATCCTTCATGCGCAGCGTGGAGGCTGCGTCGATCCAGTGGCCCTTCCAGCCGGCATCGCGCAGCTTGGTGAAGACTTCCGTGGTGTAGTCGCCGCCCTGGGCGGTGAGGATGATGTCGCAGCGCTTGAGGGCGTTGATGTCGAACGCATCCTGCAGCGTGGTTTCGTTCTTGGCCTGTGCCGGAGCCTTGCCGCCTGCGTTCGAGGTGGAGAAGAAAAGCGGCTCGATGAGGCCGAAATCGCCCTCGGCCTCCATGCGTTCCATCAGGACCGAGCCGACCATGCCGCGCCAGCCGACCAACCCTACCAACTTGCTCATTTCAACGCCCTTTCAGTTTAAGAAACAGTGCCCGACCGGGACTGCTCGCCTGGCTCGTCAGGGCCAGGAAGGGCGCACGACGAACTAGGCTGGATCAGCCCTTAATGGTGGTCGTGGTTTTGGTGGTGAATGCGCGCGTGGCCACGCCTGCCAGGGCGGCAGAGGCGGTGTTCAGGGCGAACGGGCAAGCGGCAAACATGAAAGACGATTTTAGCGGATGCCCGGGGGCACGGGGTACGCGGAGATACGCATGCAGGCGGCGAGAGCCTGGTGCGCGTCGCGGCCGCGCCACAGGTGGCCGCGCTGCTCAGCCGCGCAGGACCGAGATGCCCCCGTCCACCAGCATCGCGGTGCCTGTGACGAAGGACGATGCGTCCGAGGCCAGGTAGAGCGCCGCCTGCGCGATTTCCCCGGGGTGCGCCAGCCGCCGCAGGGCGTGCAGCCGGGCCACCTGGGCCAGGGCCTCGGGGCTGCCGTTCATCTCCCTTGCCATGGGGGTGTCGGTGCCGCCGGGCAGCAGCGCATTGACGCGTATTCCCTCGGCGCCATATTCGGCCGCCAGGGCCTGTGCCAGCCCGATCAGGCCGGACTTGCTGGCCGCGTACGCCGCCACGCCCGCGAACCCGGCGGTGTAGCCGACGAAAGTCGAGGTGAAGATGATGGAGCCGCCGCCGCGCTCCCGCATGGCGGGGATCTGCTGCCGCGCGCCGAGGAATGCGCTGCCGAGATTGGTGTCCAGCGTGCGGCGCCAGTCGTCCGGAGGGATGTCGGTCGTGGGGCCGAGGGGTCCGAGCGTGCCGGCGTTGTTGAAGGCGATGTCCAGCCCGCCGAACCGCCCGACTGCCTCCTGCACCAGGGCTTCGGCGTAGGCGGCATCGCAGACGTCGCCGGCCAGTGCGGTGGCCCGCCCGCCGGCATCCTGGATCTCCGCCACGAGCCGGTCCAGTTCCGCCTGCCGCCTCGCTCCGGCCACGACGCGCGCGCCCTGCCGCGCGAAGAGCAGGGCGGCAGCCCGGCCGATGCCCGAGCTGGCGCCCGTGACGATGGCGATGCGATGGTCGAGGGAAGGCATGCTGCGGACTCCGGTGCGTTGGTGGAACATGCACGGAAGTCTGCGCAGGGCCGCGCCGGCTGTCTGGCCGCATCCGGACCCATGATGCGCCGGGCGAAAGCCGAAAAAAACGGCCCCTGGGGGCCGCTGCTTCAAAGCGGAACAGGCGGGTGTCAGCGCGCCAGCGCCTTCACCACGGCATCGCCCATCTGGACGGTGCCGACCTTGGTCGTGCCTTCGCTCCAGATGTCGGGCGTGCGCAGGCCCTGGGCGAGCACCTTCTGCACCGCGGCCTCGATGCGCTGGGCGGCGGCTTCCTGGTTCAGGCTGAAGCGCAGCATCATCGCGGCGGACAGGATGGTGGCCAGGGGGTTGGCCACGCCCTTGCCGGCGATGTCGGGCGCGCTGCCGTGGCTGGGCTCGTAGAGGCCCTGGTTCTTCGCGTTCAGGCTGGCCGAGGGCAGCATGCCGATGGAGCCTGTGAGCATGGAGGCTTCGTCCGAGAGGATGTCGCCGAACATGTTGCCGGTGACCACCACGTCGAACGCCTTGGGCGCCTTCACGAGCTGCATGGCGGCGTTGTCCACGTACATGTGCTGCAGCTCCACGTCCGGGTACTGCTGGCCCACTTCGGTGACCACGTCCTTCCAGAACTGGAAGGTCTCCAGCACGTTGGCCTTGTCCACGCTCGTGACTTTCTTGCTGCGCTTGCGCGCGGCCTGGAAGGCCACGTGGGCGATGCGCTCGATCTCCGGCTTCGAGTAGCGCATGGTGTCGAACGCTTCCTCGGCGCCCGGGAAGTGGCCGTCGGCAGCAGTGCGCCGGCCGCGCGGCTGGCCGAAGTAGATGTCGCCCGTCAGCTCGCGGATGATGAGGATGTCCAGGCCCGCGACGAGTTCGGGCTTGAGGCTGGAGGCATGCGTGAGCTGCTCGTAGCAGATGGCCGGGCGGAAGTTGGCGAACAGGCCCAGGTTCTTGCGCAGGCCCAGGATGGCCTGCTCGGGGCGCAGGGGGCGGTCGAGCTTGTCGTACTTCCAGTCGCCCACGGCGCCGAACAGCACCGCTTCGGCTTGCTGGGCGAGTTTCAGCGTGGCTTCGGGCAGGGGATGGCCGTGGGCTTCATAGGCCGCGCCGCCGACCAGGGCGGACTCCATTTCGAAGGGAAGGTCGAGCGTTTCGAGCACCTTCACGGCCTCGGCCACGATTTCGGGGCCGATGCCGTCGCCGGGCAGGACTGCGATTTTCATTGGGTTTTCTCTCGGGTGCGGTTGCGAAGAAGGTCTCGGGGAATCAGGCCGGCATGGTGTGCGCGAGCCAGGGCTTGGTGGCCAGCCGCTCCGCCTCGAAGGCGCGGATCTTGTCGGCCTGGCGCAGCGTGAGGCCGATGTCGTCGAAGCCGTTGAGCAGGCAGTACTTGCGGAAGGCGTTCACCTCGAACGGGATCTCGGCGCCCTGGGCGCGCACGATGACCTGGCGCTCCAGATCGACGGTCAGTTCGTAGCCGGGGAAGGCATGCACCTCGTCGAACAGCTGGGAGACCGTGGCCTCGGGCAGAACGATGGGCAGCAGGCCGTTCTTGAAGCTGTTGTTGAAGAAGATGTCGGCGAAGCTCGGCGCGATGATGGCGCGGAAGCCATACTGGTCCAGCGCCCAGGGCGCGTGCTCGCGGCTCGACCCGCAGCCGAAGTTCTTGCGCGCCAGCAGGATGGAGGCGCCCGCGTAGCGCGGCTGGTTCAGCACGAAGTCGGGATTGGGCTTGCGGGCCGATTCCGGCACGCCGGGCTGGCCGGGCTGGTCCAGGTAGCGCCATTCGTCGAACAGGTTGGGGCCGAAGCCCGTCTTCTTGATCGACTTGAGGAACTGCTTGGGGATGATGGCGTCGGTATCGACGTTCTCGCGGTCCATGGGGGCCACGAGGCCTTTGTGGAGGGTGAATTTCTGCATGGCAGTGTCCGTTGCGGTTCGGTTCGGATTACTTGGCGGCGCGTTCGATGGCGCTGCCGGCGCGCTGCACGTCCTGGCCCATGCCCTTGACGGTGTTGCAGCCGGCCAGCAGCAGGCCCAGGGCCAGCGCGAACAGGGCGGTGAAGGTTTTCATGGCGGATTCCTGGAAGGGCTGGCGGCGGTCAGGCGAACTTGCGGATGTCCACGAAGTGCCCGTGCACGGCCGCGGCGGCCGCCATGGCGGGGCTGACCAGGTGGGTGCGCCCGCCCGCGCCCTGGCGGCCTTCGAAGTTGCGGTTGCTGGTGGACGCGCAGCGCTCGCCGGGCTCCAGGCGGTCGGCGTTCATGGCCAGGCACATGGAGCAGCCGGGTTCGCGCCACTCGAAGCCCGCGGCCTTGAAGACCTGGTCCAGGCCCTCGCGCTCGGCCTGTTCCTTCACCAGGCCCGAGCCGGGCACCACCATCGCCACCTTGATGTTCTTGGCGACCTTCTGGCCCAGCTTCTTCACCACGGCAGCAGCTTCGCGCATGTCCTCGATGCGGCTGTTGGTGCAGCTGCCGATGAACACCTTGTCCACGAAGATGTCGTTCAGCGGCTTGCCGGGCTCCAGTGCCATGTAGGTGAGCGCGCGCTCGATGGCGCTGCGCTTGTTCGGGTCCTTTTCCTTGTCCGGGTCGGGCACGCTGGCGTCCACGCCCAGCACCATCTCGGGCGAGGTGCCCCAGGTGACCTGCGGAACGATGTCGGCGCCGTTCAGTGTGACGACGGTGTCGAAGTGCGCATCGGCATCCGAATGCAGCGTCTTCCAGTAGGCGACGGCCTGGTCCCATTCCACGCCGGTGGGGGAGAGCGGCCGGTTCTTCACGTACTCGATGGTCTTGTCGTCCACCGCCACCAGGCCCGCGCGGGCGCCGGCCTCGATGGCCATGTTGCAGACCGTCATGCGGCCTTCCATGCTGAGCGCGCGGATGGCAGGGCCCGCGAACTCGATGGTGTAGCCCGTGCCGCCGGCCGTGCCGATCCTGCCGATGATGGCCAGCACGATGTCCTTGGCCGTCACGCCGGGGGCGACCTGGCCCTCCACGCGGATCAGCATGTTCTTCGCCTTCTTGGCCAGCAGGGTCTGCGTGGCCATCACGTGCTCGACCTCGCTGGTGCCGATGCCGTGCGCCAGGGCGCCGAACGCACCGTGCGTGCTGGTGTGGCTGTCGCCGCAGACCACGGTCATGCCGGGCAGGGTGGCACCGTTCTCGGGGCCGATCACGTGGACGATGCCCTGGCGCTTGCTCATGAACGGGAAGAAGGCGGCGGCGCCCACTTCGGCGATGTTCTTGTCCAGCGTGGTGATCTGTTCCTTGCTGATCGGGTCCTCGATGCCGTCGTAGCCACGCTCCCAGCCGGTGGTGGGCGTGTTGTGGTCGGCCGTGGCCACGATGGAACTGACGCGCCAGACCTTGCGTCCGGCCTGGCGGATGCCCTCGAACGCCTGCGGGCTGGTCACTTCATGCACCAGGTGGCGGTCGATATAGAGGATGGCCGTGCCGTCCTCTTCGGTATGGACGACGTGCTCGTCCCAGATCTTGTCGTACAGGGTGCGTCCCATGGTGTGTTCTCTCGTGGGCTGGTTCAGGGTGGGGATGGATGGGTGGATTCTAGGAACAGGCCTTGCGTTCCGGCGGAGCCAGGTGGTCGGCCAGCAGCCGCGCCGTCACCGGCAGGCTGCCGAAGTCCCGCGCGACGAGCCGGAGCGAGCGTTCGGCCCAGGGCTCGTCCAGGGCGACCGGCTGCAGCCGCCCCACGCCGCGCATCAGCGCGAAGGCCCGGTCGGGGAGCAGCCCGATGCCGAGGCCGTTGTCGATCATGCGGCACATGGCGTCCAGGCCCGTGACCTGGATGCGCTGGCGCAGGGGGCGCCCGGCGCGCGCCGCTCCGCGCCGCATGGCGAGGCTGATGCTGCTGTTGGCCTGCAGGCCGACGATGTCCCAGTCGAGCACTTCCTCGAACCGGACCGCGGGCCGTCCCGCCAGCGGATGCCCCTCGGGCACCACGAGCACCAGCCTGTCGCTGCGGTAGGGGCGGCTCTGCAGCTCCTGCGGTTCGGCGCCGTCGCCGGTATGGCACAGGCCCAGGTCGGCCGCGCCTTCGCGCACGGCGTGCAGGACGTCGGGACTCAGGTGCTCCTGCAGGTCGATCTTGACCTGGGCATGCTCCCTGGCGAAGGCCCCGAGGTCCTCGGGCAGGAACTGCACGATGGCGGAAATGTTCGCGTGCACCCGCACATGGCCGCGCACGCCGTCGGCGTATTCGCTCAGTTCGCCCTGCATGCGCTCCAGCCCGAAAAGCACGGTGCGCGCATGGTGCAGCAGGCTTTCGCCGGCCGGCGTCAGGGTCACGCCCCGGCTGTGCCGGTACAGCAGCGCGGAGCCCACGGCCGCTTCGAGGTCCGACAGGCGCTTGCTGACCGCGGACGCCGCGATGAATTCGCGCTCCGCGGCCCGTCCGATGCTGCCCAGCTCGCAGACGGCCACGAACAGCTGCAGCGACGTCAGGTCGATGCGGCGCGCGAAATGGCGGTCGGGGCTTTTCATGGGGCAGGGAGTCCGGCTTCTTCAAAAGAGAAGCCTTGATGGCATTGTCCTCTGGATGGTGGGATCCAGCCATCGCGGAATGCGACGTCGCACATCGCGATGGCGGACGCCGGGACGTAAAAAAGCCGCCCGGCGCAGTGCGCGGGGCGGCGTGCGGTGGATGCGCCGGAGATCAGGTGAAGAGGTTCTTCAGCCGGTCCGTCCAGCTCTCTCCGCTGGGGGAGTGCTTCGCGCCCCCCTTCTTGAGGGATTCGTCCAGCTCGCGCAGCAGTTTGCGCTGGTGCTCCGTCAGCTTGACCGGCGTCTCGACCACGATGTGGCAGTACAGGTCTCCGGGATAGCTGGAGCGCACGCCCTTGATCCCCTTGCCGCGCAGCCGGAACTGCTTGCCGGCCTGGGTGCCTTCCGGGATGTCGATGGCCGCCTTGCCCTGCAGCGTGGGCACTTCGATCTCGCCGCCGAGGGCCGCGGTGATGAAGCTCACCGGCACCTGGCAGTGCAGGTCGTCGCCGTCGCGCTCGAAGATCTCGTGCTTCTTCAGGCGGATCTCGATGTAGAGGTCGCCCGGAGGCCCGCCATTGGTGCCCGGCTCGCCATTGCCGACGCTGCGGATGCGCATGCCGTCGTCGATGCCGGCGGGGATCTTCACTTCCAGCGTCTTCTGCTTCTTGACCTTGCCCTGGCCGTGGCAGGTTACGCACGGCTCGGGAATGATCTTGCCCGTGCCGCGGCAGTGGGGGCAGGTCTGCTGGACGCTGAAGAAGCCCTGGCGCATCTGCACCGTGCCCGTGCCCGAGCAGGTCGTGCAGGTCTTGGCGCTGGTGCCGGGCTTGGCGCCGCTGCCGTGGCAGGTCTCGCAGTTCTCCCAGGTGGGGATGCGGATCTGCGCTTCCTTGCCCTTGGCGGCTTCCTCCAGCGTGATGTCCATCGCATAGCTGAGGTCGTTGCCGCGATAGACCTGCCGCCCGCCGCCGGCACCCCGGCGGCCGCCGAACATGTCGCCGAAGATGTCGCCGAACGCTTCCGCGAAACCGCCGAAGCCTTCCGCTCCGGCACCACCGGGGCCGCGCATGTTGGGATCCACGCCGGCGTGCCCGAACTGGTCGTAGGCCGCGCGCTTCTGCGGATCGGAGAGCATCTCGTAGGCCTCCTTGGCCTCCTTGAACTTCTCCTCGGCCGGCTTGGCGGCATCACCCTGGTTGCGGTCGGGGTGGTGCTTCATCGCCAGCTTGCGATAGGCCTTCTTGATCTCTTCGTCCGAGGCGTTCTTGGGAACGCCCAGGACTTCGTAAAAGTCTCGTTTGGACATGGTGTTTCCGGGTCCTTTGGGAACACGAACGCCGCGCAGGCCCTCGGGGGAAAGGGCACGGCGCGGCGGCTAGGGAAGGCACGCGCGCCCAGTGGGTGCGCGCGGCGTCGTCAGCCCTTCTTGACTTCCTTCACTTCGGCGTCCACCACGTTGTCGTCGTGCGGTGCGGAGGACGCGCCACCCGCGGAGGATGCGGCCTGGCCGGCGGCCGGTCCGGCTTCCGCGCCGGCACCCGCCGCGGCGGCGGCTGCCTGTGCATCGGCGTACATCTTCTCGCCGAGCTTCTGGCTCGCTGCCATCAGGGCGTTGGTCTTTTCCTCGATCGCGGCCTTGTCCTCGCCCTTGAGCGCGGTCTCGAGGTCCTTCACCGCGGCCTCGATCTTCTCCTTCTCGCCGGCATCGAGCTTGTCGCCATGCTCGGACAGGCTCTTGGTCACGCTGTGGACCGCGGCCTCGCCCTGGTTGCGGGCCTGCACCAGCTCCAGCTTCTTCTTGTCGTCGGCGGCGTTGAGCTCGGCATCCTTCACCATCTTCTGGATCTCGTCCTCGGACAGGCCCGAGTTCGCCTTGATGGTGATCTTGTTCTCCTTGCCCGTGCCCTTGTCCTTGGCGCTCACGTGCAGGATGCCGTTGGCGTCGATGTCGAAGGTCACCTCGATCTGCGGCACGCCGCGGCCGGCCGGCGGAATGCCTTCCAGGTTGAATTCGCCCAGCAGCTTGTTGGCGCTGGCGATCTCGCGCTCGCCCTGGAACACCTTGATCGTCACGGCCGGCTGGTTGTCGTCGGCCGTGGAGAAGGTCTGCGCGAACTTCGTCGGGATCGTGGTGTTCTTCGTGATCATCTTGGTCATCACGCCGCCCAGGGTCTCGATGCCCAGCGACAGCGGGGTGACGTCCAGCAGCAGCACGTCCTTGCGGTCGCCCGAGAGCACCTGGCCCTGGATGGCGGCGCCGACGGCCACGGCCTCGTCGGGGTTCACGTCCTTGCGCGGCTCCTTGCCGAAGAATTCCTTGACCTTCTCCTGCACCTTGGGCATGCGGCTCATGCCGCCGACCAGGATCACGTCATGGATGTCCGACACGCTGATGCCGGCGTCCTTGATGGCCGTGCGGCAGGGGGCGATGGTGCGCTCGATCAGCTCTTCCACCAGGCTTTCCAGCTTGGCGCGGGTCAGCTTGATGTTCAGGTGCTTCGGGCCCGATGCGTCGGCCGTGATGTAGGGCAGGTTGATGTCGGTCGCGGCGGAGGAGGACAGCTCGATCTTGGCCTTCTCGGCGGCTTCCTTCAGGCGCTGCAGGGCCAGCACGTCCTTGGACAGGTCCACGCCTTGCTCTTTCTTGAACTCGGCAATGATGTAGTCGATGATGCGCTGGTCGAAGTCCTCGCCGCCCAGGAAGGTGTCGCCGTTGGTGGACAGCACTTCGAACTGCTTCTCGCCATCGACATCGGCGATCTCGATGATGGACACGTCGAACGTGCCGCCGCCCAGGTCATAGACGGCGATCTTGCGGTCGCCCTTTTCCTGCTTGTCCAGGCCAAAGGCCAGGGCTGCGGCCGTGGGTTCGTTGATGATGCGCTTGACGTCCAGGCCCGCGATGCGTCCGGCGTCCTTGGTGGCCTGGCGCTGGGCGTCGTTGAAGTACGCCGGCACCGTGATCACGGCCTCGGTGACGGGCTCGCCCAGGTAGTCCTCGGCGGTCTTCTTCATCTTGCGCAGCACTTCGGCGCTGATCTGCGGCGGGGCCAGCTTGTTGCCGCGCACTTCCACCCAGGCGTCGCCGTTGTCGGCCTTGGCGATCGTGTAGGGCATGAGGTCGATGTCCTTCTGGACCTCTTTTTCCTCGAACTTGCGGCCGATCAGGCGCTTGGCGGCGTAGATGGTGTTCTTGGGGTTCGTCACGGCCTGGCGCTTGGCCGAGGCGCCGACGAGGATCTCGCCGTCTTCCTGGTAGGCGATGATGGACGGGGTGGTGCGGGCACCTTCGCTGTTCTCGATCACGCGGGTCGTATTGCCCTCCATGATGGCGACGCAGCTATTCGTGGTGCCCAGGTCGATACCGATGATTTTTCCCATGTTTTTCTCCGCGATTCTTGAAGGATTTGGATAGCCAGTAACTTGTGGATAACTTGTCCGGCTTCAAGCCGTCGGCCCGTGGAATTTCTTTCCGCGGCGTGCCGGGCGGCGAGGGCCGGAGGGGGGCGTCACTTCGGTGCCGCCACCGTGACGAGGGCCGGGCGCAGCACCCGGTCGGCGATGACGTAGCCTTTCTGCAGCACGGACACGATGGTGTTGGGTTCCTGCTCGGCGGGCACCATGCTGATGGCCTGGTGCTGGTGGGGGTCGAACTTTTCGCCCGCGCCCGGCTGGATCGCCAGCACCTTGTTGCGCTCGAGGGCGGACGTGAGCTGGCGCAGCGTGGCGTCGGTGCCCTCGCGCAGCTGCTCGATCGTGGCGTCCTTGATGGCGAGCGCCGCCGTCAGGCTGTCGGCCACGGGCAGCAGGCTCTCGGCGAAACTCTCGATGCCGAACTTGCGGGCCTTGGAGACTTCCTCGTCCGCGCGGCGGCGGGCGTTCTCGGCTTCGGCCTTGGCGCGCAGGAACTGGTCGGCGAGGTCGGCGCTCTTGGCCTTGAGTTCGGCCAGTTCATTCTGCAGGCGGCCCAGCTCGTCCGCCGCATGTGCGGCCATGGCCGCTTCCACGGCTTCGGGGCTGTCGGACGGAGATGCCGGCGCCGTGGCGTTCTGGGGGGCTGGATGCTGTTGATCGGACATGTCGGTTGTTCTGGTGTAAGTGAATGAACGATGGACGCACGGCACCTGGGTGCAAAGGGAGGGATTTCAAGCGGAAGTCCCGCCAAATTCCGGCATCTGCTGCCCGGACGGGGCGCGAAGTGCTTATGCCGGCGCCAGGAGTGTACAAGCCGGCGAGGCTGGGGCTATAATCGCCGGCTTTGCCTTGCCACACTGCTTCACATGACGCGGCGGGTGGCTCATCCCAGAAGGAGATTACATGCGTCACTACGAAATCATCTTGCTGATCCATCCGGATCAAAGCGAACAGGTTCCAGCCATGCTGGAGCGCTACAAGGGCATGATCACTGCCGGCGGCGGCAAGATCCACCGCGTGGAAGACTGGGGCCGCCGCCAGCTGGCCTACATGATCAACAAGCTCGCCAAGGCCCATTACCTCTGCGTGAACATCGAGGCCGACCAGGCCGTGATGGCTGAACTGGAGCATGCCTTCAAGTTCAACGACGCCGTGCTGCGCCACCTGACCGTCGTGAAGAAGAAGGCCGAGACCGGCGCTTCCTCGATGATGAAGACCGTCGAGCGCGAAGAGGCACGCAAGGCCAGCCAGGCCGAGTTCGCCGCTGCCAACGAGCGCTGATCCGCCGCTTCCCCGGGAGCCGTGGAATCCCTCAACAGCGTGACGCTGACGGCCTGCATCGCGGAGACCAAGCCTCTGCGATACACACCGGCCGGCCTGCCCGCCCTGGACCTGAAGCTCGAGCACGGCTCGAAGCAGTCCGAGGCAGGCGTGCAGCGCGACGTTGCGGCGGTGGTGAAGGCGGTGGCCTTCGGCGCATTGGCCGAACGCCTCGCCCGGCAGGCACTGGGCAGCCTCTGGACCTTCCAGGGCTTCCTCGCCACGCCGCGCAACGCCAAGGGTCTGGTGTTCCACGTCCAGGACATTCAACAAGATTAATTTTCAAGAGGCTTTCCAAATGGCCACGTTCAAGAAGTTCAACAAGGACAAGCGTCCGAAGCGCAACACCCAGTCGCTGCTGTTCAAGCGCAAGCGCTTCTGCCGCTTCACGGTCGCAGGCGTCGAAGAGATCGACTACAAGGATGTCGACACGCTGCGCGACTTCATTGCCGAAAACGGCAAGATCATCCCCGCGCGCCTGACCGGCACGCGCGCCATCTACCAGCGTCAGCTGAACACCGCCATCAAGCGTGCGCGCTTCCTGGCCCTGGTGCCCTACAGCGACCAGCACAAGATCTGAGGAGCAAGAGCCATGCAAATCATCCTGCTCGACAAAGTGGTCAACCTCGGCAACCTCGGCGAAATCGTCAAGGTCAAGGACGGCTACGCACGCAATTTCCTGATCCCCTCGGGCCGCGCACGCCGCGCCACCGAAGCCAACAAGGCCGAATTCGAAGCCAAGCGCGTCGAACTCGAAAAGGCTGCAGCCGCCAAGCTGGCTGAAGCCCAGGGCCAGGGCGAGAAGCTCGGCGGCACGACCGTCAAGCTGACGCAGAAGGCCGGCGTGGACGGCCGCCTGTTCGGCTCCGTCACCAACCACGACATCGCCGAAGAGCTGAACAAGCAAGGCTACAAGGTCGCCAAGTCGCAGGTCCGCCTGCCCAACGGCCCCATCAAGACCGTGGGCGATTCCACGGTGAGCGTGGCCCTGCACACCGACGTGGTGGTGGAAGTCACCGTGTCCGTGTACGGCGAAACCGCCTGATCGGCCAGAAAGCCGGAGCGCTTTCCACCCTGGCAAAAGCCGCCTCCCGAGGCGGCTTTTGCGTTTTCTGGCGCGGCATCCGTGCACCGCCAGCCCACCGGCTGTGAACGGCTTTTCCACAGACTTGTCCACTGACCGACAGTTTCCGGCCCCGCTGCCGTGCCGGAAGCGCAAGGATCGATTGCCATGAGTTCCGACTTTCCTCCGCTGCACGAATCCGATTTCGCGTCTTCCGCCCCGGCGGACCAGGAGGTGGCCCGGTTGCGCATGCCTCCGCATTCGCTGGAGGCCGAGTCCAGCGTGCTGGGCGGGTTGCTGCTCGACAACATGGCCTGGGACCGGGTGGGCGACCTGCTGGTGGATGGGGATTTCTACCGGCACGAGCACCAGCTCATCTATTCGGCCATCGGCAAACTGGTGAATGCCAGCAAGCCGGCGGACGTGATCACGGTCTTCGGGGAGCTACAGAGCCTGGGCAAGGCCGAGGAGGTGGGCGGGCTGGCCTACCTCAACAACCTGGCGCAATACGTTCCCAGCGCCACCAACATCCGGCGCTACGCGGAGATCGTGCGCGAGCGCTCCATCCTGCGCAAGCTGGTCACGGCGAGCGACGAGATCTCCACGACGGCCTTCAACCCGAAGGGCAAGACGGTCGAGAAGATCCTGGACGAGGCCGAATCCAAGATCTTCGCCATCGGGGAGGAGGGCTCGCGCAACAAGCAGGGCTTCCAGTCGCTCGACACCCTGGTGGTGGACCTGCTGGACCAGGTGCAGGAGATGGCGGACAACCCGATGGACGTGACCGGCGTGCCGACGGGTTTCGCCGACCTGGACCGCATGACCTCGGGACTGCAGGCCGGCGACATGATCGTGCTGGCCGCGCGTCCTTCGATGGGCAAGACCTCGTTCGCCGTGAACATTGCCGAGCATGTGGCGCTCAACGAGGGCCTTCCCGTGGCCATCTTCTCGATGGAAATGGGCGCCGCCCAGCTGGCCGTGCGTATCGTGGGCTCGATCGGCCGCGTGAACCAGGGCAACCTGCGGACTGGCAAGCTGACCGACGAGGAATGGCCGCGCCTGACCGAAGCCATCGAGCGCCTGCGTACCGTGTCGCTGCACATCGACGAAACGCCGGGCCTGACCCCGGGCGAACTGCGGGCCAATGCCCGCCGCCTGGCCCGCCAGTGCGGCAAGCTCGGCCTGATCGTGGTGGACTACCTGCAGCTCATGAGCGGCTCGGGCGCGGGCAGCGCCGACAACCGGGCGACCGAACTGGGCGAGATCTCGCGGGGGCTGAAGATGCTGGCCAAGGAGCTGCAGTGCCCGGTGATCGCGCTTTCGCAGCTCAACCGTTCGGTGGAGCAGCGCACCGACAAGCGTCCCATGATGTCCGACCTGCGCGAATCCGGCGCCATCGAGCAGGATGCGGACATCATCATGTTCATCTACCGCGACGACTACTACAACAAGGACTCCAAGGAGCCCAACGTGGCCGAGGTCATCATCGGCAAGCAGCGGAACGGCCCCACGGGCACGGTGAAGCTGTTCTTCCAGAAGAACCAGACGCGGTTCGAGAACCTCGCCATGGGGTCGGGCGACGATTTCTGACGCCGGCCAGGGCTAGCCTGCGCCGCTCTGCGCCCTACACCCTGGCGATGGTGTAGATCACCGTTCCCAGCAACACCACGCCCAGCACCCCGCAGGCCACCACCAGGCGCTGCGCACCGGTGCGCAGCGCGCTCACGGTGGCGACGAGCTGGGCGTTCTGCTGGGCGAGCTGTTCGATGACTTCCAGGGCCTGGCGCTGCGATTGTTCCAGCGCCTGCACCTGGTCCTCCAGGGCGCCGAGGCGCTGCAGGGCCAGCTCCTGTGGCGACGGGGCTCCGGATGCCGCCAGGCGTGCGGCTTCCTCGTCCGCCTGTGCCTGTTCGGCCTCCCGCGCTCCCCGGCTGCGCAACAGCCCCTTCGCGGCCTTGATGAGCTGCGGAGAGGCCTCGATCACCTTGTCCCACGGGACGAGCTGGAGAGCGGTGATCCAGCTGATGGCCATGCGTCAGAGCACTTCGCTGGCGAAGTCCGCAAGGCGCGAGCGCTCGCCGCGCGCCAGGGTGATGTGCCCGCTGTGCGGCCAGCCCTTGAAGCGGTCCACCGCATAGGTGAGGCCGGAGGAGCCTTCGGTCAGGTAGGGCGTGTCGATCTGCGCGAGGTTGCCCATGCAGATGATCTTGGTGCCCGGGCCCGCGCGCGTGATCAGCGTCTTCATCTGCTTGGGCGTCAGGTTCTGCGCCTCGTCGATGATGACGTACTTGTTCAGGAAGGTGCGGCCGCGCATGAAGTTCATGCTCTTGATCTTGATGCGGCTGCGGATCAGCTCGTTGGTGGCCGCGCGGCCCCATTCGCCGGCGTTGCCGCCGTCGCCCTTGGCGAGGAATTCGAGGTTGTCGTCCAGGGCGCCCATCCAGGGGCCCATCTTCTCTTCCTCGGTGCCGGGCAGGAAGCCGATGTCCTCGCCCACGCTCACGGTGGCGCGGGTCATGATGATCTCGGTGTAGCGGCGCTCGTCCAGCACCTGCGTGAGGCCTGCGGCGAGTGCCATCAGTGTCTTGCCCGTGCCGGCCGTGCCGGTGAGCGTGACGAAATCGACCTCCGGGTCCATCAGCAGGTTCATCGCGAAGTTCTGCTCGCGGTTGCGCGTGTTCACGCCCCAGACGGTGTTCTTGGCCGAGCCGTAGTCCTTGAGGGTCTGCAGCACGGCGGTCTTGTCGCGGATCTCGGTGACACGCGCGAACAGGCTGGGCTCGCCGGGGGCCTCGAAATAGACGAACTGGTTGATCATGAGCTGCGGCACGATGGGTCCGCCGATGCGGTAGTACGTGTGCGCGCCGCTTTGCCAGCTCTCGACGTTCTTGCCGGTCTTCGTCCAGAAGTCGGCCGGCAGGGCCAGCACGCCGGAGTACAGCAGGTCGCCGTCTTCCAGTGCCTTGTCGTTCTGGTAGTCCTCCGCATTCAGGCCCAGCGCACGTGCCTTCACGCGCATGTTGATGTCCTTGGACACCAGCACCACCTCGCGCGGCGCGTATTTCTGGCGCAGCGCCTCCACCACGCCCAGGATCTGGTTGTCGGCCTTGCCCACGGGCAGGCTGGTGGGCAGGTGGTAGTCCAGCGGTTCGGTCTGGAAGTACAGGCAGCCGCCGGCCGCGCGCTGGCCGGTGGCATCCAGCTTGAGGCCGCGGGCGATGTCGGCGCCCTGGGTGGCGGCGAGCTGGTCGAGCGTGCGGCTTGCCTGCCGGCCGTTGCGCGCCACTTCGGTCATGCCCTTCTTGTGGCCGTCGAGCTCCTCCAGCACGATCATGGGCAGGAAGATGTCGTGCTCCTCGAAGCGGAAGAGGCTGGTCGGATCGTGCAGCAGGACGTTGGTGTCCAGCACGAACATCTTCGTGGGGCCGGTGCCGCGGCCTTTGCGGGGGCGGGCGGCGGCCTCGGGCGTTGGAGCGGCAGCGCGTGCGGGGACTGTCTCGCGCAGCGTCTGCGGCACGGTCGGCTGGACGGGGGCCGGCGCCGTGGCTGGCGCGGCGGCAGGGCGTTTTGCGCCTCGGCGGGAGGTGCTGTCCGCCGCGGCGGGCGCGGGGGCTGCGGCTACGGGTGCCGGGGCCGGTTCCGCGGCGGGAGCGGATGCGGAACGCTTGCGGCCGGCGCTGCCGGCAGCGCCGCGGGCGGTGCTCCTGGTGGCCTTGCGCGGCGTGGGGATGCCATCGGCCGGCAGTGCGGCCAGGCTGGCTTCCTCCAGGGTTTCCTCGGTCTGCGGGTCTTCCATGCGGGACTTGGCGGTGGCGCGGAAGGCATCCGGAGAAAGCAGGGCGGCGCGTTTCGTCGGTGCGGGGGGCAGGGGCATGGTGCGGGCCTTGGGAGGAGGACGGGAGGGGTCAGAAAGCAAAAAGCCGCCTGGAGACCGAGGCGGCTTTATGGGGGTGGGAGAGCGTTGCGTCGTGCAGCAGCATTGAAACCATTATGCACGGTTGCCGTGGCACTCCCGGCATGCCGCGCGCAACGCGGCTGTAGGCGCTTACGCCGCCTTCTTGAGGGCCTTGATGGACTTCACGGCCTTGAGGACCTCGTCCACGTGGCCGGGCACCTTGAGGCCGCGCCATTCCTGGACCAGCACGCCGTCGGGACCGATCAGGAAGGTGCTGCGCTCGATGCCCTTGACCTTCTTGCCGTACATGATCTTGTTCTTGACCACGCCGAACATGTGGCACATCTTCTCTTCGGTGTCGGCGATGAGTTCGAAGGGCAGTTCCAGCTTTTCCTTGAAGTCGTCGTGGGACTTCATGTTGTCGCGCGACACGCCGAACACGGCGGCGCCGGCCTGGACGAAATCCTCGTACTTGTCGCGGAACTGCATGGCCTCGGTGGTGCAGCCGGGGGTGTTGTCCTTGGGATAGAAGTACAGGATCAGGATCTGGCCGAGGTGCGATGTGTTGGAGACCTTGATGCCACCGGTCGCGTTGGCTTCGAATTCGGGGAGGGGTTTGTTGACAACGATCGCCATGGCACTTCAATCTTTGATGTAGTCGTTGAAAAGCCGGAGGAGTTGTGTGTTATTGCTCTTGGAAGGCCTCCGACCGCAACCCGTAATTTTACCTTGAAACGGACTCTTTCGCGAATCGCAGGTCTGTAACCAAGATCCAAGCGCGTTTCACGCCTTGGGTTCCAGCAGCAGCGCGGCGACCACGTGGCGGCCTTCCCCCGCCAGGATGTTGTAGGTCCGGCATGCGGCCTGGGTGTCCATGGTTTCCAGGCCGATGCGCCGCGCCATGAGGGGCCGCAGCCAGGCCGGCGGAGGGAACCGGTTGCGCTGTCCGCTGCCGAAGATGACCACTTCGGCGTCGAGTTCCGCGAGCAGCGCGAAATGCTCGGCGGTCAGGTCCTCGAAGCGGCTGCACTGCCATTCCCGCCGCTCGCCCCGGGAGCCGATCACCACGCTGCCGGTAAGTTTTTCCCCATCGACCGCGATCCAGTCCGGGCCGTAGGCGCTGATGGTCTGGGCTTCGGAGCGGTCGGGCTGGAATTTCATGGGAAGGGGCGCCTTCGGGAGTGCGTTGCGGGCCGGCACGGCACCCGGCGCAGCGGGGCGGGGATCCACCGTGGAACTGTGGTCAAATTATAGGTTTCGCCAGAGGCTGCGCCGCCTGGCGGGGTATCGGGGAGCGTTCTCCGGCGCCTTACCGTTCACTCTTCCAGGCCCCGCGGCGTGCGCCCCGGGCCCGTCGCACGATGAAGACGATCCACAAGTCCGCGAAGCTGAATAACGTTCTCTACGATGTGCGGGGCCCGATCGTGGATGCGGCCAAGCAGATGGAGGACGAGGGCCAGAAGATCATCAAGCTCAACATCGGCAACCTCGCGCCGTTCGGTTTCGATGCACCCGAAGAGATCCAGCAGGACATGATCCGCAACCTGCCGAACTCGGCAGGCTATTCGGACAGCAAGGGCATCTTCGCGGCGCGCAAGGCCGTGATGCACTACAGCCAGCAGCAGGGCGTGAAGGGCGTGACGCTCGACGACATCTACCTGGGCAACGGCGCGAGCGACCTGATCACCATGGCCACCAACGCGCTGCTCGACGATGGCGACGAGCTGCTGGTGCCCGCGCCCGACTACCCGCTCTGGACGGCCGCCGCGAGCCTGTCCGGCGGCCGGCCGGTGCACTACCTGTGCGACGAGGCCAACGGCTGGATGCCGAACCTCGACGACATCCGCGCCAAGATCACGCCCCGCACCAAGGGCCTGGTGGTGATCAACCCGAACAACCCCACGGGCGCGCTGTATTCCGACGAGCTGCTGCGCGCGCTGGTGCAGATCGCGCGCGACCACGGCCTCGTGCTGCTGGCCGACGAGGTGTACGACAAGGTGCTCTACGACGGCGAGCGCCACACGGCCATGGCCAGCCTCTCGACCGACGTGCTCACGCTCACCTTCAATTCGCTCTCGAAGGCCTACCGCTCGTGCGGCTACCGCGCCGGCTGGATGGTGGTGTCGGGCAACAAGGCCGTGGCCCGCGACTACATCGAGGGCATCAACATGCTGGCCAACATCAAGCTGGGCTCCAACGTGCCCGGGCAGTGGGCGATCCAGACGGCGCTGGGCGGCTACCAGAGCATCAATGACCTGGTCCGCGAAGGCGGGCGCCTCTGCCGGCAGCGCGACCTGGCCTACGAACTCATCTCGGCGATCCCGGGCGTGAGCTGCGTGAAACCCAAGGCGGCGCTGTACATGTTCCCGCGCCTCGACCCGGCCATGTACCCCATCGCCGACGACCGCCAGTTCTTCATGGAAGTGCTGCGCGCCACCCGCGTGATGCTGGTGCAGGGCTCGGGCTTCAACTATCCCGACCAGCAGCATTTCCGCATCGTGTTCCTCCCGCACGAGGACGACCTGCGCGAGGCCATCGGCCGCCTGGCGGACTTCCTGGCGCTCTACCGCCAGAAACATGCGGCCGCGTGACGCGTGGCGGCGCCCTGTTCCTTCCGAATTCCAACCATTGCCGGCAGCGCACCACCTCCCGCGCCGCGGCACCTTCTGACTGAGATTCCCGACCATGAAACCGATCCAAGTGGGCCTGCTGGGCATTGGCACCGTCGGCAGCGGCGTGTTCAACGTGCTGCGACGCAACCAGGAGGAGATCCGCCGCCGCGCGGGCCGCGGCATCGAGATCGCCATGGTGGCGGACCTCGACGTGGAGCGCGCCCGCTCCGTTGCCGGCAGCAGCGTGCAGGTGGTGAACGATGCGCGCGCCGTGATCGCCAACCCCGACATCGACATCGTCGTGGAGCTGATCGGCGGCTACGGCGTGGCCAAGGCGCTGGTGATGGAAGCCATCGCGGCCGGCAAGCACGTGGTCACGGCCAACAAGGCCCTGCTGGCGGTGCATGGCACGGAGATCTTCGCGGCCGCCTCGGCCAAGGGCGTCATGGTGGCCTTCGAGGCCGCGGTGGCCGGCGGCATCCCGATCATCAAGGCGCTGCGCGAGGGCCTGACGGCCAACCGCATCCAGTGGATCGCCGGCATCATCAACGGTACGACGAACTTCATCCTCTCGGAGATGCGCGACAAGGGTCTCGACTTCGACGTGGTGCTCAAGGAGGCGCAGCGCCTGGGCTACGCCGAGGCCGACCCGACCTTCGACATCGAGGGCGTGGACGCGGCCCACAAGGCCACGATCATGAGCGCCATCGCCTTCGGCATCCCGGTGCAGTTCGACAAGGCCTACGTGGAAGGCATCACCAGGCTCGCCGCGGCGGACATCCGCTATGCCGAGCAGCTCGGCTACCGCATCAAGCTGCTGGGCATCGCCAAGCGGCGCGAGGGCGGGGTGGAGCTGCGCGTGCATCCGAGCCTGGTGCCGTCCAAGCGGCTGATCGCCAACGTGGAGGGCGCGATGAATGCCGTGGTGGTGCAGGCCGATGCCGTGGGCACCACGCTCTACTACGGCAAGGGCGCGGGCAGCGAGCCCACGGCCAGCGCCGTGATCGCCGACCTGGTGGACATCGCCCGCCTGGCGGCGGCCGACCCTGAACACCGCGTGCCGCACCTGGCCTTCCAGCCGAACACGCTCGACGAGGCGCGCGACGCGCTGCCCGTGCTGCCCATGGCCGAGGTGGTCACCAGCTACTACCTGCGCCTGCGCGTGGCCGACGAGGCCGGCGTGCTCGCCAAGGTGACGGGGCTGCTGGCCGGCGCCGGCATCAGCATCGACGCCGTGCTGCAGCGCGAGGCCGACGAGGTGGGCGGCGAGGGCGCCACGCACACCGATCTGATCATCCTCACGCACGACACGCGCGAGGGTACGATGAACGAAGCGATCGCGCAGATGCAGGCCCTGCCCACGGTGCTGGGGCCGATCGTGCGTGTCCGCAAGGAGGAGCTGAACTGATGCGATACCTCTCCACCCGCGGGCACGCGGACCGCAAGAGCTTCTGCGAGATCCTGCTCGAAGGCCTGGCGCCCGACGGCGGACTGTACCTGCCGGAGCATTACCCGCAGATCGACGACGCCGCCCTCACGCGGCTGCGCGCGGCCTACCATGAGCAGGGCTATGCGGAGCTGGCGTTCCAGATCCTGTCGCTCTACATCGACGACATCCCGGCGGCCGACCTCAAGCGCCTGTGCGAGAAGACGTACACGGCCGAGGTGTTCGGCACGGGCGAGATCGTGCCGCTGCGCCACCTGGAGAACAGCCTGTGGCTGGAGGCGCTCTCCAACGGCCCCACGCTGGCGTTCAAGGACATGGCGATGCAGCTGCTGGGCAACCTGTTCGAGTACGAGCTGGGCCGGCGCGGCGAGGAACTGAACATCCTGGGCGCGACCAGCGGCGACACGGGCAGCGCGGCCGAGTACGCGATGCGCGGCAAGCGCGGCATCCGCGTGTTCATGACGAGCCCGCACGGCCGCATGAGCGCCTTCCAGCAGGCGCAGATGTTCAGCCTGCAGGATGCGAACATCTTCAACATCGCCATCGAAGGCGTGTTCGACGACTGCCAGGACATCGTCAAGGCCGTGAGCAACGACCTGGAGTTCAAGCGCCGCTTCAAGATCGGCACGGTGAACTCGATCAACTGGGCGCGGCTGCTCGCCCAGGTGGTGTACTACTTCGCGGGCTACGTGCAGGCCACCGAGTCGAACGACCAGAAGGTCAGCTTCACGGTGCCGTCGGGCAATTTCGGCAACGTCTGCGCGGGCCACGTGGCGCGCATGATGGGCCTGCCCATCGACAGGCTCGTGGTGGCGACCAACGAGAACGACGTGCTCGACGAGTTCTTCCGCACGGGCATCTACCGCGTGCGCGGCAGCGCCGACACGCACGAGACATCGAGCCCCTCGATGGACATCAGCAAGGCCAGCAACTTCGAGCGCTTCGTGTTCGACCTGCTGGGCCGGGATGCGGAGGCCACGCGCCGGCTGTTCGGCGACGCCGTGGTGCGCGAAGGCCGCTTCGACCTGAGCAGCGATCCGCGCTTCGCCGAGGCCGCGTCGCGCTACGGGTTCGTGAGCGGGCGCAGCACGCACGCGGACCGCATCGCGACCATCCGCGACACCTTCCAGCGCTTCGGCATCACGATCGACACGCACACCGCCGACGGCGTGAAGGTGGCGCGCGAGCACACCGATCCGGGCGTGCCGATGCTGGTGCTGGAAACCGCCCTGCCGATCAAGTTCGCCGAGACGATCCAGGAGGCACTGGGCCATGCGCCCGAGCGCCCCGCGAAGTTCGACGGCATCGAGCGCCTGCCCAAGCGCGTGCAGGTGATGCCGGCCGACGTGGACCTGGTGAAGGCCTACATCACGCGCCACTGCGACGGCGCGGCCGCGGCGGCCTGACCGCCGGGCATGGCCCGGGTGACGCCGCACAGGCGCGGGCCGCTTCGGTCGCCGCGCGCGGCGCGCTTCCGGCCTCGGCACATCCACGGAGGGCATGCATGAAAGTCGTCGGTTTCGCCGGTTTCTCCAACAGTGGCAAGACCACGCTCGTCGAGCGCCTGATCCCGCTCATGCGTTCGCACGGGCTGCGCGTGTCGGTGGTCAAGCATGCCCACCATCGGTTCGACATCGACCGGCCCGGCAAGGACACGTGGCGTCACCGCACGGCGGGTGCCTACGAGGTGGTGGCCTCGTCCGACCTGCGCATGGCCCTCATGCGCGAGTACGAGCAGCCGGCCGAGCCCGTGGTGCACGACCTCATTGCCAGGCTGGACGCTGCCGTGGACTGGGTGTTCGTCGAAGGCTTCAAGGAGAGCGACCTGCCCAAGATCGAGGTGTGGCGGTCGCCTTCCGGCGACTATCCGGCCCAGCCCCTGCGTTTCCCCCATGACCCCCGCATCGTGGCCGTGGCGGCCGACGTGCCGGGCGATCGCCTGCCGGTGCTGCCCGGCGCATTGCCGGTCTTCGACGCGAATGCACCGGCCGTGCTGGCCGACTGGCTGCGTGCCGGTGGCGAGCGCTGGGCGTACCGCGGTGCGGAGGCCCGGGCATGAGCACGGTTCCTGCGGCTACCCGTCCGCCCCTCAAGCCCCTGGACGATGCGCTGGCGGAGCTGCTTGCCCAGGCCGGCCCGCTCGAAGGCATGGAGGAGGTGGACACCTTCGAGGCCGACGGCCGCGTGCTGGCGGTCGCTGCCGTGTCGCCGTTGCGGGTGCCGCCGCACGACAACAGCGCCATGGATGGCTATGCCGTGCGCCGGGCGGACGTTGCCGCAGAACGGGGCTTCCAGGCCATCGAGCTGCACTGTGATCTGCCCGTCTCCCAGCGCATCGCGGCCGGCTCCGCACCGCAGCCGCTGGAGCCGGGCACGGCCGCGCGCATCTTCACGGGCGCGCCCCTGCCGCCCGGCGCGGATGCCGTGTGCATGCAGGAGGACTGCGAGGCGCTCGATGGTGGAGCGCGCGTGCGCATCCAGGCCGTACCCCGGGCGGGCCAGTGGGTGCGCCGTGCGGGCGAGGACATCGAAACCGGTGCGACGGTGCTCGCGGCCGGCACGCGGCTGACGCCGGCCGCGCTGGGGTTGGCAGCCAGCATCGGACTGGCCCGGCTGCGCGTGGCGCGCCGGCCCCGCGTCGCGCTGTTTTCCACGGGTGACGAACTGGTGATGCCCGGCGAGGTGCCGCCGGAGCGCATGCCGCCGGGGGCCATCTACAACAGCAACCGCTTCTTCCTGCGCGCGATGCTGCTGCGGCTGGGCTGCGAGGTGTCGGATTTCGGCATCGTGCCCGACCGGCTCGAAGCCACGCAACAGGCGCTGGCCGATGCTGCAGCGGCGCATGACCTGGTGCTTACCAGCGGCGGCGTGTCGGTGGGCGAGGAAGACCATGTGAAGCCCGCCGTGGCCGCGCTCGGGCGCATCGACCTCTGGCAGGTGGCGCTGAAGCCGGGCAAGCCTTTCGCGCATGGCTGCATCGGCGAGCGCGTGCATTTCATGGGACTGCCGGGCAATCCGGTGTCCAGCCTCGTCACCTTCGCGATCCTGGTGCGGCCGTTCCTGCTGCGGCTGCAGGGCGTGCAGGATGTCACGCCGCGCGCCGTGGAGGCGAGGGCGAATTTCCACTGGCCCCGGGCCGACAAGCGGCGCGAGTTCCTGCGCGTGCGCCGCGATGCCGACGGTGGATTGGATCTGTTCCCGAACCAGGGCTCGGGGGTGCTGACCTCCGCGGCCTGGTGCGATGGTCTGGTGGACAACCCGCCGGGCCGCACCATCGCCCGTGGCGACTCGGTGCGCTTCATCCCGTTTTCCGACCTGCTCGCATGACCTCCGGCACGACCCCTCCATCCTCTCCCGCCGTGACGGTCACCGTGCGGTATTTCGCGTCCATCCGCGAGGCGGTGGGGCAGGGCAGCGAGACCCTGTCCACGCAGGCCGGCACGGTGGGGGCGCTGCGCGAGGCGCTGATCGCCCGCGGCGGGCCGTGGGCGGAGAGCCTGGCGCGCGGACGTGCCGTGCGCACGGCGCTGGACCAGGTGCTGTGCGCCGAGGACGCCGTGCTGCCGGACGGTGCCGAGGTCGCGTTCTTCCCCCCCGTGACGGGCGGCTGAGTCCGCCGTATCAGGCCATGGCCTGGTCCAGCGCCTGCAACTGGCGGGCCTGGGCGCGTGCTGCCTCTTGCAAACGCAGGGCGAGCGCGGCGGAGGCCGGCGCCATGGGCGCGCGCAGCGTGCCGTCCATCCATCCCTCCGCGGCAAGGAGGGCCTTGACCGGTGCCGGATTGGGCTCCGCGAAGAAAGCCTCGATCAGCGGCAGGAGGGCGCGCCAGAGTTCCCGTGCCCGGCCGAGGTCGCCGCGCTCGATGGCTTCCAGGCACTGCACGAGGCGCGCGGGCTGCCAGTGGGCGCTGGCCGCGATGGCCCCGGCCCCGCCGAGCGCGGCTGTTGTGAAGATGTGGGCGTCCTCGCCCGCCAGCACCTGCAGTGCCCCATCGGCGATGAGGGCCTGCGTCTTGGAAGCGTTGCCGCCGCAGTCCTTGAGGGCCCGGATGTTGGGATGGGCCGCCAGGGTGCGCAGCGTGCCCAGTTCGAGCGTGGCGCCCGTGCGGTACGGGATGTCGTACACGATGAGCGGCACGGCGCTCGCTTCGGCGATCGCGTGGAACCACTGCAGCAGCCCCGGCTGGGACGGCCGGATGTAGTGCGGCGCGGGCACCAGCAGCCCGGCCAGCGGCAACGCGCCGAGGCGGCGGGCGCGCTGCACCGCGTGGTCGAGGTGGTGGTCCGACAGGCCCATCACCACCGGAAGGCCACCGGCCGCGTCCAGGATGGCGGCCAGTACCGCGTCCTGCTCTGGCTCATCCAGCGCTGCGGCTTCACCGGTGGATCCGCAGGCCACGAAGCCCGCGATGCCTTCGCCCGCGAGCCGGCGGACCAGCGCATCGAGACCGGCATGGTCCACCGCGTCTCCCGATGGGCTGAAAGGGGTGACGAGGGGGACCCACAGGCCGGAGAAGTCGCCGCGGGCGCGCTGCGGCCGGGGCATGGAAGGAGGAGACAGCGCTGGGTCGAGGGGCATGCGGCTCAGTTTATCGGCGCTGCCGTAAAAGCGTTGTCAATAAGTGCCGTGGCGCGTTTCAAAGTGCGCCGCCGCCCCCGGGCCCGGTGGCCCGCGGCTTTCACGCAGGATCCGTCGGCGCCTCGGGCAATTCGGGGCTGCGCCAGTTCAGCAATTCCGCCAGGCGCAGCGTGATCCACCGCGCCTCGATGGGCGACACGCCGGCGCCAGGGGTGCACAGGCCGGCGTGGATGCGGCCGAGGATCTCCGCCTCCGAGGGCGCCTGCACGTGGTAGAGCGTCTGCGCCTGCTCCACGAGGTGGTTGGCGAGGTCCTCGCACAGTTCGTAGCGTTCGCGTATTTCGGCCGCGGGCGCCGTCAGGCGCTGGCGCGCGTCGCTGTAGAGCGCGGTGAAGGAGGGCGGGACGAAGATCTGGTTGTCGTCGTGCATGGGCAGCAGTGCGGGGCAGGCCGGCCGTGGTTCAGTCGGGGGTGAAGAGCCGTTCGAAGCGCCGGGCGTCGTCCGCCTGCTCGAAGGTGACGAGCTGCCCCATCTTGTTGTCCTCGCGGCGGCACGCGGCGAACAGGCTGGCCGGGCCGGCCAGGCCGTAGTCCGGCAGGTGGATGAGCGCATACGGATGCGGCACGAAGACCTGGTGCGCATACACGCCGCGGTGCTGGTTGCGCGGCGAAGGGAACAGGACGTAGAGTTCGGTGGTGATGGTCTGCGTGGCCATGGGCGGCCACTGTAGCAAACCGCTCGAACGGCGGCCGTTCCCGTGGACAATCCGGCCTGGACATCACGCACACGAGCACGAGGAAGACTGCATGGCACGCCAGGACAAGAACGCATGGGCCGCGAAGGTGTTCGCCCTGATCCGGGGCGGGCAGACGCAGGCCGCCATGGCGCAGATCAAGGTCGCGCCCTCGGCGGGTGACGTCGCGCGGCTGCAGGCACTGCTGGCGGGCGTGCCGTCCGATACCCCCGTGCGGCGCCAGCTCGACGCGTTCATCGAGGAGGAGCGCGCGCTGCTTGCCGCGCCCCGCCTGCACCGGGCGCCCTGACCGCCATGGCCGGTACGCTGTCTTCCATTCCTCCGGCCCGCGCGGAAGGCGGCGCCCGGGTCTCCATCCAGCCGCAGGACTTCGATGTCTCGGCCGAGCTGGCGGCGCTGCGTGCGCAGGACGGGCGCGTGGGTGCCGTCTGCTGCTTCGTTGGCACGGTGCGCGACCGCAGCGACGGCGACGCCGTGGCGGCGATGGAGCTGGAGCACTATCCCGGCATGACGGAAAAATCCATCGAGGCGATGGTGGATGAAGCCCTGCGGCGCTTCGACATCTTTGCCGCGCGCGTGGTGCACCGGGTGGGCCTGCTGGCGCCGCAGGACCAGATCGTGCTGGTGGCCGTCACCTCGGCCCACCGCGGCCAGAGCTTCCAGGCCTGTGAATTCCTCATGGACTACCTCAAGACACAGGCGCCTTTCTGGAAGAAGGAAGCCACGCCGCAAGGCGCTCGCTGGGTGGACGCGCGCGTCAGCGACGATGCGGCGCTGGCCCGCTGGGGCATCGCGTCGGGCAATGCCTGAAGCCGTGCCCGCGATCGCGCGGCCCGCCCCGGTGGGCCGCGCGCCGCCTTCCGTTCGCGCATAAGGGTAATCCCACCCCCCGCCAGCGCATCTTCCCCGATACTGTTGAGCCATAACGGCGAAAAGCCAGACAACGTGTGCTCAGAGGGTCAGGGAGGGAGCAGCATGAAAACTGTGATTTTCACAGTGGCGGACTATTTGCTCGCGCGGCTGAAGCAGTTGGATGTGACCGAGGTCTTCCAGATCCCCGGCGACTACGTCAAGCACTTCACGCAGGCGCTCGAGCATTTCCCGGGCATCGCCACCATCGGCGCGGCCAACGAACTGGACGCGGCCTATGCCGCCGACGCGTATGCCCGCACCCGGGGGCTGGGCGCCGTATCGCTCCAGTACGGCGTCAGCACGTTCAGCGCACTGAACGCGATTGCCGGGGCCTATGTGGAGCGCAGCCCGGTGGTGGTCATCAGCGCCACGCCCGGCTCCGACGCCCGCAACATCACCGGCATGTACGGCGTCACGTTCCACCATTCCACGGGGGATCTGGACGCCGACCAGAAGGTGTTCGAGAACGTGACGGTGGCCGCCCGCACGCTGAGCACGAACGTGGGCGCGGCTGAAGCCATCGACGAGCTGATCGTCGAGGCGCTGACGCACAGCCGGCCGGTCTATATCGCCTGCTACAAGGAAGTGTGGGGCCAGCCCTGTCCCCGCCCGCCCCGCACGCCTCTGAAGGCGCGCGAACTCAAGGGGCCGCCCGACGCCCTCCAGGATGCGGTCGCGCAGGCGTGGAGCATGATCACCGCGGCCCGCAAGCCCGTCATCCTGGCGGGCGAAGAAATCCTGCGCTTCGGCCTGGGCGGCCTGCTGCAGCAGGTCATCGACGCGAGCGGTTTCGTCTATACCACCACGTCCCTGGGCAAGACGGTGCTGGACGAAGGCGGCCCCAAGTTCCTGGGCACCTACTCGGACGAAGCGTCCATTCCCGGCGTGATCGACGCGGTCCTGAACGCCGACTGCGTGCTGTGCCTGGGCACCCTCGTCACCGACGACTACCTGATCTTCATCGAGAAGCAGTACGCGAACATGGTCCTGGCCACGGCGCAGGGCGCGCGTGCTGGGTACTTCCAGTACCCGGATGTGGTGATGAAGGAGTTCATGCAGGCGCTGCTCGCGAAGTTCAAGGGCAGCAAGGCGTATCCCGTCAAGGCGATTGCCCCGCCGCAGCCGATCTATCCGGAGCCCTGGAAGAGCAACTCGGACCCGAAGTTCGACGCGCAGCCCGAGGTCATCACCTTCAATCGCTTCTTCCAGCACTCGATGGATTTCCTGGCCGAGGCCGGCCACCTGGACGAGATCGTCATGCCGCTCGGCGTGAGCAGCGCCATGTACGTGGCCACGAACGCCTATGGCATGCGCCAGGGCAGCTTCATGGCTTCGGCCGCCTGGCAGTGCGTGGGCTTCGAGACCGGGGCAGCCAGCGGCGCCCAGCTGGGCAGCCGCAAGCGCACGTGGGCGGTGGCCGGCGACGGCAGCGTGATGATGATGTGCCAGGCCATCAGCACCCTGGCCAGGTACAAGCTCAACAGCGTGATCTTCGTGATGAGCAACCAGGTCTACGCCATCGAGCAGGTGTACGTGGACATGAGCGCCTTCCAGACAGGCCAATTCGACACCTTCGACATCCTGCCCCGCTGGAATTACCTGGCACTGGCCCAGGCCTACGGCGCCGAAGGATTCCGCCTGGAGACCGTGTCCGACCTGAAGGCCGCGCTGCCGCGGATATGGAAGGTCGAGGACCGCCCGGCGCTGGTGGAGGTCGTCATTCCCGCGACCGACCTGGCCGGACAAATGAAGCGCCTGGGCAGCGAGTGACGCTGGCCGGGTGGCCCCTCCGTTCCTTTCCTTTGACGGGATCCCACGATGACCAAGAAGACCTATTCCATCTTCGGCGCAGGTGCCGCCGGCCTGTACACCGCCTGGCGCCTGCTCCAGGGCCGGCAGAAGAACGCGAAGTCTGCCAGCCGCCAGCTCAAGCGCGGCGATGTGCTCGAACTGTACGACTGGGGCCAATACGATTTCAGCGCCGCCCACCCCGGCACGCGGGCCCCGGGGGCACGCATCTGCACCTGGCACTACCGGAACGACCCCGGCAACTCCTATGTGGAACTGGGCGGCATGCGCTACTCGCACTGGGAATCCACGCCGACCAGGGAGTTTCCCAACCCCAACGGCGGCACCACGCCCGGGCACCGGCTGGTCACCACCGTCATCCATGAACTGGGCCTGGACAAGTTCAGCGTGCCCTTCAACGTGACGGACAACCAGCTCTACAGCCTGCGCACCCGCAACTTCTACCTGAACGACATCACCAGCAACCACCCGGCACCCTATGCCGCGGCCAACTATGCGGCGGGTGTCAGCCCCGACAACGGGTTCTCCGTGCTGCAGAACCTGGTGCCCCAGACGCAGGGCAGCCATTGGACGCGCAGGGACTGGTGCCATTTCTACACCACGGGCGTCATCGAGCGGCAGCAGTCCGACGGATACGTCTTCCAGCAAGGCGACCGCCTGCGCGACATCGGCTACTGGAACCTGCTGTACGACCAGCTGGGCTCCGAAGGGTTCGAGTACGCGTCCGACGGCAACGGCTACAGCTCGAACGTCATCAACACCCATGCCGGCGTGTCGATGAACATCAACAACGAGTTCACGCCGGGCACGCAGTACCGCACCCTCACGACCGGCTTCTCGGGCATGTTCAATGCACTCTTCGACCGGATCGAGAAGCTCGCCAGGGCCAAGGGGGTGGTCTTCAACTACCGGCCCAACACACGCCTGCACTCCATCCTCTGGAAGGACGGGAAGGCCGAATTCACGCTGGCCACGCGTGCCGAGCCGGACAAGCCCGGTGCCCGGGGCCAGGCCGATGCGGCGTGGCTGGCGATGGGGCGGGGGCCCCTCGACCAGGTGGCCCAGGCGACCCGCTACCAGGAGCAGCCCGGGCTGGACGTGCTGAACCACGAGAAGGTCACCCTGTACCGGGAGGCCACCATCATGCAGCCCTCCTACAAGGTGGGCATGTTCTTCGACTCCGACTGGTACTCGGAACTGGCAAGCCAGCCGCCGACCTATCCCGCCAGGATCGAGGGCCATTGCGTCACGCAGACCGAGATCGCGGAGCTGGCGAAGCGCAAGTTCCCGGCCCCGGCCCTCAAGGTGCTGGAAACCCTCGCGTTCACTCCCTATGCGGCCATCGGCGCCCTGGTGGCGGCCATCGAGGCGCAGACCGGCACCGCCTTGACGGTCCGGCAGGTGCAGGACCTGAAGGCCGTTTCCGCCAACAACACCATCGGACCCAGCGTGACCGACTCGCCCATCCGCATGGTGGTGTACTTCGGCAACAACGCCACCAAGGGCAAAGGCAAACCCGTCTACGGCATCCTGGCCAGCTACGACGACGAGGACAACGCGGGATTCTGGCGGCAGCTGGAGCTGCAGCCGAACACCGACCGCACGGTCCCGGCATCGCGGGACACGCAGCCGCTCGAGGGCCCGCGCCCGGTGCCGCCCGCGATGGTCAAGATGCTGCGCAAGCTCCTGGCCACGGTGCACTTCGGCCCGAATGCCGACTACTCCAGCGTGCCCGAGCCCCTGGAGGCCGCGTACATGGACTGGTCGCTGCCGCCCTTCCATGCGGGCTACCACGAGTGGGCGCCGCACTACGACATCGCCGATGTGCAGCGCAAGATCCGCAAGCCCTCGCAGCTGATCCCCGGGCAGGACGCCGACATCTTCATCGTGGGAGAGGCCTACTCCAACGACCAGGCCTGGGTGGAGGGGGCCTACTGCGTCGCCGAGAGCGTGCTGAACGACTTCTTCGGCATCCAGCCGCTGATCGACGACCGCGAGTACCCGTTCATCTGTCCCGCCTGAGGCCATCCCTTTCGCCAGGAGAAACCATGCTTCGCCAACAGATCTTGCGCCACCTCGGCGAGGGGCGGCTGCGCCAAGCGGGCCTTGCCGCTGCTTCCGCCGCCACCGCTTCCTTCGCCTCCGTTTCCACCTCCGTCCACGAAGCGGTAGCGGCTCTCATACCGCCCGAGTTTTCCCCCCGGGATTACGTCGCCTACCTGCTGAGCATCGACGCCGAAATCGAGCACTGCCTGATGGTGCAGTACCTGTACGGGGCCTATTCCATGGGGGGGCCGCAGGTGCCGCCCGAATACCGCGATCTGGTGCGCGAATGGCAGGAGGTCATCCTGGGCATCGCGAAGGAGGAGATGGGCCACCTGATGTGCGTGCAGAACGTGCTGCGCCTGATCGGAGCGCCCCTGCATCTGGAGCGCGAGGACTACCCCTGGGATACGCCGTTCTACCCGTTCCCCTTCATGCTCGAGCCGCTCTCGCTCGATTCGCTGGCCAAGTACGTGTTCACGGAGTCGCCCGAGCACTGGGACGGCGGTGCGCTGGGCGATGAGATCCGGGCTCGGGTGGATGCGCAGGCGGACAACCCGCACAAGGTGTCCGAACTGTTCGGCGTGCTGATCCCGCTGATCCAGAACGCGCAGATCATTCCCGACGAAACCTTCGATCCCGACACCTGGCCCTACCAGGCCGACTGGGCGGAATGGGGGCGCGGCTACCACGGCGGCCAGCGCGGCAACCTGACCCGCAGCGGCATCCCCCAGACCCCCGACGTGCTGGTGGTGCCGCTGGTTTCGCGGGATGACGCAGTCTCGGCGCTCAACGCGGTCGCGACCCAGGGCGAGGCGACTTCGGGCGACCAGCCTTCGCACTTCGTGCGCTTCCTGGCGATCTATGTGGAGATGGTCGCCGCGCTCGAAGGCCGCACGGTCACGCCCGAGCAATGGGAAGCGGCCAGGCCTGCCGACATGGGTGCCGCCACCTGGCGCCAGGCGTATCGGGAAGAGCGCCTGAAGCGCTGCAGCCATCGCGCCGGCTGGGCCCCGTCGCGCGCGGTCGCAGTCAACCCCTATGTGGCGCTCGATACCGCCGCTCTTCCGGAGCAGGGCGGCACTCCCACCACGCCCATCACCCATCCGGAGACCAGGCTCTGGGCGCATCTGCAGAACGTGCGCTACCGCATGCTGCTGGACTTCCTGAGCCACAGCTTCGCCCTGCACGGCGGGCTGCGCTCGGCGGGCCGCATGACGCCGCGCGGCACCATCATCAACGCCGCCTTCGGCGAGATGTACAACCTGCGCGCCCTGGCCGAGGTGCTGATGAGTTCGCCGGTGTCTGACGACCCCGCGGACGGCCTTGCCGGCCCGCCCTTCCAGACGCCCTACACCCTGAATATCCCGGGCTCCGAGCGTGACCGATGGCGTGGCCACCTGGACCGGCTGGCCGCCTCCCGGACCCTGATCGACCGCCTGCTGGGGTGCTGTGCCGAGTCGCGCAGGCCTTACCTGTTCGCTCTGCGCGAGGCCGACGAGAAGTTGGGCCAGCTCGCCAGAACGATCCTGTCCGGATCGGTCGATCCCGCACTGATCTAGGAGACTTCCATGCCGATTCTGGAACTGCGAATCCTCCCTCCCGTGGCCATCGGCCGACTGGGTGCAGCGGCCGAACCGCTGGAAGCCTTCGACCTGGTGCGCGACCCCGAGCGGCCGCTCGACTACCGCCGCATCGTTCCCTGTCCATCGTTCAGGATCGACCCCGACAGCGGTGAAATCGTCGAGGTGTACACGCCGGAGAAGATCCGCTTTCGCGATGCCGACCACCTCGTGCGCCCCGTGGCACCTTTCCTCGAGGTGTTCGCCCGGCTGGCCAGCGCGCCGGATGAACTGGTGCCCCTCACGCTGGACCTGCTGGCCGCCGAAGGGCTGCCGGTATCGGCCCTGAGCTGGGACGTGGCCGTGGGCAACATCAAGGTGTTTCGCCGTACGCACGACGCCAGCGACCGGATCGAGGCCGCGGTCAACGACCTCCGCGGCCATGCGGTGCACCGCCTGGAGGGCCGGTGCGCGCATTTCCTGCCCGGCAAGGTGCTGCCGCTGGGGCTGGTCCAGTTCATCCGCCCCACGGAAGCATTTCCGCAGATCCGCCTGCGCTTCACGCCCGCAGGCGGGCATGTCTATGGCTCCGCACTCGAGCGCCAGACCGGGCCCGACACGTTCGAGGACGATCCGGTGATCACGGCGCCCGGGCAAGTCCTGTACGACGCAGCGCGCGGCAGCTGGCGTGGCTATCGCGATACCGGAGCCCCTGGCGAAACCAACCCCGGCAGCATCTATGCAGGCTGGGACACGCCCGCCGACCTGCAGGGCAACAGCTACCACGTGAGCTGGGGCTACCTCGACGACGAGTGCGACGGCACCGTCACCGTGAAACTCCAGAGCGGCGGGCAGGTGCTGAGCGCCCGTGCGGTGATCGGCGCGGGGCCGCCCGCCTATGCACCCGACACCCTGCCGGTGCGTGTCGTGTCGGACGAGGTCGAGCAGATCCTTTTCGGCCCTTCGGTGGACGAGGAGGCGATCTCGCTCGACGATGCGGCCGAACTGGTGTTCCGAGCCCTGGAAACCGTCCGCCTGATGAACACCGCCGTGATGAACGGCAATCCGGTCAACGGCCGCATGAACGTGGCCTCCACGATGGTGCGCCAGAACAGCGCCGACTTCGAGCGGCTGTACGAGCCCATCGCCGCCGCCTCCCTGGCCGACAACCTCGCCCTGCGCGCCCTGCACGAGCGGGTGTTCGCCGGCCTGGCGGCGCGCGGCCTGCCGTGGTTCGCGCAAGCCCTGCGCCAGCCCGAAGAAATCGGCGACCTGAGTTCAGCCACGCTGCGCAAGATGCCCGCCCTGATGCGTGGCGCGGACGGACGCAGCCTGACCCTGACCCGACGCCATATCGACATGGTCACCAAGGCCGCGCAGCGCGCCTTGGGCGGACCCGCAGCCGACACCAGCCAGGGGGCATCATGAGCACACCACCCAAAGTCGCCATCGCCGCGGACAACCTGACCGCGCAACTGCACTACCGCGGGGCCGGCAACCCGGCCTCGGCATTGCCGCGCAGCGCGATTTCCAACTGCTTCCCGGGGCTGGAGTTCGACTTCCGGAACCTGTGGCGGCGCGCCTTCGAAGGCATCGTGCTGGTGGAAAACAACAACCTCGTGGTGGGCATCGAATCCGAGGACTGTGCCGATCTGCTGGGGCGGCGCCTGCTGACCATCAAAGACCCCGTATCCCACGAAGTCCTGCCCACGGGCGTACCCACCAACGGCCCGGTCTATCCCAGTTCCGACTCGACCGCCCCGCAGGCCCCCTCGCAACCGCTGAAGACTGCGGCGAACCCGAACGGCGTGTCGTTCATGGAGTGGTCCAACTCCTTCGCGCGCATCATGGCCCACCAGGGGGAACTCATCGAGTGCGTGTTCTCCGCGTATTCGACCACCACGCCGGCCCTGGATGGCACCGAGGTGTTCCCCGACACGGAGGACCCCTACAGCGGGCAGGCGATCAGAACCATCACCCGCTCCCTGCGCCTGCGCCGGTTCTTCAGGCCGGGCACGGCGGAGGTCGCTGCCGGCGTGCTGCAACCGGGGGAGCTTACCCAGGGCCTGTGCGCTCCCTGGCAGAACGACTACCGCGAATGCGCCTGCTACTACTGGGCGGCCAGCCGGCCGGACTATGTCAACGTCGAAGCCGGCGCCGACGGGCTGAGCCATGGCGACATGTGGTTCACCAAGAAGCGCACGGGTACCTACATTCCCGACAACCGCGTCGATTCGCGCCTGTGGTCCTACGACGACCTGTTCATCGCGTGGCAGCAGCACCTGCGTTTCATCATCCGGGGCAAGGATGCCGATGAATCGTGAATCCCTTGCCGCACGGGCGGCGGACGCAGCGCGCACGGCAGCGCTGTCGTCCCGGCCCCGGCTGCGCGAGGCCCACTGGATCGAGGGCGGGTGGGGGGCGCAACTGCTCGTGGTCAACGGCAGCCGCCTCTACCAGGTGCCGCCACCACTGGCAGACGATTTTCGCGCCGTGTTCGATGCGGCCGATGCGGGTGGCCTGGCCCGGTTGCTGAATGCCCACGACCTGCAGGCAGAGCCCTACATCGACGACGTGCCGCTGGCCCCGCCTCCGGCGCACGCGTTGTCGCTTGCCGTGGCACAGAAATGCAATCTGGGCTGCACCTATTGCTACGCCGGGCAAGGCGAGTTCGGCGGCAAGGCCAGGAACATGGAGGAGCAAGTCGCCCGCCAGGCCGTGGACTGGCTGCTCGACCAGGCGGCGCCCGGCGGCAAGGTGAACCTGGCCTTCATGGGCGGCGAGCCTCTCGCCAACCGCGCGGTATTGCAAAGCACCACGCGCTATGCCGCCGGGCGCGCGGCGTCACGCGGCGTGGACTGCCGCTTTTCGCTGACCACCAACGGCACCCTGCTCACCGAGGAGGATGCCGACTTCTTCGAGGCGTTCGGCTTTGCGGTCACCGTCAGCCTGGACGGCGCCCCTGAACAGCACGACCGCCTGCGCGCGTTCAAGGGCGGCAAGGGGTCTTTCGAGCAGATCGCCCTGCGCCTGCAGCCCTTGCTGCTGCAGCAGCGCCGGATGCAGGTGTCCTGCCGTGTCACGGTGACGCCTTTCAATCTCGACCTGCCTCGCATCCTCGACCGGTTCATCGGCATGGGTTTCCACAGCGTCGGGTTCTCGCCGCTGCTGCGCGCGTCCAATGGCCGCGCCGAGATGGGGCGCGAGGAACTGGCCGAAATGCTGGAGGCGATGATCGCCTGCGGCATGGCCTTCGAGCAGGCCGTCATCGAAGGCCGCCGCTACCCCTTCATGAACATGGTGAACGCGCTCAAGGAACTGCAGCGCGGCAGCCACCGCCCCTATCCCTGCGGTGCGGGCGCGGGCTACTTCGGCGTGTCGGCCGAGGGGCAATTGAGTGCCTGCCACCGGTTCGTGGGCGACGAGGCCGGGGCCATGGGCGATCTGGAAAACGGCGTGGCCAGCGAGCGCCAGATCGAGTGGCTGGCCGGGCGACACGTGCACCGCCAGTCCCCCTGCGGCGATTGCTGGGCGCGCTACCTGTGCGGTGGCGGCTGCCATCACGAGGTGATCGCGCGCGGACGCGGAGCGTGCGATTACATCCGCGGCTGGCTGCACTACACCCTGGGCGCCCATCGCCGCCTGGCGCAGGCGGCGCCCCGGTGGTATGCGGGGGCGCATGACTGAACTGGATTGCCTGGTCATCGGCGCGGGCCCGGCGGGCAACTGCGCCGCCTTGCGGTTGCTGCAGCTCGGCTACAGGGTCGGCGTGGTGGAGCGCCTGCGCTTTCCGCGCGGGCAGATCGGGGAATCGCTCACCCCTGGAGTTCGCAATATCGTGGGCTTGCTGCAAGCCGACGACGCCCTGGCTGGGCTGCCCCACATCGCGGGCAGACCTGGCCTGCTGCGTTGGGAGGAGGACACCCTGCTGCCGGTGGCGCATGCCGGCACGGCCGTGGTGGTGCGGGCGGATTTCGATGCGTGCCTGCTGGCATTGGCCGCATCGCGCGGCGCGAAGCTGTGGCAGCCCGCGCAGGTGCTGGCCGTCGAGGGCCAGGCCGGGGCGTGGCGTGTGCAGATCGTGGAGCCCGCCACGGGCACGGTGAGCCATGTCCTGGCCCGATGGCTTTTCGAGGCCGGCGGGCGCCACGGTACGGCGGCCACGCGATGGGCCTGTGCGCCCCGCCTGGCAGCGTTATGGGCCGAGTTCGAACCAGGCCAGGTCGATCCTGCATGCCTGGCTGCCACGAGGGTGGAAGCGCTGCCGGATGCCTGGCTGTGGGCGGCTCCCCTGCCCAGTGGCCGGCTGCGCGTCATGGTGTTCACCGATCCGCAGGCGATCGGCGGCCAGCCGCATTCGGCATGGAGCCGGTCCCTGGCCGCAAGCCACGGCTTGCAGGCACTTGCGGGGCTGGCACCTTCGCAACCCCTGCGCATCTGCTCCGCCGCACCCTACCTCGATACGGCGGCCTGGCGGGAAGGGCGGGTCAGGATCGGCGACGCAGCGTTCGCGCTCGATCCCCTCTCGGGCTCCGGCGTCGAGAAAGCCATGCGGTTTTCCCTGCAGGCTGCCGTGGCATGGCACACGTGGTCGAGCGCGACCGACGAATCCGGGCGGAGCCTCGCCCGGCAGTATTTCTCCCAGCAGCTGAACCAGACCTGCGCACGCCATGCCGGATGGTGCGCGGGCCACTATGCCCGGGCATGGAATGCCGGTGGCGATTTCTGGCGGGCCAGGGCGGAGCCCCCCCGGCGGCAGGCCCGGCCAGGTGCCCTGGCGTCCGGGGAGCCTGCGGACGATTTCTTCGCGGCCCTGGCCGACGCGCCACCCCCCGGGCCGCCACCTGCACGCCCGGATGGCTGGCCGGCCACCGCACGCGTGCGCCTGGATGAAGCCTGCCGGCTGGCGCCACAGCTTTGCGTGGTGGAAGACCGCGTCTGCACCGCTCCGGCCCTCTCCCATCCCCGCCTGCCGCGCGCCGTGGCGTTCGTGGCCGATCAGGCCCTGGCCCCGCATTGGTCCTTGCTGCGCCGCGAGCAGACCGTGGGTGAACTGCATGCCGCGCTGGCGCAGGCGATGCGCCAGGATGCCGCGGGCGCGGTGGTGGATTGGCTGCGGCGCAGCGGCATGCTGGTGCCGGTCCCCTGAAGGCTCCATGGGGAGCCGGAACGTCTTTCCCCCGGTTCATTGGCAGTCCGTGACATTCCCACACCAAGGAGGTTCCAGATGACGATCCCCACGACACCCCAGCCCCCCTATCCCCCCTATACCGACGCGGTACTGGCGCAGCCGGCCGATTACGGCGTCTTGAAGCAGTTGGAGGGCACCTGGGTCAACCACAACCCGGACAACAACAGCACCGGCTGGGGATTGCACACCACGTGCATGCCGTCCCCCGGCACCAGTTCGGAAACCATCTTCGGCATCTTCCACTTCCTGTGCGAGGACTACACGGAAGAGCTGACCTTCAATCTGGTGGATGGCGGCGTTCGCAACCGCGGGGGCACCAATGAGCAGTTCGTCGGCGCGGTGGTGTACAACCAAAGCATCCAGCGCGTCAGCGACGGGGCGGGCATCCACAGGGAAGATGGCATGTACCTCTGGTCCAACCAGATGTACAACCATCCGGCGGACGAACAGTCGGTGCTGGAAGACAACGGGTTTCCGGGAATCGGCATCGGTGCCAGCGGCCCCAATTTCGTGCCGCCGTACGCCATCGCGCGCAGTGGCACGATCCCCCATGGCAGCGCGATCCTGTTGACCGGTGATTTTCAGGTGGTCAGCCAGGGCGCGCCCCAGTTTCCCAGCGGCCCCGCTGCGTGGCAGCCTCCGTTTCTCTCGATCTCGCCCAGCATGGGGTCGGCGGGCGCCACCCCCGGCGACCCCATCGACCTCGATGCACCGGCGCCGGCCTGGGTGCACGACAAGTCGCTGCCCGTAACAGAACCCGACAGCAATCTCACCTACACCCAGCGGATCCTGGCGGACCAGCACTATCCGTATTCGGTGCGGCCCGACTTGCGGCTGCGCGATGCCCTCAGGAACCAGAATGTCACGCGCTACACGCTGATCGAGTTGTCCACCCGGCACGACGGAGGCCCGCAGGGCGGCATTCTGAACACCCCGTTCGTGAGGCAGTTCGTCAATGTCGCGGAAGTCAACTTCAGCCTGTGGATCGAAACGGTGGTCGAAGACGGTCAGGAAATCCTGCAATTGCAGTACCGCCAGATCATTTTCTTCGAGTTCATGTTCGGCTCCGACGGCAAGACCACCCGCTGGCCCCACATCCAGATCAACACCCTGCGCAAGAAGCCTGCGGGACTCATGGCTGCGCAAGCCCACAGGGATTTCTCCTTCAGGAAGTTCTGATGCGGCATGGCTTGAAATCTCCGGCGCCGCGCCTCAACTGCGCGTCAATTCGGAGGATCACAGACCATGCGTCTCGACAAACTCACCACCAAGTTCCAGGAAGCCCTCGCCGACGCGCAATCGCTCGCGCTGGGCAATGACAACGCCTATATCGAACCCGTCCACCTGCTGGCCGCCATGCTGCGGCAGCAGGAGGGCCCGCGCGCGCTGCTGCAGCGGGCGGGTGCCAACGTGGCCGCCCTGCAGACGGCGGCAGAGAACGCCATCAAGCGTCTGCCCCAGGTGCAGGGCCAGGACCAGGTGCAGGTCGGCCCCGAACTGGGCCGCCTGCTGCAGGCCACCGAGAAGGAAGCGATCAAGCGCGGCGACCAGTTCATCGCGAGTGAACTCTTCCTGCTCGCGCTCGTGGACGGCAAGGGCGATACCGCCCAGCTGGCGCGCGAGCACGGCCTGACGCGCAAGAGCCTCGAGGCCGCGATCGACGCGGTGCGCGGTGGCGCGCAGGTCAACAGCGCGGAGGCCGAGGGCCAGCGCGAAGCGCTCAAGAAGTACACGCTCGACCTCACCGAGCGTGCCCGGGCCGGCAAGCTCGACCCGGTGATCGGCCGCGACGACGAAATCCGCCGCGCCATCCAGGTGCTGCAGCGCCGCAGCAAGAACAACCCCGTGCTCATCGGCGAGCCCGGCGTGGGCAAGACCGCCATCGTGGAAGGCCTGGCGCAGCGCATCGTCGCGGGCGAGGTGCCCGAGAGCCTGAAGGGCAAGCGCGTGCTGTCGCTCGACATGGCCGCGCTGCTGGCGGGTGCCAAGTACCGCGGCGAATTCGAGGAGCGACTCAAGGCCGTGCTGAACGAACTGGCCAAGGACGAGGGACAGACCATCGTCTTCATCGACGAGCTGCACACCATGGTGGGCGCGGGCAAGGCCGAGGGTGCCATGGACGCGGGCAACATGCTCAAGCCGGCCCTGGCACGCGGCGAGCTGCACTGCGTGGGCGCGACCACGCTCGACGAGTACCGCAAGTACATCGAGAAGGACGCCGCGCTGGAACGGCGCTTCCAGAAGATCCTCGTGGGCGAGCCCAGCGTGGAGGCCACCATCGCCATCCTGCGCGGCCTGCAGGAGCGCTATGAACTGCACCACGGCGTGGAGATCACCGACCCGGCCATCGTGGCCGCGGCCGAGCTGTCCCACCGCTACATCACCGACCGCTTCCTGCCCGACAAGGCGATCGACCTCATCGACGAGGCCGCGGCCAAGATCAAGATCGAGATCGACTCCAAGCCCGAGGCCATCGACAAGCTCGACCGCCGGCTGATCCAGCTGCAGATCGAGCGCGAGGCCGTGAAGAAGGAAAAGGACGAAGCCTCGCAGAAGCGCCTGGCGCTGCTGGAGGACGAGATCGGCAAGCTGCAGAAGGAAATCGCCGACCTGGAGGACATCTGGACCTCGGAAAAGGCCCAGGCCCAGGGCAGCCAGCAGGTGCGCGAGCAGGTCGAGAAGGTGAAGCTGCAGATCGAGGAGCTCAAGCGCAAGGGCGACTTCAACAAGGTGGCCGAGCTGCAGTACGGCAAGCTGCCCGACCTGGAGCGCCAGCTCAAGGAAGCCCAGGCCAAGGAAGAGGGCACCGACGGCACCGCCACGCCCAACCGGCTGCTGCGCACCCAGGTGGGCGCGGAGGAGATCGCCGAGGTCGTGAGCCGCGCCACGGGCATCCCCGTCTCGAAGATGATGCAGGGCGAGAAGGACAAGCTGCTGCAGATGGAAGACAAGCTGCACGAGCGCGTGGTGGGCCAGGACGAGGCCATCGCGGCCGTGGCCAACGCCATCCGCCGTTCGCGCTCGGGCCTCGCCGATCCGAACCGGCCGATGGGCTCGTTCCTGTTCCTCGGCCCCACCGGCGTGGGCAAGACCGAGCTGTGCAAGGCGCTGGCGGGCTTCCTGTTCGACAGCGAGGAGCACCTCGTGCGCATCGACATGAGCGAGTTCATGGAGAAGCACTCCGTGGCCCGCCTGATCGGCGCGCCGCCCGGCTACGTGGGCTACGAGGAGGGCGGCTACCTGACCGAGGCCGTGCGCCGCAAGCCCTACAGCGTGCTGCTGCTCGACGAGGTCGAGAAGGCGCACCCGGACGTGTTCAACGTGCTGCTGCAGGTGCTGGACGACGGCCGCCTCACGGACGGCCAGGGCCGCACCGTGGACTTCAAGAACACGGTGATCGTGATGACGAGCAACATCGGCTCGCACCTGATCCAGGCGATGGTCGGCCAGGACGCGGACGACGTGAAGGAAGCGGTCTGGGGGGAACTCAAGAACCATTTCCGGCCCGAATTCCTCAACCGGATCGACGAGACGGTGGTGTTCCACGCGCTCGACGCGAAGAACATCGAAGCGATCGCACGCATCCAGTTGCAACTCCTGGAAGCGCGCCTGGCGAAAATGGACCTGCACCTGCAGGTGTCTCCCGGCGCGCTGTCCGAGCTGGCCAAGGTGGGGTTCGATCCGGTGTTCGGTGCCCGCCCCCTCAAGCGCGCGATCCAGCAGCGCATCGAGAATCCGCTCTCGAAACTGCTGTTGGAAGGCCGCTATCCGCCCAAGAGCGTGATCCCGGTGAACGTGGATCCCGTACAGGACCCTGGGGTCTTCCATTTCGGCGAAGCGGCGGCTGTGGGGTAAGTTCGATGTTGTGTGGAAAGGATGTGCCTTGAATGATTTCCTGGCCGGTGTGATCCGGTGGATCGTGCGCCTCGCGGTCGTGGCCGTGGGGGCGGTGTTTTTCCTGAGCCTGCTCATCGCCGTGGCGCTGCTCGCGGTGGTCTGGGGCGTGCGTTCCCTCTGGGCGCGGCTCACGGGCCAGCCCGCCACGCCATGGACCATGCGCATGGATCCGCGCGAAGGCTGGAGCACGGTGTACCGCAGCACCGCGCGCTGGTCGGCCGCCGGCCGGCGGGGCCAGGCGGCCGATGGGGAGCCGGGTTCGCTGCGCTCGGCCGAACTGCCGGGCGCGCGCGCCGACGTCGTGGACGTGCAGCCGCGCGACCTGCCCGGCAAGGTGTGATGTGACCGGCCGGCGCCGCCGCGGCATGCCGGCGCCCGCCCGCACGTGCTTTCCCTGGCTTTTGGAGACGCCCGTTTACATGGCGTTGCGAGGGCCCTCCCTATGATTGCCGCATGACGCCAGACGACATCCGCCACCACTTCCAACTCCAGCGGCAGGCCAGCCGGGAACAGCCCGAGACGCCGTTGCTGGTGCGGCGGGAGCGCCTGCTGCGCATGCGCAAGCTGCTGGACGAGCACGGGCCGGCGCTCGCGGCGGCCGTGCAGGCCGACTTCGGCATCCGCTCGCCGCGCCTGACCGAGGTGGCCGACCTGTTCGTGCTGCGCACCCAGCTCACGCACACGCTGAGGCACCTGGCGCGCTGGAGCAAGCCGCGCCGCGTGCACACCCCGCTGCACCTGCAGCCCGCGCACGCCTTCATCCAGCGCCAGCCGCTGGGCGTGGTGGGGGTGATCGCGCCCTGGAACTACCCCGTGCAGCTTGCGCTCGGGCCTGCGATCTGCGCGCTCGCGGCGGGCAACCGCGTGATGCTCAAGCCCAGCGAGCTCACCCCGCACACCTCCGCCCAGCTCGCATCGCTGGTGGCGCAGTTCTTCTCGCCCGACGAGTTCTGCGTGGTCCAGGGCGATGCGGCCGTGGCCGCGCTGGTGGCTTCGCTGCCCTTCGACCATCTCGTCTTCACGGGTTCCACGGCCGTGGGCCGCAAGGTCGCGCAGGCCGCCGCGGCGCACCTGACGCCCACCACGCTGGAGCTGGGCGGCAAGTCGCCCTGCATCATCGACGCGGACTGCGACCTGCAGGATGCCGCGCTCAAGATCGCGCACGGCAAGCTGTTCAACGCCGGACAGACCTGTGTGGCGCCCGACTACGTGCTGCTGCCGCGCGGCAGCGAGGGGGCGTTCGCGGAGGCGTACCGCGCCGCCGTGGCGAAGCTGTTCCCGTATTTCGAGGGCAATCCCGACTACGCCTCCATCATCCATTCGCGGCACCTCGCGCGCCTGCGCACCATGCTGCAGCAGGCGCAGACGCAGGGCGCAGAGGTGCACGTGCTCGAACCCGTGCCGGGTTCGCCGCCACCGCCCCCGCAGGGCATCGGCGATGGCGTGGCGCGGCAGATGCCGCCGGTGCTGGTGTTCCATGCCACGCTGCAGATGCAGATCATGCAGGAGGAAATCTTCGGCCCGGTGCTGCCCGTGCTCGGCTACGACCGTCTGCAGGATGCCATCGACCACATCAATTCCGGGCCGCGCCCGCTGGCGCTCTACTGGTTCGGCCGCAGCGAGGCGGTGCGCGATGACGTGCTGCGCCGCACCGTGAGCGGCGGCGTCACCGTGAACGACACGCTGCTGCATGTCGCGCATGACAACCTGCCGTTCGGCGGTGTGGGCGAAAGCGGCTGGGGCGCCTACCACGGGGAGCACGGATTCCTGCGCTTTTGCCACCAGAAATCCGTACTGGTGCAGTCCCGCTGGTCGCTCGGCAATCTGCTGCATCCGCCCTACGGCGCGCGTTTCGACCGGGTGCTGGAGCTGTTGCGGCGCTGGCTCTGACGGCCTTGCCCGCATTTCGGCAGGCCCTGTTTTCGCCGGGTTCCGGAGGGCTTTCCGGCCACTGCGCAAGGCGTCGCGCGACCTGTCCGCAGGGGCTTGCAGCATCCATGGACTGGAGCCCGAAAACCAATTGCGCGACAATCGTGGGTTTTGCGTTCCGCACCCCTTTTTTCTTCTTCTGTTCCGTTCGTTCCCAATGTCCAGTATTCAGGCCAGTATTCAGGTCCGTCCCGCCACGCTCCGCGATGCCAAAGCCATCGCCCAGATCCATACGCAGTCCGCGATGGAAGCGTACCGCGGCCTTGTTCCCGACGACCAATTGAAAGCCATGTCTTCGGTCGAGAAACGCCAGGCGTACTGGCGTGAAGCCATCGAGTACTGCGAGCCCCAGGTGCAGGTGGCGGTGGAAGGCGACAAGATCGTCGGCTTCGTCGGTTTCGACCGTTCGCGCGATGCCAAGTCCCGTCCCACCACCGGCGAGATCTGGGCCATCTATGCCGCGCCGTCCCACTGGGACCAGGGCGTGGGCGTGGCCCTCTGGGATGCCGCCCGCGAGGGCCTGCAGCAGGAAGGCTGCACCAACGTGACCGCGTGGGTGCCCATGCGCAACGAGCGCGCGCTGCGCTTCCATGAGCTCGCGGGCTTCAAGCGCGAGATGTCCACCGCCAAGACCGCCGTCATCGGCGGTGTGAAGATCGAGGAAGTGCGCCTGCAGCGCTCCCTCAACTGATCGGCCTGAACCCTTGTCCGGCATGATCCACTGGAACCACGGCGGCCAGGACCGCAGCGCGCAATGGCACTCGGAGGCCGGCGTTGCCGCGCCGCGCCGCGTGGTGGTGGCCGACGACACGCTGCCCGCCGATGCGGCCTACCGCATGGCCTGCGAAGGCACGGGGCTGCTGTGGCAGGGGGATTTCCAGAATGCACGGCACCTGATGCAGGCGCTGATGCGCCGGGCCGATGGCCGGGGCCGTACGCGCGGTGGCGCCAAGGGCCGCGGCAAGGCGGCTGCCACGCCGGCGGCGGCTGCCCCGGCGCTGGCCTTCCACCTGCACCGCCAGGCCCAGGCCCAGCGGGCGCGGGTGCTCGGCATGCTGCTCATTCCCTTGGAAGGCGACCAGGGCATCGCGCTACGGCGGGCGCCGGACTGGCGGCCGGCGCTGGCCGAGGCCTGGGGCGCTCCCGACGGTACGCCCCGCGTGGCCTCGCTGCGCGAGCTGCTGGGCCTCGTGGGCGCGCACGAGTGGCGCAAGAAGGGCGTGGAGATCCCCGCCCTGGGAACGCCGCCCGACAATCGCATCCATCCGCACTACGGGGTGTTCTCGCCCGTGCGTGGCGAGTACATCGATCTCGTGGCGCAGGTGCCGCTGCCCGCGGGCGCGGCCGCGCTGGCCTTCGATATCGGCACCGGCACCGGCGTGCTCGCGGCCGTGCTCGCGCGGCGCGGCGTGCGCCGCATCGTCGCCACCGACCAGGATCCCCGGGCCCTGGCCTGTGCGCGCGAGAACCTGCAGCGCCTGCGTGTGCTGCCGGCCGTGGACATCCTCCAGGCCGATCTTTTCCCTCCGGGCCGTGCGCCCCTGGTGGTGTGCAATCCGCCATGGGTGCCTGCGCGTGCCGCCGCTCCCGTCGAGCGTGCGGTCTATGACGAGGACAGCCGCATGCTGCGGGGGTTCCTCGGTGGCCTGGCAGAGCACCTTGCGCCGGGTGGGGAGGGCTGGCTGATCCTCTCGGACCTGGCGGAGCACCTGGAGCTGCGCCCGCGCGCCCAGCTGCTCGGCTGGATCGAGGCCGCGGGCCTGCGGGTGCTGGGGCGGCACGACGTCCGGCCGCGCCACGGGAAGGCGGCAGACGCTTCCGATCCGCTGCATGCGGCGCGTGCAGCGGAGGTCACTTCGCTCTGGCGGCTCGGCGCCGCCTGACGCCCGCGGGGCCTTCCGGCGCGCCGTGTCAGGCCGGCATGGGCAGCAACTGCTCCATGCGCTGGCGCACGATGGCGGCCCGCTCCGGGCCGGCCAGCAATTCGATCTCTTCCAGCAAGGCCTCGCTGACATCCATCATGCTGTCGCGGTCGCGCGCGCCGCGCAGCGCCTCGAGGAAGTTCTGGGCCAGCGCGGGGTTGCGGCGCGCGAACATGCGCTCGCAGATGTCGAACAGGTACATGCGCGCACCCGCGAGCGAGCGCAGCGCGTTGGAGGGCGCGGGCGGGGTTTCCGGCTGTGCCTCGGACGGGGCCTGGCGCGGCACGGGGGCTGCGGACGGCGTGGCGACTGGTGCAGCGGCTGCCGCGCCGCCGGCCTGGGCCAGGTAGCCGTCCGCCAGCAGGCGCGCCACGATGTCCTTGCCGGCGCCGTGGTAGAGCGCTTCCAGCTCGGCCGCAGGCCGGCCGTCGGCCAGCAGCAGCAACGAGCGTTCGCGCAGGCTGAGGGTGCGCACGCCCGGTGAGAGTTCCAGGCGGGCCTTGTCGGTCTTCAAGAGCAGCATGGAGTGCGAAGGGGGGCGGGACATTGGCGACAATGGAAGGCTGCATTCCACCGCACTCCGATGACGCCGCGATGACGCGGCCTCCGGTGCGGGCGCTCCTGCCCCGATGTCCCATCCTCCGCTGCTGCTGCTCGCCCCCATGGAGGGGCTCCTCGACTTCGTCCTGCGCGACGTGCTGACGCGCGTGGGCGGCGTGGACCGCTGCGTTTCCGAGTTCATCCGCGTGACCGGCACGCTGCTGCCGGACAAGGTGTTCCTGCGCTACATCCCCGAGCTGCGCAACGGCGGGCGCACGGCGGCGGGGGTGCCTGTGCGTGCCCAGCTGCTGGGATCGGACCCTTCCAGCATGGCCGAGAACGCGGCGCGGCTGGCCGCGCTGGGCCCCGAGGGCATCGACCTGAACTTCGGCTGTCCGGCCAAGGTGGTGAACCGACACGGCGGCGGTGCCGCGCTGCTGCGCGAGCCCGAGCGCATCGCCGCCGTGGTGGCCGCGGTGCGCCGCGCGGTGCCGGCGGGGATGCCGGTGTCGGCCAAGATGCGGCTGGGCTACGACGATACCTCGCTGGCCCGGGAGTGCGCCCAGGCCGCGGAGGCCGGCGGAGCCTGCGAGCTGGTGGTGCATGCCCGCACCAAGGCCGACGGCTACCGCCCGCCGGCCTACTGGGAACTCGTCGCGCCGCTGCGCGCGGCCGTGCGCATTCCGGTGATCGCGAACGGCGAGATCTGGACGGTGGAGGATGCGATGCGCTGCCGGGCGCTCTCGGGGGGCGATGCCCTGATGCTGGGCCGGGGCATCGTGGCGGACCCGGGCCTGGGCCTGGCCATCCGCGCGGCCGATGCGGGCCGTGCCGGAGCCCCGGCGCTCGCCTGGGAGGCGCTGCTGCCGCAACTGGGCGTGTTCTGGCACACGGTCTGCGAGGACCTGGAGCCGCGCCAGCGCGCGGGGCGGCTCAAGCAATGGCTCAACCTGCTGCGCCGGCGCTTTCCCGAGGCGGAGGCCGCCTACCAGCACGTGCGCACGGTCACCGACCAGCGCACCATCACCGCCTGGGTGGAGGCGCAGACGGGCGGGGCCTGAGGCCCTGCACGCCTGCAGGGAGCCTGCCTAGAGCAGGTGGTCCGGCGCCAGGGGGCCCAGCAGCCGCAGCAGCATCCGCAGGCCCAGGCTGGCGTCGGGCTCGTGCGTGGCGTCCGGCAGCCCGCTGCCCTGCGGCGCCCGCCAGACGAGGCTGCCGTCCGGCAGCTGCTCGACATGCCAGGCATCCTCCCGCAGGGCGGTCTCGATCTGCGCCGAAGCCATGCGCGACAGGCCGCGGCTCTGGATCAGCAATGCGATCTCGGTGTTCTGCAGCTGCGAGCGCAGGTCCAGGTTCATCGAGCCCACGACGATGAGCCGCCCGTCCAGCACCAGCACCTTGGAGTGGAGCATCGCGCGGGATTTGCCGGTGGCACTGGCGCCGGAGTCGCCGAAGGCGGATTTCACGCCGGCCTGCTCGCTGCGCAGTTCGTAGAGCTCCAGGCCCATCGACAGCAGCTCTTCGCGGTGCCGTGCATAGCCCACATGCGCGATCGGCGCGTCGTTGGAGGCCAGCGAGTTGGTGAGCACGCGGATGCGCACGCCCCGGGCGCGGGCATCCGCGAAGGCGCGCTTCATGTCGTCGCCGGGCACGAAGTAGGGCGAGATGACCAGCAGGTCCTGGCGCGCCTGGCCGAGCAGGTGGAGCAGGCCGTCCACCACGGTATCGCCCTCCGCGGCACGTCCGGCCGATGCCTGCAGCAGCCCGCCCGCGGGCGCGGAAGGACCGGCTGCCCGGGATGCCGGAGGCACCGTGCCCCCGGGCCCCTGCACGTCCAGTGCGGTGCCCGGCGGAGTGCTGCGGATGCTGGCCGCTTCCCCGTCCGCCGCGATCTTCGCGGGCCGGTCCGCGAGGAGGACCGCCGACGCCCAGACGAAGTGCGCCGCGCCCAGGTCCATCGGCCGCTCGTTCCAGACGCGTGCGCGCTTGTCGGCGGAGGGCTCGCCGGGCGCGGGGCGCGGCTCCCCGTCGGGCGGCCGGAGGCCGTTGCCGGCTGGGGCAGGAGCTTCATCGCCGCCAGGAGCCCGGTCGTCCGGGCCGGTACCGGAGTCGCCTTCGGAAGCGTTGCGCTCCGGGTAGCGGTCGAGCGTCTGCTGCCGCAGGCGCTGCAGTTCCTCGCGCGTGATGAGCGACTGCACCGGGTAGGCGCGCGGGTTGTTCCAGTAGGCGTCGAAGCTGCGCGACATCTCCGCGACGATGGGGCCGGCGGCGAGCACGTCCAGGTCCACGAAGTTGCCGGAATCGGCCTGCCCGAAGTAGGCGTCGCCCAGGTTGCGTCCTCCGGTCACGCCCATGGTGTTGTCGGCGATGAAGAGCTTGTTGTGCATGCGCTGCTGCACGCGCGAGAAGTCGGTGAGCGACCCCCACAGCCGGCCCACCATGGAGCCGCGCGGTCCGGCGACGGGGTTGAACATGCGCATCTCGATGTTCGGCTGGAACGCCAGGCCCATCACCAGCGCATTGCGCCCGGTGCTGTGGAAGTCGTCGAGCAGCACGCGCACGCGCACGCCCCGGCGCGCTGCCGCCACGACGCCGCGCAGCAGCCGCTCGCTGCTGGCGTCCGCGTGGATGGCGTAGTACTGCAGGTCCAGCGTCTTGCGGGCGGACTCCACCAGTGCCAGGCGGCTGCCGTAGGCATCCTGCGGCCCGCTCAGCAGCAGGAAGCCCGAGGCATGGCGGGCACCGGCTGCCTGCCTGCGCTCGTCCACGGTGCGCGCGAGCGGTGTGTCCGCCGCCGCCGTGGCGGGCAGGGCGCTGGATTCCGGGCGCTCCACGTTCTGCGGCAGGCCGCTGCATGCGGCGGTGGCCAGGGCGAGGACCAGGATGGCACCCCAGCGCCCGAGGGCGGCGCGGGCGCGCGGAATGAGGGCGGCGGAGCCGTCGGGCATGGGAATCCTGCGGTGCATGGAGTGCGGGGTGTCCCGAGGTATAGCGCGGCCCCTGCGGCCGAGCTGTCGGACAACGCCCCGGCGGTGGCGCCGTTCTCCATGGCGCGGGGACGCGCCCGGAGGTGGCCGTGCTCAGCGGCGGGCGTAGCCGAGGCAGGCGCCCGCGTTGGGCAGCCCCCTGCATTCCCGGATCAGCCGGCGCTCCCGCTGGGCGGGCGTTTCGGCGGACGAGGAGGGCGGGCTGCTGCGCACGCGCGGCGCCTTGGCGCGCGCCCGGGGCCGGGCTTCGGTCTGGTGCGGGCCCGCGGTGGCCGGAGCGTTGGCGCCCAGGGGCGCGGGCGCGCTGCCGTTGGCCGCGGCCGCAGCCGCGGTACCCACGGCCAGGACGCCCGCGAGCAGCACCATGGCGGCGCGGGCAGGGTTTTTCTTCGATTGCATGGGGATTCCTCCGGCTCGACAATGTAACGTTTTGCCGCCCTGACATTCCATGCGCCACACCCTCGCCCACCTCGAAGAATCCAAGATCCGCGAAGTCGCCAATGCCGGGATGGGGCGGCCCGACGTGCTGGCATTCTGGTTCGGCGAAAGCGACGAGGCCACCCCGGACGTGGTGAACGAGGCCGCCATCGCCTCGCTGCGTGCCGGTGAAACCTTCTATTCGCACAACCTCGGCCTGCCCGCGCTGCGCGAGGCCATCGCCGCCTACGTGGCGCGCCTGCACGGCCCGGCCACCGACGCCGGGCGCATCGCCGTCACGTCCGGCGGCGTCAGCGGCCTCATGCTGGCGGTGCAGGCCCTGGTGGACCCGGGCGACGAGGTGGTCGCCGTCACGCCCGTCTGGCCCAACCTCGTGGCGCAGCCGCGCATCCTGGGGGCGCGCCTGCAGTGCCTGCCGCTGCGCCCGCGCGAGGACGGCGCCTGGGCGCTGGACATGGACGCCCTGAAGCGCGCCGTGACGCCGGCCACGCGGCTGCTGGTGGTGAATGCTCCGAACAATCCGACGGGCTGGACGCTGTCGGCGGCCGAGCAGCGCGAGATCCTGGAGCACTGCCGCGCCACGGGCACCTGGATCCTGGCCGACGAGGTCTATGAACGCCTGTACTACGAACCGACGCCCCACGGCTGCGCGCCGAGCTTCCTCGACCTCGCCGTGCCGGAGGACCGCCTGGTGGTGGTGCACAGCTTCTCCAAGAGCTTCCTGATGACGGGCTGGCGGCTGGGCTGGCTCGTCCTGCCGCCGGCACTGGCGGCCCACATGGGCAAGCTGATCGAGTTCAATACCTCGTGCGTGAGCGTCTTCACGCAGCGCGGCGGTATCGCGGCGCTGCAGCACGCGGCGGAGATCGTGCCGCGCGTCACTGCCCACATGCGCCTGTGCCGCGACACCCTGCTGCCGCTGCTGCAGGCGGTGCCCGGCGTGCATGCCCATGCGGCCAGTGGTGGCATGTACGCCTTCTTCCGCATGGACGGCCACGGCGACGCGATGGCCACCGCCAAGCGCCTCGTGGCGGAGGCCGGCCTGGGGCTGGCGCCCGGCAATGCCTTCGGCCCGGAAGGGGAGGGCTGGCTGCGCTGGTGCTTCGCCTCGCGCGACCCCGCGCGGCTGGTGGAAGGGGTGGCGCGCCTGCGGAAATGGCTCGAAAAGGCCGGCGCGGTATAATCCCAGGGTTTTGCATGGTGCAAGACGCACGCCGCCGGCCGTTCCAGCCCGCGGCGCAAGTCAAAACCTGGGGCCGCAGCCTTGCCACGCGCGAGGCCCGCCGGCTCCGACACTCAAGGAAAAACCAATGATCGCATCCTCCATCAAGGCCGAAGTCATCAAGGACAACGCCCGCGCCGCCAACGATACCGGCAGCCCCGAAGTGCAGGTGGCCCTGCTCACGGCCCGCATCAACGAGCTGACCCCCCACTTCAAGCAGCACGCCAAGGACCACCACGGCCGCCGCGGCCTGCTGCGCATGGTGAGCCGCCGCCGCAAGCTGCTGGACTACCTCAAGGCCAAGGACGCTGATCGCTACACCGCCCTGATCGCCAAGCTGGGCCTGCGCAAGTAAGCGCATCCGCACGCAGGAACGCCTGGGTTAGCACGCTGACTCAGGCGTTTTCTACTTCGGAGCCGCAATAGCAGAGCGAAGCTGTGTCATTCCAATGGCCTTGGGGGCTGCCGGCCCGGCCCCAGGTCCACTGGAATGGCATCGTGTTCTGAGTTGCCCTCCGGCCCCCGCCGGCCTCGCTGGGCCGGCATCCACACCGAAGCATAGGAAACACGCATGACCATCTTCAACAAAGTCACCAAGTCCTTCCAGTGGGGCGACAAGACCGTCGTCATGGAAACGGGCGAGATCGCCCGCCAGGCCAACGGCGCCGTGCTGGTCGAGATCGACGGCACCGTCATCCTCGCCACCGTGGCGGCCTCCAAGTCGGCCAAGCCCGGCCAGGACTTCTTCCCCCTGACGGTGGACTACATCGAGAAGACCTACGCCGCCGGCAAGATCCCCGGCAGCTTCTTCAAGCGCGAGGCCAAGCCCAGCGAACACGAAACGCTGACCAGCCGCCTGATCGACCGCCCGATCCGCCCGCTGTTCCCCGAAGGCTTCTTGAACGAAGTGCACGTGGTCGTCCACACCGTGTCGCTCAACCCCGAGGTGGATGCCGACATCGCCGCCATGATCGGCGTGAGCGCTGCGCTGGCCATCTCCGGCATCCCGTTCAGCGGCCCCATCGGCGCTGCGCGCGTGGGCTACATCAACGGCGAGTACGTGCTGAACCCGGGCCAGACCGCCCGCAAGAATTCGCAGATGGACCTGGTCGTCGCCGGCACCGAAGCCGCCGTGCTGATGGTCGAATCCGAAGCCCAGCAACTCAGCGAAGACATCATGCTGGGCGGCGTGGTGTTCGGCCACGAGCAGGCCAACATCGCCATCAACGCCATCCATGAGCTGGTGCGCGAAGCCGGCAAGCCCGTGTGGGACTGGCAGGCGCCCGCCGAAGACGAAGCCTTCGTCGCCAAGGTCAAGGACCTGGCCGAAGAGAAGCTGCGCGCCGTCTACCAGATCCGCAGCAAGCAGGCCCGCACCCAGGCCCTGCGCGAAGCCAACGCCAGCGTGATGGAAGCCCTCAAGGCCAGCGGCGAGCCCTTCGACGCCGGCAAGGTGGGCGACCTGCTGTTCGCCATCGAATCGAAGATCGTGCGCAGCCAGATCCTGGCCGGCGAGCCCCGCATCGACGGCCGCGACACGCGCACCGTGCGCCCCATCGAGATCCGCAACTCCGTGCTGCCCCGCACGCACGGCTCCGCGCTGTTCACGCGCGGCGAGACGCAGGCGCTGGTGGTCTCCACGCTGGGCACCGAGCGCGACGCGCAGCGCATCGACGCGCTGGCCGGCGAGTTCGAGGACCGCTTCATGTTCCACTACAACATGCCTCCCTTCGCCACCGGCGAAGTGGGCCGCATGGGCTCCACGAAGCGCCGCGAGATCGGCCACGGCCGCCTGGCCAAGCGCGCGCTGGTCGCCGTGCTGCCGACGAAGGAAGAGTTCCCCTACACGATCCGCGTGGTCTCCGAGATCACCGAATCCAACGGCTCGTCCTCGATGGCCTCCGTCTGCGGCGGCTGCCTGTCGATGATGGACGCCGGCGTGCCGATGAAGGCCCACGTGGCCGGCATCGCCATGGGCCTGATCAAGGAGGACAACCGCTTCGCCGTGCTGACCGACATCCTGGGCGACGAGGACCACCTCGGCGACATGGACTTCAAGGTGGCGGGCACGACGGCCGGCATCACCGCCCTGCAGATGGACATCAAGATCCAGGGCATCACCAAGGAAATCATGCAGGTCGCCCTGGCCCAGGCCAAGGAAGCCCGCCTGCACATCCTCGGCAAGATGCAGGAAGCGATGGGCGAGGCCAAGACCGAGGTCTCCAGCTTCGCGCCCAAGCTCTACACGATGAAGATCAACCCCGAGAAGATCCGCGACGTGATCGGCAAGGGCGGCGCGGTGATCCGCGCGCTGACGGAAGAGACCGGCACGCAGATCAACATCGACGAGGACGGCACGATCACCATTGCCTCCACCGACAGCGCGAAGGCCGACGAGGCCAAGCGCCGCATCGAGCAGATCACGGCCGAGGTCGAGATCGGCAAGATCTACGAAGGCCCCGTGGTCAAGATCCTGGACTTCGGCGCACTGATCAACCTGCTGCCCGGCAAGGACGGCCTGCTGCACATCAGCCAGATCGCCCATGAGCGCGTGGAAAAGGTGACCGACTACCTGACCGAAGGCCAGGTCGTGAAGGTCAAGGTGCTCGAGACCGACGAGAAGGGCCGCGTGAAGCTGTCCATGCGCGCGCTGCTGGACCGCCCGATGGGCGACAGCGGCCGTCCGGCACCCGCCGAGCGCGGCGAACGGGGTGACCGCGGCGACCGTGGCGACCGCCCGGAACGTGGCGAGCGCCGTGAGCGCCGCGAACCTGCCGGCGCCGACCAGCAGCAACAGCAGCAGCAATCCACCGGCACGGGCGAGCACTCCGGCCAGATGGATGCCTGAGCGCCAGCGCCGCCGCACTGCGGCGGCGATGAGCCGGTCCGGCCCTGCTCCGGCCGGCCTCTCTGAAACCTGACATTCCTGGGATCCAGTATGGCGACCACCATGCGTGCCGTGGAAATCGCGGGCTCCGGCGGCCCGGAAGTACTGCGCCTCGCCGAGCGGCCCGTGCCGCGGCCGGGCGCAGGCGAGCTGCTGATCCGCGTCGCGGCCAGCGGCATCAACCGGCCCGACGTGCTCCAGCGCAAGGGGCACTATGCGCCCCCGCCGGGCGCTTCCGACCTGCCCGGGCTCGAAGTGGCGGGCACCATCGCGGAAGGCGACGCGTCGGCGATGGCCGCGGCCGGCCTGAAGGCGGGCGACCGCGTGTGCGCGCTGGTCGCGGGCGGCGGTTATGCCGAATGGTGCGTCGCACCCGTCGCGCAATGCCTGCCCGTGCCGGAGGGCTGGAGCGACGTCGAGGCGGCCTCGCTGCCCGAGACCTTCTTCACGGTGTGGAGCAACGTGTTCGACCGCGGCCGCCTCGCGGCTGGCGAAACCCTGCTGGTGCAGGGCGGCAGCAGCGGCATCGGCGTGACGGCCATCCAGCTCGGCCGCGCCTTCGGCGCCACGGTGATCGTGACGGCGGGCTCGGACGAGAAGTGCCGCACCTGCCTGGAGCTCGGCGCGCACCATGCCATCAACTACAAGACCCAGGACTTCGTGGCCGAGGCCCGGCGCATCACCGATGGCCGCGGCGCGGACGTGGTGCTCGACATGGTGGCGGGCGACTACGTGGCGCGCGAGGTCGAGTGCCTGGCCGAGGATGGCCGCCTGGTCATCATCGCCGTGCAGGGCGGGGTGCAGTCCTCCTTCGATGCAGGGCTGGTGCTGCGCCGCCGCCTCACGGTGACGGGCTCGACGCTGCGGCCCCGTTCCGTCGCGTTCAAGGGCGCCATCGCTGCCGCCCTGCGCGAGCGGGTGTGGCCGCTGCTGGCGGCCCGCACCGTGCGGCCCGTGGTGCACAGCACCTTCCCGGCGGCCGAGGCGTCGCGGGCCCATGCGCTGATGGAGTCGAGCCAGCATGCCGGCAAGATCGTTTTGACGTGGACAGCATGACAAAGAAGAAACTCATCGCGGGCAACTGGAAGATGAACGGCTCCCTGGGGGGCAATGCTGCGCTGCTGCAGGCGCTGCGCGGCGGCCTGGAGGCGGGCGCGTACCGGAACGTGGATGTGGCCGTGGCAGTGCCGGCGGCCTACCTTGCGCAGGTGCAGGGCCTGGCTGAAGGCTCGGCCATCGCGCTGGCGGCGCAGGACGTGTCGCGGCACGAGGCGGGCGCCTACACCGGCGAAATCTCCGCGGCGATGCTGCAGGAGTTCGGCGTGCGCTACGCGCTTGTCGGGCATTCCGAGCGCCGCCAGTACCACGGCGAGACCGACGAGCAGGTGGCCGAGAAGGCGCAGCGTGCGCTGGCCGCCGGCATCACGCCGGTGGTGTGCGTGGGCGAGACGCTGGCCGAACGCGAGGCCGGGCAGACCGAAGCCGTGGTCAAGCGCCAGCTGGCCGCGGTCATCCACCTCAACGGCCATTGCATCAGCGAGACCGTGGTGGCCTATGAACCCGTCTGGGCCATCGGCACCGGCCGCACCGCCACGCCCGAGCAGGCCCAGCAGGTGCATGCCGTGCTGCGCGCGCAGCTGGCCGCGGCCAGCGAGCACGCGGACCGCATCCGCCTGCTCTACGGCGGCAGCATGAATGCCGCCAACGCGGCCACGCTGCTGGCCCAGCCCGATATCGACGGGGGCCTCGTGGGCGGTGCATCGCTCAAGGCCCAGGACTTTTTGCAGATCATTGCTGCGGCCGCCTGAGCGGCGCCGCGCGAACCAACCGGAGTAGAGAAGAAATGAATGTGCTCGTGAATGTGATCCTGGCCGTGCAGATGCTGGCCGCGCTGGCGATGATCGGCCTCGTGCTCATCCAGCACGGCAAGGGCGCCGATATGGGGGCCGCGTTCGGCAGCGGCAGCTCGGGGAGCCTGTTCGGCGCCAGCGGCAGCGCGAACTTCCTGTCACGCTCGACGGCGGTGCTGGCCGGCGTGTTCTTCGCGGCCACGCTCGCGCTGGCCTATTTCGGCAACGTCCGTCCCGCTGGCGTGGGCAGCGTGCTGGAGACCCCGGCGGCCGCCCCTGCCGCCGTGCAGCCGGTGGCGCCCGCGTCCACTTCCGCCATTCCCGCATCCGCGTCGGCACCTGTGGCACCGGCCTCTGGCGCAGCGCAGATCCCGACAAAATAATTGTTGGAAAAGTAACCGATTCATAGAGAGTCGGGTTTTTCCGGAGTAGAATTCCGGATTGTCTGGAAAGCCAAATAGCCCTTCGGGTTCCTCATGCCATCCAGATGCAGACATCAGCCGTCGTGGTGAAATTGGTAGACACGCTATCTTGAGGGGGTAGTGGCGAAAGCTGTGCGAGTTCGAGTCTCGCCGACGGCACCAACACACAAGCAAGCCCGCCCGGCCATTCCTCATCGCAGGAATGGGGGTGCGGCCCCAGCGGTGAGTACCCCTCCAGATGAACCTCGATCAATACCTCCCCGTTCTTCTGTTCATCCTGGTCGGCATCGGAGTGGGGGTGGTGCCCCTGGTCCTGGGCTACGTGCTGGGTCCCAACCGGCCCGATGCGGCCAAGAACTCCCCCTACGAGTGTGGCTTCGAGGCGTTCGAAGATGCGCGCATGAAGTTCGACGTGCGCTACTACCTCGTCGCCATCCTCTTCATTCTTTTCGATCTGGAAATCGCATTCCTCTTCCCGTGGGCGGTCACGCTGCACGAGGTCGGGGTGACCGGTTTCGTCGCCGTCATCGTCTTCCTGGCCATCCTGGTCGTGGGCTTCGCCTACGAGTGGAAAAAGGGTGCCCTGGATTGGGAATGACGGGGCTTCACAAGGAACGACACGATGATTGAAGGCGTGATGAAGGAAGGCTTCATCACCACGAGCTATGACTCCGTGGTGAACTGGGCCAAGACCGGATCGCTGTGGCCCATGACCTTCGGTCTGGCCTGCTGCGCCGTCGAGATGATGCATGCCGCCGCGGCGCGCTACGACATCGGCCGCTTCGGCGCCGAGGTGTTCCGCGCCAGTCCCCGGCAGTCCGATCTGATGATCGTGGCCGGTACGCTCTGCAACAAGATGGCCCCGGCCCTGCGCAAGGTGTACGACCAGATGTCCGAGCCGCGCTGGGTGATCTCCATGGGTTCCTGCGCCAACGGCGGCGGCTACTACCACTACAGCTACTCGGTGGTGCGCGGCTGCGACCGCATCGTGCCGGTGGACGTGTACGTGCCGGGCTGCCCCCCGACCGCCGAGGCACTCATCTACGGGATCATCCAGCTCCAGCAGAAGATCCGCCGCACCCATACCATCGCCCGCGTCTGAAGGGTTCTCCAGCATGACAGCCATTGCCATCCGACCCGAGGCTCTGCGGGACGCGGTCGCCGCTGCGCTCGGCGACAAGGCGCGCGACATCGTGGTCGCGCTCGACGAACTCACGGTGACCGTCCCGGCCGCCGACTACCTTGCCGCGATGCAGCTGCTGCGCGATGCGCCCGGCTGCCGGTTCGAGCAGCTCGTGGACCTCTGCGGCATCGACTACTCCACCTATGGCGACGTGGGCACGGAAGGCCCGCGCTACGCCGTGGTGTCGCACCTGCTGTCCGTCAGCCTTAACCAGCGCGTGCGCGTGAAGGTGTTCTGCCCCGACGACGACTTCCCCGTGGTGGCGTCGGTGTCCGGCATCTGGAACTCCGCCAACTGGTACGAGCGCGAGGCCTTCGACCTCTACGGCATCGTGTTCGACGGCCATGACGACCTGCGCCGCATCCTGACCGACTACGGCTTCATCGGCCATCCCTTCCGCAAGGATTTCCCGCTGTCGGGCCATGTCGAGATGCGCTACGACACCGAGGCGCGCCGCGTGGTGTACGAGCCGGTGACGATCGAGCCGCGCGAGATCACGCCCCGCATCATCCGCGAAGAAAAGTACGGAGGCCTGCACTGAGGCGCTCCCGGCGCACTCAGGCGATCCACGATGGCTGAAATCAAGAACTACTCCCTGAACTTTGGTCCGCAGCACCCGGCCGCGCACGGCGTGCTGCGCCTGGTGCTCGAGCTCGACGGCGAAGTCGTGCAGCGCGCCGACCCCCACATCGGCCTGCTGCACCGCGCCACCGAGAAGCTGGCCGAGCACAAGACCTTCATCCAGTCGCTGCCCTACATGGACCGGCTGGACTACGTCTCGATGATGTGCAACGAGCACGCCTACTGCCTGGCCATCGAGAAGCTGCTGGGCATCGACGTGCCGCTGCGCGCGCAGTACATCCGCGTGATGTTCTCCGAGATCACGCGACTGCTGAACCACCTGATGTGGCTGGGCTCGCACGGAAACGATTGCGGCAGCTCCACGATCCTGATCTACACGTTCCGCGAGCGTGAAGACCTGTTCGACATGTACGAGGCGGTATCGGGTGCGCGCATGCACGCGGCCTACTTCCGTCCGGGCGGCGTCTATCGCGACCTGCCTGACAGCATGCCGCAGTACCAGGCGAGCAAGGTGCGCAACGCCAAGGCGATCGAGGTGCTGAACCAGAACCGCCAGGGTTCGCTGCTGGACTTCATCGACGACTTCACGCAGCGCTTCCCCAAGTGCGTGGACGAGTACGAGACGCTGCTGACGGACAACCGCATCTGGAAGCAGCGGACGGTGGACATCGGCATCGTGACGCAGGAGCGCGCGCTGAACCTCGGCATGACCGGCCCGATGCTGCGCGGCTCGGGCATCGCCTGGGACCTGCGCAAGAAGCAGCCCTACGACGCCTACGACCGCGTGGAATTCGACATCCCCGTGGGCAAGACGGGCGACTGCTACGACCGCTACCTCGTGCGCGTGCAGGAGATGCGCCAGTCCAACCGCATCATCAAGCAGTGCGTGGACTGGCTGCGCGCCAACCCCGGCCCCGTCATCACCGACAACCACAAGGTGGCACCCCCGTCGCGCGAGTCGATGAAGTCGAACATGGAAGAGCTGATCCACCATTTCAAGCTCTTCACCGAAGGCTTCCGCGTGCCCGAGGGCGAGGCCTATGCCGCCGTCGAGCACCCGAAGGGCGAGTTCGGCATCTACCTCGTGAGCGACGGCGCCAACAAGCCGTACCGGCTCAAGATCCGCGCACCGGGCTTCGCCCACCTCGCGACCCTCGACGAGATGGCGCGCGGGCACATGATCGCCGATGCCGTGGCCATCATTGGCACGATGGATATCGTGTTCGGAGAGATTGACCGATGAGTACCGAATCGAACCAAGCCGCCGGCTCGCCGGTGACCGAGGCGACGCGTGCGCGCTTCGCCCGCGAAGTGGCGAAGTACCCGCCGGAGCAGAAGCAGTCCGCCGTGATGGCCTGCCTGTCCATCGTGCAGCAGGAGCAGGGCTGGGTCAGCGCCGAGAGCGAGGCCGTGATCGCCGAGGTCCTGGGCATGCCCCAGATCGCCGTGCATGAAGTCACGACCTTCTACAACATGTACAACCAGCAGCCGCTGGGCAAGTACAAGCTGAACGTCTGCACCAACCTGCCGTGCCAGCTGCGCGACGGCCAGAAGGCGTTGCACCACCTCGAGAAGAAGCTCGGCATCGCCATGGGCGAGACCACGCCCGACGGCCTGTTCACGCTGCAGCAGTGCGAATGCCTGGGCGCGTGCGCCGATGCGCCCGTGATGCTGGTGAACGACCGCACGATGTGCAGCTTCATGGACAACGAGAAGCTCGACCAGCTCGTGGACGGCCTGCGCCAGGCGGAGGGACAGGCATGACCACCGCGGCACAGATCCTCTCGCAGTTCCAGGCCACGGGCGTCCAGACCTGCTTCCACGACCGCCACATCGAGCCGCAGATCTACGCGGGCCTCGACGGCACGAACTGGAGCATCAAGGACTACGAGGCGCGCGGCGGCTACCAGGCCCTGCGCAAGATCCTCGGCACGGACGGCGGCGAGCCGATGACGCAGGACCAGGTCATCGCCACCGTCAAGGAATCCGGCCTGCGCGGCCGCGGCGGCGCGGGCTTCCCGACGGGCCTGAAGTGGAGCTTCATGCCCCGCTCGTTCCCGGGGCAGAAGTACCTCGTCTGCAACTCCGACGAAGGCGAGCCGGGCACCTGCAAGGACCGCGACATCCTGCAGTTCAACCCGCACATCGTCATCGAGGGCATGATCATCGCGGCCTTCGCGATGGGCATCTCGGTGGGCTACAACTACATCCACGGCGAGATCTTCCAGACCTACGAGCGTTTCGAGGCTGCACTGGAAGAGGCGCGCGCCGCGGGCTACCTGGGCGACAACATCCTGGGCAGCAGCTTCAGCTTCCAGCTGCACGCCGCCCACGGCTTCGGCGCCTACATCTGCGGCGAAGAGACGGCTCTGCTCGAATCGCTGGAAGGCAAGAAGGGCCAGCCGCGCTTCAAGCCGCCGTTCCCGGCCAGCTTCGGCCTCTACGGCAAGCCCACCACGATCAACAACACCGAGACCTTCGCGGCGGTGCCGTGGATCATCCGCAACGGCGGCGCGGCCTACCTGGCCTGCGGCAAGCCGAACAACGGCGGCACCAAGATCTTCTCGGTGTCCGGCGACGTGGAGAAGCCCGGCAACTACGAGGTGCCCCTGGGCACGCCGTTCGCCAAGCTGCTGGAACTCGCCGGCGGCGTGCGCAAGGGCCGCCAGCTCAAGGCCGTGATCCCGGGCGGCTCGTCCGCCCCGGTGCTGCCGGCTTCCATCATCATGGAATGCACGATGGACTACGACTCCATCGCCAAGGCCGGCTCGATGCTGGGCTCGGGCGCCGTGATCGTCATGGACGATTCGCGCAGCATGGTCGAGAGCCTGCTGCGCCTGTCTTACTTCTATTCGCACGAGTCCTGCGGCCAGTGCACGCCCTGCCGCGAGGGCACGGGCTGGATGTGGCGCGTGATCGACCGCATCCAGCACGGCCAGGGCCGCGAAGGCGACTTGGACCTGCTCAATTCGGTGGCGGACAACATCCAGGGGCGCACCATCTGCGCCCTGGGCGACGCGGCGGCCATGCCGGTGCGCGCCATGATCAAGCACTTCCGTCCGGAATTCGAGGCGCTGATCCGCAACAAGACGAGCCCCCAGGCTCCGGCCTCCGCCTGATCGCGAGAAACGCATATGGTTGAAATCGAACTCGACGGGAAGAAGGTGGAAGTCGCCGAAGGCTGCATGGTGATGCATGCGGCCGAGAAGGCGGGCACCTACATCCCTCATTTCTGCTATCACAAGAAGCTCTCCATCGCCGCCAACTGCCGCATGTGCCTGGTGGACGTGGAGAAGGCACCCAAGCCGATGCCCGCCTGCGCCACGCCCGTGACGCAGGGCATGATCGTGCGCACCAAGAGCGACAAGGCCATCAAGGCCCAGCAGTCGGTCATGGAATTCCTGCTGATCAACCACCCGCTGGACTGCCCCATCTGCGACCAGGGCGGCGAGTGCCAGCTGCAGGACCTGGCCGTGGGCTATGGAGGCTCCTCCTCGCGCTACGAGGAAGAAAAGCGCGTGGTCTTCCACAAGGACGTCGGCCCGCTGATCTCCATGGAGGAGATGAGCCGCTGCATCCACTGCACCCGCTGCGTGCGTTTCGGCCAGGAAGTGGCCGGCGTGATGGAGCTGGGCATGATCCACCGCGGCGAGCATTCCGAGATCACCACCGTGGTGGGCGATACCGTGGATTCCGAGCTGTCGGGCAACATGATCGACATCTGCCCCGTGGGCGCGCTCACGAGCAAGCCGTTCCGCTACAGCGCCCGCACGTGGGAGCTGTCGCGCCGCAAGTCGGTCAGCCCGCATGATTCCACGGGTGCCAACCTGATCGTCCAGGTGAAGAGCCACAAGGTCATGCGCGTCGTCCCGTTCGAGAACGAGGACGTGAACGAGTGCTGGATCGCCGACCGCGACCGCTTCTCGTACGAAGCGCTGAACGGTCCCGACCGCCTCACGAAGCCCATGCTCAAGCAGGGCGGCCAGTGGAAGGAAGTGGACTGGCAGACGGCCCTCGAATATGTGGCCAACGGCCTGCGCGGCATCCAGTCCGAGCACGGTGCCCAGAGCATCGGCGCGCTGGTCAGCCCGCACAGCACGCTGGAAGAGCTGCACCTCGCCACGCTGCTGGTGCGCGGCCTGGGCAGCGACAACATCGACTACCGCCTGCGCAATGCGGAATTCACCGCGCCGGAAGGCGTCCGCTGGCTGGGCATGCCCATCGCGGCACTGTCCACGCTGCAGTCCGTGCTGGTCGTGGGCTCCAACCTGCGCAAGGAACACCCGCTGTTCGCGCAGCGCATCCGCCAGGCGGCCCGCAAGGGCTGCGCGGTGAGCGCTCTGAATTCCGTGGCCTATGACTGGGCCATGCCGATGGCGCAATCCATCGTGGCACCCGCCGGCGAGTGGGCTGCCGCGCTGGCCGACATCGCCGCAGCCGTGGCCCAGGAGCGTGGCGTGGCCGCGCCCGTGGCCTCCGGCCGTGCGACCGATGCGGCGCTGGCCGTGGCGCGTTCGCTCGCGTCCGGCGAAGGCCGTGCCGTGCTGCTCGGCAATGCTGCCGCGCACCATGCCCAGGCCTCGTCGCTGCTGGCGCTGGCCCAGTGGATCGGCGCGCAGACCGGCGCCGTGGTCGGCTACCTGACCGAAGCCGCCAACACCGTCGGCGCGCAGTTCGTGGGCGCGCAGCCCCGGCAGGGCGGGCTCGATGCCGGCCGCATGCTGGCCGGTGGCCTCAAGGCCGCGCTGCTGCTGGGTACCGAACCGGTGCACGATTCCGCTGCCGGTGCGCGCGCTGCAGAGGCGCTCGCGCAGGCTGAAATGGTCGTGACGCTGAGCCCGTTCAAGACCAACCTGGAATTCAGCGACGTGCTGCTGCCCATCGCCCCGTTCACCGAGACCTCCGGCAGCTTCGTGAATGCCGAAGGCCGCCTGCAGGGCTTCCACGCCGTGGTCAAGCCGCTGGGCGATGCCCGTCCGGCCTGGAAGGTGCTGCGCGTGCTCGGCAACCTGCTGGGCGTGCAGGGCATCGGCTTCGAGACCTCGCAGGAAGTGCTGGCGCACGCCGTGGGCGCCACCGGTGCCGTGCTGCCGACGCACCTGCCGGCCGACCGCCTGGCCAACACCACGTCCGCGGCACCCGCCGTGCCGGCCGCCGCCGGCACGCCGGAGCCCGTGGTCGCCGCCATCTACCAGCTCGACAGCCTCGTGCGCCGTGCGCCCTCGCTGCAACTGACGGCCGATGGCCGCCAGGCTGCCGCAGCCGCCACCGCCGCCGTGGAAGGAGCCGCAGCATGATCGACGCGCTCTACAACGGCGGGCTGAACCTCGTCGCCCAGTCCTGGTGGACGGGCGCCGTGTGGCCCGTGCTCTGGAACCTGCTCAAGATCGTCGCCATCGTGGCGCCGCTCATGGGCGCGGTGGCCTACCTCACGCTCTGGGAGCGCAAGCTGCTGGGCTTCATGCAGGTGCGCCACGGCCCCAACCGCGTGGGCCCATTCGGCCTGCTGCAGCCGCTGGCCGACGGCCTGAAGCTGCTCACCAAGGAAATCATCCAGCCCGCGGCGGCCAGCAAGGGCCTGTTCGTGCTGGGCCCGGTGATGGCCATCATGCCCGCGCTCGCGGCCTGGGTGGCGATCCCCTTCGGCCCCGACGTGGCGCTGGCCAACGTGAACGCCGGCCTGCTGCTGATCATGGCGATCACCTCGATCGAGGTGTACGGCGTGATCATCGCCGGCTGGGCCTCGAACTCGAAGTACGCCTTCCTGGGCGCGCTGCGTGCCTCGGCCCAGATGGTGAGCTACGAGATCGCCATGGGCTTCTGCTTCCTGGTGGTCATCATGGTCTCGGGCAGCATGAACCTCACGCAGATCGTGCTGAGCCAGGGGCAGGGCACGATGGCGAACGCCGGCCTGTCGTTCCTGTCCTGGAACTGGCTGCCGCTGCTGCCGATCTTCGTCGTCTACCTGATCTCGGGCGTCGCCGAGACCAACCGGCACCCGTTCGACGTGGTGGAAGGCGAGGCGGAAATCGTGGCCGGCCACATGGTCGAGTACTCGGGCATGGGCTTCGCGATCTTTTTCCTGGCCGAATACGCCAGCATGTGGCTCGTGTCCATCCTGGGCGTGACCATGTTCCTGGGCGGCTGGCTGTCGCCGGTGGCGGCCCTGGACTTCATCCCGGGCTGGATCTGGCTGGGCCTCAAGACCTTCCTCGTGGTGTCCATGTTCATCTGGATCCGCGCGACCTTCCCGCGCTTCCGGTATGACCAGATCATGCGCCTGGGCTGGAAGATCTTCATTCCGGTCACCCTGGTGTGGCTGCTGATCGTGGGCGCGTGGCTGCTGTCGCCCTGGAACATCTGGAAATAAGCGGGACACGACATCATGGCTGCTGTTGCTGCTGCTACGACATCTTTTTCCTTCAAGGACTTTTTCAAGAGCTTCATGCTCGTGGAACTGGTCAAGGGCATGGCCCTGACCGGCCGCTACGCGTTCCGCCGCAAGGTGACGGTGCAGTTCCCCGAAGAGAAGACTCCGCTGTCGCCGCGCTTCCGCGGGCTGCACGCGCTGCGTCGCTACGAGAACGGCGAAGAGCGCTGCATCGCCTGCAAGCTCTGCGAGGCGGTCTGCCCGGCGCTCGCGATCACGATCGAGTCGGACGTGCGTGCCGACGGTTCGCGCCGCACGACGCGCTACGACATCGACCTCACGAAGTGCATCTTCTGCGGCTTCTGCGAAGAGAGCTGCCCGGTCGATTCGATCGTCGAGACGCAGATCCTGGAATACCACGGTGAGAAGCGGGGCGACCTGTACTTCACCAAGGACATGCTCCTGGCGGTCGGCGACCGCTACGAGGCCGAGATCGCCGCCGCCAAGGCGGCCGACGCCAAGTACCGCTGACCCGCGGCTCCTGAACCACTTTTCACAAGATCCGATTCATGGACGCCAAGACTGGTTTCTTCTATCTGTTCTCGGTCGTGCTGCTGTATGCGGCCTTCCGGGTCATCACCGCGCGCAACCCCGTGCATGCGGTGCTCCACCTGATCCTCGCGTTCTCGCAGGCCGCCGCCATCTGGCTGCTGCTGAAGGCCGAGTTCCTGGCCATCGCGCTCGTGCTGGTGTACCTGGGCGCCGTGATGGTGCTGTTCCTGTTCGTGGTGATGATGCTGGACATCCACATCGACACCGTGCGGCAGGGCTTCTGGCGGCACTTCCCGCTGGCTGCCTTCATCGGCGCGCTGATCGCGCTCGAAATGGCAGCGGTGCTGATGGGTGGCTTCCGCGGCATGGACGAACCCAAGGCCGTGGCGGCCATGGTGGACGCGGCCGGCAACGTGGTGCAGTACTCCAACACCAAGGCGCTGGGCAAGCTGCTCTACACCGAATACCTGTACCCGGTGGAAATCGCCGCGGTGATCCTGCTGGTGGCCATGATCGCCGCCATCGCCCTGACCCTTCGCCAGCGCAAAGACACCAAGGTGACCAAGGTTTCGGAGCAGGTGCGCGTGCGCGCCGCCGACCGCGTCGCGCTGGTGAAGGTCGCCGCGACGCAGAAGCCCGCGGAAGAAGCGGCGGCGCCTGCAGCCGCCGAGGAGAAGAAGGCATGACGTTGACCCTGGGCCATTTTCTGTCGCTGGGCGCGATGCTGTTCGCGCTGTCGGTGATCGGCATCTTCCTGAACCGCAAGAACCTCATCGTGCTGCTCATGGCCATCGAGCTGATGCTCCTGGCCGTGAACATGAACTTCGTCGCGTTCTCCCACTACCTGGGCGACATGCACGGGCAGGTGTTCGTGTTCTTCATCCTGACGGTGGCCGCGGCCGAATCCGCCATCGGCCTCGCGATCCTGGTGCTGCTGTTCCGCAACAAGTCCAGCATCGACGCGGAAGATCTCAACACCCTCAAGGGCTGATCCGCCGGTACTTGCAAGGTCTTCAAGAATGAGTCAAACCCTCTCAGCTTCGATGCTCCTCGCGGTGCCGCTGGCGCCGCTGGCGGGCTCCGCGCTCGCCGGCATCCTCGGCACGGCCTTCGGCGGCAACCGCATCGGGCGCCGCGCGAGCCACACCCTCACGATCCTCGGCGTGTTCGTCGCGTTCGTGCTCTCGGCCCTGACGTTCAAGAGCGTGGCGCTCGACGGCGCCCGCTTCAACGAGACGCTCTACACCTGGATGGTGGTGGGCGGCCTCAAGATGGAAGTCGGCTTCCTCATCGACACGCTCACCGCCATGATGATGTGTGTGGTGACGTTCGTATCGCTGATGGTGCACATCTACACCATCGGCTACATGGAAGAAGACGACGGCTACAACCGCTTCTTCTCGTACATCTCGCTGTTCACGTTCTCGATGCTCATGCTGGTCATGAGCAACAACCTGCTGCAGCTGTTCTTCGGCTGGGAAGCGGTGGGCCTCGTGTCGTACCTGCTGATCGGCTTCTGGTTCAACAAGCCCACGGCCATCTTCGCCAACATGAAGGCGTTCCTCGTGAACCGCGTCGGCGACTTCGGCTTCATCCTGGGCATCGGACTGATCGCCGCCTACACCGGCACGCTGAACTACGGCGAGATCTTCGCCAAGTCGGGCGAGCTCGGCACCATCGGCTTCCCGGGCACGAACTGGATGCTCATCACCGTGATCTGCATCTGCCTGTTCATCGGCGCGATGGGCAAGAGCGCGCAGTTCCCGCTGCACGTGTGGCTGCCCGACTCGATGGAAGGCCCGACCCCGATCTCCGCGCTGATCCACGCGGCCACCATGGTGACCGCCGGCATCTTCATGGTGTCGCGCATGTCGCCGCTGTTCGAGCTGTCGGACACGGCCCTCAACTTCATCCTGGTGATCGGTGCCATCACGGCCCTGTTCATGGGCTTCCTGGGCATGATCCAGAACGACATCAAGCGCGTGGTGGCCTATTCCACGCTGTCGCAGCTGGGCTACATGACCGTGGCACTGGGCGCCTCCGCCTACTCGGTGGCCGTGTTCCACCTGATGACGCACGCGTTCTTCAAGGCCCTGCTGTTCCTCGGCGCGGGCTCGGTGATCATGGGCATGCACCACAACCAGGACATCCGCTGGATGGGCGCCGTGCGCAAGTACATGCCCATCACCTGGATCACCTCGCTGCTGGGTTCCCTGGCGCTGATCGGCATGCCGCTGTTCTCGGGCTTCTATTCCAAGGACAGCATCATCGAGGCCGTGCACGCCAGCACGCTGCCGGCCGCGGGCTTCGCGCACTTCGCCGTGCTGGCCGGCGTGTTCGTCACCGCGTTCTATTCGTTCCGCATGTACTTCCTGGTCTTCCACGGCAAGGAGCGCTACGACCAGAACCCGGACGCGCACCACGACGACCACCATGCCCACGACGACCATGGTCACGGCCATGGCCACGACGCCAAGCCGCACGAGTCGCCGTGGGTGGTGACGGTGCCTCTGGTGCTGCTGGCGATCCCCTCGGTGGTGATCGGCTTCCTGGCCATCCAGCCGATGCTGTTCGGCGACTTCTTCAAGGACGTGATCTTCGTGGATGCCGCGAAGCACCCCGCGATGGCCGAGCTGTCCGAGATGTTCCACGGCCCGGTGGCGATGGCCCTGCACGGCCTGCAGGCGGCGCCGTTCTGGCTGGCCCTGGCGGGTGTAGCGCTCTCCTACTACATGTACATGGTCAACCCGGCCCTGCCGGCGGCGATCAAGCGCACCTGCATGCCGATCTACGTCCTGTTCGAGAACAAGTACTACCTCGACTGGATCAACGAGAACATCATCGCCCGCGGTGCCCGCGCATTGGGCACGGGCCTGTGGAAGGGCGGCGACCAGGCCGTGATCGACGGCGCCGTGGTGAACGGTTCCTGGAAGGTCGTCGGCTGGGTCGCCGGCATCGTGCGCTGGGTGCAGTCGGGCTACATCTACCACTATGCGCTGGTGATGATCCTGGGCGTGTTCGGGCTCATGACGTACTTCGTGTGGCTCAACAAGTAGAGGAACAAGAAAAATGGGTTTGTTGAGTCTTGCCATCTGGACGCCGATCGCCTTCGGTGCCCTGCTGCTGGCCTTCGGGCGCGACGATCAGGCGCGCGCCGTCCGCTGGATCGCGCTGATCGGCTCGCTGATCGGCCTGGCCGTGACGCTGCCGCTCTACGGCAACTTCGACAACGGCACCGCCGCGGCGCAGTTCGTCGAGAAGATCCTCTGGATCGAGCGCTTCAACGTGCACTACCACCTGGGCCTGGACGGCATCTCGTTCTGGTTCGTGCCGCTGACGGCCTTCATCACGGTGATCGTGGTGATCGCGTCGTGGGAGTCGATCACCGAGCGCGTGAACCAGTACATGGGGGCGTTCCTGATCCTCTCGGGCCTCATGATCGGCGTGTTCAGCGCCATGGACGGCCTGCTGTTCTACGTGTTCTTCGAAGCCACGCTGATCCCGATGTACCTCATCATCGGCATCTGGGGCGGCCCGAACAAGATCTACGCGGCGTTCAAGTTCTTCCTCTACACGCTGCTCGGCTCGCTGCTGATGCTGATCGCCCTGGTGTACCTGTACAACCAGTCCGGCGGCAGCTTCGACATCGCCACCTGGCACCAGCTGCCGTTGTCGGCCCGCGCTCAGACGCTGCTGTTCTTCGCCTTCTTCGCGGCCTTCGCCGTGAAGGTGCCGATGTGGCCGGTGCACACCTGGCTGCCGGACGTGCACGTGGAAGCCCCCACGGGCGGCTCCGCCGTGCTGGCGGCCATCATGCTGAAGCTGGGGGCCTACGGTTTCCTGCGCTTCTCGATGCCCATCGCTCCGGATGCCGCACGCCACTGGGCATGGCTGATGATCGCGCTGTCGCTGGTGGCGGTGATCTACGTGGGCCTCGTGGCCATGGTGCAGAAGGACATGAAGAAGCTGGTGGCGTATTCGTCCGTTGCGCACATGGGCTTCGTGACGCTGGGCTTCTTCATCTTCAATGACCTGGGCGTCTCGGGCGGCCTGGTGCAGATGATCGCCCACGGCTTCGTGTCGGGCGCGATGTTCCTCTCGATCGGCGTGCTGTACGACCGCGTCCACTCGCGGGAGATCGCGGCCTACGGCGGCGTGGTCAACACCATGCCCAAGTTCGCGGCCTTCGCGCTGCTGTTCGCGATGGCCAACTGCGGCCTGCCGGGCACCGCCGGCTTCGTGGGCGAGTGGATGGTGATCCTGGGTGCCGTGAAGGCGAACTTCTGGATCGGCTTGGCTGCAGCCACCGCGCTGATCTTCGGCGCCGCCTACACGCTGTGGATGTTCAAGCGCGTCTATCTCGGCCCGGTGGGCAACGACAACGTGCGCGGCCTGCTGGACATCAGCGCCCGCGAATTCCTGGTGCTGGGCGTGCTGGCCGTGGCCGTGCTCTACATGGGCCTGTATCCGCGACCCTTCACCGACGTGATGGACGTGTCGGTGGCCGAGCTGCTCAAGCACGTGGCGCAGACCAAGCTCCATTGAACCGACTGACAACGAGAGACCGAGATGATTGACAACATCAGCTGGCTGGCGGTGTACCCGGAGATCGTGCTCCTGGTGATGGCCTGCGTGATCGCCCTGGTGGACCTGGGCGTGACGAGCCCCCGTCGCACCGGCACCTACGTGCTCACCATGCTCACCCTGGCCGTGGTGGCCGTGCTGCAGGGCATGTATGCGAGCAGCGGCAACACGTTCTATGGCTTCGGCAACATGGTGGTGAGCGACGCCATGGGCAACTGGCTCAAGTGCTTCGCGACCATCGCCGTGATGGTGACGCTGGTCTATGGCCGGCCCTACGCGGCGGACCGCGGCATGCTGCGCGGCGGCGAGCTGTTCACGCTCTCGATGTTCATGCTGCTGGGCGTGTTCGTCATGGTGTCGGGCAACAACTTCCTCGTGATCTACCTGGGCCTTGAACTGCTCACGCTCTCCAGCTACGCGCTGGTGGCGCTGCGCCGCGACCACACCACGGCCACCGAAGCCGCCATGAAGTACTTCGTGCTCGGCGCGATGGCGAGCGGCTTCCTGCTCTACGGCCTCTCGATGCTGTACGGCGCCACCGGCTCGCTCGACATCGGCCAGGTCTTCAAGGCCGTGAACTCGGGCCAGATCCGCCACCAGGTGCTGGTGTTCGGCCTCGTGTTCGTCGTGGCCGGCCTCGCGTTCAAGATCGGCGCCGTGCCGTTCCACATGTGGATTCCGGACGTCTACCACGGCGCGCCCACGGCCGTCACGATCATCATCGGCAGCGCGCCCAAGCTCGCGGCGTTCGCCATCATGATCCGCCTGCTGGTGGACGGCCTGCTGCCGCTGGCCATCGACTGGCAGCAGATGCTGGCCGTGCTGGCGATCGGCTCGCTGCTCGTGGGCAACCTGGCGGCCATCGCGCAGACCAACCTGAAGCGCATGCTGGCGTACTCGACCATCGCGCAGATGGGCTTCGTGCTGCTGGGCCTGCTGTCGGGCGTGATCAACGGCAACGTGGATGCGAACGCGGTCGAGAATGCCTACAGCTCGGCGATGTTCTACATCCTGACCTACGTGCTGACCACGCTGGCGAGCTTCGGCATCATCCTGCTGCTGGCGCGCGAAGGCTTCGAGAGCGAAGAGATCTCCGACCTGGCGGGCCTCAACCAGCGCAGCCCGCTGTACGCCGGCGTGATGGCCATCTGCCTGTTCTCGCTCGCCGGCATCCCGCCGATGGTGGGCTTCTACGCCAAGCTGGCCGTGCTGCAGGCCCTGGTGGCTTCCGGCCAGGCCCCGTACATCGCGCTGGCCGTGTTCGCCGTCGTGATGTCGCTGATCGGCGCGTTCTACTACCTGCGCGTCGTGAAGGTGATGTACTTCGACGCACCGCTGACGGCCACCAGCGTGTCCGCGCCGCTCGACGTGCGCATGGTGCTCACCGTGAACGGCGCCCTGGTGCTGGTCCTCGGCCTCGTGCCGGGCGGCCTGATGGCACTGTGTGCCGACGCGGTGGTGCGCGCCCTGGCCACCTGAACGACCGTTCGCTGAGGCAGGCCGCCATTTCCAACTCCCCGCTCCATCGCGCTCCGCCACCACGCGGGCGCTGCGGTGGAGAGAGGGGAAGGGTTGCTTCCTCCAGACCTTGCGATCGCTCCCCGTGTCATCCTCCGCATCCATCTGGCTCGTGATCGTGGCGGCCCTCGTGGCCGCCAACCTGCCTTTCTGCAACCACCGCTGGCTGGTGGTCGGGCCCCGTGCGGTGCCGGCCAAGCCGCTGGCGGCGCGCCTGGGCGAGTGGCTGCTGTGCTACTTCCTGGTGGGCGGGCTGGCGCTGCTCCTGGAAAAGCGTGCCGGCCAGATCGCCCCGCAGGGCTGGGAGTTCTATGCCGTCACGGTCGCGCTCTTCGCGACGCTGGCCTTTCCCGGCTTTGTCTACCGCTACCTGCTGCTCCGCAGGGGCTGATGGCGGGCCGCATGCGCCTGTGCCGTCACCTCCGCATGTGAACGTTACGCCACGGACCTCGTTGCATCATCATGAAGGTGCTTGATCTGCATTGCGCACTCGACCATGCCTTCGAGGGGTGGTTCGCATCCGAAGCGGATTTCCAGGACCAGCTCGCCCGCGGCCTGGTGGAGTGCCCGCTGTGCGGCAGCCGTGAGGTCCGCAAGGTGCTCAGTGCGCCCCGGTTGAACCTGAAGTCTTCTGCCGGAGCGTCCGTGGCGGTGCCCGGCACTCCCGCGCAGGCGGACCAGGCGATGCCGTCCGGCCCGTCCGCTTCCGGAGGCGACGGGCCCACGCCCCAGGCCCTGCAGGCTGCGTGGCTGCGGCTGGCGCGCCATGTGATGGCCCATACCGAAGATGTGGGAAGCCGGTTCGCCCAGGAGGCGCGCCGCATCCATGAGGGCGACGCCGAGGACCGTCCCATCCGCGGGCAGGCCAGCGTGCAGGAGACGGTGCAGCTGCTGGAGGAGGGCATCGCGGTGCTGCCGCTGCCCTTGCCGGCCTCCGCCAAGGAAACCCTGCAATAGCCCGCAGGGCCGCACCGCGCGGCGCCGGCCGGCTCGACCCCGTTCAGGCCGTGAATTGCAGCGCCGCGAGGCGGGCATACGGACCGCCGCGCAGCATCAGCTCGGCGTGCCTGCCCTGCTCGACGACCTGTCCTTGTTCCATCACGACGATCCGGTCCGCGTTCTGGACCGTGGCCAGGCGGTGGGCGATCACCAGCGTGGTGCGGCGCCGGCCCTGCGAATGCAGCGCGGCATCCAGGGCGGCCTGCACCATGCGTTCGCTTTCGGCATCCAGCGCGCTGGTGGCCTCGTCGAGCAGCAGCAGCGGGGCGTCCTTGAGCAGGGCGCGGGCGATGGCGATGCGCTGGCGCTGCCCGCCCGACAGGCGCACGCCGCGCTCCCCCAGGAAGGTTCCGTAGCCTTCGGGCAGGGCGGCGATGAAATCGTGCGCGAACGCCGCGCGTGCGGCGGCCTCCACCTCGGCGTCGCTGGCCTCGGGGCGGCCATAGCGGATGTTCTCGCGGGCCGAGGCCGAGAAGACCACGGCATCCTGCGGCACCACGGCGATGCGGGCCCGGAAGTCGTCCAGCGCAAGGGTGCGCAGGTCCTTCCCGTCCAGCAGGATGCGGCCGCCTTCCGGCGCCGGATCCACATCGTAGAAGCGCTGCAGCACCTGGAAGACGGTGGTCTTGCCGGCGCCGCTCGCGCCCACCAGCGCCACGGTCTCGCCAGGCTGGATGTGCAGGTCGAAGTCCCGCAGCGCGGGCTGCGCGGGCCGGGAGGGATAGTGGAAGCCGACATGCTCGAAATCCACGCGCAGGCCCTGGCTGCCCGCCGGGAGGGGGGCGGGTGCCGCGGGCGAGGCGATCGCGGCGCGGGTCGCCAGCAGTTCCATCAGCCGCTCGGTCGCGCCGGCCGCGCGCAGCAGGTCGCCATAGACCTCGCCCAGCACGGCGACCGCGCCGGCCAGCAGCATGACGTAGATCACGGTCTCTCCGAGCTGCCCGGCCGACATGTCGCCGGCCAGCACGGCCTGCGTGCCGCGGTACAGGCCCCAGAGCAGCAGTCCCGCATTGGCGACGATGATGAAGGCCACCAGGGCGGCGCGCGCCCGGCTGCGGCGCACGGCGGCATCGAAGGCGTGCGCGGTGGCGGCCTGGAAGCGCACGCTTTCACGGGCCTCCGCCGTATGGCTCTGCACCACGGGAATCGCGTTCAGCACTTCGCCAGCGAGTGCGCTGGCGTCCGCCACCCGGTCCTGGCTGTCGCGCGACAGCCGCCGCACCCGGCGCCCGATCCAGGCCGTGGGAGCGACCACGAGCACGATGCCCAGCAGCACGACGGCCATCAGGCGTGGATGGCTCCAGACCAGCATGCCCAGCGCGCCCAGCCCCATCACCGCGTTGCGCAGGCCCATGGAGAGGGAGGAGCCCACGACGGTCTGCACCAGCGTGGTGTCGGTGGTCAGGCGCGAGAGGACTTCGCCTGTCTGCGTGGTTTCGAAGAAGGCCGGGCTCTGGCGCAGCACGTGCGCGTACACGGCGTTGCGCAGGTCGGCGGTGACCCGTTCGCCGAGCCAGCTGACCAGGTAGAAGCGTGCCGCCGAGAACACGCCCAGCGCTACCGCCACGCCGAACAGCAGCCCGAAGTGCTCCCGCAGCGCCATGGCCTGCGCGCCGCGGTCGCCGGGCAGCAGGCCGCCGTCGATCAGCGAGCGCAGGGCCACGGGAAAAGCCAGCGTGGCAGCCGCAGCCAGCACCAGGAACACCAGGGCCAGGGCAATGCGGCCTGCATACGGCCGCAGGAAGGGGACCAGGCCCGCCAGGGCGCGCGTCGGCGGGCGCGAGGGATTTCCCGGGGGCGTGGCGGAATGGTGGTGCGGTGCGGAGGCGGCTGGCATGGTGACGCCAGTGTATGAAGGTGGCGGCCCGCACGGGGAGCACCTTCATCGCGCTGGATGTCTGCTATTTAAAATATAGCAATACACCAGTGCTCCTCAACGTCCATGGGGAGCCGTGATCCTTGAGGTCGACAGGTCGGCAAGGGAAGCCGCGACCGCGTGGAAAGGCCCCGGCGGCAGGGCGGGGGGTGTTTGCTTAGGCGTTTATACATAGGCATTTGTCCCAGTTCCTGGCCTTCGGCACGGCGGCATACGATGCACCGCAACCTGCCCTCCCGGCATGCGCCGCCGTTCCTCGCGCGGCGTGCCGGAGGGGCCCACCACGGAGCGGCTCCTGCCCCATGCGCGACGACGTCATTCTCGAAACCCGCCATCTCACCAAGGAATTCAAGGGCTTCACCGCGGTGAGCGATGTGAACCTGTCGGTGCGCCGCGGTTCCATCCATGCGTTGATCGGCCCCAACGGCGCGGGCAAGACCACCTGCTTCAACCTGCTGACCAAGTTCCTGGAGCCCACGTCCGGCACCATCACTTTCAACGGCGCGGACATCACCCGCGAGGCGCCCGCGCAGATCGCCCGGCGCGGGGTGATCCGCTCGTTCCAGATCTCGGCCGTGTTCCCGCACCTGACGCTCACCGAGAACGTGCGGCTCGGCCTGCAGCGCCGGCTCGGCACCTCGTTCCATTTCTGGAAAAGCGAGCGCAGCCTGGCGCACCTCGACAGCCGGGCGCGCGAACTGCTCGCGGAAGTGGGCCTGGCCGACCTGGCCGACGAGGTCACCGTCAACCTGCCCTACGGCCGCAAGCGCGCGCTGGAGATCGCCACGACCCTGGCGATGGAGCCCGAACTGATGCTGCTCGACGAGCCCACGCAGGGCATGGGCCACGAGGACGTGGACCGCGTCACGCAGCTCATCAAGAAGGTGTCGGCCGGCCGCACGATCCTCATGGTCGAGCACAACATGAAAGTCATCTCCACCATCGCAGACCGCATCACGGTGCTGCAGCGCGGGGCCGTGCTGGCCGAGGGGCCGTACGAGGAGGTCTCGCGCAATCCGCAGGTCATGGAGGCGTACATGGGCACCACGGACGGCCAGCTTCAGGGGGCTCACTGATGATGCGCCAACCCCCTGTGGCGCTTCGCGCCTTCCCCCTTCTCCTGCGGGAAGGGGGACGCCGCCAGTGGCCGGGCCAAGCCCGTTCCACGGCGTCTGCTGGCCTGGCCTGCTCCGCGGCCTTCGGAGCGGAAAGGCCGTGTCGCTTTCAACGGCGGCTGGCCGCAATCTGCGCATTGGATCACTGAGATGGCATCTTCCCCCGCTCTCGAAATCCGCGGCCTGGAAGCCTGGTACGGCGAATCGCATGTGTTGCACGGCGTGGACATGGTCGTGCAGCCCGGCGAGGTGGTCACGCTGCTGGGCCGCAACGGCGCGGGCCGCACCTCCACGCTGCGCGCAGTGATGGGTTTGACCGGTGCGCGCAAGGGCTCGGTGAAGATCAACGGGCAGGAAACCATCCAGATGCCCACGCACCGCATCGCGCACCTGGGCGTGGGTTACTGCCCGGAGGAGCGCGGCATCTTCTCCAGCCTGTCGTGCGAAGAGAACCTGCTGCTGCCACCCGTGCTCAAGACGGGCCGCGCCGGCATGCCGCTGGACGAGATCTACGCGATGTTCCCCAACCTCGCGGAGCGCCGCCACAGCCAGGGCACGCGCCTGTCGGGCGGGGAGCAGCAGATGCTGGCCGTGGCGCGAATCCTGCGCACGGGCGCGCAGCTGCTGCTGCTCGACGAAATCTCGGAAGGGCTCGCGCCCGTCATCGTGCAGGCCCTGGCGCGCATGATCACCACGCTGCGCCAGAAGGGCTACACGGTGGTGATGGTGGAGCAGAACTTCCGCTTCGCCGCGCCGCTCGCCGACCGCTTCTACGTGATGGAGCACGGAGGCATCGCCCTGCAGTTCGGCGCCGACGAACTGGAGCAGCGCATGCCGGTGCTGAACGAATTGCTGGGCGTGTGAGCCGAACACGACCCGACCGAACAAACGAACGAACGACCATCCAGCCTCAGGAGACAACGACATGAAGAAGCTTCCACGCACTACCGCGACCTTCAAGACCCTCGCCGTGGCGCTCGGCCTCGCAGGCCTGTGCGCCGCTTCGGCCGTGCAGGCGCAGGAGGGCAAGGTGAAGATCGGCTTCATCACCGACATGTCGAGCCTGTACGCCGACGTGGAGGGCAAGAACGGCGCCGTGGCGATCCAGATGGCGATCGACGATTTCGGCGGCAAGGTGCTGGGCATGCCGATCGAGCTGGTCTCCGCCGACCACCAGAACAAGGCCGACATCGCGGCCAGCAAGGCGCGCGAGTGGATCGACACGCAGGGCCTGACGATGCTCTTCGGCGGCACCAACTCGGGCACGGCGCTGGCCATGGCCAAGGTGGCGCAGGAGAAGAAGCGCGTCTTCATCGTGAACGGGGCGGGCACATCGGCGCTGACCAACGAGCAGTGCAGCCCCTACACCGTGCAGTACGCCTACGACACCGTGGCGCTGGCCAAGGGCACGGGCGGCGCCGTGGTGCAGCAGGGCGGCAAGGACTGGTTCTTCCTGACGGCCGACTATGCCTTCGGTGCGGCGCTGGAGGCGGACACGGCCAAGGTGGTGAAGGAGAAGGGCGGCCGCGTGCTGGGCAGCGTGAAGCATCCGCTCAATGCGTCCGACTTCTCCTCGTTCCTGCTGCAGGCGCAGAACTCGAAGGCGCAGATCCTGGGCCTGGCGAACGCGGGCGGCGACACGATCAACGCGATCAAGGCCGCGCGCGAGTTCGGCATCAACAAGAGCATGAAGATGGCCGGCCTGCTGGTGTTCCTGACGGACATCCACAGCCTGGGCCTGAAGAACACCGAAGGCCTGCTGCTCACCACCAGCTGGGACTGGAACCTCGACGACAAGACGCGCGCCTTCGGCCGCAAGTTCTTCGCCAAGACCAAGCGCATGCCCACCGACATCCAGGCGGCCGACTACTCGGCCACGATGAACTACCTGAAGGCCGTGCAGGCGGCCAACAGCACCGATGCCGACAAGGTGATGGAAAAGCTCAAGTCCACGCCCATCGACGATTTCTACGCCAAGGGCAGCATCCGCCCGGACGGCCGCTTCGCGCACGACATGTACCTGATGCAGGTGAAGTCGCCCGCCGAATCCAAGGAGCCGTGGGACTACTACAAGGTGGTCGCCAAGCTCCCCGCCGACCAGGTGTGGACCACCAAGGCCGAGAGCAAGTGCGCGCTCTGGAAGTGACGCGCCGCGCCTGACAGCCGCTTTCCCGCGATGGACGAACGACAACAGAAGGAGACAAGAACCATGGCATACGGAATCACGCAACTGGCACTGGCGCTCGGCGCCGCAGGGCTCTTGGCGGCCTCGGCTGCGCACGCGCAGCAGGACGCGCCGGTGAAGATCGGCTTCATCACCGACATGTCGAGCCTGTATGCCGACGTGGAGGGCAAGAACGGCGCAGTGGCGATCCAGATGGCGATCGACGACTTCGGCGGCAAGGTGCTCGGCCGGCCGATCGAACTGCTCACGGCGGACCACCAGAACAAGGCGGACATCGCGGCCAGCAAGGCGCGCGAGTGGATCGACACGCAGGGGCTGACCATGGTCTTCGGCGGCACCAACTCGGGCACGGCGCTGGCCATGGCCAAGGTGGCGCAGGAGAAGAAGCGCGTCTTCATCAACAACGGCGCGGCCACCTCGGCGCTGACCAACGAGCAGTGCAGCCCCTACACCGTGCACTACGCCTACGACACCGTGGCCCTGGCCAAGGGCACGGGCGCGGCCATCGTGGATGCGGGCGGCAAGAGCTGGTTCTTCCTCACGGCCGACTATGCGTTCGGCCATGCGCTGGAGGCCGACACCTCCCGCGTGGTGAAGGAAAAGGGCGGCACCGTCGTGGGCTCCGTGCGGCACCCGCTCAACGCGTCGGACTTCTCGTCCTTCCTCTTGCAGGCGCAGAACTCCAAGGCGCAGATCCTGGGCCTGGCCAACGCGGGCGGCGACACGATCAATTCGATCAAGGCCGCCAAGGAATTCGGCATCGGCAAGAACATGAAACTCGCCGGCCTGCTGATCTTCTTCAGCGACATCCACAGCCTGGGCCTGAAGACCACCGAGGGCCTGCAGTTCACCACCAGCTGGTACTGGGACCTGAACGACGAGACCCGCAAGTTCGCCGACCGCTTCATGGAGAAGACCAAGCGCCGCCCGACCGAGATCCAGGCGGCCGACTACTCGGCCACCATGAACTACCTCAAGGCCGTGGAAGCCGCCAAGAGCATCGAGGCCGACAACGTGATGGAAGCCTGGCGCGGCATGAAGATGGACGACTTCTTCAACAGCGGCACGCTGCGCCCGGACGGCCGCTACGTGCACGACATGTACCTCATGCAGGTGAAGACGCCCGCGGAATCCAAGGGCAGCTGGGACTACTACAAGCTCGTGAAGAAGCTGCCGGGCGACCAGGTCTTCGCCACCAAGGCCGAGAGCAAGTGCGCGCTCTGGAAATGATCCTCACCGCCTGAGCGCCCTCCACCCGCATCCCAAGCCGCCTCCCCATGGAAATCTTCGGTGTCTCCCTGCCGGCCCTGCTGAGCCAGCTCCTGCTGGGGCTGGTCAACGGCTCGTTCTACGCCATCCTCAGCCTGGGGCTGGCGGTGATCTTCGGCCTGCTGAACGTCATCAACTTCGCGCACGGCGCGCTGTTCATGCTGGGGGCGCTGCTCACCTGGATGGCGGGTTCGTATTTCGGCATCAACTACTGGGTGATGCTCGTCGTGGCGCCGCTCGTCGTCGGCCTTTTCGGCGTGGCGATCGAGCGGCTGCTGCTGCGCTGGATCTACAAGCTCGACCACCTCTACGGCCTGCTGCTCACGCTCGGGCTCACGCTGCTGATCGAGGGCGTGTTCCGCTCCATCTACGGCGTCTCGGGCCTGGGATACGACACGCCCGAGCTGCTGGAAGGCGCCACCAACCTCGGCTTCATGATCCTGCCCAACTACCGCGCCTGGGTGGTGGTGGCCTCCATCGTGGTCTGCATCGGCACGTGGTATGTCATCGAGAAGACCAAGCTCGGCGCCTACCTGCGCGCCGGCACCGAGAACCCGCGCCTGGTGGAGGCCTTCGGCATCAACGTGCCGGTGATGATCACGCTCACCTACGCCTTCGGTGCGGCGCTGGCCGCCTTCGCGGGCGTGCTGGCCGCGCCGGTCTACCAGGTCACGCCGCTCATGGGCCAGAACCTCATCATCGTGGTGTTCGCGGTGGTGGTGATCGGCGGCATGGGCTCCATCATGGGCTCCATCCTCACGGGCCTGGGCCTGGGCGTCGTCGAAGGCTTCACCAAGGTGTTCTATCCCGAGGCATCGTCCACCGTGGTGTTCGTCATCATGGTGGTGGTGCTGCTCATCCGCCCCGCCGGCCTGTTCGGCAAGGAAAAGTGACCAGGACGGGGCCGCGCACATGCACCAAAAGAATCTCGCCACCTTCGGCTACGGCCTGCTGCTGCTGGGCCTGATCGCCGCGCCGTTCCTCGGCGCCTATCCGGTCTTCGTGATGAAGCTGCTGTGCTTCGCACTGTTCGCTTCCGCCTTCAACCTGCTGCTGGGCTACACGGGGCTGCTGTCCTTCGGCCACGCGGCCTTCCTGGGCGGCGCGGCCTACGTCGCCGGCCACGCGATCAAGGTCTGGGGGCTCACGCCCGAGATCGGGCTGCTGCTGGGCACGGCGGGCGGCGCGCTGCTGGGCCTGCTGTTCGGCTGGCTGGCCATCCGCCGCCAGGGCATCTATTTCTCGATGATCACGCTGGCGCTCGCGCAGATGCTGTTCTTCGCCTGCCTGCAGGCACCGTTCACGGGCGGCGAGGACGGCCTGCAGGGCGTGCCGCGCGGCAAGCTGTTCGGCGTGCTCGACCTGTCCAGCGACGTGACCATGTACTACGTGGCGCTGGCCGTGGTGGTCGCCGCCTTCCTGCTGATCGTGCGTACCATCCATTCGCCGTTCGGCCAGGTGCTCAAGGGCATCAAGGAGAACGAGCCGCGCGCCATCTCGCTGGGCTACGACACGCAGCGCTTCAAGCTGCTGGCCTTCGTGATCTCGGCCGCCATCGCGGGGCTGGCCGGCTCGCTCAAGACGCTGGTGCTCGGCTTCGCCACGCTGTCGGACGTGCACTGGACGGCCTCGGGCCAGGTGATCCTGATGACGCTCGTCGGCGGCCTGGGCACATTGTCCGGCCCGCTGGTCGGCTCCGCCGTGGTGGTGCTGCTGGAGAACAAGATCGGCGAATTCGGCAACCTGCTCGCATCCCTCACGGGCGTGGACTGGTTCCGCACGCTGGGCGAATCGGTGACCATCGTCACCGGCCTGATCTTCGTGGTCTGCGTGCTGGCGTTCCGCCGCGGGATCATGGGGGAGATCATCGCAAGGGTGAGGAAGACCCCCTGAGTCGCCTTCGACATCACAGGCGCAGCGCGCCCGAGTAGCCGGTGAGTTCCAGGTAGCCGCGGCCCACCTCGCTGCCTGAGGCGTCGCGCAGCACGCTCAGGCCCTCCCAATAGATCGCGCCGGTGGAGCCGCGGCTGTCCAGCTCCTGGTCGTCGGCCAGGGCATCGACCTCGAAGCGGCCCGCGGGCGTGTCTATGCGCCAGGCGACGGGGTAGCGCGTGCCGGTGCGCGGGCTGGTCCAGTGGCGCAGGGGGATGAACGCCACGGCCTGCCCGTCCTCGAAGACCTGCAGCGCGGCATCCGCGCCCGTGCGGAACGAGCCGCTGGCCCAGAGCGCGCTGCCGTCCTGGCGTCGCAGCCGGAAGGCCGTGAGCGCGCCGCCGTTGTCCAGGTTCATGCCGATCCAGTCCCAGCCCACGGCCTCGGGGTGCATCAGGGCCTCGCTCCACTCGTGGTCCAGCCAGGCGCGCGCCGTGCGCGGGGCACCGCTGCCGTCCGCGCCGATGGCAAGGCGCCGGCCCGGCAGCGCGATGGTGCCGCGCACTGCCAGCTGGGGCTGGCTGTAGTAGTAGCTCGCCTGCTCCGGCTGCGGCCCCTTGCGCGACAGGCCCTGGCGGCCCTGCAGGATCAGGGGCTGGGTGCTGTCGAACTGCAGTTCCAGGGTGAAGCGTTCTGCCGGGATGCGGGCCGCGTACCGGCTGCCACCGTCCGCCGTGCCGCTGCGGGCGAGCGACCAGTCCCCGATCCGGATGGCCGTGTCGGATTCCTGCGCCCGTGCCACGCCGAAGCCTGCGCGCGCGATGCGCTGGTCGTGCAGCAGCCGGCCGCTGCGCACGTCGGTGAGCGCGGCGTGCGCGAACAGCAACTGGTGGGCCGCGAAGGCGGAGCGCAGCGTGCGGGTCTCGTCCACCCGGGAGCGGAAGAAGGTGATCTGGAAACCCCAGTCCTGGCCACCCGCGTGGGTGTGTCCGGTGATGTACCACCATTCGGTGCGCAGGTCCGGGTGGCTGCCGTGGTCGCGTGGGAACGCCAGGGCACGCGCGGGCAGCGCATGCGCCGGCCAGGGCATCCACGCGCTGGCGGACGCGGCGCCGAGCGCGGCGGCGAGGCAGGCACGGCGCGTCGGGCGGCCCGGCATGGTCAGGCGTCCATGCAGGCCTGGATGCCAGCGCGCGCGGCCGCGCAGTCGCCGATGGTGCCGGCCACCCAGGCGTCGTCGAAGTAGGTGGGCAGGTAGCGTTCGCCCGAGTCGCACAGCAGCGACAGCAGCGAGCCCTGTTCGCCGCGCTTGCGCATGCCGCTGGCCAGGCGCAGCATGGCCGCGAAATTGGTGCCCGTGGAGGGGCCGACGCGCCGCCCGAGCAATTGCGAGAGCACCTGCATCGCCGCCACCGAATCGGTGTCCGCCACTTCTTCCATGTGGTCCACGAGCGTGCGGATGAAGCTCGGCTCCACGCGCGGGCGGCCGATGCCCTCGATCCGGGAGCCCGGCGCCGTGAGCCTGCCGTCGCCCGAGCGCCAGTAGGCACTGAACACCGAGCCGGCCGGATCGGCCACGCAGACCTGCGTCGCGTACTGCTGGTAGCGGATGTAGCGGCCGATGGTGGCGCTCGTGCCCCCCGTGCCGGCACCGACCACGATCCAGCGCGGCACGGGATGGCGCTCGCGCTGCATCTGCACGAACATGCTTTCGGCGATGTTGTTGTTGCCGCGCCAGTCCGTGGCCCGTTCGGCATAGGTGAACTGGTCCATGTAGTGCCCGCCGGTGTCGGCCGCGATCGCTCGCGCCGCGTCGTACACCTCGGCGGGGCTGTCCACGAAGTGGCAGCGGCCGCCGTGGAACTCGATCTGCGCCACTTTTTCCACCGAGGTGCGGCGCGGCATCACCGCCACGAAGGGCAGGCCCAGCAGCCGCGCGAAATACGCCTCGCTCACCGCCGTGGAGCCGCTGGAGGATTCGACGATGGTCGAGCCCTCGTGCACCCAGCCGTTGCACAGCGCGTACAGGAACAGCGAACGCGCGAGCCGGTGCTTCAGGCTGCCGGTGGGATGGGTGGACTCGTCCTTCAGGTAGAGGTCGATGCCATGGGCCGCGTAGGCCGGCAGGTTGAGCGGGATGAGGTGCGTGTCGGCGCTGCGGTGGTAGTCGGCCTCGATGCGGGCAATGGCTTCGTGCAGCCAGCCGCCGGGCGCGGCGCCGGAGGAGGGAAGTGCGGTCATGCGGGAAGTATCGCAGGCGCGCGGGCTGCGGCGGCCCGCGCTCCGCATCCTGCGCTACAGCCCGAAGAAGGGGCGGTTGGCCTCGATGCGCGCAGCCTCGGAAGGCGGGAAGCGCCGCTCCTGCAGCAGCTTCTGCAGTGCCTCACGGCCCTGCTCGAAGGACTGCACGTAGAACGCGCTCACGGCGAGTTCGTCGAGCGAGCGCCATGCATAGACGCCGGCATCCACGAACAGGATGTCCGCAGGCCGCGGCATGCGCGCCGCCTGCTGCGCGTAGAGATGGGCCAGCGCGAACTCCGACCGCAGCCGGTGGTAGCGCGCCAGTTCGCACAGGGGCTCCGCGCGCGCGGGCCGTTGTGCGTAGGCCGCGAGGTAGGCGTCCCGTACCTCGTGCGGCGGAGCCTGCAGCCGTTCGGTGAGCACGGCGACCTGGAAGACCGCGAACCAGCACTCCTCGTCCCAGCCACCCATCGCCGCGCGCCGGCGGTAGGCTTCCCGCGACTCATCCAGCCGGCCCGCGTCCCGCAGGCTCTGGGCCAGGTAGAACGCATAGCGCGTGTTGCCGGGCTCGTCCCGCAGTGCCTGTTCGAGCACGGCGATGTCGCGCAGGTAGGTCTGCGGATCGCGGGCACGGGCGCCGTCGTGCGATACATCGATCACCGGGCCGGGCAGCGGCTGCCAGGGCGCATGCCCGGGCGCGGCCAGGAACTCGTGCAGCACGCCCTCCCAGCGCCAGGGCACGCGCGCGGCGACCATGGCATTGCGCAGGTACTCGCAGTCACCCATGCGGCAGGTGAACATGTACCCGTCCGCGGACAGCGCGGGCCAGGCGAATCCCCCGGGCACGCGCAACTGCTCGTCCGCATCGATGAAGAGCACGTAGTCCGCCTGCGGCCTGGCGAGTTCCAGCGCCTCGTTGCGGTTGTGCGCGAAGTTCTTCCAGGGCCGCTCGTGCAGGCTGCCGGGCACGCCCTGCAGGAAATCCCGCACGAGGTCCTGCGTGCCGTCCGTGGAGCCCGTGTCCACGATCACCCAGTGGTCGATGAAGGGCCGCACGGAAGCGAGGCACCGGGTGATCACCGGTGCCTCGTTCTTCACGATCATGTTGAGGCAGATGCGGGGGCGGTTCACGACATCCGGGGGCGGTTGGGCATTTGCCCGCCTGCGCGAAAGCAGCGCGCTGTTTCGCGCCACCGTTGCATTATTGGCAGTACGCCTCCGCCGTTATGCTCACCGCGGATGAGCAGGAGTACGAACATTTCCATTGGTTGTTCGCGCTCTTGTAGGTTTGGGTCAGCAGGTTCACCAGAGGGTCGGCGGTGCGGCACCCTCCCGAGACCGCGTTGCCCACGCTGCAGGTGGCCGTCACTTCCTTGAGTCCGCTGCTGCCGCAGGTATCGTTCACCGAAGCCGTGCTCAGTGCTCCCACGCTTCCCGTCGGGCCCGTGGCCCCGGTCGCGCCGGGATCGCCTGTCGCGCCTGTAGGGCCGGTGGCACCGGTGGGACCTGTCGCTCCAGTGTTGCCCTGGACACCCTGGACGCCCTGGATGCCTTGCGGACCCTGCGTGCCCTGGGGCCCCGTCACACCCGTGGCGCCGGTCGGGCCGGTCACCCCGGTGGCTCCCTCCGCACCCGTGGCGCCCGTCGGGCCGGTCGGTCCCGTGGCTCCGGTAGCACCCGTGGCGCCTGTCGGGCCCGTAGCGCCGGTGGCGCCGGTTCCGGAAGGGCCGGTGGCCCCGGTCACCCCGGTGGCGCCCGTCGGGCCGGACGCGCCGGTGGCACCGGTCGCGCCCGTCGCCCCGGCAGCGCCCGTTGCCCCGGTAGGGCCCAGGGGGCCCGTGGCTCCCGTCGCGCCACCGCCCACGCCGGGGGCGCACCTGGTGAGCTGCCCCGTGCCCGCGTCATAGCAGGTCAGGGTGTTGCTCGTGCCGGTCGAGGACAGGCCGGGGATGTAGACCTCTCCCGTGCCCTGCACGCGCAGCCGTTCCTGGTTGCCGCCCTTGACGACGAAACCGCCGCCGGCAGGGGGCGTGACGGTGATGTCCGCGGCGAGCACGCCTGCGGCATGCAGGGCGAGGACGGAGCACAGCGTGGTGGCGGCCCAATGATGGCCCGGGCGTTTTTTCGGCATGGTGGAACCCTCTCTCTACTGGATCTCTGGATATCTTCTGATGCGCATGCGGCGCTCGCGACAGGTACCTTCCCGGGGCAGAAGTGCTCTGCCCGGGCAAGGGCATTCAGCGTGCGCTGTGCGGGCGTGGTGCCGCTCCGCGGCGTTTCCAGGCCATGAGCGCGCCCATCAGCAGGGACAGCAGCACCAGGCCGTATTCGCTGAGCGTGGGAATGGAGGTCACTGCCGTCGCGGCGGCACCGATCTGCACCGTGGGCGGCACGCTGGCGAAATTGCGGGTGACGGTGGCATTCGGCCCGAGATTGACCACGGCCGTGCCGCTGGCGGCGGTGAGCTGCACCGGCTGCGCCTGGGTGCCCTGGATCGTGAGCGAGCCCAGCACCGTGATGTTGGCGCCGGCGGGCAGGACGAAGTTGCGGCCCGTCGTGCTCTGCAGCACGAGGTTCTGCACGACGATGTTGCCGCTGATCTGGGACGTATTGCCCGGGTCGCACCCGTCGCGCAGCACGAGCGTGTTGTTGCCGGTGTTCACCGGGCCCGTGGCGATGAGGTCTCCGCCCACCGAGATGGTGCCGCCGGAGCCGGTCACGTTGGAGCCGGAGGCGAACGTGGCGGAGGAGTCCACCGACAGCGTGCCGCCGCTCAGGTTCAGCGTGCCCTGCATGTCCAGCGACGTGCAGGAGATGTCCACGGCACCGCCCGGAGGCACGTCGAGCGAGGAGCCCGGCGGGACCACCCATTGGGCCGCGACCGGATTGCAGAAGGTGAGCGCGAGCGCAGCGCCGGCAAGCCAGCGCAGTGGGTGACGAAGCATGAAAAATCTCCTCCGAAGCAACCCGCAGGCCGGCACCGGTGGTCGGCGGCTGCGGTGAATGTAGTAATGCGTCGAACGGCCTGGCAGGTGCTCGGGCACCTTGTCATGGAGCGTCCTCCCCGGAACCCCATAGCCATTCGCAATGACGTCATTTTGCGTGAAATTCAACAAAATGCATCACCTGGCATGATTTTTTTTGATTCACCAGTCTTCCCGGAGGGCCAGTTCTGCGTGGCGGGATGCGGACGAGTAGCACGCAAGCCACGCTGCCACCGTGCCGGTGGCGACGACCGCGCAGCACAGCAGCGCCAGGCGCGCCGCGGGGATGTGCATCTCCATGGTCCAGTGGAAGCTCTGCGGATTCACCACGTGGACGAGCACGGCCGAGACGGCGCAGCCGAGCGCCAGCCCCGCGACGGCCCCGGCGGCGGTCCAGGCCGCGCCTTCGCCCGCCACCACCCCGAGGATCTGCGGGCGCGTCAGGCCCAGGTGCGACAGCAGGCCCAGTTCCTTGCGCCGCGCGAGCACCTGCGCCGAGAAGCTCGCGGCGATGCCGAACAGCCCGATGCCGATGGCCACGGCCTGCAGCCAGTAGGTCACGGCGAAACTGCGGTCGAACAGCGCGAGGGAGCGTTCCCGGATCGCCTGTGCGGTGCTGAACTCGATGGCAGGCTCCGCACCCTCGCGCAGGGCCTGCGGCAGCCGGGCCGTGATGGCGGACCGCAGCGCGGCCTCGTCCGCGCCCGGCGCGGGCCATATCGCCAGGTCGTCGATGCCGGCATCGCCCGTGAGCCGGATGTAGTCGCCGCGCTCCATGGCCACCGCGCCGAACTGGCGCACATAGTCGCGCCATATGCCTGCGACGAAGAACTCGGCCGGGGGCTGCCCGGCGCCCCGGGCGCGCAGGGCCATCGCCCGGGACAGCGCCGGCCAGCCGGTGCCCGGCCGCACCCCGTACAGGTCGGCCAGCGCTTCGCTCACGTACACCGCGATACGGCCCGGAGGCACGGGCAGCGGCGCCTCGCGCAGCGGCAGTGTCTGCGCCGCGCCGCGCCCGAAGGAGCGGGCCAGCAGCGCCACGGCGGGGCGTGAGGGATCCAGCAGCAGGCTGCCGATGCGCAGCGCCTCGGCCCGTTCCACACCGGGCAGCCGCGCCACGGTGTCGTCCCATCCTGGTGGAAAGGGCGCATCGCCGCCGCCTCCTCCGCCCCCTGTCGCACGCAGGTACAGCGGCGCGGGCAGCGCGGTGTCCAGCCACTGCAGCACCGAGCCGCGGAAGCTGGCCACCATCACCGTCAATGCCACCGACAGGGCCAGGCTGGCCACCACGCCGCCGACCGCCACGGCCGCCATGCCGTGCATCCGCCGTGCGCGCTCCACGGCGAGCATCGAGAGCGGGCGGCGGCCCGCCCAGGGGGCCAGCACGCTCAGCAGCCCGTGGACCAGCACCGGCAGCAGGCCGATGCCGCCCACGAGCAGCAGCGCGACCGACGCGTACGCGCCGAGCGGCAACCCCGCCACCGGCGGCGCGAATGCCAGAGCACACCCCGCCGCGGCGCACAGCGCGGGCAGTGCCAGGCGGGGCTGCATGCCGGGGTCCGTGCCCGCTCCCTTGAGCGCGACGGCCGGAGCCAGCCGTTCCGCCGATCGCGCCGGCCACCAGCCGCCCGCCAGCGCGGCCGCGGTCCCCAGCGCCGCGTACAGCAACGCGGCGCCGGCACTCCACTGCAGCGAGGGGCGCACACCTTCGAAATACCCTCCGCCCAGGTCGCCACCCATGGCACGCAGTGCCAGCGCGGCCAGGCCCGTGCCGAGCGCGATGCCGGCCACGCTGCCGGCGGCCCCCAGGGCCGCGGACTCGGCCAGCACCAGGGCCCGACGCATGCGCGGCGTGGCGCCGAGCACCGCCAGCAGCGCGAATTGCGGACTGCGGCGCGCCACGCTCAGCGCCAGCACGGAGAACACCAGGTAGCCCCCGGTGAAGAGCGCGACCAGGGCCAGCACCGTCAGGTTCACCCGGTAGGCGCGGGACAGGTCGTCCGTGCGCCGCGCCGTGTCCTGCGGCCGCACGACGGCGATGCCCGCCGCATCGGCCGCCTCCAGGCCCGCGGCCTGCAGCATCTGCGGCAGCGCTGCCTGGAAATCCTCCACGCGCCGGCCGGCCTGCAACTGCACGTCGATGCGGCTCAGCCGGCCCGCACGGCCGAAGAAATCCTGCGCCGCGCCGATGTCCATCACCGCCAGCGGCGGCCCCGCGGCCGCCACCGTGCCGGCCACCCGGGCTGCGTGCCCGGCCAGGCCCTGGCGCAAGGCCACCGGGCTGCCGCGGTCGGCCTGCAGCCCCAGGGCCTGCAGCGCGGCTGCATTGAGGAACAGCGTGGCGGGCGACAGGATGGCGAGCCGGCCCGCATCCGGGAACGGCCGCGGCGCGAGCTCCGGCGCCATGGCCCCGAGCAGCAGCGTGTCCGCCGCCACCACGCGCAGCGCCACCGGGCTGCGTCCGGGGGCGCTGGCCTGCACGGAGACCTCCAGCACGGGGCCCGCCCGTGTCACGAGGGCATGGGTGGCCACGGGGCCGTACAGCGCCTCCGGCAGGTCGCCCTGCGCGGCGCGCAGTTGCAGGTCGGGCTGGCCGCCGGCCGCGCGCACCGCCTGGCTGAATTCCGAGAGCGCGGAGGCATGGATCACGTGCACCGCGAAGGCCAGGGCGACGCCCAGCATGACGGAGACCATGGCCACCGCGGTGCGCCAGGGATGGCGGCGCAGTTCCTGCCAGGAAAAGGTGCGGAGCAAGGCGAGCATGAAGCGATTGTGGCGCTGCCGTCACGGCCCGTGCCGTGGAGGCCGCCCGGGGTCTTGAAGCGCATGGCCGCAGGCCTATATGGGCAGTGCGGCCGGCATGCCGGCACGTTTTCCAACCCTGATGTTCGACACGACGAAGGAGCTCATCATGAATTCACTCGTGACCCGTGGCGGTCTTCTGGACGAATTTTTCAAGGACTTCGCGCCCGGCTTCTACGTGCGCCCGCTGCATGGCGACGGCCTGCCCACGCCGCAGCAGATCAAGGTGGACGTGAAGGAAAGCGACGGCGGCTACACCGTGCACGCCGAGATTCCCGGCGTGCCCAAGGAGGACATCCATGTCTCGCTCGACGGCAACGTCGTGAGCCTGCGCGCCGAGGTGCGGCAGCACGACCAGCAGACCGAAGGCGACAAGGTGCTGCGCTCCGAGCGCTATTACGGCGCCGTGGCCCGCTCGTTCCAGTTGCCGGCCGAGATCGACGCGCAGGAAGCGAAGGCGAAATACGACCACGGCGTGCTCACGCTGACGCTGCCCAAGAAGCGCGGCGCCGGCGGCCAGCGGCTCGCGATCGAATAGGGCGGGCCAGGGCGGCTCAGCCGGCCGCGATGCCCTCCGGCCGGATGCCGTCCGCCGTCAGGCGCAGCGTGCGGTCGGCGCGCTGCGCCGCGGCCCGCGAATGGGTGACGAGCACCATCGCGGCCCCGTGGTCGCGCGTCTGCGCGACGAGCAGGTCCATCACCCTTTCAGCGGTGGCCGGGTCCAGGTTGCCGGTGGGCTCATCAGCCAGCAGCAGGCCCGGGCCATGCACCAGCGCACGCGCGATGGCCACGCGCTGCAATTGGCCGCCGCTCAGCTGCCGGGGCAGCCGCGCGCCCAGGCCCTGCAGGCCTACGGCCTCGAGCATGCGGTCCACCCGCGCCGGGTCGCTGCGGCCTAGCAGCATCAGCGGCAGTGCCACGTTCTGCGCCACGTCCAGGTGCGGCAGCACGTGGAACGCCTGGAACACGAAACCCACATGCACGCGCCGCCACCGGGCGCGCTCCGCATCGTCCATGGCGCCCAGGTCGGCCGTGCCATGGCGCACGCTGCCGGCCTGCCAATGGTCCAGCCCGGCCAGGCAGTTGAGCAGCGTGGACTTGCCCACGCCGGATTCGCCGACGATGGCGATGAATTCCCCGGGCTGCACGGCCAGATCGACATCGCGGAACACGGGCGTGCCGGTGCCGTAGTGGCGCGTCAGCCCGGCCGCCTGCAGCAGTGGCATGCCCGCGGAGATCCCGCCGCCGTGGGCCGTCACGCCCGCACTCCGGGCGTTTCGAGCGCGGCCGCCACCCAGCGGTCCGTGGCGCCCGGGGCATCGCAGGCGATCGCGTGGCGCCACGGCATCGCGCGCAGCCAGGTGACCTGCCGCTTGGCGAGTTGCCGGGTGGCGGCGATGCCGCGCTCGCGCAGCTCCACCAGCGGCAGCCGGCCGGTGCGCGCTTCTTCGTCCAGCGCCTCCCAGGCCTGGCGGTAGCCCACGCAGCGCATCGATGGCAGGTCCGGATGCAGGTCGCCGCGCGCGCGCAGGCGCCGGACTTCGTCCACGAAACCCTCGTCCAGCATGGCGTCGAAGCGCCGGGCGATGCGTTCGTGCAGCCAGGCACGGTCCTGGGGCTCCAGCGAAAAAAGCGGCATGGGCCCGTGCCGCGTGTCCGCTGCGTTCCCGGACGAAGCTGCGCGGGTGTGAAAGCTCGAAAGCGGGCGCCCCGACACGTGCCAGACCTCCAGCGCCCGCTGGATGCGCTGGCTGTCGCCGGGCGCCAGCCGGGCCGCCGTCGGCGGGTCCACGCGGGCCAGTTCCGCATGCAGGGCCGGCCAGCCTTCGGCCGCGGCCTGTGCTTCCAGCCGGGCCCGCACGGCGGCGTCGGCCGGCGGCATGTCGTCGATACCATCCCACAGCGCCTTGAAGTACAGCATCGTGCCCCCCACCAGCAGCGGCAGGGCACCGCGCGCCTGGATCTCGCGCACGAGTCGCTGCGCGTCGGCCACGAATTCGGCGGCGCTGTAGGGCTGCAGCGGATCGCGGATGTCGATCAGGTGGTGCGGCACGGCTGCCTGCTCGGCGGCCGTCGGCTTGGCCGTGCCGATGTCCATGCCGCGGTAAACCAGCGCCGAATCCACGCTCACGATTTCCACGGGACGATGGGGCGCGAGCGCACGGGCCAGGGCGAGGGCGCCGGCCGTCTTGCCCGATGCGGTGGGGCCCGCCAGCGCGAGGCAGGCAGGCAGCGCCGGCGCGGCCGCTCCGCGGGGCAGGTGGGTTGCCGGCGCACCGGCGGCCGGCAGGGAAGAGGGACTGGACATGATCCCCCGGAGCGTACCAGCGCGCGGTGCCTGCCCGCGGCCGGCAGGTCAGCCCGGCATGGCGGCGCGGACGGCCTCGGCGGCCTGGCCCTGCCACGGCGTGGTCGGCCGGCCGATGAGCCGTGCCAGCTGGCCGCTGCCGTCGAACAGCGCTCCCTGTGCCGCCGCGGCATCGGACTGGGCCAGGATGGCTGCGAACGGCGCGGGCAGGCCGGCGCCCTCCAGGATCCTGGCGTATTCCGCTTCGGGCAGGTCGCGGTAGGGGATGGACCGGCCCGACGCGCGGGAGATTTCCGCCGCCAGCTCCGCCAGCGTATAGGCGCTGTCGCCCGCCAGTTCATGCACCTTGCCGGCCTGGTCCGGCGCCTGCAGCACCGCGGCGGCCGCTTCGGCATAGTCCGCCCGGGCTGCCGACGCGATGCGGCCGTCGCCCGCGCTGCCCGGCAGCACTCCGTGCTGCAGCGCGGCGCCCACCCCGGCCAGGTAGTTCTCGGTGTACCAGCCGTTGCGCAGCAGCACGTGGGGCACGCCGGATTCCCGCAGCAGCGCTTCGGTGTCCCGGTGCTCGCGCGCCAGTTCCAGGGCCGAGGTGTCCGCGTGCAGCACGCTGGTGTAGGCCAGCAGTTCCACGCCCGCGCTCCGCGCGGCATCGATGACGGTGCGGTGCTGCGCCGTGCGTTGCCCCACTTCGCTGCTGGAGATCAGCAGCAGCCTGCGCACGCCCTGCAGGGCCGTATCCCAGCCGGCCGGCGCGGCATAGTCGGCCTGCCGCACCACGACTCCGCGGTCGGCGAGGTCCTGCACCTTGGCGGGGGTGCGCACCAGCGCCACGATGTCCCGGGCGGGAACCGTGCGCAGCAGGGTATCGATGACGAGGCGGCCGAGCTGGCCGGAGGCTCCGGTGATGGCGATCATGTCCTGTTCCTTGTGACGAGTGAACGAAGACGCGACAATAACCATCAAGCAAACTTTTCGTAAGTACCTACAAAAAGGTAAGTGATGGACCAGCACTCCACCATCCCCATTCCCCACCCGGTGTCCTCCGGCACCACCGGGCCGTCGCGCCCTCCGCCTCCGGCCTGCGGCGCCCTGGCGTCCCTTCCCCTGGCCGAACTGATGCGCCGGGGCGATGTGCTGTCGCCGGACTGCCCGTCGCGCGAGATCCTGCAGCACGTCACGAGCCGCTGGGGCGTGCTGGTGCTGGTGGCGCTCGACGACCGCACACTGCGGTTCAGCGAACTGCGGCGCAAGGTGGGCGGCGTGAGCGAGCGCATGCTGGCGCAGGCGCTGCAGGTGCTGGAACGGGACGGTTTCGTGGAGCGACGGGCTTATCCCGTCGTGCCGCCGCATGTCGAATACTGCCTGACGCCCCTGGGACGCGAGGTCGGCCGGCACGTGCAGGCCCTGGCCGACTGGATCGGCGGGCACCTGCCGGAGATCCTGGCGGCACGGGAGAGCGTCGCGGCCTCCGCAGCCGCAGGAGGCTGAACCTCCGGGCCCTGTCCCGGTCAGGCCGCGGAACTGGCGGCCGATGCCCGTTGCGCCGGTGCGCGCGCGGGCACCGGTCCGGCGGGGATCCGGAACAGGTCCGCCAGCGCTTCCCGGTACTGCGCTTCGCCCACGCTGTTGGTGCTGTGGTGGGTGCCGCCCTCCACCAGGACGAAGCGCTTCGGCCCCTGGGCTGCTTCGTACAGCCGCCTGCCCAGGGATGGCGGGATCAGGCTGTCGTCGCTGCCGTGCACCACGAGCAACGGCGAGCCGATGTGCGCCACCTTGCGGATCGACTCGAAACGCTGCGTGATGAGGCCCGAGATGGGCAGCCACCCCCATTTGAACGTGGCCACCACCTCGGGAATGTTGGTGAACGTTCCCTCCACGATGGTGCCCTTTTCGTCCGGCACCATGGCGGCCAGGTCGATGGCGATCGCCCCGCCCAGCGAATGGCCGAAGATGTAGCGCGGCGCCCGGGGCTCCCGCGCCGCGAGCCAGTCCCAGGCCGCCCGGGCGTCTTCCAGGGCCGTCGCCTCCGAGGGCAGGGCAGGGCTGCTGCGCCCGAACCCGCGGTAGTCCACCGCCAGCACCGAGAAGCCCATGTCGTTCATGCGCCGGATGCGGCCTGCGGAGCCGGAAACGTTCCAGCGTGCGCCGTGCAGGTACAGCAGGACGGGAGCATTGGCCCGGTCCGAGGGCATCCAGAGCCCGTGCAGCTTTTCCGCCTTGCCCGTGGCGCGCGAATCGAACGCGATCCACACGTCCTGCATGTCGTCCGTGGATTGCGCCCCCCCCCAGGCCCGGTCGCTGGGCTGGAAGATCCATTCGCGCTGTTTCGCGTCGAGGGTGGCGCAACCCGCCGTCACGGCGAGGGCGAGCGCGATGGAGGAGAAAAGGGGCCAGCGTTTCATCGAAAGGAACAGAGTCCGGTCGGCAGGGAAAGTTCGTCGGGCCCATGGGGGCCGAAGGGCATGCTGCAAGAAACGCGCCATGCTTCCCCGGGTTGACGGGCCGAACCCTGGAATTACCCTGTGCGGGTGCCGCTGATCCGGGGTTTGCGCGCGTCCGGCGGGCGGCGCGGCGGTGTCACCGGGCTGTCATGCGGCACCGACAGAGTGCGCGCGGGCGCATACCGTCCATTCACAAGGGAGAAGAGACCAATGATGACGCAACGAATCGCGCGCGGCCCGGCCGCCGCCCTGGTGTTCACCGGCCGGTTGGCCCTGGCCGCCGCCGCATGCGCGGCCCTGTCCGCCTGCGGCGGCAATGGCGGCAGCATCCATTCCACCCTCGACGGCTCCAAAGCCCTGGTGATCGGCCACCGCGGCGCCGCCGGCTACCTGCCCGACCACACGCTCGAAGGCTACCGCCGCGGCATCGAGCTGGGCGCCGACTTCATCGAGCCGGACCTGGTGGCGACCAGGGACGGCGTGCTCATCGCCCGCCACGAGCCGAACATCACCGGCACGACCGATGTATCGCAGCGCCCCGAATTCGCCAGTCGCAAGACTCGCAGGATGGTGGACGGCGTGCAGGAAGAGGGCTGGTTCGCCTCCGATTTCACGCTGGCCGAGATCAAGACCCTGCGTGCCATCCAGCCCCTGGCCGACCGCGACCAGTCCTTCAATGGCCGCTTCCAGATCCCCACGCTCACCGAGGTGCTGGACCTCGCACGCACCGAAGGAGCGAAGGCGGGCCGCACCGTGGGCGTCTACATCGAGACCAAGCACCCCACCTACCATGCCAACCTGAACCTGAAGCTCGAGGACCGGCTGCTCGACACGCTCGCGCAGTACGGCTACACCAAGGTGGCCTCGCCGGTCATGGTGCAGTCCTTCGAGGTGTCCAACCTCAAGTACCTGCGCACGAAGACCCAGGTGCGCCTCGTGCAGCTCGTGGACGGCAACGATGTGAAACCCGACGGCAGCATCGACCTCACGGCGCCCTACGACAAGCCCTACGATTTCGCGGTGGCCGGCGACCGCCGCACTTTCGCCAGCCTGCTCACGCCCGAGGGGCTGCGGGAGGTGAAGACCTATGCGGACGGCATCGGCCCCTGGAAGCCCTACCTGATCCCGACGCGGCTGCAGGACGCCAACAACGACGGCAAGCCGGACGACCTCAACGGCGACGGCATCATCGACGAGCGCGACCGCATCGTGATGTCGCCCACCCGCGTGGTGGCCGACGCCCATGCGGCCGGGCTGTTCGTGCATCCCTACACCTTCCGCAGCGAGGCCAAGCGGCTCGCCTCCGACTACAAGGGCGATCCTGCGGCCGAATACCGCCAGTTCTTCCGCCTCGGCGTGGACGGCGTGTTCTCGGACTTCCCCGACCAGGCCAGGGCCGCCCGCGACAACTGAGCGGCCGTGCGGGCGGCGCTCAGAAGCTGTGCTTGATGCCCAGGCTGAGCAGGGTCCGCCCCTGGCGGCGCCCCACGATACCGTCGAGCTGCCAGCCCGGCGTCCATTCCCACAGGGCGCCGGTCTGGTAGGTGGGCGGGCCGTTGCGTTCGCCGAACGCCTCGACGTGCGCCGTGACGGCGCCCCAGGTCGATTCCACCGCGATGCCCCAGGCGGGCCGCCACTTCTCGGGCGTCCGCAGGGCGCCGAGATTCGCATGCACCGCGCCCCAGCCGGTGGTGCAGGTGCCGATCGCCGTCAGCGCCAGCGTGCTGCCGTTCTCTCCGTAGGCATGGACCAGGCCGGCGCTGCTGGCCACGTGGCAGCCGCCCTCGCGCGGGGGCGTCCATTGCCACTTCGCCTGCAGGCCGCTCAGCGTGGTGCGGCCGTGCAGGTCGCGGGCCAGCAGGGCGCCCACTTCCAGCCCCGGAAGCGCGCGGGGCGCGTAGGCCGGCGCTGCGAAGACGGCGCCGCGCTCCTGGTGCACGCCTTCCCACCAGACTTCGACATGGCCCTCGCCGGGGGCGTTCACACCCGCGTCGTCCACCGTGAGCGGGCGCCCCGCATGCACATCCGGAGAACCTGCCGCAAACGCGGCCAGGGCCACGAGGCCGCGTGCCGTGGATTCCCGGTAGAGGCGGTGACCGAAAGAAGCGCGGCGGATTGGCATGGGGATGTCCTTTTTTCCGTGGGTCAGCGCCCGCGCAGGAACAGCGCGTCCAGCTCGCGCATCGACAGCTGCCGCCATGTGGGCCGGCCATGGTTGCACTGGTCGGAGCGTTCCGTCACTTCCATCTGTCGCAGCAGCGCATTCATTTCGTCGAGCGTGAGCCGCCGGTGCGCGCGCACCGCGCCATGGCAGGCCATGGTACCCAGGATCTCGTTGCGGGCCCGCTGCACCACGGTGGTGGCATCGTGCGCCGCCAGCTCCGCGAGCACGCTGCGCGCCAATTCCACCGCGTCGCCCTGGGCGAGCGACGTGGGGACGGCGCGCACTGCCAGCGTGCGGGGAGAGAACGGCGAGACTTCGAGGCCGAGCATGTCGAGCGTGTCGCCATGGGCTTCCGCCGTGGCCACTTCCTCGGGCGTGGCGGCGAACGTCGCGGGAATCAGCAACGGCTGGCTCGCGATGCGCTCGCTGGCATCCACCTGGGCCTTGAGGCGCTCGTACACGATGCGCTCGTGCGCCGCGTGCATGTCCACGATCACCATGCCCTGGGCGTTCTCGGCCAGGATGTACACGCCGTGGATCTGGGCCACCGCGCGCCCCAGCGGCCAGACTTCCGGCTCGGCACCGGTGGGCGCCTCGGCCTGTGCAGAAGCGCCGGGCGCTGCCGCGAAGGTGCCTGCACCGTCCGGGGCGCCTTCCTGCGAGGCTGCGGGCGCGTCCGTGGCCGGCAGGGCTCCGGGAGCCATGGCATAGGCGGCAGGAGCCTCCTGCACTGTGGCAGCCACCCCCGGCACCGGGGCGAACGGCGGCGGCGCATGCGGCCCGGGGGGCTGTGCGAAGGCCGCCGCGGCGCCGCCGGGCTGCGCGGAGGGCGTGGTGTCCTTGCGGCCCCAGAGCGCTTCCAGGTCGGTGACCCGGTGCCCGGGGCGGGTATCGAAATGCATCGCGGCCTGCCGGGGCAGGGCGGGCGGCGGCATGCGGGCCGCGGGCGAATCCGCGGCGGGCGCACCTGCATCGGCCGTGCCTTGCGCGGCCGCCGCCAGCGCCTGCGCGCGCGGAGCCGCCAGGGCGTTCTCCACCGCATGCCGCACGGCCTGGTGGACTTCGCGGCTGTCGCGGAAGCGCACCTCGATCTTGGTGGGATGCACGTTCACGTCCACCCGCATCGGATCGATCGCCACATAGAGCGCATACACCGGCTGCTTCTGCCCGTGCAGCACGTCCTCGTAGGCACTGCGGGCCGCATGCGTGAGCACCTTGTCGCGCACGAACCGGCCGTTGACGTAGCAGAACTGCTGGTCGGCGCGCGAGCGCGCGGCGTCCGGCAGCCCGGCCCTCCCGGTGACGGTCACCGGCCCGGAGCGGTGCCGCACGGCGATCGACTCGGCCAGGAAGTCCTCGCCCAGCACGTCGGACAGCCGGCGCGCCAGCGCATCCTCCAGCGCCGCATCGTCCACGGCGCCATCCGCCGGGGCCGCGGGGGCGGCCAGCGTCGCGCGCCATTGCTCGACGAGCTTGCCTTCGTGCCAGATCGCGAACCCGACATCCGGCCGGGCCAGCGCATGGCGGCGCACGGCCTCGATGCAGTGCGCCAGCTCCGTCGCATCGGTCTTGAGGAACTTGCGCCGCGCGGGGGTGGAAAAGAACAGCTCCTTCACTTCCACGGTGGTGCCGCGGCTGCGCGCCGCGGGGCGCAGCTCGCCGCTGCGCGCGTCGAGCAGGAAGGCCGTGGGCTGCTCCTCGGTCCGCGACAGCAGGGCCATCTCCGAGACCGACGCGATGGCGGCCAGCGCCTCGCCGCGAAAGCCCATGGTCGCCACCGACTCCAGGTCGTGCAGGTTGGTGATCTTGCTGGTCGCATGGCGGCGCAGGGCCACCGGCAATTCCTCGGGCGGGATGCCGCAGCCGTCGTCCTCCACCGCGATCAGGCGAACGCCGCCCGCCAGCAGCCGCACGGTGACCTGCCGGGCGCCGGCATCCAGCGCGTTGTCCACGAGCTCGCGCACGGCCGACGCGGGCCGCTCCACCACCTCGCCCGCGGCGATCTGGCTGATCAGTTCGTCCGGAAGATCGCGGATCGGGCGGCGCGGGGGGGCTGGCTCTGGGGTCATCGGGCGGCATTGTAGGCAGTGCGGTTAGAGTTACGCGCCGCGCCGGCGGGTGCCCGCTTCCCCCGCGGGGCGAAAGCACCTGCCTGGCCGCAACGACTCCTTTTTTCGCCCTGCCGCTCCTGAAGGACCCGCCTTGGAAGCCATCCAGTTCCTCATCGATTTCATCCTGCACGTGGACAAGCACATCGCGGCCTTCGTGGCCGCGTACGGCCCCTGGGTCTATGCACTGCTCTTCGCCATCGTGTTCGTGGAGACGGGCGTCGTCGTCATGCCCTTCCTGCCCGGCGATTCCCTGCTCTTCATCGTGGGCGCGCTGTGCGGCGCCGGGCTGATGAGCTTCCCAATCGCCTGCGCCGTGCTGCTGGCGGCGGCCGTGCTCGGAGACCAGTGCAACTACACCATCGGACGGTATTTCGGGCCCAAGGTGTTCCAGTGGCCGGACTCGCGGTGGTTCAACCGCCGGGCCTTCGAGCAGGCCCATGCGTTCTATGAGCGCTATGGCGGCATCACCATCGTGCTGGCACGCTTCATGCCGTTCATCCGCACCTTCGCCCCGTTCGTGGCGGGCGTGGCCGAGATGCACCGCGGCAAGTTCACCGCCTACAACGTGGGCGGCGCCCTGCTGTGGGTGCTGGGCATCTGCACGGCGGGCTACTTCTTCGGCAACTTCCCCTGGGTGCAGGCCAACCTCGACAAGATCATCTGGGCGCTGATCCTGGTGCCGGGCCTCATCGCCATCTTCGGCGCCTGGCGTGCGGGCCGCCGGCAGGCCGCCTGATACGAAAGGCGCGGCTGCGCCCGGAGCGGTTCGCAGTGACTAGCGCAGCGTTCGCTCCAGCCACCGCAGCAGGTGGTGGTTGACGGCCTCGGGGTTGTCCAGGTTCGAGAAGTGGCCCGCGGCCGGCACGATCACGGCATCGCAGCCCAGCGAGTGCGCCATGTCCTGCATCCCGCGGGGCGGGCAGGCGGTATCGCCGTCACCGCACATCATCAGCGTGGTGGCCGGGTCCAGCGCCGCCAGCCGGCCCGGCGCATCGCTGCGCGCCAGCAGGAGCCGGCCCAGGGGGACGATCGAATCACGCAGCCGGTCGGTGGGCATCGACGCCAGGCAGCGGGCGAACGCCGCCGGATGGACGGCGTCCATGTCCGTGCCGGCGCGGAAGAAGAGCGGAACGATGGCCTGTGCCAGTGGCGGGGTGACACGCCCTGCGGCCTCGATCGCGTCGAGCAGGCCCGCGTAATGGCGGTGCGTCGCTTCGGGCTCGGCGCCCAGGCGGGATCCCATCAGCACCAGGCTGCGCACCCGTCCGGGCGCCAGCAGTGCCAGTTCCGCGCCCCACAGGCCGCCCGCCGACAGGCCGACCACGGCGAACTCGTCGATCTGCAAGGCATCGAGCATGGACAGCATGTGACCGGCCAGGGCCTGCAGGTCGTGCGTACCGCCCGGCAGCGGACCGGACGCCCCGTGGCCCCAGAGATCGGGCGCGATCACGCGATAGCAGCGCGACAGGGCCCGGATCTGGGGCTCCCACATCGTGGAGTTCCACAGATAGCTGTGGCCCAGCAGGACGGTGGGCCCCCTGCCGCGGTCCTGGTAGCGAAGCTGGCCACCTTCCGCGGTGGGCAGCCGCAGGACCTGTTCTTCGGCGAATGCGCTGAAATCGTCACCGGCCATCGGCAAGGCCGCCGTCGCCGGGCCCGTCCCGCGGAACCGCAGCGCCGTCCGCCGCGGTTGCCCGCCCTCGGCGCAGTGGGGCATTCCGATGCGCGGTGGGTGGGGAAATCGGGCCATGAACAGCGACCTTCCTCTGCAAAAAAAGGGACCGCTGAATGCTAGCCGCTGCTAGCTTTATTGTTTATTAGAGTATTTGTGAGTAACGATAAATATATTTTATTCATCAAGGTCGGCAGGCGGTCGCGCGTGCCATGCCCATGAACAAAGCCGCCCGCGCGGCGACTGCCATGCGAGCGGCTCGTGGTGCGGAGCAGCGCAGGCTGCTTCCGCGAAAGGTTCTTAACGTCGTACCTGCGTTCAGCGGCGGCGCTGGTCGCGGTCTTCGCCCAGTTCGTGGCCGATGAGCGCACCGGCTGCTGCGCCACCCACGGTGGCCGCGGTGCCGCCGACCGCGCTGCCCAGCACGCCGCCAGCGACGGCGCCCACGCCGGTGCCGATCTGTGCATTGGACGGATTGGAAGAGCATCCTGCCAGGCCCAGTGCGGCGACGCAGGCGGCGGCGGAGAGGAGATGGCGGTAGTTCATGGTGTGCTCCTTGTGTGGAATTGCAGGCTCAGGGAATGTCCTTCTACCCATGTACGCACTATCGCTCCGCTCGCTCCAGGCGTGTGTAAGCAGCTCCAACCGCCGGTTGTAGGACGTTACTGTCCGGTTTGGGGAACCAGGCACAGCGTGAGCAGCAGCGAGGCATCGGTCAGTCCGCGCAGCGAATGGACGGCACGGGCCTGCAGATGGACGAGGTCGCCCGGGCGCAGCAGGCTGGCACCCGAAGCGGTGTGCAGTTCCACTTCCCCTTCGATGCACTGGATCGTGAACTCCCCGGGCACCTCGTGCTGGCGAAGCTCCTTGCCGGCGGGCAGAACAGCCCGGATCACTTCGAGCTGCGCGGCCTTGATGATGGCCGAGGTGGCGGTTCCCGCCAGCGCGGCACCGAGCGGGCGGACGCTGACGACTTCGGCGGAACGTGCATGCTGCAAAGCCATGGAAAACTCCTCTGGCCCCGGTGCGGGGCGTTTCGTCGTGGGGTGCATGGAACTGTGGCCCAGCCAGCGCCGCAAGGCAATGCCTGCATGCCCGGGCGGTCTGCGGGTGCCGGCCGGCCCGGGGCCATGGGGTCAGACGGACCGGCTGCGTGCGAGCGGCGGATTCTTCGCGAAGTAGCGGGTGATGCCGCGCATCAGCGCATCCGCCAGCTGCTGCTGGTAGGCGGCCGTGCGGAGCTTGGCCTCTTCTTCGGGGTTGCTGATGAAGGCTGTCTCCACCAGCACGCTGGGAATGTCCGGTGCCTTCAGCACGGCGAACCCGGCCTGTTCCACGCGTGGCTTGTGAAGCCTGGCCATGTTGCCGATCTCGCCCAGCAGCACGCTGCCGAGCTTGAGGCTGTCATTGATCTGCGCCGTGGTGCTCATGTCGAGCAGGGCGCTCTGCACGTGCCTGTCCTGGCTGCGCACGTTCAGCCCCCCGACGAGGTCGGACTGGTTTTCCTTGTTGGCCAGCCACCGCGCGGCCGTGCTGGACGCACCGCTCTGGCTGAGCGCGAAGACGCTCGCACCGCGGGCGGCCGGCGTGGTGAAGGCGTCGGCATGGATGCTGACGAACAGGTCCGCCTGCACGCGCCGCGCCTTTTCCACCCGCACGCCGAGCGGCACGAAGAAATCCGCGTCGCGGGTCATGAAGGCGCGCATCGGGTTGCCCCCGACGGTGGTGGCATTGATCCGGTCGCGCAGCAGGAACGCGACCTTCAGGACCACGTCCTTCTCGCGTGTTCCGCCCGGACCGGTGGCGCCGGGATCTTCACCGCCATGGCCCGGATCGAGGGCGATGATGATGAGCCGGTCGGTAGCCCGGGCAATGGCCGGGGCGGCTGGCGACGTGCCGCTGCCGGCATGCGGCGGCGCTGGCGCGGCAGCCACTGCCGGGGGCGCGGCCGCCGGTGCGCCGGACGGCGTGGCCACCGGCGCCGTGGGGCCGGGCGATGCCGTAGGCAGGCCGCCCGGCGCCGCATGGGCGGCTTTGCCCGGCGGCGTGTTGTGCTGCGCGATCAGGTCGCCGATCGGGTCGCCAGCCGTGCCCGGCTTCGCCGCGGCGATGTTGGGCAACGGGGCCGGCGCGGCGGTGGTGCCCGCGGAAGCCGTGCCTGGCGCTGCGTCCCGCAGGCGCTCGGCGATCAGGGTCTCCAGGGGATCCTCGGGTTCGGCGGGGTAGAGGTCGAAGACCAGCCGGTGCCGGTAGGCGGCGATCGGGGGCAGGGTGAAGACCTGGGGCAGCGCGGCGCGCTTGAGGTCCACCACCAGCCGCACGACGCCCGGGGCGTTCTGGCCGACGCGGATGCCGGCGATGTTGGGGTCGTCCGGCTTCACCTTCGCGACCAGTTCGCGCAGTTCGGGATTCAGGTCGATGCCCTCGATGTCCACCGCCAGCCGCGGCGGCGTGGCCACGAAGAACTGCTTGGCGGTGAGCTGCTGGTCCGATTCGATGGTCACGCGGGAATAGTCCTGCGCCGGCCATACGCGCACCGCGACGATGCCCGCGCCGCGGGCGATCTGCGCGGCCCCGAGCAGGAGCACCAGGGATCCGGCGCGCAGCAGCCGGCGCCGCGATGGGCCATGCGCCAGGGGCGAAGGAGCGGCGGGCGGGGGGGAAGGGGGGAGGGCGTCTTCGCTCATTCTGCGGGAAGTGCTTGCACCAGGGTGCGGCCGAGGGGGGTGCCGGCGCGCAGCAGGACCTGCCGGGACAGGCCGTCGCCATCGTACGCGCCATTGGCGGGAGGGGATGCTTCGATCTGTAGGACAAGGTCGGCGGCGGGCAGCAATCCCGCGGCTTTCTCGGGCCACTCGGCGAGCTTCAGGCCGGGGCCCGCGAAGATGTCGCGAAAGCCTGCGTCCTCCCACTCCCGGGGATCGCCGAAGCGGTAGAAGTCGAAATGCCATGCCGGCCCGGCCTCGGTGTCGTGCGGTTCCACCACGGCATAGGTCGGGCTCTTGATCCGGCCCTGCACGCCCAGGGCCCGCAGCAGGTGCCGCACGAAGGTGGTCTTGCCCGCGCCCAGGTCGCCGTGCAGGGTGACGAAGGCGTTCGCCAGGGCGGGCTGCGCGGCGAGCGCGCGCGCGAATGCCGCGGTGTCGTCCTCGCTCCGCCAGACCCTTTGCAGGGTGTCGGTTCCGGAGGGGCTTTCTACAATCCCCGGGTGATGTCGTGCAGCAGTCAACTCGTTCCTCAAATGCAAGGCTGGGCCCGCGAACTGGGATTTTCCCAAATTGGCGTCGCCGGCGTGGATTTGTCGTCGGCGGAGCCGGGGTTGATGCAATGGCTGGCCCAAGGGTTCCATGGAGACATGCACTACATGCAGTCCCATGGGCTCAAGCGCGCCAGGCCGGCGGAACTGGTGCCCGGTACCGTGAGCGTGATCACCGTGCGCATGGACTACCTGCCGCGGCAGACCCTGGAGCGCGCCGCGGAGCGCGAGGGTTCGCCAGCGGGGTGGCAGGCGGCCGAACTTTCGCGGCTGGACAGGCCCCGCGAAGGCATCGTGTCGGTCTATGCGCGGGGGCGGGACTACCACAAGGTGCTGCGCGCCCGTCTGCAGAAGCTCGCGGACCGCATCGCCGGCGTGGTGGGGCCTTTCGGGCACCGCGTGTTCACCGATTCCGCGCCGGTGCTGGAGGCCGAGCTTGCCCGCCGCAGCGGGCAGGGCTGGCGCGGCAAGCACACGCTGGTGCTGCACCGCGAAGCCGGCTCCATGTTCTTCCTGGGCGAGATCTACGTCGATCTGCCCCTGGCGCCCAGCGAGCCCGTGAGCGCGCATTGCGGCTCCTGCCAGGCCTGCATCGATGTCTGCCCGACGCGCGCCATCGTCGCGCCGCAGCGCGTGGATGCGCGGCGCTGCATCTCGTACCTCACCATCGAGCATCCAGGGCCCATTCCGGAAGCGCTCCGGCCCCTCATGGGCAATCGCATCTATGGCTGCGACGATTGCCAGCTCGCCTGCCCGTGGAACAAGTTCGCCCAGCCCGCGCAGGTGCCCGATTTCGACGAACGCCCCGGGCTCTCGGGGCGCCCGCTGGCCGAGTGGTTCGCCTGGGACGAGGGCACTTTCCTGCGCATGACCGAGGGCGGGCCGATCCGCCGCATCGGGCATGAGCGCTGGCTGCGCAACGTGGCCGTGGCGCTGGGCAATGCGTTGCGCGCCACGGGCGATCCGGCACTGCGGGCCGCCCTGGCATCGCGCGTGGATGACCCGAGCCCCCTGGTGCGCGAGCACGTGGCGTGGGCCCTGGCGCAGGCCGCCGCCGGAATGCCGGAGGAGCCGCCCGCATGAGCAGGCAGCGCGCAGCGCTCAGGGAGCGAGCCAGCCCAGCGCCAGCGGCAGGCTGAGCACTCCCAGCACGGTGGACAGCGTCACCAGGCCCGCCACATAGGGCCCGTTGTAGCCCATGCGCGCGGCCAGCACGTAGCAGGTGGACGCGGTGGGCAGGGCCGAGAAGGCCATCAGCACCGTCGTCTGCACGGCATCGAGCCGGAACCAGCGTGCCAGCAGGCAGGCCGCCAGCGGTTGCACGAGGTGCCGTATGGCGAGCACAGAGGCCGACAGCAGCGTGCTGCGCGTGAGCAGGCCGAGCTGCATGCCCGCGCCTGCCGACATCAGCCCCAGGGCGATCGACGCGGCACCGACGCGGTTCACCGAGGGCTCCATCCATCCGGGAATGCGCAGGCCCAGCAGGTTCGCGGCCAGCCCGGAAGCCGTCGCCAGGATCAGCGGATTGCGCGCCAGCTCCTTCAGGAAGCCCTGGCTGCCCGCGCGCGCCATGGGCCACACGGCCGCCACGTTGAAGATCGGCACGCAGACCCCGATCAGCACGGCAATGAGCTGCAGGCCCTGCGCGCCTGCCAGCCGCTCGGCCAGCGCCAGCCCGATGAAAGAATTGAAGCGGAACGCCACCTGCGCGCTGGCGGCATGGTCGCGCGCATCGATGCGGCCCGACAGGCCCGGAAGCTTCGGCAGCGCGTAGGCGAGGCCGATGCCGCACAGCCCCGTGAGCACGCCCGCGCCGATCAGGCCCGAGGTTTCGACCACGTGGATCGGGTTCTTCACGATCGACTGGAAAAGCAGCACCGGAAAGAGCAGGTAATACACCAGGCTTTCGACGGGCTGCCAGACCGACCGGTTGAGGGCCGTGTAACGGCAGATCAGGTATCCGAAGAGGATGAGGGAAAAATCCGGGAAGAGAAGCTGCGCGTAGTTCACCGCCCGCAGGATACCCGGCGCCCGCGCCGGCGGGTGCCGTGGCATGGAAATGCCGGCACGCCCGGGGCGTGGCCCCGCCTGCGAGTAAGCGTCAGTCCTTGGACTTGAACACGCGGGCACCGTCCGCGATGGCTTCCAGCACCTTCTTCAGGCCCCGGTTCACCGGCTTGTCCTGGCGCAGGATGAAGGCCAGCGTGCGCCGCAGCTTCGGTTCGAGCGGGCGCATCTCCAGGTCCTTGTGCTTGCCCGGGCCGGTCACGGCCATGCGCGGCAGCACGGCGCAGCCCAGGCCCGCCGCGACCATGGCCTTGATGGCTTCCACGCTGTCGAACTCCATCGCCGGCGGGCGCAGCGGGCCGGTGCCCTGGCGCAGCCATTCGTCCACCAGCGTGCGGGTCGTGGTACCGGTGCCGAGCTTCACCATCGGCTGCTCGCTGAGCATCTCCGCGGTCACGGCGTCGGGCCACTGGCAGGTGCCGCGGCGGCAGATGGCCACGAAATCGTCCTCCAGCACCGGCGTCGCGGCGATCGCGCGGGAGTTGACGGGCAGGGTGACGAGGGCGACATCGATGATGTTGCCTTCGATCTGGCGCACGTAGTCCTCCGTATTGCCGGTGCTCACGACGATCTGCAGCGACGGATAGCGCTTGCGCAGGTCGCGCAGCACCGCGGGAAGGAAGTAGAGGCAGGGCGTGAGGCCCGTGCCCAGGCGCACCGTGCCCGATACCCCGGCGGCATGGAAGGTCGCCGCGCTCACCGCGTTGGCCACCGCGGTCGCGACATGCGGTACCTGGGCGAGCAGGTCGCTGCCGGCGGGCGTGGCGCTCACGCGCCTTCCCACGCGTTCCACCAGCCGCACGGACAGTGCGCGCTCCAGCTTCTTGACCTGGACACTGACGGCGGGCTGGGTGAGACCCAGGCGTTCGGCCGCCGCAGAAAAACTCCCCAGCTCGAGCACCAGTGCGAAGGTGCGGAGCTGCTCTAGATCGATGGTTGTTTCCAAAATGATTTTTATGTTTCGTATAAGAAAGAAAAACTTCTCTTATGGAAGCCTCGGAAAGAAGATTGAAGCAGAAAGTCAGCCCATCCGCACAACAAGATTGTTTCCAGTGTCGCAGTGCCACCGCTCCCTGCCCGACGGGCATCCACGCACCCTTCCCCACAGGGTTGCGCGCCAGCATCTCGTGTCGATCGACGACTGGTCGCGCGGGGATATCGAGAACCTGCTGGACGTGACGGAGGACATCCGCCGCCATCCGCGCGAATTCGCCTACAGCCTCGCGGGCTCGCTGGTCTGCACCGCGTTCTTCGAGCCCAGCACCCGCACCCGCCTGAGCTTCGAGGCAGCCGCCCACCGGCTGGGCGCGAAGGTGCTGAGCATGGGCGACATGCAGGCCACCCGCATGGGCCTGGGCGAGAGCGCCTCCGACACCCTGCGCATGGCGGGCTACTACGCGGACCTGGTCGTGACGCGGCATGCGCAGGACGGCATGGTCGAGCGCCTGGCACAGGCGCTCGACGTGCCCGTGGTGAACGCGGGCGAAGGCCTGCACCGCCATCCGACGCAGACCCTGATCGACCTCTTCACCATGCGCAAGCACTTCGGCACCCTGGACGGCCTGCGCGTGGGCATCTGCGGAGGGCTGCGGTACTCCCGGGCGGCCAAGTCGCTGCTGGCCGGGCTGCGCGCCTTCCGCGACGTGCGCGTGCACGTGGTGGATGCGGTGGGCGATACCGAGGCGGCCCAGGCGCAGCATGTTCCGCTGGCGCAGGTCGCCGGGGCGGGCGCCCAGGAGCACGCCTGCGTCACCGACATGCTGGGCCAGGTGGATGTGCTCTATGTCGTGCGCGTGCAGCGCGAGCAGTACCGCGACGAGGCCTCCCACGCGATGCAGCTGGAGCGCTGCCGCGTCGACCGCCGCCTGCTGCAGGGCCTGCGGGGAGACTTGATGGTGATGCACTGCCTGCCCCGCGGAGGAGAGCTGGCGGAGGACGTGGACGACACGCCCTTCAACCACTACTTCCGGCAGGCGGCCAACGGCGTGGCCGTGCGCATGGCGGTGCTCCAGCGCTACCTGGGCCGGTTCCGCCTGACGACGGCCGCCCTGATGGGCGACCGGCTGCACCTGGACATCGCTCCCCCGTCTTCCGCCAACAGGTCCATAGCATGGTGATGCTCTGGAGCGCCGCCCTCGCGGGCGTGGGTGGCATCGTCGGCATCGTCGCCGTCACGGTGGGCGGGGGCGTCACGCTCGGCGTGCCCCTGCTGCTGCTGCTGGGCCATCCGGCCGCCACCGCGATCGCCACCGTCAAGTTCGCACTGATCGGCTCCTTCGCAACGGGCGCGCTGGTGCATCGCCAGGACCCGCGCTCCGAAGTGGCCGTGCCCTGGTTGCTCTGGCCACTGTGCGTGGCAGGCTCCGTGACGGGCTCCCTGCTCGCCACCGGCATGGACGAGCGCCTGCTCAAGTTCCTCGTCGTCGTGCTCATGGCGGGCGTCCTCTGGATCACCTACCGCACCGACCTGTCGGCCAAGGGCGTCGCTCCGGCGGCGGGGGCGGCGCGCATGTCGGCTGGCGGCGTGGCCACCGTGTTCGCGCTGTGCGTGTATTCCGGCTTCTTCGGCGCGGGCTTCGGCACCTTCCTCATCTTCGCGCTCATGCATTTCTTCGGGCTCAGCTTCGCGCAGAGCGCCTCGGTCATGACGCGCATCAACCTGCTGGTCGTGGGCGCCTCGGTGAGCACCTTCGCCAGCAGGGGCGTGATCGACTTCCAGCTGGGCATTCCGCTGCTGCTGGGATGCGCCGTGGGCGGAATGATGGGCGCCTGGACCGCCAAGACCCTGTCGCCGCACCGAATGAAGGCGATGTTCCTGGTCTTCTCCATGCTGCTGGGCTCCAAGCTGCTCTGGGACGCCATGGTTCCTGCCTGAAACCGGGCAACGCCCGAGACTGTCGCGCTCCGCTCCCCTGCAGGGCGCGCCATCCACCACCGATGCGGCAAAGATCACGATGGTGAGGGTAATTCCTCACCAGGGGTGACGCTGCGTGCAACGATGCTCTTGCCTTCCCCGCGCGGGGATGCACATCGTTTTCATGCAGTTACAAAAGGGATTGCCATGCATCGTCGAAACTGGTTCGGATTCGTGCTTCTTGCTGCCGCGGGCGGTGCCTGGGCCCAGGCCTATCCCTCCAAGCCCATCCGCCTGGTCGTGCCCTTTGCGCCGGGAGGCACCACCGACATCATCGCGCGCGTGATAGCCGACCCCCTGGCGCGCGCGCTGGGGCAGCCGGTGGTGGTGGAAAACAAGGCCGGCGGTGGCGGCATCGTCGGCGCGTCCGATACGGCCAAGGCGACGCCGGACGGCTATTCGCTGGGCATCGCCACCGTGTCCACCACGGCCGCCAACCCCGCGATCAACCCGCGCACGCCGTACAACCCGCTGACGGATTTCACGCCGATCATCAACATCGCCGCCACGCCGAACATCATCGCGGTGAATCCCAATTTCCCTGCCAAGGACTACAAGGGCTTCCTCGCGGAGGTCAAGAAGGTTCCGGGCAAGTACTCGTATTCCTCCTCCGGCACCGGCGGCATCGGCCATCTGCAGATGGAGCTCTACAAGAGCCTGACGCAGGTCTTCGTCACGCACATTCCCTACCGCGGTGCCGGGCCGGCGCTCAACGACACCGTGGCCGGCCAGGTGCCGATCATCTTCGACAACCTGCCTTCCACGCTGCCCTTCATCAAGGAGAACCGCCTGGTGCCTATCGTCGTGGCCGCGCCGCAGCGCGTGGCCGCGCTGCCCAACGTCCCGACCTTCAAGGAAATCGGCCTGGAGCCGGTGAACCGGATGGCCTACTACGGCATCCTGGGCCCGAAGGGCCTGCCGCGCGACGTGGTGGACAAGGTCAACGCGGGCGTGCGCAAGGCGCTGGAGGACCCGGCGGTGCGCAAGCGCATCGAGGACACGGGTTCGCTGATCGTCGGCAACACGCCCGAGCAGTTCGCCGAGCAGATCAAGGCGGAGTTCGATGTGTACAAGACGGTGGTGCAGAAGCAGAAGCTCTCGCTCGAGTGACCCGCGGGCTGGCCGCCCGGACGGGCGGTGCCTGCCCCGGGGCGCGTGGTAACTTCGCGCCCTATGACCCTGTCGCCCGCCAGCCAGCCTGCCATCGACGCATTCATCGACGCCCTCTGGCTCGAAGACGGCCTCTCGCGCAATACGCTGGCGGCCTACCGCCGCGACCTCGTGCTGTATGCGCAGTGGCTCGGGCAGCACGCTTCCGATACCGCGGGCGCGCTGGACGCCACGGCCGAGCAGCACCTGAAGGCGTATTTCGCGGCGCGCCACGCGGAAACGCGCGCCACGTCGGCCAACCGCCGGCTGACCGTGCTGCGGCGGTACTTCCAGTGGGCGCTGCGCGAGCGCCGCATCGCCGCCGATCCCACCGTGCGCCTGCAGGCGGCGCGGCAGCCGCTGCGGGTGCCCAAGACCCTGTCGGCCGCGCAGGTCGAGGCCCTCCTGCAGGCACCCGACACGTCCACGTCGCTGGGCCTGCGCGACCGCGCGATGCTGGAGCTCATGTATGCCAGCGGCCTGCGCGTGACCGAACTGGTCACGTTGAAGACCTACCACGCCGGCCTGTCCGAGGGGGTGCTGCGGGTGATGGGCAAGGGCGGCAAGGAGCGCCTCGTGCCCTTCGGGGAGGTCGCGGCGCAATGGATGCAGCGGTACCTGGACGAGGCCCGCGCGGACATCCTGGCAGGGCAGCAGACCGACGACCTGTTCGTGACCCGGCGCGGTGCGGGCATGACGCGCGCCATGTTCTGGGTGGTCGTGAAGAAACATGCCCAGGCGGCCGGGATCACCGTGCCGCTGTCGCCGCACACGCTGCGCCATGCCTTCGCGACGCACCTGCTCAACCACGGCGCGGACCTGCGGGTGGTCCAGTTGCTGCTGGGGCATGCGGACATTTCCACCACCACGATCTACACCCACGTGGCGCGGGAGCGGCTCAAGGCGCTGCATGCCCAGCACCATCCCCGGGGCTGAAGGCCGGCCCGTGCTTTGCGGTGCGCACAATCGCCGCTGTGTTCCGCATCCCTTATCTGTCTTTTTCGTGTTTCCTGAACGGTGGTTCCGATGATCGATTCGTTGTCGCGCAGGCGCGCGCTCCTTTTGTGTGCCTCGGCCCCGCTGGCCGCGGCGGCCATGGCCCCGGCCCATGTGCTGGCGCAGGGCTCCACGGCCGACTGGCCGGGCTCCCGGCCCATCCGCATCATCGTGGCCTATCCGGCTGGCGGGGTGAGCGACGTCATGGCGCGGGCGCTCGGAGACCGGCTCTCGGCGCAACTGGGCACGCCCGTCATCGTGGACAACAAGGCGGGCGCGGGCGGCACCATCGCCATGGATGCGGTGGCCAAGGCCCCGTCGGACGGCCATACGCTGGGCTTTTCGTCGATCAGCCCGCTGGTGCTGAGTCCGCACCTGGGCCGGTTGCCGTTCGATCCCGTCCGTGACATCGCCCCCGTGGCCAGCGTGATGGTGTCGCCGGTGCTCCTGCTGGCCACGCCTGCCTGCACCGCCCGGGATTTCCCCGCACTGGTCGCCCAGGCCAAGGCGCGGCCCGGCGAGGTGCGATGGGCGACCTCGGGGCAGGCCTCCCTCGGGCACATCATGCTCGAGCAGATCATGCAGGCGTCGGGGGCGAAGATCACGCACGTGCCCTACAAGGGCGGCGGCCAGCAGCTCAACGATGCGCTGAGCGGACAGTTCGAGATCCTTTCCACCAACGCGGGGCCGGCAGTCGCCCAGCACATCCAGGGCGGCAAGCTGCGCGCCCTCGCCGTGGGGGCGCCGCAGCGGGTGGATGGCCTGCCCGGCACGCCCACCCTGGCCGAGCTGGGGATGCCGGCGGCCAACCTGAGTTCGCAGTTCGGCATCTTCGCGCCGGGCAGGACGCCGCCCGCGATCCTGGAGCGGCTCAATGCCGAGATCAACAAGGCCCTGGCATGGCCGGAACTGCGCGCCAGGCTGGTGGCGACGGGCAATGTGCCCCTGGGCGGCGCGTCCGCGGACTTCGCGCGGGAGATCGCCCGGGAGTCCCAGGGCAATGCCGCGATCATCCGTGCGGCCCGCATCCAACTGGATTGAGAGCGGCCAACACGACCCTTCTGGCGTCGTTGCCACATCTTGTCGTACTGTGTGTACTGCCTGCGATGCGGCGCCTCGCCAGAACCGCTTCGCTGGGTCGTGTCAGCCGCTCCAGGGCCGCGCCGGGTCAGCCTTCGCCCAGGCTTTCGGCCCAGGTCAGGGCCTGCAGGTGGGCCCAGTTGACCTGGCGGTTCGAGAGGTGCAGCGCCTCGGCCGCCTTGGCGAAGGCCACTTCGTCACCGCTTTCGCAGGCCTTGGTGAGCTCGAGGAACGGCGCGAACACGCCGGTGTTGTGCAGCAGCGCATCGACCACCGGCTGCGGCAGGGCCACCGATTCGAGGGCCTTTTCCAGCGGCACCCCGAGCATGGCGTCCAGCAGGGAGAACACGCCCACCACGAAAGCGTTGTCGCATTCCTCGGGCGGCAGCAGTTCGGCGGCGAGCAGTTCCATCAGGCGGCCGCGCACGACGGCCGTCTGGCCCACGGCCGGCGGGGAGCCTCCGGCGCGCGAGGTGGTCATCAGCAGTGCCGCCCAGCGGAAGAGCTTCTTGAGGCCGAGGATCATGACCGCGTGCCGGAACGAGGTGATCTCGCACGACAGTCCGAAACCCGAGGAGTTGATGAAGCGCAGCAGGTTGAAGGACAGCGTGGGATCCTTCTTGAGCAGGTCCTCGATCTCCGCCGTGCTGGCCTGCTTGCGCACCAGGTTGATGAGCTGGATGATCGTGGCCTGCGAAGGCCGGATGGTCTGGGCCTTCACCAGTGCGGGCTTGGCGAACCAGAAACCCTGGAACAGCTTCACGCCGAGCGCCGCCATGCGTTCGTGCTGCTCGGCGGTCTCCACCTTCTCGGCCACCAGCGTCGCCTGGCTGTTGGCGCGGGCGAATTTCACGAGTGGCTCGGCCAGCTCGGGCCGGAAGGCCTGCATGTCGAGCTTCACGAAGGCCGCCATCCGCAGCCAGCTGCCGTAGTTGCGGCGCAGCACGTTCTGGCTGAAGGCGAGGCGGAAACCCCGCGTCCGCAGGCCTTCGAGGGTGGACAGGCGGCCCTCGATCTCCTCCACGCTGGCCGTGTCCGCCAGGGTGGGTACTTCCAGCACCACCTTCTCGGGATGGATGAGCTCCAGGTGCCCGCCCGCGAGGCTCTCGTGCGTGCAGTTGATGAAGACCGTCTTCTTGCCCACCAGGGCCTCGGTGCCCGCGTAGGAGAGCGCATTGAAGAGCAGGGCCGCGTCGCTGGCGGCGGTGTGCGCGTCGGAGGCGGTGGAGCGGTCGAAGAGCTCGTAGCCGAAGACGGCGCGGTGCTCGTCCACGATGGCCTGGCGCGCGATGATGGCCAGGTTGCCATCGTCCGTCGGCGCGCCTTCCTGGGGCTGGGTGGGCTCGAAGGCGGGTGCGTTTTCGTTATTGCTCGACATGGGCGTGAGGAGAATGGATGACCGGGCCGGTGGGCCCTTGGCAGGCTGCCACCTTACCACCAAGGAAGGCCCCTGAGAGCCTGCGCACCGCCGGCCGGCATGCGCTGGAGCATGAGCGGAGCGGCACGGCGGCTGGCAGGGACATCGGCTCAGTCCGTCATCTGGTCGGCCCAGGCCAGGGCCTGCAGGTGGGCCCAGTTGATCTGCTGGCTGGTGAGGTGCAGCGTGGTGGCGGCCTGGTCGAAGAGGGCATCGTCGCTCGACTCGCAGGCCTCGGCAAGGCGCAGCAGTTCCCCGAGCACGCCTTCGCGGCGCAGCAGGGCGGCGGCCACGGAGTCGGGCACGTGCAGCAGCCCGACCGCGGATTCCATGGGCATGCTGAGCATCACGTCCAGCATCGAGAAGATGCCCACCACGAAGGCCTGGTCGGCATCTTCCTGGGACAGCGTTTCCTGGGCGACCAGTTCCATCAGCCGCCCGCGGACCACGGCGGTGTGGCCCACGGCCGCGGGAATGCCCCCGATCCGCGATGCGGTCAGCAGCAGCGCGGCCCAGCGGAAGAGCTTCTTGAGGCCCATCAGCATGACCGCCTGGCGGAACGAGGTGATTTCGCGGGCCAGGCCGAAGCCGGACGAATTGATGAGCCGCATCAGGTTGAAGGCCAGGCCCGCGTCCTTCTTGAGGACTTCCTCGATCTCGTCGGTGCTGGCCTGCTGCCGCACGAGGTTGATGAGGTGGAGGATGTTGGTCTGCGACGGCGTCAGGAGCTTGGCCTCGACCACCGAGGGGCGCGAGAACCAGAAGCCCTGGAAGAGCTGCACGCCCATGCTGGACGCCATGTCGTACTGCTGGGCGGTCTCCACCTTCTCGGCGATGAGCTCGGCGCGCGAATGGCGCCCCGCGTACTTGACGAGCACGGCCAGCTGGTCGGGCGCCAGCAGCGAGAGATCGAGCTTGATGTAGTCGGCCAGCGGCAGCCAGGGGGCGTAGGCGGACTCGAGCACCGTGTGGTTGAAGGCCAGGTGGAAGCCGCGCTCGCGCAGCGCCTGCAGGATCGGCAGGCGGGTTCCGACCTCGGTGGCGGCCGCATGGCCGAGCGGCGGGATCTCCAGCACCACCTTGTCCGGGTCCACCAGTTCGAGGTGGCCGCCCGCCAGGCTTTCATGCGTGCAGTTGACGAAGATGAGCTTCTTGCCCACCAGCTCTTCGGTGCCTGCGTGCGACAGGGCCGTGAAGACGAGGAAGACGTCGGTGGCCGCGGTGTGCGCCACGCCTGCGCGCGAACGGTTGAACAGCTCGTAGCCGATCACGGAGTGCTGGCCGTTGACGATCGCCTGCCGGGCGATCATGGCGCCCGGCGCGGTGCCGGCCGGTCCCTGGGGGGTCATGGTGGGTGGGTTGGGATGCATGCCGGATGCGTGGACGAAAGCCGCCCCGCGGCATGCGGTGCGGGCTGGATCATTGTAGAAAATTCCCCGTGTCCCCGGTTGTTCCTCGTCATTCGGACTGCAGCCAGAGCAATTCCGCTTCGCTGAAGCCCGCCTGGCGGCGCGCCGCCTCGTTGAACGGAGGCTTCAGGCGCGGCGCTTCGTAGCGCCGCACGAGTTCGCCGTAGTGGCTTTCCGGGTCGAGCCCGTCGCGCGCGCACAGCCATCGGTACCAGTGGTTGCCGATGGCCACGTGGCCGACTTCCTCCCGCAGGATGACGTCGAGGATGGCGACGGCCGCCAGCGCGTCGGGCGTGCCCACCTGCGTGAGCTTGCGCTGGATCAGCGGCGTGGCGTCCAGCCCGCGGGCTTCCAGCGTGCGGGGAACCAGCGCCATCCGCGCCACGATGTCGTGCGCGGTCTTCTCGCACATGGTCCACAGCCCCTGGTGGGCGGGAAAGTCGCCGTAGTCGTGGCCCATGTCCCGCAGGTGGGCGCGCAGCATCCGGAAGTGGGACGCTTCCTCCGCGGCCACGCGCAGCCAGTCCCGGTAGTAGTCTGGCGGCATGCCGGAAAAGCGCCAGACGGCGTCGAGCGCCAGGTTGATCGCGTTGAATTCGATGTGGGCGATGGCGTGCAGCAGCACTGCGCGGCCGGCCGGCGTGGCGGGCGATCGCCGGGCGACCTCCGTGTGGTGCCGCAATTCCGGGCGGGCGGGGCGGCCGGGCAGTCCCTCCGGTGCGGGGCGCGCGGGGGCATGCGGGTCCAGAGAGAGGTCCGCGGCCGAGGCGTGCAGCTCCAGCGCCCGGGCCGCCTTGTCCTCGGGATCGGTCAGGCACAGGACCTGCAGGGCACGGTGTCGAAGCTCCATACCTACAATTCTAGGTTTCCGCCCCCATGTGGAAGACCTGGGCGGTGCAGAAGCTATGCACAGGAGACAAGACGATGGCACTTTATGAACTCGACGGCATGACCCCTCGCGTGGCCGAATCGGCCTGGGTCGCGGGCAGCGCGGAGGTGATGGGCAACGTGGTGCTCGGCGAGGACGCCAGCATCTGGTTCGGCGCGGTGCTGCGCGGCGACAACGAGACCCTCACCATCGGCGCGGGCAGCAACGTGCAGGACGGCAGCGTGCTGCACTCCGACCTGGGCCAGCCGCTGACGCTGGGCGAGCGCGTGACGGTGGGCCACAAGGTCGTGCTGCACGGCTGCACCGTGGGCGACGAGTCGCTCATCGGCATCGGCGCCGTGGTGCTCAACGGTGCGAAGATCGGCCGCCACTGCCTCGTCGGCGCGGGAGCGCTGGTCACGGAAGGCAAGGAATTTCCGGACGGCTCGATGATACTGGGCAGTCCGGCCAAGGCCGTGAGGCAGCTCACGGAGGAACAGATCGAGGGCCTGCGCAGGAGCGCGCAGGTCTATATCGCCAATGCCCGGCGTTTCCGGGCAGGGCTGCACCGCACGGGTTGAACTCCGGCGCCCGCAGCCCATTTGACAGCAGATGCAGAAAGACTCCAGGGTGTCAGAACTCCACAAGTTCCTCTTCGATGGCCTGCCGGTGCGCGGCATGATTGTCCGGCTCACGGATGCCTGGACCGAGATCCTCGCCCGCCGCTCCGGCAACAGTGCCACGGGCGCCTACCCGCCCGAGGTGCGCGAACTGCTGGGCGAGATGGCGGCGGCCGGCGTGCTGATGCAGTCCAACATCAAGTTCAACGGTGCGCTGGTCCTGCAGGTCTTCGGCGACGGCCCGGTCAAGCTGGCCGTGGCCGAGGTGCAGTCCGATCTCGGGCTGCGCGCCACCGCGTCCATCCAGGGCGAGGTGCCCGTGGGAGCGCGGCTGTCCGACATGGTGAATGCCGGGGGCGGCGGGCGCTGCGCGATCACGCTTGACCCGAAGGACCGGCTGCCGGGCCAGCAGCCCTACCAGGGCGTGGTGCCCCTGCATGGCGACCGGCACGAGAAGCTGGAAAAACTCAGCGACGTACTGCAGCACTACATGCTGCAGTCCGAGCAGCTCGACACCACGCTGGTGCTCGCGGCGGACGACAAGGTGGCGGCCGGCCTGCTGATCCAGCGCATGCCCATCAAGGGCGAGGGGAACCTTGCCGGCACCGAGCTCAGCCACAGCGAGAACGAGGACCAGATCGGCCGCAACGAGGACTACAACCGCATCGCCACGCTGGCGGCGAGCCTCACGCGCGAGGAACTGCTGTCGCTGGACGTGGACACCGTGCTGCGCCGCCTCTTCTGGGAGGAAAAGCTGCTGCGCTTCGTGCCGAAGGAGGGAGTGGACGGCCCGCGCTTCGCCTGCACCTGCAGCCGTGACCGCGTCAGCTCCATGCTGCGCAGCCTGGGCCCGGAAGAGGCCGAGAGCATCCTGGCCGAGCGCGGGGAGATCGAGGTGGCCTGCGAATACTGCGGTCAGCAGTACCGCTTCGACGCGGTGGATGCCGCACAGATCTTCACCAGCGCCGCGGAACTGGCCCCGGGCACGAAGGCGGTGCAGTAGGGAGGGAACGGCGGCGGCTCAGCTCGCAGCCGCCGGAGTGAGCAGGCGCTGGAACAGCCGGTGCTCGCATTCCGGGTCGCTGCATTTCTCGCACGACCAGGCAAGGGCGGGCCGTGCGTTGCCCGGAGGCGGGAAGCGCTCCGGCATGGCGGCGCCTCCCAGCAGGAGCGCGTGCCGCAGCCGCGCATCGGCATTCCCGTAGAACACCTGGTGGCCCCAGCCCAGGGCCTGCAGCAAGCCCCGCAGGGCCGCGTCATGGGCTTCCTGGCGACGGGCTTCGCCGGCAGGAAGCACGTCCATCCCCATCAGCCAGGCCTGAGTGCAGCCGCTCTCGCGCAGTACCTGCAGGGCTGCGGGTTCGTCGCCGGGATCCGGCTCCACCAGCACGAGGCGCATGCGCGCTGCCGGCCAGGCCACATGCTTCCGCACCGCGGCCACCAGCGCTGCGGCGCCCGTGCCCGGCGCGCCCAGCACGGCAATGTGCGTGGCAGGCGGGGGGACAGGGACTGGCATGTCGGTGGCGAGAAGCGAGTGTCGGCGGAGGGCGCTCAGCGGGGCGCCACGTGCACATAGACCTCGTTGGGCTTGACCATGCCCAGTTCGCTGCGCGCCTTTTCCTCGACCATGTCGAGGCCGTCGCGCAGGTCGCTCACTTCCGACGCCAGCCGCTCGTTCTCCTGTCGGGCCCGGTCGTTGGCCTGCTTCTGCGCCGCGATCCGTTCCTTCATCTCCTGCACGTGGCCGATGCTGCCTCGGCCCGTCCAGAGCTGCGTCTGGACGGCCACGAGCAGGAGCAGCAGCACCAGGGGAACGATACGGGGATTCATGGTGCGCTGGCGCTGCGGGAACGTGGATCGGAAGGGAGCGGGGCCGGTACGGAACCGGGTTCAGCCCGGGTCAGCGCAGGTTGTAGAACGCAGCGCGGCCAGGGTAGTGGGCGATGTCGCCCAGGTCTTCCTCGATGCGCAGCAGCTGGTTGTACTTGGCGATGCGGTCGGAACGGCTCAGCGAGCCGGTCTTGATCTGGCCGGCGTTGGTCCCCACGGCGATGTCGGCGATGGTGGAGTCTTCGGTCTCGCCCGAGCGGTGCGAGATCACGGCCGTGTAGCCCGCGCGCTTGGCCATCTCGATGGCGGCGAAGGTCTCGGTCAGCGTGCCAATCTGGTTGATCTTGATGAGGATCGAGTTGCCGATGCCCTTGTCGATGCCTTCCTTCAGGATCCTGGTGTTGGTGACGAACAGGTCGTCGCCCACCAGCTGGACGTTCTTGCCCAGGCGCTCGGTCAGGTGCTTCCAGCCGTCCCAGTCGCCTTCCGCCATGCCGTCCTCGATGGAGATGATGGGGTACTTGTCCACCCAGGTGGCCAGCATGTCGGTCCATTGCTGGGCCGTCAGGCGGATGCCGCCTTCGCCTTCCAGCACGTAGTGGCCGTCCTTGTAGAACTCGCTGGCGGCGCAGTCCAGGCCCAGGGCGATCTGCTCGCCAGCCGTGTAGCCGGCGGCGTCGATGGCCTGCAGGATCAGCTGGATGGCGGCTTCGTGGTTCTCGACGCTGGGGGCGAAGCCGCCCTCGTCGCCCACCGCGGTGCTCATACCCTTGTCGTTGATGATCTTCTTCAGCGCGTGGAACACCTCGGCGCCCCAGCGCACGGCCTCGCGGAAGCTCGGAGCGCCCACGGGGATGATCATGAATTCCTGCAGGTCCAGGCTGTTGTTGGCATGCGCGCCGCCGTTGATGACGTTCATCATCGGCACGGGCAGCTGCATGCCGCCCATGCCGCCCAGGTAGCGGTACAGCGGCAGGCCGGACTCCTCGGCGGCGGCGCGGGCCACGGCCATGGAGACGGCCAGCATGGCGTTCGCGCCCAGGCGGCTCTTGTTGTCGGTGCCGTCCAGGTCGATCAGGGTCTTGTCCAGGAAGGCCTGCTCGGAGGCGTCCAGGCCCAGCACGGCCTCGGAGATCTCGGTGTTGATGTGTTCGACGGCCTTGAGCACGCCCTTGCCCAGGTAGCGGCTCTTGTCGCCGTCGCGCAGTTCGATGGCTTCGCGGCTGCCGGTGGAGGCGCCGGAGGGCACGGCCGCGCGGCCCATCACGCCCGACTCCAGCAGCACGTCGCACTCGACGGTGGGGTTGCCGCGGCTGTCCAGCACTTCGCGGCCGACGATATCAACGATGGCACTCATGGGTTTCCTTTGAGGAGTTTGATGACGGGGGGCAGGCACGGGCAGGGCGCCGAAGGCCGGCGCGCCGCGCGTGCGGCTGCAACATCGGGAGGGCGGGCGGGCAATGGCGCGGGGCCGGGCCGGAAGGCCTCACACCCCTTCGACGCACACCATGCGCATGACGGCCGCGCCCTGTCGCGCGGACTTCGCCTGCTGGTACTCGGCGGATTCGTAGAAGGCGCGGGCGGCCTCCATGGTGGGGAACTTCAGGACCACGGTGCGGCCGGGGTTCCAGTCACCCTCCAGCACTTCCACGCGGCCCCCGCGCACGCAGACTTCGGCGCCGTGCACCTGCATGGCCTGCGTGCTGAGGCGGCGGTAGTCTTCGTACTGCTCGGGGTTGGTGACGGTGACGGACGCGATGATGTAGGCGCTGCTCATGGGATGTCTCAAGCTCCGAAGTCGTTTTCGAGAAAGCCGTTCCGCTTGGTGACGGAATCCAGGGCGACAAGGGTTTCCAGCAGCGCCTTCATGTGCTTGAGCGGCACTGCGTTGGGCCCGTCCGAGAGGGCGTTGCAGGGATCGGGGTGCGTCTCCATGAAGAGGCCGGCCACGCCCACGGCCACGGCCGCGCGCGCCAGCACCGGCACCATCTCGCGCTGGCCGCCGCTGCTGGTGCCCTGGCCTCCGGGCAACTGCACGCTGTGCGTGGCGTCGAACACCACGGGTGCGCCCGTCTCGCGCATGATGGCCAGGCCGCGCATGTCGGAGACGAGGTTGTTGTAGCCGAAGCTCGCGCCGCGCTCGCAGGCCATGAAGCTGTCTTCCGGCAGGCCCTTCTCGCGCGCGGCGGCGCGGGCCTTGTCGATGACGTTCTTCATGTCGTGGGGCGCGAGGAACTGCCCCTTCTTGATGTTCACCGGCTTGCCCGACTGCGCCACGGCGCGGATGAAGTCGGTCTGGCGGCAGAGGAACGCGGGCGTCTGCAGCACGTCCACCACCTTGGCGGCCTCGGTGATGTCGTCCTCGGTGTGCACGTCGGTCAGCACGGGCACGTCCAGTTCGCGGCGGATCCTGGCCAGGATCTCCAGGCCCTTCTCGCGGCCCGGGCCGCGGAAGCTCGTGCCCGAGGACCGGTTGGCCTTGTCGAAGCTGCTCTTGAAGATGAACGGGATGCCCAGCGTCGCCGTGGTTTCCTTCAGGCGGCCGGCCACGTCCATCTGCAGCTGCTCGGACTCGATGACACAGGGGCCTGCGATGAGGAAGAAGGGCCGGTCGAGGCCGGCGTCGAAGCCGCAGAGTTTCATGGAAGATGCCTTGTGGGAGAGTTGCCGGCGCCTCAGGAGGCCGCGGCGGCGGGCAGTGCGGGCTGGCGGCTCTTCTGGTGCTCGACCGCCGCCTTGATGAAGGCGTTGAAGAGCGGGTGGCCGTCCCACGGGGTGGACTTGAACTCGGGGTGGAACTGCACGCCGATGAACCACGGATGCACCTCGCGCGGCAGCTCGACGATCTCGGTGAGCTGTTCGCGCTGCGTGAGCGCGGAGATCACGAGGCCCGCCTTGCGGAGCTGGTCGAGGTAGTTCACGTTCGCCTCGTACCGGTGGCGGTGGCGCTCTGTGACGATGTTGCCGTAGATCTCGTGCGCCAGCGTGCCGGAGGCGACGTCGGAGCTTTGCGCGCCCAGGCGCATGGTGCCGCCCAGGTCGGAGGTCTCGCTGCGCGTCTGGATGGTGCCGTCGGCGTCCTTCCACTCGGTGATCAGCGCGATCACGGGATGCGGCGTGGCGGCGTCGAACTCGGTGCTGTTGGCGTTCGCGAGGCCCGCCACGTGGCGCGCATATTCGATGGTGGCCACCTGCATGCCCAGGCAGATGCCCAGGTAGGGCACCTTCTGCTCGCGGGCGTAGCGCGCCGTGCAGATCTTGCCTTCCACGCCGCGCGCGCCGAAGCCGCCGGGCACCAGGATGGCGTCGTACCTGGCCAGCTTCTCGGCCGCATCGGCCGCGCCGATGGTCTCGGAATCGACGTGCTCGATCTTCACGCGCACGTGGTTCTTCATGCCCGCGTGGCGCAACGCCTCGTTCACCGACTTGTAGCTGTCGGACAGGTCGACGTACTTGCCCACCATGGCGATGGTGACCTCGCCCTGCGGATGCTCGGTCTCATAGACCAGCTGGTCCCAGCGCTTCAGACTGGTGGGCGGCGTGTTCAGGCGCAGCTTGTCGCAGATCAGGCCGTCCAGGCCCTGCTCGTGCAGCATGCGGGGCACCTTGTAGATGGTGTCCACGTCCCACATGCTGATCACGCCCCATTCGGCCACGTTGGTGAACAGGGAGATCTTGCCGCGCTCCTCGTCGGGGATGCGGCGGTCGGCCCGGCAGAGCAGGGCGTCGGGCTGGATGCCGATCTCGCGCAGCTTCTGCACCGTGTGCTGGGTGGGCTTGGTCTTGAGTTCACCAGCTGCCGCGATGTAGGGCAGGTAGGTGAGGTGCACGAACGCGGAATTGTTCGGCCCCATGCGCAGGCTCATCTGGCGCACGGCTTCGAGGAAGGGCAGGGATTCGATGTCGCCCACGGTGCCGCCGATCTCGACGATGGCCACGTCCACCGCGTCGTCGGTGCCGATGCCCGCGCCGCGCTTGACGTATTCCTGGATCTCGTTGGTGACGTGCGGGATCACCTGCACCGTCTTGCCCAGGTAGTCGCCGCGGCGTTCCTTCTCGAGCACGGATTGGTAGATGCGGCCCGTGGTGAAGTTGTTGGTTTTCTTCATGCGCGTTTCGATGAAACGCTCATAGTGGCCGAGGTCGAGGTCGGTCTCGGCGCCGTCGTCGGTGACGAACACTTCGCCGTGCTGGAACGGGGACATGGTGCCCGGGTCCACGTTGATGTACGGGTCGAGCTTGATGAGGGTGACTTTGAGGCCGCGCGATTCGAGGATCGCAGCAAGGGAGGCTGAGGCGATTCCCTTGCCCAGGGAAGACACCACACCGCCGGTGACGAAGACAAATTTGGTCATGTCTTTTTATGGTGGTGGGAAATCGGGATTATAGAGGCCGGCCCATCCGCGCCCGGCCGCTCAGGCGCGTTCCCCTGCACGGTGGCGGGGCGTCTGCTAAATTGCGCGCCCATGAACGAACTGGCGGGCAAACACATTCTCCTGGGCCTTTCGGGCGGCGTCGCCTGCTACAAGTCGGCCGAACTGGCGCGGCTGCTCGCCAAGGCGGGCGCCACCGTGCAGGTGGTGATGACCGAGGCGGCCGAGCGGTTCATCACGCCCGTCACCATGCAGGCGCTCACGGGACGCGCGGTCTATACCTCGCAGTGGGACGCGCGCGAGCCCAACAACATGCCGCACATCAACCTGGGCCGCGAGGCGGATGCGATCCTGATCGCGCCCTGCAGCGCCGATTTCATCGCCCGGCTGGCGCAGGGCCGCTCCGACGAGCTGCTCAGCCTGCTGTGCCTGGCCCGCCCCGCGCAGCGCGTGCCACTGCTGCTCGCGCCCGCGATGAACCGCGAGATGTGGGCCCACCCCGCCACGCAGCGCAACCTGGCGCAGGTGGCTGCCGACGGCGCCGTGGTGCTGGGCGTGGGCACGGGCGACCAGGCCTGCGGCGAAACGGGCGACGGCCGCATGCTGGAGCCCGCGGAGCTGCTGGAGGAGTTGACGGCCTTCTTCGCACCCAGGCTGCTCGCGGGGCACCGCGTGCTGGTCACGGCCGGCCCGACCTTCGAGGCGATCGACCCGGTGCGCGGCATCACCAACCTCTCGAGCGGCAAGATGGGGTTCGCCATCGCGCGTGCGGCCCGCGAGGCCGGTGCGGAGGTCCATCTCGTGGCCGGCCCCGTGCACCTGCCCACCCCGCGCGGCGTGCGCCGCGTGGATGTGCGCTCCGCGCGGGACATGCTGCAGGCCTGCACCGCGCTCGCCCCGCAGGCATCCATCTTCGTGGCGACGGCGGCCGTCGCGGACTGGCGCCCGGCGGAAGCGGCCACGCGCAAGATCAAGAAGGATGGCTCGGGCGCCGTCCCGGCGCTCGCCTTCGTGGAGAACCCCGACATCCTGGCGACCATCGCGGCCTCCGGCCGTGCGCGTGAAGGGGCGCTGTACTGCGTGGGCTTCGCTGCCGAGAGCGACCACCTGCTGGAGCATGCCACGGCCAAGCGCGCGCGCAAGGGCGTGCCCCTGCTGGTCGGCAACATCGGTCCCGAGACCTTCGGTCAGGACGACAATGCCCTGCTGCTGGTGGATGCCGAAGGCCACCGCACGCTGCCTCGCGCCACCAAGCGCGAACTGGCGCAGCAGCTCGTGGCGGACATTGCCCGCCGGCTGGCCGCAGCCTGAAGCGCCATCCCCGGAACACGCCGGGGCTGGCGCTCCCGGAGTGTTGCGCCTCCGCATCATTCATTGAAAGCATTTGTGAAAATCGACGTCAAGATCCTCGACGCGCGCATGGCGGAGCAGTTGCCCGCCTACGCCACGCCCGGCAGTGCCGGCCTCGACCTGCGGGCCTGCCTGGACACGCCCCTGACCCTGGAACCCAACGCTTGGCAGCTCGTGCCCACGGGCATCGCCATCTACCTCAAGGACCCCGGCTACGCGGCGCTGATCCTGCCGCGCTCGGGCCTGGGCCACAAGCACGGCATCGTGCTGGGCAACCTGGTCGGCCTCATCGACAGCGACTACCAGGGGCAGCTGATGGTCAGCGCCTGGAACCGCAGCGACACCGCCTTCACCCTGCAGCCGATGGAGCGGCTGGCCCAGCTCGTGATCGTTCCGGTGGTGCAGGCGCAGTTCAATGTCGTGCAGGAGTTTCCGGCCACGGAACGCGGCGAGAACGGTTACGGCTCCACGGGCAAGGTGTAGGTATCGTCCTATCCGTCCGGGGCGATGGTGCCTACGGCGGCCGCGGCCATCGCCCGTCGCGTGCCGCGGCCGGCCCCATGCTCCAATGGGTTGACCGGCGGGGCCAGAGCCTTGTCCATTTCCGCAAGAAGGAGTCGAACATGCTGAAGTTTTCCCGCACCACCGCTGCGATCGCCACCGTGGCCCTCGCCGGCGCCCTGGGCGCCTGCGCCGAGCAGCCGCGCTACGGTTCGCAGTATCCCGGCCAGCCCACGTATTCGAGCTACCCGTCTTCCGCGCCGGCCGGCATGGAGTACGGCACGGTGACCAACATCGAGATGCTGCAGGGCCGCAGCGGCAACAGCGGCGTGGGTGTCGGGACCGTGGCCGGCGCCGTGATCGGCGGCGTGCTGGGCAACCAGGTGGGCAAGGGCACCGGCCGTGCGGCCGCCACCGTGCTGGGCGCCGTCGGCGGCGGCGTGGTGGGCAACCAGATCGAGAACCGCAATGGCAACAACGACGGGCGCGCCGAGGGCTACCGCATCACGGTGCAGCTCGACCAGGGCGGCCAGCGCGCCTACGACGTGGGCTCCCCCGGCGACCTGCGCCCCGGCGACCGTGTGCGCCTGAACGGCGGCCAGATCTCCCGCATGTGATCTGCTGGAGCCGGCTTCAATGCAAAAAAGGACCCTCGGGTCCTTTTTTCATGGGCGCGTGCCCCGGGTTCAGTGCAGCAGGGGAGGCTCGCCCGTGTCGGGCGGCTGGATGCGGAAGAAGCCGGTGCCGGCGGTGCCGCGCCCGATTTCCTCCTCCGTCGCCTCCCGCACCCCCTGCACCGTGAGGTGCAGGCGCAGCGCGATGCCGGCGAGCGGATGGTTGCCGTCCAGCACCACGTGTTCCGGGTAGAGCTGGGCCACGGTGTAGAGGGCGTCGCGCGGGGCGGCCGGGTTGGTGCCTTCGGGCAGGGCGCTGCCCTCGATGGTCATGCCTTCCTCGATGTCCTCGGGGAACAGGGTGCGGGGCTCGAGGAACAGCAGCTTGTCCTGGTAATCGCCGAAGGCCTCCTCGGGTTCCAGGTGCAGCGCCAGGGTGTCGCCCGCGGAGTGGCCCTGCAGCGCTTCCTCGATGCGGGCTAGCAGGTCGTCGCCGCCGACGAGGAATTCCACAGGGTCGTCGAGCACGTCCAGCTCCTCGCCCAATGTGTCTTTCAGGATCCAGGTCAAGGCGACCACGCATTGTTGGTTGATTTCCATAGGAGAATTGTCGCAGTTCGTCCACCGGCCGCGCCATCGGCGCGTGCGCCTCTCGCTTTCCCCCCATGGATACCCATACCCCCCTCGCCCTGCTGGGCGGAATCACCCCCGCGCAATTCATGCGCCGGCATTGGCAGAAGAAGCCGCTGCTGGTGCGCCAGGCCATCGCCTCGTTCGTGCCGCCCGTGGGGCGCCAGGAATTGTTTGCGCTGGCGGCGCAGGAGACCGTCGAATCGCGCCTCGTGCAGCAGAAAAAGGGCGCATGGAGCCTGCGCCACGGCCCCTTCGCGCGCCGCGCGCTGCCGCCCCTGGCCACGCCGGACTGGACATTGCTGGTGCAGGGCGTGGACCTGCACGACGACGCCGTGCATGCGCTGCTGCAGCAGTTCCGATTCGTGCCGCAGGCCCGTCTGGACGACCTGATGATCAGCTACGCCACCGACGGCGGCGGCGTGGGGCCGCACTTCGACAGCTACGACGTGTTCCTGCTGCAGGCCCATGGACGGCGGCGCTGGCGCATCGGTCGGCAGAAGGACCTGGCGCTCAAGGACGGCATCCCGCTCAAGATCCTGGAGAACTTCGAGCCCGAGCAGGAGTTCGTGCTGGAGCCCGGCGACATGCTCTACCTGCCGCCGCGGTGGGCGCACGACGGCATCGCCGAGGGCGAGTGCATGACCTATTCCATCGGCTTCCGTTCGCCGTCGCGCACGGGCCTCGCGCAGGACCTGCTCAACCGCCTGTCGGACGGCCCGGACGAGGAGGGCGCCCTGTCCCCGCACCTGTACCGCGATCCCGCGCAGGACGCGGCGGACCGCCCCGGGGAGATTCCTGCCGCGCTGCTGGACTTCGCGCGCGACGCCCTGGCGCGGGCCCTGGCCGCGCCGCTGGCCTTGGAGCGCGCGCTGGGCGAGAGCCTGACCGAACCCAAGCCCAATGTCTGGTTCGAGCCGGGAGATCCGGATGCGGACGTGGCGCAGGGCGTGCGCCTGGACCGCCGCACGCGCATGATGTACGACGCGCGCCATGTCTTCATCAACGGCGAGAGCTATCTGGCCGGCGGCCGGGACGCCACGCTCATGCGGCGCCTGGCCGACCAGCGCGAACTCGCCGCGCGCGACCTGGCGCGGGCCAGCGAGGATGCGCTGGAACTGCTGGCATCGTGGTGCGACGCCGGCTGGGTGCACGCCAGGCCCGCGGGATAGGCCGGGCAGGCGGCTCGCCGCCCGTGGTGCCTGGCGCGCAGACTGTTGCGTGGATTCGAACAAGGAGGTCGTCCATGGATTTCTCCCAGGCCCTGGCCGGCGAGGCACCGCTGCCGTCCGGCCGCTTCGAGGGGCGAAGCGACTTCGGTGGCGGGGTGCGCGCCGCCCTGGCGTGCGCGGCCCGCGAGGGCTGGCAAGAGCTGGTGCTGTGCGATTTCGACTTCCATGACTGGCCACTGGGGGACCGCGACGTGGAGGCGTCGCTGCAGGCCTGGGCGGCGCGGGGGCGCAGGATGACGCTGCTGGCCGCCCACTACGACGAGGTGGTCCGGCGCCATGCGCGCTTCGTCCGCTGGCGTGCCACCTGGGACCACATCGTGGAATGCCGCAAGGCGCCCGCGAGGGAGCGCCAGGAACTGCCCGGCGTGCTGTGGTCCGGCCGCTGGGTGCTGCAGCGGCTGGATCCCGAGCGCTGCACCGGCGTGGCCGGCGGCGAGCCCGAGCGCCGCGTGCAGGTGCGGCAGGTGCTGGACGAATGGCTTCGGCGCAGCACGCCTGCTTTTCCTGCGACGACGCTCGGACTGTGACATCGCTCAGTCCGCGCTGTAGGTGTTGATGGGGATTGACGCAATCTCCCTATAATTTGCGGTTGATGTCTGGGAGTGCATGGCGCATTCCCCAGCGCCACGGGGTGCATCGCGCCCGGCCAAAGCGCATCGCTGAAAGAGGGCGGCGTGGCGGCAAATTCCAAGATCCGTCTGTCCCATAGGAAAAAACGAAATGAAGAACTCTCTCGTTCTGGCTGCCCTGGTCGCGTCCGTCGCTCTCGCCGCCTGCGGCAAGAAGGAAGAAGCCCCGGCTCCGGCCCCGGCTCCCGTCGAAGCTCCGGCACCGGCTCCCGCTCCCATGCCCGCACCGGCCGAAGCCCCTGCTTCCGACGCTTCGGCTCCTGCCGCAGCCGCTGCTGCCGAAGCCTCCGCCCCCGCCAGCGACGCCGCCAAGGCCGCTGCAGACGCTGCTGCCGCAGCCGCTGCAGGTGGCGCTTCCGCTGCCAAGTAAGCTGCCGCACCGCCTTTCGCCGCCGGACCACCAGCCTGCGGCGAAAGGCCAGGCACGAAAGCCCCGTACCGCAAGGTCGGGGCTTTTTTGCGTGCATGTCGCGCAGCCTGCAGAGCAGGCCAGCAGCCACTCGGGCAGGTGTTGCGCTCAGCCGCCGATCCAGCCGGTGCCGCTGCGCTGGTCCGCCACCTCGATCTGGGCCGGCTCCCAGCCGATGGCTCCGGCGAGTGCGGCACGGGCGAGGTCCGGGCGGTTGTTCTGGGCGCTGAGGTGGGCCGCGGCCACGCTGCGCAGGCCATCGTGCCGCACCGCGCGCAGGATCTCCGCAGCCACGTGGTTGCCCAGGTGCCCGTAGGCGCCGCCGATGCGCCGCTTCAGGAAGGCGGGATAGCTGGAGACGGACAGCATCTCGCGGTCGTGGTTGCTCTCCAGCAGCAGTGCATGGCAGCCGCGCAGGTGGGCGAGCACGTGTTCGGTGGCATGTCCCAGGTCCGTGAGCAGCCCGATGTGGGTGGCTCCGTCGCTGCAGCGCAGGTGCAGCGGCTCGCGCGCATCGTGCGGGACGGTGAAGGGGCGGGCCTCGAAAGCGCCCAGGTCGATGGATTCGCCGTCCGCGGTGAGGTGCAGCAGTCCGTCCAGGTCCGGCGCGCCGATGGCCTCATGGGTGCCGTGGCTCATCCAGACCGGAATGCGGTGGCGCAGGGCGATTTTCTGCAGGCCGCCCACGTGGTCGGAATGTTCGTGGGTGATGAAGATCGCGTCGATGTCGTCGATCGCCAGGCCGGCCTCGCCGAGGCGGCCGGCCAGCTGGCGCGGCCCCAGCCCGCAATCGACGAGCAGGCGCCGCACCAGCGTGCCGCAGCGCCCTTCGACGATGGTGGCGTTGCCCGAGCTGCCGCTGCCCAGGTTCTTGAAGCGCAGCACGCGGTCCGTGGCTCCTCAGCGGGCGGCAGCGCCGTTCACTTCAGGTCGTCGGCGAGCACGCGGACGATGCGGTCCGCGTTGGCCGAACTCTCGGGCGCGCCTGCGGCATTGAGCACCGCGACCGTGCTCTTGCCGCCCTCGGTGCGCACCTGGATGCGGTACTTGACGGGCGGCGCGGCATCGGCCGAGCGGCCCAGCAGCTTGGCGAAGAATCCGGGGTCCTTCTTCTCGGTGGGCTCGACGTAGCGCACGGAATACACGCCCTGGGCGCGGTCGCGCTCCTCGACGGTGAAGCCCGTGCGGTCGAGCGCCAGCCCGACGCGGCGCCATGCGCGGTCGAAGCTCTCGTCGAGTTCCACCACGGGGGCGTTGCCCACGCGGCCGATGCGTGCCGTCGGCGGAGGCTGGACCGGGGCGGCCGCCACGGCGCGGGACTCTTCCTGGCTCACGCCGAGCTTGACCATCAGGCGGCGCAGGAATTCGGTTTCCAGTTCCGGATCGACCGGGCGGGGCTGCCAGATGGTGCTGTCCTTCTGGGAGGTGGTGTAGACCTCGACCATGCCGCGGTGGCTGATGTAGATCTCGGTGGAGCCGTCGGCGCCGCGCTCCAGGCGGGTGCGGAACTTGTCGCGCTCGCCGGTGGAGTAGACGGAGTCGAAGATCTTGCCGATGGTGGAGCGGATGATGTCCTGCGGCAGCTTGGCGCGGTTCTCGGCCCAGTCGGTTTCCATGATGCCGAGGTTGGGCTGGTCGATCGTGAGCACGAAGCCGTTTTCGTTCCAGAAGTCGCGCACGGGCTCCCAGAGTGCATCGGCGGGGCGCTTCACCACCAGCCAGCGCTGGTTGCCGTCGCGCTCGATGCGCACGTCGCCGAGCGACTTGGCGGCGGCATTGACCGTGCCGGGCTGCCTCTGCGCCTGGCCGGCCTCGAAGGCCGCGGCCGACACCACGCCGCCCGCCACTGTGTAGCGCGAATCGCGCGACAGCTGCGTCAGGTCGGGCGGCACTTCGAGCGTCGAGCCCTTGGTGGCGCTCTTGTAGTCGATCTTGTCGTTGTCCAGGATGGACGTGGAGCAGGCGGACAAGGCCATGGCAAGGCCCAGGAGGCCCAGGCGGTTGATAGCGTTCACGCAAAAATCCTTTGGGGGAGTCTCAGAGCAGGCCGGCGGAGCGCAGCGCGGCTTCCACCACGGATTCGCTGCCTTGGGAAAGGGGTGTCATGGGCAGGCGCATCGCGCCGCCGCACAGGCCCATGCGCTGCATGGCCCACTTCACGGGGATGGGGTTGGCCTCGACGAAGAGCTGCTTGTGGACCGGCAGCAGCCGGAACTGGATCTCCATGGCCCGGCGCACGTCGCCGGCCAGGGCGGCCACGCAGAGTTCGTGCATCAGGCGGGGCGCCACGTTGGCGGTGACGCTGATGTTGCCCTGGCCGCCGCAGAGCATGAGGGCCACGGCAGTGGGATCGTCGCCCGAATAGACGGCGAAGCCTTCGGGCACCTCGCGGATCAGCCACTGCGCGCGCTCGATGTTGCCGGTGGCTTCCTTGATGCCGATGATGCCCGGCACCTGGGCCAGGCGCAGCACCGTGTCGTGCTGCATATCGGCGACGGAGCGGCCGGGCACGTTGTAGAGGACGGTGGGCAGGTCGCCCACGGCTTCGGCGATGGCCTTGAAGTGCCGGTACTGGCCCTCCTGCGTGGGCTTGTTGTAGTAGGGCACGACCTGCAGCTGCGTGTCGGCGCCCACCTTCTTGGCGAAGCGGGCGAGTTCGATGGCCTCGGCCGTGGAGTTGGCACCGCAGCCGGCCATGATGGGCACGCGCTTTGCGGCCTGCTCGACGGCCACGCGGATGATCTCGCAGTGCTCCTCGACGTTCACGGTGGGCGATTCGCCGGTGGTGCCCACCACGCCGATGCAGTCGGTGCCTTCTGCGACATGCCAGTCGATCAGCTTGCGCAGGGTGGGGTAGTCCACGCTGCCGTCCTCGTGCATGGGGGTGACGAGGGCGACGATGCTGCCGGTGAGGGTGGCGCTGGAAGAGGTCATGTCCACGAAGGAAAACGGTAAAAGAGCATTCTAACGAGTGTGTAACCGGCCCGGCCGGGGGGTTAACCGGAGGCGGGAGCCACGAGGGGGTGGCGGGGTGGTCCGTCGCAGGGTGCCTCCCGGACGGCCGCGAGGCGCTGCACGAACCGCTCCGGAGACGGCAGGAAGCCGTCCTCGTAGGCGATCACCCTCAGACCGGGGAAGGCCGCCAGCAGTTCCCCGGGCTCCAGCAGAAATTCCGGCCTCGAGGGCCGGCCCACGGTCGCGTTGCCGCGTGCGAAGGTTTCGTACAGCAGCACGCCGCCGGGCGCGACGCTGGCTGCGAGGGTGGGCAGCAGGGGGCGCCAGAGGTAGTGGGTCACCACCACGGCGTCGAAGCAGCGCCCGGCGAAGGGCCAGGGGGCCTGTTCGATGTCCGCATGGACGAGTTCGCCCAGCGGCGCCAGCGGGGCGATCGCGTCGGCGGAGCGGTCCACGCCGGTCACCGCATGGCCGCGGGCATGGAACCAGCGCAGGTGCCGGCCGCTGCCGCAGGCCACGTCCAGCACGTGGCCGCGCGGCGGCACCAGGTGGGCCCAGCGCTTGATCCATTCGGACGGCACGTCCTGGCAGAGCAGCGCGGCATGGGGTGGCGGACCAGGACTGTGCATCACGGGAGTGGCATGGGAGGGGCCGCGGGCGGACGCGCCGCGGCGGGAGTTCAGAAACAGGACCAGACCTGGTCCGCCATCATCACCACGAAGCCGGGCTCCGCATAGAGCGCGAAGGCGGCGGACAGCGCCACGGCGGCCGCGATGCTCCAGGGCAGCCACCGCTTCCAGCCGGGGCGCCGGGAGGATGGGGTGGACAAGGGGGTGGACGCCATGTGCATGCCCGCCTCAGGCGGTGGCGCCTGCCCGGGCCGGCGTGCGCGCGATCGGCGATTCGCGCACCGGCAGGTTGATGAGGCCGGCCGCGATGCCAAGGGCGATGGCGAGGTACCAGACCACGTCGTAGCTGCCCGTGCGGTCGTAGAGGTAGCCCCCCAGCCAGACGCCCAGGAAGCTGCCGATCTGGTGGCTGAAGAACACGAACCCGCCCAGCATCGAGAGGTGCTGCACGCCGAAGATCTGCGCCACCGTGGCGTTGGTGGGCGGCACGGTGGACAGCCACAGGAACCCGATCACCGCGGAGAACACGTACACCGAGACGGGCGTGAGCGGTGCGAGCAGGAACACGGTGATGGCCACCGCGCGGGCGAAATAGATGAAGGCCAGGATGTGCCGGCGCTCCATGCGCTGGCCCAGGGTGCCGGCGATGTAGGTGCCGAAGACGTTGAAGAGGCCGATCAGGGCCAGCGCGTAGCTCGCCACCTGGGGCGAGAGGCCGTGGTCCTTGAGGTAGCTGGGCATGTGCACGCCGATGAACACCACCTGGAAGCCGCAGACGAAGTACCCGGCCGTGAGCAGCAGGAAGCTGGGGTAGCGCAGCGCTTCGGACAGGGCCTCGCCCACGGTCTGGCTGCGCGGCGCGGCGGGAGCGCCTGCGGCGCGGCGGCCGAAGCCCGGCTCGCGCAGGCCGAAGGCCAGCGGCACGATGAGCATCACCATGGCCGAGAGGGCGAGCAGCGATTCCTGCCAGCCCAGGCGGGCGATCAGCTGGCCTTCCACGGGCACCATCAGGAACTGCCCGAACGAGCCGGCGGCCGCGGCCACGCCCATGGCCCAGGAGCGCTTCTCGGGCGCGATCTGGCGGCCCAGCACGCCGTAGATCACGGCGTAGGTGGTGCCCGCCTGCGCCGCGCCGATCAGCACGCCGGCCGTGAGCGCGAACAGCAGCGGCGTGGGCGACAGCGCCATGCCGGCCAGCCCGAAGGCGTAGAGCACCGCCCCCGCGATCAGCACGCGGAAGGCCCCGAAGCGGTCGGCCGCCATGCCCGCGAAGATGCCGAACAGGCCCCAGGCGAGGTTCTGCACGGCGAGCGCGAGCGCGAACGTCTGGCGGGTCCAGCCCATGTCCTGCGTGATGGGTTGCAGCCACAGGCCGAAGCCGTGGCGGATGCCCATGGAGAGCGTGACGACGGCCGCGCCGCAGGCCAGGACCTGCACCATGGAGAGCTTCGGGGTTTCGGAGGACATCCGCCCGAATGTAGCCAAAAGCGTCCGCTGGCGCTTGCCGCGGAATGCGGGTTAACCCGTGCGGCAGGCGGGTGGCTGTCTTTCCATCCAGTGCCGCCGGGCACGCCGCACTACAATCCGCGCCCATGGCAGCCAAACCCTCTTCCGTTTCGCCCAGCGACTATTCCGAAGGTTCGATCCGCGTGCTCAAGGGCCTGGAGCCCGTGAAGCAGCGGCCGGGCATGTACACGCGCACGGACAACCCGCTGCACATCATCCAGGAAGTGCTCGACAACGCGGCCGACGAGGCCCTGGCCGGGCACGGCAAGCGCATCAAGGTCACCCTGTTCGCCGACGGCTCCGTCGGCATCGAGGATGACGGGCGCGGCATCCCGTTCGGCCTGCACCCCGAGGAGAAGGCCCCGGTGATCGAGCTGGTCTTCACACGCCTGCATGCCGGCGGCAAGTTCGACAAGGGCAAGGGCGGGGCCTACAGCTTCTCGGGCGGCCTGCACGGCGTGGGCGTCTCGGTCACCAACGCCCTGGCGCTGCGGCTGGAGGCCACCACGCACCGCGACGGGCAGATCGCACGCCTCGTGTTCGAGGGCGGCGACGTTACCGAGCCGCTCACGGCCCGGCCCCTGGCCGCGGGCGAACGCCGCCAGGGCACCACGGTGCGCGTCTGGCCGGACGGCAAGTATTTCGAATCGACCGCGCTGCCGATGAACGAACTGGTCCACCTGCTGCGCAGCAAGGCCGTGCTGATGCCGGGCGTGACGGTGTCGCTGGTCAACGAGAAGACGAAGGAGACCCAGACCTGGCAATACAAGGGCGGCCTGCGCGACTACCTGGGCCAGAGCCTGTCGGCCGACCCGGTGATCCCGCTCTTCGAGGGCGACGGCTATGCCGACCGGCACAACGAGAGCTTCGCCGAAGGCGAGGGCGCCGCATGGTGCGTGGGCTTCACCGACGAGGGTGCGCCCGTGCGCGAGAGCTACGTCAACCTGATTCCCACCAGCGCGGGCGGCACGCACGACGCGGGCCTGCGCGACGGCCTGTTCCAGGCGGTGAAGAGCTTCATCGAACTGCACTCGCTTTTACCGAAGGGCGTGAAACTGCTGCCCGAGGACGTGTTCGCGCGCGCCTCCTATGTTCTCTCGGCCAAGGTGCTGGACCCGCAGTTCCAGGGCCAGGTGAAGGAAAAACTCAATTCGCGCGATGCCGTCCGGCTGGTGTCGAGCTACGTGCGGCCCGCGCTCGAGCTGTGGCTGCACCAGCACGTGGACTATGGCAAGAAGCTCGCCGAGCTGGCGATCAAGGCCGCGCAGACGCGCCAGAAGGCCGGCCAGAAGGTGGAGAAGAAGAAGGGCTCCGGCGTGGCCGTGCTGCCCGGTAAGCTCACCGACTGCGAGAGCCGCGACCTGTCGCACAACGAGGTGTTCCTGGTGGAGGGCGATTCCGCCGGGGGCAGCGCCAAGATGGGCCGGGACAAGGAATGCCAGGCCGTGCTGCCGCTGCGCGGCAAGGTGCTCAACACCTGGGAGGTGGACCGCGACCGGCTGTTCGCCAACACCGAGATCCACGACATTTCCGTGGCGCTGGGGGTGGATCCGCACGGACCCAACGACACGCCGGACCTTTCCGGCCTGCGCTACGGCAAGGTCTGCATCCTGTCGGATGCCGATGTCGATGGATCCCACATCCAGGTGCTGCTGCTCACGCTGTTCTTCCGCCACTTCCCCAAGCTGATCGAGACCGGCCACATCTACGTGGCGCGCCCGCCGCTCTACCGGGTGGACGTGCCGGCGCGCGGCAAGAAGCCGGCCTCGAAGGTGTATGCGCTGGACGACGGCGAGCTGGAGGCCATCCTCGACAAGTGCGCCAAGGACGGCGTGGCGCGCGAGAAGTGCCAGATCAGCCGCTTCAAGGGGCTGGGCGAGATGAACGCCGAGCAGCTCTGGGAGACCACGCTCAACCCCGACACCCGCCGCCTGCTGCCCGTGCAGCTGGGCGACCTGGGCTTCGCCGAGACCGAGGGCCTCATCACCAAGCTCATGGGCAAGGGCGAGGCGGCCGCGCGGCGCGAGCTGATGGAACTGCACGGCGACGCCGTGGAAGTGGACATCTGAGCCATGGCGGCGCGACGCTCCAGTGGTGATGCCGTGCCGGCATGGCTGCGGCGGCAGGCGGCTGCCGGCGCGCGAGCGGCCGCGCTGGCCCTGGCGCTCTGGCTGCCGGTGCAATCCGCCCATGCGGACCTCTGGGCCTACGTGGATGAGCGCGGCGTGACGCATTTCGCGGCCGATCGCATCGACGAGCGCTACAGCCTGTTCTTCCGCGGCGACGTGTTCGACTCCACCAGGGACGGGCGCTCGACGGGCACGGGCCTCGTGCCGCCCGGCGTGGCGCCGGGGGCCACGCCGGAAAGTGCGCGGCGCCTGGCCTATTTCGACATCGCGCCCGAGGTCAAGCGCGTGAAGCACTTCCTGCGCGCCTCGGCGAACCAGCACGGGCTCGACTACGAACTGCTGCAGGCCGTGATCGCGACCGAATCGGGGTTCGATCCGCAGGCGGTGTCGCCGCGCGGCGCGGTGGGGCTCATGCAGGTGATGCCGGCCACGGCCGAACGCTTCGGCGTGGCGCGCGAGGCGAAGCGTTCGGTCGAGCAGAAGCTCACCGACCCGGGCACGAACATCGCGGCCGGTGCGCGCTACCTGCGGCACCTGATCGATCTTTTCGAGGGCCGGCTCGACCTGGCGCTGGCCGCCTACAACGCGGGCGAGGGTGCCGTGCAGCGCGCCGGCCACCGGATTCCGGCCTACCGCGAGACACAGAACTACGTGAAGAGCGTGCTGGGGCTCTACGCCCTGCTCAAACCCGCGGCGGCCGCCCCGGTGCCCGTGGCGGCCGGGCGCGGCGCCGCGGCCGGCCGGGTGCGCATGGAGCTGGCAGCACCCGCGGCCCAGGGCACGCCCTGATCTTTCGAACGACACCGCGGCGCACCGTCCGCCGCGTTCCTCTTTCCATCCTTCCCGACGCATGAGCGACAACGACCAACCCACCCTCGACTTCTCCCAGCCCGAGTCCGGCGACCACCTGGGCCTGGCCGGCTACGCGCAGCGCGCCTACCTGGAGTACGCGCTCTCCGTGGTGAAGGGCCGCGCGCTGCCGGATGTGTGCGACGGCATGAAGCCGGTGCAGCGCCGCATCCTCTTCGCGATGGAGCGCATGGGCCTGGCCTATGGCGGGCCCACCCGCAACGTGCCGGCCAAGCCGGTGAAGAGCGCCCGCGTGGTGGGCGACGTGCTGGGCCGCTTCCATCCGCACGGCGACCAGTCGGCCTACGACGCTCTGGTGCGGCTGGCGCAGGATTTCAGCCAGCGCTATCCGCTCATCGACGGCCAGGGCAATTTCGGCAGCCGCGACGGCGACGGCGCCGCGGCCATGCGCTACACCGAGGCGCGGCTCACGCGCATCGCCAGCCTGCTGCTCGACGAGATCGACCAGGGCACGGTGGACTTCGTGCCCAACTACGACGGCTCCACCGAGGAGCCGCGCCAGCTGCCCGCGCGCCTGCCGTTCGCGCTGCTCAACGGCGCGAGCGGCATCGCCGTGGGCCTGGCCACCGAGATCCCCAGCCACAACCTGCGTGAGATCGCCGACGCCTGCGTGGCGCTGGTGAAAAACCCGAAGCTCGCCGACGAGGAACTCGCCGCGATGGTGCCGGGCCCGGACTATCCGGGCGGCGGCCAGATCATCAGCAGCCCGGGCGACATCCAGGACGCCTATCGCACGGGGCGCGGCAGCCTGAAGGTGCGCGCGCGCTGGAAGATCGAGGACCTGGCGCGCGGGCAATGGCAGATGGTGGTGACCGAACTGCCGCCCGGCGTGTCCGCGCAGAAGGTGCTCGAAGAAATCGAGGAGCTCACCAACCCCAAGGTGAAGGCCGGCAAGAAGGCGCTCTCGCAGGAGCAGACGCAGCTCAAGGCCACGGTACTGGGCGTGCTGGACGTGGTGCGCGACGAGTCGAGCAAGGACGCGCCCGTGCGCATCGTGTTCGAGCCCAAGACGGGCAAGGTGCCGCAGCAGGAGCTCATCACCACGCTGCTGGCGCACACCAGCCTGGAAACCTCCGCGCCCATCAACCTGACCATGGTGGGCCTGGACGGCAAGCCCGTGCAGAAGTCGCTGCGGCGCATGCTGGAGGAATGGATCGCCTTCCGCCAGCAGACCATCACGCGGCGCAGCCAGCACCGCCTCGCCAAGGTGCTGGACCGCATCCACATCCTCGAGGGGCGGCAGACCGTGCTGCTCAACATCGACGAGGTGATCGCCATCATCCGCGCGAGCGACGAGCCCAAGGCCGCGCTGATGGCGCGCTTCGACCTGTCGGAGCGGCAGGCCGAGGACATCCTGGAAATCCGCCTGCGCCAGCTCGCGCGGCTCGAAGCCATCAAGATCGAGCAGGAACTCAAGGAACTGCGCGAGGAGCAGGGCAAGCTCGAGGACATTCTCGCGAACCCCGCATCGCTGCGCCGCCTCATGGTCAAGGAGATCGAGGCGGACGCGAAGCAGTTCGCCGACGCGCGCCGCACGCTCATCCAGGCCGACAAGCGCGCCACGGCCGAGGTGAAGGTGGTCGACGAGCCCGTGACGGTGGTCGTCTCGCAGAAGGGCTGGGTGCGCGCGCGCCAGGGCCATGGCCACGATGCAGGCACCTTCGCCTTCAAGTCCGGCGACGCGCTCTACGGCACCTTCGAGTGCCGCACCGTCGATACGCTCATCGCCTTCGGCAGCAATGGCCGCGTGTATTCCGTGGCTGTCTCGCAACTGCCCGGCGCGCGCGGCGATGGCCAGCCCATCACCACGCTGATCGACCTGGAGGCCGGCACGCAGCCGGTGCACTATTTCGCAGGCCCCGCGAACGCGGCGCTGCTGCTCGCGGGTTCGGGCGGCTACGGCTTCATCGCCGCCGTGGAGCACATGACGGCGCGCAACCGCGGCGGCAAGGCCTTCGTCTCGCTGGGCGAGGGCGAGCAGCTCTGCCGGCCGTCGCACGCGGCGTTCACCAGCGGCAGCCAGGCGCTCGCTCCGGCGACCCATGTGTGCTGCGCCTCGGCGGGCGGGCGCATCCTGACGTTCGAGATCACCGAGCTCAAGCAGATGGCCAATGGCGGCCGCGGCCTGATGCTCATCGACCTCGAGCCCAAGGACACGCTGGCGGGTGCGGCGGCTTACACGCGCAGCGTGCGCATCGCAGGCGTGGGCCGGGGCGGCAAGGAGCGCGACGAGACGCTGGAGATCCGCAGCCTCAACAATGCGCGCTTCCCGCGCGGGCGCAAGGGCCGTGCGGCGGACCTGGGCTTCAAGCCCAACGCCGTGCAGCGCGTCGAGTAAAGCTCCGCTGAACCGCTTGCCGGAGGGCCGCCAGGGCATGGCGGCCCTTTTTTGTTGCGCCGCCGCATCGCGACAGGAATATGGTGTTTATGCGGAGTGGTGTTTCGGCTTGTATCAATGCACTATCTGCCCGCACGGCCACAGGAGGCGTCGGCTGCCGGGCCGTGCATTGTCTTGATGCGCGCCAGGAGCACCTACCGTGAAAGATCTGAAAATATCCACCCGCCTCGCGCTGGGATTCGCGCTCATCCTGCTCGTCATGTTCCTCATGAACATGCTGGGACTGACCAATATGGGGGCGATGGTCCGTTCCGTGAAGGGCGTCGCTTCGGAATCGCTGGTCAAGGAACGGCTGATCAGCGACTGGGCCCGCAACATCCATACGAGCGTGCAGCGGACCAAGGCCGTGGCCCGCAGCAGCGATACTTCTCTGAACGACGCTTTCGCGGAGGAGGCAGCGGCGTCTTCGCGGCAGTCTGCGGACATGCTCAAGCGCATCGAGGCGCTTTTGCAGACGGAGCAGGAGAAGGCCTCGATGGCCGACATCCAGAAGGCACGCACGAATTACCTGGCAAGCCGCGATGCGATATACAAGGCCAAGCGCGAGGGCCGGGTGGAAGACGCGCAGCGCCTTTTCACCCAGGAATTCCAGCCCATCACCACCCAGTTCCTCGACACGGTCCAGAAGCTGCTGAACATGCAGCGGGAGAACATCGACGCCGCCCTCGGGGGGGTGGAATCCGGCTACGCGGAGACCCGCATCGCCGTGGCGGTCTCCACCGTGCTGGCCCTGATCCTGGGGGCGGGCCTGGGCTGGTGGATCACGCGCGGCATCACGCGCCCGCTCGGCGAGGCGGTGCGTGTCGCGCGTGCCGTGGCGGACAACGATCTCACGAGCCATATCACCATGGGCGGGCGCGACGAGACCGGGCAGATGCTGGATGCCCTGCGCCAGATGAACGACAACCTCGCCCAGGTCACGGGCCGCGTGCGCCAGGGGGCCGATAGCATCGCCATCGCCGCGCGGGAAATCGATGCGGGCAACCAGGACCTGTCCGCGCGCACCGAGCGGCAGGCGAGCGCCCTGCAGCAGACGGCCGCCTCCATCGAACAGCTCACCAGCGCAGTGCGGCAGAACGCCGACAGCGCCCGGCAGGCCAACCAGCTCGCGGCCCATGCCTCGCAGGTGGCGGGCGAGGGCGGGCAGGTGGTGGCCGGCGTGGTGCAGACCATGGGTGCCATCGATGCGTCCTCGCGCCGCATCGCCGACATCATCGGCGTGATCGACGGCATTGCCTTCCAGACGAACATCCTCGCGCTGAACGCGGCCGTGGAGGCCGCGCGGGCCGGCGAGCAGGGCCGCGGCTTCGCGGTCGTGGCCGGCGAAGTGCGCGCACTCGCGGGGCGCAGCGCCGAAGCCGCCAAGGACATCAAGGCGCTGATCGGTGATTCCGTGGCCAAGGTGGACGAGGGCTCCCAGCAGGTCGCGCAGGCGGGGCGCACCATGGAGTCCGTGGTGGACAGCATCCGGCGCGTGGCCGACATCATGGGCGAGATCAGCGCCGCGAGCGCGGAGCAGAGCACGGGTATCGAGCAGGTGAGCCAGGCCATCGGGCAGATGGACCAGGTGACGCAGCAGAACGCCGCACTGGTCGAGGAGGCCGCGGCCGCCACCGGCTCGCTCAAGACGCAGGCGGCCATGCTGGCCGAAGTGGTGGCGGCATTCCGCATGCGGGACGGCAGCGTGACCGGGATTCCCGCCGCCTCCGTGCCCGTTCCGCCACCTGCCGCCAGGGCGGCGCCGGCGCCCGCTTTCCCTCCGGCAGCAGCTCCGGCATCCTCGCGCCCTGCGGTCGCGGCACCCGCCCGGCCGCGCACGCCGGCCGTCGCCAGGCCGGCTGCCGGCAAGGCGCCCGCACTGCCCGGCGGCCGCCCGGCACCAGCGGCATCCGCGGCGCAGGCACCCGCGCCGCAGCCCCCTGCGCCGCCGCGCAAGGCCAGCCAGAGCGACGACGACTGGGAAACCTTCTGAATCTGGCGGGTGGTTCCGCCCGGCTCTGGTGTAAACACCGAGCGCCCCGGACGCAGCTTCATGCACGATGGCTTCAGCCGACGAGGGTGGGCGCGGCCCCCCCGGCATGACAAAGGAGTCCGCCATGCAACGATCACTGCGGGTCGTCCACAAGCTCTGGATCGCCGTCGCCCTGCTGGTGGCCATGCTGTCCGCGGTACTCGGCGTGGCCGGTGCGCGCTACCAGCGCGAGCAGGCCCAGGCCGAGGCCGCGCGCGACGAGATGGAGCAGCGCACCCAGGCAGCCCTGCGCTGGGCCGGGCTGACGGAAACCAACGCGGCGCGCACCCTGGCGGTGGCGCTCACTGCCGATCCCCTGCTGGAGGCGCAGTTCAAGGAGCCGGTCGCTGCCACGTCCGCGCGCATTTCAGAAACCCAGAAGGTGCTCGCCGGCATGGACCTTGCCGCGCAGGACAAGGCGCAGATGGCGAAGATCGCCGCGGCGCGCCAGGCCACGCTGGACCTGCGCGGCGAGGCCGGCAGGCTGTCTGCCGCCGGCCAGCGTGACGAGGCCCGCGCGCTGGTGCTGCAGCGCTACCAGCCTGCCGTGGCGACCTACCTCCAGCTCCTGCGGGACTTCGCGCAGTCGCAGGCCGAGGCCGCCGACGCGTTGCGCGACCGGACGGCCGCGTCGCTGCGGCGCATCCTGCTGGGGGCGGCCGCGGGCATGGCGCTGCTGTTCGCCGGCATCGTGGCGGGCAGCGTGGTGCTGATCCGCGGCATCCAGAAGCCGCTGGCCGAGGCCAATGCCGTGGCGGCCCGCATCGCGGAGGGGGACCTGGCCTCGCCCGTGCCGCTGGGCCGCGGCGACGAATTCGGCGAGCTGCTGCGATCGCTCGGTGCCATGGGCGAATCGCTTTCGGGCGTGGTGCGGCAGGTGCGCCAGAGCACCGACAGCATCGCCATCGCCAGCGCCGAGATCGCCACGGGCAACCAGGACCTGTCCGTGCGCACCGAGCAGGCTTCCAGCAGCCTGCAGGAGACGGCCGCGGCCATGGAGCAGTTCACCAGCACCCTGCAGCAGAGCGCGGGCAGCGCGCAGCAGGCCAGCGGGCTGGCGGCCAGTGCCCGCAGCGTGGCGCAGCGCGGCGGCGACGTGGTCACCCAGGTGGTCTCCACCATGGATGACATCCACCAGAGCAGCCGCCGCATCGCCGACATCATCGGCGTGATCGACGGCATCGCCTTCCAGACCAACATCCTGGCCCTGAACGCGGCCGTGGAAGCCGCCCGCGCGGGTGAGCAGGGCCGGGGCTTCGCGGTGGTGGCGGGCGAGGTGCGCGCCCTGGCGCAGCGCAGCGCCACTGCCGCACGGGAGATCAAGCAACTGATCGGGACCTCGGTGGAGCGGGTGGAGGCGGGCAGCCGGCTGGTGCAGGATGCCGGCGCCACCATGCAGGACATCGTGCGCTCTGTGCAGCACGTGAACGACATGATCGGAGAGATTACTGCCGCGGCCTCCGAGCAGAGCGCCGGCATCGGGCAGGTGAACGAGTCCGTGGGGCGGCTGGACCAGATGACGCAGCAGAACGCCGCGCTGGTGGAGGAAAGCGCGGCCGCGGCCCAGAGCCTGCGCGAGCAGGCGGAGCAACTGGCGCGCACGGTGTCGGTGTTCAAGCTGCGCGCCCTGCCGGGCGCTGCCGGCGCTGCACTGCCGCAGCCCGCGCGGGGCGAGCCGCGCAGGCTGGCAGCCTGATCCGGTCGCGGCCCGGATTTCGCTTCAGGACTGCGCCGGAGGGCCCACCGCCTCGGCGGCGAAACGCTCCGACGGCTGCGCGATCTGCTCGCGGCAGGCCACCAGGGGCAGGTCGCGCTGGCCCGGCGCGGTGCGCGACACCAGCGCATACAGGCTGCTGACCGCGCTCGATACCGCGTCCGGCGTGGCCGCGCCGCGCAGCAGGTGGCCCAGCAGCACGGCCGAGAACACGTCGCCCATGCCGTTGGGCAGGGGCTGCAGGTCGATGAACGGCGTGCGCACCAGCCAGGCGGCCTCTGCCGTCACGGCCAGCGTGGCCAGCCGGTCGTCCGGCACGTCCGGCGTGCGCAGGCTGGTCACCACGATGAGCGAGGGGCCCGTGCCGGCGGCATCGCCCAGCAGTGCACGCGCGGCGGCCACCGCTTCGTCCACCGAGCCCAGCGGCGCACCGTGCAGCAGTTCGAACTCGTACTGGTTGGGCGTGATGATGCTGGCCTGCGCCAGCGCGCGGCGGCGCAGGAATTCCGGGATGCCCGGGCGCACGAACACGCCCCGGCCCACGTCGCCCATCACCGGGTCGCACAGGTAGCGCAGGCCCGGGCGCACGGCCCGGATCTCCTGCACCGCGGCCAGGATGGCCTCGCCCACGCCGGCATCGCCCAGGTAGCCCGAGAGCACTGCCGTGCAGCGCGCCAGCACGCCGCGCGCGCGCAGGCCGTCGAGCACGTCGGCGATGTGCGCGGGCGGGAAGACCTGCCCCTTGAACTCGCCGTAGCCCGTGTGGTTGGAGAATTGCACCGTATGCACCGCCACCGGCTGGATGCCCAGCAGTTGCAGCGGCAGCATGGCCGCATCGTTGCCCACGTGCCCGAAGGCGACGTGCGACTGGATGGAGAGCACCAGCGGCGGCTCCCCGGGCGGCGGGCCGGCGCAAGGGGTTGCGGTGGCGCTCACGGCATCCACGGCGCTCAGGCCAGCTCGGCGATCAGCTCGATTTCCACGCAGGCGCCCATGGGGATCTGCGCCACGCCGAAGGCACTGCGAGCGTGCTTGCCCTTGTCGCCGAACACTTCGCCCAGCAGTTCGCTGGCGCCGTTGGTCACCAGGTGCTGCTCGGTGAAGTCGCCCGTGGAGTTCACCAGGCTCATCACCTTCACGATGCGCTGCACGCGGTTCAGGTCGCCGCCCGTGGCCGCATGCAGCGTGCCCAGCAGGTCGATCGCCACGGCCCGTGCCGCGGCCTTGCCGTCTTCCGTCGCGACGTCGCGGCCGAGCTGGCCGACCCATGGCTTGCCGTCCTTGCGCGCGATATGGCCGCTCAGGAAGACGAGGTTGCCCGTCTGCACGTAGGGCACATAGGCCGCGGCCGGCGTGGCGACGGGCGGGAGCGTGATGTTCAGTGCGGAGAGTTTGTCGTAGATGCTCATGGTGATGGGGAAGCGGGTTGAGAAGGAAAAAGCGGCGCCGGCCGTGCGCGTGCCGGTCGGTGGAGCGCAGCCAGGGCCTGCGGCGGAAGGAATGGTACAGCGCTCCGGCGGCTCCTTCAGGGCTGCCCGTCGAAGCTCTCCACCCCGTCGGGAGACGGCACCCAGGCCAGGCGCCGCCGGGTCCAGATCTGTCTTTTCGGGGCGCCCAGTGCGTGCCGCTGCAGGATGGCGCCGATCCGCAGCGAATAGGCCGCCGGGTTTTCTTCCGCGCAGGCGTACAGCGGCGTGCCGCAGTGTTCGCAGAACGCGAGCAGGCGCCTGGCCCCGCTGTCGGCGGTTTTCACGTAGGTGCGCGGCATGCCCCGCGTCAGCCGGAAGCCGGAGGCCGGCGCGGGAATGTTGGCGCGGAACGCGGAGCCCGAGTGGGTCTGGCAGTCGTTGCAGTGGCAGACCGTCATGCTGCCCGGCTGCACCTCGGCTTCGTAGGCCACCGCGCCGCAGTGGCATTGGCCTTCGATCTTCACGGAGATTCTCCTGGGATGGCGGGCGGCGGGATGCCTCCCCGTGGGCCATTCTGCGCCGGGTGGAACGGGCCCTGGTCAAAGACCTGCCGGGCGGGCGGCCAGGCCTGCCCTGGCCCAGCCCACCCAGCCGCGCCTGCGCGTCCACGCGGGGCCGAACGGATTCGGCAAGAGCACCCTGCAGTCCGAGTTAAAGCCCCGGTGGATCGGCGCCTTCGTGGACGCCGACAAGATCGGGAAGGCGCTTCGCGCCTCCCCGGACGGTGCGCTTCACCTTCTTCGGCTTCACCTTCTTCGATGACGGCTGCCTGTGGAGCGTCGAGGTCGACCGGCGCCCTTGCCTCACGGATCGGCATGCCTTGCATGCCTTTTTCTCGCGGTCCGCGGCCTGTCGCCAGCCCTAGCATCAGGCCCCATGAGCCGGCCCGCTTCCTCCGCCACGCCGCCCGTCCCTCCGTCTCTCCCCGCCCCGCCATCGAGCGCCCTCATCGAGGCTGGCGGCTGGCTCTGGCCCGCGCTGCTGCTGGGCAGCATTGCCGGTGCGTTGCTGCAGCTCATGCAGCCTGCGCTCTGGCCGGTGCGCGTGTATGCGGCACTGCTGCTGGCGGGCGTGGCCGTGTGGGTGCTGGCCCGGCGCCTGGGCCGGCGGCGGTGCGGCCCGGTGGCCCGTGCATTGCCGGTTTCCGCTCCACGATGGCTGGCCTTCTGTGCCACGGCGCTGGCGGCCTTCGCGGTCTGCGGCTTGCGCGCGGGCGCCTACCTGTCGGATGCGCTGGACCCGGCCCTGGAGGGGCGCGACCTGCGCATCGTCGCCGTGGTGGCGGCGATGCCGCAACCCACCGACGCGGGCGTGCGCCTGCGGCTGGAGGTGGAGTCGGCCTGGTACACGGAGCAGGGTGGCGGCCGGCCGCGTTCCGGGGGAGGCCGCCCGCAGCGCAGCGGACGGAAGGACCGCCCGGAGGCGGGGGGCGGTGCCGGCGCACGCCATGCGCCCGGCCGGCCCGTGCGGCTGCCTCCGCTGGTCGATGTGTCGTGGTCTTCCGGGGCGCCCTGGTTCGCGCGCCAGGCGGACGGCCCCCGGACGAAGGCCCGGGCCGCATCCGCATCCGCGGGCATGCCGGACGCGGCACCGGCATCGTCTTCTTCCTCGCCGTCGCCTGCCCCTGCGCCCGTGCCTGCCGTCCACGTGGGCGAGCGGTGGGAGATGACGGTGCGCTTGAATGCCCCGCACGGCCTGCGCAATCCGGGCGGCTTCGATGCCGAGCTCTGGCTGTGGGAGCAGGGCGTGCAGGCCACGGGCTCCGTGCAGGCGGGCGCCCGCGCCGAGCGGCCGGTGCGGCTGGAGGCCGCGCCCTGGTGGCGGCACCCGGTGGAGCAGGCGCGGCAGCGGGTGCGCGATGCCATCCTCGCCCGGCTGGCGCCGCCGCAGGTGGCCGGGGCGGACGCCGATCCGCAGGACCTGGCCCGGCGGCGTGCCGCGGGCGTGGTGGCGGCCCTGGTGACGGGTGACCAGCGCGCGATCGACCGGGCGGACTGGGACGTGTTCCGCGCGACGGGCGTGGCGCATCTGGTGAGCATTTCCGGGTTGCACATCACCCTGTTCGCCTGGGTCGCCGCGGCGGTGGTGGGCTGGCTGTGGCGGCGCTCGGCGCTGCTGTGCCTGGCCGTGCCGGCGCCCTGGGCAGGGCTGGCGGGCGGGGTGCTGCTGGCGGCTGCGTATGCGCTGTTCAGCGGCTGGGCGGTGCCGGCGCAGCGCACGGTGTGCATGCTGGCGGTGGTGGGCGCGCTGCGGCTCTCGGGGCGGCGCTGGCCCTGGCCGCAGGTCTGGCTGCTGGCCTGCGCGGCGGTGGTGGCTGCCGATCCGTGGGCGCTGCTGCAGGCGGGCTTCTGGCTCAGCTTCGTGGCGGTGGGCGTGCTGTTCGCCTCCGACGCGGCCACGCCGCCCGAGGTGATGCCGGCCTCCCGCGCATCCGGGCGCCTGCGCGCACGCGTGCTGGCCCTGTTGCGAGAACAGTGGGTGGTGACGATGGCGCTGACGCCGCTCACGGTGCTGCTGTTCGGGCAGGTCTCGGTGGTGGGCTTCGTGGCGAACCTGGCGGCCATCCCGTGGATGACGCTGGTCGTCACGCCGCTGGCGCTGCTGGGCGTGCTGTGGGCGCCGCTGTGGTCTGCTGCGGCGGCCTGCCTGCGGCCCTTCGCGGAAGGGCTGCAGTGGCTGGCGGCCTGGCCCTGGGCCACGCTGTCGCTGCCGGCGGCGCCGTTGTGGGCAGGCGTGGCCGGCATGGCGGGCGGCGTGCTGCTGGTGATGCGCCTGCCCTGGGCGCTGCGCCTGATGGGCCTGCCGCTGCTGCTGCCGGTGCTGTGGTGGCATCCGGCGCGGCCCGTGGCCGGGCAGTTCGAACTGCTGGCTCCCGACGTGGGCCAGGGCAGCGCGGTGCTGGTGCGCACGGCCGGCCATGCGCTGCTGTACGACGCGGGGCCGCGCTACGGCCCACAGAGCGATGCCGGCGACCGGGTCCTGGTGCCACTGCTGAGCGCGGGCGGCGAGCGGCTGGACCGGGTGATGCTCAGCCACCGCGATACCGACCACACGGGCGGTGCCGCGGCGGTGCTGGCCGCGCACCCGGGCGCGGACCTGTGGGGGGCGCTGGAGCCCGGCCATCCGCTGGAGGCGCAGGGCGCGCGCACCATCACCCGCTGCGAGGCGGGCCGGCAGTGGACATGGGACGGGGTGCGCTTCGAGGTGCTGCATCCATCGCCGGGCGCACTGGAGGGCAGCGGAGCGGGGGCGGGCGCATCGGGCACATCGGCCGGCCCCGAGGACCGGAGCAATGCGGTGAGTTGCGTGCTGCGCATCTCGGCGCCCGGCGCGTCGGCACTGCTGGCCGGCGACATCGGCCGGGCGCAAGAGGCCGCCCTGGCCGCGCGGGGCGCACTGCTGCCGGCCGACGTGCTGCTGGTGCCCCACCACGGCAGCCGCACCTCCTCCAGCCCGGCGCTGCTGGACGCCGTGCGGCCGCGCACCGCCGTGGTGCAGGCGGGCCACCGCAACCGCTACGGGCACCCGGCGCCCGACGTGCTGGGGCGCTATGCGGAGCGCGGGGCGCGGCTGGTGGATTCGCCCTCCTGCGGCGCGTGGTCCTGGCAATCCGCGCGGCCGCTGCGCTGGCGCTGCGAGCGCGATGCCACGCGGCGCTACTGGCACCATGCGCCGCCTTCCGCGGCCTCGGCCGCAGCCGCCGTGGAGGTGGCGGATCCCTTCTGACCGCGGAATCCGGCCACGCCCCGCCCCCTGCGGGCGCCTCCAGCGGCCGAGCAGGCTTGCAACTTGCTATGCTGGCTGCAGGAGGCACCACTGATGCAGAAGTTCGACGAGATGTACGAGATGCTGCCCTTCGACGGCAGCGATGTGCGCCCCCACTACCAGCGCTACGGCCAGTGGCTGTCGCGCCAGCCGGCCGAGGCGATGCAGGCGCGCCGCGCCGAGGCCGAGATGATCTTCCGCCGCGTGGGCATCACCTTCGCGGTCTATGGCGCCAAGGACGAGGACGGGGCCGGCACCGAGCGGCTCATTCCCTTCGACCTGATCCCCCGCATCATTCCCGCCCACGAGTGGGCGCGCATGCAGCAGGGGCTCGTGCAGCGGGTGACGGCGCTCAACCGCTTCATCCACGACATCTACCATGGCCAGGACATCCTGCGCGCGGGCATCGTGCCGTCGGACCTGATCGTGGGCAATGCGCAGTTCCGCCCCGAGATGACCGGTGTGGACGTGCCGCGCGACGTGTACGCCCACATCGCCGGCATCGACATCGTGCGCGCGCCGGACGGGCAGGGCAACGGCATCTACTACGTGCTGGAGGACAACCTGCGCGTGCCCTCGGGCGTGTCGTACATGCTGGAGAACCGCAAGATGATGATGCGGCTCTTCCCCGAGCTGTTCCGCAACCACCGCGTGGCGCCCGTGGCCCACTACCCCGACCTGCTGCTGGACACGCTGCGTGCCAGCGCCCCGGCCGGCGCGGCCGAGCCCACGGTGGTGGTGCTCACGCCCGGCATGTACAACAGTGCGTACTTCGAGCACGCCTTCCTCGCGCAGCAGATGGGCGTGGAGCTGGTCGAGGGCCAGGACCTGGTGGTCAAGGACAACTTCGTCTACATGCGCACCACCCGCGGGCTGCAGCGCGTGGATGTGATCTACCGCCGCGTGGACGACGACTTCCTCGATCCGCAGGTGTTCCGCCCCACGTCCACGCTGGGCTGCGCCGGCCTCATGGCCGCGTACCGCGCGGGCAACGTGGCGATCTGCAACGCCGTGGGCACGGGCATCGCGGACGACAAGTCCGTCTATCCGTACGTGCCGGAGATGATCCGCTTCTACCTGGGCGAAGAGCCCATCCTCGCGAACGTGCCCACCTGGATGTGCCGCAAGCAGGACGACCTGCGGTACGTGTTGGACCACCTGCACGAGCTGGTCGTGAAGGAAGTGCACGGCGCAGGCGGCTACGGCATGCTGATCGGCCCCGCCGCGACCAAGGCGGAAATCGAGGAGTTCCGCGGCGCGCTGCTGGCCAACCCGGCGGGCTACATCGCCCAGCCCACGCTGTCGCTCTCGAGTTGCCCCACCTACGTGGAATCGGGCATCGCCCCGCGCCACATCGACCTGCGGCCTTTCGTGCTCTCGGGCCAGAAGGTGCAGATGGTGGCCGGCGGCCTCACGCGCGTGGCGCTGAAGGAGGGCTCGCTGGTCGTCAATTCATCGCAGGGCGGCGGCACCAAGGACACCTGGGTGCTGGGCGACGGCGATGCCAACGGCACACCCGCCACGGGCCTGTCGCAGTCCATGGGCGCCATGGCCATGTCGCAGTCGATGGGAGGGAAATGAGATGCTGAGCCGTACTGCCGATCATCTGTTCTGGATGTCCCGCTACACCGAGCGGGCAGAAACGCGTGCCGCAGGCGCGCATTCGCAAAAATACTGCCTGCGCGCGCAGCGCGTGCGGGGTTTTCTGCCCGGGGAGGACGCATGCTGAGCCGCACTGCCGATCATCTGTTCTGGATGTCCCGCTACACCGAGCGGGCAGAAAACACCGCCCGCATGCTGAACGTCAGCTACGAGACCTCGCTGCTGCCGCAATCGGCCGACGTGGCGCAGGAAAGCTGGCTGGGCCTGCTGTCGATCAGCGAGCTGATCCCGGCCTATACCGCGCGCCATGGCGAGGTCACGCGCGAAGGGGTGCTGGAGTTCATGGTGCGCGATGGGAACAATCCATCGTCCATCCTCTCGTGCCTGCGCGCGGCCCGCGAGAATGCGCGTGCCGTGCGCGGCGCGCTGACCACCGAGATCTGGGAGACGCAGAACCAGACCTGGCTGGAGCTGCACCGGCAGCTCCAGGGCCGGGATTTCGAGCGTGACCCGGGGGCGTTCTTCGAATGGGTGAAGTACCGCTCGCACCTCTCGCGGGGCGTGACGCTGGGCACCATGCTGCAGGACGAGGCCTTCCATTTCCTGCGCCTGGGCACCTTCCTGGAACGGTCCGACAACACGGCGCGGCTGCTGGACGTGAAGTTCCATGCCGTGCAGAGCGACTTCCACGGATCGGCGATGCGCGAGCGCGGCCGGGCGTCGCCGCAGGAGTTCGACTTCTACCACTGGAGCGCGATCCTGCGCAGCGTGTCGGCGTTCGAGGTGTACCGCAAGGTGTACCGCGACGTGATCACGCCCGAGCGCGTGGCCGACCTGCTCATGCTGCGGGCCGACATGCCGCGCTCGCTGCACGCCAGCCTGCGCGAGGTGGCGGACAACCTCGCCGTGGTCGCCAACGACCAGTCGGCGGAAACGCAGCGCAAGGCCGGGCGCCTGCTGGCCGACCTGCGCTACGGCCGCATCGACGAGATCCTGGCCACCGGACTGCATGCCTACCTCACGCAGTTCCTGGACCGCGTGAACGACCTGGGAGCGGGCATCAGCCGGGATTTCCTGGTGCCGGTGCCGGCCTGAAGCGGCCCGCCGGCCCGGCCTGCGCGCGACGCTCCTGTCATGCGGGGCGGCAGGCGGGGCCGGGTCAGCGGGGCTGCGCCGTTTCCCCCGAGGCGAGCACGCGCTGCTGCACGCATTCGGGAACGCTGCGGTCGATGGGGCGGGCCTCGACGCCATAGCCCTGCAGCGCCATGGACTCCAGTTCGCCGGAGGCCCGGGCGCAGGCCAGTTCCGCGACCACTTCGGCACGCGTGCGGCCCTGCTGCCCGGCCGGTGTAGCCGCGCCGGCCTGGCTGGCGGCACCTGCACCCTCTGGCCTGGGGGCTGCGGGCTGTGCGATGGCGAACGTGGCGGCCAGCAGTGCGCCGGCGCAGAAGGTGGTGGTGCGCAGCAGCGTGCGCGCGGGAAGATGAGGGGTGTAGGCCATGGTTCGGGCTCCTGCGGAGAATGCGACATGCTCTCCATGCCTTCACTGTGCGCGACCCCCTTCGCCCGGGCCAGGAGAACGCGACGGAACGCCGTTGCCGCGGCGTGAAGGGCCCGGATGGCGGAGCCGGAGGTGATGGCGCTGCATGTCTTCGGCCCTCACTGCAGGCGCTGCCGCCGCGAAGGGCCATTTTCATAAATTTTGTTTACCGGCAATATGAATGGCGGCCGGCTGCATTGGCGCTGCAGCCTGTTAGATTGCGTGGCTGCTCAAATTGTTATTCTTGAAGTGGAAATGGTCTGCCAATGAACGAGAGGCTGCAAAACGATGGTCGCCAAGGCGCGTGTTCGGATCTGGGATATATCGTCGATGAATATCTTTGCGAATATCCATCGGAATCCGGCGCGCTCATCCCGCTGACGGAGCAATTGGGCAGGGGCGGGGACATCACCCGGCGCAGCGCATCGCCCGGCCACGTGACCGCCAGTGGCATCGTCCTATCGCGCGGCGCCGTGCTGCTCGTGTTCCACCCCTACCTGAAGCGGTGGCTGCAGCCCGGTGGCCATGTCGAATCCTCCGAGGTACCCCTCGACGCCGCCATCCGGGAAGTCCGGGAAGAAACGGGCATCGCCACCCTGGCCCATCCATGGCATTTCAAGGCGGGAATTCCGCTGGATATCGACATCCATGCCATTCCAGAAAATCCTGCCAAGGGAGAACCGGCGCACATGCATTTCGATTTTCGGTACCTGCTGGTGAGGGATGAATCGAAACCGATTCTCCGCAGCGCGGAAAATCACCAATGCCAGTGGACGGACATTTCCGCGGTGTCCGTCGGGGGCCTGTCCCGTATCGGGCAGAAGATTTCCCGCCACGGCCTGGCCGCCTGAGCCGCCATGGATTCCAAGGCATTCTTCCAGGCGGTCCTGGACAGCAGCATCCCCCGCAGTGCGGGCAGGCTGGTCCTCGTGACCCACATTGTTCCCGGGAGCGAGAACTTCGTCCTCGGCATCCACGAGCGCCTGCCCCTGGCGGCGGTCATTCCCAAGCCCAGTTCGCTGCATGGGCCCACTTGCCGCGTGATCGAGGAGCACGTGCCGGTGATCCACTACACGCGGGACAGGATCCAGCAGAACGCGCCCGGCTTCATTGCGCACCTGCGCAGCCTGATCGGGGAAGAGCCCTTCGCGGCCATCGATACCGGGGGCTATTTCTCGAACATCCTGGCCGCCCTGAAAAAGGCGTTTCCTTCGCAGCTGGTCGGCATCGTGGAGGACACCGAGAACGGACACCAGAAGTACGACGCCGCACTGCGCAGCATCCGGGCGGGAGGGGGCGCCATGTTCCCCTGTCCCGTCATGTCCGTGGCCAGGAGCAAGCTCAAGGAGCCGGAGGATTTCCTGGTGGGCCAGGCCATCACGTTCTCCGCCGAGGCCCTGCTGCGGGAACTGGGGAACATCCTGACCGGCCGCAGGGCGCTGGTACTGGGCTACGGGAAGATCGGATCGAGCATTGCCCGGCACCTGCATGCCAAGGGCGTCCGCGTCGATGTGTACGACACGAACCCGGTCCGCCAGGTGCTGGCGCTGGCGCATGGGTACCACACCGGGCCGAAGCACGAGCTTTTGAGGTCGTCGGAACTCGTTTTCTGTGCGACCGGCAACCGGTCCATCGGCACGTCCGACCTGGGCGCCATCCGGCGCAATGCCTACATCTTCACGGCCACGTCGGCCGATGACGAGATCGAGAACCACCAGGCCATGATCGACTGCGCGAGCCCCGGCGGACACCGGCACGTGCTGCAGGTGAATGCGCAGGGCAACCGGTTCTTCCTCTGCAACGAGGGCAAGTCGGCCAATTTCATGCACGGAGGCGTGGTCGGGCCCTTCATCGACCTCGTGCAGGCCGAACTGCTTTTCGCGCTCTCCAGGATCGGCGACGCCCCGCGGGACCGGGTGGTGGAGCTGGGCGACGATGCGAAGAGATTCATCTCCGAGCTGTGGATCAACCGCTTCTCGCGGCAGGGCGCGGTCCATTGAACACCTTGTCCGCGCAGGAGGTCATGGCGGTGGCATGGGCCTCCGCCCTGTGCAGGGCCAGCCTGAACCTGATAGACCGGCAGCAGATCGGACGCAAGGGCCTGTCGATCGTCCGGGTCAATTTCCTCAACAACGCACTGCCCGCGCTCCTGCTGCTGTGCGCCGCAGCGGTGTACCTGCGGTCCTGGGGGACGCCGCTGGGCTGGCTGCTGGACTGGAAGGCGGTCGTCTTCAGCGGGCTGGCCCAGCTCGTCGCGTATGCCTATTCCCATGCGTTCCGTGCACTGACCGTGAACCAGGTGACCGTGTCCGGCAAACTGTCCGACCTGTTCATCCCCCTGGGCATCCTGTGGCTCACCGGGGAGTGGAGCGCCGAGACCTATGCCTTCGCCGTGGCGACCACCGTGGCCTGCATGCCCCTGCTCTGGCGGCACGGCGCCGTGGAGAGGCGGCGCGGATTCATCGCGAGCGCGGCGATCGTCTGCGCGGCATTGACGCTGCAGGCGACCGTGTCCCCGTGGCTGTTCCCGGCGGGGGAGGGGCCTCCGGGCCGGACCTCCGGCAACCTGCTGGCGTTCGCGGTGGCCGTGATGGCATGGCGTGCGCTGTGGTCTTCGCTGCCCCTGCTCTTCCTGCAGGGGGCGCGGGCCCCGGCGGTGCCCCGGCAGTCGGTGGATGTGCTGTTCGGCGTGCGGGCCCTGCTCACGGTGGCCACGCAGGTGACTTTCATCTACGCCATCACCAGTGCAGCCTCCGCCGTGGCGTGGCCCATCCTGAACACGACGGGGTTGATGGCCATGGCGCTTTCCTCCCTGCTGCTGCGTGAAAGGCCCAGCCGCCTGGAATTCCTGGTCATCCTCGCCATCACGCTGCTGGCGGCGGCCCGGTATCTGACATTGCCCTGAAGCCTGCGGCGCTCTGCCCGGGGCGCTGCAAGGCGCTTGCCGCCCAGGGTGCCGGGTTCAGCGGCCTTTCGCGGTGGGATGGCCGCGCTTGCGGTCCCGCAGCATGAAAAGGTAGAGGCTTTCCACCTTCTCGCGCGCCCAGGGCGTCTTGCGCAGGAATTTCAGGCTGGACGACACGCTCGGCTCGCTCTGGAAGCAGCGCACGGGAACGCGCTCCGCCAGGCCCTTCCAGCCGTATTCCTGCTGCAGGGCCACCACGATGGCCTCCAGCGTGAGGCCGTGCAGCGGGTTGTGGGGCTGGGCAGGGGCGGAGGGGGTGGACGCATGGCCTGCCGGAGAAGGGACAGGCGGCAGGCCGGGGGCGTCAGGGAGATCGGGAGAGTCGACAGTCATGGCACCGAGCATATCGGGCCAGAGTACGATCGGAAGGCTCACCCCTGCAGGGGCTGCTCCCGGGCGAAGATCTCCGCCGCCCAGTCCACGAACGCCCGCACCTTCGCGCTCAGGTGCCGGTTGGGCGGGTACACCACATAGACCGGCAGCAGCGGATGGCTCCATTCGGGCAGCACGCGCACCAGGTCGCCGCGGTCCAGGTAGCGCTGGGCCTGCATGGTGGTGATCTGGCCCACGCCGCGGCCGGCGAGCAGCGCGGCCAGGTAGGCGTTGCTCTCGTTCACCGCCAGGCGCGAGGGCCCGCCGATTTCCAGCGATTCGCCGTCGCGGTGGAATTCCAGCGGGTAGCGCCGCGACGTGCGCGGCGAGAAATAGATCACGCTCTGGTGGTCGCGTTCGAGATCCAGCGGTTCGCGCGGCGCGCCGTGGCGTTCCAGATACGCAGGCGAGGCCACGGTGATGAACTCCAGCAGGCCGATGCGGCGCGCCACGAGCGACTGGTCGGTGAGTTCGCCGCCGCGGATCACGCAGTCCACGTTGTCGCTGAGCAGGTCCACGATGCGGTCGCTCACGCCCAGGTCGAGCTGGATGTCGGGGTAGCGCGACTGGAACTCTTCCAGGTGCGGGATGATGAGCAGCCGTGCCATCGATGTGCCCACGTCCACGCGCAGGCGGCCGCTGGGCGTGGCGCGCGCATGGGTCATGCTGGCCTCGATGTCGTCGAAATCGGCCAGCAGGCGCACGGCGCGGTCGTAGTAGGCCGCGCCGTCGGGCGTGACGGTCACGCGCCGCGTGGTACGGTTGAGCAGGCGTACGCGCAGGCGCGCTTCCAGCGCCTGTACGTGCTTGGTGACGGTGGCTTTGGGCAGTTGCAGGGAATCTGCGGCGCGCGTGAACGTGCCGGCTTCCACCACCCGCGCGTAAATGCGCATGGCCTGGATCTGGTCCATGGCGTTCCTTCCTCGGTGCCTCTTCGGGGGCTGTCAAATTCTCACATGCGCCACGGGTGGCGATTGTTCGGACTTTGGAAACAGTGAGGCCCGCATCGGCTGGTTTATCGTCGTTGTCCACACGCCTACATTTGCTGCACCGGATCGTTTCCGGCCCCCACGCCATGCCCACCACTTCCTCTTCCCGTTCCACGCCCGCCGGCGCGCGCTCCGAATCCACCATTGCGGTGGCGCCGGGGCAGGACGTCGCCGTGCGCATGTACGGCCGCAGGAAAGCCGGCGAGACGTCGCCGCTGGTCGTGCATTTCCATGGGGGGGCTTTCGTGTCGGGCGACCTGGACAGCGGCTGCACGATCGCCGGCCTGCTGCAGGAAGCCGGGGCGCTGGTGGTGTCGGTGGCCTATCCGCTGGCGCCCGAGCATCCGTTCCCGCAGCCGCTGGAGACGGGCTATGCCGTGCTGCAGTGGGCCTATCGCTACCGCACGCGGCTGGCCGGCACGGGCGCGCCGGTCTATGTGGCCGGGGAAGAGGCCGGCGGCAACCTGGCGGCGGGCGTGTGCCTGATGGCGCGCGACCAGTCCCACCCGCCGCTGGCGGGGCAGATCCTGGTGTCGCCGATGCTCGACCCCTGCGCCGGCACGCCGTCGCTGCGGGCCGCCACCGAAGGCAGTGACGCCTGCCGCTGGGCGCAGGGCTGGGAGAAGTTCCTGCGCTGCGCACGCGATGCGGAGCACCCGTATGCCGTGCCCGGCACCGCGCAGCGCCTGGCAGGCCTGCCGCCCACGCTGCTGCTGGTCGGCGACACCGATCCCATGCACGACGAAACGCTGGCCTATGCGGCACGGCTGGAGGCCGCCGGCCTGCCGGTGGAACTGCACGTGCTGCGCAAGGCCGAGCGCTGGCCCGATGCGCTGCTGGAGTCCGGCAACCAGGCCTGTCCGTGCGCGGACGAGGCGCGCGAGCGGTTCCGCCGCTTCATGGAGGCCGGCCGATGTCCGGCGCCGCGCTGACCCCCTCTTCGAAAAAACTCCCTTTCGCCACCAGGCAAGGTATTGACCTCAACGATGGTTGAGGTTTGAGAATCCGGCCCCGTTGCCGTCTCCGCGCCTGGGAGCGGCCTGTCCCCTTCGATGCATTTTTTCCGGCCTGCGGGCCGGAGGGGGACGGCTTTGCCCGGCCGGTGCCGGCCTCGTTTTTTTGCTTGCGATACCACCGCTTCCAGACACGTTTCCAGACACATCCGAAGGATCTGCCATGCCGTCATCCCAACCCGTTTCCCTCTTCTCGCCCGCGCGCCGCTGGTGGACCGCCGCCGGCGCTGCAGCCGCCATCGCGGCCGGTGGCGGGGCCCTGTTCGGGCTCTCCGCCTCGCACGCCGAGGCGCCCGCCGCCGATGCCGCGCCCCCGGCCGTGCCGGTGTCCGTCGCGGCCGTGGTGCAGCAGGACGTCGCGCTGTGGGACGAGTTTTCCGGCCGGCTGGAGGCCGTGCAGCGCGTGGACATCCGCCCGCGCGTGGCCGGTGCCGTGCAGGCCGTGCACTTCCGCGAAGGGGCGCTGGTGAAGCAGGGCGACCTGCTCTTCACCGTGGACCCGGCGCCCTATGCGGCCGAGGTGGACCGGGCCGATGCCCAGGTGGTGGCCGCCCAGGCCCGCGTGTCGTACACCCGAAGCGAGATGGAACGCGCCAGCCGCCTGTGGGAAGAACACGCCATCGCCCAGCGCGAGCGCGACGAGCGCGTGAACGCCCAGCGCGAGGCCGAGGCCAACCTGCGCGCCGCCCAGGCCGCGCTGCAGACGGCGCGCCTGAACCTGGGCTACACCCAGGTGCGCGCGCCGGTCGCGGGCCGCGTGGGCCGCGTCGAGGTCACGGTGGGCAACCTGGTGGGCTCGGGGGCCGGCGCGCCGGTGCTGACCACGCTGGTCTCGGTGAGCCCGATCTACGCGAGCTTCGACACCGACGAGCAGATCGTGGCCCGCGCCCTGGAAGGGCTGCGCTCCGGCCAGAGCGCCCGCACGCTCATCGAGCGCATTCCCGTGCAGATGGGCACCGGCACGGCCGGCAGCATGCCGCACACGGGCCGCCTGCAGCTCATCGACAACCAGGTGGATGCGAGGAGCGGCACGGTGCGCGTGCGCGCCGTTTTCGACAACGCCGATGGCGCCCTCATGCCGGGCCAGTTCGCCCGCATCCGCATGGGCCAGGCGAAGAGCACGCAGGCCGTGCTGATCAACGAGCGCGCCGTGGGCACGGACCAGAGCAAGAAGTTCGTGATGGTGGTGGGCGAGGGCAACAAGGCCGAATACCGCGAAGTGCAGCTGGGCGCGCCGGTCGAAGGCCTGCGCGTCGTCACCGCGGGCCTGAAGGCGGGCGAGCGCATCGTCGTCAACGGCCTGCAGCGCGTGCGCCCCGGCGCCGTGGTCGCCCCGCAGGAAGTGCCCATGGCCGCCAAGTCCGAACTGGGCGGGGAGGGCGCGCAGGCGCGCGCCGCCGCACGCCAGCCCGCGGCCTGAGCGCCGGGCTCCAGAGAGCAGAGAACGACACCATGAACCTCTCCCGTTTCTTCATCGACCGCCCCATCTTCGCCGGGGTGCTGTCGGTGCTCATCTTCCTGGCGGGGCTGATCGCCCTGCGGGCGCTGCCGATCTCGGAATACCCCGAGGTGGCGCCGCCTTCCGTGGTGGTGCGCGCCACCTACCCCGGCGCCAACCCCAAGGTGATCGCCGAGACCGTCGCCACGCCGCTGGAGGAATCCATCAATGGCGTGGAAGGCATGCTCTACATGGGCAGCCAGGCCACGACCGACGGCGTGATGACCCTCACCGTCACTTTTGCGCTGGGCACCGACCCGGACAAGGCGCAGCAGTTGGTGCAGAACCGCGTCTCGCAGGCCGAACCGCGCCTGCCCGAGGAAGTGCGCCGCCTGGGCGTCACCACGGTCAAGAGCGCGCCGGACCTGACCATGGTCGTGCACATGGTCTCGCCCAACGGCCGCTACGACATCGACTACCTGCGCAACTACGCCGTGCTCAACGTCAAGGACCGGCTCGCCCGCATCCCCGGCGTGGGGCAGGTGCAGATCTTCGGCGGCGGCGATTACTCCATGCGTGCATGGCTGGACCCGCAGAAGGTGGCGCAGCGCGGCCTCTCCGCGGGCGACGTGGTGGCCGCCATCCGCGGGCAGAACGTGCAGGCCGCCGCGGGCGTGGTGGGCCAGTCGCCCGGCCTGCCGGGCGTGGACATGCAGCTGTCGATCAACGCCCGGGGCCGCCTGGCCACGGTGGAGGAGTTCGGCGACATCATCGTCAAGACCGGCGCCGACGGGGCCGTGACGCGCCTGCGCGACGTGGCCCGGCTGGAGCTGGGCGCGGCCGACTACTCGCTGCGCTCGCTGCTCAACAACGACCCGGCCGTGGGCATGGGCGTCTTCCAGGCGCCCGGCTCCAACGCGCTCGACATCTCGGCCAACGTGCGCGCCACCATGGCCGAACTGCAGAAACACATGCCCGAGGGCGTGGAGTTCCGCATCGCCTACGACCCCACGCAGTTCGTGCGCGCCTCCATCCGCTCGGTCATCCAGACATTGCTGGAGGCCATCGCGCTGGTGGTGGTCGTGGTGATCCTGTTCCTGCAGACCTGGCGCGCGTCCATCATCCCGCTGCTGGCCGTGCCGGTGTCGGTGGTGGGCACGTTCGCGGTGCTGCACCTGCTGGGCTTCTCGATCAACGCGCTGTCGCTCTTCGGGCTGGTGCTGGCCATCGGCATCGTCGTGGATGACGCCATCGTGGTGGTGGAGAACGTAGAGCGCAACATCGAGGCGGGCCTTTCCCCGCGCGAGGCCACCTACCGCGCCATGCGCGAGGTGAGCGGGCCCATCATCGCCATCGCGCTGGTGCTGGTGGCCGTGTTCGTTCCGCTGGCGTTCATCAGCGGCCTCACGGGGCAGTTCTACCGCCAGTTCGCGGTGACCATCGCCATCTCCACGGTGATCTCGGCGATCAACTCGCTCACGCTGTCGCCCGCGCTCAGCGCCTTGCTGCTCAAGGGCCACCACGAGCCCAGGGATGCGCTCACCCGCGGCATGGACCGCGTGCTGGGCGGCTTCTTCCGCCGCTTCAACCGCGTGTTCCACCGCGGCTCCGAGGCCTACAGCGGCGGCGTGCGCCGCGTGATCGGCCGCAAGGCGTTAATGCTGGCCGTCTACCTGGTGCTGGTCGGCGCGACCTGGGGCCTCTTCAAGGCGGTGCCCGGCGGCTTCGTGCCCGCGCAGGACAAGCAGTACCTGGTGGGCTTCGCGCAGTTGCCCGATGGTGCCACGCTGGACCGCACGGAAGATGTCATCCGCCGCATGGGCGAGATCGTGAAGAAGAACCCCAACGTGGAGGACGCCATCGCCTTCCCGGGCCTGTCGATCAACGGCTTCACCAACAGCTCCAACGCGGGCATCGTGTTCGTCACGCTCAAGCCCTTCGCCGAGCGCCGGCACGCCGACCAGAGCGGCGGCGCCGTCGCGGGCCAGCTCAACCAGGCCTTCGGCAGCATCCAGGATGCGTTCATCGCCATGTTCCCGCCGCCGCCGGTGGCGGGGCTGGGCACGACGGGCGGCTTCAAGCTGCAGATCGAAGACCGTGCCTCGCTGGGCTATGGCGCCATGGACGCAGCCGTCAAGGCCTTCATGGCCAAGGCCTACCAGACACCGGAACTGGCGGGACTGTTCACCAGCTGGCAGGTCAACGTGCCGCAGCTGTACGCCGACATCGACCGCACCAAGGCCCGCCAGCTCGGTGTGCCGGTGACGGACATCTTCGAGACCCTGCAGATCTACCTGGGCAGCCTGTACGCCAACGACTTCAACCAGTTCGGCCGCACCTACAGCGTGCGCGTGCAGGCCGATGCGCCCTACCGGGCGCGGGCGGAGGACGTGGGCCTGCTCAAGGTGCGTTCCACTACCGGCGAGATGGTGCCGCTGTCGGCGCTCATGAAGATCGAGAGCAGCTTCGGCCCCGAGCGCGCCATGCGCTACAACGGCTTCCTGTCGGCCGACGTGAACGGCGGGCCCGCGCCCGGTTTCTCGTCGGGCCAGGCGCAGGCCGCCGTGGAGCGCATCGCCGCCGAGACGCTGCCGCCGGGCATCGGCTTCGAATGGACGGAGCTGACCTACCAGGAGATCCTGGCCGGCAATTCCGCCGTGCTGGTGTTCCCGCTGGCCATCCTGCTGGTGTTCCTGGTGCTGGCCGCGCAATACGAGAGCCTGACGCTGCCCATCGCCATCATCCTGATCGTGCCCATGGGCCTGATGGCCGCCATGGCGGGCGTGTGGCTCACCCGCGGCGACAACAACGTGTTCACCCAGATCGGGCTGATCGTGCTGGTGGGGCTGTCGGCCAAGAATGCGATCCTGATCGTGGAGTTCGCGCGGGAGCTGGAATTCGCCGGCCGCACGCCCGTGCAAGCCGCCATCGAGGCCAGCCGCCTGCGGCTGCGTCCCATCCTCATGACCTCGCTGGCCTTCGTGATGGGCGTGCTGCCCCTGGTACTGTCCACCGGCGCCGGCTCGGAGATGCGCAGTGCGATGGGGGTGGCGGTGTTCGCCGGAATGATCGGCGTCACGGCCTTCGGCCTGTTCCTCACGCCGGTCTTCTACGTGGCCCTGCGCCGCCTGGCCGGCAACCGGCCGCTGCAGCAGCACGGCAGCCATGTGGCGCCGATCACCGATGCCGGCCAGGGCACGCCGGGCCATGGGGCCTCGGCCCACCCCGTGATCGCCGCGCCGCGCGGCCTGCATGAATGAGACGGAGCTTTGCGATGACGATGTTTTCTGCTTTCCATTCCCTCTCGCGGCTGGCGCCGCTGGCCGCGGCCCTGGTGCTGGCCGGCTGCATGAGCGTCCCGGCGGTGCCGGAACATGCCGGCGTGGCCGTGCCCGCCGCCTTCAGCGAAGCCGCCGGCTCCGCATCGTGGACCACGGCACCGCCCGCCGAGGCGCAGCCCCGCGGCGCCTGGTGGCTGGGCTTCCGCGATCCGGTGCTGGACGACCTGGTGCAGCGCGCCGGCAGCGGCAACACCAGCGTGCAGGAGGCCGCTGCCCGCCTGGCCGAGGCGCGCGCGCTGCTGCGGTCCGCCGATGCCAGCCGCGCGCCGCAACTGGGCGCCTCGGCCGGCGTGGCGCGGCAGGCCGGCGCCAATACGGCCACGGGCGGCCCCGTGCCCGCCACCCTGGCCACGGCAGGGCTGAACGTGTCCTATGAACTGGACCTGTTCGGCCGCCTCTCGCAGGCCAGCGATGCCGCGCGGCTCGATGCCCGCTCGCGCGAGGCGCTGCTGCAGAGCGCGCGCCTGATGGCCCAGGCGGATACCGCCCAGGCCTACCTGCAGCTGCGCTCGGTGCAGGCCGAACAGGCGCTGGTGCAGGAGAGCCTGGCCGCCTACCGGGACACCTTGCGCCTGACCGAGCGCCGCTACCAGGCCGGCGACGTGGCCGAGCTGGACGTGGCGCGCGTGCAGACCGAGGTGGCCGCCACCGAGTCCGACGCGCTCGCGCTGGAGCGCCAGCAGGCGGTGCTGACCCATGCGCTGGCCCTGCTGGTCGGCGAGGTGGCCACCGGTTTCACCGTGCCCCCCGCGGCCGGCGAGGCGGCGCTGCCCGTCATTCCCGCCGGCGTGCCGGGCACCGTGCTGGCGCGCCGCCCGGATGTCTCTGCGGCGCAGGCGGCCGTGCTGGCGGCGCAGGCCCGCGTGGGCGTGGCCCAGGCGGCGTGGTTCCCGGCGGTCACGCTCACGGGCAATGGCGGCTATGCCTCGCCGGAACTGGGCGACCTCTTCAAGTGGTCGGCCCGCTCCTGGGGCATCGGCGCACTGCTGTCGCTGCCGCTCTTCGACGGCGGCCAGCGCCAGGCGCAGGAAGACAGCGCCCGCGCCCGGCTGGAGGGCGCGCTGGCGGCCCACCGAGGCCAGGTCCTCACCGCCTTCCGCGAGGTCGAGGACCAGCTCGGCGCGCTGCGCCTGCTGGCCGGCCAGGCCGAGGCACAGGGCCGCGCCGTGCAGTCGGCGGCCCGCGCCACGCAGCTGTCGGATTCGCGCTACCGCAACGGCATGGTGAGCCAGCTGGAACTGCTCGACGCCCGCCGCAGTGAGCTGCGCAACCGCCGCCAGGCCCTGCAGGTGCGCACCGCGCAGTACACGGCCACGGTGGGCCTGATCCGCGCGCTGGGTGGCGGCTGGGGAGACGATGGAGCGAAAATGCGGGACGACGAGCGGCCGGTCGCGCGCAATGGTTGAAAGTTCCCGCAACTTGGGTAACTCGACGTAGCAAAGCGGTCCGGTGCCGACGCTGGGGCGCCAACCGGCCTATAGTGCTTCTTTTTGTTGCCGGGCCAGGTCATAGGTCCCGGCTAGGATACGGGGCGCCGCCCGCCATGCCCGCGGCACGACCGGCCCGTTTCCCTTTCCCATGTCCCTATCAGCTATCGCAGGAGCACACGCATGACGTATCCGAGCACACGCCTTTTCATTGCCGGTGAATGGCAGGATGCCGCCGATGGAAAGACCATCGCCGTGCACAACCCGGCCACGGGCAAGGAAATCGGCCGCGTGGCCCATGCCGGCCGTGCCGACCTGGACCGCGCCCTGGAGGCGGCCCAGAAAGGCTTCGAGGCCTGGCGCGACATCCCCGCCGTGGAGCGGGCCCGCACCATGCGCCGCGCCGCCGCGCTGATGCGCGAGCGCGCCGACGCCATCGCCCGCATCCTCACCCAGGAGCAGGGCAAGCCGCTGGCCGAGGCGAAGGTCGAAGCCATGGCCGCCGCCGACATCATCGAATGGTTCGCCGACGAAGGCCAGCGCATCTATGGCCGCATCGTCCCGGCCCGCGGCAGCCTCGCCGTGCGCCAGCTCGTTCTGAAGGACCCCGTCGGCCCCGTGGCCGCATTCACGCCCTGGAACTTCCCGATCAACCAGGTGGTGCGCAAGCTGGCCGCCGCCCTGGCGTCCGGCTGCTCCATCCTCGTGAAGGCCCCCGAGGAAACGCCCGCCAGCCCCGCCGAGCTCATCCGTGCCTTCGCCGATGCCGGCGTGCCGGCCGGCACCGTGGGCCTGGTCTACGGCAACCCCGCCGAGATCTCCAGCTACCTGATCCCGCATCCCGTCATCCGCAAGGTCACGTTCACCGGCTCGACCCCGGTGGGCAAGCAGCTGGCGGCGCTGGCCGGCCAGCACATGAAGCGCGTGACCATGGAGCTGGGCGGCCATGCCCCGGTGATCGTCGCGGACGACGCCGACGTGGAACTGGCCATCAAGGCCGCCGGCGGCGCGAAGTTCCGCAATGCCGGCCAGGTCTGCATCTCGCCGACCCGCTTCCTGGTGCACGAGAGCATCCGCAAGGATTTCGTGGCCGCGCTGGCGCGCCACGCCCAGGGCCTGAAGGTGGGCGACGGCCTGGCCGACGGCACCCAGATGGGCCCGCTGGCCAACCCCCGCCGCATCGCGGCCATGGCGGAACTGATGCAGGATGCCGTGCAGCACGGCGCCCAGGTGGCGGCCGGCGGCGAGCGCATCGGCGGCGACGGCAACTTCTTCCAGCCCACGGTGCTGGACGACGTGCCCGTGTCCGCGCGCATCTTCAACGAGGAGCCCTTCGGCCCGGTGGCCGCGGTACGTGGCTTCGAGAAGATCGAGGACGCCATCGCCGAGGCGAACCGCCTGCCTTACGGCCTGGCCGGCTATGCCTTCACGCGCTCCCTCAAGCACGCCCACCTGCTGTCGCAGCGGCTCGAAGTGGGTATGCTGTGGATCAACCAGCCCGCGTCCCCCTCCGCCGAACTGCCGTTCGGCGGCCTGAAGGACTCCGGCTACGGTTCCGAGGGAGGCCCGGAGGCGATCGAGGCGCACCTGAACACGCGCGCGGTGTCCATCACCAACGTGTGACCGGTCCGGCCATCGAGCCCGGGGCGGTGCTCCGGACAGCCCCCGCGGACATCCATCCCGGGGGCTTTGTCACATGGCGGGGGCCCCGGCAGGGCGGGCCGCGGCGACGCTGCCGGCAAAAAGCGTTCCATGCTGCGGATTCGCAGGGGTGGACTCCGGCGATACCTTGAAGACCGGCTGCCGGTCATGCACAGTGGGCCACTGTCACTCAGAACTCAGGCAGGAGAACATGTCAAACCACGGCGACGCAGACGATGTGCTGCACGTGGCCATCGTCGGCGGCGGGGCCCTGGGCCTCGCGTCGGCATACCACCTCATGCAGCGTGCGCGGCGCCTGGGTGCGTTCCTGGACGTGCATGTCTTCGATGGCCGCGAGGCCCCGGAGGCGCACGGCCAGGGTGTCCTGGCCGGCCCGGGGATGGCCGCTGGCCAGGCTCCGGCCGGTGGGGGGGATGGCGACCGCACGCCGCAGGATGGCAACGGGCTCGCCGTGCCGCTGATCCGCACCGTGCACCGCGCCGCCATGGCCCTGCGTGGCCGCATCCGGCTCGACTACTCCTGCGGGCGCTTCTTCGAAGACTGCCTGCGCGACCCGGAAGCGATGCTCGACGAGGCGGCGCGTACCCTGGCGCTGTCCATCGACTGGCGCGATGCGCGCGTGATGGACGCCCTCGTGCAGGTGCGCGACGGCTACTACTACCCCCTCATCTCGACCATGTTCCTCTGCGACCCCTCGGGCCCGCAGAACACCCCGGTGCAGGCGGCCCTGGAATACATCCGCTGGAAGGAAGACGGCCGCTCCCTGCCCGAAACCGATTTCACCGACGACGCATCGCGCAAATGGACGGAATCGCTTGCCGCGCACCTCGAGGAGCGGTCGGACGAGCAGGTGGCCGTCACCATCCGCTCGGGCGGCCGGCTGCTGGTACGCGTGATGAGCGACATGGTGGAAGTGCTGCGCGGGGGCGAGTCCCGGATCTTCGATATCTGCGTCATGGCCAATTCGCCGGGCGATGCCTTGCGCGTGTTGGCCTTCGACGCCGCCACCGCGGCCTTCGGCGTGCGGGTCGGCCGCATCCTGGACAGCGTCTGCGAGACGGACGACGAATCCGCCTGGTACGAGAGCGAGGGCATGCCGCCCCCCCGGCCATCGGGCACGGCCCCGGGAGGCGCCGGCTGGCGGCCTGCGGAGTGGAGCGGCGATGCGCCCGGCAGCCCGGCCGCGCGGCCGTCGCCGCCCACCCGGTCGGGGCCGGAAGACAAGGCCTGGGCGGCCTTCCGGCACCACGTGTTCGATGTGTCCGTGAAGGCCCGGGCCGACATCCGGGCGCTGAACGAGGCCTTCGTGGAAGGGTGGCGCGAGGGGGAAGGGCGAGTCCCCTGCGCCGAGATACCGCCGCTGCTGTTCGTGGGCGGCTGGCCCTATGGCGCCGTGCTGCAGGAGCAGTGCATGGAGCAGGCCGAGGAACTGGGCAACTGGCTGTTGCCCGAGTGAGGTCTCCCGCGGGGCGCCCCGCGGGGACGACCCGTCAGAAGCGGTAGGTCGAGGTCAGCAGGTAGGTGCGCCGCTGGCCGTAGAAGCAGTCGCCGCGTGCCAGGCACTGCGTGATCTGCACCTTGTCCGTCAGGTTCACCACGTTGAAAGCCAGCCGCCAGTCGCCCGCGTCGTACGCCACCATGGCATCGGCGATGGTGGAGGCGGGCGTCGTGATGGCGGTCGTGCCCGTCCATTGCGAGCCCGTGTAGCGCAATCCGCCGCCCACCGTCCACTGGCCGCGGCCGCCGGTGCCGAAGCGGTGCGACAGCCAGGCGGAGGCCGTGTGCTTCGGCACGCCGGCCACCGGCTGCCCCTCGTCGCCCGCGTTGCTGCGCGAGATCTCGGCGTCGGTGTAGGCGTAGGCCAGCGTGGCGTCCCAGCTGCGCGCGATGCTGGCTGTGAGTTCTGCCTCCAGGCCGCGGGCCTTGGTTTCGCCGATCTGCAGGTTGTTGCGCGGGTTGGTGGGATCGGTGGTCTTTCGGTTCTTCTCGCGCACCTGGTAGAGGGCGGCATACGCCGAGATGCCGCGGCCCTCGGGCTGCCATTTCACGCCGGCTTCCCACTGCTGGCCGCGCTGGGGCTTGAACGGCGTGCCGTAGAAGTCCACCCCGCCCAGGGGCTGGAACGACTCCGAATAGCTCAGGTAGGGCGCCCAGCCGCCATCCATCTGGTACGTTGCGCCCAGGCGCTTGGTCCAGGCGCTGTCGTCCACGGCGGCAGCGGGGCGGCCTTCGGTCTCGGTCTTCGCCCGGTCATGGCGCAGCCCGAGCGTGGCCGTCCAGCGGTCCCAGCGGACCTGGTCCTGTGCGTAAAAGCCCACCTGCCGCTGCCGGACGCCGGGCTGGCGTGCCAGGTCGGATTCCGACGGCGGCGTGAAGTTGCCGTACACCGGTGCATAGACATCGATGCCGCTCACGGTCTTGAACCACGAGGACTGGCTGGTGGTGTTGCGCTGCGCGTCCATGCCGAGCAGCAGCGTGTGTTCGGTGGCTCCGGCGCGCAGCTTGCCTTCGAGCTGGGTATCGACCATCAGCAGGCGGCTGGCGTTGCGCTGCCAGGAGGCATCGCGCAGCAGCGTGCGGTTGTCCGCCTCGAACACCGGGCGCGCCGGCCGGCCCGTGGCGCGGTTGGCGGTGAAGCTGGTGTACATGCTGCGGTAATCGACATCGCTCACCGTGCGGCGCAGGTTCTGGCGCAGCGTCAAGGCGCTGTTCAGCTGGTGGCTGAAGAGGTAGCCCCAGGAATTGTTCTCGCTGTCGTAGGCGTCCCAGCCGGGCTCGCTGATGAAGGCCGAGGTCGGGATCTGTCCGTATGGGCTGGGCAGTTGCGTGCCCTGCCACGGGAAGAAGCCGATCAGCGAGCCGCTCTTGTCCTTCTGGTGCGTGAACTGCAGCGTCAGCGACGTGGCGGCGCTGGGCTTCCAGGTCAGCGTCGGGGCGAACACCTGGCGGTCGTCGACCACGTGGTCCACCTGGGAATCGCTGTCGCGGCCCACGGCCACCAAGCGGTAGAGCCATTGCCCGTCCTGCGTGAGCGGGCCGGTCAGGTCGGCCGCGATCTGCTTGCGGGCGTGGTTGCCCAGCTGCACTTGCACCTCGCGCAGCGGCTCGGCCTGCGGGCGCTTGCTCGTGAGGTTGAGCACGCCGCCCACGCTGCCCTGGCCGTACAGCACGGACGAGGGGCCGCGCAGGAATTCGACGCGCTCGAGCAGGTAGGGATCGGCCTTGATGTTGTTGTAGGTGCCGTAGGTGCGCAGCAGGCCGTCCAGGTACTGCGTCACGTCGCCGCCGCGGGCCTTGAAGCTGTCCACGCGGCTGTCGAAGTAGTTGGACACCATGCCGGCGGTGTAGGCCGTGGTCTGGCGCAGCGTCTGCGCGCCCTGCGCCTCCATCTGGTCGCGCGTGACGACGCTGATGGCCTGGGGCGTCTCGATCAGCGGGGTATCGGTCTTGGTGGCCGACAGTGCGCGGCGGGCCACGAAGCCGGCGACGGGGTTCACGGGGTTTTCCTGCTGGCCGCCGGCGTTCACCATCACCGGGGCGAGCGTGGCTTCCGCCGCCGGGGCGCTGCCGGTGGCGGCGGCCTGCTGCGCATGCCCGGCGGGTGCGGCACCCAGGGCGCAGAGCGCGGCAGCAGCCGCGGACAGGGCCTGGACGAGCGCACGCGGGGCGGCGTCGGGGCGGCAGGCATGCCGTTGGGGGGCGGGGGGAAAGTCGAAGGATTGCATCATGTCAGGCAGGAAAGGGGCACCCGCGCCGCTGCGGGCGGCGTACGGGTGGCGTATGGGCGGAAGAGGAGAGCGGGTGCCGCACCGGGCGGCGTGGCGCCCGGTGCGGCGGGGAGTTCAGTGCGCAGGGGCAGGCGGCAGGGCGGGAGACTCCATGCCCTCGGCCTGGGCGAAGGTGAGCGTGGTGAGGTAGGCCGTCTCGCCGTACTTCTCGCCGTTGCGCTCGCCGGCGGCCGGGTCGGAGTGCTTCACCTCGGCCACGTACTGGCCCTTCCATGGCAGGGCGAAGCGCACCGTGCCGTCCGCACCGGTCACGGCCTCGCGGGCCCAGCCGGAGGGAGCGGCCAGCGTCACCTGGGCCTTGGGCAGCGGCTGGCCGTTGAACACCACGCGCATTTCGCCCGCGCGGCCCGTGGGCACCACGTCCAGCGGTGCCGTGGCCGCGATGGGGCGGGACAGGTCCGCGACCCAGCGCGCGGCGGGGCGCCAGAGCAGCGCGGGCTTGCCGCCCTTGCTCCGGTCGATCACCGGATAGGGGGCTTCCGCGAACAGCGTCTCGGCAGCGCCGGGCAATGCGTAGGCGAAGGCCTTGGCGGTGCGCCGGCCTTCCACGGGCGTGGCCGCCGCCGCACCCGGCGCATGGGCCTGCAGCACCGGAATGCCCTGGAACTTGTCCAGCGCGCCTGGCGATTTTTCGAGCAGGTTGTCGGCATATTCGCCGAACTGCAGCCGTGCCTGGCCGTTGCCGGCTTCGAGCCACACCTGGTGGGCCTGGGCACCGGCAGCGGCGCAGGCGGCGAAGAGGGCGGTGGCCCAGGGGCGGAAGGACGATGGCATCGGTTGGCTCCTTGAAAGGTGGAAAGGTCGATGAAAAAAACAATGCGGCGGCGCGCCGGAGGCGCCAGCGGCGGCGGGGAATGAAGGCCGGGACTGTTGCCGCACCGGGGCGGCCAGAGGCCCCGTTCAGCCCGTGGCGAGCGGCCCCGGGGCGGCCGCCAGGGCGGCCCACAGCACCGCCAGCGCCAGGGCCGCGGCCCGGAGCCGGGGCAGGCGCCGCGGCCACCAGGTGGCTGCGGCAGTGGCGCCCAGCGCCGACACGGACAGCGCCACGGCCCACCAGGTGACCGACAGCGGCACGCTGGCCATGCGCGGCCACGCCACGGCCAGGACCAGCGACAGGCCCAGCACGGCCCATCCGCCCCGGCGCAGGGTACGCAGCCGGGCCGGGGCGCCTTCGCGGCCCCAGGCGTCCTCGTGGTGCCGGTCCATCCCCAGCGCGATGCCGGCCCAGCCGGCGAAACACAGCAGCAACTCGAGCATGGGCGTCAGGCTCCTTGCGCGGGCGTGGTGCCGGACGGTGCGCCGGGCTGCACGGCGGCGCGCGCCGCCTTCGGCGCGGCGGCCGCGGGGCGCCGCAGCAGGTGGCGGGCCAGGGCGCCGAACACCAGCCCGGTGGCCAGCAACGACAGGTCCATGCCCGCCCAGGCCCATTCGCCCGCGGGCAGCGTGACGCCCAGGTGCGCCGAGGTGGTGGCCGCGTTGATCACCGGCAGCGCCGCGAACAGCGCACCCGCGGCACCCAGCAGCAGCGCCCAGCCGCGGCGGTCCGGCCGCAGCAGGCCGATGGCCAGGCCTGCGCCCCAGGTGCCGAAGAACCATGCGAGCTCCGCGTCGGCGCGCCCGGGCGTGGACAGGGGCAGCAGCCGGTTGGCCGCGAGGAAGGCGGCGACCGCCAGCGGCAGCCCGCCCATCAGGCCCACGTTCAGACTGGCCACCAGCCGCTCGCCGAAGGGCAGGCCGGCTTCGCCTGGCCTGCGCTGCGCCTGCGCGCGCCGCTTCACCGACCAGAGCACCAGCCCGGAAGCGATCATCAGGCTGCCCAGCACGCCGAAGCCGAACAGCGCCCAGCGCATGCCCGGGCCCGCGAAGCGGGCGAGGTGCAGCCCGTAGAGCACGCGGTAGGTCTTGATCGCGGGTGTCTGCGGATCGATCAGCGCGAGATGCCGCGCCGTGGCGCCGTCGAAGCGCAGCCGCGCGGGGCCGTATTGCAGCCGGTCGCCATCGTGCCGCGTGACCTCCACCACCGTGCCGTCCGCGTCGCGGCGCGCCGAAATGTTGCCGATGCGGGCATCGCCCCAGGTGCGGTGGGCGCCGGCCACCATCGTGGCCAGGTCCAGCGGCGGCAGGGGCGCGGCGGCTTCCGCCGCCCCGCGCGCCCGCCGGGCGCTGCGGGCTCCGGGCTCGTCGCCCTGCATCTCTGCGAAATAGGCCTGCGAATCGGTGCCCCTGGGCGTCGCGTAGGCGGCCGCGATGCCGGCGGGCATGTAGAGCGTGTGGAAGATCATCAGCCCGCTGAAGGTGATGACGAGGTAGAACGGCAGCGCCAGCACGCCGGACACGTTGTGCGCGTCCAGCCATGCGCGCTGGCCGCCCTTGCTGGGCCGGAAGGTGAAGAAATCCTTGAAGATGCGCCGGTGCGTGACCACGCCCGTGAGCAGCGCGATGAACATCAGCAGCGTCGCCACCCCCACGATCCAGCGGCCCTGCAGCGCCCAGCGGCTCTGGTGCGCCGTGCGCAGCTCGAAGTGGAAGCGGTAGAAGAATTCGCCGCCCATGGTCTCGCGCGTGCCGATCGACTCGCCCGTGGCCGGGTCCATGAGCAGGGTCTGGAAGCGGCCGTTGGCACTGTCGCGCCAGAGCACCGTGACGGCCGGCAGGCGCTCGTCCGGCAGGCGCATGATCCACTGCGTCACGCCTGGCGCGTGGCGGTGCAGCGCTGCCTGCGCCCGGTCGGCCACGTCGGGGCTCGGGGCGGCCAGCCCGTGCATTTCCGGCCGCATCCAGAGATTGAATTCGCTCTTGAAGAAGCTCAGCGTGCCGGTGGCGAAGATGGCGAAGAGCAGCCATCCCAGCACCAGGCCCGCCCAGGTGTGCACCCAGGACATCGCCTGCCGGAAGCCCTCGCGCCCGGGCGCCGCGGCGGGGCGCGCGGTGTCGTTCGAAGCAGCCGTCATGCCGCGCCTCCCCACAGGCGCGGCGCGAGCACGCAGGCCCCCAGCAGCAGAGCGGGCACGCCCACCCCAGCCCAGGCGGACCATGCGGTGCGCGCGTAGAACACCCAGGCCACCGCGCCGGCATACACCAGCCAGGAGAACATCGTCGCGGCCAGCACCGCCTCCACGCGCGGCATCGCCAGCGCCAGGGCCAGCGCGCCGGCCGCCGTGGCGGCGGCCGCGAGCGCATAGCCGCCGGCCGTGGCAGCCAGCGCACGCGACGCGATCGCCAGGCGGTACTTCCAGAGAGGACGGGTGGGTTTCATGGCAGCGGCGTCCGGGCGGTCAGAAGGCGTAGTCGAGGGTGACCTGCAGCGCGCGCGGCTCGCCCGGCGTGACCGAGGCGAAGCCCGCGGCATTGCTGGTGCCGTCGAGGTAGTAGCGCTTGTCCGCGGCGTTCTTCAGGTTGGCCTGCAGACGCAGGCCGCCGGCCATCTCGTAACCCACGGCCAGGTCGGCCACCGTGTAGCCCGGCAGGCGGCGCCGGTTGTCGTTGGTCAGGAACTTGTCGCCCTGGTGCGTGAGGCCGCCGCCCACCCACAGGCCGGGCACCGCGGCGACGCGGTACTGCGTCCAGAGCGATGCGGTGCGCTTCGTCGCCAGCGCCACGCGGTTGCCCACGTTGGCGCCGGCCACCGTGTCGGCCAGCACCTTCGGGTCCATGAAGGTGGCCTGGGCGGTCACGGTCCAGCCCGGCGCGATGCGGCCCTTGGCCTCCAGTTCCAGGCCGCGGATGCGCTGGCGGCCCGTGAGCACGGAATAGCCGGGGTTGGCAGGATCGCTGGCGGGGCTGTTGGTGAGTTCCAGCTCGAATAGCGACGCCGTGGTCAGCAGGCGGCGCGACAGCCACTCCTGCTTCACGCCCACCTCGATCTGCTTGCCCTCGGACGGCGGCGCGGCCACGTTGCCCGCGAGCAGCGTGCCCACGTTGGCCTGGAAGGAGCGCGCATGGCTGGCATAGACCATCGTGCCGGGCACCGGCTCGTAGCTCAGCGCGAGCGAGGGCTGGGTCTTGCCCGCGTCCAGCTGCGGCCGGGCGTAGCGGTCCTTCAGCCGGTCGTGGCGCAGGCCCGCGGTCAGCGCCCAGGGCCCCCAGGCCATGCGGTCCTGCACGTAGATGCCCGGGTTGCGCGTGTCGCTGGCGACCGCGGGCGCGCCGGTGGACGCCGCGGGCGGGGCGATGCCCGTCACCGGGCGCGACAGATCGACGGCGGGCAGGGTGCCCGTGCCGCTCGCGCCGTAGCGGCTCTCCATCGCGCGCCAGTCCACGCCAGCCAGCACGCGGTGTTCCACCGCGCCGGTGCGCCAGCGCCCGCGCAGCTCGGCCAGCACCGTGTCCGAGGTGTAGCTCTGCCCCGGCGCCAGCCAGTAGCCGCGCGCCACCCGGCCGGCGGACACCCCCGACAGCATCGGCAGCAGCACGTCGCGCTCCGTCTCGTTGCGCGAGACGTACAGGCGCGCATCCAGCGCATCGGTGAAGCGGTGCGTCAGCTCGCTCGCGTAGAAGCGCATGCGGCCCTGCGTGGTGAGCCAGGGCTCGCCGTAGAAGTTGCCCTCGTCCAGCGCGTCGGCGCTGCGCGGGTCGGACGGCACCGGTACCGGCAGGCCGGGATAGGACGTGGTTTCCAGGCGGTAGGTCTCGGCCTGCACCCGCCAGCGCGTCTGCGGCGAGATGCGCCATTCCAGCGCCCCGCCCAGGCCGCGCTTTTCCGGGGTGATGCCGTCCACGGCGCTGCCGCCGCGGCTGGCCCCGCCGGTCAGGCGGTAGAGCAGCGTGCCTTCGGAGTCGATCGGCCCGGTCAGGTCGAACTCCCCGGAACGCCAGCCATGGCTGCCGGCGCCCAGGCGCACCGAGCGCATTGCCTCGGCCTGCGGCTGCTTGCTCACGTACTGGATCAGCCCGCCCGGTGCGACCTGGCCGTATTCCAGCGCAGCGGGCCCCTTGATCACTTCCACCCGGTCGATGTTGAACAGCGGCGGATCGATCAGGTGCATGAACTTGGCGCCGTCCCGCAGGTAGTTGTAGGTGTTGTTGGCCCACAGGCCGCGCACCGAGAACTGGGAATAGGAGCCGTAGTACTCGCTGCGCGAGGCCACGCCCGAGGCGTTGCGCAGCACCTCGCGCTCGGTGGTGGCGCCCTGCTGCTCCAGCGTCTCGCGCTCCACCACGCTCACCGAGCGCGGCGTCTCCAGCACCGACAGGCCCAGCCGCGAAGCGCTCTGCACGCGGCGAGCGGGCGTGGCCGCCTCGCCGGAACGGTCCGCGCTCACCTGCACTTCGCCGAGCGTCGCGGAACGCTGCTCCCCGGCCTGCGCGCGTGCGGCCAGGGGCACCGCCGTCAGCAGCACCGCGCCGCAGCACAGGCCCGCACGGGCCAGCGCGGTGCAGGAAGGGCCGGCCCAGGACGTGGCGCGTCGGGGCAGGGGAGGGGTGGAGACAGGGGAGGACAGCATGGCGGCAGACTTCGGGACGGCAAAAGACCTGAGTGCGCTGGCTGCCGGGGCGGGAGGGCCGGGTCCGGACTGGCTTGCGGTGGGAGCGCCGTTCAACGCCTGCGGCGAGAGGCCCGGGCAGGGTGCGCGGGCGGCGGCTCCAAGGCGATGGATTCTAATTATTTTTGATACGCATTCTCATTTGTATATGGAATTCTCCAAATTTCCACCCGGGGCATGCAACTTTTGCCGCAGGCTTCGCCACGCCGCGTCCGCAGTCCTGCGGGGGCAAAAAAAAACGGGCCCTCAGGCCCGTGGTATCCGTGTCGCCGGCCCGTGCGCCGGCGCTGCCGGCGTCAGTCCGCCTCGCCCATCTGCGACTGCAGGTAGTTCTGCACGCCCACCTGTTCCACGAGGCCCAGCTGGGTTTCCAGGAAGTCGATGTGCTCCTCGGTGTCCTCGAGGATTTCCTGCAGCAGGTCGCGCGAGACGTAGTCGCGCACCGCCTCGCAGTGGGCGATGCCTTCCTTGATGGTGGCCTGGGCGCCGCGCTCGGAGCGCAGATCGCACTCGAGGATCTCCGGCACGTCCTCGCCGACCTGCAGCTTGCCCAGGTCCTGCAGGTTGGGCAGGCCGTCCAGCATGAAGATGCGGTCCATGATGCGGTCGGCGTGCTTCATCTCGCCGATGGACTCTTCGTACTCCTTCTTCGCCAGGCGGTCGAAGCCCCAGTGCTTGAGCATCCGGTAGTGCAGGAAGTACTGGTTGATGGCCGTCAGCTCGTTCTTGAGCTGGGCCTGCAAGTGGGAAATAACCTGGGCGTCGCCTTGCATGGGGCTCTCCTCGTAATAATGGAATGGTGCGGTGTCGGCGCGATTGTCGTGATGCCCGCCCGCCACGGCAAGGCGAAGCCCCCACGCGCCCGGTCTGCCTGCGTGTGACACTGAGTTGTGTTCTCATTGGAACACCCCCATGGGCTCCAATAGTTCGATCCAATCGATTGCATGGAATCAATTAATTGGATTGATTGGGTGGACGCCCCTAAACTTCGTCTTGTCATTCAGCAACCCACCAACCAAGGAAACAGCAATGTCCCTGATCAATACCCAAGTCCAGCCTTTCAAGACCGAAGCGTTCGTGAACCGCAATGGCAAGGGTGAGTTCATTACCGTCACGGAAGAGAACCTGCAGGGCAAGTGGTCCGTGCTGATCTTCATGCCGGCCGCCTTCACGTTCAACTGCCCGACCGAGATCGAAGACGCCGCCGACAACTACGCCGAGTTCCAGAAGGCCGGTGCCGAGGTCTACATCGTGACCACCGACACCCACTTCTCGCACAAGGTGTGGCACGAAACCTCCGACGCCGTCGGCAAGGCCAAGTTCCCCCTGGTCGGCGACCCGACGCACAAGCTGACGAACGCCTTCGGCGTGCACATTCCCGAAGAGGGCCTGGCACTGCGCGGCACCTTCGTGATCAACCCCGACGGCATCATCAAGACGATGGAAATCCATTCCAACGAAATCGCCCGCGACGTGTCGGAAACCCTGCGCAAGCTCAAGGCCGCCCAGTTCACCGCCGCCAACCCCGGCCAGGTGTGCCCCGCCAAGTGGAAGGAAGGCGCCAAGACCCTGACGCCTTCGCTGGACCTGGTCGGCAAGATCTAATCGCCCGCGCGATCCGGAAGCGCCCGGTGCGCTTCCCCGGCCGGACCCCCGCATGGCGCTCGCGCGCCGTGCCGTCCGGCTTTTTTTCGCCCGTTTTTCGCCCTTGCCCCGGCCTCCGGCTCCCTGCATAACTCGAAACCACTGAAAGACCTCCATGCTCGACGACCAACTCAAATCCCAACTTTCCGCCTATCTGGAGCGCGTGACGCAGTCGTTCGAGATCGTGGCTTCGCTGGACGGCAGCGACACCTCGGCCCAGATGCGCGAGCTGCTGGAAACCATCCAGTCCCTGCGCAGCGACAAGATCTCCCTGCGCACCGACGGCGACGACGCCCGCAAGCCGTCCTTCACGCTGCAGCGCGCCGGCACGCAGACCAGCCTGCGCTTCGCCGGCCTGCCGCTGGGCCATGAATTCACCTCGCTGGTCCTGGCCCTGCTGTGGACCGGCGGCCATCCGCCCAAGGTCGAGCAGGACGTAATCGAGCAGGTCCAGGCCCTCGACGGCGACTTCGGCTTCGAGGTCTACATGAGCCTGACCTGCCACAACTGTCCGGACGTGGTGCAGGCGCTGTCGCTCATGGCCATCCTCAACCCCAAGATCCGCACCACCGTGATCGAAGGCGGCGCCTTCCAGCAGGAAGTGACCGACCGCGAGATCATGGCCGTGCCCATGGTGTTCCTCAACGGCCAGGTGTTCGGCTCCGGCCGCATGACCATCGAAGAGATCGTCGGCAAGCTCGATACCGGCGCTGCCCAGCGCGAAGCCGCCAAGCTCTCGGCCAAGGATGCGTTCGACGTGCTGATCGTCGGCGGCGGCCCGGCCGGCGCGGCAGCGGCCGTCTATGCCGCCCGCAAGGGCATCCGCACCGGCGTGGCGGCCGAGCGCTTCGGCGGCCAGGTCAACGACACGCTGGACATCGAGAACTACATCTCGGTCAGCAAGACCGACGGCCCGAAGTTCGCCGCCGCGCTGGAGCAGCACGTGCGCGACTACGAGGTGGACCTGATGAACCTGCAGCGCGCCCGCGCCCTGCGGCCGGCAGCCACCGAAGGCGGCCTGATCGAGGTCGAGCTGGAGAACGGCGGCACGCTGAAGTCCCGCTCGGTCATCATTTCCACCGGCGCACGCTGGCGCAACATGAACGTGCCGGGCGAAGAGCAGTACCGCACCAAGGGCGTCACCTACTGCCCGCACTGCGACGGCCCGCTGTTCAAGGGCAAGCGCGTGGCGGTGATCGGCGGCGGCAATTCCGGCGTGGAAGCGGCCATCGACCTGGCCGGCGTGGTGGCCCATGTCACGGTGCTGGAATTCGCCGGCGAGCTGAAGGCCGATGCCGTGCTGCAGCGCAAGCTGCGCAGCCTGCCCAACGTGGACGTGATCCTCAACGCCCAGACCACCGAGGTGAAGGGCGACGGTAACCGCGTGACCGGCCTGAGCTACAAGGACCGCACGAACGACGAGCACCACGTGCTCGCGCTGGAAGGCATCTTCGTGCAGATCGGCCTCCTGCCCAACACCGACTGGCTCAAGGGCACGGTGGAGCTGTCGCGCTTCGGCGAGATCGTGGTCGATCCGCACGGCCGCACCAGCGTGCCGGGCGTGTTCGCCGCCGGCGACTGCACCACGGTGCCCTACAAGCAGATCATCATCGCGGCGGGCGAGGGCGCGAAGGCGGCCCTGGGCGCCTTCGATCACCTGATCCGCACCTCGGCTCCGGCCTGAGGCGCAGCGGGCGGATCGCCCGGAAGCGACAAGAAGCACAACAAGGGAGCGGCCTGGCCGCTCCCTTGCTTCGTTTCTTGGGCGCTGCAGCGTCGGCCGCTCAGGTGGACGCGAGCCGCCGGGGCAGGTGCTCGGCCAGCATGTCGAGGAAGCGGCGGGCAGCGGCCGTGAGCGCGCGGCCTCCGGGGTAGAGGGCGTAGATGGTCGCGGGCTCCGGCGTCCAGTCCGGCAGCAGCCGCGCGAGGTGGCCCCGGGCGATGTCGTTCCGGCACAGGGCCAGCGGCAGGGTGGCCACGCCCAGGCCCAGCCGCGCTGCCTGCAGCAGCGCCGTGGGCACGTTGGTGGTGAAGACCGGCTCGAAGCGGTGCGTGGCCGTGTGGCGCCCGCGGCGCAGCCGCCAGGCCCATTCGGCGCCGCGTCCGCCCAGGCCGATGCAGGGCAGCGGCACCAGCTCGTCCGGATGCGCGGGCGCGGCATGGCGGCCCAGCGCGCCCGGGCCGGCCACCAGCGCATATTCCGCGACGGCGATCTTGCGCGCCACCAGCGAGGCGTCGGGCAGAGGACGGAAGTCTGGATGGATGACCAGGTCGGCATGCCGGTCGCTGGGGTCGAAGGCCCCGGCGACCTCCTCCAGGTGCAGCCGCACATCGGGCACCGAGGCGGCGAAGGCCGCCGCCATCTCTTCCACGATGGCCGCGCCGATGGCAGGCGGGCAGACCACGTGCAGCACGCCGCTGGGCCGGTTGCGCAGCCGGTCGGCCAGGGCCAGCACCTTGTCGGCCTCGGCCGCCAGATGCGCACAGTGGGCATGGCACTGCGCTCCGAAGGACGTGAGCGAAAAGCCCTGGCCGCCCCGGTGGTAGAGCGGCAGGCCGAGCCGCGCCTCCAGCTCGCCGATGCGGCGCGCCAGCGTCGACTTGGGCATGTCCAGCCGCCGCGCCGCCGCCGAGACGCTGCCGCTCTCGACCACGGTCCTGAAGAGGTACATGTCGTCGATGCCGTGCATTTCCTTGCGTCCCATTTATGTAGATATCAGGTCCCGATTATGGGACGCATGCCGGGCCCTCGCAGGCCTAGGATGGCTCCATCGCCACTTCACGGAGCCATTGCCATGCAAGACCTTTCCCAAGTCGTAGTCCATTCCCCCTTCGGCGCGCTGCGCGGCCGCGTCGATGGCGGCGTCGCCCGCTTCCGCCGCGTGCCCTACGCCCCCGCCCCGGTGGGGTCGGCCCGCTTCGCGCTGCCTGGCGAGCCGCCGCGCTGGTCCGGCGTGCGGGATGCCTGCGTGCCCGGCTCGGTGGCGCCTCAGCTGCCTTCGCGGCTGGACGCCGTCATGGGCGCCTACCCGGCCGGCATGGACGAGGACTGCCTGCATCTGGACATCTGGGCGCCCTGGCAGGGCACGGCCGCGCCCGCCGGCCCCGCCCCGGTGCTGGTCTTCCTGCACGGCGGCGCCTTCATGACGGGCGGCGGATCGCTGGACTGCTACGACGGCGCCCTGCTGGCCCGCCGGGCCGGCATCGTGGTGGTGAACGTAAGCTATCGGTTGGGGCTGTTCGGCTTTCTGGCGCGGCCGGACTTCGCGCCCGCCAACCTGGGCCTGCACGACCAGCGCGCCGCGCTGCGCTGGGTGTCGCAGGCCATCGCAGCCTTCGGCGGCGACGCGGGCAACATCACGGTCTCCGGCCAGTCGGCGGGCGCCTTCAGCGTGGCCGCCATGCTGGCCGACCCGGCCTGCCGGGGGCTGTTCCGCCGCGCCATCCTCATGAGCGCGCCCCTGGGCCTGGCGCTGCCGCGCGCCGCCGATGCCCCGCCCACGGCCGAGGCCATGCTGCGTGCGCTGGGCCGCGATCCCGCCGACCTGGAGCCGCTGCGCACGCTGCCCGTGGCCGATCTGCTGGGCGCGCTGGCCCGCGTGCAGCAGGAGCGCATGCTGCCGCCGTCCCCGGTGCCGGGCGACGTGACGCCGCCTTTCCTGCCGACGGTCGGCGAAGACGGGCTCGCCCGCAGCCCCATCGACGCGCTGCGCGAAGGCGCAGGCGCCTGGTGCGACACCCTGGTGGGCGTCACGCGCGACGAATACGCGGCCTTCGCCCACGGCAACCCGTCGTTCGAGCGCTTCACGCCGGAGCAGCTGCGCGCGGAATACCGGCGGCTGTTCGGAGACGGTGCCGACGAGGCCCTGGCGCGGACGCGCGCCCAGCTGACGCCGGCCGATCCCGCCTCCGTGCTGAGCGCCTTGCGCAGCGAAGAAGTCTTCGCCGGGCCGTCCGCCGAACTGGCGCGGGCCCAGGCACGGCACGGGGCTCGCTCCTACCTGTACCAGTTCGACTGGGCTTCGCCCCGGGCGGGCCTGCAGGCATGCCACTGCATTGACCTGCCCTTCCTCTTCGGCAACCTGGACACCTGGCAGGCCGCGGCGCCCATGCTGCAGGGGGCGGACGCGGGCGAGCTGCAGGACCTGAGCGCCACTTTCCAGGGCGCGCTCTGCGCCTTCGTCCGCACCGGCAGCCCGGAAGGCGGCAGCCTGCCGCGCTGGCCCGGATTCGGCAGCGACGGCGCCTGCATGCATTTCGGCCGCCGGACGCAGGCCAGCGCGCGCTGCTGACGGGGCGGAGCTGCTGCCAGGGGCTGCAGCCTGCGGCCATCGCGTCTCATGGGGCAGGGGGGCGATGGAAACGAAATGTTCTCGGGCGCCGGGCGTGGGGCGGCGCCCGCGCTCCCAGTCATCGGCCTGACATGGGTGGGCCGGATCATCCGTGTTGCGGATTTGTGCTTTTGTGCATTTTTCTGCAAATCAAAGTCTGTCGCAGAGGTTCTTCGTGCCCGGCAGACGCCCGACTGTCTTCCCCATGAATCCCCGATGACTTCTTCCCTCTTCTCACTCCTTGCCCGGCTCCGCTGGAGGCCGCGTTTCCTCGCCCTGGTGGCCGGTTCGGCGCTGGCCTGCGCCCTGGCGGGCTGCGGCGGTGGCGACAGCGGCGGCAATGCCGGCGCCAACGGTGCCAGCCCCGGCGGCAGCGCCAATCCGCCGGCCGCCGCCGACCAGCCGCGCATGCGCTGCGCACCGTAAGGACGTGTGGACGATCTCGCCACCCCAGGGAGATCGTCGGCACGTTCCAAGCGCCTGCACCCGCCGTCCTCCGCCCCTTCCCCGACCTTTCCAGCGCCCACCATGACCCTCGATCCCTCCAAACGCAAGTTCCTGCAGGCCGCTGCCGGAACGGCGGCCAGCGCCGCCGCCCTGAGCATGTTTCCGCCCAGCATCCGCCGCGCCCTGGCCATTCCCGCGGCCCAGCGCACCGGCACGATCATGGACGTGCAGCACGTCGTCATCGTGATGCAGGAGAACCGTTCGTTCGACCACTACTTCGGCACCCTGGCCGGCGTGCGCGGCTTCGGCGACCGCTTCACCATCCCGCTGCCGGGCGGCCGCAACGTGTGGCAGCAGTTCGACGCCAACGGCAATCCCGTGCTGCCCTATCACCTGGACCAGGCCGCCGGCAACGCCCAGCGCGTGCGCGGCACGCCCCACAGCTGGGTCGATGCGCGCAACGCCTGGGACCGGGGCCGCATGAGCGAATGGCCGCGCTACAAGCAGCCGCAGTCCATGGGCTACTACATGCAGACCGAAGCCTCGTTCCAGTTCGCGCTGGCCAATGCCTTCACGGTGTGCGATGCGTATTTCTGCTCGCTGCACGGCGGCACCAACACCAACCGCCTGTTCCACATGACCGGTACCAACGGCGCCGGCGGCCCCTCGGGCCAGGTGGTGGTGAACAACGAGTGGGACGAGCTGGATTCGGACACCGACCTGAACGCCGGGAGCTATGACTGGACCACCTACCCCGAGCGCTTGCAGAAGGCCGGCGTGTCGTGGATGGTCTACCAGAACATGCCCGACAACTTCACCGACAACCCACTGGTCGGCTTCAGGCAATACCGCCAGGCCAACCTGGCCTCGGGCAAGCCGGTGTACAGCGACCAGACCGTCTGCCCGGCCTATGACCCGGCCAGGGACGATGCCGGCAATCCGCTCTACAAGGGCATCGCCAACACCATGTCCGACGGCGGCTTCCTGGGTAGTTTCAGCCAGGCCGTGCTGAACGGCACGCTGCCGCAGGTGTCGTGGATCATCCCGCCAGCAACCTATTCCGAGCACCCCGGCCCCTCCAGCCCGGTGCAGGGCGGCTGGTACGTGCAGCAGGTGCTGGATGCGCTCACCGCCAACCCGGACGTGTGGAGCAAGACGGTGCTGCTGATCAACTTCGACGAGAACGACGGCTATTTCGACCACCTGCCGCCGCCCTGCGCGCCGTCGCTGGACGGGCAGGGCGGCACGCTGGGCAAGTCCACGCTGTCCGCGGGTGACATGGCCTACGAGTACTACACCCACAAGCCCGTCACCGGCACCAGTATGCCGCCGCCCGACGGCGACTGCTACGGCCCCGGCCCGCGCGTGCCCATGTGGGTGATCTCGCCCTGGAGCCGCGGCGGCTGGGTGAATTCGCAGAACTTCGACCACACCTCGGTGCTGCGCTTCCTCGAAGCCCGCTTCGGCGTGAAGGAGCCGCAGATCAGCCCGTACCGCCGCGCCATGTTCGGCGACCTGACTTCGGCCCTGAACTTCGCCACGCCCAACGACGCGCCCCTGGCCACCCTGGGCGGGCGCCGCACCAGGAGCGATGCCGATGCGCTGCGCGCGGCCCAGGCCGCGCTGCCGCAGATCGCCGTGCCGGTGCCGCAGGCGGCGCCGCGCCAGGACTCCGGCACGCGGCCTTCCCGCGCGCTGCCCTACGAGCTGCACACCAGCGCCCGGGCCGACGCGGCCGGCGGCACCGTGCAGCTGCTCTTTTCCAACACCGGCACGGCCGCGGCGGTGTTCCACGTCTATGACCGCCTGCACCTGGACCGCGCTCCCCGGCGCTATGCCGTGGAGGCCGGCAAGCAGCTCGACGACCGCTGGGACACGGCGGCCGACAGCGGCGCCTACGACCTCTGGGTGCTGGGCCCCAACGGCTTCCATCGCAGCTTCGCCGGCAACCTCGCCGCGCTGAAGGTGTTGACCGCGCCCAGCCCCGAAGTGCGCGTGTGCTACGACATCGACAAGGGCAACGTCTATCTCACGGCCATGAACACCGGCAGCGGCTACGCCACGCTGAAGGTGACGGCCGGCGCCTACCGCAACGACGGCCCCTGGCTCCTCAACGTGGCGCCGGGCCAGGCGCAGGAGATGCACTGGGACCTGAGCGGCAGCGCCAGCTGGTACGACTTCACGGTCGGCTGCGACGCGCTGCCGGGCTTCGCGCGCCGCTTCGCCGGCCGCGTCGAAACCGGCCGCGACGGCCTGAGCGACCCGGCCATGGGCGTGGCGGGCTGAAGCGGGCCCCGGCAGCCGCCGGGGCCGAGGCTCTCCTTCTTCCCTTTTCCGCGCCAGCGCTGCCATGGCACGATGGCGCGCTTGCTGTTTCATCCACCCCGCAGGGCCGGCCACGCCGGTTCGCCGGGGCGGCGTTTTTACATGTTCCGCCGTCCCCGGCCCCCAAGACACCGCCATGCTGCAAGAGGAGCGCCTACTGCGCATCGAATCCCTGCTGGCCACCGTCGTGCGCGTGAGCACCGAACGGATCGCCCAGGAACTGGACATTTCCCGCGAGACCGCACGCCGCGACATCCTGACGCTGGAGGCGCGCGGCGCCCTGCGGCGCGTGCATGGCGGCGCGGTGGCGCTCAAGCCGCCGGTGCCCGAGGCTCCCTATGCCGAGCGCCAGCGGCTGCGCGCGCGCGAGAAGCGCGCCATCGCCAAGGCCGCGCTGCGGCTGGTGCAGCCGGGGCAGACGCTGTTCATGGACGCGGGCAGCACCATGGCCTGCTTCGCCGGCGAGCTGCGCTCCATGGCGGGCCTCACCATCGTGACCAACTCCATCGCCATCGCGCTGGCCCTGGCGCCTGCTGGAGACCGGGCCGGCCACCGCGTGGTGCTGCTGGGCGGCACGCCCCGCCCCGACGTGCAGGCCACCTTCGGCGACGCCACGGTGAACGAGATCCATCGCCACCGCGCCGACGTCGCGCTGCTTTCCCCCGTGGGACTGGACGCGCAGCAGGGCGCCACCAGCTATGAACACCACGAGGCGGCCGTGGCGCAGGCCATGGTCCGGCAGGCCGGCCAGGTCGTGCTGCTGGCCGACCACGGCAAGATCGGCGCGGCCAGCCGCATGGCCTACTGCGCCGCGCAGGAAGTGGACGTGCTGGTCACCGACCGCCACGCCGGCACGCAGGCCGCGCTGGCACCGCTGCGCCGGGCCGTGGGGCGCCTCGTGCTGGCCTGACACGGGCCCACCCGCATCGCGTCCTTGCCGGCACCAGGGTTTGTGCTTCATTATTTGAGATTGATAACCATTCTCATAAAATGCCCACAAGCAAGCCAGGAGGCCTTTTCCATGTCCGATGCATCCCGTCCGTCCCTCAACCCATTGCTCCATCCTTCCGAGGCCGAGCCGGGCCTGCCCTGCGCCGAAGCCCTGCTCGCCGGCACCCTCGCGCTCATGACCGGCTATGCGCACAGCGACCGCGCGGGCGACCGGGACGCCATGGGCCGCAAGATCGCCGCCCACCTGGAGAGCCTCGCGCGCATGGACGGGCTGTCCCCGCATTTCCGCACCATGGCGGGCAACCTGAACAACCGCTGGTCGCGGCGGCTGGGCCTGGCGGCGGGGGAGGGCGAGGGGGAGGGTGCTGCGGCGCCGGCCGGCCCCAGTGCGGCGGAGCTGCAGCGGCGGCTGTGGCATACCGCGCCGGAAGCCGTGCAATAGCCACAACCCAGCAGCAGGGCCGTTCGCACGCCGGCCTGCACGCCTACCGCCGGTCTGGACCGGGTAGCACAGGCATGCCGCCGGGCAACCCCCATTCCGCGATCAGCGGGATTTCCACGCTGTGGGGCGTCCAGCGAACCTGCTCGACCAGTTGCACCGCCTCCACGTCCTGCTCCTGGAGCACGCTACCCGCGCGGGTCATGAGCCGCACGAAACCCGGTGCGTCGCCTGCGGAGCCCGGCGCGACGGGCCATGGCTGGCTGATTCGGAATACGGCCACCTGGAAGCGCTGGTCCGGGCTGCTGAACGTCTTGTAGATGCCGGAGCAGCACAGCTTGCGGCCAGCGACCGCCAATGACAGCCAGCCGGAAATTCCCAGGACCACAACCATCAGCAGCCCGGCCAGACGGTAACGGAGATGGCGCGAGCAAGTCATGGACTGGATTCCTGGGCGCTGTTTCGTGCATGTTTTGCAGCAGGCGCCCCTGCACGTGTTCGGTTCATAGAGGCCGCGTACCCCGGCAGCGCGGATAGCCCGAGCATCCCCAGAACCCATGCCCCGCCGATGCCCCGCGCCGGGCGACCCGGCGCACCATCGGCTGCGCGCAGACAGGACAACTGGGCGGCGCTTCGGTCCCGGAGGCTGGATCGGGCGTGGGATCGGGCGTGAGCGTGGGCGTGGGCGTGGGGCCGTTGCCTGCCGGCTGCTCCGCGGGCTGGGCCTGCGTATTGGCATGCGCATGGGCCTGCGCCCGTGCCAGGGGCTCCGGCGCGGACCGCCCCTGGCGTATCAGCCGCAGCAGTGCGGGCCCGTCGATCAGCTGGATGTTGCGCCCGCTCGCGAATTCCGTGGCCTCCTGCGTGAAGCTGCCCGACGTCACGACGAAGCCACCCGCGGCGCCGCGGGCGGCCATCACGCCGTACAGCTCGCGCACCACGGCGACGCCGACCTTGAACGCCTTCCATTGCTTGCACTGCACGAGGAACTTCTCGCCGGCCTTGCCGAGCACGAGATCGACGCCCCCGTCCGCGCCACCGCCGCCCGTTTCCGCCACCAGGTACCCCTGCCGCCGGAAGCCTTCGCCCACGAGCCTCTCGAATTCCTTCCAGTCCATGCCGTGCAGCGCGTCGGCCGCCGTGCTGCGGCAGGCCGTGTCGATCAGCCGGCGCCGCTCGCGCCGGCGCATGGCGGACGCCAGGGCGCCCATGGCGCAGATGAGCGGCACGATGAACTGCCCGGCATGGGCCAACCCTTGCCAGATGCCGTGGGCGGCCATGTGCGCGATGTCCTGCGGCGTGCCCGCCACCGGCAACGGGGCGTTGGCCAGGCGATTGAGCACCACGTAGCCCGCGATGGCGAGCAGCACGCCCACCCACCAGGGCAGCCATGCCAGCAGCTCCATCAGGTCATCGAGGACGGATGCCTTCCCTCTTCTTCTTGCCATGGCGGCTTCCTCCCTTATTCTCTCTTCTGCGGAGATTCTGCAATATTTCCCGTCGAGCGCCAGCCCGGCCACGTGTGCCGCCCGTTGCCGCCCCGCGGCGTCTGTTCCCCCTTTGCACCCTGGCTGAACGATGAATGCGGCGCTGGACTTGATCGGTGAACGTGGCAGTGGCTTCGTGCGCGTGTCGGCCGTCAGCCGCCATGGGCCTGCGCTGGCACCGTTGCTGGAGTCGTTCGGCCTGCCGCCCGATGCCGGTGCGCTGTCCGAAGTGACGCGCGAGGTGGCCGCCGCCTGCGTCGGCGCACTGCTGTGGCGCGACCTGGCGTACGGCGTCGAGCTGATGCCCCGCGAGAAGGCGGATGCCCATGCGCACCGTTTCCTGGAGCAATGCGCCGCGGAGGGCGCCAGCTTCTTCACCAATGGACGGTGGGACCTGTACCACGGCGGAGGAGGGGGCTCCTCCACTTGGTCGCCGCTCACCTCCGCGACCTTCAGCGCGGCGGTCCTGGTGGTATGCCCCGCCGTGGCCACCTGCCTGCTGGTGGAGGACGAGGACTGACGGCAGGGGTCAATACACCAGCCGCTCCGGCCGCACCTCCTGCAGGATGGTCGTCGCGATCTCCTCGATGCTCTTCGTGGTGGTCGAGAGCCACCGGATGCCCGAGCGCCGCATCATCGCCTCGGCCTCGGCCACCTCGTGGCGGCAGTTGGCCAGGTCGGCGTATTTCGAGCCCGGCCGGCGCTCGTTGCGGATCTGCGAGAGCCGCTCGGGCAGGATGGTCAGGCCGAAGATCTTCTTGCGGTGCGGCTCCAGCGCGGGCGGCAATTGCCTGCGCTCGAAATCCTCGGGGATGAGCGGGTAGTTGGCCACCTTCAGGCCGCACTGCATGGCCAGGTAGAGGCTGGTGGGAGTCTTGCCGCTGCGCGACACGCCCACCAGGATCACGTCGGCGCCGTTCAGGTCGCGGTGGCTCTGGCCGTCGTCGTGGTCCAGGCTGAAATTGATGGCCTCGATGCGGTCGGTGTATTCCTTGCTCAGGCTCACGTCCGCGAAGCGGCCCACGCGGTGCAGCGACTTGATGCCCAGCTCGCCCTCCAGCGGGCGGATGAAGGTGCCGAACATGTCCAGCAGCATGCCCTGGCAGTTCTCCTGGATGATGCGCAGCACGCTCATGTTGACCAGCGTCGTGAACACGATGGGCTTCTTGCCCTCCAGCTCGGCCGTGTGGTTGATGCGGCGCACGGCCTGGTGGGCCTTGTCCTCGGTGTCGATGAAGGGCAGGCGCACGTGGCGCGGCTTGATGTCGAACTGCGCCAGGATGGCATTGCCGAAGGTCTCGGCGGTGATGCCGGTGCCGTCGGAGATGAAGAATACGGTGCGCGTGTGCATGGATGGGTCGGGGCTTTCCGCGGTGATCGTTCGCTGGGTGGGCTGCTGGCTGGACCGGGGGCCGGCCATGTCCCACAAGCGCCTTGCGGCCGGCCGCCCTACAATCGCGCCCATTATTCCCATTTCCACCATGCACGCGCCCGGCCCACAACCAGAACAGCCAAGCCACAGCGTGTCGTGCATGCGTGAAGACGGCGCCTCCGCCAGCCCGCCTCCGCGCGCGGGCGGCCCCGTGGGGCGCGCAGACCCGGTTTCAACTTCTGGAGCTTTCCCATGTCTGCACTGTTCGAGTCGACCGCCCTGGTCGTTCCGTTTGAGAACCTGAGAATGACCGACGTCGAGTCGGTGGGCGGCAAGAACGCCTCCCTCGGCGAGATGATCTCCCAGCTGCCCGACGGCGTGCGCGTGCCCACCGGCTTCGCGACCACCGCCCACGCTTTCCGCCAGTTCCTCGCCCACGACGGCCTGGCGCAGAAGATCAGCGACCGCCTCAAGACCCTCGACACCGAGGACGTGCGCGCCCTGGCCGCGGCCGGCGCCGAGATCCGCGCCATGGTCGAGGCCCAGCCCTTCCCGGCCGACCTCGAGCAGGCCATCCGCGACGCCTTCGCCACGCTGTGCGGCGGCAATGCCGAGGCCTGCTTCGCCGTGCGTTCCTCCGCCACCGCGGAAGACCTGCCCGACGCCTCCTTCGCCGGCCAGCAGGAAACCTTCCTGAACGTGGTGGGCATCGAGGACGTGCTGCACAAGATGAAGGAGGTGTTCGCCTCCCTCTACAACGACCGCGCCATCAGCTACCGCGTGCACAAGGGCTTCGCGCACGACGTGGTGGCCCTCTCGGCCGGCGTGCAGCGCATGGTGCGCTCCGACAAGGGGGCGGCCGGCGTGATGTTCACGATCGACACCGAATCCGGCTTCGACCAAGTGGTGTTCATCACCTCCAGCTACGGCCTGGGCGAGACGGTGGTGCAGGGCGCCGTGAACCCCGACGAGTTCTACGTGCACAAGCCCATGCTGGCCGCCGGCAACCGGGCCGTGATCCGCCGCAACCTGGGCAGCAAGCTCATCCAGATGGTGTTCGCCTCGCCCGAGGAGAAGAAGGCCAGCGGCAAGCTCGTGAAGACCACCGACGTGCCTACCGAGCAGCGCAACCGCTACTCCCTGACGGACGCCGAGGTGGAGCAGCTGGCGCGCTACGCCCTGCTCATCGAGAAGCACTACGGCCGCCCGATGGACATCGAGTGGGGCAAGGACGGCACCGACGGCCAGCTCTACATCCTGCAGGCCCGCCCGGAGACGGTGAAGAGCCAGCAGCAGGGCCAGGCCGAGCAGAAGTTCAAGCTCAAGGGCACGGGCACGGTGCTGGCCGAGGGCCGCGCCATCGGCCAGAAGATCGGCACGGGCCCGGTGCGCCTCGTGAGCGACATCGCCGAGATGGACAAGGTGCAGGCCGGCGACGTGCTGGTCACCGACATGACCGATCCCAACTGGGAGCCCGTGATGAAGCGCGCCAGCGCCATCGTCACCAACCGCGGCGGCCGCACCTGCCACGCGGCCATCATCGCGCGTGAACTCGGCATCCCGGCCGTGGTCGGCTGCGGCGACGCCACCAGCCTGCTCAAGGACGGCACGCTGGTGACGGTGAGCTGCGCCGAGGGCGACACGGGCCGCATCTACGACGGCCTGCTGGAAACCGAGGTGACCGAGGTGCAGCGCGGCGAGATGCCGAAGATCTCCACCAAGATCATGATGAACGTGGGCAACCCCCAGCTGGCCTTCGACTTCTGCCAGCTGCCCAACGAGGGCGTGGGCCTGGCGCGGCTGGAGTTCATCATCAACAACAACATCGGCGTGCACCCCAAGGCCATCCTGGACTACCCCGCCGTCGATGCCGACCTGAAGAAGGCCGTCGAATCCGTGGCCCGCGGCCACGCCAGCCCCCGTGCCTTCTACGTGGACAAGGTGGCCGAGGGCGTGGCGACGATCGCCGCGGCCTTCTGGCCCAAGCCGGTCATCGTGCGCCTGTCGGACTTCAAGTCCAACGAATACCGCAAGCTCATCGGCGGCAGCCGCTACGAGCCCGAGGAAGAGAACCCGATGCTGGGCTTCCGCGGCGCGGCGCGCTACATCAGCCAGGACTTCGGCGAGGCCTTCGCCATGGAATGCGAAGCCCTGAAGCGCGTGCGCAACGACATGGGGCTGACCAACGTGCAGGTGATGGTGCCCTTCGTGCGCACGCTCGGCCAGGCCGACCGCGTGACCCAGCTGCTGGCCGAGCACGGCCTCAAGCGCGGCGAGAACGAGCTCAAGCTCATCATGATGTGCGAGGTGCCCTCCAACGCCGTGCTGGCCGACGAGTTCCTGCAGTTCTTCGACGGCTTCTCGGTGGGCTCCAACGACCTGACCCAGCTCACCCTGGGCCTGGACCGCGACTCCGGCCTGGAACTGCTGGCCGCCGACTTCGACGAGCGCGACCCGGCCGTGCAGGCACTGCTCTCGCGCGCCATCGAGGCCTGCAAGCGCCAGGGCAAGTACGTGGGCATCTGCGGCCAGGGCCCCAGCGACCACCCGGACTTCGCGCTGTGGCTGGCGGAGCAGGGCATCTCGTCGATCTCGCTCAACCCCGACAGCGTGATCGCTACCTGGCAGAAGCTCGCCGGCTGACGGCGCACGCCGGACCATGCCCGCGCCGCCGCCACCCCCTGCGCCGCGGGCCGCGGACGGCCGCGAGCGCGCGGCCACCGACCCGTACGGCGAGGCCGGCGGGAGTGCCGCGCCGTTCGCCCCCGACCTGCACGACGCGCGCCACCTCTGGCTGAAAGCCGCGCTGCTGCTGGCCTGGGCGGCGGTGTCCTTCGGGGCCTGCTACTTCGTGCGGGACCTGACCTGGCGGGTGGGCGACTGGCCGCTGGGCTACTGGATCGCCTCGCAGGGCGCGGTGCTGGCCTTCATCGCCATCGTGGTGGTCTATTGCGTGGCGATGGACCGTTTCGAGCGCGCGGACGCCGCTCCGCGCTCCCATGGCTGACGACGGGCGCCCCGGGGGCCCGGGCAACGGGCGCTTGCACCGCCTGCTCGCGCTCTACACCGTGGGCGTGCTGGCCTTCCTGGCCCTCATGGCCTGGGCCGAGCGCCGGGGCCTGTCGCGGCAATGGATCGGACCGATCTTCCTGTTCCTCTCGGTGATGGTCTATGCGGCCATCGGCGTCTATGGCCGCACCACCGACCCGGAGGAATATTACGTCGCGGGCCGGCGCATCCCGCCGTTCTACAACGGCATGGCGGCGGCGGCCGACTGGATGAGCGCGGCCTCGTTCATCAGCCTCTCGGGTGCGCTCTACCTGCAGGGCTTCTCGGGCGGGCCGGGGCAGGCCGGCGGCCTCGCCTACCTGCTGGGCTGGACGGGGGGCTTCTGCCTCGTCGCGCTGCTCATCGCGCCGCACCTGCGCGCGATGAACCTCTACACGATTCCCGAATTCTTCCAGGTGCGCTTCGGCGGGCGCTGGCCGCGCGTGATCGCGGCGCTGGCGGCGATGCTGTGCTCCTTCACCTACGTGGTGGCACAGATCTACGGCGTGGGCCTGATCGCCTCGCGGCTCACGGGCGTGCAGTTCGAGATCGGCATCATGCTCGGCCTGGGCGGCGTGCTGCTGTGTTCCTTCCTGGGCGGCATGCGGGCCATCACCTGGACCCAGGTGGCGCAGTACGTGGTCATCCTGCTGGCCTTCCTGATCCCCGTGTCGTGGCTGGCGTACAAGCAGCTGGGCAACCCGCTCGCGGCCGCGGTCTATGGCGGGCAGATCGGCAAGATCGCCGCGCTGGAGTCGGAGTTGCTGCAGTCGCCCGCCGAGCGCGAGGTGGTCGCTGCGCACGAGCGCCGCGCCCATGAACTGCAGGAGCGGCTGCGCGACGTGCCGGCGGCCCTGGAGCGGGAGCGCGAAGCGGCGCGCGAGCGCGTGCACCGGCTGCGCGACACGCATGCCGACGTCGCCCTCGTGGTGGCCGCCAGCCGCGAACTGTCCCTGCTGCCGCGCGACGCAGAGGCTGCACGCGAACTCTGGACGCGCGAGATGCGCGAGGCCCGGGAGCGCGCCCGCCCGCTCGGCGGCCTGCCGCCCCACGGCCTGGCCTACGCCGGCGACCCGGAAGGAACGCCCGCGGAGCGCGAGGCCTACGAGGCATCGCGCCGCAACTTCCTGGCATTGATGTTCTGCCTCATGGTCGGCACCGCCGGGCTGCCGCACCTGCTCACGCGCTACTACACCGTGCCCACGCCCTCGGCCGCGCGCGCCTCGGTCGCGTGGTCGCTGTTCTTCATCGCGCTGCTCTACCTGAGCGCACCGGCCCTCGCCGTGCTGGTCAAGTTCGAGGTCATGCAGAACCTCGTGGGCAGCCGCTTCGATGCGCTCCCGGGCTGGATCGGGCAGTGGTCGCGGGTCGATCCGTCCCTGCTGTCCGTGCAGGACGTCAATGGCGACGGCATCGTGCAGTTCGGCGAGATCCGGCTCGGCGCCGACCTCATCATGCTGGCCACGCCCGAACTGGGCGGGCTGCCCTACGTGATCTCCGGGCTGGTGGCCGCGGGCGGGCTGGCGGCAGCCCTGTCCACCGCCGACGGGCTGCTGCTCACCATCAGCAACGCCCTGGTGCGCGACCTCTACCTGCATGGCGGCCGCCGCGGCCGGCCGGTGTCGCCCGAGCACCGCGTGATCCTCACCAAGTTCGCGCTGCTGGCGGTGGCGCTGTGCGCCGCCTTCGTCGCCGCACTCAAGCGCTCGGAGATCCTGCCCATGGTGTCGGCGTCGTTCTCCATTGCCGCCTCGGCCTTCGTGCCCACCATGGTGCTGGGTATCTTCTGGCGGGGCGCCACGCGCCAGGGCGCCGTGGCGGGCATGCTCTGCGGCCTGGGCACGGCGCTCTACTACCTCGCCGCCCCCACCGATGCCGTGCAGGCCGTGGTGCCGGCCTGGCTGCTGCCGGACGGCCTGTGGTTCGGCATCGACCCGGTCTCCGCGGGCGTGTTCGGCGTGCCTGCGGGCCTGGTGGCGGCCTGGGCGGTCAGCCTGGCGACGCGCCGTGCAGACCTGGCCTGCCGGTCGCCCGGCTGACGGCGCGCCCTATGCACAGAAGAAACCCGGATTCACAAACCCGGGGGCGCATGCGACTCTGCGCCGCACATCGCCACTCGCGGCCGCGTGCCGGATCCACCGTGCTTCTCGTCAAAACCCCCGCCGGCCAGTTGGCTCTCAAGGATCGCCATCGCGGCCTCACGCCGCGCCAGCGATCCGCATTCATCCTCTTCGACGGCCGGCGCACCGTGGGGCAGGTACTGGCCGCCACGGCGGCCGTGGGCATCACCATGGACGACGTGCAGACCATGATCGACCAGGGGCTGCTGGAGAGCCCGGATGGGCGTCCCCTGGCGCGCGTGCAGGCCGCGCCGGCCGGCATGGGGCAGGGCCCGTCCGCCGCGGGGCCGGACGCGTCGCCCGCCCCGGCCGCCACCGCGATGGCGGACCGCTACCAGGGCGCCTACCGGGTCGCCACCGAACTCACCTCCGGCGCCGGCCTGCGCGGCTTCCGCCTGAACCTGGCGGTGGAGGGCGCGCGCAACGTCGAGGAGCTCGCCGCGCTGGCCCCGAAGATCCGCGAACTGGTCGGCGATGAGAAGTACCGCCGCCTGCAGGACGCGCTGTTCGGCTGAAATCAGTTCTGCGGGTCCACCCGGCCGTAGGCGCCGTTGGCGCCCTGGTTCGGACCGGCGATGTAGAACAGCGTATTGAGCGGCTGCTGGTTCAGCCCGTTGCCGAACGCGATGCCGCGCAGCCCGTCCACGCGCAGCACGGTGCCGTCGGCCTGGGCCAGCACGCCCTTCGTCACGCCGGTGGCCATGTCGAAGGCGCCGATGGTGCCGTCGCCTTCATTGGCGATCAGCAGCTGGCCGGAGGCACCGCCGAAGTTCGCGGGCGCCAGGGCCACGCCCCAGGGCGCGTTCAGCGGGGCGCCGGGCTGCAGCAGGCGCTGGGCCAGCGTGCCGTCGGTATTGAACAGGTTCACCGCGCCCGTGGCGCTGGCGTGTACGGCGTTGCGGCCGCTGGCGTCCTGGCGCGCATAGGTCACCACGATGCGCGAGCCGATGGCCTGGATGCCGTAGGGGGCGTAGTCGGCGGGCAGCTGCGGGTCGGAGAAGTCGCTGGCGAGCCGGACCTTGCGGAAGCTGCCGTCGAACACGTCCACCTTGCGGTTGCGGAAGTCGGTGGCGTAGAGGAAGTTGGCATTGCCGTTGGCGGCGATCGCCAGGCCCTTGTACACCGCGCCGCCCGCGCCGTCGCTGTAGGTGACGATGGCGTTGTTCAGGTCGGCGGCGGGGCTCCAGCCGGCGATGCTGCCGTCTTCGCTCGAGAAGATGAAGCGGCTCGGGCCGGTCACGCCGCCCTTGGTGACCTGGAAGTCGCTGCCGCCGCTGAACACGATGCCGGTCGGGTTGGCTGGCGCCGTGCCCGCGGGCGGTACCGTGACCACCAGCGATTGCGGCACGCCGTTGCCGTCGTAGAGCGTGGATTTCTGGGTGGCGGTGGCCGTCACCCACACGAAGCCCTGCGGATTGAAGGCGATGCCCCAGCCGTTCTTGAGGTTGGGGTCCGTCTGCGTGGACGGGACGCTGCCGTCGGACACCACGGTGCGCGCGGTGAACGCGGTGGCGACGGACGGGGTCGGGCTGCTGCCGCCTCCGCAGGCGGCCAGGAAGAGGGCGGCTGCAGGCGCCAGGGCCAGCAGGTGACGGGAAATTTTCACGGGACAAGACTCCACGGGTTGCGGCAGGACGTTCTGCGCGTCGTGGGTACCCGTGGGCCAGGGAAAGGTTGCCGTGCTGCGGAATCTGCGGCACGGCGCCCGCTGGCCGGCTCAGCGGCCGACGCCGAGCAGCTCCACGTCGAACTTCAGCGTGGCGTTCGGGGGGATCACGCCGCCCGCGCCGCGTGCGCCATAGCCCAGGGCGGCGGGGATGATGAGCGTGCGCTGGCCGCCGATCTTCATGCCTTGCACGCCTTCGTCCCAGCCCTTGATCACCATGCCGGCGCCGAGGTGGAACTCGAACGGGGCATTGCGGTCGCGGCTGGAGTCGAACTTCGCGCCCTGCTGGCCGTCGTTGTAGAGCCAGCCGGTGTAGTGCACGCGCACCGGCTGGCCGCTGGTGGCCTCGGTGCCTTCGCCGACGGTGGTGTCTTCGTACTGCAGGCCGGACGGGGTGGTGGTGAATGCCATGGGGAAAAACTCCTGGGGTGGGTAAAGGGAAGGGGGAAGGGCCGCGGGGGCCGCTGCCCGCCTGTCAGCTGCGGGGGGCTGCGGACGCCGCGGCGGCCTTGGCGGAACGGGCGGCGACCCAGCGGGTGGCGAAGGCCTGCACGTCGCTCAGGCGCTTGAGCAGGTCCACGCCCGAGGGGGTGACCGTGTAGCCGTCGCTGCCGTGGTCCAGCAGGCCGGCCTCGCGCAATTCCTTGATGCGCGTGTTGAGGGTGTTGGGCGTGATGCCGCCGACGCTGTCCTGCAGCAGCCGGAACGTCTGCGGATGGCCGTCGCGCAGGGCCCAGAGCACGCGCAGCGCATAACGGCATTCGAGCTTCTCGAAAAGCTGGTTGATGGCGGCGTTTTCCTTGGAACTCATGGCGGGTTCTCCTTGCGCGAGGGGGGAGCGCGGCTGGCGGGACGGATGGGCACCCGGGCACCGCGAAAATATAGCCTGGAAATTCGTTTGCTACAAGTTTAATAGCTCAAAATTCATGTCTGGCAGGCACCTCGCCCAAATAACTCAGGTGTTACCCGCCTGTTGCACTCGCGCTGCCCCCCCGTCGCCCCCGCGGTGCGCCAGGTAATCGGCCAGCAGTGCCGCGGCAGCGGGCAGGCCGTCGCCCGCCCGGGCGCACAGGGCGAAGCGCCGGCGGGCCCAGGGGTCGGCCAGCGGCACCACGCGCACGCCGCTGGCGGCGGCGAACGGCTCCGCCACCTCGCGCGGCACCACGCTGATGGCCAGGTTGGCGCGCACCACGCGCAGCGCGGCGTCGAAGTTGGACACGAACACCCGGTGCAGCAGGCTGCGCCCCTCCAGCGCGGCCGCGCGCGCCAGCAGCACCTGCACCGCGCTCAGGGCGGGCATGCTGACGAACTCGTAGCCCAGCACGTCGGCGAAGCGCACGGTCTCCAGGGCCGCCACGGGATGGGACGCATGGGCCGCGATGGCGAGGTGGTCGCTGCGGTAGGCGCGGGTGTGCAGCCCCTGCAGGTCGGCCGCGTCCCAGCAGATGCCCAGCGAGGCGCTGCCCTCGCGCACGCCGCGCACCACCTCCGGGCTCACGCGCTCTTCCATGCTCACCTGGATGTCACGGTGCGCAGGCTCCTGCAGGAAGGCGGCCACGTCGTCGGCCAGCGATTCGGCCATGACCGAGGCCGTGACCAGCATGCGCACGTGGCCGCGCACGCCCGTGGCGAAGCCGGCCATGTCGCGCTCGATGCGGCCCGCGGTGGCCAGCATCTCGCGCGCGTGCTCCAGCAGCGTCTCCCCGGCGGGCGTCGGGGCCACGCCGTGGCGCCTGCGCACCAGCAGCCGGGTGCCCAGGGTGTCCTCCAGTTGCGCCAGGCGCTTGCTGACCGCCGAACCCACGATGGATTCGCGCTCCGCCGCGCGCGCGATGTTGCGTTGTTCGCAGACGGCCACGAACAGCCGCAGGGTCTGGAGATCGAGGGAGCGCATGGTTGAGATGTTCCTTTTGGGAAATTCTGGGCTTCCCAAATTGAGATCATGGAGTGTGCGGGAATTTCTAGAATAGGACACACGGCCGCCGACGGCCCGGAACGAGGAGACATCCATGACCCCATCCACCGACGCATCCGCCACGGCGCGCGACCCCGCGCCGCGCGCACAGGTGCGCGAGGTCGGCCTGCGCGACGGCCTGCAGAGCATCGCCGCCATCCTCCCCACGGAGCGCAAGATCGCCTGGGTCGCCGCGGCCCACGCTGCCGGGCAGCGGGAGATCGAGGTGGGCTCCTTCGTGCCCGCGCGCCTGCTGCCGCAACTGGCGGACACGGCCGAGGTGCTGGCGTTCGCCCGGACGCTGCCGGGGCTGGTGGCCTCGGTGCTGGTGCCCAACCTGAAGGGCGCCGAACGCGCGCTCGAATGCGGCGCGCACCTGATGGTGGTGCCGCTCTCGGCGAGCCATGCGCACAGCCTGGCCAACCTGCGCAAGACGCCCGACGAGGCCGTGGCCGAGGTGGCGCGCATCCGCGCGGCACGCGATGCCTCCGGCAGCCGCACCCTCATCGAGGGCGGCGTGGGCACGGCCTTCGGCTGCACGCTGCAGGGGAACGTGGACGAAGCCGAGGTGCTGCGCCTCCTGCAGGCGCTGCTGGACGCCGGAGCCGACCGCGTGAGCCTGGCCGACACCGTGGGCTATGCGGATCCGGTCTCGGTCGCCCGGCTCTTCGGCAAGGCCCGCGACCGGGTGGGCGACCGCCTCGCCTGCGCGCACTTCCACGACACCCGCGGCATGGGCCTGGCCAATGCCTGCGCGGCCTGGCAGGTGGGCGTCACGCGGTTCGACGCGAGCCTGGCCGGCATCGGCGGCTGCCCGCATGCGCCCGGCGCCAGCGGCAACGTGGCCACGGAAGACCTCGCCTTCATGCTGGAGCGCATGGGCATCGCCACCGGCCTGGACCTGCCGGCCCTGCTGGCCCTGCGCGGGCGCGTGCCGGAGTGGCTGGCGGGCGAGACCCTGCATGGGACACTCTGGCGCGCCGGCCTGCCGCGGGGCGGCCTCGTGGCGCGGCCCGAGCCGGTGCCCGCCTGAAGCGGGCCGGCACGCACCTGCTGCGTGCCTGGCTGCGCCTTCGCGCGGTGCCCCGTTGCCTGCCGCTGGTCCTTTCTTCCGTCCGATCCTTCATTTCCGCTGTCCATGACTTCCCTGACTGCTTCCCCGGCCCCTTCCCCGCAATCCACCCTGCCGCTGGCGGGCCTGCGCGTGGTGGAGTTCACCCACATGGTCATGGGGCCGACCTGCGGCATGGTGCTGGCCGACCTCGGCGCCGAGGTCATCAAGGTCGAGCCCGTGGACGGCGACCGCACGCGCCACCTGCTGGGCGCGGGCGCGGGCTTCTTCCCGATGTTCAACCGCAACAAGAAGAGCATCGCGATCGACCTGCGCAGCGCCGAGGGGCTGGGGGTGGCGATCCGGCTCGCGTCCTCCGCCGACGTGGTGGCGCAGAACTTCAAGCCCGGCGTGATGGCCAAATACGGCCTCGACTATGCGGCCCTCTCGCGCCTGAACGAAGGGCTGGTGTACGTGAACCACACGGGCTTCCTGCCCGGGCCCTACGAGCACCGCACGGCGCTCGACGAAGTGGTGCAGATGATGGGCGGCCTCGCCTACATGACGGGCCGCCCCGGCGACCCGCTGCGCGCGGGCACCAGCGTGAACGACATCATGGGCGGCATGTTCGGCGCCATCGGCGCCATGGCGGCGCTGATGCAGCGCGCGCGCACCGGCCGCGGCCAGGAAGTGGACTCCGCGCTGTTCGAGAACAACGTGTTCCTGGTAGGCCAGCACATGATGCAGTACGCCGTGACCGGCCAGCCCGCTGCGCCCATGCCGGACCGCATCTCCTCCTGGGCCGTGTACGACGTGTTCAGCGTGAAGGACGGCGGCCAGATCTTCCTGGCGGCGGTGAGCGACGCGCAGTGGCAGACCTTCTGCGATGCCATGGGCTACGCCGACCTGAAAGCCGACCCGGCCCTGGCCACCAACAACGACCGCGTGCGGGCCCGGGGCACGCTGCTGCCGGAGCTGCGGCGGCGCCTCGCGGAGCACACGGCCGACGCGCTCGCCGCCGTCTTCGAGCGCCACGGCCTGCCGTTCGCACCCATCCTGCGGCCGGAGCAGCTCTTCGACGATCCCCACCTGAACGCCACCGGCGGCCTGGCCGACGTCACGCTGCCCGACGGCGAGCACGCTGGCGAGCGCGCGCGCGTCACGCTCCTGCCGCTGCGCATGGGCGGCGAACGCCTGCCCGTGCGCGCCGATCCACCGCGCCTGGGCGAACACACGCGCGAACTGCTCGAAGGGCTGGGCTACGCACCCGGCGCCATCGACGCGCTGCTCGAGGCCTGTTCCGTGGCCTGACCGGCCGACCGAATTCCCCGGGGCCTCGACGAGCGCGGCGCCAGTCCGCGCGGCCCCACCACAACGATGGAGACACGCGCATGCCGAACCCTGAACTTCCGAAGGCGGCCCCCGGCCGCAGCCGCCCCGATGCCGCGCCTGCGGTGCCTGCCGGCCCCGCCGGACCTGCTGGCGGGTTGACCCGCCGCACGGCGGCTGCCTGGGGCGCCGCTGCCCTGGCTGCGGCCTGGACCGGCCTGCGCCCCGCACGCGCGCAGGGCCACCCGGACCGGCCGCTGCGCGTCATCCTGCCGCTCTCGGCCGGCTCCGGGGCCGACGGCGCCATCCGCGCCATCAGCGCCAGCCTCGCGAAGGCGCTCGGCCAGCCGGTGGTGATCGAGAACCTGCCCGGAGCGGGCGGCATCACCGGCACCGCGCAGATCGTGCGCGCGCCGAAAGACGGATCGGTCATCGGCGTGGTCTCCAACAACCACGTGGTGAACCCCAGCGTGTACCGGAACATCCCGTTCGACTCGCTGGCCGACATCACGCCCATCACCATCCTGGGCGCGACCCCCTTCGTGCTCGTCGCCAACCCGGCCCTGCCGGCCGCCAACGTGCGCGAGCTGATCGCCTATGCGAAGGCGAGGCCCGGCGTGCTGAACTACGGCTCCTCCGGCAACGGCACCATCCTGCACCTGGGCGCGGCCATGTTCGTGGACCGGGCCGGGCTGGACATCAAGCACATCCCGTACAAAGGCATGGGGCCGCTGATGAACGACGTGCTCGGCGGCCAGGTGCAGCTGGCCGTGGTGGCGGCTGCTCCCGCCGCGCCCCACATCCAGTCGGGCGCGCTGCGGGCGCTGGGCGTGACCACCGCGGCGCGCGTGCCCACGCTGCCGGGCGTGCCCACCATTGCCGAGCAGGGCCTGCCGGGTTTCGAGCTCGACGGCTGGATCGCGCCCGTGGGGCCGGCCGGCCTGCCGAAGGCGGAAATCGCGCGCCTCTACGGCGGCTTCCAGGCCGCGATGGACATGCCCGCGGCGCGCGACGCGCTCGTCGCCCAGGGCTACGAGATCAAGCTCACCCCGCCCGGGCAGGCCGCAGCCTTCTTCCGCAGCGAGGCCGCGCGCATGGCGCAGGTGGTGAAGAACGCGCACCTGACCATGGACTGATCGCTCCGCCTTCCGCCCTGTGCCGCGCGCGCCGGCCGTCAGCAGGCCTCGGGGCCGGGCGCACGCGGCCGGCCGCGGGTGGCGAGCCAGCACAGCACCGCGCCGCCGCACACCATGCACGCCCCCGCCCAGAAGGCCGCCGACAGCGGCACGCGCAGCAGCAGCGCGGCCAGCGCCGCCGACAGCACCGGCGTGAAATACGACGCCCCGGCCAGCACCGTGACATTGCCGTGCAGGATGCCGACGTTCCACGCCGCGTAGCCGAAACCCATCGCCGCCGCCGCGAACGCCAGCTGCACCGCCGTGGGCACGCTCCATTGCATCGCGGGTGCGCCGCCGGCCAGGTACCGGGCCCACAGCACCAGCGCGGTGAGCAGGAAGAACAGCGTGATCCCGTTCGTGCCGCGGGCCAGGCGTGCCGTCACCGTGCAGTACGCGGCCCAGGCCACGGCCCCGGTGAAGGCCAGGCCGTAGCTCAGCGGGTTGTCCTGGATGTTGGCGGCCATGCCGGCCAGGCTCACGCCGTTGCCGCCGCCCAGCACCGTGCAGATGCCCGCCAGCGACACGGCCAGCCCCGGCACCACCAGCCAGCTGGCGCGCTGGCCGTTGAAGGCGATCGCGGCCAGCATGGTGAAGGTCGGCCACAGGTAGTTCACCATGCCCACCTCGATCGCCTGCTGGCGGCTGCGCGCATGGCCGATGGACAGCGACAGGCACAGCTCGTAGCCCACGAACAGCACGCTGCCCCACGCGAGGTAGCGGCGCGGGAACGCGCGCAGCGGCGTGAAACCCACCGTCGCCCACAGCAGGGCGGCTGCGGCGCTGTAGATCATCGCCGCGCCGCCCACCGCGCCCAGGCCCTCGCTCACGCCGCGGATCAGGCCCACGATCGACGCCCACAGAAGGATGGCGACCAGCCCGATGCCGGTGGCGCGGTGTCTTTTTTCCATCACCGGATTATCGAAGCGCCTGGCTGGCATCCCGCTGAAAGCTAATGCAGTGGATGAAGTTCCTGAATGCCGAGCCGTCCGGCAGGTCCCTGCGGCCGGCGCCGATCGGCGCGCAGGCCTTGTGGGATAAGGGTTTTCCCGTGCAAAGGGCACATCGCCACCGTCGCCGGACCTGCGCGCGCGCACCGTGGCCACCCTGCGCGGCAGGGGTACCACGGACGCGATGGCTGCCTACCATGGGCACGCTTTTGCCTCCAACCCATGCATCGAAAGGTTCGCAACCATGGTCCGACTGCTGCCCTACCGCACCTACTGCCTGCTGCTCGCGCCCGCCCTCTGGATGGCCGCCGCCCATGCCGGCGACGTCCTGCCCACCCACGCCGCCATCCAGCAGGCGCTGGACCAGGGCGAGAGCGTCTCCGTCGCCATCGATCTCTCCCAGTGCATGCCCCAGGGCGGTGCCAAGCCCTCGCAGACGCGCGGCGGCCGCCGCATCGACGCCTACCGCATCGTGCCGGACGGCACCGTCTCCTTCAGCGATTCGCACTTCACCGTGGCGGGCGACGGCCAGCCCATCGTCCAGTTCATGCGCTACCAGGTGCGCCCCGACCAGTCCGTGGACTTCACCACTTGGATGTTCAACCTGCCGGGCTACGACCTGCGCACGCCGTCCGTGGCTTACCGCTGCACCATCGGCCAGGGCACGCGCTTCCACAAGGATTGAACACCCGCCGCCGCCTGGCGGCGCATCAGGGCAGGGCGGTGCCCGCGGCCTGCCCGGCCTGCCCGCCCGCGGCGAGGCGCCAGAGCGTCTCCGCCGCGTCCGACATCTCCGTGCGCTGCCGGTACAGCCGGATCTCCACCGGCACGTCCCATCCGGCCGGCCCGGCGGCCACCAGCGCGCCTGATTGCAGTTCCTCCGCGATCAGGCTGCGCGGAAGCCATGCCATGCCGCGGCCTTCGAGCGCCATCGCCTTGAGCAGCGCCGCATGGTGGGCGGTGAACACCACCTCCACCTCGCCCGGCATGCCGGCCACGCCCCCCGCATCGAACACGCCCCTGCGCAGCGCGCGCATGATCCGCCCCAGGCCCGAGGCATCGCTGTACGCCAGCACCGGCAGCGGCGGCCGCGCGCTGCCCTGCGCCTGCGGATCGGGGATGGCATGCAGCGGCGTGCCGTCCCCCTGCGGTGCCGACACGGGCTGCAGCACGTCGTCCGCCAGGCGCGCCGCCGGATAGCCCGCCTCGTCCAGCCGCCCCGGCACGGCCGCATGGCCGTGGCAGAGCACGAACTGCACGCGCCGCTGCAGGGCCAGGTCCTCGCAGGCTTGGTAGCTGTCAGAAATCGTCTGGATCGGCCCCAGCCGCAACTGCGACTCCAGCCCCCCGAGCCAGCGCGGAAAGAACGTGAGCGAGAGCACATGCGTCGCCGCGAAGCGCAGGCTGGCCGCCGCCTGGGCCTGCGCCGCGCAGGCCTTGATCCGCGCCGCCTCCAGCCGCGCGAGCACGTCTTCCAGCAGCGGCTGGAAGCGCTGCCCCGCTGCGGTGAGGGTGGCTGGGTGCGCGCTGCGGTCGAACAGCTCGGCGCCCACCCAATCCTCCAGCGCGCGGATGTGGCGGCTGAACGCGGGCTGCGCGATGGCGCGGGCCTCGGCCGCGCGCGAGAAATTGCCGCTCTCGGCGAGGGCGAGGAAATCCTCCAGCCACTCCAGATCCAGCGGTCGGTTGCCGGGGCCCATGGGTCTCCTGGCGCGTGGCGGCACGCGCGGATAGTTGTATGCGATTCGGGTATTGGACGGCCGCGGGCGGGGCGGGAATCATCCGCTGCGTTCCCCTTCCATCCAACGATCCAACGACGGGACCATCCCGGAACCACGGAGACAGCCCACATGCCTTCCATCGCGAATTATCGCGGCATCATCCCCGCCATTTCGTGCCCCTTCACGCCGGACCACCGCATCGACGAGCCCGCCCTGCGCAAGCTCGCCTCCTGGCTGGCCGGCCACGACGGCGTGGTCGCCATCATGACCAACGGCCACACGGGCGAAGTGTTCTCGCTCACCCCGGCCGAGCGCGCCGAAGTCACCCGCATCGTGGCGGATGAACTGAAAGGACGCTGCCCCGTCATTTCCTCCATCGTCTGCGAGGGCCTGAAGGACGCCGCCGACCATGCCCGCGCCGCCGTCGCCGCCGGCGCCGTCGCCCTCGACGTGATGCCCCCGCACCACTGGCTGCGCTTCGGCTTCACCTCCGGCCATGCCCTGCAGTACTTCGAGGCGATCCATGAGGCCGCGCCGGAGGCCGACCTCGTCTGCCACGTCTATCCCGCCTGGACGCGCGCCTCCTACTCGTCGCAACTGCTCGCAGACCTCGCGAAGCTGCCCTACCTGCAGGCCTTCAAGGTGGGCCAGCGCGACATGAACAAATACGCCCGCGACATCCAGGCGATCCGCGAGGCCGATGCCTCCAAGGCCATCCTCACCTGCCACGACGAATACCTGCTCGCCTCCATGGTGCAGGGCGTCGATGGCGCGCTGGTCGGCTTCGCCACCTTCATCCCGCAGCTCATCATCGACCTGTGGAACGCCGTCAAGGCGGGCGACCTCAAGAAGGCCATGGAAGTGCAGGCCGTCATCACCCCGCTGAAAGACGCCGTCTATGGCGGCGGCGAACCCACGGGCGAGGCCCATGCCCGCATGAAGGGCGGCATGTACCTGGCCGGCGTGATCGACGACGCCACCGTGCGCCCGCCCACCGAGGCGCCGAGCGCCAAGGAAATGGACGCGCTGCGCGCGGCGGTGAAGCAGGCCGGCCTGCTCCAGCGCTGAACGCCAGCAGCACCAGCAAAAAGGGGCGGGGGATTTTGAGTCCCCTGCGCCTGGGTGGCCTCACAAAGAAACAACGACAGGAGACAAGACACCATGCAACGCAAGCACTTCCTCCGCGCCGCCCTGGGCGCCGCCGCCCTCGCGGTGGCGGCCGGCGCCGTGGCACAGCCGCAGACCTATCCGAACAAGCCCGTGCGGATGGTCATCCCCTTCCCGCCGGGCGGCACGCTCGACGCCGTCGGCCGAATGCTCGCGCAGAAGCTCGGCGAGCAGATGGGCCAGTCCTTCGTCGTGGACAACAAGCCCGGCGGCAGCGGCGTGATCGGCGGCGATACCGTCGCCAAGGCGGCGGCCGACGGCTACACCCTGCTGTTCAGTGCCTCCACGCACACCACGGCGCCGATGACGCTCAAGTCCGTGCCCTACAACGTCACGCAGGACTTCATCCCCGTGGCCCTGGTCGCCAAGGCGCCCCTCTCGGTCGCGATCAACAAGGACCTGCCCATCACCGACATCAAGAGCCTGATCGCCTACGCCCAGGCGCGCCCCGGCAAGATGACCTTCGCCGTCGGCTCCATCGGCTCGGCCGGGCATCTTTCCACCGAACTGCTCAAGCGCGCCGGCAAGATCGATTATTTGATCGTGCCGTACAAGGGCACGGCCCCGGCCTTCCAGGACCTGATCGGCGGGCAGATCGACGGCTTCATCGACCCCATCCTCGGCTCGCTCCAGTACCACAAGAGCGGCATGCTGCGCGTGGTGGCCGTCACCTCGGCCCAGCGCGTGCCCAGCCTGCCGGACGTGCCCACCGTGGCCGAAACCATCCCCGGCTACGAGTTCTACAGCTGGTACGGCCTCTGGGCCCCGGCCAAGACCCCGCCCGCGCTCGTGCAGCGCCTCAACGCCGAGGTCAACAAGGCCCTCGCCGAGATCGGCCCCAAGCTCAAGGAGCAGGGCCTGCTCGTCACGCCCGGCAGCGCGGAAGATTTCGCCAAATTCCAGCGCGAGGACATGGAGCGCTCCCAGAAAATCGTGACCGAGGGCCGCATCCGTGCCGAATGACACGCTTCCAGCGGCCGGCCCCGTGCCCCATGCCGTCGTCACCGGCAGCAGCAGCGGCATCGGCCGCGCCATCGCCGAATCGCTGCTCGCAACCGGCTGGCGCGTGACGGGGCTCGACATCGCGCCGCCCGCCATCGTGCACCCGGCCTTCGCGCACCTGCCCGTGGACCTGGCCGACGGCGAGGCCATCGCCCGGGCCGCGGCGGGGTTGCTGGAGGCTGGGCCGCGCGAAACCGTGGCACCGAACGCATCGGGCCACGCCAGCCCCCAGCCGCCGAAATCCCCGCCTGCGCCCCGGGCCCCCGATGCCTTGGTACACGCTGCAGGCGTGTTGCGGGTCGGCCCGCTCGGCCAGCTGGACCATGCCGGCGGCGAACTCATGTGGTGCCTGCACGTCGATGCCGCCACACGCCTCGCCGACGCCCTCGTGCCCGCCATGGCCGCTCGCGGGCGGGGCCGCGTCGTCTTCATCGGCAGCCGCGTGGCCCAGGGCATGCCCGGGCGCGGCCAGTACGCCGCCACCAAGGCCGCGCTCATCGCCCTCGCGCGCAGCTGGGCGGCCGAGGTGGCGGGGCAGGGCGTCACCGTCAACGTCGTCTCGCCCGCCGCCACCGCCACCGGCATGCTCGCCGACCCGGCCCGCGCCGGCAGCGCGCCGCGCCTGCCGCCCATCGGCCGCCTCATCGAACCCGCGGAAATCGCTGCGCTCACGGGCTACCTGCTCTCGCCCGCGGCGGCGGCCATCACCGGGCAGGACATCGCCATCTGCGGCGGCTCCTCGCTCGCCCGCTGAGCCGCCCCTTCATCCATCCCGTTTCATCCCACACGGCCCGCGCCTTTGACCACCATGCGAATCGTCAACATCCTCGAATCCACGCGCCCCATCAAGTCCGATATCCGCAACGCCTACATCGACTTCTCGAAGATGACGCTGAGCCTCGTGGCCGTCGTCACCGACGTCATCCGCGACGGCAAGCCGGTGATCGGCTACGGCTTCAACTCCAACGGCCGCTACGGCCAGGGCGCGCTCATGCGCGACCGCTTCATCCCGCGCGTGCTGGAGGCCGACCCCGCCTCCCTGGTCGATGACACGGGCGAGAACCTGTGCCCCCACAAGATCTGGGCGCGCATGATGACCAACGAAAAACCCGGCGGCCATGGCGAGCGCTCCGTCGCCGTCGGCACCATCGACATGGCCGTGTGGGACGCCGTGGCAAAAATAGCCGGCAAGCCCCTCTACCAGCTGCTCGCCGAGCGCTACGGCAACGGTACGCCCGCCAACCCGCGCGTCTTCGTCTATGCGGCCGGCGGCTACTACTACCCCGGCAAGGGCCTGGACGGCCTGAAGCAAGAGATGGAGAGCTACCTCGCGCGCGGCTACTCCGTCGTCAAGATGAAGATCGGCGGCGCCACGCTGGCGGATGACTGCGAACGCATCGAATCCGTCCTGAAGATCCTCGGCCCCGGCCAGCAGCTCGCCGTGGACGCCAACGGCCGCTTCGACCTGCAAACCGCCATCGACTACGGCAAGGCCCTCTCGCAATACCCCCTGTTCTGGTACGAAGAGGCCGGCGACCCGCTCGACTATGAACTACAGGCCAAACTCGGCGAGGTGTACCAGGGCCCCATGGCCACGGGCGAAAACCTGTTCTCCATGCAGGACGCCCGCAACCTCATCCGCCACGGCGGCATGCGCCCCGACCGCGACTGGCTGCAGTTCGACTGCGCCCTCAGCTACGGCCTCGTCGAATACCTGCGCACGCTCGACATGCTCAAAGAGAACGGCTGGTCCCCCAGCCGCTGCATCCCCCACGGGGGCCACCAGATGTCACTCGCCATCGCCGCCGGCCTGGGCCTGGGCGGCAACGAGAGCTACCCGGATTTGTTCCAGCCGTATGGCGGATTCCCGGACGGAGTGAAGGTGGAGAACGGGTATGTGACGCTGCCGGCGTTGCCGGGGATTGGGTTTGAGGGGAAATCGGACCTGATTAGGGAGATGCGGGCGTTGGCGGGTTGATGGAGGAAGGTGCTGGCGCTTGTGGAAGGGCGTTGGCAGCGACCTATGGGAAATGGCCACTAGTGGCCATTTCTGTATGACACGGGGTTGTTTGTTGCCGGTTTTGGAGATTCAACAACAGACTGGTTTGCAGCGGTTACCCATCTTGAAGCTATGGTTGCAAATGACGGTGTTCGGCCAAGAGCAAACGTCCAGCGTTTGAGCTGAGGCGACCCCCGGCGGGGGGCTGGCAAAGTTGTATGATCCTGTGGAGACAACGAGGGAGGATCATATGGCGCAAAGATGCGGGAACTACACAGCGTTCTATGTTGCAGAACCGTTCAATCCCAGTTCACTAGGTGCACATGCGACGAAGGATTTCTGCTACTACAACACGCTGCGAATGTGGAAGGGTCAAGATGCTTCGTTTCCATTCACTGATTCACACGCCATTACTTACAGCGTACGAGACGACAGTAATTGGGAAACAACATTAAAACCAAGACTTCGGGAGCGGCTTCGCGCATCAAAGAACATTGTGCTCATTCTTAGCTCGGCCACTCGAAACTCGAGGGCGTTGAGGGAAGAGGTGGACTACGGCATCAACGATCAGGGTTTGCCCGTTATCGTGATCTATCCGGAGTATGACTCAAAAGACAGTCTTCTCGAAAATGGATTGTTGAAGCAATCGGTAAAGGACCTATGGGACGGACTTCCGGTGTTTCGGGACTCGATGAATTTGGTGCCAACTCTGCATGTCCCTATGGCAAAGGGCTTGATCACCCACGCGTTTAAGAATACCGACCTGATGCTTGCCACCAAGTGCGCTCCTGGCCTCTTCCGGTATCCGGCTAGTTTGTCCTGATCAAGCGCTGGCATCACATCTATGAAGTTCTTCATTCGATCGCTTGCGACAGCGTCGTTCTGGAAGTACGCGCTGTTCTCGCGAGACGCGCTTATTGCCATTTTCGCGACCGTCGGGTCTCTTTACTTCCTCATGGAGTTCATGGACTTCTTGGGAATCTATACCAAGGACAAGTACAGCAAATTCGCAATCTTCCCAATCCTTGCCGCGGCGATTCTCTGGGTAATCACCACTCGTCGACCTGTCTCCCGAGTTGGATATAAGGTTCCAAAGCGGGATGTAATGTTTGAGGTAAAGATTGGAGACATCTTTGCGGAGGGTGGCGACACGGTCATCAGCACCAATACAACCTTTGACACAGATATGGCCAGCGGCCTGATCTCTCCTGATAGTCTTCAGGGGCAGCTGGCGCTGAAGTTTTTTCAAGGAAACACCGCAGAGATTGACCGACAGCTTGCAGTGGGACTTAGCGGGGTCAATTCGTCAATCAATCCCAATGCCCTCGGCAAGAAGCATGAATATCCCATTGGGACGGTGGCAAAGGTCAATGCTGGCAACAAGACGTTCTATTTTCTAGCCATGTCGAGATTGAACTCTCATGGTACGGCCTATTCAACGCTTCGCGACGTAGAGGATGCGCTTGAGTGCCTGTGGCAGTTCATTGCCGATCAGGGGCATTTGCATGATCTTGCGGTTCCTCTGGTTGGAACGGGGCGAGGTCGCATAGATACGTCTCGAAAGAAGATGACAGAGAAGATCGCGCAATCGTTTGCCGATGCCGCAATCGGAAAGGTGTTCAGCAACAAGCTGACAATAATGATTCGCCCAGAGGATGCTGAACGTTTTCAAGTCAATCTGTTTGAGATTAAAGACTACCTAAGTCGAAGCTTGCATATCTAGGGAAGGTCTGCAAAACCCTTTTCCTAGAGCGTGTTATGAACTTCCCGCCGCTGCCAGCACCCGTGCAGCGGCAGGCAACATGAGCACAGCGAAGACCAAGAAATGCAGCCCGCCGAGCACTTCGGGTAGGCGCTCGTAGTCCCGTGTGAGTCTGCGGAATCTCGCCAGCCAGCCGAAGCTTCTCTCCACTACCCAGCGCCGTGGCAGCAGTACGAAGCCCTTCTTCGCCTCGGGCAGCTTCACGATCTGCAGGTCGATGCCGTTGTCCTGCGCCGCCTTGGATGGCGCTTCACCCGTGTAGCCCTGATCCGCCCAGGCCAGTTTCACCGTGTGGCCCGTGGCCTGCTGCACGTCTTCGCAGAGGCGTTGCACTTGCGCGCGCTCCTGTTCGTCTGCAGGCGTGACATGCACAGCCAGCAGGTGGCCCAGCGTGTCCACAGCCATGTGCACCTTGCTGCCACGCTTGCGTTTGTAGCCGTCGTAGCCTGCGCGTGGCCCGCTCTCGCAACTCGATTGCAATGTGCGCCTGATGTTGCCCCCGTATTCCCGGTCCCGTCCTATTCGCAATAAAGCGTCTGGTCCACCGATGGCTCCAGCCGCACCCGGGCGGCCTGCTGCCGCCTGAACTCACGAGGCGAACACATTTTCAGCGACGAGTGTGGGTGCACCTCGTTGAAGTGCTCGAAGGCAGCCGGCAGTTGGGCCAGCACCGTCCTTGCATCACTCAGGTCCATGCGGGCCACGTAGTCCCGTTTGAAGGTGTTGACGAAGCTCTCGGCAATCCCGTTGCTCTGCGGGCTACACACGGGCGTGTGGATGGGTTTCAGGCCCA